>CAXSBC010000014.1:0-37990 GCA_964236105.1 uncultured Acetobacteraceae bacterium | reverse complement strand
TCCTGCGCGGCTGGCTGCGCGCCTGTGTTGGAGACGTTTGCTCGGAGCGCTGAAAAACCTTCCATCCCCTTGTCCTTTGACACGGTATCTTCGGGCTTCCAGTCGAGCCGATTGCGGGTCAAGGCGCTCGAAGCCGGCAGGTCCATGCCGGCGAAGCGGCTGAGCCAGCCGAAATGTTCCGCCGCCTCGTTGGCCAGCAGCGACCTGACCGGCACGCCGAGGCCGGCGCCGATCGCCTCCGCGATCTCGCGAACCGGCACGCCCTCCTCGGCGACCGCGTGCCAGCGCGCGCCCGGCTCGTGCTTGTCCAGCGCCAGTCGGTAGAGCCGCGCAACGTCGTTCACATGCGCTGCCGGCCAGCGGTTGGCGCCATCGCCGACATAGGCCGACATGCCCTTCTGGCGGGCGATCCCGATCAACGGCGAGATCAACCCCTGCCTTCGCGTATCATGCACCTGCGGCAGGCGCACTATGGCGACAGACACGCCCTGCTTGGCGACTTCCTCGCCGGTCAGCTCCGACAGCCGGCGCGGATTGGGGTTGTCGCGGTCGAACACGGTCTCGACGGCGAGCTCACCGGACCCGGGGCTGCCCATGCCGGTGCCGGAGGTGATGATCAGCGGCCGGTTCGAGCCGGCGAGCGCGCCCGCGATCGCCTCGATCACGCGACGATCCTTCTCGCAGTTCTCGACGAAGCGCGAGAAGTCGTGATCGAAGGCGGTGTGGATCACCGCGTCGACCTGCGCTGCGCCGCTCGCGATGCTGTCTGGATCCTCGAGCGTGCCGCGGAGCGTCTCGGCGCCGGACTGCTCGAGCCAGCGCGCGCCGGCGTCGGAGCGTGTCAACCCGAGCACATGGTGCCCGGCATCGATCAGTTCGGGCACGATCCGGGAGCCGATGAAGCCGGTCGCGCCGGTGAGGAGCACGCGCATGGACGATCTCCGATGGTGTCGGGACGACGTATCAGCCGATGCTGCGTCATGGTAAAGTAGTGAGATTATCATGGTATAAATGCTAACAGGATCGTCATGGCCGTCGACACCGCCAGCATGCTCGGCACGTATCTGCGTGATCGTCGCACCCGCCTCGATCCTGCGGCGTTGGGCTTCTCGCGCGGCCGTCGGCGCACGCCAGGGCTGCGGCGCGAAGAGGTTGCCCAGCGAGCCAACATCAGCCCGACCTGGTACACCTGGCTGGAACAGGGGCGCGGAGGAGCGCCATCCGCCGACGTCCTCGACCGCATCGCCATCGGGCTGATGCTGACAGATCCCGAGCGCGAGCACCTGTTCATGCTCGGCCTCGGGCGTCCACCCGAAGTTCGCTACAAGCCCTTCGACGGCGTGACTCCGCGCCTTCAGCGCGTGCTCGACACGTTGGAGGTGAGCCCGGCGATCATCAAGACCGCGACCTGGGACGTCGTCGCCTGGAACCGCGCCGCAGCAGCGCTGCTGACCGACTACGCGACGCTGCCGCGCGAGCAACGCAACATCCTACGGCTCATATTCGCCGATCCGGGCGTGCGCGCCCGGCAGGAGGATTGGCAGAGCGTCGCGCGGTTCGTGGTGGCTACGTTCCGGGCGGATGCGGTGCGCGCCGGCGCGAGCGAGGAGATCGCGAAACTCGTCGAGGAGCTGTCCCGGACGAGCCCGGAGTTTGACGTCTTGTGGCGCGACAACGACGTGATGGCGCATGGCGAGGGGCTGAAGCGGCTCCACCACGCCGAGCTTGGCCTGCTTGAGTTGGAGTTCTTCGCCGTCGACGGCAGGCCGGAGCTGGGCATGATCGTCTATAATCCGGTGACCGACGACGTCGTGAACCGGATCCGCCGTTATCTTGATCTGCATCGGTGAGCGCGAGTGCGAGTGCGAGTGGATCGATCTCGTGCGTTGCGCCTTGTATTCCCGCGCGCTTGCTGCGGAAGATGAACAGGCAGGATCTGCCAATTCTCGTGCCGGCGTGGTGATCCTTGGCGTGGCGGACGCGGCAAGTCAGGCGTTTGCTGAGCCTGGCGTCATCGCTCCCCAGTCGCTGGGCAGGCAGATCCGGTTCAGCGCCTCGTCGCCGTCACAGCCAGATCATTCCCCCTTCCTCCGCCGCTTCAGGTTCGCAAGGAGCGTCCAGATTGCCTTCGGATCATGCAGAAGGCGAGACCGGGCATGCGCATATGAAGACTGTTCGAAGCTCTGGCACAAGCGCTGACAGGGTCCGGTGCCAAGGTCGGACGTGGCCGAGCTCTGCCCGTTTCTGACGACTGGATAGACGCGAGCCTTCAATCACTCGCAGAGCAGGGTGAACCAGTGGCTGCATGTTCGACGGTAGCTCGTAGCCGTTGGCAGTACGCCGTCCCCGCGGCCGCACCGGGCGTCACGCTGCGGTCATGTGACGCTTGCGTCTTCCGCTCGTATTTCTCGTGACAGGACCCTCTGCAGGGCCTATGAATTGCTGCACTGCACCATTAAGTGGGACGAGTGCCACGCGTCCGCGTGCTGAAAGGGACCCAAATGCTGCCTCCTTGCTGCCTTCTCCCACAGGCGCCTGACCCGGTGCTACGCCGCTGGCGTGTCAGGATCGGCGCCGGCGGGATGGTGTTAATGGTCACCATCATGACGATACTGCCGCTGGTCAGCCCCGGGACGTTCGATTGAAACCCGGCCCGTCTTGTTGAAGCACGAATAGCTGTCGTGGCGGTGACCACCTCCCGTTACGGCCTCATACGCCCTAATTCCCTGCCACAAGCGCACACGCGCCCGGGTTACATATAGGTCATCTCGTTCAACGAGCTGGCTGAGTGACCCTATGGCAGTGCCTCGACGACCCGGGCACGTGGTGTCGGACTTGACACATATGCCGAAGCTGGCTGACGCAACGCCATCCAGGTGGAGAGTGCGGCTCGTCGCTTCGAGATGATCGAGACGCGATCCGCTGGCATCGCCGCTCTGGACGCGCGTCATCAGCAGGAGCTACGGCATGGAACAGCAACTCGAGCACCATGAGCATGCCGGGCATGCTTCCGAGCACGGCAACAAGCATGCCGCTCTTCTCATCGCTATCCTGGCTGCCTGCCTGGCGATCGCCGAACAGGGTGCCAAGCATGCCGAGATCAAGGTCAACGAGAACTCGATCTCCGCGGCCGACGCCTGGACGCAGTATCAGGGCAAGTCGATCCGACAGGCCCTTGCCCACGATCTCGCGGCTCTCGGCGGCACGCTCGATGCGCCACAGACCCCGCAAGGCGTGGCTGCTCGACAGGCGGTGCTGGATCAGCTGGCCCAGGAGCAGGCGCACTACGACCAGGACCCCGGCGATGGCAAGATGGCCATCGCGCGCCGGGCGCATGGCTTCGAGCTGGCTCGCGACCTCGCCTTGGAACGGACGCGCTGCTACGACGATGGGGCCGCCGCCCTCGAGCTCGGGATTGTGCTGGCAACGGTTTCAGTCATTGCCACATCCAGCATGCTGCTGTTCGCTTCCCTCGGGCTCGCTGCAGCCGGTGTGCTGCTGACGCTTCTGGGTTGGCTGGCACCCCAGTACGGCATGTTCTGAGCAAGATCGGCCAGGCTGCAAGGAGTACTTCAGTCAGCGTGAGGCCGGCGATGCACGATCGCCTACGGCGAGCTTCTTCTCTCTCGCATCGAGCTTCGCCACTCCCGCGTCACCTGCTCGACAGATTACACCGACGCATCGATGGCCTGACCCTGACATGATTACCCTCGTATCCATCTGGTGGGCGCCACGGATGCGCCTCAGGCGATTGCGGCAACCTCGGCGACCGACATCGACCAGTTCCAAGGCAGGACGTCTGCGAAATCGCGGTCGGGCTGATCGGCGATGCGATGCAGGACGTCGGAGAGCCAGACATGCGGGTCGACGTTGTTCAGCCTGGCCGGTGATGATCAGCGTATAGCTGTTTGCCCCGCGTATGCCGCCATGATCGGATCCGCCGGGCTAATACGGCGTTCCATTTTGCGCCAGCGCGTTTATTCATTGACCTTGAATAGCCGCTTTGTGGTCGAACGGGACTTGAACTCTCAATCGAGCCTCGGCCCGAGGAGGCGGCTTTACGAGCGCCTTCATCGGACGCATGTTTGATTTGCGCGCCAACCCAGGGAAAGTCTGACTTGCACTTCGACGAGTTCCTGCTTGATCGCTGGATTCAGGACAAAAGCGGCCCGGGCATTCGCTTCGACCTGGGAGGCAGCACGGGACCGCTATGGCAGTTGCGAGATGTCCTGGCGCTCGACGGCGAAGACGCCGCAGAACGCTTGCTGGACCTGCAGGTCGCCTACTCCAAGACGGCGGGGGCCGAAGGGCTGCGGTCTGCAATCGCCGCGATGGCTTCGGTTCCCAGCGAGCAGGTGGTGGTGCTGGCCGGCGCTGCGGAGTGCCTGACCAACATCTTCCTGCTGGCGGCCGAAGCCGGTGCAAACGTGGTCACGCCCGCACCCTGCTATCCGACGCAGGCCGCGCTGCCCAAGGCGTTCGGGTTGGAGGTGCGATCCTACCACCTGCACCGGGATGCGGGGTTCAAGGTCGACCTGGACGAGGTTATCAGCCTGGTTGACGAGCGCACCAAGCTGCTCGTCGTCAACGTGCCCCACAACCCTACGGGCGCGGTGCTGTCGGACGAGGAGATGCGCGTCCTCCACGATTTGGCCGTGGACCGGGGTGCGCAGTTCGTGAGCGATGAGGTGCACCAGCCCATCTTCCATGGCGCGCCCGTCGCGTCGGCATCGCGCCTGCCTGGCGCCACGACGATAGGCGACCTGTCCAAGAGTTTCGCCATGCCGGGATTGCGTCTGGGCTGGATCATCGAGCCGGACGCACGGCGGCGCGCCGCCTACGGCAACGTGCGGGAGTACACCTCCATCTCCAACTCGGTCGTGACCGAGTTCGTCGCCGAGATCGCGGTTCGGCATCGCGACGAGGTCTGGACCAGAACCCGGCGTGTGGCCCAGGCCAACCTCGACATGCTCGACGCGATCTTCGCCGAGGTGAGCGAACACGTTGGATGGATCAGGCCCTGTGGCGGCATGACGGGTTTTTCGTGGTTCCGCTCAGGGGTTCAGACCCGCCCCTTCTGCGAGGTTGCCGCCGATCGTGGTCTCCTGCTCGTTCCAGGCGATTGTGTCGGCGCACCCGATCACGTCCGGATCGGGTTCGGAGCACAGGAAATGGACTTCGAGGCGGCGGCGGAGACATTCGCCAGGCTTCTGCAGGAGCACGTCGTTCGATGAGACCTCACGTCTGCCCCTGAGCAGACGTCTGAACGGATTGCACCCCTGCGGTGGAAAGTCGCCAGCAGATTTTACCCTGCTCAGCCTCACTCGTCGGGCTCCGTCAGACCGTCCACCCCGGACGTCCCGGGGTGACCCGCGGGGAAGCCCGGGTTACGCAGCCTGCAGGATTGCATCGGCGGGGTTGTCATGCTTGTCGTCAGGGAGATTGCCGGCTTGCGGCCGGAACAGGCCTTCGCGGCGCTGTCCGGCGAGCCGGGGCTGGTCTGGCTGGACAGCGCGGCGCCGGGAGATGCGCGAAGCCGGCACTCCTACCTCTGCGCGCGGCCGTTTCGTCGGATCGAGGCGTCGGGCGGAAAGGTGACGATCAACGGAGCGCCGGTCACGGGCGATCCGTTTGCGGTGCTGGAAGCAGAGTTGGCGCACTGGAGGATCATGGCCGGGGCGGCGCCCGTGCCGTTCGCAGGCGGCGCGGTCGGCGTCCTGGGCTATGGGTTGGGTCGGGTGCTGGAGCGCCTGCCGGCGCGGCATCCGGAAAGGCTGGGCGTGCCGGACATGAGTGTCGGTTTCTATGACGTGGTGATCGGCTTCGATCTGCAGGCGGAGCAATGCTGGCTGCTCTCATCGGGATTTCCAGAGACCGGGCCAGGACGGGCCGCACGGGCGGTGGCGCGGGCGGACGCGGTGCAGGGGCTGCTGGCGACGGCGCGGACGGAGCCGGCATGCTGGGATGGCACCGTCACGTGGCGGCTGGAGCTGGATCGGGGCGGATACGAACGGATGGTCTTGCGGGTGCTGGACTATATCCGGGCGGGAGACGTGTTCCAGGCGAACGTCACGATGCGGGCGCTGGCGCGGCGTCCAGAGGAGGCGTCGGCCGGGATGCTCTACAAGCGGCTGCGAGCGACAAGTCCGTCGCCGTTCGGAGCGTTCATCGATTGCGGGTCGTTCGCGCTGCTGAGCGCCTCGCCAGAACAGTTCTTGCGGCTCGAGTCGACCGGCCAGATCGAGACCAGGCCGATCAAGGGCACCAGCCCGCGCAGCAATGATCCGGCTGCGGATCGGGCGTTGCGGGCGGCGCTGGAGGTGAGCGCCAAGGACCGCGCCGAGAACCTGATGATCGTCGATCTGATGCGCAACGACATCGGCCGGGTGGCGATACAGGGCAGCGTGGCGGTGCCGTCGCTGTGCGAGGTGGAGAGCTTCACGTCGGTGCATCATCTGGTCTCGAAGGTGACGGCACGGCTGCAGTCCGGGCTGGGGCCGGTGGATCTGCTCAGGGCCACCTTTCCGGGCGGATCGGTGACCGGGGCACCAAAGATCAGGGCGATGGAGATCATCGACACCGTGGAGGCGGCAGCGCGCGGGCCGTATTGCGGAAGTGTGGCGTGGATCGGGTTCGACGGAGCAATGGACAGCAGCATCGTGATCAGGAGCGTGGTGGCGACGCCGGACTGGCTGGTGGCGCAGGCGGGCGGCGGGATCGTGGCGGATTCCGATCCGGCGGCGGAATATGACGAGATGCGGCTGAAGCTGCGCCCTGCATTGCGTGCGTTCGGCGCCGAGGAACCGGCATGAAGATCTGGCTCGATGGAGCGCTGCGGCCGGCAGGAGAAGCGGCGATCGATCCAGCCGATCGCGGCTTCACGCTCGGCGATGGCGTGTTCGAGACGATGCGGCTGTCTGGCGGCAGGGCGGCGCATCTGGGGCGGCATCTGGCGCGGTTACGGGCGGGGGCGGCGGCGCTGGAGATCCTGGTGCCCTGGAGCGACAAGGTGCTGGACGAGGGGATCGTATCGGTGGCGCAGGCATGCGGGGTGGCGAATGGAGTGGCTCGACTGACGCTGTCGCGGGGGCCTGCCGCACGCGGATTGCTGCCACCGCAGATCGGGCGGCCGACGACGCTGATCACTGCGGGCAGGGAGGCAACGCCGGCAGACGCAGTCCGGTTGGTGCTGTGCGAGACGACGCGGCGCAACGAGAGGTCACCGCTGTCGCGGATCAAGTCGCTGAACTATCTGGACGGGGTGCTGGCGAAGATGGAAGCGGCGCGACGTGGTGCAACGGATGCGATCCTGCTGAACACGCGCGGGATGGTGGCCGAGGCTTCGGGTGCCAGCGTGATCGTGCTGCTGGACGGGAGGCTGGTGACGCCGCCGGTAGCGGACGGGGCGCTGCCGGGAATTGCGCGTGCAGTGCTGCTGGAAGGCGGAGAAGTCGTCGAACGTTCTTTGCAGCCGGAGACGCTGGCCGGGGCCGATGCGATGTTTCTGGTCAATGCGCTTGGAGCGCGATGGGTCCAGTCGCTCGATGACCGGCAGATGGGCGGACGGGAGGATCTGCTGGCGCGGTTCACGGCCACGATGCGGGAAAGCGGCAGCCTTGATCCCAAACCTGTCGAATAGATGCACTGAAACCTCGGTCAACGCACGAGCGACGAAGCTGCAGGCGCAGGCCGAAAACTATGCGACCGTCGGCCGGCCGCCATCGATGCCGACCCGTTCCGGCTGGACGACCTCGTCGCGGAGACCGCGCTGGCAACGATCCGCGGCAGCGATTCCGTGCGGATCTACCTGATGGACCACCGGCAGGTCTTGCGCGGACACGTTGACAGCCTGAGGCTACAGGAGTCCTGTCCGGATCGGGTTCGATGCGGTGCCATCCAACGCGAGGCCCGTCGCAGGATTGACCGTCACGGCTGCAATCGACCGGCGTTCGAAAGATTGGCAGTGATATGGCGAACACCGAACCAGGGAAGCGACGCTATCTGCTCGTCAGCCTGATCCTGGCCTTCGTCGGCGGTTTCGCGGATGTCGGAAGCTACCTCCTGGTAGGCAGCTTCACCGGGCACATCACGGGCAACGCGATCCTGTTGGCGATTCATACGGTGAACTCGCAGTGGCTTCAGGCGCTCTCCTGCCTCGTCGCCGTGATCGCTTTCCTGGCGGGGACCGCTGGCGGCGTGAGCTGGCCGCATCCGCCGAACCGATCAGCGTGCCGGCGCCTGGCACCGCTGCTGGCCCTGGAGATCGTGCTGATCGCCATCGGGATGATCGCCTTTCTGCTGCCTTTCGCGGTCCGGAACGACGTCTTCCTGGTGAGCCTCTGCCTTGCGCTCGGGTTGCAGAACGGCGCGTTGGGCAAGATCGACTCGGTGGCATTCCACACGACGTTCATCACCGGCCTGTCCACGACCCTGGTCGGGGCTCTTGCCAACGGCAAGCAGGGTCCCGTGCGACGGTTGCTGCCGCCGATCATCGGCTGCTTCATCATGGGCGCCTTCGTCGGCGCCTGGGCGGTCACGCGCGTCGGCATCGCCGGCTTTGGTCTCGTCCTGACACTGCTTGCCTTGGTCTGGCTGTTGTCCATGACGACGCCATCGACAGACGTGGCCTCTGGAGCAACGCGCCCGATCGATGGGTGAGAAATCATGACCGATGTCGCAGCGATGCAGGACGGCAGGTAAGGCGACGTCATTGATGGGCAGGTCAGACTTCCGGTCACAGGGCAGGCATTGGCACGGTAGGACTGGCAAGCGCAGGACGGCTACCGGAGCGGGCTGGCGTCATGAGCCAGCCATCCAAGATGCCGCACGACCACCGCTTGCCTGGCGAATCGTCAGCCACGCGGTCCGGTTCCATTACGGGTTCGGCTCGAGCCCGCGCGTGGCCGGGCCGTTGCTGGCTGACCGGGATCGTGTCCTGCGAGGGTATCCGGCGCCGGTGTCACACGGTCCGATCGACGAGGAGGTGCCCAATCTGTGGCGGGCCGTCGACCAGCACGGCATCGTGCTCGACATCCTGGGGCAGAGCTTCTGCAACGCAGCCTGCAACACGAGTCGCGCTACCTCGTCACCGACGGCCTGGGCAGCCACGGCGCGGCGCGGCGCGACACCCTGCCCGACGCCGGCACCGGCAAGGCCGCCACCTCGGCAACCGGGCCGAAACCTCGCACCGGCCGACAGGGCGGCGCGAGCGGCAGATGCAGCGGTCAGGTCGCCCGGGCGGTCCGGCCGCGCCCCTAGGGCGGCAGCGTGATGCGGCTCCGGCGCAGCAGGCCGATCAGCAGCCCGGCCGCCACCCAGCCGACCCACAGCAGGGCGAGCCGCGCCGGCAGGTCGCGCAGCAGCAGATAGAGCGTGGCCAGCTGCGACAGGATCGCCGCCAGGGCGGCAGCCAGCAGCGTCGTGCGCGGGATCGCCAGCGGCGAGGCGGCGTAGGCGGCCGGATCGCGCCAGGCATGGACCGGCGCGCAGGCCACCGACAGGATCGCCGAGCCGGCGGCGCCAAGCCCGGCCGCGCGCAGGATGTCGGCGATGTCGAGCCCGGCCAGCACCGGCAGCACGCCGATCGCGGCCAGCAGGCAGAGCGGCCAGCCCGGTGCGCTGAAGCGGTTCGGATGGCCGAAGCGGGCCGGCAGCCAGCGATCCTGGCACACCATCAGGATGCTCCGGCTGCCCCACAGCATGTGCGCGTTCATGATGCCGAGCATGCTGACGATGCCGACGCCGATCCCGAACAGGACGGCGCCGGGCCGGCTCATCACCCGGTCCGCCACCGCGGTCAGCGCGCCCGGACCGGGTCCGCTGGCGCCGGGAAGCCCCGACACCACCAGCGCCACCGCCACATACAGCACCGTCGCGGCCGCGGTGGCGCCGAGGATCGCCAGCGGCAGGTCGCGCGCCGGACGGCGCATCTCGCCGCCGAGCTCCGACACCAGAGTGGCGCCGCTGATCGGGAAGGTGAGCAGGGCCGCCGCCGACCAGAAGCCGCGCCAGCCATGCGGCAGCAGCACCGTCAGCCGGTGCGCCTCGACCCTGGGCAGCCCGGCTGCGGCAAGCGCGATCAGCGCCAGCGCCACGGCCGCGGTGATGACGATGCCGGCGCGCGCCGACACGGCACCCCCCAGCATGTTGAGCACCAGCACGAGCAGCAGCGCCGCCGGCCCCGCGAGCCGGGCCGGGACCGACGGCAGCAGCGCGTGCAGCGTGGCGCCGAAGGTCGCGGTATAGGCCGCAAGCCCGACATGGGTGCCCAGCACCATCCAGAAGCCCATGAAGCCGGTGACCGGACCGAGATAGCGCGCGGGCCAGCGATACAGGCTGCCCGACACCGGATCGGCGGCACCCAGCACCGCATAGGGCAGGCTGACGAGCAGCACCGCCAGGCTCGCGACCAGATAGGCCGGGGCGGCGCCCGCACCGGTCAGCGCCACCGCGGCACCGGTCGAGACGATGACGCCGCCGCCGATCACCTGCTTCAGCGCCACGCAGAACGCCATCGGACCGTCGATGGCAACCGGCAGCGCGTCCCGTCCGGACGGCCTCACGGGAGCGACGGACGCGGATGCCGGCAAGTCAGGTGCCGAGCGTGACGCGGTCGATCGCGGCGCGCACGCGCCCGCTCTCCGGCGTGGTCACGCTCGAGAACCAGGTGGCGAGCCTGCCGTCGCGGCCGATCACGTACTTGAAGAAGTTCCAGCGCGGCCTCGACAGCATCCCCCCCTGCTGCGCCAGCCAGCCGAACAGCGGATGCGCGTCCGGGCCGCGCACGCGCAGCTTCTCGGTCATCGGGAAGCTGACGCCGTAGTTGCGGCTGCAGAAGGACTCGATGTCGCCCCGGCTGCCCGGCTCCTGGCGGCCGAAATCGTTGCTGGGAATGCCGATGACGGTCAGGCCGTCAGCCTGATGCTGCGACCACAGCGCCTGCAGCCCCTCATATTGCGGGGTGAAGCCGCACTTCGACGCGGTGTTGACGATCAGCAGCGGCTTGCCGGCGAACTGCCGCAGATCGAGCGGCTCGCCCTGCAGGCTGGTGAGCGTGAAGTCGAAGGCGGTCTGCTGGGCCATGACATCCTCGAGGCAACCCGGGTCGTGTCCCATGGGCCTTGCGCCGCGCCGACCGTCAAGAGCGGAGCCGGCCGATGCTGACCGACGCCGCCAGGGCCGCGGTGACGGCCGCGAGCGCCAGGCAGGCGCGGTTGGCGCCGCTGCCCAGCAGCGCGAAGGTCATCGCCACCAGCATCGCGCCGATGGTCTGGCCGAGCAGGCGCGCCACCGAGATCATCGCGCTGGCGCTGCCGGTGCGGCTGACCGGCGCGCTCACCAGGATCGCCCGGTTGTTGGGCGGCTGGAACAGCCCGAAGCCGGCTCCGGCGAGCGCGATCCGCCAGGCGATGTCGAGGTCGCTCGGGGCCGTCGGCATCAGCCGCAGGGCGAGGAAGCCGCAGGCGGTCAGGCCGAGCCCGAGCGAGGATAGCACGGCGGCCGGGTATCGGTCCGACAGCCGCCCCACCAGCGGCGCCACGGCGACGATCGCCAGCGGCCACGGCGTGATCAGCAGCCCGGTGGCGACGGCACTGCGGTGCAGCGCCGACATCAGCGTGAACGGCATCGAGATGATGAAGAAGTTGGACGCGACGAAGGCCAGGAACCCGGTCAGCACCGCGGCGCGGAAGCCGCGCAGCACCAGCAGGTCGACCGGCAGCAGCGGATCGGCGCGGCCGAGCTGGCGGCGGACCAGCAGCACCAGGCAGATCGCGCCGGCGGTGATCAGCGCCAGCGAGACCGCCAGGCCGTCGCCGTGCGCCAGCCGGTCGAAGCCGACGATCAGCCCGCCGAAGGCGACCGCGTTCAGCAGCGTCGAGGTGCCGTCGAACGCCACCGGCCGGAGGGGGGTGTCCGGCAGCGCGGTGACGGCGAACAGCAGCGCCACGCCGCCCAGCGGCAGGTTGATCAGGAACAGCCACGGCCAGCTCGCCACCGACAGCACGCAGGCGGCGATGGTCGGGCCCAGCGCCACGCCGGCAGCGATGATCAGCCCGTTCAGGGCGATGCCGCGCCCGATGATCGCGCGCGGATAGATGAAGCGGATCAGGGCCGCGTTGACGCTCATGATGCAGGCGCCGCCGAACCCCTGCAGCGCCCGGGCCAGCGAGAGCTGCAGCAGGCTGGTCGAGGCGGCGCAGAGCAGGGAGGCGGCGACGAACAGCACCAGCCCGATCCGGCACATGCGGCCATAGCCGACCCGGTCGCCGACCGAGGCCAGCGGCAGCAGCGAGATCACCGACACCAGCTGATAGGCGTTGATCACCCAGATCGAGGCCGACGGCGTGGCATGGATGTCATGGGCGATCGTCGGCAGCGCCACGTTGGCGATCGCGTAATCTAGCACCGAGAGCAGCACCGACAGCGCCACCGCCAGCATCGCCAGCCGGCGGGCGCCGCCATGCAGCCCGTCATGGGTGAGGGCGGGCGGGCGATCGGACAGGGTGGGGTGCGGCATGGTCCCGTTCTAGAGCCGTATCGCCTCCTGCGAACCCCGTATGGGCGACCACCGGCTCCAACACCGCGTGAGACGACGTCCGAGGCGGGCGGGCACGAAAGGCTTGCGGGCGATCCTGCGCGTCGGCATGGTCGGGCGATCCCATTTCGATGGCGTGTGGTTCACCGGTGCCGCGGCGACCGGCCAGCGCTCCCGCCGTAACCGGAACGACCGCCATGCAGATCACCGCCGGCTACGACATCGTCTATGAGTGCCCAGGCCCGACGCCGATGATCCTGCTGCTGAGCCCGCATCCGTCGCGCGACCAGGACCTGTCGGCGCCGCACGAGATCGTGTTCGACCCGCCGATCGCCTCCGAGCAGTATGTCGACGGCTTCGGCAATGTCTGCACCCGCATCCTGGCGCCCGAGGGCCGGTTGTCCATCGGCTGCCGCATGGATGTCACCGATACCGGCCTGCCCGACAGGCTGGCGCCGGAGGCGCGGCAGCATCTGGTGGAAGAGCTGCCGGCCGACACCCTCGTCTACCTGCTGGGCAGCCGGTATTGCGACACCGACCGCATGTCGGATCGCGCCTGGACATTGTTCGGCAACGGCCCGCGCGGCTGGACGCTGGTGCAGGCGATCTGCGACTACGCGCACAACCACATCGTCTTCAACTACCAGCATGCCGACTCCACCCGCACCGCGTCGGACGCCGAGCGCGACCGGCGCGGCGTGTGCCGGGACTACGCGCATCTGGCGATCACGCTGTGCCGCTGCATGAACATCCCCGCACGCTACTGCACCGGCTTCCTGGGCGATGTCGGCCTGCCGCCGCCCTACGGGGTGATGGACTTCGCGGCCTGGTTCGAGGTCTATCTCGATGGCGGCTGGCACACCTTCGATGCGCGCAACAACACCCCGCGCATCGGCCGCATCCTGATCGCCCGCGGCCGCGACGCCACCGACGTCGCCATCGCGACCACGTTCGGGTCCTGCTATCTCGCCAGCTTCAGCGTGGTCGCGGACGAGGTGGTGACCGAGGTCGCCGAGGCCGACCTGCCGGCGGCCCTGCCGGGCTGACCCCGGCGCTACGGGGGCTAGTCGCGGCGCCGAGGCAGTGCCGTCGCTCGTCGCGACGGCGTGACTGGGGGCAAGAGCCGTCGCCTGGCAGCCCGTGACCGGCGACGGGCCCGTCTTTGCGAGACCATCCTGCGATCGCCGTGGGAGGCCCGTGCCGCGACGCCGATGTGCATCCGGACCGTCGATCTATAGAGTGCACGGGACCTGATCTGCACGAGAGAACCCGAATGACGCAATCGATCGCTTCGCCCGACTGCAGCAACGCCCTCACCGGAAGAGCCGGCGAGGCCGCGATGACGCGGACGACGTCGATCCTGGCGGTCGTGGCCCTGCTGACGGCAGCACCGCTGACCGCCGCCAACGCCGAGCCCGGAGGCTGCCTCAAATACGGCGCCGCCGGGGCCGTGGGCGGTCACGTCGTGCATCACGGCGTCCTGGGCGCGGTCGGCGGCTGTGCCACCGGCATGTATGTCCGTCACAGGTTCCGCAAGGAGGCGCGCGAGAAGGCGGCACTCTACGATCAGGAGCATCCGGGAGCCGGGGGCACGTATCAGCAGCGGGCGACCGCCTACGATGTCGAGCACTCGACATCCCCCGGCACCATGGCTCCGGGCGCCCCGCAGCCGGCAGCACCCGGGCAGGGCGGCACCCCGCTCTAGCGCCGCCGGCAGCAAGGCGCGTCGTTCCGCAAGGGCAGCGTCAGAAGCTGGCAACCGCCGCGCTCGGCAGGAAGCCTCCCGACTGCCGCTGCCAGAGGGCGGCATAGACCTCCCGCCGCGCCAGCAGGGCCGCATGGGTTCCCTCCTCGACGATGCGGCCGGCATCGATCACCGCCAGCCGGTCCATGCGGGCGATCGTGGACAGGCGGTGCGCGATCGCGATCACCGTGCGGCCCTGCATCAGCTCGTCGAGCTGCTCCTGGATCGCCGCCTCGACTTCCGAATCGAGCGCCGACGTCGCCTCGTCCAGCACCAGGATCGGCGCGTCCTTCAGGATCACCCGGGCGATGGCGATGCGCTGCCGCTGGCCGCCGGACAGCTTCACGCCGCGCTCGCCGACATGGGCGTCGAAGCCGCGCCGTCCCTGCCAGTCCTCCAGCTGCTCGATGAACTCCAGCGCGTGCGCCCGGCGCGCCGCGTCCCTGATCTCCGCCTCGCCCGCGTCCGGCCGTCCGTAGCGGAGGTTGTCGCGGATGGACCGGTGCAGCAGCGAGGTGTCCTGGGTCACCATGCCGATCTGCCCGCGCAGGCTCTCCTGGGTCACGCCGGCGATGTCCTGGCCGTCGATGAGGATGCGTCCGGCGACCGGCTCGTGGAAACGCAGCAGCAGGTTGACCAGCGTCGACTTGCCGGCACCCGACCGGCCGATGAGGCCGATCCGCTCGCCGGCGCCGATCGTCAGGTCGAGGCCGCGCAGCACCCCGCCGCGCTCGCCCTCCGGCCGCTCGCGCCCGTAGTCGAAGCTCACCTGCTCGAAGCGGATCCCGCCCGCGACCAGGCGCAGCGGCACCGCCATGGCCGGGTCGGCCATCTGCCGCGGCACCGCGATCGAGCGCATGCCGTCCTGCACGACACCCACGTTCTCGAAGATGCCGGTGATGTTCTGCGCGACCCAGCCGGCCATGTTGGAGATCTGCCAGGCGAGCGGCAGCGCGGTCGCCACCGTGCCGATCGGCACCCGTCCGGCCCGCCAGGCCAGGATCGCCAGCAGGCCGGTCGCCGTCACCATGAGGGCGTTCATCGCCGCCAGCGTGATGCTCCACAGGGTGACGAGGCGAAGCTGGCGCCGGAACGCCAGCGTGTGCTCGTCGACCGCGTCGCGCACGAACGCGTCCTCGTCGCGCGAGCGCGCGAACAGCTTCACGGTCAGGATGTTGGTGTAGCTGTCGACGATCCGGCCGGTGAGGCTGGAGCGCACCTCCGACATCTGGCGCGAGCGCTCGCGCATCCGCGGCACGAACAGCCGCAGCACCGCGACATAGCCCACGAACCAGAGCGCGATCGGCACCGCCAGCCGCCAGTCCATCCGGGCCAGCAGCACGATGGCGCTGCCGCCATAGACGATGAGATACCAGACCGCGTTGGTGCCCTGCACGACGCTCTCGCGCAGGCTCGAGCCGGTCTGGATCACGCGGTTGGCGATCCGGCCGGCGAAGTCGTTCTGGAAGAAGGTCCAGCTCTGCCGCACCACGTGCCAGTGGTTCTGCCAGCGGATCATGTTGGACAGTCCCGGCGCGATGGCCTGGTTGGTGACCAGGTACTGCGCCAGCAATGCTGCCGGCCGCGCCAGCAGCAGGATGGCGGCCATGCCGAGCAGCTGGTCGCCGGCATCGCGGAACAGCGTCGCCGGCGTCTTGGTGGAGACGAGCGAGGCGACCCGTCCGATGAACACCGGGATCGTGGTGTCGAGCAGCGCCACCACCAGCCCGGTGCCGAACAGCGCCGCCACCAGCCACGGCGCCTGGCCGATGAAGTGCCAGTAGAAGCGGGACAGGGCGCGCGGGCTGTCGACCGGCGGCGGCGGCGCGTCCGGGGGCAGGGCGGTCGGCGTCAGCAGACCTTCGAAGAAGCGGAACATCGGGCAGCGATGGGCGAGGACCGGCGCAGGGTCAACCGATCCGCCGCCCCCTGCCGGCCGCGCCGCATCACGTGTTGGTGCCCCTGCCGCCCGAGGCCGCGGCGCCAGGCCTGCGCGCGTGCACCGCGTGACGCAACGACGCGGCGGCAAACGGCCGGCGACCCGCGACCCCGACCCGGCATCGCAGCACCACGGTCTCTGGAGGCGCCACCCCGCTCGCCGTCGGCGTGAAAGCGTCATCGCGGCGCTCTTCCGGTGCATCACATCCGGCTTGATCCGCGCGGGATCAGGACGCCCCTTGCATGCCTGCAACCCGGGAGGTGCGGCCGGCCCGCCGGTCGCCGGTCGCCGGCCGGATCGGCTGGGGCGCCGACCTCGGCGCCCTTGCATCGGGGGGTCGCGTGCCGGACAAACGACGGCGGGGACGGAGCCGAGACCGCATCGATGACGAGACCGACCGGCCGGGAGGCCCACCAGGAGCCGGACGCGTCCGGCGCGGGCCGGACGTTCGCGCATCCGACCCGCCTGGGCCCGATGCGGCCGGTCGTTCCCCCGCACCGGCTGTCCTGCCTCCGGCCGACGATCCGGCGCTGCGCGGGAGTCGGCTCGCGGACGGAGGCGGCGGGTGCTTGATCCGGTGCTGCGCGGGCTGCCCGGCATCCTGCTGCTGCTGGCGCTGGGCGTGGCGTTCTCGGCCGACCGCCGCCGCATCGCGCCTCGCACGGTGCTGGCGGCCCTGGCCTGCCAGGTGCTGCTCGGCGCCCTGGTGCTGTTCGTGCCGGCCGGTCATGCGGCGCTGCACGTCGCCTCGAACGCGGTGAACGCCGTGCTCGGCTACGGCAACGAGGGCATCGCCTTCATGTTCGGCGATCTGGTCGGCCCGCGCATGGCGACCCTGTTCCCGGATGGCGGCTTCGTGTTCGCGCTCCGCGTGCTGCCGCAGATCATCTATATCTCGGCGCTGATCGCGGTGCTGTATCATTACGGGATCATGCAGGCCCTGGCGCGCGCCGTGGGGAGTGCCGTCAGGCTGGTGATCGGCACCTCGCGGATCGAGAGCTTCTCTGCCGTCAGCACGATCTTTCTCGGCCAGAGCGAGATGCCGATAGCACTCAAGCCCTACGTGCCGATGCTGACGCGCGCCGAGCTGTTCGCGCTGATGTCCAGCGGCACCGCCTCCGTCGCCGGCTCCACGCTGGCCGGCTATGCCAGCCTCGGCATACGCGTCGACTACCTGCTCGCCGCCTCGGTCATGGCCATTCCCGGCGGCCTGCTGTTCGCCAAGCTGCTGATGCCGAGCACCGAGCCGTCGCGCGTCCGCGACCTCAACGTGTCGTTCGATGCGACGCGGCCGGCGAACGTCTTCGAGGCGATCTCGATCGGCACCAGCAACGGCCTGCACGTGGCGGTGGCGGTGGCGGCGATGCTGATCGCCTTCATCGGGCTGATCGCCTGCCTGGATGGCGTGATCGGGCTGGCGGGCGGCTGGCTGGGCCGGCCCGGCCTGTCGCTGGAGGCGATCCTGGGGGTGGCGTTCGCCCCGCTCGCCTGGCTGATCGGCGTGCCCTGGCACGAGGCGCGGCCGATCGGCGGCATCATCGGCCAGAAGCTGGTGTTCAACGAGTTCGTGGCCTACCTGCAGCTGGCCCCGCTGATCAGGGCCGGCGCCTTCTCGGCGCATTCGACCGCCATCGCCTCCTTCGCGCTGTGCGGTTTCGCCAATCTCTCCTCGGTCGGCATCCAGATCGCCAGCTACGCCGCCGTCGCTCCTGAGCGCCGCGGCGAGGTCGCCCGGATGGGCCTGCGCGCGGTGCTGGCCGGGACGCTGTCCAACCTGATGAGCGCCACCATCGCCGGCATGTTCGTCGGCTGAGATGCCGTCCTCATCAGCCTGCGACGGCTGCCGGCGAGGGGCCGGACCGGCTGTCCGCATCGTGCCCCCGGCACCGCGTGCAGCAACCGGCCGTCGTTCGATGTCCTCCTGAACCAGCAGCCCGCTGCGCTGCGCCGGATCTGACACGTCCGTTCATCGAGCGTCAGCAGCGCGTCCGGCTCGAGCGGATCGCTGCCGCCCTCGCGACCGCGACCCATCGGCAGCCGGGACGCGACGCGGTGCGGGTGAGCCGTGATCCGTCCTCGCGGGACGGGTGCCGGACAAGGTCCTGCCGCCTGGCAGCCCGGCCGGGACGGCGCATGGCCCTCCCTAGCCGGACGGTTCCGCCCCCGTTAGTTTCTTCTCCAACGCGGAGGGGAACCACCCTCCCGGCCGATCGGGGAAACATCATGGACCGCCGTCAATTCGTTGCTGCCTGCGCGGGCGCCGCCGGCCTTGCCGTCATGCCGCGCCTGGCGCGGGCGCAAGCCGGCAAGCCCGCCGTCGGGCTGGTGATGAAGTCGCTCGCCAACGAGTTCTTCAAGGACATGCAGGAAGGGGCGGTGAAGCACGTGCAGGAGCGCGGCGACCTCACGCTGATCCCGGTCGGCATCCAGTCCGAGACCGACATCGACGGTCAGATCGCCCTGGTCGAGAACCTCGTCACCCGGAAGGTGGCGGCGATCGTCATCGCGCCGGCCGACAGCCGCGCGCTGCTGCCGCCGGTGATCCGCGCGATCAAGGCCGGCATCAAGGTGATCAACATCGACGTCGCCTTCGATCCGGCCTCGATGAGGAGGCACCATGTCGACATCGCCTTCGTCGGCCCCGACAACCGCGCCGGCGCGAAGCTGTCCGGCGACGTGCTGGCCCGGGCACTCGGGCGCGGCGGCAAGGTCGTCATCATCGAAGGCAACCCGGGTGCGGAGAACGGCGTGCAGCGCCGGCTCGGCTACGGGGACGCGGTGTCCGCCGGCGGCCTGACGCTGCTCGACAGCCGCACCGCGCACTGGGAGACCGAGGAAGCCAACACCGTCTTCTCCAACATGCTCACCGCCCACCACGACATCCAGGGCGTGATGGCGGCCAACGATTCCATGGCGCTCGGCGTGGTCAAGGCGATCGAGAGCGCTGGCCAGCGCGGCAAGATCAAGGTGGTCAGCTTCGACAACATCCCGGCGATGCAGCCGCTGCTGAAGGATGGCGAGGTGATGGCGACGGTCGACCAGTTCGGCGGCCAGCTCGCCGCCATGGGCATCGACAACGCGATGAAGGAGATCGGCGGGCAGACGCTGACCGGCTGGATCCATACGCCGGTGAAGCTCGTCTTGGCCTAGGGAGCGCTGTCCCTGGACCCGCGAAAGGCGGCACCGTGAGCATCCGGGTTCCGGGACCGTCGTGACCGCGATCCTGACCCTGGAGGGGCTGACCAAGCGGTTTCCCGGCGTGGTCGCGCTGGACGGCGTGGATCTCGCCTTCGAGCAGGGCGAGATGCATGCGCTCGCCGGCGAGAACGGGGCCGGCAAGTCCAGCCTGATCCGGCTGCTGGCCGGCATCCATCGCCCCGATGCCGGCCGCATGACCCTGGCGGGCGAGCCCTACGCGCCGCAGCGCCCGCTCGACGCGATCCAGGCCGGCATCCGCGTCGTGCACCAGGAGTTCAACCTGCTGCCGGCCCTGTCGGTGGCCGAGAACCTGCTGTTCGAGCGGCTGCCGCGGCACCGCTTGGGCATCGTCGACCGTCGCGCGCTCTTCGAGCAGGCGGAAGCGCTGCTCGCCCGCGTCGGCCTGTCCGACCTGTCGCCGCGCACGACGGTGGAGCGGCTCGGCATCGCCCAGATGCAGCTGCTCGAGATCGCGCGCGCCTTGTCCGGCAAGGGCCGCGTGCTGGTGCTCGACGAGCCGACCGCGACGCTGACCCCGCGCGAGGCCGAGCACCTGTTCGGCCAGATCCGTGCCCTCCGCGCGCAGGGCATGACGCTGATCTACGTGTCGCACCATCTGGGCGAGATCTTCGCGCTGTGCGACCGCGTCACGGTGCTGCGCAACGGCGCCAAGGTCGGCACCATGCGCACCGCCGACACCAGCCAGGGCGAGCTCGTGCGCCAGATGATCGGCCGCACCCTGGCCACCCAGGCGCCGCTTGCCGGCGCGGCGCAGGGAGGCGAGGCGCTGCGTGTCGAGGCGCTGCGGCCGCGGGGCGCCCCGTCCGGTCCCGGCCTCGACTTCAGCCTGCGCTACGGCGAGATCGTCGGGCTGGCCGGGCTGGTCGGCGCCGGCCGCACCGAGGCGGTGCGCGCGATCTTCGGCGCCGACCGCAGGCAGGGTGGCCGCATCCTGCGCGACGGCCGGCCCGTCGCCATCGACAGCCCGCGCGACGCCACCCGCCACGGCATCTGCCTGCTGACCGAGAACCGCAAGGAGGAGGGGCTGGTGCTGCCGATGCCGGCCCGGGTGAACACCACCCTGGCCAGCCTGCCCGCGGTGTCGCGCATGGGCTTCATGCGCCGCCGCGCCGAACGCGAGGCCACGATCCGGCTGGCGGGCGAGCTCGGCACCCGCCTCAGCGGGCCCGAGCAGCCGGTGGTGCAGCTCTCGGGCGGCAACCAGCAGAAGGTGGTGCTGGCCAAGTGGCTGATGGGCGGCGCCCGGGTGCTGATGCTCGACGAGCCGACGCGGGGCATCGATGTCGGCGCCAAGGCCGAGATCTACGCCCTGCTCGGCCGGCTCGCCGCCGAAGGCCGCGCCATCCTGGTGGTGTCGTCCGAGCTGCCCGAGCTGATGCATCTGTGCGACCGCATCCTGGTGCTGTCGCGCGGTCGGCTGGCGGGCGAGGTCGGCCGGGCGGAGTTCAGCGAGGAGCGCATCCTGTCGCTCGCCTACAGCCAGTTCATGCAGACGGCATCCTGAAAGACCGCAATGTCCGCCTCCTCACACCCTTCCGCCGCGATCCCCCGATCGGCCCCGGTCGTCGCCCGCCGCATCCTGCAGCAGGCCGGCATCGGGCTCGCCCTGCTGGCGATGGTGCTGTTCTTCGCGGCCCTCGCGCCGCAATTCACCACGCACGAGAACATCGCCAACATCCTGACCCAGATCACCATCAACCTGATCCTGGCCACCGGCATGACGTTCGCCATCCTGATCGGCGGCATCGACCTGTCGGTGGGGGCGGTGATGGCGCTGTGCGCGGTGGTGGCGGGCTCGGTGCTGAAGCTGGACAGCCTGTCCGAACCGGTGGCGATCGGGCTCGGCATCCTGGCCAGCCTTGGCGTCGGCATGGTGTGCGGCGCGCTGAACGGCTTCGTGTCCGCCTTCTGGGGCGTGCCGTCCTTCATCGTGACGCTCGGCATGCTGAACGTCGCCCGCGGCGGCGCGCTCGAGGTCACCAACGCGCGCACGATCTACGACTTTCCCGACAGCTTCAACGCCTTCGGCAGCCTGAGCGTGCTCGGCGTGCCGGTGATGTTCCTGCTGGCGCTGGCGCTGCTCGGGCTCGGCTGGCTGGTGCTGACCCGCACCGTGTTCGGCCGTATGATCTATGCGATCGGCAACAACGAGGAGGCGGTGCGCCTGTCCGGCCACCGGCCCTTCACCACCAAGGTGCTGGCCTTCATCGTCACCGGCCTGTGCGTCGGCATCGCCGCGATCGTCTACATGACGCGGCTGACCATCGCCAACCCGATCCTGGGCATCGGCTTCGAGCTCAACGCCATCGCCGCCGTGATCATCGGCGGCACCAGCCTGTCCGGCGGCCGCGGCTCGCTGGTCGGCACGCTGCTGGGAGCGGCGATCATCGGCGTGCTGGCCAACGGCCTGATCCTGATGGGTGTCACCGACTTCATCCGCCAGATCATCACCGGCCTGGTGATCATCCTGGCGGTGATCCTGGACGCGGTGCGCGCGCGCTACGGGGCACGCAGCGCCGCCTGACCCCCACGCCGCCTCAGCCCGGTCGCGCGCCGGCGGCGTCGAGCACGTGGCGAACCTCGTGCAGGCTGGCGATCACGCGGTGCGCCGTGGCGTGCATGTCCGGGGTCGCCTCCAGCAGGTCCGGCACCATCACCACGCGCATCCCGGCCGCATGCGCCGCGCGAACGCCGTTGTGCGAATCCTCCAGCGCCAGGCAGGCCTCCGGCCGGACGCCGAGGGCGGCCGCTGCCGTCAGGAACGGTTCCGGATGCGGCTTGCCGCGCGACACGTCGTCGCGCGTGACGATGCACGCAAAGCGATGCAGCAGGCCGACCTGTTCGAGATGGTGCAGCGTGCGCGGCCGGCTCGAGGAGGTGGCGATGGCGTAGCGCAGGCCGCGCCGGTCGAGCTCGTCGAGCAGTTCCGGCACCCCCGTCTTCAGGGCCAGCCGCCCGCTCTCGACCAGCGCGGTCAGGTGCTCGTGCTGGAGCACGACGTAGCGCTCCAGCGGGAAGCCGGCGCCGTAGCGCTCGGCGATCATCTCCCGGCAGCGATCCACCGGGCTGCCGATCATGGAATGGCAGAAGGCGCGCGGCATGTCGTAGCCGAGTGCCGCCGCCGCACTCATCGAGGCCTCCATCGACAGGGTCTCGCTGTCGAGCAGCAGCCCGTCCATGTCGAAGATCACCGCCTCGATCGGTCCGAATGTGGAGGGCTGCGCGATCATCCTGTGTTCCCCGGCCAGAAGGCGGGTTGAAGCACGGCACCGCAGGCCTGCCCAGGGCGCGGGCCTCCCGCCAGGGCTGCGTCCCCGCAGCGACCTGACCGTGCCGCAGATCCGACCGCTGGTCGTATCGAGCCAGCGGTCGGCTCCCGTGCATCCGGCCGTCAGGTCGGACGGCCTGCGCAACGCCATCCGTGTCGCAGCGCCCTCCGTGTCGCAGCGCCCTCCCCCTCCATCTTCATGCGTCCATAGCGGGCCGTTCATCGAATCGCCTGTCACGGCGGTGTGCAACGCAGCCGTGCAGCTTGCCGGCGAGCGGCCGGTTTGCCGGCGTCATCATTGCGTCAAAACGGCAGCGCCACCCGGGCGGCGCTGGCGAGGGACGTCGCTTCATGATCCAAATGTCGCGACGTCTGGTTCAGGGAGGACGCGTCATGTCCGAGACCGACCGGCACAGCATGGTGGCGTCCATCGTCTATCGCGATCCCAGGGCCGCGCTGGCGTGGCTCGAGGCGAGCTTCGGGTTCGTCCGCAGCATGGTGATCCGCATGGCCGACGGCAGCATCGCGCATGCCGAGATGCAGTTCGGCAGCGGCTACGTGATGATCGGGCCGGACTGGGTGTCGCACTGCGCGAGCCCGCTCGCGACCGAGGGCCGCAACACGCAGTCGGTTCACGTGACCCTGGAATCGGGGCTCGACGCGCACTGCGCCCGGGCACGTCAGGCCGGCGCCACCATCCTGCGCGAGCCGCAGGACCAGTTCTACGGGGACCGCGTCTACGCGGCCGCCGATCTCGAACGGCATGTCTGGAGCTTTGCCCAGACGATGCGCCATCTGACCCGCGAGGAGGCCGTCGCGGCGAGCGGCCTGACGATCGACGGCTGGTACTGACGCCGGCACCACCGCCCGGTCGCGGCGCGAGCGCGTGTCCGGCATCGTCGCACTCGGTGAGACGATCGGCTGAGCAGGTAGGCTGCCTCTCCGGCGCGTGCCTTGCGGGCTATTCGATGCCAATCGGCCGCGCCAGCAGCCGCTCGCGCGCGTCCGGCAGCCCGATCCGTCCGGTCAGCAGCAGCGCCACCGTCTCGATCACCGGCACCGAGACCCCGAGCGCCGCTGCGCGTGCCGCCAGTGCGGGCGCGGTCTCGACGCCCTCGGCGACGGTCGAGCGGCCGGCCAGGATCTCCGGCAGCGGCGTCCCCTGGCCCAGCGCCACGCCCAGGCTGTAGTTGCGCGAGGTGGCGCCGGTGCAGGTCAGCACCAGGTCGCCGATGCCGGACAGGCCGGAGGCGGTGGCGGGCCTGCCGCCGAGTGCCGCGATCAGCCGGCCGAGCTCGGTGATGCCGCGGGTGATCAGCGCCGCGCGGGCGTTCTCGCCGTAGCCCGCCCCCATGGCGGCGCCGGCGGCGATGGCGACGACGTTCTTCGCCGCCCCGCCCACCTCGACTCCGGCCGGGTCGTCGCCGGCATAGACGCGGAAGCACGGGCTCGCCAGCATCCGCGCCAGGCGTTGCGCCAGATCGAGATCGTCGCAGGCGAGCACCGACGCCGCCGGCAGCGACCGCGCCACCTCGGCCGCGAAGTTCGGACCGGACAGCACGCCATGCGGCAGATCGGGATGCAGCTCCGCCAGGATCTCGCCGGGCAGGCGACCGCTGTCGCGCTCGATGCCCTTGCAGCAGGCGATCAGCGGCGCCTGCAGCCTCAGCGCGCCGGCGATCCGACGCAGATGCTGCATCGGCACCGCCAGCAGCACCATGTCGGCCGCCTCCGGCAGCGCCCCGCTCACCGTGATCCGGTCGGGCAGCGTGACGCCGGGCAGCCGCCGCATGCAGCGGTCCGGTCCGAGCGCTGCCGGATCGCGCGCCCACAAGCTGACCGAGGCGCCGGCGCGCGCCGCCTGCACCGCCAGCGCCGTGCCCCAGGCCCCGGCCCCGACCACGGCGATCCGCGCGGCCGGCGGCGGCGGGCTCATCCGCCGGGTCCCTCCGCGGTCAGCCGGCGCACGGCGCTGGTGGCCTGGCCCACCCCGAGCGTGCCGTCGATCGCAGCCAGGATCGCCCTGGCGGCGTCCTCGAAGCCGAACGGCGGCGACGCCACCAGCAGGCCGCAGCCATTCAGCCGCGACGGGTCGAGCGGCGGCCGCAGCAGCAGTTCGGCCGTCACCAGATCGGGCAGTCCCGCATCGATCAGCCGGTCCTGGAACGCCCGCGACGGCGCCCGGTGCTTGATCGGATACCAGGCGGCGACGATGCCGGTGCCGAAGCGCCGCCGCGCCAGGGCGATCGCCGCGGCGAGCCGGTCGAACTCGTCCGGCTGCTCGAAGGGCGGATCGATCAGCGTCAGGCCGCGCCGGATGCCGCCTCCCGGCGGCAGCAGCGCGCCGATCGCGTCGTAGCCGTCGCGATGATGCAGGGCCGCGCGCGGATCGCGGCCGATGGCGTGGCGCAGCGCCGCGTGCTCCTCCGGATGCAGCTCGCACGCCACCAGCCGGTCCTGCGGCCG
This sequence comes from uncultured Acetobacteraceae bacterium, assembly GCA_964236105.1. Classification (GTDB taxonomy): domain Bacteria; phylum Pseudomonadota; class Alphaproteobacteria; order Acetobacterales; family Acetobacteraceae; genus Lichenicola. Next base: position 12,819 of record CAXSBC010000014.1, on the reverse strand, counting down.
CAGCAGGCTCAGCGCCAGCGCCGGCGAGCCCGGATAGCAGGCCGGTGCGCCGCCTGCCCGGACCAGCGCCAGGAAATCCTCGAGCGCCGCCGCCGCCGGCTGCTCCAGCAGCCGGCCGATGCCCTCGCGCCACTCGCCGGTGCGCGCGGCCTGCTCCGACGTCAGCTCGTAGCGGCCGATGCCGGCATGGGTGTCCAGCACCGCGATCGGCGCCGGCTTGCGCTGCAGCGCGCGCAGCAGCCACACCAGCAGGGCGTGCTTCATGCAGTCGGCGAAGTTGCCGGCATGGTAGGCATGCCGGTAGTTCACGGCCGTCCGCGCGTCATGGCGGTGCCGTCATCTGGTCGAGCGGCCAGCGCGGCCGCGGCGGCGCTGCGAGCGCGTCCGAGCCGTCGCCGCCCGTGCGCAGCCTCTCGATCGCAGCCCACCCCACCATCACCGCATTGTCGGTGCACAGCCGCAGCGGCGGTGCCGCGAACCCGATGCCGTGCCCGGCCGCCAGCACCGTCAGGCGGGCGCGCAGGACCGCGTTCGCCGCGACGCCGCCGGCCGCCACCAGCAGCCCGGCCTCCGGCATCATCGCCAGCGCGTGCCGCACCCGGTCGGCGACCACGTCGGCCACCGCCGCCTGGAACGAGGCGGCCAGATCGGCGGCGTGGCCTGGCACCTGCGGCGCGGGCAGGGCGGCCAGGCGCTGCGCCACCGCCGTCTTCAGGCCGCTGAAGCTGAAGTCGCAGCCGGCCCGTCCCAGCAGCGGCCGCGGCAGCCGATGGGCGGCCGGATCGCCGTCCCGTGCCAGCCGTTCCAGCGCCGGACCGCCCGGCCAGCCGAGCCCGAGCATCTTCGCCACCTTGTCGAACGCCTCGCCGGCGGCGTCGTCGATGGTGCCGCCAAGCCGGCGATACCGGCCGAGCCCCTCGACCGCGACGCACTGGCAGTGGCCGCCCGACACCAGCAGCAGCAGATAGGGGAAGGGCGCTCCCAGCGGCGTCACCCCCGGCAGGCGCGCCGTCAGCGCATGCGCCTCGAGATGATTGACCGCCACGAACGGCACGCCGAGGGCAAGCGCCATCCCCTTGCCCAGGCCGCTGCCGACGATCAGCCCGCCGACCAGGCCGGGACCGCAGCTCGCCGCCACCGCGCCGAGGTCGGCCGGCGCGAGCCCGGCCTCGTCCAGGACCTGGCGCGCCAGCGCCGGCAGGTGCGCCAGATGCGCCCGCGCCGCGATCTCCGGCACCACGCCGCCGAACGGCAGATGCTCCTGCTGGCTCAGCACCTGCTCGGCCAGAACGGTGCCGTCGCCGGCCAGGATGGCGACCGCGGTCTCGTCGCAGGAGGATTCGATGGCGAGCACCGGGCCGCCCGTCCAGCTCATGCCCGCCCCCGCATCCGCCATCCGCATCTTTCCATCGCGCGAAGCGGGTAATAGGACACCAGCATGCCTTCCGCCCAGCCCGACCCCGAACCCGGCTCCCCGACGCCGGCCATCCAGACGACCGGCACCGCCGCGCCGTCGGCCGCCCTGCAGGAGGCGGCGCGCGCGGCTGCGGTGCGGCTGGCCTCGACGGCCGTCAGCCACCGGCGGACGCTGCCGCTGCGCGTCGGCACGCGCGGCTCGCCGCTGGCGCTGGTGCAGACGCGCGCCTTCCTGACCATGCTGACCCGCTTCTGCCCGCTGCTGCGCGACATGGGCGCGTTCGAGGAGCATGCGATCAACACCACCGGCGACATCGTGCAGAACCGGCTGCTGGCCGAGATCGGCGGCAAGGGCCTGTTCGCCAAGGAGATCCACGAGGCGCTGGCCGACGGCCGCATCGACTTCGCGGTGCACAGCCTGAAGGATCTCGAGACCGCGCTGCCGCCCGGACTGGTGCTGGCCTGCACGCTGAGGCGCGAGGATGCGCGCGACGTGCTGGTGCTGCGTCCGGGCCTGTCCCCATCCGATCCCGCGACGCCGCTGGCCGCACTGCCGCAGGGTGCGGTGATCGGCACCGCCTCGGTCCGCCGCCAGGCGCAGCTGCTGCATGCCCGTCCCGACCTGCAGGCGGTGATGATACGCGGCAACGTGCAGACCCGGCTGGACAAGGTGTCGCAGCGCCTGTGCGACGCCAGCCTGCTGGCGCTGGCCGGCCTGCGCCGCCTCGGCATGGAGGACCGCGCCAGCGTGATCCTGGAGCCCGAGGTGATGGTGCCGTCCGCCGGCCAGGGCATCGTCGGCGTCACCGTGCGCGAGAACGACATCGAGCTGCGCGAGCTGCTGGGTGCCATCGAGGATCACGAGGCCCGCGCCGTGTCCACCGCCGAGCGCGCGCTGCTGGCCGAGCTGGACGGCTCCTGCCGCACCCCGATCGGCGGCTATGCGCGGCTGCTGCCGGGCGGGCCCGGCGAGGCATCGCGGCTGCACCTGACCGGGCTGGTGGCGCGCGCCGACGGCTCGTTCCTGCTCCGGCGCGCGATCGGCGGCCTGCCTGCCGATGCGGCCCGTCTCGGCCACGAGCTCGGCGCCTCGCTGCGCGCCGACAGCCCGCCCAACCTGTTCGCATGAGCGGTCCGCGCGGCCGCCGGTGACCGCGCGCGGCGAGGTGCTGGTCACCCGGCCCGAGCCCGGGCTCGCGGAGACGATGCGGGCGCTGGCGGATCTGGGCTTTCGCGGGGTGGCGGCGCCGCTGCTGAGCGTGCGTGCCCGCCCGCTGCTGCTGCGCCGCCCGGTGCAGGCGGTGCTGCTGACCAGCGGCCAGGCGATCGGCCCGCTATGCGAGCACAGCGCCGCGCTGCGGGACTGCGCGGTGCTGGCGGTCGGCGACGGCACCGCCGCCCGCGCCCGCGCCGCCGGCTTCGGCCGCGTGGACAGCGCCGCCGGCAATGCAACGCAACTGGCCGGGCTGGCGGTGGCCTCGCTCCGGCCGCAGGACGGTCCGCTGCTGCTCGCCTGCGGGCTGGGGCAGGGAGCGACGCTGGCGCTGGCGCTGCGCGAGGCAGGCTTCCGGGTGCTCAGGCGCTGCGTCTACGAGGTGCTGCCCGTGCCGGCGATGCCCGACAGCGCGATCCAGGCGCTCGAGACGGGGCGCGTCGAGGCGGCGCTGTTCTTCTCCCGCGACACGGCGACGACGTTCGCGCGGCTGCTGCCGGACCGCCTGCGTCCGGCGCTGGCGGGCGTGCGGGCGCTGGCGATCAGCGCGCCTGCCGCGCAGCCGCTGCGGGCGCTGCCGTGGCGTCGCGTCGTGGCGGCGCCGGTGCCGGACGCCGCCTCGGTGCTGTCGCTGCTGGACGCCGCCTGATCAGGCGTTGCCGGCAGGCGCACCCATGTCCGGGACGCCCGCACCCTGGGCGCGCTTGGCCTGCCAGAGCGCCACGAAGTCGATCGGCTGCAGCACCACCGGCGGGAAGCCGCCGTCGCGGGTGACCTCGCTGACGATGTTGCGCGCATACGGGAAGATCAGCCGCGGCACCTCCACCAGCAGCAGCGGCTCGAACATGGTCTCCGGCGTGTCGCCGAGCGTCACGATCGCGGCGTAGGCGAGCTCGGCGATGAACACCGTGCGGCCGGAGGAGGCCGAGGCCGCACTGCCCGCCTCGCCGGCCGGCTCGGTCGCCTCGGCCTTGATCGCCAGCACCACCTCGAACACGTTCTGCTCCTGCTGCAGCCGGTTCGCCTGCACGTCGATGTTGACGGCGATCTGCGGGTTGGCGCGCAGGGTGGCGAAGATCTCGGCGCCGGCCGGCACCTCGAACGACAGGTCCTTGGTGTATTGCAGGTTCATGGTCAGCGGCAGCGCCGGCGGACCCGATTGCGGGGCGGGAAGGGTGTCGGACATGGACGCGTCTCCTGGTTCGGATCCGTGCCGCCGCTAGCACGCCGCGCCGCGCCGCGCCAGAACCGCGCCAGAACCGCGCCAGAACCGTGCCGGAAGCCCGCCGGCGGCGGCTCAGTGCTTCCAGACGATCGGATCGCGCAACGGGCTGGTGGGGTCGAGCCGCAGCCAGCGTCCGTTCTCGATGCTGCGGCCGCTGAGCGCCAGCAGGAAGCCCCAGTGCGACACCACCAGCGCGTCGGTCCAGTCCGCCGTCGCCGCCATCTGCGTCCGGAAGCGGCCGGCCCGCTCGATGACGCTGTCCTCGCTCTCGCGCGTGGGCGCGCCGGCCTCGTCGAGGCTGCCGTCGTGCCACCAGATCTCGTCCAGGCCGGAGAAGTCGATCCCCGGCCACTCGCGCTCCAGCGCCGAGCGCGGCGAGCCCACGTCGCAGACAAAGGCGTAGCGCTCGCGGATCAGGCTGGTCACGCCGAGCGTCAGGCCGAGCCGGGCCGCGATCGGGGCGGCGGTCTGCAGCGCGCGGCGATAGGGCGAGACGATGATGCGGCTGATGCCGCAGGCAGCGGCCGTCTCGCCGCCGCAGATCTCGGTGGCGACGGTGGCGGCCTGCGCAAGTCCTGCCTCGGTGAGGGCGGGGTCGACGATGCCAGGATCGCGGCGCGTGCGCGTGAAGTGGAGGTTGAACTCGCTTTGGCAGTGCCGCAACAGGATCATCCGCAGGCGATACGCCTCCGGCACGCCTGCGGCAATCGCCGGTTCCGGGTGTCGCCTGATTGTCTCTGCGGTCCTGCGCGCCTATCTCTGCTGGGTCATGCCCCTGTGCAAGGCAGCCGACGCCGATCTGCCGATCCGGGACAGGGCCCTCAAGCGCATCGAGACCCTCCATGCAATTCCTTGCGGGCAACTTCCCGGTCGACCTGGTCCTGCTCGGCCTGTTCGCTGCCTTCCTGGTGTTGCGCCTGCGGAGCATCCTGGGCAAGCGGACCGGGCTGGAACGCCCCGCCGCCCCGCCGCCTGGCCTGCGCGGCGCCGGCCCGATCATCGAGACGCGGGCCGAGCCGATGCCCGCCGCCCCCGAGCACAAGCTGCCCGACCCGGCCAGCCCGATCGGCGTCACGCTGATCCGCATCCGCGAGCGCGAGCGCGGCTTCGACCCGACCGCCTTCCTGACGCAGGCGGAGGCGTCCTTCCGGCGGATCGTGCAGGCCTTCGCGGAGGGCGACCGCACCACGCTGCGCGGCTCGCTGACGCCGGACGCCTATGGCGCGTTCGAGGCCGCGATCGCCGCGCGCGAGGAGGCCGGGCAGACCCAGCGTGCCGAGATCCGCGCGATCACCCAGGTGCAGATCGTCGATGCCGTGCTGTCGCAGGTCGATGGCGTCTGGCAGGCGACGCTGGAGGTGCGCTTCGTGTCCGACCAGGTCAGCGTGCTGCTGGCGCGCGACGGACTGCCGGTATCCGGTGCGGACGCCGTCACCGAGCTTGCCGATCTGTGGACGTTCGAGCGCTGGATCGGCGGCCCGAAGGCGTCGGACGCCGGCGCCCCCCCCTGGCGCCTGGCTGCCGCACGCAGCGCCTGATGCGGCAGGCTCCGTCGCCGGCTCCGGCCCGCGGCTGAGCCGCGGGATCGCCCTCGTCCGCGCCGGATCGTGATGGCCGGTTGACCCGGTGGCGACGGCGTTTAGTAACGCCGCATGACGTGTCTGATCCGAGCCGCCCTGCTGGCGGCGATGCTTGGCTCCGGTCTCGGCGGCTGCGCCGACCGGTCCGGTCCGCCCGCGCTGGCGCTGCGGCCCATCGCCTTCTCCGACATCGCCGGCTGGCCGCAGGACCCGGTCGGCCAGATCATGCCGCCGCTGCTGGCCGAATGCGAGCGTCTCGGCCGGCTCGCCCCCGACACCAGGCTGGGCGGTCAGGGCGTGGCCGAGGCGGCAGCGGGACGCGCCGGGCTCTACGGGCCGGCCTGCCGCGCGGCGCGCGTGCTGCCCTCGAACGACGATGCCGGCGTGCGGCGCTATCTGCAGACCTGGTTCCTGCCCTACGAGGCGTCCGACCGGGGCGTGCCGGACGCGAGCCTGACCGGCTATTACGAGCCGGAGTTTCCCGGCGCGCTGAGCCGCGGTCCGCAGAATCCGGTGCCGGTCTATGGACGGCCGTCGGACCTCGTGACCGTGCCGGGCCCCCGGGCCGGACAGGCCGCAGCGACCGGCCGGGTGCAGGCGGGCCGGCTGGTGCCGTACTGGACCCGCGCGCAGATCGACCGCGGCGCCCTTGGCGGCCGCAACCTCGAGATCCTGTGGCTGCACAGCCCGGTCGACCTGTTCTTCCTGCAGGTTCAGGGCTCGGGCCGGGTCCGGCTGCCGAGCGGCCAGATCGTCCGGCTGGGCTATGCCGGCCGCAACGGCCAGCCCTATGTCCCGCTCGGCCGCAAGCTGATCGAGCAGGGGCAGCTGGCGCCGGACATGGTCAGCATGCAGTCGGTCCGCGACTGGCTGACGACGCATCCGGCACAGGCGCAACTCCTGATGGAGCAGAACCCGAACTACGTGTTCTTCCGCGTCCTGGACGACCTGGCGCCGAACCAGGGAGCGCCCGGCGCGCTGGGCATCGGCCTGACGCCGCTGCGCTCGGCGGCGGTGGATCGCGGCTTCCTGCCGCTGGGCGTGCCGATCTTCGTCGAGACGACCCGGCCGGACGGCACGGCGCTGGACCGGCTGATGCTGGCGCAGGATCTGGGCACCGACATCACCGGCCCGGTACGGGCCGACCTGTTCTTCGGCTGGGGGGATGCGGCGGCACGCGATGCGGGCGGCATGCGGGCGACGGGCCGCATCGTCGTGCTGCTGCCACGCCAGCCGGCCGGAGGGCTGTTGCGCGCGAAACACGGTCCCTGACACGCAGCCGGGTCGATAACACGGCGCAGCGGTACAATCTTATGCTTTGCAACCTGTCGAGGCTGGCCGGATCGTCGCCGTCCTGGCGATACTGACGGCCATGATGCCTCTCGACTCGCTGAACACCGATTCGGTCGTTCATCATCCCGTCCAGTCCCGCCCGTCGACGCCGATCGAGCCTGCCGTCAGGCGAAACGCGATCGGTCGTCATCTGCTCTATCGCGGCGACTGCCTGGTCGTGATGGACCGGCTGGCGGCGGAGTCCGTCGACGTGGTGGTGACGTCGCCGCCCTATAATATCGGGTTGTCCTATCGCAGCTATGCCGATCGCCGGGCGGAGGAGGATTATCTCGACTGGATGACGTCGATCGCAGCCGGCATACGACGCGTCATGCGGCCGGACGCCTCTTTCTTTTTGAACATCACCGGATCGGCGGCGATGCCGTGGCTGCCGTTCGAGCTGATCGTGCGGCTGCGAACCCTGTTCCGTCTGCAGAACCATATCACCTGGGTGAAGTCGATCTCGATCGGCAACGACTCCGTCGGGCACTTCAAGCCGATCAACAGCGACCGCTTCCTGCACCGCAACCACGAGCACATCTTCCACCTGACCCTGAACGGCTCGGTGCCGCTGAAGCGGCTGGCGATCGGCGTGCCGTTCAAGGACAAGTCCAACATCACCCGGCGCTCCCACGCCCAGGACCTGCGCTGCCGCGGCGACAGCTGGTTCATTCCCTACGACACGGTCCGGACCAAGGCGCAGAAGTTCGATCATCCGGGCACCTTCCCGGTCATGCTGCCGCGCATGTGCATGCGTCTGCATGGCAAGCCGGCGCCGGTGGTGCTGGACCCGTTCATGGGCAGCGGCACCACGCTGCTGGCCGCCGAGGAGGAGGGCGGCCGCGGCATCGGCATCGATCTCGATGCGACCTATGTCGCCAGCGCCAGGACACGGCTGCTGGCCTCGATCAAGGCCTCGCGGATGTCCTGACGCGGCCCGGCCGGCGATCGGGGCGTCGTGCCGCAGGTGAGCCGGGTTCGGGGCCGGACGCCATGCCGGCCGCTGTCGGGGCTGCTCGTTCGTTCGCATGCGCCCATGCTGTGCTGTCTCCAGACGCACAGCCAGCGGTTTGTGCGCGTAACGACCGCCGCCGGCTGCGGCGCCGGGCTGCCTTGCCTGAAGACATGGCGATCGGCGCCAACAGGTGGCGGATTACAACATGGGTTCCGAAGCCGTGATTCGCCTGTTGATAACTTATGAAGTAATTTCAATGTCTTGGCCTCTTCGCATTTCGTTCGGCTCCTGGCATGTAATCTGCTGGATGACGGGCGACGGCTGCGCCATCCGCTGCGGCTGCGATGAGGAACCATGCCCGAGCCAGCTGCGCCGACCCTTTTCTGCCGAGAACGACGGACACGGCTCGCCTGCGCGATCGTGGCATCGACGCTGGCAGCCGGCGTCGGCGGCTGCGCCGTCGGTCCCGATTTCCACCGTCCGGCGATCGACACGCCCGCCCGCGTCGGCGAGACGGCGCCGCTTGCGGTCACCGCCGCCTCGGACGTTGCCGGCGGCAACGCGCAGCGGCTGCTGATCGGACGCGACATTCCCGGCGACTGGTGGGCGCTGTTCCGGTCGCCGGACCTCGTGGGCCTGATACGGACCGCGCTGCGCGACAGCCCGACCATCGAGGCGGCCAACGCCGCCCTGCGGCAGGCGCAGGAGCAGGAGCTGTCGCAGGAAGGCACGCTGTTCCCGGTCATCGCCGGCACCGCCGGCCGATCGCGCCAGGAGGTGCCGCTGTCCAGCGAGGGCGGCCAGACGCCGCCGCTGCTCTACAGCAGCTACGTCGCCAGGCTCGACCTGTCCTACACGCTCGACTTCTGGGGCGGCCTGCGCCGGGCCATCGAGCAGACCGGCGCGCAGGTCGACTATCAGCGCTACCAGCTCGAGGCGGCCTATCTGAGCCTGAGTGCCGGCGTCGCCGACAGCGCGGTGCTGGCCGCCTCGCTGCAGGACCAGATCGACGTGCAGATCCAGCTGATCGGCTTCGAGCAGAAGCAGCTCGACACCGTGCGCCAGCAGTTCACGCTCGGCGGCGCCACCGGCACCGACGTGGCCACGCAGCAGGCGCAGGTGGCGCAGGCGCAGACCGTGCTGGTGCCGCTGCAGACGCAGCTGGTGCAGACGCGCGACCAGCTCGCCGCCTATCTGGGCCGCGCACCTGCCGAGGTGGCGATCCCGCGCATCGACCTCGACCGGCTGACGCTGCCGGGCGAGGTGCCGGTCAGCATCCCGTCGGCGCTGCTGTCGCAGCGTCCCGACATCCTGGCGGCCGAGGCGCTGCTGCACCAGCAGACCGCAGCGCTCGGCGTCGCCATCGCCCAGCGCCTGCCCAACGTGACCCTGACCGCCGCGGTGGGCTCGGACGCCGCCAACACCCACCAGCTGTTCAGCCCGACCAACGGCCTGTGGTCGCTGGTCAACCAGGCGGTGCAGCCGATCTTCGATGCCGGCCAGCTGCTGCACAAGCAGCGCGCGCAGCGGGCGGCGATGGTGCAGGCGGCGGCGCAGTGGCGCAGCACCGTGGTGACCGCGTTCCAGAACGTGGCCGACGTCCTGGTCGCGGTGCAGAACGACGCGCTCACCCTGAACTACGCCACCGTGGCACAGACCGCGGCCGCGCGCGGCCTGTCGCTGGCCAGCCTGCAATACAAGCTCGGCGGCGTGTCGTATCTGAGCGTGCTGAACGCCCAGCAGATCTACCAGAACACCGTCATCACCCTGATCCGCGCCCGGGCCGCCCGCTACGGCGACACGATCGCGCTGTTCCAGGCGCTGGGCGGCGGCTGGTGGCACCGCAACGACCTGCCGCCGCCGCCGCCCGCACTCCTGAGCTCGCCCCTGCCATGAGCAACACCCAAGCCCCGCGACGGAGCGCCGACATGACGCGGACACGTGTTTGGATCCTCCTGCTGCTGGTCGTGGCGGTCGCGTGCTATCCCGCCTGGCACATCTGGCGCCGCGCCGCCGCTCCGGCGGCAGCGCCGCAGGCGACCGAGCCGGCGCAGACCGTGTCCGATGCCGTGGTGCGCGCCCAGCCCTGGCAGAGCCGCTTCAAGGCCTATGGGCAGGTGAGGGCGGTGCAGGGCGCCGAGCTGTCGTCGCAGGTGCCGGGCATCGTCGACGAGATCGACTTCCAGTCCGGCCAGGACGTGAAGGCGGGCACCGTGCTGCTGCGGCTGCGCCTGTACGACGATCCGGCCAAGCTGCAGCAGCTCGAGGCCGAGGTCAGCCTGTATTCGGCCAATCTGGCGCGCGACCAGAAGCAGTTCGAGGCGCAGGCGATCAGCCGGGCCACGCTCGACCTCGACACCGCCAACCTGCGCAACTACCAGGCGCAGGTGGCGGCCCAGGCGCAGGCGATGGACGAGAAGATCGTGCGCGCCCCCTTCAGCGGCCGCCTCGGCATCCGCCTGGTCGATCTCGGCCAGTACCTGCCGCCCGGCACGGCGGTCACCACGCTGCAGGCGCTCGACCCCATCTATGTCGACTTCTCGGTGCCGCAGCAGCAGGTCGGCGACGTCAGGCCGGGCCGGGCGGTCGACGTCAGCGTCGACACCTATCCCGGCCGCGTCTTCCACGCTCGGGTGCAGGCGCTCGACAGCCGCATCGACGCGCAGAGCCGGATGGCGTCGGTGCGGGCAAGCCTCGACAATCCCGACCATGCGCTGCTGCCCGGCATGTTCGCCATCGCCCGTCTCGATCTCGGCGCCTCCAGGCAGGTGGTGGCGGTGCCGCAGGCGGCGATCAGCTTCAATCCCTATGGCGACTTCGTTTATGTGCTGACGCCGCAGCGTGCCGCCGGGCAGAGTGCGTCGAGCGACGCGCCGCTGGTCGCGACCTCGCGGGTGGTGACGCTGGGCGAGACGCAGGGCGACCGGGTGGTGGTGCTGACCGGGCTGAAGGCGGGCGAGACGGTGGTCACCGCGGGCCAGCTCAAGCTGCGCAGCGGCTCGCTCGTGCTGATCGACAACCGGGTGCAGCCGGAGAACCTGATGAACCCCCAGCCGGCGGACGAGTGAGGAGCCAGCCATGCGCCTGACCGACCTGTTCATCCAACGCGTCGTGCTGTCCTGCGTGGTCTCGATCCTGGTGCTCGTGTTCGGCCTGCGGGCCGAGCAGGCGATGCCGATCGAGAAGTTCCCGCACATCGTCAGCGGCGTCATCGAGATCCAGACCGCCTATTACGGCGCCGACCCGGCCACCGTCGCCGGCTTCGTGACCACCCCGCTCGAGGGCAAGATCAGCCAGGCGCAGGGCATCGACTACCTGACCTCGACCTCCTCGCTCGGCGTCTCCGACATCGTCGTCAGCCTCAAGCTGAACTACGACCCGGCGCGCGCCCTGGCCGAGGTGCAGTCCTACGTCACCGCCGCGACCGCGCAGTTCCCGCCAGGCGTACAGGCCTCCTCGATCACCGTGTACTCGTCCGGCGGCGGCATCATGGACATCGCCATCGACAGCGACGTGCTGCCGCCCTCCAAGGTCAGCGACTACGTCCAGCGGACCGTGGCGCCGCGTCTGCAGGCGGTGGCCGGCGTGCAGAGCATCAACATCGAGGGCATCCCGAACCTGGTCATGCGGGTCTGGCTCGATCCGGAGCGGCTGGCGAGCTACGGGCTGACGCCGGGCGACGTCTATGCCGCGCTCGGCAGCAACAACTTCGTCACCGGCGTCGGCAACACGCTCGGCAGCACGGTGAGCGTGAGCCTCGACATCAACTCGAGCCTGCACACCGCCGACCAGTTCCGCGAGCTGGTGATCCGGCAGACCAGCCTGCACATCATCCGCCTCGGCGACGTCGCCCGCGTCGGGTTCGGCAGCGATCCGGACAACTTCCAGGCGATCGCCAACGACCGGTCCGGCATCTACATCGAGGTCAAGCCGACGCCGACGGCGAACGCGCTCGCGGTGTCGCGCGACCTGCAGGCGCAGATCGCCTCGCTGCGCCGGCAGCTGCCGCCCGCCATCCGCATCACCGTTCTGGACGATAACGGCGACTACATACGCAGCTCGATCCACGAGGTCGTGGTCACGCTGGGCGAATCGCTGCTGATCGTGGGCCTGGTGGTGTTCGCCTTCCTGGGCTCGCCGCGCTCGGTGCTGGTGCCGCTGGTGACGATCCCGCTCTCGCTGATCGGCACGTTTGCGATGATGGCGGCGATGGGGTTCTCCATCAACCTGCTGACCCTGCTGGCGCTGGTGCTGGCGATCGGCCTGGTGGTCGACGACGCCATCATCGTGGTCGAGAACGTCAACCGCTACCTGGCCCGCGGCCTGTCGCCGGTGGCGGCTGCGGTGGCGGCGGCGCGCGAGCTGGTGCAGCCGATCCTGGCGATGACGGTGGTGCTGATCGCGGTCTACGTGCCGCTCGGCCTGCAGGGCGGCCTCACCGGCGCGCTGTTCACCGAGTTCGCCTTCACGCTTGCCGGCGCGGTCACCATGTCGGCGCTGCTGGCGCTCACCCTGTCGCCGATGATGAGCTCGCGGCTGCTGCGCGCCCGCACCGCGGCCGGCCAGCGCATCCCGCTGACCGAGCGGATGGAACGCGCCAGCGAGCGCGCGCTCGACTCCGTGCAGCGCGGCTACAGCGCGCTGCTGCATGTCAGCCTGCGGCTGCAGCCGCTGGTGCTGGCGTTCGGGCTGCTGGTGCTCGGCAGCACCTGGTTCCTGTATGGCCATGCCAAGCACGAGCTGTCGCCGGCCGAGGATATCGGCAACCTGTCCATCTCCGGTACCAGCGCCCCCAACACCACGCTGGACGCGCTGGCGCGATACAATCCGGCCATCATCGCCATCTACAAGTCGGTGCCGGAGATGAAGAACTTCTTTCTCTACGGCGGCGCGCCGGAGGTCGGCGGCGGCATCCGGCTGCAGGACTGGAGCAAGCGGTCGCGCAGCGTCTTTGCCATCGGCGACGAGGTGCAGGCGAAGCTCTCCAGGATACCGGGGGTGGAGCTGGCGAGCTACGTGCGGCCATACCTGCCCGGCTCCTACGGCCTGCCGATCGGCTTCGTGCTGCAGAGTGCCGGCGACTTCCGTCAGCTCGACG
>CAXSBC010000013.1:0-45901 GCA_964236105.1 uncultured Acetobacteraceae bacterium | reverse complement strand
CCCCGTCCGCGCCGGTCGCTGCGTTGGCGGAGATTGTTCTCCAACGCCTGATCAGCCAGATAGGCCCGTCGTCACCCTGAGGCCCGACGTCGAGGGTGCGGGCTGCGGCGCGATCCGAGCAACGGGGCAGGGGTGCGGCGACATAAAGGCTGGACAAGCGGACGTCGAGAACTCACCGTCTCGCATCGCCATTATCTGCCGGACCGCCGCCTGACCCTCCGCCCGCTCCGCTCGCACCAGCAGCGTCTCGCCAACGTCGTGCATGCCATCGCGGATGGCCGAACGGAGGCCCGCGACATCCTGGCTGCCGTCACGCCCGGCGGCGGCAAGTCGCTGCTGCCGGTGATCGCGGCCGCCCGGCTGATCCAGGCCGGCATCATCGAGCGGGTCTGCTGGATCGTGCCGCGCGACAGTCTGCGTCTGCAGGCGGAGGAGGCCTTCACCGATCCGACGTGGCGCCTCGCTCTCGATCATTCCCTGGCCGTCCGTGCCGCAGACAATGCGCCCGATCCGAGCCGCGGGCTGGCGGGCTATGTCACCACCTACCAGGGCGTCGCCGCCGCCCCCGACCTTCACCTGCGCGAGATCCGCCGCAGTCGTACCTTGCTGGTTGTCGACGAGGTGCACCATCTGCCAGCGCTGGCCGGGATCGACCCGGAGGCTGCCGCGCGCGCAGCGTCCATGGATGACGAGCAGGACAGCGCCTGGTCCCAGGCGATCCTGCCGCTGCTGGAATGCGCCGCCGTCCGGCTGCTGCTGTCGGGCACGCTGGAGCGGGCGGACGGCAAGGCGATCCTCTGGCTGCCCTACCGCAAGGGCTCCAAGGCACGCACCCGCGAGATCGCGCTCGATGCGCCGGGCTGGGCGGTGATCGGCTACTCGCGTGCCCAGGCCCTGGCCGAGCGGGCGGTGCTGCCGGTGACCTTCGGGGCGCTGGACGGCGCGGCGCGGTGGCGCGACGAGACGCAGACCGAGGTCGGGCCGCACCGGCTGGCGAACTTGCATCCCGACGAGACGACGCGTCCTGCGCTGTTCACGGCGTTGCGCACCGGCTTTGCCGAGACGCTGCTGCGCGAGGCCTTCACCACGATCCGCGACGTGCGGGCGCGTCGGCGGCAGGAGCGGCAGCTGCCGCCCGGCGCGTCGGCCCGCGGGCTCGGCAAGCTGCTGGTGGTGGCACCCGACCAGGCGACGGCGAAGCACTACCTCGCGGTGATCCAGCGGTGGATCCCGGCGGCGCACGCGGACGACATCGCGCAGCTGGCGACGTCCGACACGCCGCGTGCCCACCAGATCCTGGCCAGCTTCCGGCTGCGGCCGGAGCCGTCGATCCTGGTCACGGTGGCGATGGCCTATGAAGGGCTGGACGCGCCGGACGTGGCTGTCGTGGCGGCCCTCACCCACATCCGGTCGCGCGCCTGGCTGGAGCAGATGGTGGCCCGTGCCACCCGGGTGGACCCGCATGCCGGACCCTACGAGGCGCAGCAGGCGGTCGTGTTCCATCCCGACGATCCGCTGTTCGCGCAGTTCCGCCGGCGGATGGAATACGAGCAGGGCACCCTGGCGCGGCCGCCAAGAAGCAAGGTGAAGCAGACGCTCCTGCCTTTGTGGCTGCTGGACCAGCTGCCGCCCCGCCCGCCCGGCATCACGCCGCTTGAATCGAACGCCCTGGCGTTGCGCTTCGACACGCTCCGGCCGGGACCCAATCTCGCCTTGCGACGGCCGGAGCAGGAGGCGGCGCAGGCGGAGCTGCTGGAGGCACCGTCGGTGGCCGAGCGGCGCCTGCGGGCGCGGCTGGGGGAAATGGTGGCGGTGCAGGCCGTCGAGGACGAAGCCGGACGGGCCGGCCTGAAGGGCGGCGTCGCCGGACCCGGCCTCTACCACCGCTACAACGCGGTGCTGAAGCGCATGACCGGCAACAAGAACCGGGCGCAGATGACGCTGGCCGAGCTGGAGGCGGCGATCGGCTGGCTCGAGCGCAACCGGCTGTGCGACCACATGGCGCTGCTGGACGACGATCCGCGCTATGCCTGGACCGCACGTCAGCGCGGCGAATGGAAGCCGCCGGTCGGCAAGCCGACCCGGGCCTCGCGGCAGACGAACCGGCGGGCAGCGGATCAGGCGGCGATCAAGCACCCGCTGTGAGCCGAGCGTGGGCAGCGTCGAACCGCCGCCCGGATCTCGTCCGGAGGCCTGATCCGCTTCCTTCGGCGTCGAGATGCCGGCCGCAAGGCCGCCACAGGCTCGACTGCCACGACCAGCCGCCTCGCGCCCATCGTTGCGGGTTCGTCAACGGCCATATCAGCAAGCCCGGCCGTCGCCACCGGGATCGGCATCTGGTTCGCAGGCCATCGGACGAGATGACCGCCCCGGTCGCGGAGGCAGGGCGTGGAAAGATTTCCCCGGTTCGGGAGCGTTTCAGCACCCCGTGGATGGTCATGCGACGCCAACGCTGCTAAGAGCGAAATAGGTGCCTTCTGGCGATAAGAAACAGGGAAACGAAACGATGTCCAGGAAGGGTCTTGCCTGCTCGACCGTGCTCACCGCCGCGCTGCTGTCGGTCTCCGCCGCGCTGGCTGATTCGACGCTCACGATCGCGACGGTCAACAACGTTCAGATGATCGAGATGCAGAAGCTGTCGCCGCAGTTCGAGCAGAGCCATCCCGGTATCCATCTTCGCTGGGTGGTGCTGGAAGAGAACGCGCTGCGTCAGCGTGCGACCACGGACATCGCCACGCATGGCGGCCAGTTCGATATCATGACCATCGGCAATTACGAGGTGCCGATCTGGGCGAAGCAGAAGTGGCTGGTGCCGTTCGACGATCTGCCGGCGTCGTTCGACGTCGACGACATCCTGAAGTCGGTGCGCAACGGCATCAGCTACCAGGGCAAGATCTACGGGCTGCCGTTCTATGCGGAAAGCGTCATGACGCTCTACCGGACGGACCTGTTCAAGAAGGCCGGGCTGACCATGCCGGCGGCGCCGACCTATGACCAGATACGGCAGTTCGCCGACAAGATCACCGACAAGGCCAACGGCGTGGCCGGCATCTGCCTGCGCGGCAAGCCGGGCTGGGGCGAGAACATGGCGTACTTCACCACCCTGGTCACCGGGATGGGCGGCCAGTGGTTCGACATGTCCTGGAAGCCGACCATCGACAGCGCGGCCTGGAAGCGGGCGCTGACCTACTACACCGACATCCTGAAGGCCGACGGACCGGCCGGAGCATCGTCGAGCGGCTTCAACGAGAATCTGGCGCTGTTCTCGTCGGGCCGCTGCGGCATGTGGATCGATGCCACGAGCGCTGCCGGAACCGTGTTCGATCCCAAGCAGTCGCAGGTTGCCGACAAGGTCGGGTTCGCGGCCCTGCCGACGGGCAGCTTCAAGGGCGGTCCGACCTGGCTGTGGTCCTGGAACCTCGCCATCCCCGCCTCCTCAAGGCAGGTCGACGCGGCGAAACAGTTCATCACGTGGGCGACCTCCAAGGAATACGTCCAGCTGGTCGCCAAGACGGATGGCTGGGTGAACATCCCGCCCGGAACCCGCGCCTCGTCCTATGCGCAGCCCGAGTACAAGCAGGTGGCGCCGTTCGCGCCGTTCGTGATCAATGCCATCGACAACTCGAATCCAACCGGCCAGACCGAGCATCCGCGTCCCTACACCGGAGCCCAGTATGTCGGCATCCCCGAGTTCCAGGCGATCGGCACCCAGGTCGGCCAGACCGTGGCGGCGGCGCTGGCCGGCCGGGACACGGTCGATCAGGCGCTGGCGACGGCCCAGTCGGCAACCGCCCGGACCATGCATCAGGCCGGCTATCCCAAGTAGCAGGAACGGTCGCCGCTGATCGCACGTGTTGAACCCGAACCGGCCGGGGTGGCGACACCTTGGCCGTTGCGGCAGGAACATGGCCGGTGAGTCGCTCCGGCGGTCGAGCATGCGCATGGCGGCGGTCGACGATCAGGCGAAGGATCAGGCATGAGCGCCGCACTTCCGGCCCGGAGCGTGGTCGCTCTCGGCGAGATCGTGGTCGAGATCATGGCCGAGACGCGCGGCGACGGGTTCCTGGCGCCGCTCTCCCTGGTCGGCCCCTATCCCAGCGGGGCGCCGGCGATCTTCATCGATCAGGTGGCCAAACTCGGTCATCCGGCCGGGCTCATCAGCTGTGTCGGCGATGACGATTTCGGCCGGCTGAACATCGATCGCCTGCGCAACGACGGCGTGGACACGTCCGCGATCCTGATCCATCCCGAGCACGTGACCGGCAGCGCCTTCGTGCGCTACCGCGAGGATGGGGAACGCGATTTCGTGTTCAACATCAAGAACAGCGCCTGCGGCCAGACGCAGATCACCGAGGCGGGACACAGGCTGCTGTCGCGGTGCGCGCACCTGCATGTCATGGGCTCGTCGCTCTTCTCGCCGCAGCTGATCGACGCGGCCAGGCAGGCCGTCGAGCAGGTCAAGCGCCAGGGCGGAACGGTCTCGTTCGACCCGAACGTCCGCAAGGAGATGCTGGTCATTCCGGAGATGCGTTCGGCGCTGCAGACGATGCTGCGATGCTGCGACCTGTTCATGCCGAGCGGCGCCGAGCTGACGCTGCTGACGGCAGCCAAGTCCGAGACGCAGGCGATCGCGGAGATCCTGGATCTCGGCGTCTCCGGCATCGTCGTCAAGCGCGGCAGCCAGGGGGCCAGCTATCATGACCGCGATCGGAGCCTGTCGGCGGCCGCCTTTCCAGTGGCCGAGATCGATCCGACCGGAGCCGGCGACTGCTTCGGCGCCACCTTCGTCACCTGCCGCCTGCAAGGCCGCGACATCGCCGAAAGCCTGCGCTACGCCAATGCCAGCGGCGCCGTCGCGGTCGGCCGGCGCGGACCCATGGAGGGAACCTCGAGCTTCGCAGCACTCGACGCGCTGATCGCGTCGCAGCCGAGCCGGGCCGAGCCCGCCGGCGGAGGCCTGTCTTGAGCACCCGCACCCTGACCCGGCTCGCAGCCGATCGCCTGGGCGGGCATCCGTCCGGGATCACCTCGGTCTGCTCGGCGCATCCGCTCGTCATCGAGGCGGCGCTGCTGCAGGCGCGGGAGACCGGGGCCGAGGCGCTGATCGAGGCGACCTGCAACCAGGTCAACCAGCAGGGCGGCTATACCGGCATGACGCCTGCGGGCTTCCGCGACATGGTGTTCGCCATCGCGGCGCGCGTCGACATCCCGCGCGAGCGGATCATCCTGGGCGGCGACCATCTCGGTCCCAATCCCTGGAAGCACCGGCCGGCCGAGGAGGCGATGCGGCAGGCGGAGGAGATGATCGCCGCCTACGCCGAGGCCGGTTTCGAGAAGCTGCATCTCGATTGCAGCATGGGCTGCGACGGCGAGCCGGCGGCGCTTGCCGACGACGTCACCGCATCGCGCGCGGCCCGTCTCGCCGCGCGCGCGGAAGCGGCGTCGGCTGCCTCGCCGGTCTATGTCATCGGCACGGAGGTGCCGACCCCGGGCGGCGCCACCGAGGGGCTGGATCACCTGACGCCGACCCGGCCGGATGCGGTGCGGACGACCTATGACGTGCATGAGCGCGCCTTCCGCGACACGGCACCCGGCGCCTGGCGGCGGGTGATCGCCATGGTCGTGCAGCCCGGCGTCGAGTTCGGTCACGAGGCTGTCGCGGTCTATCGGCCGGAGGCGGCGCGGGAGCTGTCGGCGACGCTGACCGAGCTGCCTGGCCTGGTGTTCGAGGCGCATTCCACCGACTACCAGCCGGACGCGGCGCTGCGGCGGCTGGTCCTGGACGGGTTTCCGATCCTGAAGGTGGGACCTGCCTTGACCTTCGCGTTGCGCGAGGCGCTCTACGGCCTCGATGCGGTCGCGGCGGTCTTGCAGCCGGAGGCGCCGCGCCTGCCGGACCAGATGGAGGCGCTGATGCTGGCGCGGCCCGGGCACTGGCAGACCCATTATCCCGGACCCCCCGAGGCGCAGCATCTGCTGCGCCACTACAGCTACAGCGACCGCATCCGCTACTACTGGCCGGAGCCGGCGGCGGTCGCGGCGACGGAGGCGCTGATGCGGCGCCTGCACCAGGTGGTGCTGCCCGAGACGCTGGTCAGCCAGTACCTGCCGCGCCTCTACGACCGCATGCGGGCCGGCGTGATACAGCCCGATGCCCGCTCGCTGCTGATCGAGACGGTGCAGGACGTGTTGCGGCTCTATGGACGAGCCTGCGCTGCCTGAGACAGCGCCAGTGAGGAGAGACTGATCATGGACAAGCGACTGGACGGCAAGGTGGCGGTCATCACCGGTGCCGCGCGCGGCATCGGCCGCGCGATCGCGGCGCGCTATGTCGCCGAAGGGGCGACGGTCGTCATCGGCGATCTGAACGAGGCCGGCGCCCGGACCGCCGCGGACGAGATCGGCGGCGCCTGCAGCGGCATGGCGCTGGATGTGACGCGCCAGGATTCGATCGACGCGATGGTCGCCGGCGTGGTCGCGGCGCATGGCAGGCTGGACATCCTGGTCAATAACGCCGGGATCTTCGACCTGGCACCAACGCTGGAGATCACCCGCGACAGCTACCGGCGCGTGTATGCGGTCAATGTCGAGGGCCTGCTGTTCACCCTGCAGGCGGCAGCCAGGCAGATGATCGCGCAGGGACGGCCCGCGGATGGCGGCGCTGCCGGCAAGATCATCAACTTCGCGTCGCAGGCCGGCCGGCGCGGCGAGGCCCTGGTGGCGATCTACTGCTCGACCAAGGCGGCGGTGATCAGCCTGACCCAGAGCACCGGGCTGGACCTGATCAAGCACGGCATCAACGTGAACGCGATCGCGCCGGGCGTGGTCGATAACGAGCACTGGGACCACGTGGATGCGAGCTTCGCCCGCTACGAGAACCTGCAGCCCGGCGAGAAGAAGCGGACCGTCGGCGCGGCGGTCCCGTTCGGCCGCATGGCCCGTCCCGACGAGATCGCCGGCCTCGCCGCCTTCCTGGCGTGCGCCGATGCGGACTATATCGTTTCGCAGACCTACAACATCGACGGCGGAAACTGGATGAACTGACCCCGTCCCGCGTCGCCGTGGATCCAGGCGTCATGGCCAGGCGTGATTGATGCCCTGCGAGGCTGGTGCGGGCATCGGGTCGTCGCTCTCGTGGCGGTGACGCCGTGCCGGCCGGCTTGGGTGCCGGTCGCCGGACATATGGACAATTTCCAGCTTTGAGACGAAACTTGGGGCCCGATGGTGGCTCGCGACATTGCGTCCACGGGTGTGCGGCGGATCGTTACTTGTGAGCAAACATCCCAGCCAGCAGACAGCCGCGACCGTTTCGAGCGGCACTCTCTCCATCCGGCGGTCGGATCGCACCGTCAGGATCGACATCATCTGCGGCGACGAATACGCGGCGATCGAGCTTTTCGAGAAGGCGGTCGATCAGGCGAAGCGCGGCAGCGTTTCGCTCACCATGGTCGGCGGCGCAGAGCGGGACTGAAGACCCGGCTGTGGACATGGCGGCCGATCGCGCGGCAAGGCGTCTGCGAATCGTCGCGACCGGCACCCGGTCGTCACCGGCCATCGCAGGCCCGGACGCACCCGTCGCTCTTGCCTCGGACATGATCCTCAAGCACCCTGAAACGGTCCCGGCTCGACCTCTGGCAGGTCTCTGTCGCCAGGAACCGAGGGATGAGCTATTTCCCGTCCGAGCTTCAGGCGACCGGTCCTGATCGGCAGCACTTGGTCGAGGCGTATCGGTCTTAGGCGAGCAGGGATGATGATCATGGCCAATGACAAGATGATGGCGCAGATGGCCGAAAAGGGCGGCTTCATCGCAGCGCTCGACCAGAGCGGCGGCTCGACCCCGGGCACCTTGCGCCAGTACGGCATCCCGGACGACGCCTACCACGGCGACGCCGAGATGTTCGCGCGCATGCACGAGATGCGGGTGCGCGTCATGACCGCCCCGGCGTTCGACGGCTCCAAGGTCATCGCCGCGATCCTGTTCGAGGCCACGATGGACGGGCTCGCCCAGGGAACCCCTGTTCCGACCTTCCTGTGGGAGGATCGCGGCATGGTTCCGTTCCTGAAGGTCGACAAGGGTCTCGAGGCCGAGGCCGATGGCGTCAGCCTGATGAAGCCCATTCCCGGACTCGACGCGCTGCTCGCCCGGGCCGTCGGGCTGGGCATCTTCGGCACCAAGATGCGCTCGGTCATCAACCTGCCGTCGAAGACAGGCATCCAGGCGATCGTGGCGCAGCAGTTCGAGCTCGCCCGGCAGATCGCCGCACATGGCCTCGTGCCGATCCTGGAGCCGGAGATCCTGATCAAGAGCCCGGACAAGGCCGGCGCCGAGGCCATCCTGCTGGCTGCGCTGACCGAGGGCCTCCAGGCCGTGCCGGACGGGCAGCAGGTGATGCTCAAGCTGACGATCCCGGATGTTCCGGACACCTACGCGCCGTTGATCGGTCATCCGAAGGTGCTCAGGGTCGTCGCCCTGTCCGGCGGCTACACGCGCGCCGATGCCTGCGCACGCCTGGCCAAGAATCACGGCATGATCGCGAGCTTCTCGCGTGCCCTGCTGGACGGGCTCAAGCACTCGATGAGCGATGCCGAGTTCGACGCGACGCTCGCGAGCGCCATCGACGGGATTTACGAGGCATCGGTCATCAAGAGCTGAGGTCGGCTGCGAGGCGGACCGCGGTATCGGAGCGGCGGGAGGGCGTCGACATCCCGGCGATGCACCCGAACGAGGCGGCCCGCCTCGGGTAGAATTCGAGGAGTCGCTGTCGACTGCCGCTATTCGTCGGCACCGGGCGCCACCGGCATGAGAAACGGGTTCGATGGTTCAGCCCTGCTGGTGCAGGAGACGCAGCGCGCTGATCCATTTGCCGGATGACTGCCGACCGTTTTTCAAAAAGCTGCCTGCTGTGCTGACGCTTACGACATGGCGGGCAGTGCAGGCACAGCGTGCAATGAGCGATACCGCGCAAACATCAGCAGAGTCGCGTTCCGGCATCTACGACCGATTGAAAATAGAGTGTCGTCGGAAGTGACCCAGTTGGATGCAGCCAGGCGCAACTGCAGCGTGCCTGGCGCGCCCGTGGCAGAAGATCATCAAGGCGGCCCAACGGGTGCTGATTGATCATGAGTGGCAGGCTGTCGCGCAGCCATCTCGATGACCTGCTGCCACGGTCACGCCGGCAGCGCCTGCGGTCGTGGTGGACGTGGGCACTGGATGAGACTCATGACTGCCTCGGTGGCGTGTTTGCCGGGCGGCCCTTCAGTCGCGCCTGCATCGCCTTGCGCCGCTCCTTCCCCTCGATGTTCATCCGCCGGCCGGACTCGCCGAAGAACTGAGTGGATCTCCACGCCGCCATTCTCAGGCGACCACAACAGGTCGAACCGGAAGCCCAGCAGGTCGTGCGCCTCCACTGCCTGCCGCAGCACGTCCGTGCACATCAGTGTCCGCCGCTTCTGCGGCACGGTGAACACGGCCGGCGCCGTTACTACGCGCTCAAGATGGAAGGACCACCGGGTAATGCGATCCCACGAGCCCGGGGGCATGGAGGACTCCGTCGCATGCTTGCCCTCGAGGCGATCCTGATCGGCGATGTCGACCATGGCGGTGCAGTTGAACCAGCAGTAGTCCAGCCCATCCAGCTGCACCGGCAGATCCTCGCCGCACGGCAGCAGCAGCGGGGCCAGCAACTCGCGGGCACGCGCGCTCAGGAGCGCGCCGTGCCGGCGAATGCGGCTGCGCCGACGCAGTCGAGTGGCAGAACCTTCGGCCCGCCCCGGAGGCTCTCCAGCGGGGGAGGCTGCCAATCGGCGGCGCGCGGCGTGCCGGCTGCTTCCAGCCAACGCATCGCCTGAGCGTCGTCGATGTTGTCGCTCGCATAGACAAGCTGGCCATAGGCGAGATCGGCGCCTGTTTTGTAGACGTTCATGGCGCGTACCCCTCCCAGTCGAACGGGTCGGCGAGGTCGGGACGCGGCAGCGGCCGTTCCAGCCTCCGCAGCGTCTGCTCCAGGGCGATCGCCCTGCAGGTCCGCAGGACCGATCCGAAGCCTCGAACTCTAGCCGACGTCGATCGATGCCGCCCCGGCCGTCATGGCGCCGATGATCCCGGCCTCGTGGTGGCCGGCCTGCCGCACCAGGCGCAGGACCTCGTCCGCGGAGGCCGGCGCCACCGAGATCAGCAGTCCGCCGCTGGTCTGCGGATCGCAGAGCAGGTCCTTCTGCCATTCGGCGATCTCCGGCCCGATCCGGACGTCATCGCCGTAGCTCGCCCAGTTCCGCGCCGCCGCACCGGTTTTGATGCCGGCTTCCGCCAGCGCGGCCACGCCGTGAAGCAGGGGGATGTCGCGCAGGGACAGCGTGGCGGCGAGACCGGAACCGCGGCACAGCTCCAGCGCGTGCCCGAGCAGGCCGAACCCGGTCACGTCCGTGACGGCATGAACCCCTGCACGACCTGCCAGCGCAGCACCCACCGCGTTCAGCTGCGTGGTCGAGGCGATCATGGCGTCGTAGCCTTGGCCGTCGAGCCGATCCTGCTTCAGGGCCGCGCTGTAGATGCCGATGCCCAGTCCCTTGGTCAGGATCAGGCTGTCGCCGTCTCGTGCCGTGCTGTTGCGGACCAGCCGGTCCGGATGCACCAGCCCCAGCGCCACCAGGCCGTAGATCGGCTCGAGGCTGTCGATCGAATGGCCGCCTGCCACCGGGATCCCGGCCGACGCGCACACCGCCGCCCCGCCGGCGACGATCCGGCGGATGTCCTCGATGCCGATCCGGCCGACCGGCATGCCGACGATCGCCAGCGCCATGATCGGCGTGCCCCCCATGGCGTAGATGTCGGACAGCGCGTTGGTCGCGGCGATGCGGCCGAACTCGAACGGATCGTCCACCACGGGCATGAAGAAGTCGGTGGTCGCCACCAGCGCCTGGCTGTCGTTCAGGCGGTAGACGGCGGCGTCGTCGCCGGTCTCGGTGCCGACCAGCAGGTTGGCGAACGGTCCGCTCATCGGCATGTCGGCGAGGATCTGCTGCAGCATCGCCGGGGCCAGCTTGCAGCCGCAGCCGCCGCCATGCGCCAGCGCGGTGAGCCGGACTTCACGATCGTTCATGACGGGCGATCCCTTCGTTGACGCGTGGGCGGCTTCATCCATTAGTGCTCCGCCGCACGCGGCCGGGAGGATAGAGACTGCCCCAGGACACAGAAAGCCAGGCCAGGCTGCGTGCGCTGCCGCAGGTGCAGCGGATCCTGGAGCTGCCGCAGGCGGCCGCACTGGAACGCCAGGCGTCGCGTTCGGCACTGGTGACGTCGGTGCGAACCGTGCTCGACGCGGCGCGGGCGGAGCTGCTTCGGGATGCATCCGCGGCAGCACCCGCACCGGAGGAGCTGCTGGCCCGCGCCGGGACGCTGATGACCGCAGCCGCCGTGCCCGGCCTGCGACAGGCGATCAACGCGACCGGCATCGTGCTGCACACCAATCTCGGCCGGGCTCCGCTGGCCGCGGCCGCGCTGGAGGCGGTCGAGGCGGTCTCCCGCGGCTATTCGAACCTCGAGTTCGACCTGGAGACCGGCACGCGCGGCACCAGGACGCAGGGCATCGAGCCGCTGCTTTCGCAGCTGACCGGCGCCGAGGCGGGGCTCGCGGTGAACAACGCGGCGGCGGCGGTGCTGCTGGCGCTGAGTGCCATCGCCGGCGGCGGCGAGGTGATCGTGTCGCGCGGCGAGCTGGTGGAGATCGGCGGCGGGTTCCGCATTCCCGACGTGATCCGCCAGGGCGGCGCGCAGCTTGTCGAGGTCGGCACCACCAACAAGACGCGCCTCGCCGACTATCGCGACGCGATCACGCCGCGGACGCGCATGCTGCTGAAGATACACCAGAGCAACTACCGGATCGTCGGCTTCACGGCCGAGGCCGGCATCGCGGAGCTGTCCGCCCTCGCCCGGGACCGCCAGCTCGTCCTGATGCACGACCTCGGCAGCGGCGCGCTGATCGACCTGCGCCGGTTCGGCCGGCCCTACGAGCCGACGGTGCGGGACGCGGTGGCCGCCGGCGCGAACCTGGTCGCCTTCAGCGGCGACAAGCTGATGGGCGGACCGCAGGCCGGCATCCTGGTCGGCGACGCGCAGGCGGTGGCACCGCTGCGCCGCCATCCGCTGCTGCGCGCGCTGCGGCTGGACAAGATGTCGCTCGCCGCCCTGGAGGCCACCCTGCGCCTGTATCGCGATCCCGATGCGGCCGTCGACGCGATCCCGGTGCTGCGCATGCTGGCCCAGGACGAGGCGACCCTGTCTGCGCGCGCAGACAGGCTCCGCGCGCTGCTGGAGGGCGTGGTCGCGGCCTCGGTCGAGAGCTCGACCGGCCATGCCGGCGGCGGCACCCTGCCCGACAGCGTCATCCCGAGCCGCGCCGTGGCGGTGCAGTGCGCCACGGTCGCGGCCGACCTGCTCGCGGCACGGCTGCGCCGGCAGGTGCCGGCCGTGATCGGCCGGGTGGCGGGCGGCCGGCTGCTGCTCGACATGCTCGCGCTGCGCGACATCGACATCCCGGTGGTGGCGTCGGCGGTGCGCGAGGCCGTGCGGGCATGAGACGGCTGCTGCTTGGCGTCATCGGTCATGTCGATCACGGCAAGACCGCGCTCGTTCGCGCCCTGACCGGCATGGAGACCGACCGGCTGCCCGAGGAGCGTCGCCGCGGCATCTCGATCGCGCTCGGCTTCGCGCATCTGCGGCTCGGTGCGGCGAGCGATCTCGGCGAGATCGATCTGATCGACATGCCGGGCCATGAGCGCTTCGTCCGCACCATGGTCTCGGGCGCCACCGGCATCGACGCCGTGATGCTGGTGGTGGCCGCCAACGAGGGCGTGCAGCCGCAGACGGTGGAGCATGTCGACATCGCCGTGCTGCTCGGGCTGACCCGCGCCCTGATCGTGATCACCAAGATCGACCTGGTGTCGCCGGAGGAGGCCGAGGCCGCCGCGCGCCGCGTGGCCGGCTTCGCCCGCAAGGCCGGGCTGCAGGCGCCGGCGCCGATCCTGGCGTCGGCGGCGAGCGGCGCCGGGCTGGAGGCGGTCCGTGCCGGCATGGCGGCGGCGCTGGCCGGCGCGCGGCCGGTCGAGGAGGCGGGGTTCGCCTATCTCCCCGTCGATCGGGCCTTCAGCATCGCCGGCCACGGCACCGTCGTGACCGGCACGCTGCGACGCGGGCGGCTGCGCGCCGATGCAGAGCTGGAGGTGGTGCCGACGGGCCTGCGCGCGCGCATCCGGTCGCTGCAGGTGCATGGCAGCGGCGTGGAGGCCGCCGAGCCGGGTCAGCGCGTCGCGGTGAACCTGCGCGGCATGGATGCGGGCGACGTGCCGCGCGGCGTCGCCCTGTGCGATCCCGGCCTGATGTCGCCCTCCGTCTGGCTGTCGGCGACGGTGACGGCGGTGGCCGAGGCCGCGCCGCTGCGCACCACCGAGCGGCTGCAGCTGCTGATCGGCACGGACGAGGTCGAGGCCCGGCTGCGCCTGCTCGACCGCGAGACGCTCGAGCCGGGGGAGACCGCGGTGGCGCAGCTGCATTGCGCGCGCCCCGTGTCGGTGCCGGCGCGCGAGCGGTTCATCCTGCGCACCGCATCACCGGCTGCCACGATCGCCGGAGGCCGCGTGCTCGATCCGGTGGCGCGCCGCCTGCGCCGCCATGCGCCGCGCAGCATCGAACGGCTGCAGGCGCTCGCGGACGCGACCGGCGCGCAGATCCTGGTCGGGGCGGTCGAGATGGCGGGCGGGGCGGGGCTGTCGGTGCCGGAGCTGGGACGGCTCGCCGGCCTGGCGCCGCCGGCGGTGACGCAGCGCCTGCCTGCGCTGGACCTGGTCCGCACCCGCGGCGGCGGCGTGGTCGGGCGCGGGGTGTTCGAGACGCTGCTCGGCGCGTTGCCGCGCCTCCTGTCCGCGCGGATGGCGGAGCATCCCGACGGGCTATCGCGCGAGCGTCTGGCCGCACTGGTGCCGGCGGCGGGGGCTGCCGTGCTGGACGAGGCGGTGGGACGCCTGGTCGCCCAGGGCGCGCTGCGGCAGGAGGGCGGACTGGTGCGGATGGCGCGCCCGCTCCAGGAGCGCGAGCAGGCGCAGCGCGAAACCAAGCTGACCGAGCAGCTGGCCGAGACGATCAGGCGCGGCGGGCTGACGCCGCCGGACCTGCCGGAGGCTACCGATCCACAGGTCAGGCGCATGCTCGACCGGCTGGTTCGCGGCGGGGTGGTGGTCCGTGCCCGCGACCGGGTGCAGAAGCGCGACGTGCTGTTCCACAGCGAGGCGGTCGAGGCGGCGCGACGCACCCTGGCACCCCTGCTGGCCGCGGGCTCCGGGCTCCTGGTCGGGGAGGCCGGCACCGTGCTGGGCATCTCGCGCAAATTCAGCGTGCCGCTGCTGGAGCATCTGGACCTGATCCAGTTCACCCGGCGGGTCGGCGACCGGCGCATGCTTGGCATACCGCCAGGAAACTGATAGCGCGGGTCCAGGGGAGGCGATTGGGGTCTGGTGGCCCTCCTGGTCTTCAAAACCAGCGGCCCGTCAAGAACGGGCGGTGGGTTCGATTCCCATCCGCCTCCGCCCTCCCGTTCCTCTCAGCGCTTGTTGCGCGCGTACATGAGCTTGCGCATCTTCTCGCGGATCGACCAGCGTTCCTCGCGGTTCGGCAGGTTCTCCGGCTGGCTGAAGCGGAAGCTGATCTCCGGTCGCGCCGCGGACTCGTCGCCGATGCCGATCGTCGAGACGCGCAGCAGGAAGCTTCCCGTCAGCGTGGCGACCGAGGCGACAGCCCCGAGCTGGCGCGCAGTGCGACGATCCACGAACAGGCTCGCCGCCTGCAGCCCGAGCGGCAGCACGGCCCCCAGCGCGGTCACGCCGATGCGCTCCATGCGTCCCCAGCTGCTCTTGCGCGCATCGGCGACGCCGGTCTTCTCATAGGTCCGGTCCGACACCAGTCCCGCCGCGAGCTCGGTGGCCAGGGCGATGGCGGCGATGCCCTCGAGCCTGCGCCGCACATCATGCGCCGGCTCCAGCAGCGCCAGCGCGGAGGCACCTGCCGCGATCGAGGAGGCGCTGAAGCGGACCGCGAGACCGCGCGGCGAGGCCGCCCAGAACGGCGTGCTGGTCGCGGCCAGCAGCGTCGAGGTGTAGAAGCCGAGCCCGGCTCCGCTGACCGCCGCCGGCACCTGGCCGAGGCGGGCGACGCGCCGCATGGAGGGCATGATCCCCGACAGCAGCTCGCCGCCGGCGCTGAGGCCGGCGAGGCCGCTGAAGCTCATCAGGATCCAGGTGCCGATCGACATCGGCGAGGTGTGCTTGGCGATCCGCAGCATGTTGTAGAAGCGCTGCGGCGTGTGCAGGTCCCAGATCAGCAGCGGCGACCCGATCACCGGCGCCAGCATCGACAGATAGCGGCCGTTGCGCACCGTGGTCCGCAGCGGGGCGGGGCGCACGATGTCGGCGATCGCCGACAGCATCATCGACGTGCCAGACAGGCCGGCCAGGAAGATGTAGGCGCCGACCGCCCACTCGTTGAACGGCGACGCCTTGAGCTGCGAGCGTCCGTAATAGGTCGGTCCGGTCCATCCGGGATGGGCCGGCATGTCGCGCTCGGCGGCGGTTGCCGGAACCTCGGTCTCGTCCTCCGCGCCGAGCTCGGCCGCCTTGTAGGAGGTCGACATCAGCGCGCTCCCGCTTTCGGCCCGAGCATCGCCGCGGCCGCCACGGCGAGACCGGCCATGGCGACGAAGCCGGTCAGCAGACCCGGCAGCACCCGCCTGGAGGAGCGCGTCGGGGCGACGGGCAGGTTGTAGATCTCCGGACGGTCGGTCAGCAGGAAGAAGGCGTTGAGGTGGCCGATATCGCCGGTGGCGCCGGGCTCGCCGGGCGCGCCGTAGAGATAGGCGCTCTCCACCCCCATCCCGTGCAGCTGCTTGACCCGCGCGCGGGCGCGGACCGTCAGGTCGCCGACCTCGCCGAACTGGATGGAGTCCGTCGGGCAGGACTTCGCGCAGGCAGGCTCGAGGCCGCCCTTCAGCCGGTCGTAGCACAGGGTGCACTTGTGCGCCTTGCCGTCGAGCAGGCTGACATCGACCACACCGAACGGGCAGGCCGGCACGCAGTAGCCGCAGCCGTTGCAGATGTCCTGCTGGACCACGACGGTGTCGAACTCGGTCTTGAACAGGGCGCCGGTCGGGCAGGCTTCCATGCAGGGCGGGTTGTGGCAGTGCTTGCACACGTCGCTCATCATCAGCCAGCCGCTCTGGAAGGCGCCCTGGTTGTTGTCGCGCACGCCGCCGTTGCCGCTGCTGTTCTTGGCGCCGCCGCCGCAACCGCCGCCGGTGCCGCTGCCGCAGCCGCCCGGGCCGCTGTCGCCGGTCTTCTCGATGAAACTGACATGACGCCAGCTGTTGGCCGACAACGCTCCGGTATTGTCGTAGCTCTGCCCGGTCAGGCCGATATTGTCGGCCGGCAGGTTGTTCCACTCCTTGCACGCCACCTCGCAGGCCTTGCAGCCGATGCAGACGGTGGTGTCGGTGAAGAAGCCGTAGGACTTGCCCGGCTCGATCAGCGTGCCGCAGGTGAGCTCGGATTCATCGCGCATCACCCGGTCCAGGCTGGATTGGGTGTAGTCCTGTAGGCGAGCATGCATGTCCAAGGCCGTGACCCCTCAATGATTAGACGTGTCCGCGACCTCGACGGATTTCGCGACCATACCGATGATGTTTCTCGGCTGGATATAGGTGACACGGACACGTGCCTGTGTCCGCTGCAGCGGTTCCAGCTGCGCAGGCTCGGCCATGGAGCTGTGCCCGAGCATGAACAGATGGGATACCCCGCCGTCATCCATCAGCTGGAAGCGGCTTTCCTGGACGATCGTGACCGTGCCCGTCATCGTTGGCATCGCGTGCTCCTCCATCTGCGCGCTGGCTGCGTGCTGTCCACCCAAGCATGTGATAACGGCTCCGGTTGCGCAAACCGCGGGAACCGTGCATTTCCTTTGCCGGGTGTTCGACGATCCGTGCAGGATCCCTCGCTCCTGCGGGATACCCAATAGCCTATCTGGATCGGGAGAATGCCGGTGAAGAAGCTTCGTCAAGGTGTCGGCGCCCGTGCCCGCGACTTCCTGCGCGACTGGAGCCTGCCGCGTCAGCTCGCCGGCCAGAAGCTTCAATCGGATGCATCGCGCAGCCACACGTCCGACACGCTGCGTCCCCGGCTGGAGCAGGCTGATCGGGTCGGCACGAGCGTCTGTCCCTTCTGCGCGGTCGGTTGCGGCCAGCTCATCTATGCCAAGAACGGCAAGCCGATCCACATCGAGGGCGATCCGCGCAGCCCGGTGAATCAGGGCACGCTGTGCCCG
This sequence comes from uncultured Acetobacteraceae bacterium, assembly GCA_964236105.1. Lineage (GTDB taxonomy): Bacteria > Pseudomonadota > Alphaproteobacteria > Acetobacterales > Acetobacteraceae > Lichenicola. Next base: position 28,542 of record CAXSBC010000013.1, on the reverse strand, counting down.
AAGGGCGCCGCCACGCTCGGCATGCTGCTGTCGCCCGAGCGGGTGTCGAACGTCATGTATCGCGCGCCGTATTCGGATCGCTGGGAAGCCAAGCCGCTCGACTGGGCGATGGAGCGCATCGCGCAGCTCACCAAGGAGGCGCGCGACGACACGTTCGTCGACGCCCTTCCGGATGGGCGCTTGGTCAATCATACGCTGGGCATCGGCTCGCTCGGCGGCGCCACCATGGACAACGAGGAAAACTACCTCATCAAGAAGCTGTTCGGAGGTGGCCTCGGGATCGCCAGCATCGAGAACCAAGCTCGAATCTGACACTCCTCCTCGGTGCCCAGTCTGGGTACCTCCTTCGGCCGCGGCGCTGCCACCATGTCCCTTTGGGATCTGGAAAGTTCCGACTGCATCGTCGTCATGGGCTCCAACATGGCGGAGAACCACCCGATCGCCTTCCGCTTCGTCGTGGAAGCGCAGCGACGCGGTGCGATCCTCATCCATGTCGATCCGCGCTTCACCCGCACGTCGGCGCTCGCCAACATCCATGCGCCGATCCGCGCCGGCAGCGACATCGCGTTCCTGGGCGGCATCATCCGCTACATCCTGGAGAACGATCTCTGGTTCAGGGAGTATGCCCTGAACTACACGAACATCGCCCACATCATCGAGGACGGCTATCTCGGTCCGGACGAGAATGACGGGGTGTTCTCGGGCTTCGACGAGGCGACCGGCTCCTACACGCAGGATACCTGGCAGTACAAGGGCAAGATCGTTCCCTCCTCGATCGCCGAACACCGCGTGCATGAGCAGGAGCAGAGCAAGGACGGCAACTTCGAGGCGATGACGGAAAGCCGTCCGCCGGTCGACATGACGCTGCAGAACCCGCTCTGCGTCTACCAGATCATGAAGCGTCATTACGCCCGCTACACGCCGGAGATGGTCGAGCAGATCACCGGCTGCCCGGCGGAAACGTTCCTGCGCGTGGCGGACGCGCTGGCACGGAACTCGGGACGGGATCGGACCGGCGCCTTCTGCTACGCTGTCGGCTGGACCCACCACTCGGTCGGCGTGCAGATCATCCGGGCTTCGACGATCATCCAGGGGCTGCTGGGAAATGTCGGACGTCCGGGCGGCGGCATCATGGCGTTGCGCGGCCATGTCAGCATCCAGGGCTCGACCGACATTCCGACGCTCTACAACATGCTGCCGACCTATCTGCCGCAGCCCAACGTGTTCCACGAGCACGGCACGCTCGCGCAGTACCTGAAGACGGAAACGCCCACCACCGGCTGGTGGGCCAACCTGCCGAAATACATGACCAGCCTGCTCAAGGCCTGGTATGGCGAGGGTGCCACCGCCGACAACGAGTACGGCTACCAGTTTCTTCCGAAGCTGACGGGTGACCACTCCTACGAGCCGATGACGCTGGCGATGGCGGACGGCATCGTGAAGGGCCAGTTCGTGCTGGGCCAGAACCCGGTCGTGGGCGCGGTCAACTCCGACCTTGTGGTGCGCGGCCTGTCGAAGCTGAAATGGATGGTCGTGCGCGACTTCGCCATGACGGAGACGGGGAACTTCTGGAAGAGCAGCCGTCTGGTGCAAAGAGGCGAGCTGACGCCGGACCAGATCGGCACCGAGGTGTTCTTCCTGCCAGCCGCCATGCCCGGCGAGAAGGACGGCACCGTCACCAACACCAGCCGGCTGGTGCAGTGGCATGACATGGTCTGCGAGGCGCCCGGCGACAGCCGTTCGGACCTCTGGTTCATCTACCATCTCGGCCGGCGGCTGAAGGAACTCTACGCCGACAGCACCGAGGCGCGTGATCGCGGGCTGCAGGCGCTGACCTGGGAGTATCCGCTGCGCGGCGAGCGTCAGGAGCCCGATCCCGAGGCGGTGCTGCGCGAGATCAACGGCTACACGGTCGCCGATCGCACGCAGGTTCCGAGCTACAAGGAGCTGAAGGACGACGGCAGCACCGCGTGCGGCGGCTGGATGTATTGCGGCATCTACCCGAGGGACGGGCATAACGTCGCCCGCTCGCGCAAGCCCGACCTTCCAGGCGGACCGAACAGCCACGCCGGCTGGGCCTTCTCATGGCCGTCCAACCGCCGCACGCTCTATAACCGCGCGTCCGCCGATCCGGAAGGCAGGCCGTGGTCCGAGCGCAAGAAGATGGTCTGGTGGGACGAGGACAGCAAGATCTGGACCGGCAACGACGTGCCGGACTTCCAGGAGGAGAAGCCCCCGAGCTACCGACCGGACTGGAGCACTCACCCGCGCGGCATGGACGCACATAGCGGCGCCGATCCGTTCATCATGGAGGCCGACGGCAAGGCGATGCTGTTCGTGCCGTCGGGCCTGCAGGATGGACCCCTGCCGGCGCATTACGAGCCGGTCGAGAGCCCGGTGAAGAACCTGATGTACACGTCCCGGTCCTATAATCCGGTGGCGAAGCTGTGGACGCGGCCGGGCAACGAGATGCATCCGCCGGAGGACCCGCGGTTCCCGTATATCTTCACCACCTACCGTCTGACCGAGCTGCATTGCGGCGGCATCCCGACCCGCGTGATGCCGCACACAGCTGAGTTGCAGCCGGAAGGCTTCGTCGAGATCTCGACCGAGCTCGCCGAGGAGCATGGGCTGAAGAGCCTCGACTGGACGGTGCTGTCGACGCTTCGCGGCGAGATCGAGGTCAAGGCGATGGTCACGGAGCGGATGCGCGCCTTCAAGCTGGGCGGGCGAACGGTGCACCAGATCGGCATGCCCTGGCTGTTCGGTCATGAAGGCTACGCGACCGGCGACATCGCCAACGTGCTGTTTGCGATCAGCGGCGATCCCAACGTCAGCATCCACACCACGAAGGCGATCACCTGCAATCTGCGGCCGGGCCGTCTGACGCGGCCGGGGGGAGAGCGGCATGCCGGATGAGCGCGTCGCCCGCGCCCTCGTGGCACTCGATCAGGCGATCGCCGCGGCGCCGGAGCGGGACGGTGCCGCCTTCTCCGACGCTGCCACGCAACTGGGTGCGGTGCGTGACGCGGTGGCAGCGCGCGACAGCCGCGACACGGCGGACAAGCGTCAGCGTCTGACCAAGCTGAACGCGGTTCTCAGCCTGGTCCTGTCGGGCCACTTCCCGCTTGGCACCCCGCCCTGGAACGAAATCAAGAAGGCCCGCGGCTGGCTCGCCGAACTCCAGCCGATGCTCTGACGGTCTTGCCTTGCATCGGCTGATGCCCCGGCGATGATTGACTGACCGAAGCCGCAGCTTCAGCCATGGCTGGCAGTCTTCCGGACATCGTCGGCATCCTCGTCGACAGACGCGAACCTCTCGATGATCCGTGTCGCGAAGTCCGGATCTCGAACCTTGCGGGCAAAGAGACATTCCTGTTCGATTGCCCACTCCAGATCGGACATGTCCGTCAGGATGTAAGGGCTCGGCCGCCTGGAAAAGTCCGCATACATGAACCGGTCGATAAGCGGATACTTCTCGGCGCTTCTGCCGAGGATCGTGTGAACGTACATCTCGTCGGGTATCGACGAGAACCTGAACGAGCGACGGATATCCGGATCGGTGTCGTGGATGTTCACCAGATACCTCACCGCCTCCGCACTCAGGCCGGTCCACTGGGAGCCATGGAAAAGATCCGGCATCGCCACCTTTCCCTTCTCCATCAACAGACGAAGCTCGAACAGCACGTTGAAATCGGCGATGGAGATCGCGCGATCGGGCGTATGGTGCCTGGGATTTGTCGGCCATATGTCATAGCAGACGAACACGTCGTAGCGGTTCTTTATGTAGCTCGATCGATCGGGTTGTGACGTCTTCCAGTTCACGGGGTTTTCCAGTCTCGCCATGAACGAGTCGCTGCTCGAGAGCGGCACGGTATCGTCGGACAGCAGCACGAAGTAGTCGAACTCCGCCTGCAGGCAGGCGCGCATCAGCTCGATTTCGGCGAGCACCATGTTGAAGCCTCCCCAGAAGATATCGATCCTGTTCTCGATCAGGTGGGCGTTGGGAAAGTTCTCGACGAAACGGAAAAGCTCGATGTCGACCTTGCTGTCGACATGCACGAAGATCGTGAACGAGTCTGCAGGCCAGTGCCGAAGCGTCTGCTCCAGCACAAGCGGTGCGCTATGGGCCAGAACCCCGATGGCAACCTTGCGACGTACGGCCGGTCGCCACTCGACAGGACGTCCATACGCCTCGAACTCCACGATATGCAGGATGGTCCTGCCGGGTATGGTCAATCTGAGATAGCGGGCCGGCATCGGCTCGGTGAACTCGATCCCGATCGACAGGCCCGGTGCGATCCCTGCCGATGCGGTGTGCATGAGGGTCCAGGTCTGTCCGTCCAATGACGACCGCAGCTCGAACCCGGTCAGCCGGACTTCAAGCTGCTTCCTGTTCTGGATACGGATTCGATAGACGAGACTGGGCTCTCCAAGATCGACCTGCCACCAGGGGGATGTCTCCTCATCCGTATGACAACCGAACGCGACATCCAGTTTGCCGTTATTCGCCTCGGCCGCATCACGCCTGACGTCCTCATGACATGACCAGACACAGGTCGAACTCTGCGTCGCCGGCTTGCTGAGCGCGATGTTCGGGAACGGTCCGGGCTTGTCGCCAAAATGCCCCTGATAGTCTCGCTTAAGCGCCACGAGGCATTTGGGTTTCAGCCCCTGCGCCAGGGTCTCGGCGATGCGATCGAGGATCTCGGGCGAGAACACCTCGTCGAGGGCCTGCGAGATGACCGACGTCGAGGCAAGCAGTTGTTTCGGATTATCTGCGAACGGAGCGATCTCCTTGCGCAGACGTTTCACGAAGGCGTTTTCGACACTCTCGAACGGGACGTCGATATCGTGTCTGACAGCCTCCAGGATCGCGCGGCAGTCTATGTTGGCCAGTCGGTTGAGCTTGGCGACGTAGGCCGCCCCGGTCAGGACCGAGTGGTAGAGAAGGTCGTCCGACTGCCTGATCGCATGCCGATCAAACAACGTGGAAAAGTCGAAGGTCCGCGCGCTGTAGTAGGTGCCTGTCTGGTTGATGTCGGCGATCGAGAAGCCCGAGGCGACCAGATCGGACGCGACGAAGGCCTCGTCGTTGGGAATACGGTTGAACTGGAAACGCTCGGTCTTGCCGTAGAGCAGACTGGCCTCTCGACGAACCTCGAACAGATGATCCGCAGCCCGGGCCGAGATGCGGATGAACGGAAAGAAGCAGCGATAGACCTCGGGATAAAGGTCCTCCACCGTCGACCTCCAGAACCAGCCTGAAGACGCTCTCTCCACGTAGGTGCCAAGCAGGTCGTGGTCGCTCGCCAGATCCAGCGCGCGGAACGGGGCGCGCTGATCATCGAAGTTGATGAGAACGTCGTTTTCCAGAAGCCAGACATAGGGGGCATCCGGCCGGAACTGCCGAAGCATGTAGAGAATGTAGTCGCCAAACTTCCAGAGAAACAGATCATCCTGGATGTAGAGGCCGAGCTGCGTTACCGCCTCGATCGTCAGCGACAACTTCGCGAATTCGGCCGTCTCCCATGCCCTGGCCCGCTCGTCTATCGCGAAAACCACGTCATACTGCTCGTCCGCCGCGAGCTGTCTCGCCAGCTCCAGCAGCTCGTCGTTCACGTAGTGCGTGCGTATCGCGATCACGTTTCGTGCCGGACGGGAAGCATCCGCGGCAGGCTTGTCGGCTGCGACCAGTAGGGCGTCTCGAGTTTCCATGCCGGTATCCATGACCTGTCAAGACATTATACGCTGGAGATCCGTTACATCACCAGGACGCGGCGCGTCCGATCACCGTGCTCAAGCAGCAGCGACGGGATGATGGTCCATCACGGCCCGCCGAACCGGATCTGTTCGTCTAGGAGCCGTGGACTATCCCGGCGGGTTCCTGATCCCGGATCCTCTCCCTGATCCGGTGGATCAGCGTCGGGCAGCTTTCGTAGTCCACCTTCCGGGCAAAGAACTTGCCGCTGTCCATGACGTCTTCCAGCTCCCGGTCGGTGATCGTCGTCGGCTGGCCGTCGCGGAAATGACTGCTCTGGCGTCCTATCGGCTCCCGGCGAAACCGCTCGCTGTTGTGGATCAGGGTATGCAGGAACATCTCGTCGGGGCAGATGAAATTCTGCAGAAGGTCGATGACGTCCGGCAGGATCGGATCAACGAGGATGTCCTCGACCGCATCCCGCTTGAGCAGGCACCAGAGCCAGCCGCCCTTGACGGGCAGCCGCTGCATCTTCTGCCGGCGTACGGTCATCTCGGACGGGAGAAGATCCCGGACGACCAGATGCTTCTCCAGAACCAGGTCGGTGCAATGCATCGATCCCCGCAGGTGGGCATGATGGATCGGCGACGTTCCGCCGTCCGCGAAGATCGGCACCAGCTTGTCCTGGATCGTCGTCCTGATGCCCGGATTGAGGGACGCGGGCCGCACAGGCATGTCGGCCGCGTTCCTCCTGCCGATCGGCGACGTGTAGAACATCTCGCCCCTGGCTTCCCAATGCCACCAGCCGAGATGCACCCGCTCGCCGGCCTCGTGTCGGTGCTCCAGATGTCGTTTGATGACGGCCTGGTGAACGAGCGGCACGCAGCTGCCGGACAGGATGATCAGGTACTCCCACCCGCCGACGTGATTCACCGCAAAGGTGTACGCATCCAGCCACGCATGGACCTGGGAGATGCCGCCCCATGTAACCGGCAGTCCGCGCCGGATGACGACGCGCTGACGAACCGTGTCCGCGATCGCCAGCTCGAGTTCCTGCAGGCTCATCTCGGAGGCAGGGTCGATATTCACCACGAACCTGTTCAGCCCGTCATCGAGCAGCCCGATCAGCTCACCGAGCTGTCCGGGTTTGTGGTGGGCCTGGATGAGATAGAGGATCATCGTTCCACCTGCAGGTCTGGTGCATGGCTGAGCCGCTACAGGCCTGGGCACCGCGCATCCTAGGCCGACGATGCCTGTCGCCGGAAGTCCGTGATCGGTATCGGTGGCCGGGTGCGGTTGCCCGCTGGCGCTTCATGGCAGGACGAACGCGATCCGCATCGAAGTCGGCGCGTCCCCTGCCGGGCATCGACGACAGCAACGCCGACGCCTGCTCAAGGCGTGGGCTTGGTCAGGCTCGATTGCTGCACCCCCAGTCGCTGCTGCACGCGCCAGGAGCGTGTCCCGCTCAGGAACGACACCCAGCCGAGGGCGGCGCCGACATGGCGGAGCAGCTGGAAGCTGAACGGCTCGATCAGCACCGCCAGCAGGGCCGGCCCGATGCGAGGGGCCGCGTCCCTGCCGACCCACTGCCGGTAGAGGCGCAGCGACCAGAGATGGAAGCTCAGGTCCAGCACGAGCTTGGCGCCGATGATGCCGGATACCGAGCCGGCCAGGGCCAGGCGTCCGGTCGCCAGATAGAACAGCAGCAGGATCGCGCCGGTCAGGCCGTAGAGCGGCTGCAGCGTGTCGATCGCCTTGACCGGCAGCATGACCGTGCCGGTATGCCCGTAGCGCGGGTTGCCGACCATGTGCCGGTACCAGAGCTGGGTCTGCAGGAAGCCCCCGAACCACCGTTGACGTTGCCGCAGGAAGCTGGCGACGGTGCTCGGCGCGTCGGTGCGCGCATGCGCGTCGCCGATCACGGCGGTGTGCCAGATCTCGCCGGTTCGGCCCGCGTGATCGCGCAGCCGGTGCGTCAGTTCGTAATCCTCCACCAGGCAGTCCGGATCGAAGCCGCCCACCGCCAGCAGCGGCCGGCGCCGGTAGCACGCGAACGCGCCGGAGATCAGCAACAGCCCGTCGGTGCGCATCCAGGCGTAGCGGGACAGGAAGTTGCGGACATATTCGTAGGTCTGGAACCACTGCAGCAGACGACCCTGCAGCGACGGCCCGCACAGCGGCTTCAGCACCCCGGTGGCGGCCACCAGCCGCGGGTCCAGGGCGAATGCCGCACGCATGGCCTGCAGGGCCTCCGGGTCCAGCAGCGTGTCGGCATCCACCGTCAGCACCAGCTCCGTTTCGGTCAGGGCGCAGGCGACGTTGAGGGCCTGCGCCTTGCCGCCGTGCGGCAGCTGCAGCCAGCGCAGCGAGGCATGGGTGGTGCTGGCGGCGCTCATCCGGCCAGGCGACGCGGCCAGACCGTAGGACCGTTCCAGCAGCATCGCGGTGCCGTCGCTCGAGCCGTCGTCGGCGATCAGGATGATGTCCGCGGGCGCGGTCTGCGCGAGCAGGGCGGCAAGCGTCACCGGCAGGCTGGACGCCTCGTTGTGGGCGGCGACGATGATCGTCGCGGAGGGCAGCTCGACCGATGCCGGCCGGTCCGGCGCGCGCCTGAGCGCCAGGGTCTGGCGGAACACGAACACCAGCAGCACGGTGTCGTAGAGGATATAGACGATCCCCGCCGACCAGGCGAACACGCCGCCGCCGCCGAAACAGGCGCGCAGCAGCAGCAGCACCCAGAACAGCAGGGCCGCGGCGTGGATCGCGCCGCTGATCAGGGGTGTCGGCGGCAGGTTGAAGCGCGGCGAGATCGCCCGTCGCGACGCTGCCAGCTGCTGTTCGATCGTGGCGGCGGTCATGGAAGCCTCATGCTATGCAGTCGCTGCAGGGCGACCGTCTCGTGCGGGAATGCCGTGGCATGATGATGGTATCGGAGGTCGACGAACGCCATGCAGGCTATCCATCGCTATACGCGGGTCGCCATGCTGCTGCACTGGCTGGTGGCAGCGCTCATCATCGGCAACCTGCTGCTGATCTGGACGATCGGCTGGTTTCCCGACCGGCTGACGCGGCCGATGATCAACACGCACAAGTCGATCGGCCTGACCGTTCTCGGGCTGGTGCTGCTGCGCGTGTTGTGGCGCCTGTCACATCGCCCGCCGCCGATGCCGGCAAGCTACCCCAGGATCGAGCGGGCGGGCGCGCATGCAGCACACCTGGTCCTGTATGGCCTGATCCTCGGCCTGCCGATCTCCGGCTGGATCCACGATTCCGCCTTCAGCCAGGCGGCGCAGCATCCGCTGACGCTGTTCGGCCTCGTGCCGTTCCCGCGCATCGCGCCCATCATGGCGCTCGATCCCGCGACCAAGGCCCGGGTGCACGCCTTCTGGTTCGCGGTGCATGGCTGGCTGGCCTACGTGCTCTACGGCCTGCTGGCTCTGCACGTGGCGGGGGCGCTGAAGCACCAGCTCCTGGACAAGGAGCCGGAGCTTCAGCGCATGCTGCCCTGACACCGATCGTCGCACCCCGCGCCGCACAGGCGGCGGGCGGCGGCGTCGGCCATGGCTCAGAACGCGTTCTGGCGCTCGAACAGCACCACCCAGACGCTTTTCACGATGATGCTGACATCGAGCCAGATCGACCACCTGAAGATGTAGTCCAGGTCGAACCGCACGCGGCGGGCGGCCGACTCGACATCGGAGACCTCGCCGCGGCAGCCGTTGATCTGCGCGAGGCCCGTCATCCCCGGGCGGACGCGATGGCGCGCGGAATATTCCTCGATCGTCTCGTTGTAGAGCCGCCCGTCGATCTGCATGACGATCGCATGCGCGCGCGGGCCGACCAGCGACATGTCGCCCCGCAGCACGTTGATGATCTGCGGCAGCTCGTCGAGGCTGAAGGCCCTGAGATACCTGCCGACCCGCGTCACCCGCGGGTCGCCGCGAACCGTGCGCTGGGCGCCGGTGCGATCGCCCTGGCTGGCGTACATGGAGCGGAACTTCAGCACGTGGATGACCCGGTCGTTGTAGCCGAACCGGTCCTGCTTGAAGAAGACCGGCCCCTTGCTGTCGAGCTTCACCAGCAGGGCGATGAGCAGCATGAGCGGCCCGAACAGGATCAGGGCCAGGATCGCGAAACTCTTGTCCTCGACCAGCTTCAGGCCGGCCTTCCAGCCCTTGAGCGGACGGTGGCAGATGTCGAGCAGCGGGATCTTGCCCAGATAGCCGGCGCTCTGCAGCCTGAACATCGGCGAGATCGTCTCGAAGGTCAGCCGAAGATCGACGGGCAGGATGACGAGCTTGGCGAAGATGTCGCGCAGCCGGTCGAAGCTCGCGTTCGAGATGGTGACGATGATCTCGTCGGGGAGTTCCTGGCGTGCGAACTCGACCAGCTCGACGATGGTGCCGCGCACGGGGATGCCCAGGATCTCCGAGGCGATGCGGCTTTTGCGGTCGTCGAACAGTCCGCTGACGACGTATCGGCCCGGCTGCGCCAGGAGCTCCTGCAGGACGCGTTGACCGTTCTCGCCGGCCCCCACCACCACGACCTGCCGGGGCCGACGCCGGAACCAGCCCTGGCTGTCCGCCCGGGATCGAGGTCCTGCAGCCGTCGGCAAGACGCGGACGGACGTTCCGTCGGTCCGAGCCGGCTCGTCCAGCGAGAACGGCGCCGGCGGCATGCCTATGTCGGCAGAGACCTGATTAACGTTACGGCCGCCGACCGAAACTTCTGGATCTGGCTGCATCATCGACTGGCCTTCAATCATGTTAATAAGACAAATCTTGGTATTGCGACAGCAAGGTCTGCAACGACCCTGCGGATCCGATCATTGCGGAAGGTTAGCACGGCGATCTCGCGAGGATCGAGCGATGTCTTGAAGATCGGCGTCCGCGCGCGTCCTCCCGCAGGATCTGCGTGGATGCGTTATGGCGCCGGTGCCCCGGCTCGGACATGATCATGGGCTCGGGCGGCCGCGGGGACCTCATGGAGTGGCGCATGGCGGCGGGCGCGGACCGTGCAGCACCATGACGTCGGCGCCATGCCGACCGTCCACGGTCCGGACGTCGGAGACATCGTATGAGCGACGCGACCATCCATCCGCTGCCGTCGCTGCTGCTGACCACCTTGCTGCTGCTGGGCTCGTTGATCGTGCCGCGGCTGCGGCCGCGCTGGCCGCTCTGGCTCCGGGTGGTGACCCAGATCCTTTTCTTCATCGTCCTGACCCTGCTGGTGCAGAGGATCCTGGGTTCGCCGCTGCAGCCGCGCTTCACCGGCGGGGCCGGCGGTCGGCGCTTCTGGGAGCAGCTGATCGAGGCGACCTGGTGGTGGGGCGGGGCGCGCGTGGCGACCGGCCTGGCGCGGCTGTTCGTGGTGCTGGAGAACCGGCCGCGCGAGACGCGGATCGTCTCGGACCTGCTGGCCGGCGCGATCGGCGTGGCGGCTCTGCTCGCCATCGTCAACTTCGCCTTCGAGGTGCCGATCCGCGGGCTGCTCGCCACCTCCGGGGTGATCGCGATCGTGCTGGGGCTGGCGCTACAGAGCACCCTGTCGGACGTCTTCTCCGGCATCGCGGTCGGTCTCGAGCGCCCGTACAAGCCCGGCGACCTGCTCTGGGTCGAAGGCGGCATCGAGGGCCACGTCATCCAGGTCAACTGGCGGTCCACGCAGATCGCGACCGGGGACAACAATATCGCCATCGTTCCGAACAGCATCATCGCCAAGGCGCGACTGGTGAACCGGAGCTCGCCGACGCCGGTCCGGAGCAGCACGGTCTCCATCGTCCTGGATGCAGCCGCAGCGCCCGAGCGATGCCTGCAGACGCTGACCGCCGCGACGCGTTCCTGCCAGGTGATGCTGTCCCATCCAGCACCCTCGATCGCCTGCACCGACCTGAAAGGCGACGGCGCCAGCTGGGAAATCGGGTTCTCCGTCGAGTCGAGCGACAGCCTGTCGGCGGCGCGCACCGAACTGCTCACCCAGCTTCACCGGCATCTGCGCCATGCCGGCATCGCGCTCGCCCTGGATGACGCGGCGCCGGTCCCGGTTGCGATACCCACCCTCGGACAGCTGCTCGAACAGTCCGACCTGTTCGGCGTCGTGCCCGCGGCCGAACGCGAGCTGCTGGTGCCCTATTTCCGCCAGCAGGACCTGCATCGGGGCGAAACGCTGATCCGGCAGGGCGAGGCGCCCGAGGCGTTGTTCCTGCTGGTCTCGGGTGCCGCCGAGATCACCACCGACACGCCGGCCGGGCCGCGTGTCGTCTACCGGATGAGCCCCGGGGAGAGCCTCGGCGCCATCGGGCTCATCACCGGAACGCCCTACGCCGCAACCGCCACGGCGTTGACCGAGCTGCGCACCTACAGGATCGGCAGGAGCGAGATCTCGGCGGCGATCAAGGCGAGGCCCGAGATGGCGGTGGCACTCGAGCAGCTGGCGCGCCGCGGTCAGGACGCGCTTCGTCGCGACGCGGCGGCCTCCGAGCAGACCGAGCCCGTCCACCCCGAGATGTTCCTGTCCCGTCTGCGCAGCCTCCTGCACGTGCTGGGCAGCTGATCGCGCCGCCGCCGCCGGCCGGGCCGCCGGCGCGGGCCTGTCCTGCGCCCGGCCGGCGCCACGGGCTCACCCGGCGTGGCGGCCGATGCCGACGGGCAGCAGGATCTCCGGCGTGACCTCGTCGACATCGGCCACGCCCAGCAGGGCGAGGTCGGTATCGATCTCCTTGCGCAGCAGCTTGATGGCGTGCTCGACGCCCGCCTCGCCGGCGAGGGCGGCTGCGAACAGGAACGGCCGGCCGAGCAGCACGCAGTCCGCGCCGAGCGCCAGCGCCTTCAGGATGTCGGTGCCCCGCCGGAAGCCGCTATCGACGAACACGGTCATGTCGCCGCTCTCGGCCTTGACGTCGGCCAGCACTTCCATCGGCGACGCGGCGGTGTCGAGCTGGCGGCCGCCATGGTTGGAGACGACAACGCCGTCGATCCCGGTCTGCCGGGCGATGCGCGCATCCTCCTTCGACAGGATGCCCTTGATGACGAACGGCCCCCGCCAGTGCTTGCGGATCAGCTCCGCCTGCTGCCAGGAGAAGGCGGCGTGGCCGGTGACCGCGCCCAGCTTGCGCGAGAAGATGGTCGGATGATCCCGCGGCCCGATATTGCTGATCGACGGGATGCCACGCCGCAGCACGGTGCGCGCCGCGGTGGAGGCGAGCCAGCGCGGATGGGTGAGACCGTCGAACGCCAGGCGAGGGGTGGCGCGCAGCGGCATGGTGTAGCCGGTGCGTATGTTGTTCTCGCGGTTGGAGCCGACCGGGACGTCGACGGTGAGCATGAACACCTCGAGCCCCGCCGCGGCCACGCGCTCGCACATCTCCCGGATGTTCGTGGCATCCGGCTGCTGGTAGGCGGCGAACCAGGCGCCGGGGTTGTGACGCGCCAGCTCCTCCATCGGCGTGATGGAGTTGGCGCTCAGGATGAACGGGATGTTGGCCTCGCGGGCGGCGCGCGCCATCCGGTTGTCGGCGTCATAGCCGACGACGGCGGATGCGCCCATCGGCGCGATGGCAAACGGACTGGCGTAGCGCCGGCCGAACAGCGTGACGGCCTGGCTGCGCTGCGAGACGTCGCGCAGGATCCGCGTGACCAGGTGCCAGGCCTGGAACGCCTCGCGGTTGTTGCGATAGGCCTCGCCCGACTCCGCGCCGCCGGACACGTAGCCATAGACGGCGCGGGGCAGGCGGCGGCGCACGACGCCCTCGAAGTCGTCGAGGTTCAGCACGTGCCGGAGCAGCCGCTGGTGGCGTTTCGGCATGCTGCCCGAGGCGAACTCCGAGCTGACCGGTATCGGACTGGCGGTGGCGGCGTGTGCGGACATCCGGAACTCCATCGAAGAGGCTGGTCGGGCAGGGCGGGGTGCGACGCACGCTAGCGTCCGGCAGCGAGCCTGCGCGCCATATCGGTGATCATGTGTATGCTGTCGACCCGCCCGGCCGACAGCATGAGCCATCGCGACAACAGCAGCGCCGCGGTCTCGCAGGCGGCACGCTGCGTCCGGTCGCCGATCAGCTCGAAGTCGATGACGTGGGCCAGACCCAGGATGCGGCGCATCATCTCGACCGCGGCGAAGCCTGCCATGTCCTGGAACACGCCGTCGGGATCGGTGTCGGCCGCTGCCTCGCCGGCGCCGGCGGCGTGACGGCAGAGGCGGGCGAAGCGTTCGCGAAAGCCGAGCCAGACCGCCTCGACGAGCGCAAGGATCCAGTCGCCATGACCAGGATCGGCACGGTGATGCCCGGCCTGCGCGAAGTAGCTCAGCAGCAGGTCGCCGAGCAGCACCCCGATATCGAATCCCATCGGCCCGTAGCCGACGAACTCGGGATCGATGATCTGCGTGTCGGTCGGCGTGACCATGATCGACGACGTGTGCAGATCGCCATGCAGCAGCGCCTGGGGCGTCTGCAGAAACCTCCGCCTGAGCCCGGCCACGCGCGAGCGCAGGTCCGCGTCCTGCTTCAGCTCGACGACGAGAGAGTCCAGCTCCGGACGCGTCCAGCGGTTGCGCGAGGACGAGAGCAGCGGCTCGGTGAACACGAGCGCGTCCGTGACCGCGAGCATCTCGTGGTTGCCGTCAAAGCGGGCCGCCAGCGCCGCCCTGTCGGCGTCGCCGAGACATCGCCCCGAGGTGTGGAACAGGATGTCGGCGAGATAGCCCGACAGATGATCGGCAAGCCTGTCGAACCGCCTGCCCTCCAGAAGCGCATTGCGCAGCGGCACGTGCGGGGCCAGCAGCTCCATCGCGATGAAGCGGTCGATCGGGTCGGCATGCAGGACCGCCGGAAGCCGGTCCGGCTGCAGCCGCCTGAACTCGCCAAGCGCCAGGCTCTCGTAGCAGGACCGCAGCGTCGACAGCGGCCAGCTCTGCCCGACCAGCCGGAGGTAGGGAAGCGCCTGCTTGACGATGATCCCGCCATCCGGTCCCGCCAGCCGGAAGACCAGGTTGAGATTGCCGTCGCCGATCTCGCGAACGGTCCAGCCGGCCGGTTGGCCGCCGAGGCGGCCCGCCAGCGCCGGCACGCCGCCGATCGCGTGTCGCAGGCTCTGCGCATCATGGATCCGGTAGCCGGCCGGCAATGCGCCATCGAGACGCCGCGATCCGGCTTTGTCCGACCGGTCGTCAGGTTCTGGCTTCAACCGTGGACCCTGATAGCTGGAGAAGGCACGCAGGCGGGACATGTCAGGACGGGCGCCGTCAACCGGTCCTGTGGATCTCCTCCATCTCGTGCCGGCTGGCATCGTCGATGGTCAGGATCGCCTTGATGTTCCGGGCACTGGTCGCGAGCGTGCCGATGATGCCCGAGCGCAGCGAGGCAAGCAACGACAGGGTCTTGTTCTGCTCGCTGGCGATGGCCAGCACGTTGGGGATGCGCGCGTAGTCGGCGTGCGACAGGCCGATGATGCGGCAGCTGAGCTCGCGCGCGACCGGCCTGCCATAGGTGTCGAGAAAATCGTAGCCGGACACGTCGGCCACGGCACCGGCCAGGCGGGCCTGCGCGATCTCGACCGAGGAGTACCAGCCGATCCCGGCCATGTAGCTGTTCTCGCTGCAGTCGCCGATGCCGATGAGCGCCACGTCCGCCTTGCGCGCGCGCGTCAGCGTCTGCTGGACGATGACGTTGGCCATCAGCAGGCGGTGCAGCTCGGGATCGTGCACGTAGCCCGGGGCGTAGAGGGTCTCGCTCCGGCCGCCGAACCGGGCGGCGAGACGACGACAGACCTGATCGGAGTTGAAGGTATGGCCGACGCGGTTGGTGCCGCCGATCGCGCTGACGAAGGTGCAGCTGCGATGCGTCGCGCCGTCGAGCAGGTCGGCCACCGAGCCGAGATTGCGGCCCATGCCCACCGCGACGACCATCTCGTCGGCAAGGATCTCCGCCATGTGGTCCGCCACCAGCTGGGCGACCGCCTTGCGCTGCAGGTCCTGGTCGTCATGATCGATGGCGATCAGCGCCCGCTGGACGCCGAACCGCCGCCTGAGCTCCTGCTCCAGCTCCGACAGCTCCACCGGATTGAGGTTGATCCGGATCGTGACCAGGCCCAGGTCGCGGGACTGCTTGAGCATCCGGCTGATCTTGGTGCGCGACAGGCTCAGCGCGCGCGAGATCTCGTCCTGCGTCTTGCCCTCGTAGTAGTAGAGCCGGGCGACCAGGGTGATGAGCTTGATCTCGTCGGTCTCGATCCGCATGGTCAGCTTGCCCCGGCTGGTGCCACGATCTCGGGCAGGCGCGGCGCGCTGTTCCGGATCACCCAGACCATGGCGCGCATCGTTGGACAAGTGGTCCCGGTGGAGCCTGTTCGGCAGCGGGCAGGATGTCTCCAGGGAACGCGGATGCGCGACAGCGCCGCCATCCGCTGCGTCGAACTCCGCGACGTCGCTCTTCATGCCGCTGAACTCCGGCGTTTCGCTGCCGCACGACCGGGCATGTTGGCGGGCGGTTGCGCGAACAGGCGGATCGACCGCGCTCGGCGTCGGTCAAGCCCGCGCTCCGGCGAACGGCTGCAGGACCCGCATTTCACCGCTGCCGACCGCAGCGGGTATCGCGTCGACATGATCACCCGGCCCGTTCAGGACCTTCTTCATCCTGGATGGCCCTGCGGCGGCGGCTGATGCTGAACGCTCCTGAGTAATGCGCGCACCTGTCCATGATTGGCACTTCTGTGCATGAGTTATGACGCGGTTCGATCCGGTCATGCAAGCGTCAGCGAGTATCGGCTGTGTGCACACGGCCGCCCGCCAGCCGGCGATCAATGGCTGGCCGATGCAGGACGTTCCGCCTGACGAGACTGGCCTCAGGACCGCTTGACACTCCGCGCGGACCTGACCGAACATCTGTCCGTTCGACGCACATCCATGCGGATCGGACGCGCAAGGTGGCATAAAGCGACCGCACAGGAGCCTGCGCCACAGCAGCGCGGTCGGAGGGATCGAACATGAAGCGTCGGGAATTTCTGGGAACCGTCGGGGCGGCAGCGGCCGCGTCGGCTCTGACAACGACCTCCAGCCACGGCCAGGACAAGACGCACCTGATCGGCTACAGCGTCTCGACGCTGGCGAACCCGTTCTTCCAGGGAATGACGCGCGGCGTGGTGACCTCGGTCCGCGCGATCCCCGGCTTCTCGCTGCTCAACACCAACGCCAATGGCGACGCGAACGCGCAGGCGACGGCGGTGATCGACATGATCAACCGCGGCGCCGAGGCCCTGATCCTGAACGCGATCAACAGCAACGCGATCGTGCCGGTGGTCAACCAGGCCCGCAAGCGCGGCATCCCGGTCTTCACGCTCGATCGCGGCGCCGCCTGCGGCGATTGCCAGATCAACTTCCTGGAGACCGACAACATCGCCCTCGGCCGCGAGGGCGCGCAGTTCATCGCCCAGAAGCTCAAGGAGCGCTACGGCTCGGTGAAGGGCAACGTCGTCGACCTGATGGGGCTGCTCGGCAGCACCGCAGGCGATGCGCGCGAGAAGGGCTTTGCCGACGAGTTCCACAAGATCGCCGCCGAGAATGCCGGCCTGAAGCTCATCGCGCGCCAGGAGGGGCAGTTCAACCAGGAGCGCTCCTTCAACCTGATGTCGCAGATCATGGCCGCCAACCCGGTGATCGACGCGGTGTTCAACGGCAACGACGACAATGCCGTGGGCGCCCTGCGGGCGGTCGAGCAGGGCGGCCGCCAGGCGCCGATCGGCGATCCGAAGCACATCATCATGATCGGCATCGACGGCACCGAGCAGGCGCTCACCGCGATCCGGCGCGGCAGCCTCGACGCGACGCTCTCGCAGAACCCCCTCACCATGGCGGCGCAGTCCGTCGCCTACGTGTCCGACTACTTCAACGGCAAGAAGTCCGACATCCCGGCCCACCAGTACTGGCCGCACTTCCTGGTCACCAAGGCCACGATCGACGGCCCGGCCGCCAAGAGCTACGGGCTCTGGGCCGACGACCTGCGGCGGTCCTGACGCCGATGAGCGCCCTCCTCGAGGTCGAGGGGATCGGCAAGTCGTTCCTCGGCATCACGGTGCTGTCCGACGTCAGCCTGCGTCTGAGCAAAGGCCAGGTTCACGGCGTCGTCGGCGAGAACGGCGCCGGCAAGTCGACCCTGATGAAGATCCTGGCCGGAATGTACGAGCCCGATGCCGGCATCATCAGGATCGAGGGCAAGGCGTTCCGGCCGAAGAGCCCGCGCGAGGCGATCGATGCCGGCATCATCGTCATCCATCAGGAGCTCAGCCTGTTCCCGGACCAGACGGTGGCCGAGAACATCTTCGCCGGCGCCCTGCCGGCCGGCGTGCCGGGCGTGATCTCCCGCCGCACGCTCGTGCGCAGGACCCGCGAGGTGCTGGACGAGATCGGGCTGGACGTCTCGCCCTCCGCCCGGGTGAGGTCGCTGAGTCTCGCGCAGCAGCAGCTTGTCGAGATCGGCCGCGCGCTGTCCCGGCAGGCGCGGGTCATCGTGATGGACGAGCCGACGGCCACCCTGACCGCGCACGAGTTCCGCCTGCTGGTCCGCACGATCGACAAGCTCAAGGCGAGCGGCGTCGGCATCATCTTCATCACCCATCATCTCGAGGAGATCTTCGAGATCTGCGACGACGCCACCGTGATGCGCGACGGACGCACGGTGGAGGTCCGCGCCATCGCCGACTGGTCGGAGGAGACGATCATCCAGGCGATGGTCAACCGTCCGATCGACAAGCTGTTTCCCAAGCGCGAGATCGAGCTCGGCGAGACCCTGCTCGCGGTCGAGAAGCTCGCCTCCCCGGGCCGCTTCCAGGACGTCTCGTTCCAGGTCCGCGCAGGGCAGGTCTATGGTCTGGCCGGCCTGGTCGGCGCCGGGCGCACGGAGGTGCTGAAGGCGCTGTTCGGCGCGCTGCCGATCTCGCAGGGCCAGGTGACGGTGGAGGGACGCGCCTACCATCCGCGGTCGCCGCGCGACGCGCTGTCGCACGGCATCGCCCTGGTGCCGGAGGATCGCAAGGTCGAGGGCCTGCTGCTGGGCTTTCCGATCAGGCAGAACATCGCCCTGTCGACCCTGGGCAAGCTGTCCCGCTTCGGCTTCATCCTCCGGCCGGCCGCGATCCAGTCCCAGGCGGCCGGCCTGATCCGCAGCCTGCGCATCAAGGCGACCTCCGCCGGCCAGGAGGTGCGTCGGCTGTCGGGGGGCAACCAGCAGAAGGTGGTTCTGGCCCGCGTCATCAGCGTGGGCCCGCGGGTGTTCCTGCTCGACGAGCCGACACGCGGCATCGATGTCGGCGCCAAGATCGAGGTCTACACGCTGATCGGAGATCTCGCGGCCAGGGGTGCTGCGATCCTCGTGGTGTCGTCGGACCTTCTCGAGCTGATCGGCCTCTGCGACACGATCGGCGTGCTCCGGTCCGGCCGCAAGACCGGCGAGCTCGATCGAACGCAGTTCAGCCAGGACAGGATCATGTCCCTGGCCACAGCCGGGTGATGCCTGACATGCCAGACGCTCAACACGCCGCCGCCGCGATCCGCCCGGCGCGCTCGTTCCGCCCGAACCTGTCCAACCTGTCGGGCGAGGTCACCATCTTCGCGGTCTTCGTGCTGATCGTGCTGTTCCTGGCCGTCACCACGCCGCAGTTCCTGACCACCGCCAACATCCTGGCGATCCTGGTGGCGACATCGCTGATCGCGGTGGTGGCCTGCGGCCAGACCTTCGTGATCATCACCGGCGGCATCGACCTGTCGTGCGGCTCGGTGGTGGCGCTGTCCGGCGTGGTGGCGGGCCTCGCGCTGCAGGCCGGAGCGTCGACGCCCGTGGGCATCCTGGCCGGCCTCGCCACGGGCCTCGCCTGCGGGTTCTTCAACGGGTTCGCCGTCACGTTCCTCAACATGAACCCGTTCATCGTGACGCTGTCGGTGCTCGCCATGGCGCGCGGGCTTGCCTTCATCGTCACCAACGGCAACACGATCTTCGGCTTTCCCGACGCCTTCGACCGGCTCGGCGGCGGGCTGCTGGCCCACTTCCCGATCGCCGGCATCATCTCGCTGCTGGCGTTCTTCCTCTGCTTCCTGGTGCTGTCCAAGACCGTGCTCGGCAGCGAGATCTACGCCGTCGGCGGCAACCGCGAGGCGGCACGCCTGGCGGGCATCCCGGTGTCCCGCACGCTGCTGATCGTCTACCTGGTGTCGGGCGCGTTCGCAGGCCTCGGCGGCGTGATCCTGACCGGCCGGCTCGACTCCGCGCAGCCGATCGCAGCGACCGGCCTGGAGCTGAACGCGATCGCCGGCGTGGTCATCGGCGGCGCGTCGCTGTTCGGCGGACGTGGCAGCATGCTCGGGACCATGATGGGCGTGCTGCTGATCGGCGTGATCAATAACGGCCTGACGCTGAACAACGTGCAGCCGTTCTGGGTGCAGTTCATCCAGGGTGCGGTGATCTTCGCAGCCGTGCTGTTCGACTCCATCAACCAGAAGCGTCGCGTCGGCTGAGCTCTCCCCAGGGGGTTCCGTCCGGCAGCAGACCTAAGGATATGCAGCAATGAAGTATCGCGTTCTCGGCCGCAGCGGGCTCAAGGTCTCGGTTCTCACCATGGGGACCTTCACCTTCGGCGGCGAAGGCCCGTTCGCCATGGTCGGCAACCAGGGCGTGGCCGACGCGCGCAGGCTGATCGACTGCTGCATCGATGGCGGCATCAACCTGTTCGACACCTCGAACATGTATTCGAACGGGCGGTCGGAGGAGATCCTCGGCGAGGCGCTGGGTCCGCGCCGGAACGACATCCTGATCTCGTCGAAGGCACGCATGCGCATCGGCGACGGCCCCAACGACGAGGGCGTCTCGCGCTACCACCTGATCCGCGAGTGCGAGAAGAGCCTGGCCCGGCTCAGGACCGACGTCATCGACATCTACTACATGCACGAGTGGGACGGCATCACGCCGCCGGAGGAGACGCTGGAGGCGCTCGACCGCCTCGTGGCGCAGGGCAAGATCCGCTACGTCGGCTGCTCGAACTATTCCGGCTGGCACATCATGAAGTCGCTGGCGGTCAGCGACCGCGACCGGCGGCCGCGCTTCGTCACCCAGCAGATCCACTACACGATCGAGGCGCGGGAAGCCGAATACGAGCTGCTGCCGATCGCCGTCGACCAGGGCCTCGGCGTGCTGGTGTGGAGCCCGCTCGCGGCCGGCCTGCTGACCGGCGCGCATCGCCGCGATCAGCCGGCTCCGGCCGGATCGCGGCAGGCGGCGGGATGGACCGAGCCGCCGATCCGCGACATGGAGCGGCTCTGGACCATCGTGGACGCGCTGGTCGAGATCGGGCAGGCGCGCGGCGTGTCGGCAGCCCAGATCGCGCTGGCCTGGCTGCTCGAGCGGCCCGCGGTGAGCTCCCTCGTGGTCGGCGGCCTGAGCGAGACGCATTTCCGCGACAACATCGCGGCTGTCGAGCTGACCCTGACGGATGCGGAGCGCACCCGGCTGGACGAGGTCAGCGTCCTCCCCGCGATCTATCCCTACTGGCATCAGGGCCAGTTCGCCCGCGACCGCTTCGGTCCGGCCGACTGGGCGCTGCATCGCGATCTGCCGGTGGTCGGCTAGGCGTCGCGGCCGACTGCACGAGCCGCCGGTCGCCCACGTCATGGCCGGCGACCGGGTCTTCGCCAATGACACCCCGCTACCGGCGCTCGATTCCGGCCGCGGTCGGAGCAAGACTGGCCTGGCCGCATGCCGGGCATCACTCGATGGCGCCCAGGCCCGCCACAATGATCGGTTTGTAGTGGGGATCAAAAAGCAGCCTATCGCCCCAGACCTTCTGCAGGTAGGTCTTTTCCGCAACGATGAACGATACGAGCACGCCCTTGCCAGTATCGATCGTGTTCGATGCGCGCCCTCCTGCAGAGCCTGGCGGCGTCGAACGCGTGACAAAGGCGACGAAGATACCCGGGGCGCGGCGCAGTTCGTAGCAGTTGATCCCGACGAGCGCTCCATCTTGCAAGGTTTCGGCATTCGAGGCGAAGCCGATCCCGTTGCTGCCAAAACGGCGCCTGATGTCGCCGAGCGTGGCGGCGCCGAAGACGAGCCCGGGAAGCGGAGAGTCGGTCGCCGCCGACGCGGCGCTCCAATCCTCCTCCAGAAAAACTATCTTGCCGGTGTCCGGCGACGCTGTCGCGGAAAGACTGACGCTTTCGGAAAGCCGCCACTTTATTGCAACGTCGTTGCCGACTTGGGAGAGGTCCTGGGTTTTCGGCATGCGTTTCAGCGCCGGGATCAACAATTCGCCGATCGTCAGGCCGTGCAGGGTCTGAGCCCTTGCAGGCAGGCACAGCGCGTGGAGGCTCAGCATCAGCAGGCACGGAAGGTATCGCACGCTGTCGCCCTCTGCAGCCAAGCAGCAGTGCGAGGCTAGGTCACGCAGGCTACCTGTTCCTCCGGCGTCGGCAAACCGGAAGATGCCACATGGCCTTGAGCACAAGTCCGCCCGGGCGCCGGCCGCGTTGACGATCGGCCTGGGTCGCACACGCAGACCGGCCCCGGTGATCTCGTCGCGGAGCAGCACGTCCCCCTGATCCATCCGGACCGCGGACATGTGAGGCAGGGCGGCGCAGCCCGGGCAGTCATGCTCTGCGTCCGCGACCAGCTCGAGCGTCAGCACTGCAAGAAGCATGACCTGACAGTGTGCTTGCGCGTTGCTGCCAAACATCGACTCGCCGGTGACGGCGTCCGGCGGAGCCGGGCACGCAAGGTGGGTCCGGGGACGGTCTGCGGGCTGCGCGACCGGACGGGCTGGCCGGCTCTTCCGGCATCCGTCGACATGCTCCCGAACGGCGGCGACGTCCGGTTCTACGGCGCCTGCCCGAGGCCCTGCCGGCGGCCCGGCATCCAGGCGAGCAGCGAGCCGATCCAGAGCAGGGCGCAGCCGCCCACGATCAGGTAGCCGATGATCTCCCCGTGCGTGTCGAGCACGCTCGCCCAGCGCGGCACCGACAGGCCGGAGCCGGCAGCGAGCCCCAGCGCCTCCAGCGAGCCGACAAGTACGGCGACCAGCACCGAGCCTGCGGTGATCGCCAGGTTGTAGCCGAGCTTGCGTGCCGGCTCCGCCAGCGCCCAGCCATACGCTCCCAGCATCATCACCCCGTCCGCGGTGTCGATCAGCGACATGCCGGCGGTGAACAGGGCAGGGAACACCATCACCGCCCACCCGGCCTGGCCGTGCGTGACGCCGGCGGCGGCGAGGCCCAGCACGCCGATCTCGGTCGCGGTGTCGAAGCCCAGCCCGAACAGCAGCCCGAGCCAGAACATGCCGCGGCTCGTTCCCACGCGACGGAACAGCGGGCGCAGCAGCCGCGACAGGCCGCCTTGCGGCGAGGGCAGGACGGCGTCGGCGATCGCCTCGCCGCCGTGCTGCCGCCGACGCTGGCGAAGCAGGCACAGCAGCACGCGGCAGTTGGCGCCGCCGATCAGCAGCAGGAAGCCGGCCGACATCACGGCGCCGAGCGGCGCTCCCCAGCCTGCGAGCAGATCGGCGTGGGCTCTGAACCACCCCTGCGCCAGCACGATCAGCAGGCCGGCCAGCACCACGACGGTCGAATGGCCGAGCGAGAAGAACAGTCCGACGGCGATCGGGCGTTCGCCGTCCTGCATCAGGCGTCGCGTGACGTTGTCGATGGCAGCAATGTGATCGGCGTCGACGGCGTGGCGCAGGCCGAAGCCCCACGCGATCAGCGCCGAGCCCAGCAGCGCCGGCGACGCGCCGAAGGCCAGCAGCGCCCAGCCCCAGGCCATCAGGTTGGCACCGAGCAGGACTGCGAACATCGTGACGATGCGCGGCGTCTGCACGCCCCGCCCGCCCGGCGCCGGCTGCGCGAACGATGCGCGGAACCGGTCCGGAAGGCTGGTGCGCGAAGGCCGCGGGTTGGGCATGACGCGAACGTGGCCGACGGCGAGCGTATCGACAAGGCGCGTCGCGTGGACAAGATCGGACGGCCTGCCCATCATGCCGGCATGATCCATCTGCACCTGGACCCGCTTGGCGGCGTCGCCGGCGACATGCTTGCGGCAGCCCTGCTCTCGGCGTTTCCGCAGTACGAGGGGGTGGTCGCCGAGGCGGCGGCCAGGGCGGCCCCGGTTCGCTGCCGTATTCTGCCGTACGATGACGGCGTGCTGACCGGCGTGCGCTTCCAGGTCGACGGCCCGGATGGCCGACCGGCGGATGCCGCCCCGACGCCACGGCCGGCGCACGCGCATGACCATGTCGATCACCACCCGCACGACCACGCGCATGACCACGATCACGATCATGACGCCCACGCGCATGACCATCGCGCCTGGAGCGACATCCGGGCGCACCTGCAGTCCTGCGGCCTGGAGCCGGCGGTGTCGGCGCATGCCGTGGGCATCTTCGCGGTGCTCGCCGAGGCGGAAGGCCGGGTGCATGGCAGGCCGGCCGATGCGGTGACGTTCCACGAGGTGGGTGCTGCCGACTCCATCGCCGACATCGTCGCCGCCGCCGTGCTGATCGAGGCGATCGGTGCCGGCAGCTGGAGCATCTCGGCCCTCCCGCTCGGCGGGGGACGGATCCGTACCGCGCACGGCGTCATGCCGGTGCCGGCACCTGCGACCGCGCTGCTGCTGGAGGGGTTCGAGGTGCAGGATGACGGCATCGCCGGCGAACGCGTCACGCCGACAGGTGCCGCCATCCTGCGCTATCTCCGGCAGGCGGGCCTGCTCGGCGCGCGGCCGACCGGCAGACTGATGGGCAGCGGCATCGGCTTCGGCACCAGGCGGCTGCCAGGCACGAGCAACTGCCTGCGTGTGCTGAGCCTGGACACGGCCGCTGCCGCCAGTCCTGCGGCCGGCCATCGCGCGCTGGGCGTGATCGCCTTCGAGGTGGACGACCAGTCGGGCGAGGATCTGGCCGCCGGCCTCGACCGCATCCGGTCGGTGACGGGCGTGCACGACATCGTGCAGATGGCGGCGATCGGCAAGAAGGGACGCATGGCGGTGCATGTGCAGGTGCTGGCAGCCCCCGACGCGCTGCCGCTGGTGACGGCGGCCTGCTTCCGCGAGACCACCACCATCGGCCTGCGCACGCATCTGGTGGAGGGCCAGGCGCTGCGACGCAGCATCGCCCGCACCACCATCGAGGGCATGCCGGTGGATGTGAAGCTGGTGGAGCGTCCGGACGGGCGGACCGGCAAGGCGGAGGCCGACCATCTGATCGGCCTGGCCGGCCATGCCACCCGCCAGCGGTTGCGTCGGCAGGCGGAGGCGCTCGCGATCGAGACCGACGTCGCGCCATGACGGAGGCATCGCAGCGTGCCGAGGATCATGCCGGCCTTGCCCGGCTGCAGGCCCTGCTGGCCCGGCTGCCGGTGCTGCGGGTGGCGATCGCCGTCAGCGGCGGCATCGACAGCCTGACCCTGTCGGCGGCCGCGGCACCGGTCCTGGGCGACCGGCTGACACTGCATCACGCCACCTCGCCCGCCGTGCCGCAGGAGGCGACGCAGCGGACCCGCGACCTGGCGGCAGCGCTCGGCGTGCAGCTCGCGCTGTTCGACGCGGGCGAGTTCGACGATGCCCGCTACCGCGCGAACCCGGTGAACCGCTGCTTCTACTGCAAGAGCAACCTGTACGGCGCCATCGCCGCCCGCCTGCAGGGGTCCGGCACGCTGGTCCTGTCCGGCACCAACACCGACGACCTCGGCGACTACCGGCCCGGGCTGCAGGCGGCGGAGGCGCATGGCGTGCGTCATCCGTTCGTGGAGGCCGGGATCTCGAAGGCGGCCCTGCGCCGGATCGCGCCGCTGGTGGGGATCGGCTTCCTGGCCGACCTGCCCTCCGCGCCGTGCCTGTCGAGCCGCATCGAGACCGGGCTGTTCATCGAGCCGGCGGTCCTGGCGCTGGTGCATGCGGTGGAGCGCCTGGTGGCCGCGGCGCTCGGCGACGACCCGGGCGGGCCGCGCACCATCCGCTGCCGGGTGCGCAGCGCCGGGCTGGTGATCGAACTCGACCCGCGCTCGCTGCAGGCCGTGGTGCAGGGTGGAGGCGAGGCAGCGCTTCGCCAGGCGGTGGCGCGGCTGGCCGTCGATGCCGGCGAGCCCCCGCGCACGCTCCGCTTCGTCCCCTACCGTGCCGGCAGCGCCTTCCTGCGGCCGGCCTCGGATGCGTCCCGCGCGGTGCCGCCATGACCGACTTCCAGCTCGATGCAGAGCGCGTCAACCGGATCGGCTTCGGCGAGGCCGTGTATTGCGCCGGCAAGTCGCCCGGCCAGATCGGCGACATCCTGCGCTCGGTGCCGGGCATGCCCGTGCTGCTCACCCGGCTCGATGCCGCCCGGTTCGCCGCCCTGCCGGAGGATGTGGCAGCCCTGCTGGACTACGACCCGATGTCGCAGACGGCCTGGCAGGGTGCCCCGGCGCCGCTGCGTCCCGGGGCCCAGGTGGCGGTCGTGACGGCCGGCACCTCCGACCTGCCGGTCGCCCGGGAGGTCGTCCGCACGCTTCGGTTCTCCGGCCGGCAGGCGACCGAGATCGCCGATGTCGGCGTCGCCGGCCTGTGGCGCCTGCTGCGCCGGGTCGAGGACCTGCGTGCGCATCCCGTCGTCGTGGTGGTGGCAGGCATGGATGCGGCGCTGCCCTCGGTCGTGGCCGGCCTGCTGCCCGGCGTGATCATCGGCGTGCCGACCTCGGTCGGATATGGCGTCGCGGCCGGCGGTCGGGCCGGGCTGGATGCGATGCTGGCCTCGTGCGCGCCCGGCCTCAGCGTGGTGAACATCGATAACGGCTATGGCGCCGCCTGCGCTGCCCTGCGGGTGCTGGGCGCGATG
The DNA here is from genome assembly GCA_964236105.1 of uncultured Acetobacteraceae bacterium. Classification (GTDB taxonomy): domain Bacteria; phylum Pseudomonadota; class Alphaproteobacteria; order Acetobacterales; family Acetobacteraceae; genus Lichenicola. Next base: position 2,007 of record CAXSBC010000013.1, on the reverse strand, counting down.
GCGCCTGGCCCAGCGAAAGGATAACGATCATGGATCGTCGTGACTTCATCAAGACGGTGGTCGCCGGCGTCGGCGTCGTCGCTGCCGCCGACGCCTCGCCGACCATGGCGCAGGCGCTGCCGCCAGCCGTCCCAGATAATGTCCTGCCGCGACCCGGCAGCGTGACGGCGGCGATCCCGCAGCACCCCGACATGAAATACCGGGCCCTGGGCCGGACCGGCGAGGCGGTGTCGCTGGTGGGCATGGGCGGCTACCACCTGGCCAAGCCGGGCGGGATGACCAACGACGAGGCGATCCGCGTGGTGCATGCCGGCCTCGATGCCGGCATCAACTTCTGCGACAACTGCTGGGACTATAATGGCGGCGAAAGCGAGGTCCGTCTCGGCCGCGCGCTGTCGCAGCAGGGCTACCGGCACAAGGTCTTCCTGATGACCAAGATCGACGGCCGCACCGCGAAGGCGGCGATGGGCCAGATCGAGACCTCGCTGACCCGGCTGCAGACCGACCATCTCGACCTGCTGCAGTTCCACGAGATCATCCGGGCCGACGATCCCGACCGCGTGTTCGCGCAGGGCGGCGCGCTCGAAGCGGTCATGAAGGCGCGCGAGCAGGGCAAGCTCCGCTATATCGGCTTCACCGGCCACAAGAGCCCGGTGATCCATGCCAGCATGTTCGAGACCGCCGACCGGCACGGCTTCCACTTCGACACCGTGCAGATGCCCCTCAACATCATGGACGCGCATTACGACAGCTTCGAGAAGATGGTGGTGCCGATGGCGGTGGCTCGCGGCACCGGCATCATCGGCATGAAGGCGTTCGGCGATCCGTTCATCCTGCACTCACGGGTGATGCCGCCGATGCAGATGCTGCAATATCCGATGAGCCTGCCGATCAGCACCCAGATGACCGGCATCGACAGCATGGACATCCTGCACCAGGCGCTGGAGGCGGTGCGGACCTTCACGCCGTCGACGCCGGAGTTCCGCACAGCGCTGCTGGCCCGCAGCGCGCAGGTCGCCATGACCGGGCAGACCGAGCGCTACAAGACCAGCGAGCACTTCGACGGCACCAACCACAATCCGCAGTGGCTGACTCAGGCCTGATCCTCGGCCGGCGTGCACGACGGATGAGGCGTGTCGCCGGCGGCCTGCTGCTGCTGGTCGTCGGCAGCGTCCGGGCGGCGGCCGCTCCGGACGCTGCGCCGCAGCTCGGCTACTGGGACAACTGGACCGACGCCGCCGGCGTCAGCCATCTGACGCGCTGCGCGCTGCGGCATTTCTCGCTCGAAGCCGTCTCCCGGCAGGCGGCACCGGAATGGCGTGACCGGCAGGCGACGCCCGCGCGGGCGGTGGTGATCCATGTCGAGCCGCCGGGCTGGGTCGGCGGATGGCACGAGAACCCGACGGTGCAGTGGATCACCCCGCTGGCGGGCGCGTGGTTCCTGCAGGCGACGGACGGCAGCAGCATCACGGCAAAACCTGGCGACATCGTGGTCGGCGAGGACCAGGGCACGAAGCCGGACGGCGCCGGGCATGTCGGCCACCTGTCGCGCAATGACGGACCGGTGGCCGTCTCGCTGCTCATCGTGCAGATGGCGGGTCTGCCATCGGCCGGACGGCCCTGCCGGTTCCAATAGACCTGATACTGTTGGCGAATTCATCGGCCTCTGATGGTATCGAAATGTCCGTCCGTTAGACGATCTCGATAACGATCTTGCCGAACAGGTCACGTGACGACTGGGCCTGGTAGGCAGCCTTAGCATCCTCGAACTGGAATGTCCGGCCTACCGGCGGCCTGGTCTGGTGGGTATCGATCGCTTGCGACAGTGCTACCAATCCTTTCGCGTCGCCGACAGCGATGCCCCTCACGGTCACACCCTTGCCCATCAGCAGCATGGGGTCCAGCGGTTCACCGAATGTCATCAGTCCCATGACGGCCGCTTCGCCGCCGGGCCGAAGGGCAGCAAGAGACTGGTTGATCGAGCCGGTACCGGCGCTGTTGATCACG
>CAXSBC010000012.1:0-71346 GCA_964236105.1 uncultured Acetobacteraceae bacterium | reverse complement strand
CATGATCAGCTGCACTAAACCTGCGTCAGAGCCAACTTTCCATGCCGATCTACAGGCATCGTGCATGATCGCAGAATGATCGTTCCCTGATCTACATGCTCAAGCCCGGTGCGGGACCACCCATGGTCTTGTCCGCCCTGCTGGGCTCGACCCGCGGGCTCTCGATGACGCGGTTCCGGCCGCTCGTCTTGGCATCGTAGAGCGCCTCGTCCGCCCGCCCGACCAGCGACTCCCAGTCGTCGCCCTGAACGGCCCATGTCAGCCCGATCGAACAGGTCACGGCGATCACCGTGCCGACAGCCCTGAACGCTTCCGCCTGGACCGCGCGATGCAGGTCGAGCACACGTCTGGCGCCGGTCCCGTTGCCGTCCTGCAGGACCAGCAGGATCTCCTCGCCGCCGTAGCGGCCGGCGAACTCGCCCCTGCCGATCACATCGGCCACGAGACGTCCTATCGCGCGGAGCACGTCGTCGCCGCCCAGGTGGCCGTACCGATCATTGATCCGCTTGAATTGGTCGATGTCGAGCAGCGCCACGATCAGTTCGTCGCCTGCACGACCGCCGGTCAGAGCCTTGGCCAGCCTCCGCTCGATCTCGGACCGGTTGAGCAGCCCGGTCAGGCTGTCATGCGCCGCCTGGTGGTGCAGCTCCTCGGTCCGGGCGCGAAGCTGTGCCGTGGCCTCCGCGACGTGACGCCTCAGCTCCGCCTGACGGACCAGAACGGTGCGAAGACGAAGGCGCATGAACCCGTAGATGACGCCGAGCGTGCACAGGACCCAGAGCGCTTCTGCCCACCACTGCCGCCACCAGGGATAGGCGACGTCAATGACAAAGCTGCAGGGATCGGAGGCCCGATGGGTGAGCTGGTCGATGCTGACCACGGTCAGCGTGTGGTGGCCGGGCGGGACAAGAGCATACCGCACCGCGCCGGAAGCCGTTTCAACCCAGTCGTGGTCGACCCCGGAGAGTCGGTAGCGGAACACGATCGAGCGCTCCACCGCATAATCCGGCGTGCCGAACTGAAGCGACAAGGCCGCATCCGTGTAGGGCATCCTGCGGTCCCGGACCGGGCTGTTGCCGAGCAGGGCCTTGCTGACAAGCACCTTGAGCGGGTGGTTGCCGAACAGCGAGCCTGGATCCAGGAGGTGGGTCAGCCCGCGGCTGGTCGAGATCCAGATCGACCCGTCCGGATCCTCGCGGAGCCCCAGCTGCTGGGCATCGTTGGACAGCAGGCCGGTGTCCGCATCCACCGAGGCCCAGGTCTGGCCATCGAATACGGAGATGCCGAGGGTCGTGCCGGTCCAGACCCAGCCACGGTGGTCCACCATGACGGCCAGGATCGTGTTGCTCTGCGTGTCGCCTGTCGAGACCGCCTTGAAGGAGGACACGTGATCGGCCGACAGGACGAGTTGGAACAGTCCGCCCGCGCCGCCGGCCCACAGGGTGCCGTCGTGCCCGAAGGCCAGGGCCAGCGGACTGAAGCCATGGGCCGGCCAGGCGCCGGTCATCACCGCATCCGCGCCATCCGCATGCCGGTGACGCAGGTGGTCGTTCGCGAGGTAGAAGATGCCGCCTGCACCATCGGGTATGACGTCAGGCACCGGTGTCTGAGCCGCCGCCTCCAGCACCGCCGGACCCAGCACATCCGCCCGCGCATCGACCCTATACAAACCTGCCTCGGTACCGATCCACACAAAGCCGGTCGGATCGGGCAGGATCGCGTCGATCGGCGGCACCGCGATCGAGCTGGTCGACCTGCCCGCGGGATCGATCACGCGGACACCCTTGGCACCATACGAGGCCCACAGGCGTCCACGCGGCCCGATCGCCAAGGCAAAGGACGGCCCGGGGATCACCCTCCCAACCTGCAGATAGGCGCCGCGTCGCAGGATCTCGTCGATCCCGGTGTCGGTGGCCACCCACATCGTCCCGTCAGGCAGGCGAACCGACTGCCAGGGCAGCCCCTCGGACAGGCCCTCCTCCTTGCCGAGGGTCTCCCGCTGCCCATAGCCGACCCAGCGCAGCAGCCCCTGGCCGTATGCCTGCAGCCAGAACTGCCCGGTTGCATCGGTCATCGCGCTGACGATGGTCCCGGGCGGGGCACCATCCTCGACCGACAGGGCCTGCCAGCCGCCAGCCCGCAAAACGGCCAATCCGTGATCGGCCTGCGTGACCACGCTCCCGTCCGGTGCCCTGAACAGGCCGAGATCGTGGGTGTAGTTCAGGTAGCGGTCGCCCTGATCCGGGAGCGTGACCACGCTCCATCGACCGGATCGGGGCATGAAGGTTGCGACCGACGATGCCGACCTGGCGAGAACGCCGCCGCCATCCGCGGCGATGACATCCACCCAGGGGCCGCCGGGAAGCCCGTCAGCCTCGCCATAACATTTTACGGCACCTGGATCGGCGGCGCAAAGCAGGCCGTCGTCGGTCGTCTCCCAGAGGTGGTTCCGGACCGAGAAGACGGCCTGCGCATTTCTCAGGAGCCCCTGCTCCCCGCGGTCATATCCCATCCCCTCGACATGCGGCGTCTGTCCGTCCGGCAGGGCAACGCTGACCGTGGTGCCACCCGCAAGCAGGACGAAGCTGTCCTTCCAGGGAGCGAGGCGGTGCGGCATGTCGCTGCCGAACGAGATCCCGTCATGACGAACCGAGCTGAAGGAGAGCGAGCTGGGCGGATGGGCAGCATCCGACGGCCGGTCGGATACCAGCACCTCGTCGGAATACTCGACCGCGATCCGCCCCTCAGCCGTCAGGGCGAGGCCATACATGAGGCCACCTGGCCGCAGCCCCTGGTCCGGCCCGAGATTGACGAAGCCCCGTCCATCATAGGCAAACACGCCGTGCTCGGTGCACACGACAATGTAGCCTGCCCGGTCCTGCAGCATGCAGAAGCCGCCGACGCTCAGCAGCCCTTGATCGGCGTCATAGGTGCGGAAGGTGGATCTGGCGGCGTAGGCCGGAACCAGCCACGACGTCGACAGGACCGTCATGGCAATGGCAGCCACGGACGGCAGGATGCGCCTCAGGGTCCGCACCGGCAGGCAGGCTAGCTTTGACACGTTGGATCAGGTCCTCCAACGCCCTGCGCGATTGATGCACATGCGAGGACACCGGATGATACAACCACAACGAGAAATAACAACTAAATGACGAAACGGAGGCTGTTCAATATTTCATCAGTGGCTGGCTCGGTCGAACCACGGCTTGGGCCGCTCCTTGATCACCAGGGAGCGGCCTAACCAGCCGGCGCAGGTCAGGACAGGCGATCCCGGACTGTTCAGGTCGGGTAGTGGTGGCCGCACAGCGGATTGATGGCGGTGATCTGGTAGTGATGGCCGCACAGCGGATCGAAGTCGTCGTCCCCTGCAATGGTCGACAGGCCCGGCTGCTGGGTTGTCGTCTCGGCACGGGCGCCAGCCGAGAAGCCGAGGACGGCGACGAGAGCTGCGGCGCCACCAAGAGACACGATGCGGTTCAGACGGGTTGTCATTTCGATATATCCTGGATGAACAGGCCCCTTGCCTGCTGTCGGAAGACCATAGTCATCGCCTGGCCTGGCGCACAATAGCAAAGCGAGATTTAAGAACGAGAATCAGCCAAAAAGGCTAGTAATCATCCAGACTCACGCGCTTGCTCTACTTATTGAACCGCTCTTTTGCGGACGATTACTGCTGCCTTATGATTCGTAGAAGGCTTCTATGCTGCAGAGCGGAATTTGCAAGCCGTGATCTAACTAGGCCGGCACCTGATCAGGAACGCTTGGCCCGGGCTGCTTCGGCAGCAGGCCATTATCGGGATCGGAGTCCTGCAGCCGCGGCCGCGCGAAGCAGCTTGGCGACGCCACAGCATCGACGCACAGATCGGCGAGGGTGGGTGATACATTGGACCGCAGGCCCCACTTCGCCTCCGCCAGCATCCAGGCGCGCTTGCCGGCCGCCAGGCCGATGCGCGCCGCCACCGCGTCGAACTGGCGGCGGATCTGCATCTCGCGCTGCCAATCGGCTTCCGTGGCCACGGCGCGCGCCAGCACCTGCAGCCGGTGCTGGAAGTCCTCCCGCGTGGCTGGCTCGCGGCCGGGCACCGGATCCCCAAGCAGCCGACGTCGTCCTTCTTCCAGAACCTCGGCACGGCTTTGGACGACGAGCACGTCGACCACGTCCATCTGCTCGAGCGGTCCCTTGGCTTGGCCGTGCAGCGGCAAGCCGGGACCACGGCAGACGACGAAGTGCTGCCTGGCCACGCTCATGGTGTGGCCGGTCAGCCTGCGGCCATCGGCGAGGGAGACGCGCAGAACCTCGCGCTCCTCCCGCCCGACCCAGAAGCCGGACCTCATCTCTGGTCGTTGGCAACCAGTCCCAGCAAGCTGAGCGCATCCTGCCGCCACTCGGCGAAGAACTGCACAGGTCGCCGCCATCGATCGGCATGTCGAGCCGGAAAGCGTCCTCCTCATGGGCGACCGCCCGCAGCAGCAGGGCGGCCATCGTCTTGGAGCCAGCGAACAGGCGGGCGCCCATCTCCACGATCGGACGATCGGCCGGCGTGCCATCCTTGGGATGAGCACGGCCGACGAACTGCTCGCAGGCATCGGGGCCGGTTGCGACGATGGCGAAGGTCGGCAGGCGGGTGCCGCCGTGCATGGTCACCTGCGTCGGAACGGTGATCCACCGGCCAGGAGTGGCGTGCGTGGGACCGATCTTCTTGGAGCGTGTTTGAGAACTCGATTTCCAGTCATGGCCAGTGCCGGATGAGGGTAGCGGTTGCGGCGATGACGATCAGGGTCTCGGCGAGGATCATGAGTTGTCCGTAGTCGCGAACGACCCGGCGGTTCTTGGTGATCCAGGCGAACGTCCTCTCGACGATCCAGCGATGTGGCAGGATTTCGAAGCCTTTCGTGGAAGCGTTGCGGCGGACGATCTGCAGAGTGATGTGCGTCTTCTGCCTAGCCCAGTCGACCAGGCGGCCGGTGTAGCCGCCATCTGCAAAAGCATGCGTCGCGAATGGGTATCGAGCCCGCGAACGCTTCAGCACCATTTTGGCCCCGTCGCGGTCAACGAACGATCAGCCCCACCGGCCGGGTCGATGCGTCAACCGGCAGGGTGACCAGCTTGCTTGGAACGGCGGTCAAACTGCCGCTTGATCGGTCGAAATCAAACACATGGATCTTGTTGCTTCTGCCGACCGAAGCCTGACTATCCTGCTGTTCCAGAACATACAGGTGACGTTCGTCGGGTGAGAGCGAGAGCTCGAAATAGCCACCAAGTCCCCCATCGGCGGCCCTTAACACCTCCACGGGATGCGCGGGGTCAGTCAAGCTGAAGACCGACACCGACTGGTCCGCCGTGTTTGACGCCAGCAGAAAATGCCCGTCCTTCGTTACCCGCAACCAGCAGGGACCTTGGCCTGAATCCAGGGCAGTTTCGATGAATTTCAGATGTCCCTGCTCGTTCCATTGATACACGCCGATCCGGTTCACGTTAACCAGCCCGGCATAGAGATAATGCAGTTGCGGATGAGCCCATAGACCGAGCGCCAGCGCCTGGGTACCACCGACTACCGGCGGCAGGATATCGTCGGTCGGCGTGATCGAGCCGTCCTGCCGACGCATGAAAGCCGCGATTGAACCGCCAGCCGGAAAGCTGGTGCCGAACAGGAACGGGCCGGTCCCCTGTGTCAGGGCCTGGGTCGGATCCGATCCCTTGGGCAACTCGATGCCCGACAACGGACGATAGCGAGGATAGCCACCAGGTAGGATGTCGATTACCTGGGAATTGGGCAGCCCTGCGGTTGCCGCCTGCACCGGATCCTCACTGCTGTTGATAACAACAATGCTGTTGCCTTGCCGTCCGATCGAGATCGGCGTGCTGCCATGGGATGCGGTTGGCCATCCGAGCAGACCGGACAGCCCGCCATCGCGTGCAATATGCAGGGCGGTAATCGAGTTGGACCCCGCATTGACGGCATACAGGGTCTGGCCGTCCTGCCCCAGCGTGAGCTGCTGGTCATTGTCGAACGGTCCGAGCGCGAATGACGGATCGTAGTATCCGGTGCCGTCAGTATGGAATGGCGAGCCTCGAAGCTGATGGAGACTTCCATCATCGGAAATGCCGTAGGCGAGCACAGAATTCTGGTTCTTCTTCGTACTGTTCGACTCGACATACACGGTGGGGCTCGCCCTGGGCGAATAAGAAGTATCGTCCTCAGCTGCAAATGTAGAGGCGCCGAGCAACGCCGTGAACACGATCGAGAGCGTCACGGCACATATGGGGAGAGTATGGTGGCGGTTCATTCTGGCTGCCCTGGTTGACCAGACGAGTATTCGCACCCCTGTCTCATAAGGTTACATGGTCCAGGACTTTTTTGTCCGACACCATGGTTGTCCAGCCGGTTCTGTCAGTCCCTCGCGCCAATGACGGATCTGGGGGCCGCCGGAAGGTTGATGTTGCGTTGCCAGCAATGGCAGGGGATGAGTTATCGGTATGAATTCTGTGCGTTGTGGGTCTGCAGCCGTGAACGAGCGCCGGGAAGTCACGGCACGGGGTGACCAGCGGTTCCGCTGCCGGACCTGCGGATGGCAGTTCAACGAGCGCAGCGTCGACGTGCTGAACCGGACGGTTCTGTCAGCTCTCGCGCCAAAGTTCTGATTGTTCTCGACAGCGGCCTGTCGGATCACACCTTCTGCATGATCCCAAGCGCAGCGCGGGCGTCTCTTGCGAGGTGGAAGCGGCGGAGGAAGGCGGAGACGACCTGGTCGTGACGGCAACGAGGACGGAGGAGATCCCGGAGTTCACCGTGCTCGCGGCAGAAGCGGTGGCGGCATCATGGCTCTTGAAGCCGCGCATGCATCGGATCCTGCCCTTGATGCCGCGATGGTCCTGCTCGGGCCGGTTGTTCACGGTGGCGCTGGTGCGGTGGCGGACCGTCCTGCCCAGCACGCTGCGGATCGTTCTCGGGTAGGAGCCATGACCGTCTCTTGTCACCCGATCCGGCCGCAAGCCCATGGTCGCCTTGGCCGAGCGGAAGACCGCCTTGGCCGCCTTCATCTCGCAGTGCTCGCTCAGCATGGCCTCGATCAGGTTGGCGTCCCGGCCGACCGCCCGATAGAGGTAGCACCAGCGGGCACGGACCTTCAGATATGTCTCATCGACGTAGCACCTGCTCCCGCAGCCGCGCCGCCTGCCGTGCCGGCGCTTGCGCAACGCGTCGCCCATGACGGGCGGCAGCTTCACCTCCCAGTCGCGAACGGCCTCATGGCCCACCTCGAGTCCGCGCAGCGCCAGGATCTGCACCGCCGGATGCTCGTCTCACTGAACGCGCGATAGTAGACAATGTAATGCAGGAAGCTGGGTGATTACGCGCAGTGTTATGATGTGAAAAGGATGTTTCGGATCATAATATGCTCTACAGCCGCGCTTTGGCACGGTGAGGACCGCAGCCCGTAACCCACCATCTCTTCCTTGTTGAGAAAGCTCATCGTGCACCTGGACCGAGCAACGACCAGAAGCCGGTCTTGCGCGAGTGCTCCCGCCTGAGCCGCGCCATAAAGGCATCATGCGTCTCCAGGCCGGCTTCGGGGGGCAGGAACGCGGCAAGCCCCGCGCAAGCACGCACGTCGCGTGCGGCATACTGGTACTGCCGCGACGACGCCCGCCGCAGCACGTCCTCGGCTAGCGCGCGGTGCAGCAACGTCGCCGCCATCGGATACTTCTCCGCCAGCGCCTCCGCGGCCGGCCGGAGCCGGAAGTACTGCCCGCCCTCGAGCTCATCGTGATGGTCCCGTACCAATCGGTTCGCCGCCTTGAGGTTCGGCCACGCCACCAGGAACATGAGCGCTAGGCCCCGGTCAGGATGCGCGAGTGCATGCGCGATCGCCCGCTCCTCGGCCTCGACGTCGTCGAAATCCGGTAGCCCGCGCAGATGGGCCCGCAGGTGCTCGGTGCTGAGGAAGCGCTGGAACGTCGTCCACCGGAGACCCTGCGCGTCTGCCTTGCGCTTAAGTGCGTCCAGCGCCGCGATGCGCAGGTCGATCTGCCGCTCTTCCTCGTGGCGACCGGAAGCACGATCCAGCCACGCCAGCGCCTCGGCCGGACGGTGATGCGCGATCAGCCGTTCTGCGATGTCGCCTGCGAAGTTCTCTGCCCGGCCGCCAGCCTCGACGGCGGCGATGTAGGCGTCGACGTTGCCCTCGAGATCGGACAGCTCCCGCAAACGCAGCGACACCATGAAGCGGCCACGCGGCTCAAAGTCGTCTCGTCCGCGGGCGCGTGGCAGGCTGGCGAGGCGGACCTGCAGCAGACGGCGCAGCTCTGCCCGCCCGTCGGTCCCCAGCGCCGGACCTGACGCGGCCAGAAGGCGGTCGGTGGTGCCGTAGCCATCCGCATCGAGCAGGACCAGCAGTTCGGCCGCCAGCACAACAGGATCCCGGCCGGGAGGCAGCGCCCAGAGCCGTCCCAGGTCAGCGCCGGCCTCGCGGAACACGGTGCCCAGGCTGCCGCTGCCGTCGTCGCTGCGCTCAAACACCCCTTCGGCGAGGTCCAGGAACAAATGCATCTGGGCTGCCGCCGCACGCGGATCCGCAGCAGCGAGCGGGCCGGCGATCGTCTCGCGCAGTCCCTCGAGCTCGCGGACCAGCGGCCGCACCTTGTCCCACTCGATGAACCCGCGCGAGCGCTGGATGGTCCGCAGCCGTTTCTCCACCTCCGCCGCCAGCCGGGTGCCCCCGTCGGTGCCGGCCAGGACCAGGCGAAGCGAGCGTCCCAGCGCCGGGTCGCCCTTCGCCTGCGCCATCAGCAGCTCGGCCAGATGCCGGGCGCCCAGCTGTTCCAGGGTATCTGCACTCAATGCCCGCGAGCGCGTGACCTTCTTGGCTGGAGCCGGTGCCGGTGGGGCAGGCGGCTCCTCGGCCATCGCCGGTGTCGGGCGCGATCGGGACACGCAGGGGCGGGGCGGCATGCTCAGCTCCTAGCCGTGGTGGATGGGCTTTGAGCCGCTATGGCAGCGGCCACGGGGAACGCCGAAGCGGTTTCAAGCCAGCCCCAGGAACAGCGCCAGGGCCCGATTTACTGCCACCATGGTCATGTCGTCCAGGTGCCCAAGGGCCGGCCAAAGCTTCCCTCGCAGGGGCGTCTGCGGCTTGTCGACCATGATCTGCGATGACCTGGTCAAGCCGTTCCGTTCGTTCGGCTCGATCGGGACTCGCAAGAGGGGTGCGTCGATCAGCATGCTGGTGATCGGCAGCACGGTGATGGCTGGCAGGTCTGAGAAATGGTCGGCCTGCACGACCAGCGCCGGCCGAGATTTTCCTTGCTCTCCCTGCAGCGCCACGGTGACCAGATCACCGCGTCTCACGCGGTCCAGCCGCTTGTGTCTGTCGCGTCAGACAAGGCGTCATGATCAGGATCACCCTGACTCTCAGCGGCTTGGATCATCCGAGATTGGCGGGCGCACTCCTGAGCGAAGTCAGGCGCACGGGTATCAGGCACCCAGATTTGCACGGGCCGTAACCCTGCAGCCTTCAGCTTGTCACGACGGCGCTGCACACGCTGCGCTCCGGTTCCGGTTGCTGCCATGCGTTACATGTGCGGTCTTGCTGGTGCTGAACAAGTGTCATTGACTCATCAGCAGGACCAGATGCTTGCTCAGGCCTACCCGACAATCACCCCTGATTAAAAGCGCCTAACAGAACCGCCTGATCTGGTTGAGGCAGACGAGGGCGCAGCCGAGGATGTTGAAGGCCAGGAAGATGTCGGCGCGGCGTTCGTAGCGCACGCTCAGGCGCCGGAAGCGGTTCAGCCAAGCGTGCGTGCGTTCCACCACCCAGCGGTGACGTCCGAGGCGTTGGCTGTTGTCCACGCCACGCCTGGCGATACGGGACCGAATGCCACGGACGCGGCACCCCTGGCGGCAGCGCCGGTAGTCGTAGCCCTTGTCGGCATGGAGCTTGTTGGGCCGTCGTCGCGGCCGGCCGCATCTTCCGTTCCTCACCGAAGGGATGGCATCCAGCGTCGGCGCCAGCATGCGGCTGTCATGCTGGTTGGCCGGTCCGATCAGCACGCCAAGGGGTGTGCCCCTGGCATCGACCGCAATGTGGCGCTTGCTCCCCGGCCTGCCGCGATCCGTCGGGTTTGGTCCGGTCGCGACACCCCCCTTCTTGCCTGCACAGACGCGCTGTCCAGGGCGGCACGGCGCCAGTCGAGCTGTTCTGCCGCCTGCAACCGCTCCAGCAGCACCTGGTGCAAGGCGGCCCACACCCCTGCCTCGTGCCAGTCGCGCAGGCGTCGCCAGCAACTCATGCCGGAGCCGCATCCCATCTCGGCTGGCAGCATCTCCCATGGCAGACCCGACTTCAGCACGAACAGGATGCCGGTCAGAGCCGCACGGTCCGACAGGCGCGGCCGGCCCCCTTCCGGTTTCGGCAGCTCAGGCGGCAAGAACGGCGCAATCGCCGCCGACAAATCGTCGGGAACAAGAGGTCTGGCCATGCCTCCCACAACGCGCCGGAACCGGTTTCATTAGGTGGTCTAAGCTCGACTTTGGTCATCAGGCGGCGTGGCAGAGTGCGTCAGCCATGGCACGCTGGAGGGCAGGTTGGGGTTTTGTTGTATTGGTCTGTCGCCGTGACATGAGTAAACCCTGTTCTCGCCAGATGTGGCGGCGCACGGCGGCGAGGGTGTCACTGAACGTCGGGCATTGCTTTCGATACCAGGCTGTTGTTGTCGCTGAGCCGGCGCGAGGCGCGCCGCCAGTAGGGTCACGATGGAAAACAACCCGAGCAGGCATGGCGTGATGCGTGCGATGGCCCGGTCCGACCATTGACGCTGGGTTTCGACGCCCAGGTGAGCTCTGGTCTTTTGGAACGTGACCTCGATCTGCCAGCGCTGGACGAACCAGCGCAGGATCTGCTCCGGCGCGCAGGCCAGGCCGGTGCATAGCAGAGCCTGCGGCTCGAACCGGCCGGTCGGATCGCGCACCAGCACCCGGCGGATCGGCACGACCGGCAGGCCGGCGTGGCGCCACACGGCGGTGGCCGAGCAGAGCATCGACGATGCGCTCGCCGTCGCCATACCACCCGGGCACCATCACCTGCTGCCAGCCAGTGTCAGGTTCGTCCAGAACGTCGGACAGGTTCGGCAGGCAGATCCCCTCCGGTGGCTCCGCCACCGGCTGCTTCGCAGACGGATCGCCAAGGGGCGATGGTCCTGGGCCGCCGGTTGGTTCCCGGCAGCCGCGGCGCTGCCGGCTCATAGAGAGCGGCATCGAGACGCAGGCGGGTGATGCAGACGATGTCCTTGCGGCTGAGCGCATCCAGCAGTTCCAAGGCGGCGAAGCCGCTGTCACCCAGCAGCACGAGATCGCGCTCCGGCAGCAAGCGGCGTGTCTGCAGCACCGGTTGCCTGGCCCAATCTGTCAGCCTCCTATGCCGCCAACCCTGCTCCCGGCAGGCGCGCTCGGATGGGGCAAGCGCTCTGTCAGGAACGGCAAGGCCCAGACCCTCCCGGCCCAGGGGATCGGCACCAGCAGCATCAGGCTGAGCCATCGCAGGCCGGACGCTTTCACGAAGTGGCCGTGGGAGGACCGCACCGGGTCGCGGTGGATCCCCCTGGCGCTGATGCGCCTGCCCCGGCGCCGCTCGATGGTGTCGTCGATCCCCAGCACCACCGGCCCGGTCGGCGCAAAGGCCGTGATCAGCAGGCCGAGCAACAGGCGGGATGCGGCGCGCGGGCTCCAGGGGGCAGGGTTGAGCACGCGGTGGCAGTTCACGAACCGCCGCTCCCGAGCGAGCCCCGAGATCCGCAGCAGGCTCGTCACGGTGCGTTTCCCCGGCGCCAGGATCGCACCCAGCAGCAGGAGTTCGGCATACTGCCAACTGCGCTGGAAAAACAGCGGCGCAAAGTTCAGGATCACAATGGCGAAGCAGGATGGCAGACGAAGCATGGTGGCGTCTCTTGGCGGGGACACACCAGCCTAATCGGTCACCCGCTCCGCCGCCTACAGTCACCGCAAATGGCCAAAGTCGAGCTGAGAAGGTCAGCACAAACGATGCCGGCACGCTGATGGTTCGGGATTGTCATGTCCAGTCTATCGCCGAGAAAGGCCGCATGGCCTGGCGGGAGGCCACCGGCTACGGTCGTCGCAGCCTCGTGGAGACCGCGATTGGCCGCTGCAAGCACATCATCGGTCCGACGCTGCGTGTCCGATCACCGGGCTGTCAGCAAGGCGAAGTCGCCATCGCCATCCAGATCCTCAACCGCATGATCTGTATCGCCAACCAATCTCCGTTCGCTTGATCTGATTCGAGCACCGATAGGACCAGCGTAACCTCAGGCCGGTCCCTGCAACAGCGCCCTTCGAGACCGCGACGGTCTCGTTCTAATGCTGCAGCTCTTCCCGACTGTTCCAGCTTCAGTGATGGAGCAATCATGCGCCTAGCGAAGTCAAGGTTGGCAGCACTGTCATCGGTGTATTAACGCCAGCACGATTTCGATCACGATAAGCAGTACCACTGCAAATTCCATCGCGGCGGCACGACCGCCTGACGCTTCGTCGTACAGAGCCGTATAGGTGTCGCGAATGATCGAGAGCTTGCGATCTACCGCTGCGCCGACAATCCGGACGCGGAACAGCTCCAATGCTGCCGTGTAGATTCGGGCGAGGTAGACATCTTCCGTTACTTGCAGCGCGTTGTCGACGCGCTCGGTGAGTTCCGTCACCTCGGCGACCAGCGTATAGAAACGCCGCGCCAGACGGGAGAACCGGCGCGAGCCGAACAGCGTGTTACTGCGGCGCGTGCTCTCGACCAGGTCATACATGCGCGGCAATTCGTCATCCAGCAGCTCGTCATAGAACCGCATTTCGAGCAGCTGGGCGTTGGTGACCTCCAGAATGTCGAGAACATCGGTCTCGCCACGTGGCTCGTAGATGAAAGCCCGGTCCCAGGTCAGCACTGCCAAGTCATCGGCGTAATAGGAGAAGCGCTTGCGGAGCAGATCCTGCCGCGCCGCGTCGGAAAGCGTGCGCCTCTCCCCGGACAGGAGGGGCACAAAATCCAACGTGTTCCAAAGCGTCACGCTCGTCATGGGCCGATCGAACGCGGTCACCATCGCCACGAGATAATCCTCCTCGATGAACGACGCGGCAGGACGGATCAAAGCGGAACTAAGCTCCGTCCTGATGGAGTCCGTGAGGCGGCTCCAGAGCAGGGTTTCCGATCCAGGTCCGAGAAGAGCGTTCACGGCCTCCGACAGGTCGACGAAATCGTCCCATTCGAGCTCCCGCGCCGGCACGTAGACGGAGAGCGCCAGCACACCGAAATCGTAGAGCCGGCAGGTGACGGTCGCCGTGATGCCGGCCTTGGGAAGGGCGAGCCGTTCGGGTGCCAGCGTGAGCGAAAGAGGCGGCACGTCGTAGGCGACAGCCTTCGGCGGCGTGGCGCGCAGGCGCTGACGCGCGCTCGTCGTGCCGGCCCTCGACTGCCAAAGGGCTTCGGCACGGCCGAGGTCGATGGCGTAGGCGATGTCGAACAGCCGATAGGCAATGATCTCGCCCGCGAGCACGCGCATCGTCGCTTCAGGTCTCCGTTCTGGTTGGTTGCTCACAATCGCATTCCCCGGTTCAGACAACGCTCCGCGCTAGATGCGGGTCGGGTCGCGACCATCATATCCGGCGAGCCGGACCTGTGCAGTCCGTTGTCTCCTGGTCTTCATGCTCCTCCGCTCGGTGCCAGGCCCGCGGTAGAGCCACGTCACCACGCTCACAGCGGCCCCTTTCGTCCATCATTCTAGTCAACCAAGGCCGAGCATCACGCCGCCGTATGCAACGCAGACCCCACTCTCTACCGGTGGCCCGTTCCAGCCTTTGCCCGCACCGACCGGATCTGCGCCCTTCCGCCTCGACCTTTCCGACATCGTGCCGGATGCAATGCGGGCGGCCGAGGGGGCTGGCGGCATGACCTTCCATATGGTTGGCGTTACAGGCGAGGTGAAGGATCCAAACCCGCAGCTGCTGGTGGCGCAGGGGTTGGGGCGCGACGCGGCACGGCCGGGCCCTTTCGGGGTTTTACCCTCCTTTCGTCTGGATGACGTGATCTACTTCGACGGACCAGGCTCAGGAGTACGTTCCGCAGTTCTATGAGCCCGACGCTCACGACCCGCTGCCGATCCTGGACCATCCCCGGCAACCACGACGGCAACGTGTTCGACAACGGCAAGCGTACCAACCGGGTCCTGCTGACGAAAGACGACCACCTGTCAAACAGCATCCAAATTAGCTCTGACGCAGTTTTGGTGCAGCTGATCACGTACATGCGGACGAGGCGAGCTTCGAGCAGATCAAGCTTGGCGCGGCCATCCATCTGCCGTTCACCAGCTTCAGCCAGGGTGCGGGTGCAGGCTGATGGAACCCGCTGCAACCGCTCCAGATCGAGCCTGTCGGTATGTCGCCGTCGCGTTGCCCATTTGCCAACGACCCGCCCCAACCCCCTGAACCCCTCGAGTTTCAGCCGCCGCCACAGCGCCGCGCTGTCGCGTGCTCCTGCGGCCCATTGCGCAACCAGCCACGGTCCGGCGACCACGACGAAGAGCGGCGGCTAGCCTGCGTCGCTGCCTCGCGGCATGCAGCGGGTCAGCATTTCGCACTGCGCCTACCGGACAGGCGTGGCACGGCCGTCACTCTTCATCGACGACATCCCGGCCGAGAGCCGCGTGGTCGGATGGCTGCACGGCGAGCGCGTGCCGACGGCAACCGAGATGCGGATGGAACGCAAGCGGCGCACAGACGAGGAGCTGGCGGCGCTCCTGCGCCGCCATTGGCGTCGAAGCTCGTCAGCCAAACCACCAGATCGGATCGTGACGCTTCCTAAAGATCTCGCATCCAGCGAGGACCGCTTTGCGCTCCATAGCCGACGTTCAGGTGCCTCGACCGGCTTCTTATAAAGTGCCGACGATCACCCTTGCCTCGCTCGTCATCGAATCCGATCACGCAGATACCCTTGCGCCACGTAGACGAGGCTGTGTTTAAAGCGGCGCGTCGAGGGCGGAACCGGTTCCGGCACCAGCCAAATCTTGACCTGATGAATATACCCGCTCTCAAATCACTGATTGTCCAACTGGATCAGTGTCGCCTTCATGCCCATTAAATTATCTAGGACATACTTTCTCAATAACGTATGTTGCATGAGACATAGAAAAACAGATACCCTCAACAACTGCTATCAAGCATGCTTACACGTCGCTTCCAGAGTTTGTGATTCAGGTATTATTGCATGGAAAACGTGCTGCCATGTGTTCTACCGGCTGCTTAATTTGCCACTCGGTCGCCTAGAGCGCCGCGGAACCGACCCCGGATGATGGCGGGCGGCGGTGAGGAGGCAGCCCACCTACGGTCTCGACGCTGACCCCCCTGGCCCCGCGACGCATCGATTGCCGCCGACAGGCGTTCGCGCCGGAGCAACAGGAGCGACCATCATGCGCACCGTCTTCAGGATCTTCCTGCTCGGGTTCGGCCTCGCCGGCATGCTGGCCGGGCTGCGACGCCGGCCGGTCCGGCGCCCGGTCATGCAGGACGACGCCGGCAACCCCGCACCCGACTGAGCCGCACCCGCGGGGCGGGCGCGGTCAGCTGCCGGGCGGGCTCTTCTGGTACGGCTTGACGGTGGAGCGCACCACCATGAAGCGGTTCAGCATGTCGAACCAGAACGGCGCCCCCAGCATCACCGCGAAACCGGTCACCAGCCAGCCGGTCAGCATCTGCAGCACCGGCTGCAGGCCGAGATGCGGAACGCCGTCCGGGCCTGTCACCTGCAGCCGCTGCGGCGGCGGCTCCCAGCCGGTCGGGAACTGGATCTGGTCGAGGTCGCGCCGCAGGGCGGCAAAGCCCGCATCGGCTACCGCTTCCGGCGTGTGCCCGGCATCGGCCCGCTCGACGAGCAGCGACGCTTGTGCCACCGCCCCGTCGCGCAGCGCCTTGTCCTGCAGCAGCGCGCGGCCGACGCTGAAGGCATCGATGTTCATCACGCCTGCCGCCAGCAGCCCGACGCCGAACAGGATCACCTGCGTGCGGCGCTTGTACCAGCCCGACACGCGGTCCATGCATGCATCGAACCAGCCTTCCAGCGCGCGCTGCACCCGGACCAGGTCGCCATCCGCGGTGTCCAGCGCGCTCAGCAGCGCCCGGCGGATGCGCCCGTCCGGCATGTCCTGCGCGATGCCCGCGAGGCTGGCGATCGACAGCACCGGCACGGCCGCCCCGGGTCCGCTGGCCGCCTGTCCGATCGGGCCGCGCAGGGTCAGGTCGAGAAAAGCGCGGGCGAAGTTGGCTGATGGTATATAGGCCGGCAGGCTGCCGCGGCTCCGGACCGGCATCCTGAGCGAGCGGCTGCCGGTGAGCAGGCTGCGATGCGGCCGCAGCCGGTCCGGCCTGTAGGTCCCGTCGTAGAGGGAGAAGATCAGCGGATGCGCGTAGAGCGCCCTCGCCGCCCCTTCGCCGGTCGCATCGTCCAGCAACTCGCGGATGCCGCGCTCCAGGTCCGACGCGCGGGTGTTGATGACGGTCTCGATCGCCTCGCGGATCGCCGAGCAGATCAGGCTGACGAACAGGAACAGCAGCGACAGGCCGATCGCGACATCCAGAACGACAGATCCGAACATCTCGACCTCATCCCTGCAACGGGCGCCGATCCTGGCGGTCCCGTTCGGGCGGCGCAACGGGTGCGGCGGCGGCGCATCCGGCGCCGTGCATCCGGCACCGTGCGCTGCTAAGGCTGCACGCCCGGCGCGCGTCGCGTCCCGGCGATCCTCCGCTCCGAAGGCCTGTCCACCCATGACCCTGCAGCCGGCCTCGCCGCCCGTCCCCGTCGCCGTCCCCGTCGCCGTCGCCGTCGAGCCCAGGGCGTCAATCCAGGACCGGTTCTATGACCTGCTGCGGCTGGCGCTGGCCGGCACCGTGATCGTGCTCGCGATCTGGCTGCTGAAGGACGTGCTGACGGTGGTGTTCGCCGCCTCGCTGCTGGCGGTGATCCTGCACGGGTTGGCCGGGCTGCTCCGGCGCGCGACCCGGCTGCCCTATTGGGCGTCGCTGCTGATCGTCGTGCTGGCGCTGCTGGCGGCCCTGGTCGGGCTCGTCACCCTGGCCGGGCCCGGCATCGTCACGCAGGCGGACGCGCTGCGCCAGGCGCTCGGGCGCCAGGAGCAGGGGCTGCACGACCGGCTGTCGCAGTCGCGCTGGGGCCAGGTCGTGCTGCAGCAGGTGCCGGCGTCGCTCGGCGGCAGCAAGATGGGCGGCACGCCGGGGGTGCCGTCCGGCCTCGCCGGTTCGGTCGCGGGGTTTCTCGGCTCGGCGTTCGGGCTGTTCGGCACGCTTGCGGTGATCGTGATCGCCGGGCTGTATCTCGCGGCCTCCCCCTCGACCTACGCCAACGGCATCATGCGGCTGGTGCCGCCGCCGCACCGGGCGCGCGTCAAGGAGCTTCTCGGCACCGCCGGCCATGCGCTGTGGATGTGGAGCGCCGGCCAGGCGCTCGACATGCTGGTGGTGGGGCTGCTGTCGGGGATCGGGCTGTGGCTGCTCGGCGTGCCGCTGGCGCTGGTGCTCGGCGTCATCGCCGGGCTGTTCAACTTCGTGCCCTATATCGGCGCCATCACCGGCTCGGTTCCGGCCATCCTGATCGCCTTCTCGATCAGTGCCGCCACCGGCCTGGAAACGGTGGCGCTGTATCTCGCGATCCAGGGTTTCGAGGGCAACGTGATGGCGCCGCTGATCCAGAAGCGCGCCGTCGACCTGCCGCCCGGGCTGACCATCCTGTCGCAGACCGCCTTCGGCGCGATCCTGGGCATCCCGGGGCTGATCTTCGCGACACCGCTGACGGCAGCCCTGCTGGCGGTGCTGAACAAGGCGACGCCGAAGCTGGAGCCGGACGAGCGGATGTAGCGGCTGCGGCGGATGTCGGACGCCGCCACGCTTGCCAGAACGGAATCAGCCCCCATCGAGCGATCCGATGCAGACAGCCCGTTCGCCTGGTGGTGCGCCCGAGCCCGGTGCGACGCCGAATCGATCAGGAACGGCCATCGCGTTCAGGACGATCAACGCCAGACACGAAGATCGGCGTGCTCCCGGTCCTCACCATCGACGGAAAGCCCGATCGACCTGTCGGCGACGCTGTCGGGTCGTTCGGAAGGCGGCGAGTTCGGATGCGGGCTTGCATACGCGCCACAACCCGACGATGGCAGCGTCCAGCCGGTTCCATCTGCTCATGGGGGTACGCGAGATGACGAGCTCGTCGAAACCTTGTCGGACTTCCAGATTGGCTTGTGCTCCGGCACCACGATGTTCCGGCGCATCCAGTCGCCTGGCTGCGCCGCTCGGACGGTGATCGTCTCGAAGCGCCGGTCGCGCAGGGCGTCGTCGTTCAGCGAGTAGTCGCCGAGTTCCCCTGGTCCCTGAAGGACGTATCTCGCCCTCGGCATCCGACAGCGCCACGTTCGATAGCACGCGTTCCGTCCAGACCTTGCGAGATCATAGTGAAGCATGCGGAAATTTCCGGATCCGCTTCCACGCACAGGATCCGCGTGGCGCAGGCGTAGCGCAGGGCGAGCTGCCGGCTGAACAGGCCGATATTGGCGCCGACATCGACCAACGCAGAGCGATACGCGGAGTCGAGAGGACATGCGGGACCATCACCTTGTCCGGCAGCAGCAGCCGGTCGCCGACAGTGCCCGGCGCGCAGCCCGTCGTGACGGCGACGAGTGCTGCGGCCACCCCGACGTCACCGGCACCTATGGTCGCTGCGCGAGATCATAGAGCGGATTGCGGAACAGGCTCTCGGAATAGCGGTTGAAGCTCAGCTTCGGGCTTGACCAGCCAGCGGGAACGCCGCCGAAACGCGCCACGATCAGGCCGTCACCGCTGAACGATTCCGCCACGTCATGTTCGGCCAGGATGGTGGCACCGGCCTGGCGCAGCGCTGCCAGACAACGCTGGTGGGTCAGCGGATCATGGCTGATGTGGTGCGTATGGGTGGAGACGACCAGCCAGTCCAGCCGCCCATCGGCTGCCAGGGCCAGGCAGCTCTCGATCACGGCGAACTCCACACCCTGGGCATCGCAATGCAGCAGATGCAGGCGCTCGATGCCGTGATCGGCGAGCAGGGACGGCACGCTGACGCACGGCAGATCGATCAGGCCCGACGCCTCGGTCCGGAACGGCGTCGGCGGAGCCGCATGCGCCCCGACACAGGCATGGATGAAAACCGGGGCGCAATCATTCAGCCGGGCGTTGGTGCGGCCGACCTCCAGATGGCCCGGATCGGCCTCGACCACCAGGCTGCGGCGGCGGCGATCCTGGATCAGGAACCAGATCGAGTAGAAGCTCCAGAAGCCGCCCAGTTCGATCATGGCAGCATCATCGGGGAGATGGCGCAGGACCTCGGTAAACAGCAGTTCTTCCTGCGGCTCGTGATGGCCGTGACAGCGGGTGATCAGATCCTGCATCCAGTGCCCGTAATAGCCACCGGCCAGCACCTTCACGCCGTTATGCATGATCTGGACGGCAGTGCCGTCAAGCTGGCGGATCACGGTGCCGGCACCGGCCACCTTCGGCAACACGTCCGCGTCGCGACACCGCATCGCGATCAACGTCCGCTCCTCCAGCGTGCAGACGACCGGAACCAGTGTCTCCAGGTGCCGCGGGTCGTAGGCCACGACGGCGGGCGCAGCGATCTTGCGGGCGTCCTCGATTGCATCAAGCCGGGCCTGCAGGACGTCGCGCTGGAGGTAGGCAAGGCGAGACACGGGCAACCGCCTGAAGACGTGCTCGATGACCGACCGCAACTTAATTTTCATGGCAACTCCAGCTCCACCGCCGGTGCGACATCACGAGCCGTGCCGCGCGTTCTAGACCACTTCTTCTGAAAGGCCATGCGCGCAGATGCTGCTTCGACCTGTGGCCGAGCGTTCACGTCCGGTCCGCGGCCATCAGTCGGCCTCGTCCAGCCACAGGTTCATGCCCAGCCTCTAGCTGCGATCCTGGAATGGCTTGAAGACCATGAAGATCGGGCCTGTTGCAATCACCTAAAGGATCATTCATCCCTCCATGAACGTGCCGGCCGTCAGCTTTGGGTGAGGGATGTCGAACGGCTCGAACTGCGCGGCGAACTCGCCCGCGCCCTCCGGTAGCCGTGCCACGACTTGAAGCAGTCGATCACGGGAAGGACCATGAGCATATCGGACAGGACCGCGCATCTGGTCAGCAGCGACCTGTGCTGGATGCCGGCTTCTCAACCAGATCGATCCGCCGATCACGGCGGCATAGAACTGGATGTACAGAACAGTGCTGATCGGCGCGCTGCCGCCAGGAACCCGTGTCGACGCAACGACCGGCATGCTCCGCTCTGGAAGCGCTCAGCCCGTTGAGCGACGTCCCCGTGACCGTTCAGGCAGGCCTCCCGGCCCGGTCCAGAAGAAACAGCGCCTGTTCGCCGAACAGGTTCGCCAGCTGCGCCGACCGGCGCCAGGGGGCGCGGTCGCCCTTGTCGTCCACCGCCATCCAGCGCCGCACCTGGTAGCCTTCCTGGTCGCATAGCGCGAAGAAGTCGCGGATCGTGCAGGGGTGGATGTTGGGGGTCTCGTACCAGGGCCGGCCCCAGGCGTCGGTCATCGGCATCCGGCCGCGCAGCAGCAGCTGCAGGCGGAGCTGCCAGTGGCCGAAATTGGGAAAGGAGACGATGGCGCTGGTGCCGATGCGCAGCATCTGGCGCAGCACCTCGCGCGGCCGCTCCACCGCCTGCAGCGTGCGCGACAGCACCACGTAGTCGAAGGCGCCGTCCGGATAATGCGCAAGATCGCTGTCGGCGTCGCCGTGCATCACCGGCAGCCCGTGCGACACCGAGCGCGTCACCTCGCCCATGTCGAGCTCGATGCCGCGCGCGTCGCAGCTGCGGGTGCGGAACAGGTGCTCGATCAGCGAGCCGTCGCCGCTGCCGATATCGAGCACGCGCGTGCCGGGCTGGATCATCTCGGCGATCAGCTTCTGGTCGAGGCGCATGGCTACCGGCCGGGCTGGGCGGGCTTGAGCCCGGCATGCTCGGCGCAGCCGGCCAGGAAGCCGCGGATGGTGCGGTCGAAGTCGGGCTCGTCGAGCAGGAACGCGTCGTGCCCCTTGTCGGTGTCGATCTCGACGAAGCTGACATTGGCGGCCGCCCGGTTCAGCGCGCGCGCCACCGCCCGGCTCTGGCCGGTGGGAAACAGCCAGTCGGACGAGAAGGAGATCACGCAGAAGCGCGTCTCGGTGCGGGCGAACGCGGCGGCGAGGTCGCCGCCATGGTCCATCGCCACGTCGAAGTAATCCATCGCGCGGGTGATGGTGAGATAGGAGTTGGCGTCGAAGCGCTGCACGAAGCTCGAGCCCTGGTGGCGCAGGTAGCTCTCCACCTCGAACATCTCGCCGAACAGGCCGAGCGGCGCGCCCGTCTTCGCGCGAGCACCCGGCGGCGGGCTGCGCATCCGCCGGCCGAACTTGCGGGTCAGCGCCTCCTCCGACAGGTAGGTGATGTGCGCCATCATGCGCGCCACCGCGAGGCCGCGCGCGGGCACCAGCCCGTCCTGCCAGTAGCGGCCGGCGCGCCAGTCGGGATCGGCGAAGATCGCCTGGCGGCTGACCTCGTTGAAGGCGATGTTCTGTGCCGAATGGAACGAGGCGGTGGCGATCGGCAGGGCGGCGAACACGCGCTCGGGAAAGGTCGCCGCCCAGGACAGCACCTGCATCCCGCCCATCGAGCCGCCGATCACGGCGAACAGCCGCCCGATGCCGAGCCGGCTGACCAGCATCGCCTGCGCCCGCACCATGTCGCGGATGGTCACCGGCGGGAAGTCGGTGCCCCACGGGTCGCCGTCCCGGCCGGCACGCGGGCTGCGCGGGCCGGTCGAGCCCATGCAGCCGCCCAGCACGTTGATGCAGATCACGAAGAACTGCCCGGTATCGACCGGCAGGCCCGGGCCGACCAGGCGGTTCCACCAGCCGGGCTTGCCGGTGACCGGATGGGTCTCGGCCACGTACTGGTCGCCGGTCAGGGCGTGGCAGACCAGGATGGCGTTGTCCGCCCCGGCACTCAGCCGGCCATAGGTGCGGTAGGCCATGGTGAGCGGCGCCAGCACCGTGCCGCATTCGAGCTCGAGGCCGTCCTCGAAGCGGACATGCTGGTGCAGGGGCAGGGTCGGTGCGGTCTGGTCCATGGCTCGACAGATGCTCAAGGCCTGCGCAACCGGGCGATCGCACCACGCAGACGCGGCACCATGCCGGAGTGCGGCTGCCGCGTCACCTCGGGAAAGGCGCAGAACCGGGCCGTGGTCTCATGCACGTCGCGGCAGGCTGCATTTTGATCCGGCGTGTGGTTTTGCCCGGAGTGGTCTCGAAAGGAGTGCTTGCCGTCCTCACGGGCCCGTGTGTAACGTTTGATAACGATTTGTTAGGTGCGACCATCCGGGGTCGGTTCAGGATCAGCCATGCGCGTCGCCTCATGAGTGCCGGCCGCTCCTCCATCCCGCAGCGCGGCGCCTTGCAGCTCTCGGCACTCCAGGTGATCGAGCAGTCCGGCCTGTTCGACGTCGAGTACTACGTCGCCTGCAATCCCGACATGGCCGACCGGCGGGCCGACGCGATGGCGCATTACCACGCCTATGGCTGGCGCGAGGGACGCAAGCCCAACCTGTATTTCGATCCAGGCTGGTATCGGCAACAGAACCGGGATGCGGTCGCAGACGACATCGACCCGCTGCTGCACTACGTGCTGGCCGGAGACGCCGAGGGTCGCCGGCCCAGCAGCTGGTTCGATCCGGGCTGGTATCGGGCCACCTATGCGGTGACGGAGGGCATGACGGCCCTGCAGCACTACCTGCTGCATCGCGCCGGCGGCGGCGTCAGCGCGATGGCGGAGTTCGACAGCCCGTACTACCTCAAGACCTATCCCGACGTGGCGGCGGCCGGACTGGATCCGCTCGAGCACTACATGGTGCAGGGGTTCCGCGAGGCCCGCAAACCGTTCGCAGGCTTCGATCCGGCCTTCTACCGCCAGCGCTACCTGGCAGGCGAGACCGAGGCGAACCCGCTGCTGCACTACCTGGCGCATCGCGACCGGCCGGGCATCCATCCCAGCCTGCCGTCGGGCGAGACCACCCTGCCGCGCGAGGTGCGCCGCAACACCCAGCCGGGACCGTTCTTCGAGACCAGGCGCCCGCTGCCCGAGACGGCGGCAAGGCGCGCGCGGGTGCTCGCCTACTACCTGCCGCAGTTCCACGCGGTGCCGCGCAACGACGAATGGTGGGGCACCGGCTTCACCGAATGGACCAACATCGCCCGCGGCCTGCCGCGCTTCGCCGGCCACTACCAGCCGCGCATCCCGCGCGACCTCGGCCACTACCGGCTGGAGGGCACCAGCGTGCTGCGCCAGCAGGCGGAGATGGCGCGCGCCGCCGGCCTCGACGGCTTCGTGTTCTATTTCTACTGGTTCAACGGCGAGCGGCTGCTGGACGGGCCGCTGGAGGCGCTGCTCGGCGACCCGTCGATCGAGCTGCCCTTCTGCCTGATGTGGGCCAACGAGAACTGGAGCCGGCGCTGGGACGGCTCCGAAGAGGACGTGCTGATCGCCCAGGACTTCCGGCCCGAGGACGAGCTGCCGCTGCTCGACTGCTTTGCCCGCCACTTCGCCGATCCGCGCTACATCCGCGTGGGCGGCAGGCCGGTGCTGATGATCTACCGCATCGGCCTGATCCCGGACGCGGCGGAGACCGTCGCGCGCTGGCGCACGCTGTTCCAGGCGCGCGCGAACGAGGACCCGCTGTTCGTCATGTCGCAGAGCTTCGGCGACAACGACCCGCGTCCGTACGGGCTGGACGGCGCCATCGAGTTCCCGCCGCACAAGGTGGTCAACGGGCTCGCCACGGTGAACGCGTCGCTGAACGTGCTCGACACCGACTTCCATGCCCAGGTCTACGAATACGACGACGTGGTGCGCACGGCGCTTGCCGAGCCGCAGGCGCCCTATCCGCTGATCCGCACCGCGTCGCCCTCCTGGGACAACGATGCGCGCCGGCAGGGCAGCGGGCTGGTGCTGCACGGCTCGACGCCGGCCAAGTACGAGGCCTGGCTCGAGGGACTGGTGCGGCGGGCGGCCGCGCATCCGTTCCACGGCGAGGCGATCGTCTGCGTGAACGCCTGGAACGAGTGGGCGGAGGGCGCCTATCTCGAGCCCGACCTGCATTTCGGCTCGGCCTACCTCAACGCCACCGGACGCGCGGTGACCGGCTTCGGCAGGCCGTCGGCGCAGGGCCGCGTGCTGCTGGTCGGCCATGACGCGTTCCAGGCCGGCGCGCAGTCGCTGCTGCTGCAGGCCGGGCGCCAGCTCCGGCGCGGGCACGGCGTCGAGATCGCCTTCCTGCTGCTGGCCGGGGGCGCGATGATCGACGGCTACGAGGCGGCGGGGCGCACCACGGTGCTGGGCGCCGACGACCCCAGGCTGCCCGCCCACCTGGAGGGGCTGCGCGCGGCCGGCTTCTCCAGCGCGATCGTCAACAGCGCCGCCTCCGCCGCGGTCGGGCGTCATCTGGCGGCGGCCGGCATCCCGTTCATCCTGCTGGTGCACGAGCTGCCGGCGCTGCTCGGCGAGAAGCGCCTGCTGCCGGCCCTGCGCGACGCCGTCGGGCATGCGGAGCGCGTGGTGTTTCCGGCAGAAGCGGTGCAGGAGGCGGTGACGGCGCTGGTGCCGGTTCCGGACGAGAAGGCGGCGTGCCGCCCGCAGGGGCTGTATGCCGGCGTCCGCTTCTCGCAGCGCCACCGCACCACGCTGCGCGCGCAGTTCGGCGTGCAGGCCGACGACATCCTGCTGATCGGCATCGGCTATGCCGACATGCGCAAGGGCTTCGACCTGTTCCTGCAGCTCTGGCGGCTGCTCAACGCGCGCGGCCTGGGCGGCAGGCGGCGGCACCGCCGCATCCACTGCCTGTGGCTCGGCAACATCGATCCGACCTTGCGCACCTACCTGCATGCCGAGCTCGACGCGGCCGTCGCGTCCGGCACCTTCCACATGCCGGGCTACGTTCCGGACGCGCCCGACCATCTGAGCGCTGCCGACGCCTTCGTGCTCACCTCGCGCGAGGATCCGCTGCCGAGCGTGGTGATGGAGGCGATGGCGAGCGGGCTGCCCGTGGTCGCCTTCGAGAAGAGCGGCGGCATTCCCGAGCTGCTGCGCCGGTTCGACACCGGCGCGCTGGTCATGCTGGGCGACGTCGGCGCGATGGCGCGCCACGCGCTCGGGCTGGCGCAGGCCTGCCACGACGCGCCGATGAGCGCGCGCGCGCGCGCGGGCCGCCAGGTCGCCAAGCAGCTCTGCTTCGACCGCTACGTGTCCGGTCTGCTCGCCCTGGCGCAGCCGGCGATGCGGCGCATCTCGGTGGTGGTGCCGAGCTACAACTACGCCCGCTACATGCGCCAGCGCCTGGCCTCGATCTTCGCGCAGGGCCATCCGGTGCTCGAGGTGATCGTGCTCGACGACGCGTCCAGCGACGACAGCGTGTCGGAAGCCCGCGCGGCCGCCCTGGACTGGGACCGCGAGCTCCGCATCGTGGCGCAGACCCGCAACTCGGGCTCGGTGTTCCGGCAGTGGCAGCGCGCGGTGGCGGAAGCCAAGGGCGACTGGGTCTGGATCGCCGAGGCCGACGACGCCGCCGACCCGCGCCTGCTGGAAACGCTGGTGCAGGCGCTCGATGCCGCACCGCGCGCGGTGATGGCGTTCTGCGACAGCCGGGCGGTGGATTCCGAGGGCCTCACCGTGTCCGACAGCTACAAGCCGTACTACGCCACCACCGCCGGCACGATCCTGGAGGCGGACGGGCTGCATGAGGGGCCGGCCTTCGTGCATGCCTGCCTGAGCGAGCGCAACCTGATCCTGAATGCGAGCGGCGTGCTGTTCAACCGCGCGGCCCTGCGCGCGGCCCTGGCCCGCTGCGGCGACGAGCTCACCAGCTTCCGCATCGCCGGCGACTGGCGGCTCTATATCGAGCTGCTGCGCCAGGAGGGCGCGCAGGTGGCCTATGTCGCCGACCCGCTGAACATCCATCGCCGCCACGCCAGCAGCAGCACCCACCGGCTGGCGGCGCAGAAGCATCTGGGCGAGGTCGCGCGCATCCACCGCCTGATCGGCAAGCAGCCGATGGTGCTCGACGCCGACCGCTCCCGCCAGCGCGCCTACCGCGCCCAGCTCGCCCAGCAGTTCGGGCTTAAGCTCGCAGGGGAGTGACCGCCAGCGACCCCGGGCGAAGCCGGTCGGGCTACGCGCGCCGCGGCACTCCCGCCCCGCTCCGGCGATCGAGAACAAACGAGACGAACCAGACGACAAGCCCGCCAGCCGCCAGAGCCGCGCCGACCGGCCCGGTCGAGGTCCAGCCGTAGCCCGCCGAGATCGCCAGCCCGCCGAGCCAGGGACCGATCGCGTTGGCGACGTTGAACGCCGAGTGGTTCAGTGCCGCGGCCAGCGCCTGGGCATCGCGCGCCACCTCCATCAGCCGGGCCTGCAGCACCGTTCCCAACGCCTGTCCGCATCCGATCAGGAAGATGTCGACGTCGATGGTCCAGACGTTGCCGGCCGCGAACGGATAGGCGAGCAGCGTCACCATGCTCCATACCAGGACGCCGCCCGCCGTGGGCATGAGCGCCCGGTCGGCGAATACCGGCGCCAGCAGGTTGCCGGCGGTTAGCCCGGCGCCGAATACGCAGAACGCCAGCGGCACCAGACCGGGCGGCAGCCTCGTCACGGCCAGCAGCGTCGAGGCGAGATAGGCATAGACCGCGAAGATCCCGCCGAAGCCGCAGGCGCCGATCCCGAGCGTCAGCCACACCTGGCCGCGCCTGAGGGCGCCGAGCTCGCGCAGCGCGCTTGCCTGCGGAACCGGTCCGTCGTCCGGCACGAACAGCAGCAGGAGCAGCATGGCGAGCAGCGCCAGCGCCGCCACCATGCCGAAGCCCCATCGCCAGCCAAGACCCTGGCCGAGCCAGCTGGCGATCGGAACGCCGACGAGCGTTGCGGTCGTCAGGCCCAGGAACACCCTGGATACCGCCCAGGCTTTCCGATCCTGCGGAAACCGGGCTGCGGCCACCAGGGCGGCGATGCCGAGATAGGCTCCATGCGGGAGACCGCTGAGGAAGCGGAACAGCAGCATCCACCCGTAGCTCGGCGCTGCGGCGCTCAGGCCGTTGGCGAGCGTGAACAGCCCCATCAGCGACAGCAGCAGCCCACGGCGCGAGACGCGTGCAGCCAGCACGGTGATCACCGGAGCGCCGATCACAACTCCCAGCGCATAGGCGCTGACGACCCGCGCTGCCGTCGGCTCCGGGACGTGCAGGCCGTGGGCCAGGTAGGGCAGCAGGCTCATTGCCGCGAACTCGGTCGTGCCGAACGCGAACGCGCCGAGGGCAAGGGCGAGCAGGACCAGGCGCGGGCGCTTCTCGGGCGACGTGGCGGGATGCTCGGTATTATGTAGCACCCGGCACCAAGCGCTTTGTTGGAAGCCTGGAGATGGCCGGCAGATTGCACCACCTTGGCTTGGCTTCAGTCCTCATACTCATAATCGGCGCTTTCCACAGCGTAGAAGCGCTGACCCGCTACACCATCGCGATGCGCTCGGCAGAAAGCGGTTCTTCTAGTGATGTTGCTCTCGTCCACATAGTCGATCCACCCCATGACAAAAGTGGCGGTTCTTGGAACTCCATAACCATTCGGTGGGATCGGTTCCGTAGATCTGAAACTGCCTGTGGCAACCGATCCTGCGGGTATGTCGGTATCCGGAGCTACTGGCGGAGCTGGGTGAACCCCCGTGTAGGGCCGTTTGAGTGGAAGGGTTGGAGCGCGGAAAACTTGGCAATGGCAGGCCACAATACGAGCGGCCGTGCCGCCAACGTTTACAACTTCGAAGCCCCCTTAGACGTGTTTGCCGCTGGTGACCCCGTCTGGGTCCAGCACAAGATGCCGCACTCGAAGCCGTGGACGATGGCTTCGGATGTATTGAGCTCGGGTAGCTCTAGCAGCCGCCGCACTATCTTGTTGAGCGAGTCTCAATAGGTAGATCTGTGCACTGGAAACGATGGCAAGTATAATAGTGAATGTCGCCAGTACGCCAGTGAATGCAGCGACCGGGTCCTCAACGGTTCTATCCCAAAATCCTTCCTGCCCTACCTTTGTGCTTGTTGTGGCATTGGTTTGACATGACTATCATTATAGCTGATTGGTTGTTGTGTGTATCCGGGCACCGAAAACAGTAGCCCTAGGACCAATTCTC
The DNA here is from genome assembly GCA_964236105.1 of uncultured Acetobacteraceae bacterium. Classification (GTDB taxonomy): domain Bacteria; phylum Pseudomonadota; class Alphaproteobacteria; order Acetobacterales; family Acetobacteraceae; genus Lichenicola. The sequence continues at coordinate 43,034 of CAXSBC010000012.1, read as the reverse complement.
TACACGCAAGTACGCGCGCCAACCGCGTGCGTGACGGCGAACAGGAACCATGCGGGAAACGCTCCTCGGTTGACCTTGGCGGCCACCGACGTATCCGTCTCCGGAATCCTGATGTCGGTCAATTGTTCGCGGGGCGTGTAAATCAGGCGTGGGTCACCTAAATCGCGACCATACGCTCAATAGCATCCTCAGTGTATTCGATATCGCCGTCCCAGAATTCCTCCAGAACCTGCCTGTTGGCGCTGATCCACTGCTCCAAGAGGCGCTCGTTTTGAGTCGACAGCGCTGGGCCGCCTCGGTGCATGAAAGGGCGAACGCTGTAGGACCCCATCTGATCCTCCTGCACTCTAGGTCCTGGTGAAACCTTCACACGCAAGTCGTGCCGATAATTATCCTTCTGGGAGATGAACACCGTGAACGGTAGCCCGGTCGTTCGTTGACGCAGGTTTGCCATCCAGTAGTTCACCTGTCCGGGTGCGCTATCCTGTGAAGAGGTGTGGAAACCGTCCATCGCGCCCTCTGCCCTAATTGTCTGGAATGACAATACACGGCCATCAACTTGGTATCATCACGTAACCGTGAGTAGAGCAGGCTCAAGCTTCAAATCGAGACACTCCATAGATCTCGCCTGATGTGCCCTTTTTCGTGCTGCCTGGACGTCTGACATCGCGCGGCTTAGCTCGGTGTCCGGACCGACGAGGAGCATGTCATGGCAGGAACAGCACTGGTGGTGGGTGCCAGCGGCATCGTCGGGAGCGCCATTGCGTCGCTGCTCCTGGAGCAGGGTTGGACCGTGCATGGTCTCGCGCGCCGCCCCACTGGCCAGCCCGGTCTGCTGCCCGTCGCCGCCGATCTCCAGAACCCAGCCGGCACGGCAGCGGCTCTGGCCGACGTGAAACCCGACGCCGTGTTCGTCACCACTTGGGCGCGCCAGGACAGCGAGGCGGAGAACATCCGCGTCAACTCCACCATGGTGCGCAACCTGCTCGACGGCCTGCGCACCGGCGGCCGCACCCGGCACGTCGCACTGGTGACCGGGCTGAAGCACTATCTCGGGCCGTTCGAGGCCTACGGGAAAGGCACGCTGCCGCAGACCCCGTTCCGCGAGGAGCAGGGCCGGCTCGATATCGAGAACTTCTACTACGCGCAGGAGGACGAGGTGTTCGCCGCCAGCGCCCGCGACGGCTTCACCTGGAGCGTGCATCGGCCGCACACCGTGATCGGCGCGTCTGTGGGCAGCGCCATGAACATGGGAACCACGCTCGCCGCCTACGCCACCCTGTGCCGCGAGACCGGCCGGCCGTTCCGCTTCCCCGGCTCGGCCGCGCAGTGGCACGGCCTCACCGACATGACCGATGCCGGCCAGCTCGCCCGCCACCTGCTGTGGGCCGCGACGACCGCGGGTGCGGCGAACCAGGATTTCAACATCGTCAACGGCGACATCTTCCGCTGGAGCTGGATGTGGGGCCGGATCGCCGGCTGGTTCGGCCTCGATCCGGCACCCTTCGACGGCACGGTGCAGCCGCTGGAGCAGCAGATGGCGGACGACGCGCCGGTCTGGCGCCGGCTGGCCGACCGCCAGGGCCTGGCGGAGCCCGACCTCGCCCGCCTCGCCTCGCCCTGGCACACCGATGCCGACCTCGGACGCCCGATCGAGGTGGTGACCGACATGTCCAAGAGCCGGCGTCTCGGCTTCACCGGATACCAGCCGACCGACGACGCCTTCTTCGCGCTGTTCGCCCGACTGCGCGCCGACCGGTTGATCCCCTGAGCGGGGACCGGCGGCCTCGGTCGCGGCCGGCCCGCACGCCCTGCAGATCGTCCAGCCGCAGCTCCAGCCCGCAACCGTCATGGCCAACGCCGCCCGGGACGTTGTCGTTGAGGGCGACGGCGATCTCGCTGACGTCCCGTCGCAGCGTCAGGCTGAAGGCGCCGTTCTGGACGCGTGTCGCCGGAACCGCCGACACCAGAACCGCGCGCCGGGCAGGCGCTGCGGCCGCGCGTCCGGCGGCATCCCGTGCCGGCCTCGCCGCTCAGTCCGGTGCCGGCCGGAGAAAGGCGAAGCGCGGCACCTCGGCCCCGCCATGCGGCACCGTCTCGGCCCACATCGCCAGCGGCCTGATCCAGACGGTGCCGCCCGCCTCGGCCCGATAGACGACCAGCCATTCCTCGGTCTCGCTGTGCCGGCCCACGCAGAGCACCGTGTAGAGCCCGCCCTTGTAGTGCCGGTACAGTCCCGGCTCCGGCTGCATGACCGCCATCCTGCTCCCCTCGTCGCCCTTGCTTGTTCCGGGTATGACTCAGCCTCCCCGCACCTCGGCGATGCCGCACGGAACCCAGACCATGATCCGCCGCCCGACCGGTCCCTCGCCGTTTCCGCTTCTGCTTCTGCTGCCGCTCCTGCTGGCCCGGCCGGCCGACGCCGCCCGCCATCATCATGGCCACGCGACGGCCTCAGGCCCCGGCGCCGCCCCGGTGATCCTCACCCAGCAGCCGGGCAGCGCGCTCGACCTGGCCGCGCGCCAGCTCAACGCCGACGACCTGGCGAGCGCTGCCAAGCGCCGCGAGATCCCGTTGGTGCTGATCGGCTCGGCGCCGCTGTCCGCCCGGCACGGCGAGACCGCCCTGTTCGTACAGGTGCAGTCCGCCAGCCTGTGCGGCTCGGCCGGCTGCTCGACCTCGGTCTACCTCAAGCATGGCGGCGACTGGATCAAGGTGCTCGACTCCGTCAGCGGCCCGATCAAGGTGCTGCCGACCTCGGCCGGCGGCATGCACGACCTCGTGGTGGGCGACAAGGACCGCTGGGTCTGGGCGGGCGACACCTATCACGACACCCTGCCGGCAGCGCCGATCGGCAACCTCAGGCGCTCGGTCGAACGCCACCAGGAACGCGTCCGCGAGCGGCAGGCGACGGCGCAGCCGCCGACGCGCCAGTGATGTCCGGGCTGCGCGCATGGAGCGGGTGAAGGGAATCGAACCCTCGTATGCAGCTTGGGAAGCTGCCGTTCTACCATTGAACTACACCCGCCCGGACCGCGGTCCCGACTTTATAGGGTCCAGGCCACGGCTCCGCAACGGCGCTTGCTGTTGACGCAAGACCGCTTCCGCTCGTAGAGATTGTGCCGATCCCCATCGGTCGCGCCGGCGGCCGGCGGCATCCCTCGCGATTTGTCCGGCCGGATTGCGGCGAGGTAAAACAAGCGCGCTAAAGAGGCCCTGGCGGCTGGCTCGCATGACGCAGTCCGTCTCGGCATCCAGGTTCGGCTCCCGCCACCTTCCCGGAAGACAGCGGTCTGCGCCGTCGCCTTCGACCCCACAGGGACGCCAGATGACCGACGAGACCGCCCTCCGCCCCGCCACCCTGCTGGTCCATGCCGGCACCGAGCGCACGCCCTATGGCGAGACCAGCGAGGCGATGTTCCTCACCTCGGGCTTCGTCTACGACGATGCCGAGCAGGCTGAGGCGACCTTTCTCGGCCAGGCCACCCACTACCAGTACAGCCGCTTCGGCAACCCGACCGTGGCCGCGCTGGAACGGCGTCTGGCCGCGCTGGAAGGTGCCGAGGACTGCCGCGCCACCGCCACCGGCATGGCGGCCGTCAGCGCGGCCCTGCTGAGCCACCTCAAGGCCGGCGACCGCATCGTCGCCGCCCGCGCGCTGTTCGGCTCCTGCTACTGGATCGTGGCCAACCTGCTGCCGCGCTACGGCATCGAGAGCGTGTTCGTCGATGGCGGCGACCTCCAGGCCTGGGCGGCGGCGCTGGCGACCCCTGCCGCGTGCGTGCTGCTGGAAACGCCGTCGAACCCGATGCTCGACATCGTCGACCTGCGCGCGGTGTGCGACCTGGCGCACCGGGCCGGCGCCGTCGTGGTGGTCGACAACGTGTTCGCGACGCCGCTGCTGCAGAAGCCGATCGAGTTCGGCGCCGACGTGGTGGTGTATTCCTGCACCAAGCACATGGACGGGCAGGGCCGGGTGCTGGGCGGCGCGGTGCTCGGCGCCAAGGACTGGATCGAGAACACGCTGCAGCCCTTCATCCGCAACACCGGCCCGGCGATGTCGCCCTTCAACGCCTGGGTGCTGCTCAAGGGACTGGAGACGCTGGCGCTGCGCGTCGATGCCATGAGCCGCAGCGCCGAGGCGGTCGCCGCCTTCCTGGCCGCCTCGCCCGGGATCAGCCGCGTCTGGTTCCCCGGACGCCCCGACCACCCGCAGCACGCGCTCGCCATGCGCCAGATGAGCCAGGGCGGCACCCTGGTCACCTTCGAGGCGGCGGGCGGCAAGGCGGGCGCCTTCCGGCTGATGAACGCGCTGCGCCTGATCGCGGTGTCCAACAACCTGGGCGACAGCCGCTCGATGGTCACCCATCCGGCCACCACCACCCATATGAAGATCGGTGCCGGCGAGCGGGCGCGTCTTGGCATCACCGACGGCGTGATCCGCCTGTCGGTCGGGCTGGAGGATGTCCGCGACCTGACCGACGACCTGTCGCGCGGCATCGCGGCATTGCGCGACGGCGACGTGGCCAGCCGCCGGGCCGCGGAATAGCATCGGCACCGCGAAGCGGCAGGGAAGGAACAGCGCCATGAAGGACAAGGGACGCATGCCGGTCAGCCTGGCGATCGATTCCGACCTGATCGCGGCCGGCGACGGCGGCGAGGCCGGCGACTACACCACCACCACCCGCGGCATCCGGGTCAGCGTCCGCACCGTCTTCCTCGAGGACCAGTCGCAGCCGGACGACCGGCAGTATCTCTGGGCCTACCGCATCCGCATCGAGAATCACGGCCGCGAGAATGTCCGGCTGCTGCGTCGCACCTGGCAGATCACCGACGCCGCCGGCCGCATCCAGCACGTGCAGGGCGAGGGCGTGGTCGGCGAGCAGCCGCAGCTCGATCCCGGCGAGGCGTTCGAATACACCTCCGGCACGCCGCTGGAGACGCCGTCGGGCTTCATGTCGGGCGCCTACCACATGATCGCCACGGTGTCGGGAGAGCGGTTCGACGTGGCGATCCCGGCCTTCAGCCTCGACAGCCCGCATCAGCCGGGGATCGTGCACTAGGGGCCGCGGTGCCGGGACGATGCGCTGATGGATAACCAGGTCGAGGTGGGGACGGCCGGGGTGCAGCGGCCGAGCCGCGAGGAGGCCGAGGACGCCGTGCGGACCCTGCTGCGCTGGGCAGGCGAGGACCCGGCGCGCGAGGGGCTGCACGACACCCCCAGGCGGGTCGTGCGGTCCTACGAGGAGTTCTATCAGGGCTATGCCGACGATCCGGTGGCGATGCTCAACCGCACCTTCGCCGAGGTCGAGGACTATGACGAGATCGTGCTGCTGCGCGACATCCGCTTCGAGAGCCATTGCGAGCATCACATGGTGCCGATCATCGGCCGGGCGCATGTGGCCTACCTGCCGGCCCGTCGCGTGGTGGGCATCAGCAAGCTTGCCCGCGTGGTCGACGTCTATGCTAGGCGGCTGCAGATCCAGGAGCGCCTGACCGCGCAGATCGCCAACACCATCAACGACGTGCTGCAGCCGCATGGCGTCGCCGTGATCCTGGAGGCCGGCCACCAGTGCATGACCACCCGCGGCGTGCACCGCCCCGGCGTGTCGATGGTCACCAGCCGCATGCTCGGCGTGTTCCGCACCAACTCCGACACCCGCAAGGAGCTGCTGTCGATGCTCGGCCGCCCCTCCCCCGCCACCCCCTACGACTAGAAAGCGGATTGCAAAGGCTCCGCCTTTGCCGGGGTGCAGGGGCAGCGCCCCTGCGTCTTACTTCAGGTGGTCCCCCAGAAACCCCGCCCGGACCTCCGACACCCGCGCCCTGATCGCCGGATCCGACAGCAGGTGCGTGCCCGGCAGCAGCAGCAGCTGATACGGCCTGCCCGCCGCGATCAGCGCCTGGGTCAGCTTCACCGTGTTCTCGAAATACACGTTGTCGTCGGTCAGCCCATGCATCAGCAGCAGCGGCCGCGCCAACCCGCCCGCATAGGTCAGCACGTCGCTCGCGCGGTAGCCGGTGGGATCGGCCTGCGGGGTGCCGAGATAGCGCTCGGTATAGGCCGAGTCGTAGTCGGCGAAGTCCACCACCGGCGCGCCGGCGACCCCCACCTTGAACACGTCCGGCCGCCGGATCGTCGCCATGGCCGTGAAGTAGCCGCCGAACGACCAGCCGGTGACGCCGACGCGGGTGAGATCCATCTCCGGCACCCGCGCCGCCAGTGCCTTCAGCCCGTCGACCTGGTCGGCGAGCGGCAGGTCGATCAGGTTGTTCCGGATCGCCCGTTCCCAGTCGTGCCCGCGTCCCTGCGTGCCGCGTCCGTCGATGCTGGCGACGATGAAGCCGCGATCGGCCAGGCACTGATCCTCGAAATACAGGCGCGGCGAGCGCTGGACCATCTTCGCCGTCGGCCCCGCATAAACCCAAAGCACCACCGGATAGCGCCGGCCCGCCACGAACCCCCTCGGGCGCACGACCATCGCGTCCATCCCGGCAGCCCCCACCGTCATGAAGCCGGGCCTGGGCAGCGATGCCGGCACCTCAGCCACGCTGCGCAGCGTCGCCAGCACGCGGCCGCCGGCGTCGCGCACCAGCGTGGCCGCGGAGCCGTCGGCGCCGCTGAAGCGGTCGGCGAAGATCGCATGCCCGTCCTCGTCGAAGCTCGCCTCGTGCAGGCCGGGCTCGCGGGCGATCGGCTGCGCGGCACCGGTCTTCAGCGACACCCGGTAGAGCGCCTCGCCGAGCCGGTCCGGGTTGGCCCGCACGGTCACCGTTCCGGCACGATCATCCAGATCCTCGAGGGCGAGGAACGGCAGGTCGGGTCCGGTCACCGCATGATCCAGCGACCCGTCGGCGTGGCGCAGCTCCAGCTGCCAGCGATCCCCGCGCTCGGCTGCCCACAGGAAGCCCGATCCGTCCGGCAGCCAGCGCGGCAGCGACAGCCCGGCCTGGCCGATCCCCGGCGTCAGGTCGATCCAGGCGGGATCGGTCTCGCGCAGCAGGGTGGCCGCATGCCCGGTCGCCGGATCGACCGACAGCAGCCGCTCCTCGGTCTGGCTCCGGTTCAGCACCACCAGCGACAGCCGCCCGCCTCGCTGCGGCCACACCACCCGGGCGAGATAGGGGAACGCGGCGTGATCCCAGTCCACCCAACGCGTCGGCCCGCCATCCCGCGCGATCAGCCCGAGCCGGAGCACCGCGTTGGCGGTGCCGGCGCGCGGATAGCGGAACTCCACCGGCGCGCGGTCGGGGTGCACGGGATCGGCGATGAAGTGCCGCTCGACGCCGGAGGTGTCGGCCTCCTCGTAGAGCAGCGTGCCGCCGTCGGGCGACCACCAGGCACCGTCCGCCCGCTCGAGCTCCTCGGCGGCGGCGAACTCGGCCAGACCGTGCGTCAGCGTCTCGCTGCCGCCGGTGGTGAGCTGCCGGTCCTGGCCGCTGGCGAGGTCGACCACATGCAGGTCGTTGTCGCGCACCGCCGCCACGAAGCGGCCGTCCGGCGACAGGCGCGGCGCGATCCATCCCGCCCCCGGCACCGGCGTGCTGCGCCCGTCGGCGAGTGCCAGGCGGCTCAGCCGGTCGCCCTGGCTCACCAGCACGGTCGCCCCGTCGCGCGACACCGCGAAGTCGGTGATCCCGGACAGCGTCATCCGCGCCCGCTCGCGACGCGCCTTTTCCGCCACCGACAGCTGCTCGGGCGCCGCATCCGGCCGCGCCAGCGCGGTCTCGGTCCCCGTCGCCAGGTCGAAGCGGAACAGCCCGAGCGCCGTGTCGCGCGGCCCGGAGCGCAGGAACAGCACCGACCTGCCGTCCGGCGTCGGCACCGCGTGCGACGGCATGCCCAGCGTGTAGCTCCGCGTCGCGGCCAGGGTCTCGAAGCATCCCTCGGCCGCCTGTCCCCGGCCCGGCAGGCAGGATGGCAGCGACAGGCCGATGCCGAGCAGGAGGGTCGCGTGACGCAGGGGGAGATAAGGCATGGCGGGTATCCGGCTTGGCGATGGGTCGGCGCAGTAGTGCCTCCAACGGGCGCCGGAACAAGAGCCGCCGGGCTGCCGGCTTCGACCGGCTGTTGTAGAACCCCGTCATGACGCCCTCCGCCGCCGCTTCGTCCGGCCCGACCTTCGACGGCGCCTTCCGCGACCGGCTGGCCGAGCTGTTCCGGTGGCGCCGCGACGTCCGGCGCTTCCGGCCGGACGCGCTGCCGGCCGGGATGCTGGAGGCGCTGCTCGAGCTCGCCTGCCTTGCCCCGTCGGTCGGGCTCAGCCAGCCCTGGCGCTTCGTCGCCGTCGACGATCCGGCCCGCCGAGACGCCGTGCGCGCGAGCTTTGCGGCCTGCAACGCCCGCGCGCTCGCGACGCAGCCGGCCGATCGGATGGCCTCCTACGCGCGCCTCAAGCTGGCCGGCCTCGATGACGCTCCCTGCCATCTCGCCGTGTTCGCCGAGCCGGACCCGGACCAGGGGCACGGGCTGGGCCGCGCGACCATGCCGGAGACCACCGCCTATTCGGCGGTGATGGCCGCCCATACGCTGTGGCTCGCCGCCCGCGCGGCCGGCCTCGGCCTCGGCTGGGTCTCGATCCTCGATCCCGCCGCCGTGGCCGCCGCCCTGGAGGTCCCGTCCGGCTGGATGTTCATCGGCTATTTCTGCCTGGGCTACCCGCAGGCCGAGGACGACACCCCGGAACTGGAGCGCGCCGGATGGGACCGCCGCCGCGCCGAGGCCCCCCGCCTGCTCCGCCGCTGATCCGGGCGCTGATCCTGGCGCTGATCCTGGCGCTGAACCTTTAAGCGGGCAGCCTAGTCGTCGGCCTTCTCGACGATCTTGAACACCAGGTCGACATGCTGCGGCGTGGCGGTGTTGGTCCAGTCGGTCGAGACCGTGGAGCCGATATTGGACTTCTTGTACAGCGCGCTGATCGCGTCCTGCGCCGCCTTGATCTTGTCGGTGGTGAGGCCGTCGCCTGGCCTGACGTTCGCGGCCGCCAGGATGGCCGGCGTCTTGATGCGGGCATTGCCGGTGACCGTGACGTGGTCGGCGGTGATGCCGACATGGGTGACGGTCGGCGCCACCGGCGCCTTCTCGGCCATGACATAGGTGATCATCGCCTTCTTGTGCAGCGTCGACAGGCGCTGGGTGATGTCGGTGCCGACATTGTGCCGGCGATACACCTGCCCGATCGCCGCCACGTTCGCCTGCAGCCCGTCCTGGTCGATCGTCTGGCCGACCTGGATCGGCAGCGCCGCCTCCAGCTCGCTGGTCGGCACCAAGACGTTGCCCTGGAAGGTGATCCTGGTCAGCGTGTAGCTCCCGGTCGCCTGCGCGTGCGCCGGCGTCGTCGGCAGCATCGCGGCGGAGGCCGCGCCGAGCAGCGAGCCGGCGAGCAGGGCAGCGGAACGCCGTGTGGTGGTCATGATGGCCGTCATCCTCGTCAGTAGGGTTTGTAGGGCAGGAACTTGCCGCTCATCGTGATGGCGACGCGGTCGCCGGCGTTGTTCGGCTCGCGCTGCAGGTCCATGCGGAAGTCGATGGCGCTCATGATCCCGTCGCCGAACTCCTCGTGGATCAGCGCCTTGAAGGTGGTGCCATAGACCGAGACCAGCTCGTAGAAGCGGTAGATCAGCGGATCGGTCGGCACCGCGGTCGGCAGCGAGCCGCGATACGGCGGCACCTGCAGCAGCCTGATCTCGTAGGGGTCGAGGCCGAGCCGGTCGCCGATCGCCTCCGCCGCCTGCTTTGGCAGCGTCATCTGCCCGAGCAGGCCCGCGGTGACGAATTCCTTCGACAGATCGTCCGCAAGCTCGGCCAGCTCGGCCCAGCTCAGCTCCTGCTCGAGCTTGATCCGGACGATCTTCTCGGTCAGTTCCAGGCGTGTGGTCATGGGGTCCTGCCCTCCTGCTGTGACCGATAGAACGAGGCGGCTCGCCGATGGTCAATCCGGACACGCTGCTGGCGCTGAACAATGTCCATGCCGAGCAGACCTCGCTGCTCGACGCGGCCCGCCTCCGCCACATGCTGGCGACGGCCTTCCATGTGGCGGCGATCGGCGAGCTCGACGCCTTCCTGATCGCCTTCGACCAGACAGCCGACTACGACAGCCCCAACTTCCTCTGGCTGCGCGCCCGCCATGCCCGCTTCGTCTATGTCGACCGGATCGTCACGGCGCCGCAGTCGCGCGGGCTGGGGCACGCCTCGCGGCTGTATCGCGACCTGTTCGCGCGCGCGGCCGCGGCGGGACACGACCGCATCCTGTGCGAGGTCAATCTCGATCCGCCCAATCCGGGCTCGGACGCGTTCCATGCACGGATGGGGTTCGCCGAGGTCGGACGCGCCACATGGCAGGACGGCGGCAAGACGGTGCGGTATCTTCAGCGCTGGCTGTGAAGGGGACCCCGCCAAAGGCGGCGCCTTTGGAATCCGCGATTCAGCGCAGGTGTTCCTTTAGGCGGGGCATCAGCTCGACGAAGTTGCAGGGGCTGTGGCGGCTGTCGAGCTGCCAGACCAGGATGTCGTCCCAGCCATCCTTGACCGCGCCGGTGCTGCCGGGCAGCGCGAACAGGTAGGTGCCGTTGGCGACGCCGGCGATCGCGCGCGACTGGATCGTCGAGGTGCCGATCTTGGCGTAGCTCAGCATCCGGAACAGCTCGCCGAACCCCTCGATCTTCTTCTCGACCACCCGGTCGAACGCCTCCGGCGTCACGTCGCGACCGGTCACGCCGGTGCCGCCGGTGCTGATCACCACATCCACCTCCGGGTCGGCGATCCAGCCGCGCAGGCGCTCGGCGATCCGCCCGGCCTCGTCCGGCTCGATCGCCCGGTCGGCCAGCACATGGCCGGCGGCGGACACGCGGGCGGCCAGGATGTCGCCGGACGTATCGTTGGCGCTGGTGCGGGTGTCGGAGATCGTCAGCACGGCGATGCGGACGGGCAGGAAGGGGCGGGCGGGATCAAGACGTGACATGGCGACGACATCAGCAACGCAGCGCGCCGCACGTCAATCCACGGCACCGCGAACGCCCGGCACCTCGACGCAGACGTGACCGGCGGCCCGCAGCGCGGCCGCCTCGCCCGGACGCGGCGACAGCCGGACCAGCTTGGCGCCCCCCGCCGCCAGCGCGCCCAGCCGCGCCACCGCGTCGCCTTGCGTCACCAGCAGGCGCGAGGCATCCCGCCGGGCGAGCTCCAGCACCCCCGCACTCTCCGACGCCTCGTGCACCACCACATCCGCCTCCCCCAGCAGCCGCAGCGCCCTGAGGGTCACGAGGTCGCTCTCGCCCGGCCCGGGATCGACCAGATACACGATGCCCTGCTCGGGACGCCCGGATGCCTGCTCGGCAGCCGCCAGCGCCTCGCGGTAGGCGGCCTCGGCGTCGTCCTCGCGGCCGGCGAGCATGAGCTCGGCCGGCCGTCCGCCGAGCGCTGCCTCGAGCATCCGCCGCCGCCTGAGCACGTCGGGCAGGCGGCGGCGGGTCTCGGCCTGCATGCGGTCGGCGAGTGCGGCCAGCCTGCCGAACGCCGGCGGCACCAGCGCCTCGATCCGGGCCCGCAGCAGCCGGGCCAGCACCGGAGCCGCCCCCCCGGACGAGATCGCGATCTGCAGCGGCGCCCGCGACACCACCGCCGGCGTGGCGTAGCCGGACAGCGCCGGCCGGTCGACCACGTTGAACGGGATGCCGCGCCGCCGCGCCTCCTGCGTCATCGCCAGCAGCGCCTCGTCCGGGGCCTCGGCGCCGACCGCTATCGTGCAGCCGTCCAGCATCGACGGCTCGAACGTGTCCGGGACCTGCCGGACCAGGGCGCCGCAGCTCTGCAGGGTGGCCACCCGCCGCTCCGCCGCCTCGCCGTCGCCCAGCACCAGGGCGTGGCGGCCATCGAGGTCCAGGAACAGCGGCAGCAAGGGCTTGGGCGTCGCAGGCATGACCGTCCTCGCAGGGATGACGCCCGCATGTAGCCGCGCAACGCAGCCGCTTCCATGCGAGGCTCGGGGAAGTCCCGCATCGCCTGCATGCCAGGGCCACGGGCGCTCGTCTCACGGCACCTTGTCCCCACCTGCCTCGTTGCAGGAGCGGCGCCGCAGCCGCCGGTCGGCGGCCGGACCGAGGGGGCGCCCGGCGCGACCCGACAGGAGATCCCCGACATGACCGACGACGCCGCCATCTCGCGCAATCCCGCCACCGGCGAGGAGATCGAGCGCTTCGCGTTCCAGACCAGGGACGAAACCGAGCAGCTGCTCGCCCGCGCCGACGCCGCCTTCCGCGAGTGGCGCGCCACCCCCGTCGAGCAGCGCGCGGCGGTCTATGCGCGGCTGGCCGACACGCTGCGCGGACAGGTGGACGAGGTGGCGCCGGTCATCACCCGCGAGATGGGCAAGACGCTGCGCGAGGCGCGCGCGGAGATCGAGAAATGCGCCGCCACGGCGGCATGGTACGCCGAGCATGGTCCGGCGATGCTGGCCGACGAGCCGGTGAGCCTCGACGGACCGGACCGGGTGCACGTCTCCTACCTCCCGATCGGCACCATCCTCGGCATCATGCCCTGGAACCTGCCGATCTGGCAGACGATCCGTGCCGCCGTGCCGATCATGCTGTCGGGCAACGGCTTCATGCTGAAGCATTCTCCCAACGTCATGCGCTGCGCCTTCCTGATGCGCGACATGTGGGAGCAGGCCGGCCTGCCGCGCGGCGCGTTCTCGGTGCTCAACGTCGACACCGACGCCATCGAGGCGGTGATCGGCGACCGGCGCATCGCCGGCGTCACGCTCACCGGCAGCATGCGGGCCGGCTCCGCGGTGGCGGCGATCGCGGGCAGGCACCTCAAGAAGTCGGTGCTGGAGCTGGGCGGCATCGATCCGTTCATCGTGCTCGCCGACGCCGACATCGAGCGGGCGGTGACGTCGGCTGTCACCGGGCGCTTCGCCAATGCCGGACAGGTCTGCCTCGCGGCCAAGCGGCTGATCCTCGAGGCCCCCATCGCCGAGCGCTTCACCGCGCGCTTCCTGGAGGCGGTGCGCGAGGTCAGGGCCGGCGATCCGACCGACGAGGCCACCACCATCGGCCCGATCGCGCGCGACGACCTGCGCCGCGGCGTGCACGACCAGGTGACGCGCTCGCTCCAGGCCGGCGCCCGCCTGCTGGCGGGCGGCCACATGGTGGAGGGGCCGGGCTTCTTCTACGAGCCCACGGTGCTGGGCGACGTGACGCCCGGCATGGCCGCGTTCGACGAGGAGGTGTTCGGCCCCGTTGCCGCCCTGGTCGTGGCGCGCGACGAGGCGCATGCGATCGCGCTCGCCAACACCAGCGAGTACGGGCTGAGCAGCAACCTGTGGACCGCCGACATCGCCCGGGCGCAACGGCTCGCCCGCCGCATCGAGGCAGGTGGGGTGTTCATCAACGGCTTCACGGCATCCAACCCGCGCACCCCGGTCGGCGGCGTGAAGAACAGCGGCTACGGCCGCGAGCTCTCGCATTTCGGCATCCGCGAGTTCGTCAACGCGCAGACCGTCTGGACCAGGATCGGCTAGGGCCTCCCGGTCGGGCTGCCGGCGACCTCAGCTGCGGCCGACGGCCGACGGGGGCAAATAGCGGCGCAGGGCGACCTGCAGCGCCGTCCTGTCGGTGTCCGCCGGGATCGGCGCGATGAAGCTGCCGTCCGGCCCGAGCAGGTAGATCACGGCGCTGTGGTCGAGATCCTGCTTGCCGCCGCTGGCGTCCGGCTCGACCACGACATGGAACCGGCGCTCGACCTCGCCGAGCTGCGCTGCGGTTCCGGTCAGGCCGATCAGGTTGGGCGAGAAGGCCTGGGTATACTGGTGCAGGCGCTGCAGCGTGTCGTGCTCGGGGTCCACCGTGATGAACAGCGGCTGGATCCGCCTGGCCTCCGGATCGATCCGGCCGAGCGCCTCGGACATCTCGGTCAGGGTCTGCGGACACACGTCTGCGCAGCCGGTGTAGCCGAAGAAGATCAGCAGGTAGCGGCCGCGGAAGCTGCCGTCGCTGCGTGTGCGTCCCTGGCTGTCGACGAGAGTGAACGGACCGCCGACCGCGACCGACGGCCCCGGTCCGAGCAGAGCCCGGTATCCGGCGGCACAGGCAAGCAGAAGGCCCACGCCGGCGACGACGGCGAGAAGTCCGCGGCGGTCGCGCCGCCTGATCGCCTCGCGGCGCCGATCCTCCCGCCTGGCCACGCCGATCGCTCCTTGTCGCCCGATGTCCCCGGTTGCCGGAGGCGCCGCTCACCCTGTCGATCCGCATGCTGTACTACAGCATCGCGCGTCCGGTCATCTGACAAAGGCTTGGCGAGCCGACACGACCTGCTAATCTGGCAGGGATGTCCGTCGTTTCCACCCCGGGCCGATTCACGGTTCCTGCCCTGCGGGCGGTGCTGGCGATCGTGGCGCTCGTCAGCCAGATCGTGCTCGGATCGCTGGTGCTGCCGGACCGGGCGGACGCCAGACCCCTGGTCGCGCTCCGTGCGGCGATGGTGCTCTGCGGGAGTGGTGCGTCCGCCCGGACGCCGCCGCATCATCAGCGGCAGCACCCGGGCCCGGAGACGTGCTGCCCGCTCGAGATGGCCCTGGAGCTGCCCGCGGCCATCCTGACCCCGACCGTCACCATGCCGCCGGCACGCCTGCCGACCAGGGGCCGGATGACGACCCTGCCGCCGGCCCGCGCGCCGCCGAGCGCCGTCCGATGGACCCAGCGCGCGCGAGGTCCGCCCAGCCTGGCCTGAGAACCGTGATCCGGCGCCCGCACCACATGCGGGCGCCATCGGCTTTTCTCCCGCCAGGACCGATCAATGAAAAGGCGTCTTGCTGCCGCTACCCTCGGGTATGCCGGCCTGCTGGCTGCGTCCGCCACCGTGCAGGCGCATGTCGTCGCCGGGGCACGCGTGTTTCCCGTCACCCTCACCTTTGACGACCCCGGCGTCGGCGACGAGGTGTCGGCGCCAGCGTTCAACTACTCGCGCGGCGGCGCCGATGGCGGCACCGGACCGAGCCACGAGTACGATTTCGGCGTCGAGTTCGACAAGACGATCACGCCCACCACGGCGCTGATCCTCAATGACGGCTACGACGTGATCCAGACCAACGGCTCGAAGACGCAGGCCGGCTTCGAGAACCTGTTCATCACCGGCAAGTGGCAGGCGATCACCAACGCGCCGCACGAGCTCGTGGTCTCGCTCGGCATCACCCGCGAGATCGGCGGCTCCGGCACCGACCATATCGGCGCCGACCATTACGGCTCGACCACGCCGAACCTGTATTTCGGCAAGGGCCTGGGCGATCTGCCGGCGAGCATCCTGAGGCCGTTCGCGGTGACCGGCGAGCTCTCCTACACGATCGCCGACAAGGGGTTGAAGACGTTCGCGCCCCAGGCAAGCGCCCTCGCCGGCGCCAACGCGGCGTCCGGAGAGGGCGTCATCAGCCAGTTCAACACCGGCAACAACAATGCCTGGTCCGGCTCGTTGTCGGTCCAGTACAGCATCCCCTATCTGCAGAGCCAGGTGCACGATTACGGGCTGCCGGGGTTCCTCGCCAACCTGATCCCGATCGTCGAGGTGGGCTGGGGGTCGCCCGCCTCCTCGCCCAGCAGCCAGGGCACGACGTGGACCGTCGCACCCGGCGCGATCTATCTCGCGCAGTGGGGCGAGGTCGGCGTCGAGGCGCTGATCCCCGCCAACAAGGCGGCCGGCACCACCGTCGGCGCGGTCGCCCTGGTGCATTTCTTTCTCGACGACCTGCTGCCGCACACGCTCGGCAAGCCGATCTTCAACTGACCCCCGCATCCCGAGGATATCAGCATGACCAACCGTCCCGCGGCGGCCGCACTCCTGTGCATCGTCGCCGTCACCGCAGCACCTGCCGCAGCCTCCGCGCACGCGTTCCTGAAGACCGCGACGCCCGCCGTCGGCAGCACGATCACGACCGCGCCCGCCGAGGTCCGGATCGACTTCACCGAAGGCGTGGAGCCGAGCTTCAGCAGCATCAGGGTGACGGACGCGCACGGCGCGCGGGTCGATGACGGAACGGTGCACCTGGAAGCGGGCGACACGCATCTCGCGATCGGGCTGAAGCCGCTGTTACCCGGCCGCTACACGGTGAGCTGGCACGCCATCGCCACCGACACCCATCGCACCCAGGGGACGTTCGCCTTCACCGTCGCGCCCCGATGATGCTGAACGGGGCGGTGCCGGGCTTCGAGATCACCGGCGGGCTGCCCCTGGTTGCAGCGCGCGGGCTGTTCGACGCGGCCCTGTTCTCCACGTTCGGGACCCTGCTGTTCTGGACGCGGGTGCTGCCGCTCGCCTTCGCGCGAACACCGCCCGAGGCGCAGGCCGCGCTGGATCGGCGCCTGCTGGCGGTGGTCCGGGTCAGCCTGATCGTCGCCTGCCTTTCCGGCCTGGGCTGGCTGGCGATCCAGTCCGGGCTGATGGCCGACGCCGATGGCGCCGCGCAGGCGCTCCGCGCCGTGCCGAGCGTCTTGGCCTCGACCCGGTTCGGCCACCTGCTGGTGCTCCAGGCCGCGGCCCTGGCCGCGGCCGCATCGGCGCTCGGCAGCGGCAGCCAGGCGGACCGGCGGACGCTCTCGCTGGTGCTGGCGACCGGCGCGCTGCTGCTGCAGGCCGGACACGGCCACGCCATGTCGATGCAGGACGGTCTCAGCCTGCTGCTGCTGGCGGCCGCGGTCCACCTGCTGGCAGGCGGCGCCTGGCTCGGCGGGCTGCTGCCGCTGCTGCTCACGGCGCGGATCACCCCGCCCCGCGCCGGCGCCACCGCCTCGCGCTCCTTCTCGGTGCTCGGCAAGTGGTGCGTCGGGCTGATGGCGGTCAGCGCCGCCTTCCAGGCCTGGATCCTGGTCGGCTCGATCCCGGCCCTGGTCGGCACCGCCTATGGCTGGACGGCCTGCATCAAGCTGCTGATCTTCGGCGTGCTGCTCGGCTTCGCCTGCCTCAACCGCTATCGGCTGGCGCCGGCGCTGATGGGACAGGCGCCGGAGTCGGCCCGGCGCCGGCTGGTTGCCAGCATCGGCGTGCAGAGCGGCTTCGGCCTCGCGGTGCTGCTGACCGCAGGCGTGCTGAGCAGCCTGCCGCCCGGCATGCACAGCCAGGCGATCTGGCCGTTCAGCCGGCAGTTCAGCCTGACCACGGTGCGCGAGGATGCGGGCTTCCTGCGTGAGGTCCAGGTCGCGGGCCTTGCCATCGCCGGCGCGGTGGTGCTGGCGGGGCTGGGACTTGTGCTGCGCCGCTGGCGTCGCGCGGCGGCTCTGGCCGTCGCGGCACTGATCTGCGTGCTGGCGGTCCCGCATCTCGACCTGCTGCTCGTCGAGGCGACGCCGACCAGCTTCTTCCACTCACCGACCGGATTCTCGGCGGCGAGCATCGTGCGGGGCGACGCGCTGTATCCCGGGCACTGCGCGGCCTGTCACGGCGCAGGCGGCCATGGCGACGGCCCCCTCGCCCAGGGGCTGCCGGTGCCGCCGGCCGATCTCACCGCCGGCCACCTCTGGATGCACGCCGACGGCGAGATGTTCTGGTGGCTGACGCACGGGATCGAGGCGCCGCTGGGCGGGATGGCCATGCCGGGCTTCGCGAAGGCGCTGACGCCGGACGATCGCTGGGCCCTGATCGACTTCATCCGCGCGCGCAATGCGGGTCTGGCCAGGCGATCCGCCGGAGCATGGCCGATGCAGGTGCAGGCGCCGTCGTTCCAGGCAGCCTGCGCGGACGGCCGGGAGACGACGCTGGCCGATCTGCGCGGCCGGATCGTCCGGCTGGTGATCGGCAGGGCGGCCGCGCTGCCGGAGGCCGGCGTCGTGACGGTCGAGGCGACGGCCGACCCGGCCGCGCGTCCGGATGCCGCGCGCTGCATCGTCGACGACCAGACGATCCTGGCCGCCTATTCGGTCGTCGCCGGCATCGGCGCGCGTGATCTTCCGGGCGTCCAGTTCCTGATCGACGCCGACGGACGGCTCAGGGCGGTCCTGCCGGCGACCGGCCAGCCGGACCGCGACATGCTCCGTCTCCGCGCGGACATCGGCGACATCAGGCAGCATGCCCTGCCTGCGCCGCCGGTGATGGATCACATGCAGATGTGAGCGCGCGACAGGCCGAGGATGGCGACGCGGCGCCCGGTCCGGTTCACCCGGCGGGCGCTGCCTCGCGCAGGGTGACGCGGGTGCCGCCCAGGCCGGTGGCGAGGTCCTCGCGGCAGGTGAGCACGAGGATCTGCATGCGGCGGCCGGCATCGGTCAGGATGTCGAACATGCGCTCCATGCGCCGGTGATCGGCAAACGCCAGCGCGTCGTCGAGCACCAGGAAGGCCGGACGGCCGCTCTGCAGCAGCATGTCGGCGAAGGCGAGCCGGGCCAGGATCGCGATCTGCTCGCGCGTGCCGTGCGACAGCGAGTCGAAGGTCTCGTCGTCCGGCTCGGAGCCGGTGGCGACGGCATCGAGGCGGGACAGGCCGGTGATCTGGAAGTCGTCGCGCAGCGACAGGCGCGCGCGCGGGAACAGCGCCTGCAGGTAGGGGCTCAGGCGGGTCATCAGCGGCGCCAGGTAGCGCTCCCGCGCCTCGCGGTCGGCCTGCAGCAGCGTGTCGCGCAGCAGCAGCAGGATCGCGGCCTCGCGGCGATGATGCGCGTGCTCGCGCCCTGCCGTGTCGCGCAGCCGGATCGCCGCCTCGATCTGCTCGTCCAGCCCGACGCCCTCCTCCTGCGCAATGCGGCTTTCCAGCCGCGCGAGCTCGACGCGCAGCGCGCCGATGCGGACGCGCCGGTTGGACTGGACCTCCTCCAGGCGCCGGATGGTGGCGTCGGCCATCTCGGGCGTGCCTTCCGGGGCGGAAGCGGACAGCGCCGACAGCGCCTGGCGTCGCGCGGACAGATCCTCCTGCGCCTGGCGCAGGCGTTCGGCCAGGGCATCGGCGGACTCGGCCTGCTCTGCCGCCGCCTGCTCGGCGGACAGGCGGGCGCAGTCGGCGGCGCGGTCGCGGCGATCGAACTCGGCCTGCCGCAGCATCGCCGCGGCGCGGTCGCGCTCGGCGTCGGGGGCCAGCAGCGCGCCATGCGCGGCGAGGGCGGCGTCGCGCAGCCGCTCGGCCTCGCGCAGGGCCGCGTCGTGCAAGGCGGCCACGTCGGAACGCTCCGGCAGCCCGGCATCGGGGCCGAGGGCCGAGACGCGCTGGTCCAGGCCGGCCTGCAGCGAGGCGACGTGCCGGCGCAGCGCGTCGAGGCCGGGAGCACTGCCGGGAGCGGTGCCGGCAGCGGCGGTGCCGGCGAAGGCGCCGGCGAGCAGCAGGGCCAGCGCGCGCTGCGCCTGGTCCAGGCTTGCGGCCAGCAGGCGGCGCTCGCCCAGGCGACGCTCGGCCTCGGCGAGGTCGGCGCAGCCGGCGGCGTCCAGCGCGCGGCGCAGGGCGCGGGCGCTGTCGCCGGCGGCGGCATGCAGCTTCTCGCGGTCGCGGCCGGCGGGCGCGATGCACAGGCGGCCGGCGCCGGGGATCAGCAGCTCGGCCGGGCGCGTCAGGCTGAGGCGGACCGGGCCGGGCGGCAGCGTTTCCGGCGCGGCACCCTCGACCAGCAGCTCGGCCGCGACGTCGAGGCACAGCTCGACGAGGGTGGCCTGGGCCTGCAGCGCCGCCCGGTTGCCGCGATCGGCGAGCTCGGCCGCCTGCAGCCCGCGCATCGCCGCCTCGTCCAGGCGCAGGCGCGACAGCGACTCCGACAGGGCGGACGCGCGGGCGGCCTCGGCCTCGGCCCGTGCCAGGCCAACGGCGGCGGACCGGTGCAGCGCCGCCTGATCGGCGGCTTCGAGACCGGCCGCGGCGCGACGCAGGACACGCTCGGCCTCGTCCTGGCGACGGACCGCATCGTCATGGGCGTCGCGACGACCGGACATGGCGGCACGGGCGGCATCGTCGCGCGCGCGGGCCTCGGCCTCGGCGGCGAGCAGGCCGGACAGGGCCTGCCCGGCAGCCGCCAGCGCGCCGGCGCGGGCGGTGCGCCGGGTCTGCTCGGCCAGGGCCTCGTCATGCGCCGAGAGCGCCAGGCGCACGCCGGACTCCGCCTCCGCCAGGCGATTGCGATAGCCGAGCACGGCATCGCGGTGACGCCGCGCCGACGCCAGCTGCTCGACGATCTGCTCGGCGCGGACGGGGTCCTCCTCGCGGGCCAGGGCGTTACGGGCGGCGACGGCGGCATCCAGATCGCCGCGCAGCAGGCGGCCGCGCTCCTCGAGGGTGGCGATGCCGGCACGCGCGGCCTCCTCCTCGGCGACCGCGGCCTTGTAGCGGTCGCGGGGCCGGCCGTAGCCGTCCAGCAGCGCTGCGAGCAAGTCCTGCACCCGCTTCAGCAGCCGGCCGGTCGCCGCCCCGCCGCTGACGCTGCCGAGCTCGGCCTCCAGGCATTCCGACAGGGTGGAGCGGGCGCCCTCGCCGAGCCGCGCCTGCGCGAAGCTGTCGCCCTGCGCCACCAGCAGCGCGCCCCAGATCGAGGCGGTCTGTGCCGCGTCCCTGGCGGCGCGGGACGTGACCGAGACGCCGAGCAGCCGTTGCAGCCGTTCCTCGGCCGCGTCGCCGTCATAGGCCGCACCCGCGGACACCAGCCGGGCGGACGGGCGCGACAGGAAGCGCTTCTCGATCCGGTGCAGCGTGCCGTCATGCTCGAACTCCAGCGCCACCGCGGGTGCGGTGCTGCCGCGGCGATGCTGGTAGCCGCGGATCGACTCGGTGCGGGAGTTGTGGCGCTCGAACAGCACCGCGCGCAGGGCCGCCAGCACGGTGGACTTGCCGTGCTCGTTGGGGCCGCACAGCACGTTGACGCCGTCGCCCAGCCCCTCGAGCCGCACCCGGCGGTCGAACTTGCGGAACTGGTCGAGCTCGATCGTGCGCAGCCTCATGGCGCGGCGGCCTCGTGACGGGCCAGGAACAGCAGCCGCTGCAGGGCGGCGCGGGCGATGTCGGGATCGGTGCCGCCGCCGGGCTGGGCCACCTGCAGGGCGAGCCGGTCGGCGGCATCGCGCAGGGCGCCGCTGGCGCCGAGCGTCGCCAGGTCGTCGGACGAGGCGGTCGGCTCGAGCCGCGCGTCGTCGATGCGCAGCGCCCGCAGCGCGCTGCCGACGCCGCCGCGGATGCGGTCCTGGAAGGCGGCATGGTCGTCGAGCCCGAGCGCGCCCTCGACGATGAGCCAGGCCAGCACGCGGCTCGGATCGCCGCGGTCGATGCCGCGCAGCCGGTCCTCCAGCGCGTCGATGTCGGCGCGGCCGGTCAGGATCGCCCGCTGCTGGCTCCAGACGAAGCGCCCGACACGATGCGCCGCCGCGAGCGGCGTGCCGGCCGGGGCGTCGGGCGAGACCAGCAGCACGCTGCCGCCGCCGTCGCCGCCGCGATCGAAGCCGTCCGGCTCCGGCGTGCCGGCATACCAGCTGCGCTCGCCGGCGGGGATCATGCCGTGCCAGTCGCCCAGCGCCAGGTAGGCGAGGCCGCTTCGCACCGCGCGGTCGGCGGCGATCAGGTTGTGGGCGTCGCCGGGATCGCTGCCGAAGCTGCGCACCGAGCCGTGCGCCAGCCCGATGCGGAGCGCGCCCTCCGGCGTCGCCGCCTCGTCCATGCAGGCGGTCGGATCGCCGAAGGCGTGACGGCGGTCCAGCACGGCGGGAAGCAGCCAGGCGTCGCGGCCGCCGTCACCCGCCCCGAGCGGCACCGGCTGCGGCGAGAGATGCGGGTGGATCGTGTCCGGCAAGCCGGTGCGCAGCAGGCGGTCCCACAGGCCGCCGGGCAGGTTGGGATCGTGATTGCCCGGGATCAGGTGCCAGTGCAGGTCGGGAAACTGGCGCATGCGCTCGATCGGCTGGCGCAGGGTGCGGTCGGCGGGAGCCGCCATGTCCCACAGGTCGCCGGCGACCAGGACGCGCGCGGCACCCTCGGCGCGGGCCAGCCGGCCGATGCGGCCGATCACGTCGATCCGCTCGTTCTGCAGGACAGCGAGGGTGTCGTCGTCGGCGAAGCGGAAGCCCTTGCCGATCTGCCAGTCCGATGTGTGCACGAATCGCATGCGGGCGATCATAGCCGATCGCCGGGACCAGATGCAGGCCCCGGGAATAAATCGTGAACATGTGAGCGGCTCAGGGGCGGGCCAGCGACAGCGCCTTGCGCATCAGGGTCGGCAGCGCCTCGTCCGCCAGCTCCTGGCCGGGACGCAGGAAGCGGCCGGCCAGGGCCCGGGCCGGGACGGTGTCGCAGCCGGCGCCGAACACCGCCAGGGTCAGGGCGAAATGGGTGAAGACGTGACGCACGCCGCCGAGCGGCCGCCAGTCCGCCTGCACCGGCGCCAGCGCCAGCGCCTCCGCCTCGCCCCACGTCGCCTCGCGCCAGGACGTGCCGGGGAGCTCGGTCATGCCGCCCAGCAGCCCCTCCGGAGGACGGCGCTGCAGCAGCACGGCGCCGTCGCGGTCGGTCAGGTGGAACAGCACGCCGTGACGCTCCGGACGCACGGGCTTGGCGGCCCGGACCGGCAGACGCTCGGCGATGCCCTGCGCCTGTGCCGCACAGTCGCCGCGCCAGGGGCAGAGGGCGCAGACGGGCCGCCTGGACGTGCAGATGGTGGCGCCGAGATCGAACAGGCCTTGCGCGAAATCCGACGGGCGTGCCTGCGCGTCCGGGTCGGCGCCGAGCGTCGCGGCTGCCAGCGCCAGGGTGCGGCGCGCCGCCGGCAGCGGCGTCTCGATCGCGAACAGGCGCGAGGCCACCCGCTCGACATTGCCGTCCACCGGCACGGCGGGCACGCCGAAGGCGATCGCCGCGATCGCCGGCGCAGTGTAGCCGCCGATGCCCGGCAGCTCCCGCAGCTCGGCGATGGTGGACGGAAA
Organism: uncultured Acetobacteraceae bacterium; assembly: GCA_964236105.1. Classification (GTDB taxonomy): domain Bacteria; phylum Pseudomonadota; class Alphaproteobacteria; order Acetobacterales; family Acetobacteraceae; genus Lichenicola. The sequence continues at coordinate 20,176 of CAXSBC010000012.1, read as the reverse complement.
GCCGCCGCGCGCCGCGACCGCCCTGGCGCAGGCATGCAGGTTGCGCGCCCTGGCATAGTAGCCGAGCCCGGCCCAGGCCTGCATCACCCGCTCGTCCGGCGCGGCGGCGAGCGCCTGCACGGTCGGGAACAGCGCCAGGAACCGGAGATAGAAGGGGATCACCGCGGCGACCGTGGTCTGCTGCAGCATGATCTCGCTGAGCCAGACATGGTAGGGATCGGCGGTCTCGCCGGGCGGCGCGCGCCAGGGCAGGATGCGCCGGTGACGGTCGTACCAGTGCAGCAGATCGCGAGCTTGGGGAGGCACCACGGGTCTATGGCGAAGGACGTCCGCAGCGGCAAGCCGCCCGCGTCACCCGACCCGCCGACCCGGCACGTCTATGGCCCGAGGCCGCTGGCGAGCCTGCTGCCGGCGATCACCCGGCCGGCCTTCAAGTCTCGCTCGCCGGCGGCGGTGCAGCTGATGACCGACTGGGCCACGCTGGTCGGGCCGCAGACGGCCGCCATCACCGCGCCGCGCCGCTTCTCCGGCGGCACCCTGACGCTGGCGGCGAACGGGCCGGCGGCGCTCGAGCTGCAGCACCTGGCGCCGCAGCTGATCGCGCGGATCAATACCGGGCTCGGCCGCCAGATCGTCGAACGGCTGCGCTTCGTGCAGGACGATCTGGTCAATCCGGCGCCGGATGCGGCCGAGCCCGCGCGGGCGCCCGTCCCGGTCGTGGTCGAGGGCCTGCCGGAGGGCGAGCTGCAGGAGGCGCTCGCCCGCCTCGGCGGCCGCATCGCGGCACGCGCCAGGCGCTGACCGCGCCTCTCGGCACGCTTGACGCTCCACCACTTTGCCGGTCTCTGTCGGGCACCTGGATCGGGGCGCGGTCCCGATCGCCTGCCAGCCGGAGTCGCTGCCGATGAGCCTATCCCGACGCGTCCTGCTTCTTGCCGCAGCCCCTGCGCTGGCGCTCGCCCGCCCTGCCTTCGGCGCCGAGGCCGCAACCGCCGATCCGCGCATGGGCGAGCGCTCGCTCGGCAAGCCGGACGCCAAGCTGGTGGTGCAGGAATGGTTCTCGCTGACCTGCACCCATTGCGCGCGCTTCAGCCAGACGGTGTTTCCCGAGGTGCAGGCCAAGCTGATCGACACCGGCCGCATCCGCTACGTGTATCACGACTTCCCGCTCGACCAGGTGGCGCTGGCCGCCGCCGCGGTGTCGCGCGCCCTGCCGGCGGAGCGCTACGAGCCGTTCGTGCAGTCGCTGTTCGCGAGCCAGGACCACTGGGCGTTCTCGCAGTCGAGCGATCCCCAGACCGAACTCGCCAAGATGGCGGCGCTCGCCGGGATGTCGCACGAGCTGTTCCAGAAGACGGTCGACGATGCCGGGCTGCGCCAGGAGATCCTGGACGAGCAGAATACCGGACAGGCCAAGTACAAGATCGACAGCACGCCCTCCTTCATCTTCGGCAGCACGCTGTTCTCGGGCGAGATGGAATACGACACCTTCCTGGGCAAGGTGACCGCCGCCGGCGCCTGATGCCGGGGGCGGCGCCGTGCCGGTCACCTTCGCCCACCTGCGGATCGCCGGCTTCAAGAGCTTCGCCGAGCCGGTCTCGGTGGAGATCCTGCCCGGGCTGACGGGGATCGTCGGACCGAACGGCTGCGGCAAGTCCAACGTCGTCGAGGCGCTGCGCTGGGCGATGGGCGAGAGCTCCGCCCGGTCCCTGCGCGGGGCCGAGATGGACGACCTGATCTTCGCCGGCACCGCGGCCCGCCCGGCGCGCAGCCTGGCGGAAGTGATCCTCACCCTCGAGGAGGCCGCCGGCCTCGCGCCGCCGCCGTTCCACGACCAGGCCGAGCTGCAGATCAGCCGGCGCATCGAGCGCGGCGTCGGCAGCGCCTACCGGGTCAACGGCCGCGAGCTGCGCGCGCGCGACGTGCAGACGCTGTTCGCCGACCTCGCCAGCGGCGCCCGCTCCTCGGCGATGGTCAGCCAGGGCCGGGTGGCGGCGATCGTCACCGCGCGGCCGGAGGAGCGCCGCTCGATCCTGGAGGAGGCCGCCGGCATCACCGGGCTGCATGCCAGGCGCCACGAGGCCGAGCTCAAGCTGCGGGCCACGGAGGCGAACCTGTCGCGCGCGGAGGATCTGCGGCTGCAGCTCGCAGCGCGGGCGCAGTCGCTGGCCGGGCAGGCAAAGCAGGCCGCGCGCTACCGCGAGATCGCCTCGCAGCTGCGGGACGGCGAGGCCGGGCTGCTGGCGCTGCTGCATGCGCGCGCGCGCCATGCGGTGGCGGAAGCGGGTGCGGCACGGCTCGCAGGACACGCCGCACTGGCGGATGCGGACCGACGCCTGCAGGAAACGATGGCGGCCGAACAGGCCGCCGAGCAGCGCCTCCCCGGACCGCGCCTGGCGGAGGCGGACGCGCGCACCCTGCTCGAACGGCGGCGCGTCGAGGTGGACGGCGCCGCGGGCGACAGCGAGCGTGCGCTGCAGGATGCAGCTCAGGCGGGTACCCGCCTGGCCCGGGCGCAGGCCGACCACGACGAGGCTGCCCTTCGCCTGGCCGACGCCCAGGAGGCGCAGGCCCGCCTGGAAACCGAGGCGGCCGAGCTGGCCGCCGCCGCCGCGGCCCTGCCCGAGCGTCGCGCGGCAGGCAGCCTGCGGCTGGGCACGCTGCAAACGCGGCGAGGCGAGGCCGAGCAGGCGGCGCGATCGAGCGCCGAGGACGCCGCCTCGGCGCGGACGCGCAGCGCCGAGGCGGCCCGCGACCGCGAGGCCGCCGCGACGCGGCTCCATCGTGCGGCGGCGGGCCTGGCGCAGACCGATGCCGAGCGGACGCAGCACCGGGCAGCGCTGCCCGATCCCGCCCTGCTGCACGCGCACGAGACCGCCTGCGACGATGCGGCGCGCGAGCTGGCAACGGCAACCCGGCAGCTCGAGGCGCTGGCGGACGCGCACACCGCGGCCGCACGCGCCGCGGACTCGGCAGGGCTGGCGGACGCGGAAGCCCGGCGGCGGCACCGGACGGCAACCGAGGCGCTGCAGGCGGCAGCGGCGCTGGCGCAGCGCTCGGCGGCCGAATGCCAGGCGCTGGGCGTGCGGCTGCGGACAGCGGAAGCCGGACTCGTGCCCGAGAGCGAGCGCAGGGCGGCGGCAGAGGCGGTGTCGGCAGCGGACGCGGTGCTGGCGGCGGCAGCCGCCTCGCTCGATGCGGCGGATGCGGCACGCACGGAAGCGGTGTCGGCGCGGCTCGAGGCCGGATCCTGCATGCTGGATGCCGGGCGCCGGCGCGAGCAGCTCGAGACCGCCTGCAGCCGGGCGGACGCGACGCTGCGGCAGACGGCGGCGCAGCAGGAGGCGCTGCGGCGCGACCAGGCTCGCGCCTCGGCGGCCGCGCCGTCGCCCGAGCTGGTCGCGGCGGCGCGGCAGGCGCTGGCACAGGCCGAGCAGGCGCTCGGCGAGACGGAGCGGCGGCTCGCGGCGGCGGACGCGGCACAGGCCGATGCCGGGGCGGATGCCGCGCGATCGGCGGCCGGGCTCGCTTTGGCGCGGGAGACGCAGGGTCGGCTGCAGGCGGAGGCGGACGGCTTGGCCCAGGCGCTGGAGCACGACGATCCGGCAGCCGGCGGAATGCCCGGCCGGTCCTGGCGCCGGCTGGCGGACGAGATCGCGGTGCCGCCGGGCCTGGAGGCGGCGCTCGCCGCCTGCCTGTCGGACGGGCTGGAGGCGGCCTGCGGGCCGGACGCGGCCCAGGCGCCCGACGCGGCGCAGGCCTGGCTGACGCTGCCGGCACTGGACCCCGACCGCCTGCCGGACGAGGCGGTCGGGCTCGACCGCCTGCTGGCGGCGCCGGCTGAGCTGGGGCGCCTGCTGTCCCGCGCCGGCCTGATCGAGGACGGCGCGGATGGCGGGTCGCTGCAGGCGAGCCTGCGGCCGGGGCAATGCCTGGTCACGCGGACCGGGGCGCTGTGGCGGTGGGACGGCTACCGTGTCGCCGCCGGCACGCCGAGCCCGGCGGCGCTGCGGCTGCAGCAGCGGACGCGGCTGGGCGAGCGGCGCGTCCGGCTGCAGGAGGCGGAGGCGGCGCTGGCGCTGGCGGCGGGCGCGGCGACGGAGGACGCGGCATGCCAGGCGCGGGCGACCGCGGCCGCCCGGGCGGCGCGGGCCGAACGCGCGTCGGCCGAGCAGGCGCTGACCCAGGCACGCCGCGAGGATGCGCGGATCGGCCGACAGCACGCCGAGGCGCAGGCCAGGCTCGATGCGCTCACGTCGCAGCTCCCGCGCGCCGCCGCCGGTCTGCAGGACGCGGCCGAGGCGTGCGATGCGGCGCACGCCGCCCTCGACGCGCTGGCCGATCCCGCCCTGCTGGCCGGCGCGCACGAGACGGCGAGCCGTCGGGAGGCGGAGGCCGTGGCGGCGGAGGCCGAGGCGCGGGCGGCACGGCGTCGAGCCGAGGCTGACGCCCGGCAGGCGCGCGATGCCGCCGCCGCCGGCCTGGCGCGCCATGTCGAGAGCGAGGCCGCCCGGGCCACGCTGGCGCCGATGCTGGACAGGATGCAGCACGAGGCGGATGCAGCCGAGGCGGGTCTGGCCGAAGCACGGGACGCGCTGTCGGCCCTCTCGCCCGAGGATGGCGCAGCCGCGCTGCGGCACCGCCTGGCGGATCTGACCTCCGCGGCCCAGGCGGAGCAGGCGATGCGGGAGCGGCGCCAGACGGCGCAGGCAGGCCTTGCCGCGGACACGGCCGCGCGCGAGCAGGCGGCGGCTGCGCTGCTGGAAGGGCGCAGCCGGCTGGACGCCCTGGATGCGAGGCATGAGCTGCTGCGCCTGGAGCATGCCGAGGCCGACGATGCGGCGCAGACGCTGCTGGCGGCGGCGGCGCTGCTGCCCGATCCGGAACAGGCGGCCGCCGCCGCGGCGGCGGCGACGGACCGGCTGGAACGGCTGCGCGACGAGGAGCGGGCTGCGCTGGAGGCCGCTTCGCTGCTGGCCTCGGAGCAGGCGGCGCTGGATGCCAGGCGCGGCCCGCTGACAGCCGGGCTGTCGGACTGGCGCGCGCGGTGCGGCGCGGCGGATGCGTCGCTGGCGGCCGCACGCGCCAGGCTCGCCGAGGCGCAGGCGGAGCAGGCGCTGCGGGCGGCGGCGCCGGCCGAGGCGGCGCGGCGCGCGCGCGCGCTCGCCGCCGCCTCCGAGGCCGCGCAGGCGGCGCATCAGGCGGCCCAGGCAGAGCTGGAGGCGGCGAGCCGGGCGCTGCAGCAGGCACAGCTCGACCGGCGTGGCCTGGAGGCAGCGCTGGCCGCCGGGCGCGAGGCGGCGCTGCGGGCGGAGGCGCGGGAGGAGCAGGCGCAGGCGATGCTGGCGCAGCTGCTGGCGGAGACGTCCGCGCCGCCGACCGCCGTGCCGGACGACCTGTCGGATGCGGCCGAGGCGGCCCTGCGCCGCCGCATCGCCCGGCTGGGCCGCGAGCGCGACGAGATCGGGCCGGTCAATCTGCGCGCCGAGCTCGAGCTGGGCCAGGTGGCGGAGCAGGGTGCGACGATCGCGCGCGAGCATGCGGAGATCGGGGGCGCGATCGCCCGGCTGCGCGGCCAGATCGGCCACCTGAACCGCGAGGGACGCGAGCGGCTGCTGACGGTGCTGGAGAGCGTCGACCGGCATTTCCAGTCGCTGTTCGGACGCATGTTCGGCGGCGGGCGGGCGCATCTCGGCCTGGTCGGCAGCGACGATCCGCTCAGTGCCGGCCTGGAGATCTATGCGCAGCCGCCGGGCAAGAAGCTCGCGACGCTGTCGCTGCTGTCGGGCGGCGAGCAGGCGCTGTGCGCGCTGTCGCTGATCTTCGCGGTGTTCCGCTGCAACCCCGCACCCGTCTGCGTGCTCGACGAGGTGGACGCGCCGCTCGACGACGCCAACGTGGAGCGGTTCTGCGCGCTGCTGGAGGACATGGTGCGGGAGACCGGAACGCGCTTCCTGGTGGTGACGCACCACCAGCTCACCATGACGCACATGGACCGGCTCTACGGCGTGACCATGCAGGAGCGCGGCGTCAGCCGGGTGCTGTCGGTCGATCTGGCGCGGGCCACGGAGATGGCGGGCTAGTGCCCGGTCGCGCGTTCGTTCGTTGTCATCGGGCAGGCAGCCGGCGCAGGATCAGGACTTGGCAGCTCAAATGACAATCATGACCAGACTCCAAGGCCCGGCACTGGCGGCCCTGCTCGCGATCCTGGGCGGATGCGGCGTCACCTTCCATCCGAAGCAGCCCGGAGACACCGCCTGCCTGGGCGAGCAGGTGCGCGACTTCCATGTCGAGTTCTATCGCGCGGTCCAGATCTGCCACACGCCGGACCCGGACCTCACCGGGGACTTCGAGCTGCAGCAGTACGCCCGCGCCTACGACATTCCCTACCAGTACAATCCAAGGCTGGACGGGCTGATCAAGAACCATAACTGGCGAGAGATGCTGCTCGTCGGCAGCAACATTCCCAACGATTACGGCCTGAATGCCGCCGAGGTCGATGTCGGCGGACGCTAGGGACGGGGCCAGCCTCATCTCCGGCGCCCGGCCCGCGGCGGGGCCGAGGGATGACGCCGCCGAACCGCCGGCTCGCCTGCCCGACCACGATCCCGGCGGCAGGATCAGGCTCGCGGTCGATGCCGACACCGTGTCGGCGGCCGAGTTCTCGGACTGCCGGCGCTATCGCTGGTGGCTGGAGCGGCGCTGGGACGGGCAGCCGATCGGCAGCGGCGGGCACGTGGCGATGATCGGCATGAACCCGTCGACCGCCGACCTCGCGGTGAACGATCCCACGGTGGCCGGCTGCATCAAGCGGGCGCGGCTGTGGGGGTTCGGCGCGTTCGTGATGCTGAACGCCTTCGGCTACCGCTCGACCGACCAGGCGGGGCTGCTGTCGATCGGCGATGCGGTGGGTGCTGGCAACGACGCCGCCATCCTGCGGTTCTCGGCGACCGCGGTTCGCGTGGTGGTGGGCTGGGGCAAGCCGCCGAAGCCGCTCGCCGGACGCGGCCGGCAGGTGGCAGCCCTGCTGGAAACGATCGGGGTGCAGCCGCTGTGCTTTGCCGTCAACGCCGACGGCTCGCCGAAGCATCCGCTCTATGTCCGTCACGACGCGCCGCTGATCCCATGGCGGCCGGCCTGACCCTCAGCCGCAGGCCGCCCGCATGACCGACGATCAGCACCCGCGCGGCCTGCACCGCAGGAAGCTCTTCCGGCTGGCGGGCCTGACCGGCGTGGCGGTCGCCGCCGCCGCATCGCCGGGGCGGGCGGCGGTGCCGGACGACGGGCAGCCGCCGCCGGCGCACACGGCACCCGACCCGGACACCGCCGCGATCGTCGTCGACATCCTCATCGCCTGGGGCGTCACCCATGCGTTCGGCATCGTGGGCGACGGCATCAACCCGGTGATCGAGGCGCTGCGACAGCGACGCCAGCAGATCGCGTTCGTGGGCGTGCGGCACGAGGAGGCCGCCGCCTTCATGGCCTCGGGCATGGCCAAGCACGGCGGCCGCCTCGGTTTGTGCGTCGCCACCACCGGACCCGGCGCCATCCACCTGCTGAACGGCCTGTTCGACGCCAGGCTGGACGGGGCGCCGGTGGTGGCGATCACCGGCTCGACGTTCCACGACATGGCCGGCATGCGCTATCCCCAGAGCGTCGACACCGTGCGGCTGATGCAGGAGGTCGCGCTGTTCAACGAGACGGTCACCGGACCCGCGCATGCGCTGCACGTGGTCGACCGAGCCTGCCGGGCGGCGCTGGGCGATCGCGGGGTCGCGCATCTGACCATCGCCAAGGACGTGCAGACGCTCAGGCTCAGCGAGGACAGGCCGTCGGTCCGGGTCGTGCGCAGCCCGCTGGCCTCGTCCTGGACCAGGCCGGACAGCGCGCCCGCGCCGGACCAGCTTGCGGCGGCGGCTGCGCTGCTGAACGCGGGCCGGCGGGTGGCGATCCTGGCCGGCCAGGGCTGCCTGTCGGCGCGTCCGGAGCTGCTGCGGGTGGCGGACACGCTGGCCGCCCCGGTGGCCAAGGCGTTCCTCGGCAAGGCGCTGCTGCCGGACGACCATCCGCTGACCACAGGCGGCATCGGCCATCTCGGCACACGTCCGTCGCAGCAGGCGATGCAGACTTGCGACACGGTGCTGATCCTGGGCTCGACCATGCCCTGGACCGACTACTACCCGCAGCCCGGCCAGGCGCGCAGCGTGCAGGTCGACCGGCTCGGCGACCGCATCGGCCTGCGCATGCCGGTCGAGATCGGGCTGGTGGGCGACATGCAGGCGACGCTGGCACAGCTGCAGCCGCTGCTGCGCCGCCAGCAGGACCGGCGCTTCCTGGCCGACGCGCAGGCGGGCATGCGGGACTGGAACGCGCTGCTGCGCCGGGTCGAGGGCACGCAGAAGCGGTCCCGCCTGCGGCCGCAGACGGTGGTGCGGGCGCTGAGCGATCTCGCGCCGGACCGCGCGCTGTTCAGCCTCGATTGCGGCTGCAACACCCAGTTCGCGGCCCGTCACATCAGCCTGCGCGAAGGGCAGGACTGGACCGGCTGCGGCACGCTGGTGTCGATGGCGTCCGGCCTGCCGCTGGCCATCGCCGGCGCGTTTGCCCATCCCGACCGGATGTCGATCGCGGTGGTCGGCGATGGCGGGATGGCGATGCTGATGGCCGAGCTGTCGACCGCCGTGCTGCACCGGCTGGACCTGAAGATCCTGGTGCTGAACAACGACTCGCTCGCCGAGGTGATGTTCGAGCAGGCCGACATGGGCCATCCGGACTATGGCTGCGCGCTGGGCCACATCGATTTCGCCGCCTATGCGCAGGCCGTCGGCGCCACCGGCATTCGCTGCACGACCCCCGCCGAGATCCGCCCCGCGATCAGAGCCGCCCTGTCCACGCCCGGCCCGGTGCTGATCGACGCCATCGTCGACCCGCAGGAGCCCGCCCTCGCCCCCAGCGACCTGCGAGCCTAACTGGATTCTCAAGGCGCCGCCTTGAACGGGTCCAGGGCAGCGCCCTGGCCTTGATCCTTAATCCCCGTTCGCCGTCGTCATCCCATCCTGCCGCCCCCGGGCCCGTCGCGTCCGAATACGGACCCCGCCCGCCGGCGCCGGCTCCGACAAGGCGAGCTGCTCGGGCACCGGCGCCAACTCGTCGATGGTCAGGAACAGCCCGAGCCGCCGGGCCAGCGTGCCGAGCCGCACGCTGCCCGACCAGCAGGCGAGCGGGATCGACAGGATCAGCCCGGCCAGGAACGGCATCGCCCACGCCAGCAGCGACGGACGCACCAGGCCGATGCCGAGCGCCATCACGACGCCCAGGATCGTGTGGACGCCGAACCGTCTGCACGCTTCCGACCAGCCGACCGGCCGGTCGCCGCGCGCCTGGGTGTTCCAGCTCACCACCTTGCCGCGGCAGGTGTCGATCACGAAGCCGGTCACCGACAGCGCCATGATCGGCGCGAACAGCACGCCCGCGACCTGCTCGGCCAGCACGCTCAGGATCAGCCGCGACCGCCCGCCGAAGCCCAGGCGGGCGACGCCCGGCAGCAGGATCGCGCGTCCCAGGCTGGCCAGGCGCGGCGCGAACAGCATGAACAGCGTCAGCCACAGGCACAGATCGACCACGAGCCTGGAGGGCCCGGCGGCACCGGCGCCCCGCGACAGCAGCCCGCCGCCCAGCAGCAGCAGGCTCACCAGCAGCCCGATCGGTGCCGCCAGGTAATACAGGATGCCCATGGCGATATGCAGGCGGCTCTCGGGCCGGAACCCGGCGCTGCCCACCAGCCGCAGGTGCTGCAGGTTGCCCTGGCACCAGCGGCGCTCGCGGGCGAGATGGTCGACCAGGTTGCTCGGCGTGGTCTCGTAGGAGCCGGCGATCTCGGGCGCCAGCCGGACGTCCCAGCCCGCACGCAGCAGCAGGGCCGCCTCGATGGTGTCGTGGCACAGGATCTCGCCGCCGAGCGGCGGGCGGCCCGGCAGGATCGGCAGCGAGGCGTGCGCGATGAAGGGCCGCAGCCGCACGATGGCGTTGTGGCCCCAGTAGGTGCCGCGCCGGTGCTGCCAGAGATGCTGCCCGGCGACGGAGAGCGGCGTGTTCAGCCGGGCCGCGAACTGCTGCAGCCGGGCGAACAGGGTGGTGCCGCCGATCGGATAGGAGACCGACTGGATCAGGGCGGCTCCGGGATCGTGGCGCAGCGTGTCGATCAGGGCGCGGATCGCGTCGGCCGTCATCAGGCTGTCGGCGTCCAGGATGATCGCGAAATCGTAGTCGGCACCGTGATCGCTGCAGAAGGCGGCGATGTTGCCGGCCTTGCGGCCGGTGTTGCGGACGCGCCGCCGGTAGGTGATGCGGATGCCGGACCGCGAGATCGCGGAGGCGGGAAACAGGCCTGCCTCGACCAGCGCGAGTGCCGGGTCCTGGGTGTCGCTCAGCACGAAGAAGGCGACGTCGTCGGCCGCATCGAGCGCCTCGGCCATGACCCGCAGGGCGGCCGCGATCGGCTCCGGCGGCTCGTTGAACACCGGCAGCAGGATCGCCGTGCGCGTCCGGCCGGGCACCGGGTCCGCCGGCCGCGGCACGGCATCGGCGCGCGGCGCGGGCAGCAGTCCCAGCAGCGGGCCGATCGTGTTCAGCGCCGTGCGGCTGTAGGACACCAGCAGCAGCACCAGATAGACCGGCGCCAGCCAGGGCGACGCGTCGCCGAAGGCCAGGAACGCGCTGCAGAAGCCGGCACCTGCGAGCAGCAGGGTCGGCACCAGCAGCACGATGAGCCGCGACCGGCCGGGGACCGCCGGCATGACCTCCGGGCGGTTCACCCGGGTGGCGCCGTCCGGGCTGATGCGGCAGCAGCCCGGCGATACAGGGCCAGCTGGGCCGAGAGCGGGTTGGCCTCGCGATACAGCGGATAGACCAGCTCGACCCGGGCATCGATCGAGGCAGTATCAAGGAAGGCCGGGCCGCCGGCGCGCTCCGCATCCGCGGGGCGCAGCCTGACCGGCCGGAAGCCTTCGGCCGGACGGTCGGCGACGAGCGCATCGCCGCGCGCGCGCAGCCGCGCCACGCCGCGCCAGCCCAGCCGGTGGTAGCTCATGGTCTCGCTTTCCAGCCCCGGCACGATCACCTTGACCGCCCGGACCGGAGAGCCGGCCGGGGAGCAGTCGACCCACAGGATCTCCAGCCCCTCGGCGCCGAGACGGCGCGTCAGCCAGTCGAGCCGGCTGCGGCTGCCGCCCAGATCCTCGCCGACGTCGGGCAGGTCGTCGAACGCCACCTGCGAGCACTTCAGGAACACCGTGTCCTGCAGCCGGCGGCGCAGCTCGGGCGCATCCTGGCCGATCCAGTCGGCCATGGTGTCCAGCGCGCGCGGCTCCTCGTCGCGGGCCTCGGCCACCGCCAGCTGGCGGGCGAAGGAGGCCGGCGGCAGCAGGTCGCGCAGCAGCCCGATCGGCCCGTGCGTGGCGGCCTTGCGCGAGCGCGAGCCGATGAACTCCAGCAGCGCCTTGCGCAGGCCGCGCACCCGGTTGGGGTGTGCCGCCTCCCCGCAGGCGGTGATCTGGATCGGCAGCGAGACCGCGCCGTGATCGTCGCCGACCACATACAGGTTGGCGATGCCGAACTCGGTGCTGGCCAGCTTGACGGTGACGTCGATGCCGGCCTCGCGCAGCAGCCGGCGCAGGGCGTCGCAGTCGGGATCGAGCCCGTCCTCGACCGTCACCACCTGTCCCGCATCGAAGGCGCGGTAGGTCAGCACGTTGCCGTCGCGCTGCAGCAGCTCCATGACGCCGTGCGCGATGGCGTGGTCCAGGTCGAGGCCGGCGCCGAGGCCGTTGGTGATCGGCGTGATCAGGCCGGGCCGTTCGCCCATCTGGTACTGCGCGATCGCCACCCATTCCAGCGGCACCAGCACGGTCTCGTCGGTCGGGTAGCGCCGGGCCGGCAGCCAGGCGCGCACCGTGTCCGGGTCGTAGTCGGAGCCGGCAGGCAGGCACAGCGTCAGCGGATCGGCGACGCCGGCCTCGCCCAGCCTCGCCACCAGGGCGGCATAACTCGCCTGCACCGGCGTCTGCCGCTTCACCCAGGCGCCGACATGCACCTCCTCGCACAGCTCGCCGAGCGCGCCGGTGGCGGCTTCCGCCTCGGTGAAGCCGTAGCCGTGGCCGATGATGGTCGGACGATCGGGCGAGATCAGGTTCGCCTGCACCACCGGGATGCCCAGCCGGTCGAGGCCGTCGATCCGGAAGCTGGCGATCTCCGCGCCGGCGGGCATGCTGGCGCGAAACAGCGCTGCGATGTCGGCATGATCCTGCGTCACGCGCTCATCTGTCCTTCGTTGAGGCCGGTGCCGCCGCGGGCGGCGCCGGGGATGGGGAACGGGTCGGCGAGGCCGAGGCGGCGCAGGCCGTCGCGCATGCCGACGCCGCAGCGCAGGCCGAGGCTGGCAGCCAGCAGCGCCGGGTCGCCGCAGGAGCGGGCGATGTCGCCGGCGCGCGAGGGCGCGAACCGGAACGAGGGGACGAGGCCCGCCTGCTCGCACAGCATCAGCGCCAGCTCGTGGATGCTGGTCGCGCGGCCGGTGCAGACGTTGAGCACGCGCGGCAGGTCGGGCAGCCGCCGCATGCCCTCCAGCAGCACCGCCACCACGTCGGATACGAAGACGAAGTCGCGCGTCTGCCGCCCGTCGCCGTTCAGGACCAGCGTCTCGCCGCCGGCGAGCATGCGCCGGAACACCGAGATCACCCCGGAATAGGGCGAGGACCCGTCCTGCCTGGGGCCGTACACGTTGAAGAACCGCAGGCCCAGCGTCGGGATGCCGAAGGTGCGGCGCGCCACCTGCGCATGCAGCTCGCTGCCCAGCTTGTCGCAGCCATAGGCCGAACGCGGATCGGCGGCATCGTCCTCGGACACCGCGTTGCGCGCGGCGTTACCGTAGATGGCGGCCGAGGAGGCGAACACCACCGGCACGCCGCCCGCCCGCTTCGCGGCCTCCAGCACGGTGACGGTTCCGGCCTGGTTGACGGCGTGGGCGTGGGCCCAGTCGTCGGTGCAGCGGACGACGGACGCGATGGCGGCCAGATGGAACACGCCGTCGATGTCGGCCAGCGCCCGGCGCACGAGGGGCGCATCGGTCACGCTGCCGCGGACGAGCTCGGCCGCCGGAGACAGGTTGCGCCGGAAGCCCGAGGAGAAGTCGTCGAGCACGCGCACCTGGTCGCCGCGCAGCAGCAGCGCGTCGGTCAGGTGCGAGCCGATGAAGCCGGCGCCGCCCGTCACCAGCCAGCGTCTCATGCCGCAAGCCCTGCGAGCATCGCGGGATCGGACAGCAGCAGGCGCTCGGCATGGCCGCACCCCAGGCCCTCCGCCTCGCGCGCCATCAGCGCCTCGATCGCGTCCGCGGCCCGGGCGGCACTGCCGAACTGGAACGCCAGCTGGGTGCGGTAGCAGGCGACGGCCTGCTGCTTGCGCGCGCGCGCCGCCGCGTCCAGCGGGACCGCGACCGGGTGGCCCGCCACCGCCTCGACACGCGGGTCCGGACGCGCGGCCGGATCGCGGATCACGTAGGGCGTGTCGCGATAGAAACCGAGGGGCGGCGACGCCGCCGTGCGGCCGGCCAACACCGCCTCGATGGCGCGCAGATGATCGACGTGCCGGCCGCAGCCCTGCGGCGCCAGCACCAGCGACGGCCGCTCGGCGGCGATCAGCCCGTCCAGCAGCGCTTCCAGCGAGCCGGCGACGTCGTCGTCCGGACGCGGCGGCGCGAACAGGTCGGCCGCCGACGCATAGCCGCGGTTCGGCGCCTCGGGCAGGTCCAGCAGGCATTGCCTGGCATCCAGGCTGCGGCAGGCCAGACGATCCTCCTCGCGCCGCAGCGCCATGTAGTCGACCTCGTCCGGCAGGCCCTTGTCGCGTTGGCAGGCCAGCGCGAAGCCGGATGCGGGATGCACCGAGCGGGTGAAGATCGTCGCCACCACCACATCCCAGCCCGCACGACCGAGCATGGCGGCGATGCCCCCGCAGGAAAAGGCGACGTCGTCGAGATGCGGCGACAGCAGCAGGGCGATCGGACGATCGTGCGGGTCCGGCCTGGATGTCGTCACAGCAGATGCGGCGTTGCGCGGAAGCGGCACGGACCCTGCGGCAGCGACGGCTCGAACGCCAGATCCGGCGGCTGGCGGACGACGATCGCGTAGGCCTGCATAATCTGCTTCGCGACCGCGGCCCAGGAATACACGCGCCGGCATTCCTCCAGCGCCGTATCGGCGAGCCGGTCACGCAGCGCCCGGTCGGTGATCAGCCGACGCAGGCCGTGCGTCAGCGCGTCGATGTCGCCGGCCTCGGTCAGCAGTCCGTTCTCGTCGTCGCGCAGGCAGTCCACCACGCCCACCACGCGGCACGAGATGGTCGCGAGCCCCGATGCCATCGCCTCGAGGATGGTGTTGGAGAACCCCTCCGCGTAGGTGGGCGAGACGAAGATGTCGGCGCCCTGGTAGGCGTCCGGCGCATGGTCATAATCGACATAGCCGCGCAGCGTCGTCAGCCGCGCCAGCCCGGCCGCGTCGATGCGGCGCACGGCCTCGTCGAGATCCGGCCCGATGCCGGACAGCACGAGGCGGAACGCCGTCCCCTCCGCATCCAGCCGCTGCAGCACCTCGATCATGTCGAACACGCCTTTCCGGCGGTCGACGCGGCCATGATACAGCAGCACCGGCGGCGCTGCCGGATCGCGCGGCGCCGGGTCGGGCCGGAAGCGTCCGATATCGACCGCACCCGGCACGATGGTGAAGCGCGACGGGTCGGTGCCGAGCCGTTCGGTGACCTCGTCCGCGAACGAGCGGCAGCCGATCAGCACCGCCCCGGCATGGTCGAGCACGCGGGTCATCGCCAGGCGATGCGCCTCGCAACACGAGCCCACCCAGTGTCCGTCGCCGCCCTGGATCGAGACCAGGTTCGGCACGTGCAGCCGGCGCGATGCCAGCAGCACCGCCCATCCGGTCGGGTAGCCGTACTGGGCGTGCAGCAGGTCGAACGGCGCGCGCGCGTGCTCGGCCGCGATGGTCGCCACGAGCGTGTCGATGTCGCGTTCGAAATCGCCATTCTCCGCCTCGCCGATCTGCTCCAGCCCGATCACCCGCACGCCGGGGACCGGCGGCGGCGGTCCGCCGCCATAGACGCCCTTGCCGAACGCATCCGCACGATACTGGCTGATCATGGTGACATCGTGGCCGGCCCGGGCCAGCGCGTGCAGCAGGTTGAGCGCATAGACGCTCATCCCCGAGATCGCCGGGAAGAAGCGCCGGCTGACGAAGCAGATCCTCATGCGAGCGCGCCCTCGATCGCCTTCAGGGTGCGCAGCGCGTCCGGGATCATCCGGTCGGCGCGATGGCTGTCGCGCGACAGCTCGACGCAGACCAGCCGGTCGAAGCCGATCCGGCGCAGCGCGCCCACCAGCACGGGCAGGTCCATGTCGCCGCTGCCGAACGGCAGATGCTCGTGCACGCCGCGCTTCATGTCCTCGATCGAGACGGTGCCGATGCGATCTGCATGATCGGCGAGCGCCTGCTCCGGCTCGATGTCGCCGGTGACCAGGCAGTGCCCCAGATCGAGCGCCAGCCGCAGGGCCGGCAGATCGTGGGCGACGGCCGCGAAATCGGCCACCGTCTCGATCAGCATGCCGGGCTCGGGCTCGAGGGCGGCGACCACGCCGCAACGCTCCGCCTGCCGCACCACCTGCTCCAGCCCGTCGCGGAACCAGGCCAGCGCGTCCATGCGGTCGAGGCCGGGCGCCGGGATGCCGGCCCAGAACGACATCGCCTCCGCGCCGGTGGCGGCGCCGACCTCCAGCGCGCGCGCGAGGAAGTCGATCCGCCGCGCGCGGCCTTCCGGTGCGGCCGACACCAGCGTCGGCTCGTGCTTGGCGCGCGGGTCGAGCAGGAAGCGCGCGCCGGTCTCGATCACCGCGCCGAGCCCGCGGGCGGCGAGCGAGGCCGCCACCCGTCGCAGGGCCTGCGCATGATCGGCGGCGAAGGGATCGAGATGGTGGATGTCGAGCGTCAGCGCGATGCCGTCATAGCCGGAGTCCGCGATCAGCGCGATCGCATCCTCCAGCCGGTGGTGGGCGCAGCCGTTGGTGTTGAAGGCATAGCGCAGGGTCATGCCGACACCGTTTCCGCCGACATCAGGATCGGGATCGGCACCGGACGCGTCGAGGCGCCGCCGTCGATCATCCGGTCGAGCAGCTCCAGGACCGCATCCTTCGGCACCCCCACCGCGCACTCGAAGGGCGTGAACACGGTGTCGAAATCGAGGTCCTCGAACACCGCGCGGTAGCGCCGCGCCTCGTCGGGCGAGAGCGGGATCTGCTTGTGGTAGGCCTTGTGGCACGACAGCGCGACCAGCCGGCCGGCCTCGTCGAGATCGAGCTTGAGCGCGTCGCCCACGAACACCGCGCCGCGCCGGGCGTCATGCAGCACGGCATGGCCCTCGTAATGGCCGCCGGTGTGATGCAGCACCAGGCCCGGCAGGATCTCGTGCCGCTCGTCCCAGGGGTGGGTGACGCGGAACGCCTTGGTCCATTGCAGATCCTCCTTCTGGATCAGCAGCGGCGGCGAGAAGCGCTGCTGCAGCTGCCACAGCGCGCCGTAGCCGTGCGGATGCGACGCCGCCAGCGTGGCGATGCCGCCCAGGCGGGCGATCGAATCCAGGCTCTCGTCGTCGTAGAACGGCGCCGCCTCGAAGGCGACGTTGCCGGCCGGCTCCAGCAGCAGCCAGCCATGGCTGTCGAGGCCGAAGCGCGGTGTGGTCCAGAACTCCCAGACGCCCGGAATCACCTCGCGCCGGTGATGGCGCAAGGTGGGCGCCAGCAGCTCCGGCGTGCGGAAGTCCCAGCCATCCTCGGGCAGGTCGTTGCGCACGTCCGAGCAGATCGGGCAGTGCGGCGGCACCGCGAAATATTGCTGCCAATGCCCGCAGTTGCTGCAGGCGAACGGCGACAGCGGCATGCTCAGTTGCCTCCCTTCTCGGCGACGATGCTGCCCTGCAGCGTCGCCAGCAGCATCATCGTCCGCAGATCCTGGCGCGGCTCGAAGCCGAACGGCCGCACCTGCAGCAGGTGATCGGCGAACGCCTCGACCTGCAACGCGAACGGCGACCGCTCGATGCCGGCGATCGCGATTTCCCCGGGCGCGCCGGCCGCCGTCTGCAGCGACAGCGTCCCGCCTGGCGTCTGGCCCATCGTGTCCGTCAGGGTGATCTGGCCGCGATCGCCGACGATCTCCAGGCGCCGGCGCGGCAGGAACTCGGGGCAGCTATAGGCGACGTGGAGCTGCACCAGGACGCCGGAGGCGGTTCGCGCCAGCACCATGGCGCCGTCATCGACGCCGCCGGGGGCTGTGGCATAGTCGTGCACCCGGTGCTGGCCGAGAATGACGGCAGCCTCGAGCGGCTCGCCGAGCAGCATCGCCACCAGATCGAGCCCGTGCGGCGCCAGGTCGAAGAAGGCGCCGCCGCCGGCGCGCGCCGGATCGATGCGCCAGTTGTCGTCGGACCAGGAGGCGCCGACCCAGCAGGCATAGACGATGCGCACCGCCGTGACGCGCCCCACGGCGCCCGCACGCACCAGCTCGGCCGCGCGCCGGTGCGCCGGATGGAAGCGCTGGTCGAAGGCGGTGGCATAGAACACGCCGTGGCGCTCGCACGCCTCCAGCATCGCCTGCGCGTCGACGGCATCCAGCGCCATCGGCTTCTCGCACAGCACCGCCTTGCCGGCAGCGGCGGCGGCCTCGACGAAGGGCCGATGCAGGTGGTTGGGCGTCGCGACATAGACCGCGTCCAGGCCCGGCGCCTGCAGGAAGCGGTCAACCGACGCGGCGCGTAGGAGCTCCCCGTCATCGGGCGCGATGCGCGCGAGTGCCGCGGGATCGGCATCGCAGAGCGCGCGCAGCCTGCCATTGCCGCTGCCGAGGATGGCGGGAGCGGCATAGTCGCGCGCGACCCAGCCGCAGCCGACGATGCCCCAGCCGATCTCGCCTACCATCGCGGCGGCAGGTCGACATAGATGCGCCGGCGCAGCAGGTCCCCGGCGGCGGCGCCGGGCTCCAGAACATCTGGGCCGTGCCAGGTCGGCGGATAGGTCGCGAGGCCGGCATATTCCTGCTCGTAGCGCGGGCTCGGCCACTCGATGCGCGCGCCGTCCGGGGTCTGCCGGTAGAGCGGGTTGAGGCGTAAGGGCTGTCCCGAGGCTTCCAGGCCGAAGCCGGCGCGACCGCGCGCCCCGGCTGCCCCGTCGGGACCGGCCTGCCACAGCAGCGACACCGCCGGGACCGTGGCGAGCGCGCCGGCGTCCGCCGGCATCGGGCTCCGCGCCTCGACGAAGGCCTGCGTGAGCTCCCGGTCGTCGAACAGCCGGGCGCCGGCGAACAGCGATGCGTAGCCGTCGACCGTGAGCGGCTCGCCGGCCGAATGGTTCTCGGCCGCTCGATTGTGGGCATGCCCGATCGCCACGCTGCCGCCCGTGCCCGCGGCCCGCTGCATCTGTGCCGCGATCCCGGGCTTGTCGGGCAGGAAGTAGAACGCGTCGTGGCAGAACACCGTGCGCTGGCGGTCGAGGGCAAGCGGCCACAGCCCCTGCGCCTGGAAGCAGACCAGGCGCGCCGACGAGCTGACGAAATGGCGCGCCAGCCAGAGCTTGGCGAAGACCAGGTCGGCGCCGGCGGCGCGCAGGCCGGCATGCTCCAGCGCCGACAGGAAATGCCCGGCGCCGCAGGCCAGCTCGAAGACGTCGGCGGTGCCGTCGGCCGGCAGCGCCTGGCCGAGCAGGGCCAGGCCCGACAGGTAGGTCGGATCGGTCCAGCGATGGGCGAAGTAGTCCGCGACCCGGCCGAAGCCGAGCTCGTGCATCGCGCTGCGAAACGTCAGCGACGCCTGCCCGCGGACGAGGCGCTCGCAATGCGCCACCGACGGCGGCGGATCGGGCGCATACGGATCCTGGTCGGTCAGCAGCAGCGCCGTCGCGGCAGGGATGTTGCCGCCCCGGATCAGGTCGACGGCGTCACGCGCCATCGCGGCGCGGTCGGCGCGCAGGAACGGGATGCCGTCGATCACCGGCCAGACCTCATCGCCTGCGACGAGCAGCCCACCCGCGTCCGCAATCAGCGCCCGGCCCGACACCGGGCTGCGCAGCGAGAGGCCGGGCCAGGCGGCGTCGGTCATGCGAGGTCGAGCGTCGACAGCACGTCCATGTGGAACGCGCGCAGCGGACCGGCATGCACGAGCTCCAGGTCGCCCAGCGCCTGGTCGACGGTGAAGGCGGCGGCGCGTCCGTGGTGATGCGCCTGCAGCACGCGGTCGATGACGTCGGCGGCGTTGAAGGCGCGTCCTTCCGGCGTGTCGGCACCCGCGATCGGCCGCAGCGCGTCCTCGACGCGGTCACGCAACGGCGGCGACAGCGTCGCCAGCTCCCGGGCGGTCAGGCGTCGCATCAGCGGCAGCAGGCTGTCGCCGAGCATGATCTCGCCGGCAAAGCCGGTATCCGGCAGGGCCGCGTTGTGCAGGTGGTGGGCAAGGCCCGCCAGGAACACCCGTGCCGGATCGGCGTCGGCATGCATGGCGATCAGGGCGCCGAGCACGGCGACCACCAGGCAATGGTCGCCATGACTTTCGGCCGGCTCCAGCGCCAGCCTCGGCTTGCCGGGCGAGGTGGCGCCGGCCCTGGGCTGGCGGATCAGCGCGTCCACGAACCAGGGCAGCGGCTGCTCCGGGCGGGGACGGGCGATCCCGATCGCCGCCCGCAGGGAAGCGGCAGCCGTCGCGGACAGGCCAGGCGCCGCATCCTCGAAGCCGTCGAGCAGGATCGTCCGGCGGGCAGCTTGATCGACCTCGAGCTCCTGCAGCAGCGCGGCGTCGATGCCGGCGAGACGCGTCGCCACCAGCGCGTCGGCCACGGTCTGCTCGCAGACAGCCGCGGGCTCGATCCCGGCTTCGAGCGCACCCCAGGCACGCCGGAACAGTCGTTCGGCGACGCTGTCGGTCGTCGACTGGTCACGCATCCGCTTCAGCTCGGACAGCTCGCGCGAAAGCAGGCGGACCCGGCCCAGGCCCTGCTGCCACGACATGCGCTCTGGCATGGTAACGTCAGCCCTGACGTGTCAGCCAGTTCATCAGGGCGTGCTGCTGGCGGAAGAAG
>CAXSBC010000011.1:0-75436 GCA_964236105.1 uncultured Acetobacteraceae bacterium | reverse complement strand
ACGTAAAAGCGCCGCCAACATATCCCTTCCAAACATATTCGACTGTCAATGAACAACCGAGCCGGTAAGCCACCGCGTCGGTAAGAGGGCTTCTAGAGCCACGTCAGTTTCATGTCAACGCGGTGACGGAGGTTTTTACTCCGACAAAAATGGCGGAGAACCGCCATTTCTGTGATCCGGAGGACCCATGTCTACCGATCAAGTCGAACTTGGCGGATATGCGCGAGGCGCATAGGCCGCGGTCGTCTCAAACCGCCTCCACCAATGCGCCGTTCACGATCAGCCCCTGCTGACCGACCGAGATCCTCACGTCCTCGCCGTCATGGAGCTCACCTTGCAGGATCAGGCCGGCAAGCGGGTTCTGCAGGCTGCGCTGGATCACGCGCTTGAGCGGCCGAGCCCCATAGACCGGATCATAGCCCTCATTGGCCAGCCAATCGATTGCCGGCTGATCCAGCTCAAGAGCTATTTTTCGATCAGCAAGCAAAGCACGCAGACGCTTGAGCTGGATGTCGACAATCCGCGCCATGTCGTTCTTCTGCAGACGCGCGAACAGGATCACCTCGTCGAGCCGGTTCAGGAACTCCGGCCGGAAGTGCTCCCGAACCACCCGCATCACCTGAGCCTGCACCAGAGCGGTTGTCTCGCCATCCGACTGGCTTGCCAACAGATCCGAGCCCAGGTTGCTAGTCAGCACGATGATGGTGTTGCGGAAATCGACCGTCCGACCCTGTCCGTCCGTCAGCCGCCCGTCATCGAGCACCTGCAGCAGGATATTGAAGATATCCTCGTGCGCCTTCTCGACCTCGTCGAACAGGATGACCTGATAAGGCCGCCGCCGCACAGCCTCCGTGAGCACACCACCTTCATCGTAGCCAACATAACCTGGGGGCGCTCCGATCAGCCGGCTGACCGCGTGCTTCTCCATGAACTCGCTCATATCGATCCGCAGCAGCGCCCGTTCGTCATCGAAGAGGAACTCGGCCAACGCCTTGGTGAGCTCGGTCTTGCCGACGCCGGTCGGACCCAGGAACAGGAACGACCCGATCGGCCGGTTCGGATCCTGCAGTCCTGCGCGCGCCCGACGAACCGCATTCGAGACCGCTTTCAGCGCATCCTCCTGTCCGACCACCCGGTCGCGCAGCTTGTCCTCCATGCGAAGCAGCTTCGCCCGCTCGCCCTCCAGCATCCGATCGACAGGCACCCCGGTCCAGCGTGAGACCACCGAGGCAATCGCCTCCTCGGTTACCGCCTCATTCACCAGACGTGCCGCGTCGCCGTGGGTGTCCTGCTTGAGGCCGATCTCGCTCTCGAGCGCCGGGATCACCCCGTACATCAGCTCCGACGCACGTCCGAGATCGCCGCGACGCTGTGCCATCTCGACCTCGGACCGCGCCTGGTCGAGCCGTTCCTTGAGCTTCTGGGTCTCGCTGACCCGGTCCTTCTCCGACCGCCAGTTCGTCGTCAAGGCATCGGACCGCTCCTGCAGAGCGGCGATGTCGACTTCCAGCTTGGCCAGGCGGTCCCGGCTGGCGGAATCGTCCTCGCGCCGGAGCGCCTCGCGCTCGATCTTGAGCTGCATCAGGCGCCGGTCCAGCTCATCCAGCGCTTCGGGCTTGCTGTCCACCTGCATGCGAAGCCGACTGGCGGCCTCGTCCATCAGGTCGATCGCCTTGTCCGGCAGATAGCGGTCGGTGATGTAGCGGTTCGACAGCGTCGCCGCCGCCACCAGTGCCCCGTCCGTGATGCGGATGCCGTGATGAAGCTCGTACTTCTCCTTGATCCCGCGCAGGATCGAGACCGTATCGGCGACTGTCGGCTCGCCGACGAACACCGGCTGGAACCGGCGGGCCAGGGCCTGATCCTTCTCGATATACTTGCGATACTCATCCAGCGTCGTGGCGCCGATGCAGTGCAAGGTGCCGCGCGCCAGTTCCGGCTTCAGCAGATTCGAGGCATCCATCGCCCCATCCGCCCGACCGGCGCCGACCAGGGTATGCATCTCGTCGATGAACAGGATGACCTCGCCGGCCGCACTCTCGATCTCCTTGAGCACCGCCTTCAGCCGCTCCTCGAACTCGCCGCGGAACTTCGCACCGGCGACCAGCGCGCCCAGGTCGAGCGCCAGCAGACGCTTGCCCTTCAGCGCCTCCGGCACGTCGCCATTGATGATGCGAAGAGCGAGCCCCTCGACGATGGCGGTCTTGCCGACGCCCGGCTCGCCGATCAGCACCGGGTTGTTCTTGGTCCGGCGGGCGATCACCTGGATGGTCCGCCGGATCTCCTCGTCGCGACCGATCACCGGATCGAGCTTGCCGGTCCGCGCCACCTCGGTCACGTCGCGGGCATATTTCTTCAGCGCGTCGAAGCCGGCCTCGGCATTCTCGCCGGTGACCTTCCGGCCCTTGCGCAGCTCGGTCACCGCCTTCTCGAGCGCCTGCTTGGAGGCACCGGCCTGAACCAGGGCCCGGCCGGCCGGCTGATCGGTTGCGGCCAACGCCACCAGCAGGCGATCCTGCGCCACG
The DNA here is from genome assembly GCA_964236105.1 of uncultured Acetobacteraceae bacterium. Taxonomy (GTDB): domain Bacteria; phylum Pseudomonadota; class Alphaproteobacteria; order Acetobacterales; family Acetobacteraceae; genus Lichenicola. The sequence goes on along the minus strand of CAXSBC010000011.1, from coordinate 72,911 downwards.
AAGCTGTCGCCGGCCTTCTGCGCGTCCTGCTGCGCACTATCCAGCGCCCGGACCAGCTCCGGTGTCGCCTGCGGATGCCCGGCGCCGCCGCCCTGCACCTTGGGAAGACGGGCCAACTCCGCTTCCACCGCGAGGCGAACGACCTGCGGATCACCCCCCGCGCTACGGATCAAGCCGGAGGCTGCACCCTCCTCGTCATCGAGCAGCGCCTTGAGCAAATGCTCCGGCGTCAGCCGTTGATGGAAGTCGCGTAGTGCGATGGTCTGCGCCGCCTGCAGAAAGCCGCGCGACCGCTCGGTGAATTTTTCCAGATCCATTTTCCTGTCCCTCTTCAGCAGGCGACTGGCACGCCAAACGGCGCGAGCGGCGTCCCTCAAGAGGCGACGCCTTGCCGGTTGATATGCAACGAGATGTGGTGCCGCGGCGCTGATGCTCAAGAGCGACGACCTGTTCCGCCGCAAAGGACCGCCATGACTGCGCGCATCATCAAGGACGAGACGATCTGGGATGGCCATATCGGGCTGCACCGCCTGACGATCGAACAGACTGACGTCGGCAGCCAGTCGAAGACACTGATCCGCGAGGTGGCGGTCTCGCCTGCCAGCGCGGTGATCCTGCTGCGTCGGGGCCGGAACGGACCGATCATCCTGACGCGACAGCTTCGCGCTCCGGTGCTGTTCAACGAGGAGGCGCCGAGCCTGATCGAGTGCTGCGCTGGCAACCTGGATGGATCGCCACCCACGGCGGCGGACGCCATGGCCGAGGCTGAACGATCGGCCAGACGGGAAGCCGAGGAGGAAACCGGCTGGCGTGTCGATACCATACGCCACCTGTTCACCCTTTACGTGAGTCCAGGCGTCAGCAGCGAAAAGCTGTATTTCTTCGTGGGCAACTGCAACGAACGCATCGGCAGCGGAGGAGGCTTGGCAGACGAGGGCGAGGCGATCGAAACGCTGGAGGTGACCCTTGCCCAGGCCTGGACAATGGTCACCGCCGGCGAAATCCAGGACATGAAGACCGTCCTGCTTCTACAGCATCTTCTGATCGAGCATATGTCGGCAGGCGATGATGGGAGCACGCCGCCGTTCGTTGATATCGGTCCGGCACCGACCAGCAGCTGAACCGCACCACCTTGCGTGATTCAATAGGTGCTCCTGCCTCGATCGCCCTCGTCGAAAACCGGCTGCATCCCGCTAGCCTGCCAGAGCCATCACGCCTGGTGTCGCGACCGGCGGGGCAGAGACGGACGCGGGACGCAGGGCAGCGATCATGTCCTCATTGACCTGAACCAGCGGCCCGAGCGGCCGTCGGTCATCGCCCATCGCGGCGATGCTGTGCCGCATCACCCACATTCCGAGCATGGCGAGATCGGACTTCAGCACGGATGGCAGCCCGTTGCTCGACGAGCCGACATCCTTGAGCAGAAGCGACCAGAGCTGCTGGTTCTTGACAAGGCCACGCATCCGCGCGTCCCGATCGGTTTCCTGCACAAGCAGCCGGTTGACGAAGGAGAACGCTGCTGCTTCTGTTTCTCGTGGCGAGAAGGCGCTGCCTTCGGACCGCCGATACTGATGTGCGCCGTAGCTCATGGCCGAACCCGTTCAGAGAAGTTGCGAGGGCTGGAACCGGGCGACCGGGCCCGGTTCCAGCTATCTGCGATCAGCCGCGGAACAGCGACAGGATCGACTGCGACTGCGAGTTGGCGATCGAGAGCGATTGGATCGCCAGCGACTGCTTCGTCTGCAGCGAAGTGAGCCGCGCGCTGGCCGCCGACAGATCGGCATCCGTCAGGCCGCCGACGCCGGTGGTCAGCGCATCGCTGAGGTCACTGGTGAAGCTCTGCATGCCGGTGATCTGCTGCGTCGTCGCACCCAGGGTGGTGCTGATCGTGTTCATCTTGGTGATGGCGCCCTGGACGGTCGTGATCGCCGCCGCACTGGAGCTCAATGGCGTTCCAACCTGGATATCGGTGTTGGGAGCGGCTCCCCCCGTCGCCGCGGCCGATGAGCCCGAGACGCCCTGGCCGGTCACGTTGACGGAGCCGTCATTCTGGATCACGGCGTTGTAGCCGTTGCTGTTCATCGAGTTGACGAGCTTGCCCAGCATCGTGCTTGTGGAGTCGGTCGTGGGGTTGACCAGAACGATGACGACGTGGTTCGCACCGGTACCCGACGACTCCTTCGACGTCGCCGCGGTTCCGGACGTGTCGAACTCGAAGGTCGTGGTGGTGCCATCGCCGTTCGTCAGCGTGACGTTCGCGCCGTTGCCGAAGTCGGACGTCGACAGCGCCGCTTTGGTCGCGATGTTGACGCCCGTCTCCGCCGCGTTGAGGACGGTCTGGTTGGCGGCAGTTGCCGTTCCGCCGGCCCCGAAGCTGGCCGACGTCAGGCCGAGAGCCGTGCTCAGGGTGGCTGCCGTACCGGCCTGGTTGCCGATGGTCAGCGTGGAGCCCTGCAGGCCGGTCACGATGTTGGCGGTGCCGCTGGCGGCCTTGCTGTCCGCCGTCGAGGTCAGCACGTTGATGCCGTTGAAGGTGGAGTTGCGCGCATAGGAGTTGATCTGGTTGATGGCGTCGGCAACCTGGGTCTGCATGGTCGTCTGGTCGATACCCCCCGTGCCGGCCTGGGTGACCGTGTTCTGCAGGGTCTGCAGGGTGGAGGTGATGTCGGCAGCCGCCTTGCTCGCCGTGTTCACCACCTGCGCGCCGAACGACAGGCTGTCCGACACGGCGGACAGGCCGGAGATGTTGCCGGCCATCGTCTGCGAGATCGCATAGATCGCCGGATTGTCGGAAGCGGACGACACCTTCTTGCCGGTCGAGACCTGGTTCTCGGTGGCGTTCAGCGCGCTTGTGGTCGTCGACAGCGACTCCAGCGCAGCCATGGCGGCGGTGTTGGTATTGATGGAAAGCGTCACAGTTGTATCTCCAGTGAAAGGAAGCTCTGCTAGCAAATCATGGATACGTTAACGCAACCTCTACAGACAGGCTCACGCGGGGATTTGGTTTGGCTCCTCAGCATGAATCATCGTCCGCAGCAGCTTGAGCGCTTTGTAGAAGTCTTCGGCATGACATGCCTCTTCAACCGCGCGCAATGCATCCTCTGTCTGCACAGATGATTCCTGTCGAAGGCGGGTCAGCAGAGCCTGCACATCCTGCATGGCCTCGGCACGATCCTCGACCGGGCCCGCATAGGACGTCTGCAGACGGTAGTACAGCCTTCGCATGGCTGTTTCTGCCTCGTGCTCCGCCATGATCTGCTTGCCGAACAGGAAGCGCGCCTGAGACACGAGCTCGATGCGGCACTTGTTGCGGAACCTGATCGTCGCGCCATTCACGACCATCATCTCCCCGGGGCGTAGTTCCAGAACGAGATGAGACATCCAGGCACCTATTCTTGCAGCGACCTGATCGCCGCCGACACAAGACGATCTTGCAGCCTTCTTCTTAACATCAGGTCAACGCAACGGCGCTTGACTTAAAGATAAGCCGCGAGCGACATCCCCTTCATGTCGGCAATCAGGCTGTAGGACGCCTGCAGCTGGTTCTGGGTCGCCGTAAGCTGGACGGAGAGGGAGGCGGGATCGCTGTCCTTGATGCTGCCCAGCTGCGCCTTCAGCGCGTCGCTGACCTGGCCCAGCGACGTCGCCCGCCCGGTCAGCGTCATTTGCGTCTGACCCAGGGAGGCCACCGACCCGTTCAGGCTGGCGCTCACGCCGGTCATCTGGGCGCTGGTGTCCTTGACCAAGGTCGCGAAGCCCGAGCTCGCGCTGTCGGCCTGGTCCAGGCTGCCCACCACCGCCAGTGCGCGCATCAGGTCCCGGATCGATGAGCCCGTCGAGGACGAGCTGGCACTACCCCCCTGGGTGGCGACGAAGCCGACCGACACATGATCCTGCTCACCCACCGTCAGGGTGCGGGCGGAGGCGGTCGCCTGTGCTCCCGTCACGCTGAGCGCTGCGGAAAACACCGACTGTCCGGACGTGTTGTCGGCCGCCGCAGCGACGCTCGACCCCTCGACCGTGGCCGCACCGGTCGTGCCCACGGCAGCGACACTCGCGGCGATCGTCTGGAAGAAGCTGCTCTGGGTGATGGAGGACGGGTCGGTGACGGGTGCCGTGTCGGCTGCGTTTCCGGCGAAAACATACTGCGAGCCGTTCTGGGTATTCAGCAAGGATGCCAGCTCGGTCAGGGACTGCCTGGCCTGGAGCGCTGCCGTGGAGACCGTGGTCGCATTCTTGTCGCCCTGGAGGCTCGTCAGGGACGTCTGCAGGTTGGTGGCGATCGTGGTGATCCGTGACATCGCCGTCTGGGTGACGCCCAGCGCCGTCTGTGCCGACGTGATGTTGGTCTGCCAGCCGCCGATCTTGGTGATCTGCGGCTGCAGGTTCAGCGCCTGGTAGGTCTGATCGCCCAGCCCGCCATAGCTGTCGGCAACGACGCCCGAAGACAGTTCGCTCTGCAGAGTTGTGGTCTGCGCACCCAGCATGTCCACGCCCTGCGTCAGCAGGGCCATGTTCGCCGGGGCCGCGGTCGCGTTCCGGATGGTCATGATGCCGGTCAGCCGTTGATTGCGGCGAGAAGGGCGGAGAACATGCTCTGCACCGCGCTGACGATTTTTGCATTCGCCGTGTAGGCGTTCTGCAGCGCCACGATCGACGACATCTCGTCATCCACCGACACGCCGGACACGGACGCGACCTTGGACGTCAGCGACGTCCGAATGGCGGTCTCGTTGGTCAGGTCGTTGCCGGCCTGGTTGATCGTCAGGGCCTGGGCCGCCGTTACGGTGGAGGCGAGCGACACGATGTCGGTCGTGCCCGAATACGGAGCCGACAGCATACCGGTCGCGCCAAGACCCGTCGTGGCAGCCGCCGGCTGGGTCACGCCCTTCTGGACGCTGGAACCCAGGGCATAATCCAGGACCCGGTCGATCAGGGTCGTGTCCGACGTGCCGCGATCTGTGTTGATCGTGAAGGCCGATGCGCCGGTGCTGTTACCCGTCACGTCGCGGGTGCCGTCGCGGATGTCGCCGGGAGCAGCCGCGACGGCGGGATTGACCTGGATGGCATTGGCGAAGCCGACTTGGCCCGCAGGCGTCGACGCAGTGGCACCGGTTCCCGGCAGGTTGCCGTTGCCGTCGGTGAACAGCGTGAGGCCCTGGGCGTCGAAGCGCGAGGCGAGGGTCTGGGAGAACGAATCCAGCTCCGCCTGCATGGTCGGCAGCGTCTGGTCGCGAAGCACGAGATTGGCGCCAAGCGATCCGCCTGTCAGGTTGGTCGTCACGTCCTGGCCGTTGAGGCTGATGGCAGGAATGGAGCCGGGATAGGCGCTGGTCGCGCCGATGGTCGCATCGGCGGTCGCCAGGGGCCCCGAGGTCGCGTGCGTCGGCAGAGCAAACCCGTTGGCGGTGGTGACCAGCATGTCGCCGTTCGCGGTTTCCTTGAACTTGACGGACAGCACGTTCGACAGCGACGTCATCGCGGTCGCGCGCTGGTTCTCGAGGTCAGCGGAGCTGATATTGTTGATGCGGTTCTGGGCGATCTTGTCCGACAGCGTGCCGATCAACGCCAGGCTCGAGTTGGCGGTGGCAACCTCGTCGACGATCGACTCCTGCGCGGCCTGGCGCTGCGTCTGGTAGGCGTTGGCGGTGCTGTTGATGTTCGAGGTCAAGGTGCCGGCAGCAGCCAGCACGGCCTGCTGGCCTGCCGAGTTCGACGGGTTGGCCTCCAGGGTGATCAGGCTCGTCTGCAGGTTGCCGACCGAGTCTGACAAGGTGTTGCTGCTGCCGGAGTCGGCGCTCGTCGATCCCTGCAACGCCGCGATCGGCGCCAGCGCGTTGCTGGTCGTCGTCAGGGCGGAAACCGTCGCATTCTGCGTGTAGAGGCTGGCTTCCAGAACGGTGTTGATGGTGCGGGTCGTCAGTCCGACGACAACACCATTGCCCTGTCCACCCGCCGTGGCGGACGAGACGGAGGATGTCTCTGCGGCATAGCCTGCGGTGCCGGCGTTCGCGACGTTCTGCGACGCCACGGCCATCTCGGACTGCAGAGCGGCGAGACCACTCGACGCGATGGCAAGAGACGTGCTGAGTCCCATATGGATACCCCGGTCGTTGCGGTGTCGACTCCCGTGGAAGCGGCCTCACTATGCTGCCGAATTCTTAATGAATAATGAACGATCACTGCGTCATCGACAGAACCGTCTGCAGCATGGTGTTCGCCGTGGTCACCACCTTGGCGTTGGCGCCGTACGCCTGCTGAGCGGTGATCAGCTTCGTGAGGTCGGTGTCGAGGTCGGTCGTGGAGTTTTCCACCGCCGAGGTTTCCAGGGTGCCGGCGCCATTCTCGCCAACCAGCGTGAGGTTCGCGCGTCCCGACCCGGAGGTCTCGGTGTAGGCCTGGCCATCCTGGGCAGACAGCGCGTCCGCATCGGCGAACATCGCGAGCGGCACCTTGCCGACGAGCTGCGTCTGGTTGTTGTCGAACTTGGCCATGATGTTGCCGTCGGACGTCATGGTGATGCCCTGATAGACGCCGCTGGTGATGCTGTCGCTCGTCGGCGCGGCGGCTACGGCGCCTGTGCCGCTGCCGGTCGCCATGGTGGTGCCGGAAGACGATCCGATCGTGCCCAGGCTGACGTTGATCGCGCCGAGCGCGCTTCCGGACGCCGAGGGAATGGTGAAGGAGGCGTCGGCGCCGCTCGTCGAGATTCCCGTGCCTCCCGACGGGGTGACCGATGCCAGCTTGCCGGAGGCGTCGAACGTCACGTTCGCCGACATGCTTGGCGCGCTCGCGCCGTCCAGCGTCGCGGATACCGTCCAGGCGGAGGGGCCTGTGTTGCTCCAGTTCAGGGCGAGCGTGTGTGACTGCCCGTCCGTGTCATAGACCGTCGAGGTCTGGCTGGTCGCTCCGGTCGTTGCGGTGCCGGCCGCCACGGCGGCGGCACTCGGCAGGCTGGCGGAATCGGTGAGCTTGCTGGTCGCCGTGGGACGGAACGCGACGTTGGAGACGTTGATCGGCTGCAACGTCGTGGTGTTCAGCGCGCCGTTCGAGTCGACCATGTAGCCATTGAGATACTGGTTCGACGAGTTGACGAGGTAGCCCTGGTTGTTCTGCGTGAAGTCGCCGTTTCTGGTGTAGTAGGCCGTGTTCTGGAACGCCGGAGTCGAGCTTGTCGATTGACCGCTCTGCTCGTCGACAGAGAAAAAGCCATTGCCCGAGACGGCAAGCGCCAGGGCGTTCGTGCTGGAGGTGATGGTGCCCTGCGCCTCGTTCTCGTAGGCTGTCTTGGCAAAAACCCCCCCGTTCGTACCCTGGGCGTTGCCCGATGTCAGCACGAGGTCGGAGAAGTTGGTGTCGGTCGCCTTGTAGCCTACCGTCTGGCTGTTCGAGATGTTGTTGCTGATATCGCTGAAGGCATGAGACTGGGCGGTAAGGCCGCTCACTGCCGTGTTGAGTGCGCCAAAAATCGACATGCCTGATCTCCTGCCGGTGCACGCCGGATTGCGTGCCCACCCTCGAAGAGCAGAAAGCGTGCCAACCGGAAATCAGCGCACTTCGCGGCCGCTGCAGGCGACAGTCGCCTGGAGGGGTTGCGGCAACCGTGCCGGGCGGCAGATTGTGCCGGGCAGTTCCTGCCCCAAGACTGGCCAACTCCGATGCCGGCACACGATGAGTCCGACATCGGACTTGGCCCGCACATTGCAGATGGCACGGCGGGAGAACTGATCCATGTCGGCTGCATCCACAGACCTGAGCAACGCTGTCGCGAGACGAGCGCATGGCGTTGTCGGCACGAGAACGTCGTCTGCCGGGGCGCATGCAGCCGATACTGCATCGGAACGGTCGTTCCATGCCAAGCTCGCCGCCTTCATGCGGGATGCGCCGCCATCCTCGTCGCCTGTCAGGACGCCGCCGGCCTCTTCACCAAATCTTAGCGCAACGCGGGCATCCTCGGCACTTGCACGAGCAGGCATCGCGCCGGCCGCAGTCGCGGCGACACGGATACCGGCTGCGGTGACGTCGAAGGAGACACAGGCGAGGCCGCCTGCAACGGGGAGCCAGATCATGCAGCCGGCTTCTCTCAAAGCCACTTCGGCACCCGGCACAACGGGAGCCGGCGATGCGGATCAGGCTGATGCCGCCGACGCATCCTCGGGTCCGGCCGGCAAGACCGCGCACGCCGGTGCCGCGAGCAGCCGACATGCGATCGTGAGGAGAGCTGCGGCACAATCGGCTGACCCCGCGACCGGCACCGCGGCGTCCGTTGCGGTTCCGCCGAACCTGCTTCCGGCAGCAACCGTCGCCGCCGCGTCCTCGCCGCCACGGCCGATGCCCGGTTCTACCGCAACCCGCCCTGCGTCACCGGATGCAGGGATGGGGCTCGACGCTCCGGCGGGCGCCTCGCCCGGCATCGGCCCGGATGACGCGATCGACGCCACGGATCCATCCGGCCAGACCCTCCCGAACCAGGACGCCTCCGGTGCCTCCGGCAACCCCGGCGCATCGACGTCCTCTGATCCCGCCACGTCGTCCGGCGTCACTCAGACGGCCGCGTCGGCCGCCGGTGATCGTTCCGGCACGGCCGCCTCGACGGCGCCGCCATCACCGCAAGTCTCGATCTCCACGCCGCCCCCGGGTCCAGGCGCGGCGATGTCGGCGATGAACTGGTCCACGCTGGCCCTGTTGCAGGGCGGTTCGACCGGCGCTGCCGCGCAGACTGCGAGCCCGTCGGCAGCACCCGTCCCACCCGCCACCGGCATGCCCCGGATCGATGGCCAGGCCGCCATCCCGGACGCCGCAGCCTCGACCGGACAGCAGGCGGACGCTGTTCAAGCCGATGTCGGGAGCGCGGCGACAGGCAGGACATCCGCCGATGTCGACGGCAGCGGACAGGACAACACTGCAGGCATCGGCTCCCCCAGCGACGGCAGCCTGTCCGGAGTGGCGCCGACGCCGGCCGCACTGCCGGTCGCAGCCGATCATCCCGCCGATCATCCCCATGCACGCGTCTCCCAGGACGACGCGCCTGCGGCCTCCGCGACCGTCGCAGCACCCGACGCGTCCGTCTTGGCATCGACAAGCGTTGACGCGTCCGCCGCGCAGCCGGGCCAGGCCTCGGTGCCGACGCCAGGCAGCCTCCCCGGCCAGGTGGTCCCGGCCGGCCCCTCCCCGGCTCTGGACATGCCTCCGTCCCCGGCGGCGACGACCACGCAGACGTTCGAGCTGGCGTCCGCTCTGCCTGGTGATCCGGTCGATGGCGCGGGGGCGCCGGCACAGGTCGGTGCATCGCTGCTGACGCTGGCATCCTCGGCCGATGGCAGCAGCCGGATGGCGATCTCGCTCCACCCCAAGGAACTGGGCGCGGTGCAGGTGCAGCTCGAACGGAGCGCCGACGGCACGACCAGGATCGTGGTCGCCGCCAGCGAGCCCGGGACGCTACGCAGCCTCATGACCAGTCAGGACCAGCTGCATGCGGCACTCGATGCCGCCGCGATCCCGACGGCCGGTCGTCATCTGAGTTTCGAGCTGGCCGCCCCCACCTCGCCCGTACCCGGCCATGTCGGCGCCCATCCCGAAGCCGCGGCGGGATCACGTCCCGACGCCCCGACGAATGCCGACATGTCCGGCTTCCGCGACTCGAGCCGGCAGGAGGCAGGCCAGTCACGGGACGACCGGACCGGCGGCTTCAGCGGACGCTCGCGCGACAGGTCGGACGATGCTGGCGCCCTCGGAGCCCTCGGCGCCTCCATGCCGTCACCGCCATCCACGCGTCGCATGCCGTCAGGCAGCATCAACATCACCGCATGATCAGCGAAAGAGGCATGCCATGAGCTCGACCATCTCGTCTTCCTCCGATCTCCTCACGGCTGCCGAGGCAGCGGCCAAGAAGGCGCAGGCGACCAATGCCGCCGCCAGCACATCGAGCACGAGCGGCAGCACCAGCGGCGACGCGCTGTCGTCGTTGAGCAGCAACTACAACCAGTTCCTCAGCCTGCTCACGGCCCAGCTCCAGCATCAGGACCCGACCAGTCCGATGGACACCGGCAGCTTCACCAGCGAGCTCGCCCAGTTCGCCGGCGTCGAGCAGCAGATCAACACCAACACCAACCTGACCCAGCTGCTGTCGCTGAACCAGGACAGCGAAGTCAGCCAGAGCACGTCGCTTGTCGGCCGCCAGGCGGTGGTCTCGTCGAGCCAGCTTCCGCTGCAGAACGGATCGGCCGAGGTGCGGCTCAACCCGACCACCTCCGGCACGGCGGACCTTGCCATCACCAACTCGGCCGGCACCGTGGTGAAGACGCAGACGCTGAACCTCAATGCCGGAACCACCGACTGGAGCTGGAACGGCCAGGACGACTCCGGCAACCAGCTCGCGGACGGCAACTACAATGTGGCCGTGGTCTCCGCCAGCAACGGAACCAGCGTTCCCGTGCCGTTCAGCGTGCTCGGTACCATCACCGGCGTCACCAAGGACGGCACCACCGGCGTCAACGTGCAGATGGGGTCGAGCTCGACCAACATGAGCAACGTGACGTCGCTGCTCGGCACGGCGACGGCCGCCTCCACCGGCTCGGGCAGCAGCTCGACCGGTTCCTGAAGCAGCGGTTCCGGCGAGACCGGCAGAAAGTGCCGGGCCGTTAAGGATTAGGTAAGGGCGGACAGGCACACTCCCCTCACCGGCAAAACGCCGGTCTTTGGGGAAGAGCCATGATCCGGACCCCGTCCTTCATTCCGACCGAGGCGGCCGGCGCATGACGCCGCTGCTGGAAAGCCTGAAGGCGCTCGGCGCCACCAAGCTCGCCGCCATGGGAGCCGTCGCCGTGGGGATCCTGGCGATGCTTGCGGTGCTGGTGTCGCAGGGCGGAAGCCACCCGCAGATGGCGCTGCTCTACGGCGATCTGGACCTTCGCGAGGCCGGCCAGATGGCCGAGCAGCTCGAGAAGGCGCACATCGCCCATGAGCTCGGCGCGCAGAGCGACCAGATCCTGGTGCCGGCAGACCAGGTCGCGTCGGCGCGCCTGCTGCTGGCCAAGGGCGGCCTGCCGTCCGGCGGCTCCGTCGGCTACGAGATCTTCGACCGCGGCGATAACCTCACCGCCACCCAGTTCGAGCAGACGATCAACCAGACGCGCGCCCTGGAAGGCGAGCTGTCGCGCTCGATCCGGCTGATCAGCGGCGTCCGCGGCGCGCGGGTGCATCTGGTGCTGCCGCATCGCGAGCCGTTCGCGTCCGAGCAGATGCCGGCCCAGGCGAGCGTCCTGCTGTCGATGGCCGGCGCCGCCCGGATGGACCCGGAAGGCGTGCAGGCCGTCATCAACCTGGTGTCCGCCGCGGTTCCCGGGCTGAAGCCGCAGAACATCGCCATCGTCGACAACCGCGGCAGCGTCCTGGCGCGTGCGGGCAATCCGGTCGGCAACGGCGGCTCCGCGCAGGGCGTGGACGAGCTGCGCCAGTCGACCGAACTGCGGCTGGCGCGCGCCGTCGAGGAGATGCTGGAGCCGTCGCTCGGCGCCGAGCACGTGCGCGCCGAAGCCGCCGTCACCATGAACATCGACCAGGTGCATGAGACGCAGGAGAGCTTCGATCCGAACCAGCAGGTCCTGCGCAGCCAGCAGACGACCTCCGACAAGAGCCGCAACAGCGACGGCCAGTCCAACACCACGGTGCAGAACAACCTGCCCAACGCCAATGCCGGCCAGGCGCAGTCCGGCAGCCAGGACGACCGGCAGGAGGAGACCAACAACTACGAGGTCGGCAAGACCGTACGGACCCTGATCCAGGACCAGCCGCGCCTCGCCCGGATCAGCCTGGCGGTGATGGTGGACGGCACCACGACCGCCATCGCCGGCGGCAAGCCGAGCTGGCAGCCCCGCAGCAAGGAGGAGCTGGACCGGATCTCCACCCTGGTGAAGACCGCGATCGGCTACGACGAGAAGCGCGGCGACACCGTCACCGTGGTGTCGATGCCGTTCACGGTCCACGACGTGCCGGACGCGGTGGCTCCGCCCGGCTTCCTGGGCCTGCATCTCGGCCGCGACGACATCGTCCATGTCGGCCAGAACCTGCTGCTTGGCCTGTTCATGCTGCTGGCCCTGATCTTCGTGGTCAGGCCGATGGTCACCCGCCTGATCGAGACGCCTGCCCTGCCGGCACCTGGCAGCACCCCTGCCGCGCTCGGCGTTGCAAGCAGCCTGCGGCCGGCACTCGCCGGACCCCCAGGAGCCGCCGGAGCCGCCGGACCTGCCGGAAGCGACGCCGCCCTGATCGAGGACGAGAGCATGATCAGCCTGGCCAACATCGAGGGGCAGCTGCGCGCCGCCTCCATCCGTCAGGTGGTCGACCTGGTGGGACGCCATCCTGAGGAAAGCCTGACCATCGTCCGCGGCTGGATCGCGAAGGAAACGAGCTCATGAGCATCACCCAGCTTCCCGGCGCGCAGCGCGCCGCCATCCTGATGCTGGCCCTCGGCGAGGAGCAGTGCGCCCAGCTGTTCTCGATGATGCACGAGGAGGAGATCAAGGAGATCTCGCTTGCCATGTCGCAGCTCGGCAGCGTTTCGGCCGGAACCGTCGAGTCCCTCTGCTCGGAGTTCTCGCAGAGCATCAGCTCGGCCGGCATGCTGGTCGGCAGCTTCGACAGCACCGAGCGGCTGCTGCAGAAGTCGCTGTCGCGGGAACGGGCGGCACAGATCATGGAGGAGATCCGCGGTCCGGCCGGTCGCACCATGTGGGACAAGCTGGGCAACGTGAACGAGGCGGTGCTCGCCAACTACCTCAAGAACGAATATCCGCAGACGGTCGCCGTCGTTCTCGGCAAGGTCCGTCCCGGTCATGCCGCCCGCGTGCTGAGCCTGCTGCCGGACAGTTTCGCCATGGAAGTCATCATGCGCATGCTGCGCATGGAAAGCGTGCAGAAGGACGTGCTGGACAGCGTCGAGAAGACGCTCCGTTCGGAGTTCATGTCGAACCTCGCCCGCAGCACCCGTCGCGACAGCCACGAGATGATCGCCGAGATCTTCAACAATCTCGACCGTCAGGTCGAGGGCCGCTTCATGACGGCACTCGAGGAGCGCAACAGGGAGGCGGCCGAGCGCGTCAAGTCGCTGATGTTCACCTTCGACGATCTGGCCCGCCTGACGCCCGACGCCGTGCAGAAGCTCATGCGGGCCGTCGAGAAGGACAAGCTGCCGGTCGCGCTGAAGGGCGCGTCCGAGGACATCCGCACCCTGTTCCTCGGCAGCCTGTCCGAACGCGCCGCCAAGCTGCTGCGCGACGATATCGCGGCTCTCGGACCGGTGCGGCTGCGCGATGTCGACGAGGCGCAGTCGCAGATCCTGCTGATCGCCAAGGAGCTCGGCGCCCAGGGCGAGATCGAGCTGAACGAGCGCCAAGACGAGCAGATGGTGTCCTGAGATGCATCCGTTTTCCGGTGTCCTCTATGCAGAAGACTTCGACATGCCCGAGCCGGCGCGCACGGCGCCTGCGGCGGCCCCGCCACCGCCGCCGCCCGAGCCGATCGTGCTGGAGCCCACCTTCAGCCTGGCCGATCTGCGGCATGCGGCCAAGCACGCCCAGGAGCAGGGACGTGCGCAGGAGCGGCAGGATACCGAGCTGAATGCCAACGCCCTCAAGGCAGACGCGCTGGGCCGCATCGCCGACGCGCTGAACCAGGCGCGCAGCGAGGCGGCCCGCATCGCCGCGGACGCGGCCGCCGCCGTGGCGGAGACGGCACTCGCCGCCGTGGCGGCCATGCTGCCCGCGTTCGCCAGGCAGCGCGGCCAGGATGAAGCCGCCGCCCTGCTCCGCCTGCTGCTGCCGGCAATGTCGCACGAGCCCCGCCTGAGCATCCGCGTGCACCCGTCGATGCTGGAGGATCTGCGTCAGGAGATGACGCCGTTGCTGCAGGACGGTCCGACGGTGGTGGAGTGGCTGGAATCGGAGGCTGTGCGGCCCGGCGACATCAGCGTCCGCTGGCAGGACGGGATGATGGTGCGCGATGTTGGCGTCCTCTGCGCGCGCGTCGTCGCGCTGATCATGCCGGACATGCAGACCGAGACAATTAAGGAGACGAATCATGGCCAATGAGATTGATCTTGCGGAACTCGCCGACTCTCCCGCCCTGCAGGATAGTGGCGTTCCGCGCAGCGCGCAGGACCTGGAAGCGGTCTACGATATTCCGGTCACCGTCAGCGCCGTGCTGGGAAAATCGACGATGCAGGTGAGCCAGCTGCTGAAGCTCGGTCGCGGCGCCGTGGTCGAGCTCGACCGCAAGCTCGGCGAGGCGATCGACATCTACGTCAACAACCGCCTGATCGCACGCGGCGAGGTCGTAATGGTGGACGACAACCGTCTCGGTGTGACAATGACCGAGATCATCAAGTCGGAGCGGGGCTTCTGATCATGTCGTCTGCGCCACGCACTGCCTCCGGATGCGCAGCATGCGCGTCCTGATCATCGGCTCCCTGAACGGCGAGCTCGGCAAGGCGGCGCAGATCGCCGTCTCGCGCGGAGCACTGCTGGACCAGACCGACGACGTGCCGGCAGGGCTCGCCCGTCTGCGCCGGGACGCGCGCTGCAACCTCGTGCTGTGCGAGATCGGCCTGCCGATCGCCACCCTGGTGCAGGGGCTCGCGCGCGAGCGGATCGTGCTGCCGGTGATCGCCTGCGGCTCGGAAGACGATGCCGATGCGGCGGTCCGGGCGGTGCGCGACGGTGCGCAGGATTTCCTGCCGCTGCCGCCCGATCCGGAGCTGATCGCCGCCATGCTGCAGGCGGCATCGGGGGAAAGCCATGCGCTGATCGCCCGGGACCCGGCGATGCTGGCCACCATACGCAGCGCCGAGCAGGTCGCCCGCTCGGACGCCTCGGTGCTGATCACCGGCGAATCCGGCACCGGCAAGGAGATCGTGGCGCGACACATCCACCGCCGCTCGCGTCGCGCCGACGGCCCGTTCATCGCCCTGAACTGTGCGGCGATCCCCGAGCATCTGCTGGAGTCGGAGCTGTTCGGGCACGAGAAGGGCGCCTTCAGCGGCGCGGTCGCCCGGCGCATCGGCCGCTTCGAGTCGGCCGAAGGCGGCACGCTGCTGCTCGACGAGATCAGCGAGATGGACGTGCGGCTGCAGGCCAAGCTGCTGCGCGCGATCCAGGAGCGCGAGATCGACCGGCTCGGCGGCCAGAGCCCGGTGCGGGTCGATGTCCGCATCCTCGCCACCAGCAACCGCGACCTGCGCGCCGAGGCGGCGGCCGGGCGCTTCCGCGAGGATCTGTTCTTCCGTCTCAACGTGGTCGGGCTCGAGATCCCGCCGCTGCGCCGGCGTCTTGCCGACATCCCGGTGCTGGCAGCCCATTATGTGCGCCATTACGCGCAGGCGAACGGCGTCGAGCCGCCGCTGCTGTCCGAGGCAGCCCTCGACCGGCTGGCGGGGCACGCGTGGCGCGGCAACGTGCGCGAGCTCGAGAACGTCATGCACCGCGCGGTGCTCGTGGCCGAAGGCTCGTCGATCGAGCCGCCCGATCTCGGCCTGGCCCCGGCCGTGCGCGAACCGGCCGCGGCCATCGCCGAGACGGCGGAACCCGCACCCGGGCTCGCCGGTTTCGTCGGCCGGCGCATGGAGGAGGTCGAGCAGGCGCTGATCCTGGAGACCCTCTACAGCACCGCCGGCAACCGCACCCATGCCGCGACCATCCTCGGCATCTCGATCCGCGCGCTGCGCAACAAGCTGCGCGACTATGCGAGCCAGGGCGTTCCCGTCCCCCCGCCGCTGCTCGGCCTCGGCGCCGGCGCCGGCGCCACGGCCTGACGCATGGGCGACTCGATCGTCCCCGCCGAAGCCGCCCCGGCCGGCCGTGCCGGCTTCGCCCTGCCGAAGCTGACGCTGCCCGGCGGCAAGTGGCGCGGCTACATGCCGGGCACCGACGTGGGCCTGGCACTTGGCGTGGTGGCCCTGCTGTCGGTGCTGATCCTGCCGCTGCCGACGATGATCCTCGACCTGGGCCTGGCCCTGTCGGTGACCGCCTCGGTGCTGGTGCTGATGGTGGCCCTGTTCCTCAAGCGCCCGCTCGACTTCACCTCCTTCCCGACGCTGCTGCTGCTGACCACGCTGCTGCGCCTGTCGCTCGAGGTCGCCACCACCCGGCTGATCCTCAGCCGCGGCAACGAGGGTCCGACCGCCGCCGGCCACGTGGTCGCGGCCTTCGGCGGCTTCCTGATGGGCGGCGACGTGGTGATCGGCCTGATCCTGTTCACCATCCTGCTGGTGGTGAACTTCATGGTCATCACCAAGGGCTCCGGCCGCATCGCCGAGGTGGCCGCCCGCTTCAGCCTCGACGCCATGCCCGGCAAGCAGATGGCGATCGACGCCGAACTGTCCGCCGGCGCCATCACCGACAAGGTCGCCCGGGTCAGGCGGCGCGAGCTCGAGGAGGAGAGCGGCTTCTACGGCGCCATGGACGGTGCGGCGAAGTTCGTGCGCGGCGACGCCATCGCCTCGCTGCTGATCACCGTCATCAACATCATCGGTGGCCTGGCGATCGGTCTTGGCCGGCACGGCATGGCGTTTGCCGACGCCGCCGCCACCTACACCACCCTGACGGTCGGCGACGGGCTGGTGTCGCAGATCCCCGCCCTGCTGGTCTCGACCGCGTCAGGCATCGTGGTGACCAAGGGCGGCACCGAGGGGGCCGCGGACGTGGCCCTGGTCCGTCAGCTCGGCGGCAATCCGAAGCCGATGGCGATGGCCGCCGGTGCTGCCGCCGTGCTGGCGCTGATGCCCGGCCTGCCGGCGCTGCCGTTCCTCGCACTCGGCGGCCTCGCCGGTGCCGCGGCCTGGATGCGCCACCGCACCCCGGCCCGCACCGAGGCCGAGGAGGAGGCCGCCTCGATCGTCTCCGCCGCACCGGCCGAGCCGCCGATCGCGGAGGCGATGCGCATCGACATGATCCGCCTGGAGCTCGGCTACGGGCTGCTGCCGCTCGCCGGCGGCGACCAGCCGAAGCTCACCGAGCAGATCAAGGCGCTCCGGCGCACCATCGCCAGCGAGATGGGCTTCGTGCTGCCGCCGGTGCGCATCCAGGACAACATGCAGCTCGGCGCCGACGGCTATTCCATCCGCATCAAGGAGATCGAGGCCGGCAAGGGCGAGCTGCGCCCGACCCGCTTCCTGGTCATGGACCCGCGCGGCGGCGTGCCGGACCTGCCGGGCGAGAAGACCACCGAGCCGGCCTTCGGCCTCGTGGCCCTCTGGATCGACGCCACGCACCGCGAGGAGGCGATGTTCCGCGGCTGCACCGTGGTCGATCCGGTCAGCGTGCTGACGACCCACCTGACCGAGGCCGTGCGCGAGACGATGGCCGAGCTGCTGTCCTATTCCGAGACGCAGAAGCTGCTCGACGAGCTGCCGCGCGAGCAGCAGAAGCTGGTGGCCGACCTGATCCCGTCGCAGATCTCGATGGGGGCCGTGCAGCGCATCCTGCAGGCGCTGCTGGCCGAGCGCATCTCGATCCGCGACCTGCCGACCATTCTCGAGGGCATCCAGGAGGCATGCGGCGCCGGCCTGCGGGCCGTGCCCTCCATGGTCGCCCACGTGCGCGCCCGTCTGGCGCGCCAGATCAGCGACTCGCTGATCGGCGGCAACGGCTACATCCCGCTGATCCCGGTCTCGCCCGAGTGGGAGGAGGCGTTCCTGGAAAGCCTGGTCGGGCCGCCGGACGACCGGCAGCTGGCGATGGCGCCGAGCCGGCTCAACGAGTTCATCGTGCGGCTGCGCGCCGCCCTCGATGCCGCCGGCGCCGCCGGGGAGTCGCCGGTCGTGCTGACCAGCAGCGGGATCCGGCCGTCCGTGCGGGCGATCGTCGAGCGGCTGCGGCCGGCGACCCCGGTGCTGGCCCAGGCCGAGATCTTCCCCCGCGTCCGCATCCGGACGATCGGGACGATATGAGCGACCGCCGCGACCTGATCGCCCGACGCGAGAGCGGCTCCGGTGCGGATTAGGATCTTCCGCGCCGGCAGCCTGGCCGAAGCCATGACGCAGGTGCGCGACGAGCTCGGCCTGGATGCGCTCATCCTGGCAACCGCGAGCCAGGGCGGGCTGGTCGAGGTGACGGCCGCCCTGGAGCCCGAGGACGAGCCGGACCCGCTCCCCGCCCCGTTCAATGCGGCGGCCGCCTCGTTCCTGCCCGGACCGGTCGTCCCGGCAGCGGCCGCCCAGTCCTCGGACGCGCTGCACCGGCACAGCCTGCCGCCAGCCCTCCTCTCGGCCCTCAGGCAGGGTCAGCTCGACGTCGCCTGCAGCCGGCTGTTCCGCTTCTCGCCGCTGCCGCTGGACGCGGCCGGCCCACCCCTGCTGCTCGCCGGGCCACCCGGCGCCGGCAAGACGCTGACGGTGGCCAAGCTGGCGGCACGGCTGGTGATGGAAGGCTACCGGCCGATGGTCATCACCGCCGACGAGCAGCGTGCCGGCGCGGTGGAGCAGCTTGCCGCCTTCACGCGCCTGCTGGGGCTGACGCTGATCGCCGCCGGCCGGCCGGACATGCTGGCCCGCGCGCTGGGACGACGCGAGCCCCTGTCGCCGGTGCTGATCGACGCGCCGGGGCTCGACCTGCTCGACCCGCGACAGGAAGAGCTGCTGGCCTCTCTCGCCGCCGCCGCGAACGCCCGCCTTGCCCTGGTGCTGCCGGCGGGCCTGGATCCGGTCGAGGCCGTCGACATCGCTGCGGCGCACGCGGCGCACGGCACCGAGCTGCTGGTCGCGACCCGTCTGGAGCGGGCCGCCCGTCTCGGCGGCGTGCTTGCCGCGGCACATGGCGCCGACCTTGCCCTGACCGAGGCGGGCGTGGGAACCGACGTCGCGGACGGGCTGGCGCGGCTGACGCCCACGAGCCTGGCCGCCCGTCTTGCCGAAGTGCCGCCCACCCGCGGCAACGCGCCCGCAGCACCCCCGCCGGCAGCGACGGTTCCCGCCACACCTGCACCCCCCGTGGCGGCGGCGGCCGGACGCAGCACGCTTGCCCTGCACATCGCCGCTCAGGCCGGCGCCCAACGCAATCCTTCCTGGAAGACGAACCCATGACGGCCACGCTGCAGGGTCTCCCGGCCTCGACAACTCGCGGCGACGAGACGGCTCCCGCGCGGCTGGGCGGCAGCCGCCTGATCGCCGTCGCATCCGGCAAGGGCGGCGTGGGCAAGACGTGGCTGTCGATCACGCTCGCCCAGAGTCTGGCGGCGCACGGCCGACGGGTCCTGCTGGTGGATGGCGATCTGGGGCTCGCCAACGTCGACATCCAGCTCGGCCTGACCCCGCGCCACGACCTGGCGGCGGTGCTGTCGGGTCGGCGCGGCCTGGCCGACGTGATCATCCGGCACGCGCCCCATTTGTCCGACGTGTCGTTCGACATCCTGCCGGGGCGATCCGGCGCCGCATCGCTCGCGACGCTCGAGCTCGGCCTGCTCGATCGGCTGCTGCAGTCGATCCGCCGGCTAGAGGGCTACGACATCGTGCTGCTGGACCTGGGGGCCGGCATCGATCCGGCCACCCGGCACATGGCGGCCTGCGCCGACACGCTGCTGGTGGTGTCGACCGACGAGCCGACCGCCCTGGCCGACGCCTATGCGGTGCTGAAGCTGCAGGCGCGCGATCGAAACGCCCGGCGAGACGGCGTCGACCGGCAGGCTGCCGCTCAGGCGGCCGAGGAACCGGACGATGTCCGCCTGGTGATCAACCAGTCCGCCAGCCTGGCCAGCGGCCGGCGCACCTATGACGTGCTGGCGCGTGCCTGCAGCACCTTCCTGGGCAGGGCACCGCAGCTCGCCGGCGTGATCAGACGAGACAGCCGCGTCGCCGACGCCATCCGGCGGCAGACCGGGCTGCTGACCCGCCATCCGAACGCGCCGGCTGCGGAAGATGTCGGCCGGATCGCCAGCACGTTGATCGACAGGCAGTCCGTCTGATCCTCGTCGGCAGGATGGTCGCCGGCCTGCGCATGGTCATTGCAACGTTCCTGCAACCATTGCCCGGTATCCTGCGATCAAGGTGCATGGCAGGGGTAAGCACCATGAGCCGAAGGAGCGACGACGTGCCGGCGACGAATGCCTCATTCGACACCTGGCTGCAGACCCGTCTGCAGCGTCTATACGACGAGACCCTTGACGAGCCGGTTCCCGACGATCTCCTGAAGCTGATTCCGGATCCGTCCGACACCGGACGTCGCTGAGCGGTCGGCTCCGCGGAACCAGGTGGGTTGGGCATGCGCATCAGCGTCATCCAGATGTCTCCCGGCAGCGTCAAGGCGGAGAACATCCAGCAGGCGGGTCGGCTGATTGAAGACTGCATCGCCAGCGATCGCCCGGACCTGATCGTGCTGCCGGAAGTCTGGACCTGTCTCGGCGGCGACCAGGCGACGAAGTTCGAGAATGCGGAGAGTGTTCCGGAGGCCGGCTCCAACGCCGCCGGGGGGGAGGCGTTCGAGTTCCTCAGGCAGGTGGCCCGCGCCAACCGGATCCACGTGCATGGCGGCTCGATCGGTGAGCGCGATGGCGACCGGCTGTTGAACACCAGCCTGCTGTTCGGACCGGAGGGGGACCTGCTGAGCCGCTACAGCAAGATCCATCTGTTCGACATCACCACGCCGGGCGGCGTCGGCTACCGGGAAAGCGACACCTATCGGCCGGGCCGCACGATCGCGACCGCGTGCATCGCAGGACCGTCCGGCGATCTCCGCGCAGGGCTCGCGATCTGCTACGACCTGCGGTTCGGCGAGCTGTTTCACCGTCTGCGTCATGACGGCGCCGAACTCGTCCTGCTGCCGGCCGCGTTCACCGCCGAGACCGGGGCCGCGCACTGGGAGACGCTGCTGCGCGCGCGCGCGATCGAGACGCAGTGCTGGTTTGCCGCCGCCGCCACGGTCGGGCCGCATCGGGACGGGGCTGGCCGCACCAACTTCACCTACGGTCATTCCATGGTGGTCGATCCGTGGGGCACCGTCGTGGCGCGAGCCTCTTCCGGTCCGGGCTGGGCCACCGCGCGTCTGGACCGCGAGCAGACGCGCCGGATCCGCGCCGACATGCCGGTGATGGATCATCGGCGGCTGGTGTGAGCGAGGCTGCCAGGGCCGACGAGCCGAGGACATCGTTCTGGTCACCTGGCACGGTGCTGACCCGCCTGGCGTTCGTCGCCGCGTCGAACGCCTTGTCGCAGCAGAGCCTGCAGCGTTTCGCCAGCCTCTACGGCAACGTGCCGGTCGCGGATGCCGAGGTCGTCGTCTGCCTCGGCGGCGACGGTTTCATGCTCGAGACCCTGCACGCGGTGCTGCTGAACAACACGCCGGTCTACGGCATCAATTGCGGCTCGGTCGGCTTCCTGATGAACCCGCTGGTCGAGGAGGACCTGCCGGGCCGGCTGGTGCGGACCCAGGCGGCGGTGCTCCACCCGCTGCGGATGCACGTGGTGACGCAGTCCGGGCTGGTCGAGGAGGCGCTGGCCCTCAACGACGTCTTCCTGTTCCGGCAGACGCGCCAGGCGGCGAAGATCCAGATCAGGGTCGATGGACGCGTCCGGCTGCCCGAGCTGGTCTGCGACGGGGTCCTGGTCGCGACCCCGGCGGGGTCGACCGCCTACAACCTGTCGGCGCACGGACCGATCGTCCCGCTCTCGGCGGATCTGCTGCCGCTGACGCCGATCAGCGCGTTCCGGCCGCGACGCTGGCGCGGCGCCTTGCTGCCCAGCTCGGCCGATGTCGAGTTCACCATTCTGGATGGCGAGAAGCGGCCGGTCGCCGCCGTCGCCGACTTCACCGAGGTGCGAGACGTCCTGTCCGTCGCCGTCAGCGAGGACCGCAGCCTGAGGACGATCGTGCTGTTCGATCCGGATCAGAGCCTGTCCGAACGAATCATCGTCGAACAGTTCACCGTCTGAACGGCGGTCCCGGCAACCAACGTGAGCAGCCGACAGCGTGACCGGCGCGGTGAGGCGAAAGAAACGCCGCAACCGCGTCGGTCAGCTTGGCCGACGGCAACAGGGGCACGCGTTGGCATCAGCTGGACGCACTATGAAACGGAGTTGGGCGTCTCACAAGTGAGACGCCGCATTTTCACCACAAATTAGCGACGATCGCCGCGCATCCCTTCAGGCGGCGGACAGGATGGCGCAGGGTTGCGCGACGTAGGCCGCCGGAACGGGCTCGGCGACAGGCATCGCATCGTCGCGCAGCATGTAGCCGCGGCCCCAGATGGTCCCGATCAGGTTGCCCGCGCCGGCCAGCTGGAGCTTCTTGCGCAGCTTGCAGATGAAGACGTCGATGATCTTCATCTCCGGCTCGTCCATGCCGCCATAGAGATGGTTCAGGAACGCATCCTTGGTCAGCACGATGCCCTTGCGCAGCACCAGCAGCTCCAGGATCGAATATTCCTTGCCGGTCAGATGCACCACCCGGCCCTCCACGGTCACCTCGTGGCTGTCGAGGTTGAGCTCCAGATTGGCGATCTGCACCACAGGCGCGGCGTAGCCCTTGCTGCGACGCAGGATGGCCTGGATGCGGGCCACCAGCTCACTCTGGTCGAACGGCTTGCTGACGACGTCGTCGGCGCCGGCGGCGAACGCCCGGATCCGGGCGGCTGCCTGAGTGGTCGCGGACAGCACCAGGGCGGGAACCGGGTGGCGGGCATGACGCATGCGACGAATCAGATCGCTGCCGTCCATGTCCGGCAGGGAGAGCTCCAGCACGGCGAGATCATAGTCGTAGTGACGCAGCATCTCGAGCGCTTCCTCGCCGAGATCGGTATGATCGACCGTGAAGCCGGCGTTCTGCAGGATGCGGGTCAGGCCCTGCGCGGCTACGACGTCGCCCTCGACAAGAAGAACTCTCATGATTTCTACTCCAGGTTTTGCTGAGAAATTAATACTACCTATGCGTGTCATGCCGCAAGCGTTAATCGATCGCTTACCGAAATTAACCGGCGTCTGCACGTCTCGTTAATGATCCTGTGCTGAAATGACCTTGACCACCGTCCCCGGGATGCGACGTGCGGTCTGGAGGCTTTCGGCATGACCGATCTGACGCGCAGACTGGAGGCGGTTCGCGATGGCCTGGCATCGCTGCCGTCCGCACGCATCCGTGGCCGCGTCGCGGGTGTGTCCGGTCTGGCGGTCGAGCTGGCCGGGCTCGACGGCCACGTCGCCGTCGGCGACCGGATCATGCTGCATCCGCGTGGCGAAAAGCCCGTGCCGGCCGAGATCGTCGGTTTCCGCAACGGCCGGGCCAGCGCGATGGTCTATGGACCGCTCGACGGGCTGGGCCCGGGCAGCGCCGCCGAACTCGATATCGGCGGCAGCGACGCCGCCCGGGGCGGCAGCCTGGCCGTCTCCGACCGGTGGCTCGGCCGGGTGATCGACCCGCTCGGACGTCCGCTCGACGGCAAGGGTCCGCTGCCCTGCGGCAGCAGGCCGCGGCCGGTGCGGGCCGCCCCTCCCGACGCCACCGGCCGCGCCCGCCTCGGGCCGCGCCTCGATCTGGGCGTGCGCGTGCTCAACAGCTTCACGACCTGCCGCACCGGACAGCGCCTCGGCCTGTTCGCAGGCTCGGGCGTCGGCAAGTCCACCCTGCTCTCGATGCTGGCGCGTCACACCGACTGCGACGTCGCGGTCATCTCCCTGGTCGGAGAACGCGGGCGCGAGGTGCGGGAGTTCCTGGAAGACGATCTGGGGGAGGCGGGCCTGGCCCGGTCGGTCGTGGTGATCGCGACATCGGACACGCCGCCCTTGATGCGACGCGAGGCGGCCTACGCGGCGATGGCGGTCGCCGAGTATTTCCGCGACGAAGGCAAGTCGGTGCTGCTGCTGATGGACAGCGTGACCCGTTTCTGCCTGGCGCTGCGCGAGATCGGCCTGTCGGCGGGCGAGCCGCCGGCGACGCGCGGCTACCCGCCCAGCGTGTTCGCCGAGCTTCCGCGCATGCTCGAACGCGCCGGTCCAGGGCCGATGCTGGTCGACCGGCCGGCGGGCCAGATCACGGCGCTGTTCACGGTCCTGGTCGAGGGCGACGACCACAACGAGCCGGTCGCAGACGCCGTCCGGGGCATCCTGGACGGGCACGTGGTCATGGATCGCCGGATCGGCGAGGCCGGACGCTATCCTGCCGTGGACGTGCTGCGCTCACTGTCCCGGTCGGTGCCCGGCTGCAACAGCCCCACGGAGAACGCCCTGATGCTTCGCGCCCGCTCGCTGCTCGCCCTGCATGCCGACATGGCGGACATGGTCCGGCTCGGCGCCTACAAGGCCGGCACCGACCCGGCGGTGGATGAAGCGGTGGCGCTGGCGCCCAGGATCGAGGCCGTGCTGCGCCAGACCCGCAACGACAGCACCTCGATCGAGGACAGCTTTGCCGCCCTGGCCCAGGCCATGACCCCGATGGGAACCGTCCGATGAGCCGCGATCCGCTCCGTACCATGCTGCGCGTGCGACAATCCGCCCTGGACGAGGCGCAGAAGGCCGTCGCCGACGCTTACCAACTGGAGCAGGAGACCTCGCTGGGCGCGGAGGCGGCCGCCAGTGCGCTCGCGCAGGAGATGCAGGTGGCGACCAGTCTTGCCGGCGGAGACGATGCGGTCGAGGTCTTCGCGCGCTGGCTGCCGGTCGGACGGCGGAACCTCAAGCGGGCTCACGACGCCCAGCGGGATGCCACCGCGGCCCTCGATTGCGCCCGCGCCATGCTGGCTCTCGCACGCGCGGGCGTTCGCTCGGTCGAGTGCCTGATCGAGGAACGCCAGACGGAGCGGATGCTGGAGGAAGGCCGCCGCGAGCAGCGCATCCTGGACGAGGCCGGCAGCCGTCGGGCGACGGACCAGCCGCCGCCCTTGCGCTGACGCTCCGGACTATCGGCGGCGACGTCCGGGCAGCAGCCTGCGCAGCGCAGACCAGGTCGTCCGTCCGGCGAACCGGCCGGCAGGCCCGACGACGACGCTCGTCGCCGCGGTCAGGGTCAGCGCGCTTTTCAGCTCCGAAAGCGAGCGGTCGCGCGTGATCCGCGCCTCGACTTCAAGCGGGTCCGGCACGGTGCCGCGTCCGAGCAGGAGCAGGATGCCCGCCACGACCACGTCGAAGGCCAGCACGATCACCGACGCCCAGACCTTGCCGGTGTTCGCCGGCCCGTCGAACAGCGTCCACAGCACGACATGGACGAAGGCGAGCGCGAACAGCCCGAACACCGCTGCGGCGGCGAGGAAGGCGCCTTGCCGGCCGAAGCGGAGCGCCTGACGCTTCAGCCGCAGCGCTTCCGCGGCGGCTGCGACCCTGGCGAGCTCGACGGTTCTCATGACCCTGCCCTCATCGCGCGATGCGCCCGATCAGGTAGCCGACCGCGGCCGCGATGCCGATGGCGATGATCGGCTGGTTGCGGACCTGGGTGGATACGGTATCCACCTGGGCGACGGTCACGTCACGGGCGCTCTTCACCGCCGTGTCGGCCTTGTCGGCGACATCCGTCAGGGCCGGAGTGACACGCTGGCTGATGAGCTGCTCGACCTGGGCCCGCAGGGTCTGGATCTGGTCTTGGGTATCATCGGCGACATCCTTCACCTTGTCCGTGACCTTCCTGGTGAAACCCATGACCGCATCCTCGTCTGACAGGCCTGACGAACGTGGTCTTGCCGATCAAGTTGCATGGGGCGAACGAACCGGATGGCGAACAGCACGCGACCGCGACTGACGATCGAGACGATCAGCGCCCTGCAGCCCGGACGGGTCGGCGGGCTGCTGCGCGAGATCTCGTTCCAGCTGCCGGCCGGACGCTGCCTGGCGCTGCTCGGCGATCGGCAGTCCGGCGGCGGCCTGCTGCTCGACGTTATCGCCGGACATGACGGGACCACCTCCGGGCGGATCCTGCTCGACGGCGTCCCCATCGGCGCGTCGTCTGCCGCCGCGCGGCGGTTCGGCATCGTTTCCGCGCGCGATCCCCTGTTCCCGCACCTCAGCGTGCGAGGCAACATCGCCTTCCCGCTGCGGGTGAACGCGATGCCCTCCGGCGAACGGGATCGCCGTGTCGACGAGACCGTGGCGCTGCTCGGGCTCGAGGCGCTGGCCGGGCGTCGGCCCGCCGGCCTGGACGAGGCGGCCCGCATCCGCGCCGTCATCGCCCGCACGCTGGCGCTGGGTCCGCCGGTGATGCTGCTGGACGATCCGTTCGCGGGCCTGGAGCCGTCGCCGCGCCAGGCGCTGCAGCGCCTGTTGCGCCGGCTGGTGCGGGCGCGCGGCCTGACGGTGCTGCTGACCACCAGCGACCGCGACGAGGCCATGCTGCTGGGCGACGAGGTCGGCGTGCTGGAGGGCGGCCGGCTGCACCAGGTGGCCACGGTGCCGACGCTGCTCGATCGTCCGGCCGACCCGACGGTCGCGCACCGGCTGGGCGATGCCAACCAGCTGACCGGCCGCATCGTCCGCCTCGACGACGAGATCGCCACCGTGCGCCTGAGCTGCGGACACGAGATGGAGGCCGAACCCGGCGACGGGCTGCAGGAGGGCGATCCCTGCATCCTCTGCATCCGGCCCGACCGCATCGCCACCGCCTTCGTCAGCCGGCCCGGCCTCGAGGCGGGCACGAACGCCCTGCCGGCCGTCCTGGCCGAGGCGGTTCATCTCGGCGACCACCTGCGCCTGCGTTTCCGCCTCCCCGACGGCAGCGAGCTGCTGGTGCGCCGGCCGCCGGCGGCCCTGGCCAGCGAGCTGCGACCGGACCGGCCGGCGCTGCTGGCCTGGCAGCCGCATCAGGCGCGCGTGTTCGGAGTGCCTGCGGACTAGCCCGACTGATGCAGCGTGCAAGACGTCGTCCAGGCGGCTGTTCCAGCCCGAGGCTTCTTGCTCTAGGTTGTATGGCTCTCGTCCCGGCGCCCTTGCCGGGGACACTCATCCACCGATAAGCCGGTCGTCATCACCGAGCCCGTGCCGAGACAGATCCCAGCGTGACATCGCCTTTCCAGAAGGTGGCGCCGGCCTTGTCGTCATGACGATGCGCCGAGATGCCGCCGTCCGTCCGTCACGCCCGCTCACGGCGCGGTCCCGAGCGGTCCCGGGCGCGTGGACGGCGCGGAGCCTGCTCTGCGGCGGGTTCTGGCTGGCATCGGCGGCCGCGGTCCCGTCCCGCGGCGCGGTCGAGCATCCGAAGGACCCGCCAGGCCGCCCGATCGTGGTCGTCACGCTGGGAGGCGCGCTGCAGGAGGCGCAGCAGAAGCTGTTCTTCGGCCCGTTCACCGCCGCGACGCGGATCGCCATCCATGCCGGAAGCTGGGACGGGACGCTGGCGATGCTGCAGAGCCGTGCCCGCGCGGGTGTCGATCCTGGCGATCGCGACCTGATCCTCATGGACGACATCTCCGTCCGCATCGCCTGTCGGCAGGGGCTGCTGCTGCCGCTGGACATGGCCGCGGCGGCGGGGGCAAGCCGGCCGGAGGATCCCGACGCGGCCAGCCGGTGCGGGCACGAGGCGCTGCGGACGACTCTCGTGCTGGCCTGGGACGAGAGCCGGATCGATACGGCGCCCACCTGGTCGGACTTCTGGGATGTCGCCCGCCGGCCCGGCAAGCGCGGGCTCGCGCGCGATCCGCGCGGCACGCTGGAGATCGCGCTGCTTGCCGACGGCGTCGCGCCGAACGACATCTACCGGACCCTCGGGACGCCGGACGGGCTGGACCGTGCCTTCCGCAAGCTGGACCAGCTCAAGCCCTACATCGTCTGGTGGGACATGCCGGCACAGGCGGCGCATGCGATCGGATCCGGCGCCGTGCTGATGACCAGCGCGCCGGACGGCGAGGTCGCCTCAGCCGACCTGATCGGTCATCGCGACTTCGGCATCCAGTGGCGGCAGAGCCTCAGCATGATGCTGAGCTGGGCGGTGCCGGGACGACCGCAGCCGATCGGCGATCCGGGCGGCAGCGGCTCTGGCGGCCAGGAAGCGGCCGACCGTTCGGCGCATGTCCGGCAGCTCCTCGATTTCATGGACGATCCCGTACGCCAGGCCGCCTTCACCGGCCTGTATTCCGGCGCCGGCGTGGTGCAGGGCACGGCGTCGCCCGACCAGGCGCCGCCCGCAGACGGTCCTGCCGCGCCGCAGCATCGTCGTGACGCCCTGCGCCAGGACGAGGCGTTCTGGGTGGCGCATCTGGAAGCGATCAAGGCGCGCTTCGATGCCTGGCTCGGCGACTGACCCGGCGCCGGCCCGGCTCATGACGCTGTGGCCGCAGCTTGCCTCTGCCGCCGCGACCTCGATGCTGGGCTCGTGCGTGGCCGGGGTCGCGCTCGCCGGGCTGCTCGCCGGGCTGCCGCGCGCCTGGCTGACGGGAGCCCGGCATGTGCTGCTGGCCCTGCTGATCCCGGCCGCCTGCCTCGCCGCGTGGCCGGACCTGCGGCATGGCGTCATTCGCAGGCTCGGGCTCGGGCTGCCGGGGATGTCGCTCTGGCCGCCGCCGCATCTGGTGCTGGGCGTGCTGCCGCTGCTGCTGCTGCCGGTTCTGAACGCCCTAGCCCGGATGCCGCCCGGTCAGCGTCGCGCCGCAACCGGGCTCGGTGCCGGGTGGGCGGCGATCCTGCGCCTGGTATGGCTGCCGCAGCTCGGGCCTGCGATCCTGCTGGGCGTCCTGCTCGCCGCCCTGCTCGATGTCGCCGCGCTGAGGCTGTCCTCCTGACCGACCGCGACGGCGGCACTTCTTCCTTATCCTGGCAGGAACACGTAAGCTGACGGCATGCCGGCGCCCGCACCGTTCTGGAAGACCAAGACCCTCGACGAGATGACGGGCGCGGAGTGGGAGTCGCTCTGCGACGGCTGCGGCCGCTGCTGCCTGCACAAGCTGCGCGACGAGGACACCGACGAGATTCACTACACCAACGTCGCCTGCCGCCTGCTCGACATCGACAGCAGCGCCTGCTCCGACTACCCCAGACGCCGCAGGCGCATCCCGGACTGCGTGCAGCTGACACCGGCGGCGCTGGCGCAGATCGACTGGCTGCCGCCGTCCTGCGGCTATCGCCGGATCGCCGAGGGTCGGGGCTTGGCCTGGTGGCACCCGCTGATGTCCGGCCGGCCCGACAGCGTGCACGAGGCCGGCATCTCGGTGCGCGGCCGGGCGATCAGCGAGCGCCAGGCCGGTCCGCTCGAGCATCACGTCGTGACCTGGCCGGGCCGGGTTCCGCGCGTCAGCCGTCCGGTCGGGCCGGTCGTTCGCCGGCTTCCCGCCGGCGGCGTCGCGGACCCGGAAACGGGCGGGCGATGACCAGCGCCTCGCCCCGTCTGCCATCCCGGGGCCCGCGCGGCCAGGACCGCACCGTCGGCTCGCTGCCGGCCCAGCCGGAACTCCTGCGTCTGTCTGCGGGCGAGACCCCGGTGCGCTGGCGACGGTGCCGTCGCGCGCGTCGCATCTCGCTGCGGATCGATCCGCGCGCCGGCACGGTGGTGGTGACGCTGCCGCTGCGGGCGGCACGCGAGGCCGGGCTGGCGCTGCTGCAGACCCATGCCAGCTGGGTCGTCGGACGGCTGGCGGCCCTGCCCTGCGTGGTGTCGTTCGACGAGAACGCCACCGTGCTGTTCGCCGGCCGGCCGCACGTGATCCGGCACGTGCCGGACGCGCGGCGCGGCGTGTGGATCGACGCGGACGAGATCTGCGTCAGCGGCGAGCGTGCGTTCCTCGCCCGGCGCGTCGCGGATTTCCTGCGGACCGAGGCGCGGGCGCGCCTGGCGGCCCTGGTGACGCGGATCGCGGCCGACGCCGCCGGCCGCGACCTGATGCCGTCCCGCCTGGTCATCAAGGACACCTCGACCCGCTGGGGCAGCTGCTCCTCGGAGCGGGTGGTGATGTTCAGCTGGCGGCTGGTGATGGCGCCGCCGGAGATCCAGCACTACGTGGTGGCGCACGAGCTGGCGCATCTGTGCCACCTCGACCACGGCGCCGGCTTCTGGCTGCTGGTCGACCAGCTGACGCCGCATCGCGCGCACGCCGAGGCCTGGCTCAAGCGGCACGGCCCGGCCTTGCTGCGCACCGGCTGATGGGGTCTTGCCTGGCTGCCGGATCCGGTTAGCGTCGGATCAGGCCGCACATGCCCGCCTGGCGGAATGGTAGACGCAGCGGACTTAAAATCCGCAGTCCGAAGGGCGTGCCGGTTCGAGTCCGGCGGCGGGCACCAGGCGGCCAGGGCAGTGTCGCCTGTGGCCGATCGGGCCGATGATCGCCCCGCAGCCGCACGGGCAGGCTGCCGCTAGGTGGCGCGCCCGATCAGCTCGTGATGGTGCTTCTGCGCGGAGATGTCGATCTCGATCGTCATGAACGCCTCCAGGCTGGGCGCTCCGTGCAGGTCGGACGCGGCGCCGCCGAGCTGGTCGGCCGTCAGTCCCGCCGTCTCGGCATCGCTCAGGCAGGCGCTGGCATAGCGCACCGGCCGATCGTCCGGCTCGCTGCTGCCGACATAGGGCTCATCCTTGATATGCCCGGCCACCCAGTGACGCAGGAACGTCTTGGCGTCGTCGATCACGGCCCATCTCCCATGCTGCCTTGCCGGAAACTAGCATGGTGTTCCGGCTTGGTAAGGCCTTGCGACGTCGCGCGCCGGCTCCGGCCGGACACGGGCAGGCCGAGCCGGCCCAGCCCGGGCAGCTTGATCGCCGGACGGCGGATGTCGATCCCCGCCACCGCCCCCAGCAGGTTGAGCTCGATCCCCTCGATCCAGGCCAGCGTCAGCCCGGCATAGCCGCCGAGGCTGAGCCTGAACCCGCAGCCGGACGCGGTCCGCCGCAGCCAGCGCCCGTCATAGGGATAGTCCCGGCCGATCGCCGTCGGCGGCAGCGACGCGCCGATCTCCGGCACCGCGTCCAGCACCGCGGCGACGAAGGTGTTCGAGTTCGGACCGGGCCAGGCGCGATAGTCGCCCGGGTTGCCGAACGCGTAGCCGGCGATCGCCGCCTGCATGCGCGGAATCAGCGCCTCCGCGGCAGCGCCATCGGCCGCCACCACGATCTCGGGCACATGACCGAACCAGCGCCCGTCCGGCTCGAAGCCGTTCAGCCGGATCGGCGCGCCCCAGGCGGTGTAGTCGTAGCGCGTGTAGCGCCCGGCCCCCGCCTGCTTGAACACGATCCAGCAATGGGTGGCGAAGATCCCCCGCCAGCGCACCGTCTGTGCCGCGAACACCCGCACCACGGCCTCCGGGACGCGGGCCGGCGGCAGGTGACCGATGCTGGACCGGTCCGCCGTCCGCCAGCCGGCGCCGCTCCCCCGCCACCGATACAGCGCGGCCGCCACGCCGAGCGGCAGCAGGTAGACCAGCACGAAGCAGAGCAGGCAGACGCCCAGGACCAGCATGAGGCTGAGATTGGCGCCCGACGCCGAACCGCAACGCCAGGCGGGGTCAGGTCGGCTCCGGCAGGGCCTCGAACCACGCGGCATACAGCGTGTTGCGCGCCATGCGGCGGTTCTGGTCCGGGGCGCCGTCGGTCCACCACACCGGGCCGCGCTCGCCCAGCGCGCGCTTCGCCGCATCGACCCGCAGCCGCGCCGCCTCCCGCGCCGCCTCGTCGCCGGCCCGCATCGCGACCTGCTTGGCCCGCCGCGCCGCCATCAGCGCCCGCGTCAGCTCCGCCCGCGCCGGCGCCTCCAGCGCGGGATCGGCGCAGCGCCACAGCCGCCCGCGCACCACGAAATACCGCCCGTCCGGCGTCACCGGATGACGCGGATCACTCACGCCAGATACACAGCCGCGCCGCCCCGTGCCGACGCTCGGCCAGCAGCGTTCGGTCGGTGGGTGCCGGCTCCTCGGCGGCGATCTCGGCCACCACCAGCGCATCGGCGGCAGCCCAGCCGGCCCGCCGCAGCGCCGCGAGTGCGGGCGCCACCAGCGACTGTCCGTAGGGCGGGTCCAGGAACACCAGGCCGGCGGCGCCCCAACCCGAACGCGCGGCGGGCGGCCGGAGCGCGTCGCAGCCGATCGCCAGCGACGACGCCTCCATCCGGCAGGCGGCGATGTTGGCGGCCACGCAGGCCAGCGCGGCGCGGTCGGAGTCCAGGAACACGGCGCGCGCGGCGCCGCGCGACAGGGCTTCCAGGCCGAGCGCGCCGGTGCCGGCAAAGGCGTCCAGCACCGGGCCGTCGAGCGCCTCACCGGCCCAGTCGGCGTGGCGGAGCATGTCGAACAGGGCCTGGCGCACGCGGTCGGCGGTCGGGCGGGTGGCGGCGGAGGCGGAGGCGAGGGACCGGCCGCGCAGGGTGCCGGCGATTATGCGCACGCAAAGGGCTCCGCCCTCTGCGCTCCCGCAAAAGGGCGCAGCCCTTTTGAAACCCAATTCATGTCTTCGGGAGCTGCTCGCGCAGGACCTTGCCGGTGACTTCCTCGAGCTCGGAGCGGCCGAGGGTGCTGAGCTGGAACGGGCCGTAGGAGGTGCGGATCAGGCGGCTGACATGGAAGCCCAGGCCGATCATCACCCGCCGGATCTCCCGGTTGCGGCCCTCGCGCAGCGCCACGGTGATCCAGGCATTGTCGCCCTTGCGGCTGTCGAGTCCGGCCTCGATCGGCCCGTACTGCACCCCGTCCACCACCGGGCCCCGGGCCAGATCGGCCAGCTGGCGCTCGTCCACCGAGCCGAACACCCGCACCCGGTAGCGCCGGATCCAGCCGTTCGACGGCAGCTCGAGCTGGCGCGCCAGGGCGCCGTCGTTGGTCAGCAGCAGCAGCCCCTCGCTGTTGAGGTCGAGCCGGCCGACCGACACCACCCGCGGCAGCCCGGGCGGCAGGGCCGCGAACACCGTCGGCCGGCCCTCGGGGTCCTTGTGCGTCGTCACCAGCCCGTCCGGCTTGTGATAGCGCCACAGCCGGGTGCGGTCGGGCTGGTCGACCACCGTCTTGTTGAGCTGCACCACGTCGCCCGGCTGCACGAAGGTCGCCGGATGCGTGACGACGGCGTTGTTCAGCCGGACCCGGCCCTCGGTCAGCAGCTTCTCGGCATCGCGCCGGCTGGCGACCCCGGCGCGTGCCAGCCACTTGGCGATCCGCTCGCCGCGCCCGGCACCCGCATCGGCGCCGGCCTCGGGCGGGAAGGCGTCGTCGGCGCTCAACCCGACGCCGCCGAGACCAGCGCCTCGAGCACCCGGCGGTCGCCCGCATCGATGCCGAACTCCGGATGCCACTGCAGCCCCAGGCAGAACCGCCTGTCGGGATGCTCGATGCCCTCGATCACCCCGTCCGCGGCCAGTGCGTTCACCCGTCCGCGCCCCGGATCGCGCACCGCCTGGTGGTGCGCCGAGTTCACCTGCATGCCCCCGGTGCCGACGATCCGCGCCAGCAGCGTGTTCGGCTCGATGCGCACCGGATGGCCGGGCTCGTGGCGGGGATTGGGCTGCTCGTGCGCCAGCGCGCCCTCGATGCTGTCCGGGATGTGCTGGATCAGCGTGCCGCCCAGTGCCACCGCCAGCAGCTGCTGTCCGCCGCAGATGCCGAGGATCGGCATGTCGCGCTCCAGGGCGCCGCGCAGCAGCACCATCTCGGCGCGGGTGCGGCTCTGCTTGAGCACCACCGTCTCGTGCTGCTCGTCGATGCCGTAGAGCCTGGGATCGACGTCGAAGGCGCCCCCGGTGACGACCAGCGCATCGATCGCGTCGAGCATGTCCTCGGCGATCTCGGCATGATGCGGCAGCGCCACCGGCAGCCCGCCGGCCTGGACCAGGCTGCTCATGTAGTTCTTGCGCAGCGCGTACCAGGGATAGGCGGAATAGGACGGAGCCTCCCTGGTGCCGCCCTGCTCGCTGTCCAGGGTGACGCCGATGATCGGACGGATGCGCTTCATGCGCCCTGGTTAGAGCAATATCGTCGCGCGGGGAATTCCGGAGGACCGATGACGCCGATGCAGGCCGCCCTGGAGGAGGCGCGCGCCGCCGCGCGCCGCGGCGAGGTGCCGGTCGGCGCCCTGGTGCTGGGCCCGGACGGCGCCGTGCTCGCCCGCGCCGGCAACCAGGTCGAGGCCTCCCGCGACGCTTCCGCCCATGCCGAGCTGCTGGCCCTGCGCGCGGCGGCCGCCCGGCTCGGACGCAGCCGGCTGCAAGGCTGCAGCCTGGTGGCGACGCTCGAGCCCTGCCCGATGTGCGCCGCCGCCGCGTCGCATTTCCGCATCGCCCGGGTGCTGTTCGGCGCCTACGATCCCAAGGGCGGCGGCATCGAGCACGGCCCGCGCCTCTACGGGCAGCCGGGCTGCCTGCACCGGCCCGATGTGGTCGGCGGCATCGACGAGCGCGAGTGCGCAGCCCTGCTGCGCGCGTTCTTCGCGAGCCTGCGTGGCTAACGCATGTTTCATCGCCACGTAGGAGTGATGTGTGGCGAGGCGACGCATGGTCTGCCGCACTACCAGATGATCGGTTCCGCCTAAGCCAAGCCAGCCGGACCCAAGCAACAGGAACACCATGTCTGACGCCTCGCAGATCCATCCGCAGCACACCGCCCCTCGCCGGGCGGTCCGCTCCTTCCTGGCCGTGCTGGTGGCCGGCACCATGCTCGGCGGCGTCGCCTCGCATCCCTCGCCCGCCCGCGCCCAGACCGCCATCCAGCCCAGCGGCATGACCGTGAAGCTTCCGGACTTCGTCGGCCTGATCAAGCAGGTGAAGCCGGCGGTCGTCTCCATCACCTCGATCATCAAGGATGACGGCTCGGACGACGACAGCGACGGCAGCCAGGGGAGTGGCGGCAGCCAGGGGGGCGGCGGCAGCCAGGGCGGCCAGCAGATGCCGTTCCCGTTCCCGTTCCCGTTCCAGATGACGCCGCAGAACCACGCGTCGCGGACGGTCGAGGCACGCGGCTCGGGCTTCATCATCTCCGCCGACGGCTTCATCGTCACCAACAACCACGTGGTGAAGAACGCCACCGCCGTCAGCGTCACGCTGGATGACGGCACCACCCTGAAGGCCAAGGTGATCGGCCGCGATTCCGGCACCGACCTCGCTCTGCTCAAGGTGAAGCCCTCGGCCAAGCTGTCCTTCATCCAGCTCGGCGAGAGCAACGACGTCGAGCCCGGCCAGTGGGTGATCGCGGTCGGCAACCCGTACGGCCTCGGCGGCTCGGTCACCGCCGGCATCGTGTCGGCGCGCGGCCGCGACATCGGCGACGGCCCCTATGACAGCTTCATCCAGGTGGATGCCGCAATCAACCGCGGCAACTCCGGCGGACCCCTGTTCACCCAGGACGGCAAGGTCGTGGGCGTGAACACCGCCATCCTGTCGCCGTCGGGCGGCAGCATCGGCATCGGCTTCGCGATCCCCTCGGACGTGGTCAAGAACGTGGTGGCGCAGCTGGAGAAGACCGGCCACGTGGTGCGCGGCTACCTGGGCGTCACCGCGCAGGAGATCACCCCCGGCATGGCCAAGGCGCTCAGCCTGCCGGTTCCCGCGTCGGGCCCGGCCACCGGCGCCCTGGTCGCCAGCGTGCAGTCCGACAGTCCGGCGGAGAAGGCCGGCATCAAGCCCGGCGACGTCATCACGGCGTTGAACGGCCAGAAGATCGCCAATCCGAAGGATCTGGCGATCAAGGTCGCCGACGTCACGCCCAACGGCCGGGTGACGCTCACCTACCTGCGCAACGGCGCCTCGCAGACCGCCGACGCGACTGTCGCCAACCTCGCAGGCCATAACGGCACCGGCGGCGGCAGCGGCGGCCAGGACGGCGGTGCGGGCAACAACGGCTCGATCGGCGTGTCGCTGGCCGCACTGACCCCCGACCTGCGCCAGCAGCTCGGCGTCGACGGCAGCGTCCATGGCGCCGTCGTCCGCTCGGTCCGCTCCGGCTCGCCTGCGGACGCCGCCGGCATCCATGCCGGCGACATCATCGTCGCCGTCGGCAACCGGCTGGTGGCCAACCCCAGGGACGCGGCTGATGCGGTGCATGCGGCCCTGGCGAAGGGCAACGTGGCGCTGCGCATCCTGCATAACGGCCAGATGGCGTTCGTGGCCGTCTCCCCGGACGGCGGCCAGGCGGATAACAGCAGCGGCGCCGGCGGCAACGATGCCAGCGGCGACAGCGGTTCGGGTGACGACAGCGGCGGCAGCGACGGCGGCAGCGGCAGCGACCAGCCCGGCTGAGCAGGCCGTCCCGGCCGGGGGCGAGCGCCTCCGGTCAGGCTGCCGGCGGGTGCCCGGCCGCACGATCCCGGTCAGCCGAGCAGCCTGATCCCGACCACGACCAGGATCACGGCCATGGCCTGCCTGAGCAGCCGTTCGGGAACGCGGCTGCTGAGCAGGCTGCCGGCCACGACGCCCGGGATCGAGCCCAGCACCAGCGACCAGAACAGGTGCCAGTCGACCGAGCCGACCAGCCAGTGGCCGATGCCTGCCACCAGCGTCAGCGGCACGGCATGGGCGACGTCGGATCCGACCACGCGCGACGTCGGCAGTGTCGGGTAGAGCAGGATCAGGGCCGTCACCCCGATCGCGCCGGCACCGACCGACGAGATCGTCACGAACACCCCGAGATAGACGCCGAGCACCACCGTGAGGATGGCCGCCCGCCGGCTGCCTGGATTCAGGTTCAGCCGCCGCGCGTGGCGCATGATGATGCCGCGCAGCATCAGGCTCGCCGCGGTCAGCAGCAGCGCCACCCCGAGCGCCAGCGACAGCAGGTGCCCGCTGGCCGCCGACAGCGGTCCGAGCCGCGACAGCGCCCAGAGCGTCCCCAGCGTTCCCGGCAGGCTGCCTGCCGCCAGCAGCCCGACGATCCGCCATTCCACCGTGCCGACAAGGCCGTGCACCAGCGTGCCGGCGGTCTTGGTGGTGGCGGCGTAGAGCAGGTCGGTGCCGATCGCGGTCGCCGGATGGAAGCCGAACAGCAGCACCAGCAGCGGCGTCATCAGCGATCCGCCGCCCACTCCCGTCAATCCGACCAGGATGCCGACCACCAGCCCGGACAGGACATAGGCCAGGAAAAGCGGATGCTGCGGCGCCATGGAGCGGTCCTGCGACGGGGAGCATGGCACGAGACAGCAGCCGGTCCCGGCTGTCCATGACGCGCAGGGCGCGCCGCCTCGCCAGGACGGGGAGCCGGAACCCTCCTGATGTGTTGCATCCGCAGAGCAGCCGATCCGGGAGCGAGCCTGTCATGTCCACCGCCATCGGCCGGGTGTCCGGCATGCCGGCCGGCGAGTCTGCGTCGCTGCCGCCGCGCACCTTCATCGTCTGCGTGCTGGCGAGCCTGGCCGGGCTGATGTTCGGCCTGGATATCGGCGTGATCTCGGGAGCGCTCGGCTTCATCGGCAAGGCGTTCAACGTCGCCACCCGGACGCAGGAATGGATCGTCAGCGTGATGATGATCGGGGCTGCCGCGGGGGCGGCGGGGGCGGGCGCAGTGTCCTACGGGCTCGGCCGCAGGAAGTCGCTGCTGGCGGGTGCGGTGCTGTTCGTCGCCGGCGCCCTGCTGTGCGCGTTCGCCGCCTCGGTCCCGATGCTGATGATCGGGCGCGTCGTGCTGGGGCTGGCGATCGGCCTCGTCGCCTTCACCGGCCCGCTCTACATCTCCGAGGTGGCCCCGTCGCACTGGCGCGGCGCCATGGTCTCGCTCTACCAGCTGATGGTGACGATCGGCATCTTCGCCGCCTTCGTGTCCGACAGCCTGCTGACGGCGAGCGGCAACTGGCGCCTGATGCTGGGCATCATCGCGGTGCCGGGCCTGGTGTTCCTGCTGGCGGTGCTGTTCCTGCCGGAAAGCCCGCGCTGGTTCCTGCTGCGCGGCCGCACCGAGGACGCGCGCGCCGTGCTGAACACGCTGCGGACCAGCCGGGCCGAGGTCGAGCGCGAGGTGGCCGAGATCAACCAGCAGCTCAAGGTGCGCCAGGTCGGCTCGACCATGTTCCGCCGCAACCCGAACTTCCGCCGCTCGGTCTATCTCGGCATCGGCCTGCAGGTCGTGCAGCAGCTGACCGGCATCAACGTGATCATGTACTACGCGCCCAGGATCTTCGCCCTGGCCGGCTTCGGCGCCGGCGCGTCGAGCTGGGCCACCGCCGTGGTCGGGCTGACCAACGTGTTCGCCACCCTGCTGGCGATCGGCTTCGCGGATCGCTGGGGCCGCCGGCCGATGCTGATCGTCTGCTTCGTCATCATGGCGACCGGCATGGCAGCCGTCGGCATCCTGCTCAGCCTCGGCGTGCACAGCGACGCGTCGCGCTACCTGCTGGTGGCGATGGTGCTGGTGTTCATCATCGGCTTCGCCGCCGCCCCCGGCCCGCTGATCTGGACCCTGTGCTCGGAGATCCAGCCGCTGCAGGGCCGCGACTTCGGCGTGTCGGTGTCCACCTTCACCAACTGGGCGGCGAACTGGCTGGTCGGCAACACCTTCCTGACCCTGCTCGCCACCCTGGGTCAGGCCGACACCTTCTGGCTGTTCGCGATCCTGAACGCCGGCTTCATCCTGTTCATCCTGGTCCTGGTGCCGGAAACCAGGGGGGTCTCGCTCGAAGCGATCGAGCACAAGCTCCTCGCCGGCGAGACGCTGCGCCGTATCGGACGCTGAGCCGGACGGGCCGGCAGGGAGACGGTGCCGGCCTCAGCCGGCCGGCTCGCCCCAGATCTCGAGCACGCGCGTCACCGCCGGTCGAGCCTCCACCCGTGCCAGGTGGGCGGCAAGCGCTGGCGGCAGCGCGATCCCGACCTGCGACGCCCAGCGCTCGGCATAGAACAGCGCGGAATCGGCGATGCCGAAGCGCATGCCGCCGGCATAGGGCCGCTCGCCCAGCTCGGCTGCCAGGATCGAGAAGCCCGTCTCGACCATCTCCCGGCCCTGCCGCTTCACATTGCCCGCACCGAGCCCGAGCGTGCCGTGCACCGGGTCGTTCGGCTCGAACAGCGCCGGCTTGAAGATCCGGGCAAAGCCCAGCGCGTGCACGGTGCCGACCGCGTAGTTCATCATCCCGTCGGCCTGGATCTCGGTGTCCTTGTCATCCGGCAGCAGTTCCGCCTCCGGATGGGCGTAGGCGAGCCAGCGGGCGATCGTGCCGTATTCGGTCAGCACCGAGCCGTCGTCGCGGATGATCGTCGGCACCTTCTCCTTCGGGTTGAGCTCGCTGAAGGGCGGCCTGTGCGTCTCGCCGCCCGACACGTCCAGCTTCACCAGCTCGTACGGCGCGCCGATCTCCTCAAGCAGCACGTGGATGCCGATCGCGCAGGTATGCGGGCCCCAGTAGAGCGTCGTCATGCTCGTCTCCTTCCTGTCCGCAGAACCCAAGGATCGGCGCGACGGGAAGTTGCCGGCGGCGTCACGCCGGAACGAGCAGGACCTCGTCGAGCATCGCGTCGATCGCCGCCATCGCCTTGGCCTCGTCGATGCGGAAGTTGCAGATCGACGGGATGAAGCCCTCGCCCAGCCGGACCACCAGCGGCGCCTCCGGCAGGTCCTCCACCGCGTCGGCCGGGATCAGCCGAACCGGCGTCGGCGCCTCCATCCTGGCCGGATCGTGATACAGGCCGAGATCGCCCAGATTGCCGAGATTCCAGTGGTTGGTGATGATCAGTCCGGGGATGTTGCAGACCCACCGGTACTTGGCGAGGCCGGCCCCCCAGATGGCGATCAGCGCCTGCGCCTCGCGTCCGCAGGCCAGGCTCTCGGTGATCGGCATGCCGATGGTGCTGACGATCTCGATTCCCGTGCCCAGCGCCCGCTCGGCCATCGCCTCCACCAGCTCGCGCTCGATCTCGATCGGCCGGCGGGTGGCGCCATGCTCGCCATGGCTCCAGATGAAGGCGTCCTGCTCGCCGATCCGGCTGTTGTGCCCGTCCACCACCAGCACCGCCTGCCCCAGCGTCGCCGCCAGGTGCCCCACCAGCGTCGTGCAGAAGCGCTCCAGCTCCACGATGGTGCGGTTCTCCACCCGGATGCCGAACAGGATCACCGGCACCCCGTCCGCCCGCGCCAGCGCGCAGATCGAGGCGGGCGATGCGCGGTCCAGCGGCCGCACGGTGGCCAGGATGCGCTCGCGCACGCTTCTCGGCACGAACATCGAGGAGGAGCGGATCAGGCACCGGCCCTGCTCGTAGAAGGAGCCGATCGCCGGCTGGAAGCCGCCCGCATGACGCTCCACCAGACCGTCGAGCTCGGGGAAGATCCGGTCCAGCGGGCCATACATCTCCGGCTCCAGCGCCGTGTCGAACACCGCGAAGCGCGGCAGCGCCGCCTGCGGCACCGTGCGCACGATGTCGGCGATGCCGGAGATGTCGTTCCACAGCACGTGGCCGATATGCATCGCCGTGGCGCCGCGCCAGGCATGCAGCGGCGTGGTCTGCGCGCGCGCGAAATAGCGCGCCAACAGGTCGCCGTGCTGCATCACGCGCGCCATGAACTCGCGGAACATCTGCGGCATCTGCGCCTGGATCGCGTCCGGCGTGAAGGCGACGCAGACCCTGCCTTCGGGGATGAACAGCGCGGTCAGCCGGAAGTAGATCTCGCCCGCGATCAGGAACATCACCGTGCCGGTGGCCTCGTCCACCGCGCGATAGGCATAGATCACCCCGTGCAGGATCAGCGCATGGCGCACCGCCATCGGCCGGCCGTCCACCGGCGACGGGAACTGCATCGCGCCGGTCTCGATCAGGGCCGCATGCTGCGCCTGCAGCCCGCTCGGATCGAACAGCGCATGCAGATGCGACCGCTGCAGCGCCAGCCGGCGCGTGCCCAGGTCGAGCAACGGGCTGTCCGGCTGGCCGGGGTTGAGCCGGTCCACCGCCGCAAAGCGGGTGCCGGCCTCGAAGCCGCCCAGCACCAGGGTCAGGATCTCCGCCCGCGTGGCTTCCGGCAGCCGAAAGAAGCCGGCCTCGCGCTCGTCCAGCGCAGGCGGCACCGGCGTCAGCATGATCTTGGCCCACAGCCCGTCGAACAGCGGACTCGCCGCCTCCATCAACCCGCGCCGCAGCGGCGGCGACAGCTCGCCCACCGAACCGCCGACCCGGTTGCGCTGCTGGTCGAGATACCAGCTCGCTTCCTGCCCGCTCTCGTGACGGAAGCAGAACACCACCAGCGGAGCCAGCCCGAAATATGCCACCGTCGGGATCCAGCCCGGCACGAACGACGCCGGCTTGCCGCTGTCACGAACCTCGCCCAGCACGTTCGCGTCCACGAGAAGGCTGTCGAAATCTGGATGCATCGACGACGGACCTTTGCAGCTTCGCCGGGAACAGGCCGGCCGGGCACGACGCGGCCATTCTGGCCGAGAAGCGAGGCAAGCTCAACGCGGTCAGCCGGTGGTTGCAGGACCAGCCGCTCTGCACCCACCATGACAGTCCAGACCAGGATCCCGATCATGATCATCCGCAGCGACGAGACCGTGGACCTCCCCGTGCCGGACGCTGCCGGCGCGATGCGGCTGCACGTGTTCCGGCCCGCCCTCGCCGGCCGGCATCCGGGGATCCTGTTCTTCTCGGAGATCTACCAGGTCACCGACCCGATCCGCCGGCTGGCGGCCCTGCTCGCCGGCCAGGGCTACCTGGTCGCGGTGCCGGAAGTCTATCACGAGTACGAGCCGCCGGGCACGGTGCTGCGCTACGACGCGCCCGGCACCGAGCGGGGCAACGCGCTCAAGTTCACCAAGCCGGTCGCCGCCTTCGACGCCGATGCCCGCGCCGCCCTCGCCCTCCTGCGCGGGCACGAGGCCTGCAGCGGCCGGCTCGGCACGCTCGGCGTCTGCCTGGGCGGCCACCTGGCCTATCGCGCGGCGCTGGAGCCGGGCGTCTCGGCCGCCGCCTGCTTCTATCCCACCGACATCCATGCGGGCTCGCTCGGCGCCGGCAGGGCCGACGACAGCCTGGCCCGCATGGACGAGCTCAAGGCCGAGGCCCTGTTCGTGTTCGGGCGGCAGGACCCGCATGTGCCGTTCGCCGGCCGGCAGGCGATCCGCGAGCGGCTGGAAGCCGTCGATGCCCGCTACGAATGGCACGAGGTCAACGCCGCCCACGCCTTCCTGCGCGACGAGGGCCCGCGCTACGACCCGGCCTTGTTCCTGCAGTCGGTCGGCTGGATGCTGGCGCTGTTCGCACGCGTGCTGAAGGAGCTACC
Source organism: uncultured Acetobacteraceae bacterium (assembly GCA_964236105.1). Taxonomy (GTDB): domain Bacteria; phylum Pseudomonadota; class Alphaproteobacteria; order Acetobacterales; family Acetobacteraceae; genus Lichenicola. The sequence continues at coordinate 30,874 of CAXSBC010000011.1, read as the reverse complement.
CGCCTAGCGCCGTCCTCAGCCCCTGCCGGTTCAGCATGCGGATCAGCTGGCGCGCGCCCTGCGCGCCGTCGCGGGTCAGCAGGGCCAGCGGCGTGGCGCCCTGCAGGGGCGCATCCGGCCGGCCGGTCGCGAGCCAGTCCGCTGGCGCCAGCCCGAGCGTCTCGAGGGCGAGGTCGAGCGCCCGCAGCGCCCCATAGCGGACCGCCTCCTCGCCCTGCAGCCGGAAGCGGGGCCGGGTGCCTTTCCGGGTCAGCCCGCCCGGGTGGCCGATCAGCGCCAGCGCGTCCAAATCGCCGATTTTCCACCGGTCCATCAGCGTCCAGAACGCCGCCGACGGCACGCTCGATGCCGGCCTGGCCCGCCCGTGGCTCTCCGGCGACAGCGACAGCGCCGTCAGGCCTGACCGCCCGGGTGCCGGGGAGGGATGGTCCGCGTCGGCATCGGGCTCCGGTCCGCCCGGCGTCGTGACCGCTGCCGCCGGCGCGGGCCGCCGTGCCGGCCTGGCCGCCGGACGGCCCAGCGCCTCGACCAGCTCGGCGACCGAGGCGATCGTCGGCATCTCCTCCGATCCCAGCCGCACCACCAGGGCCGCCTGCGGATGGTCGGCCGGCACGCGTCGCAGCAGCGTCTGCACCTGCAGCGCGTCGCTGCCGTCCAGACCCTCCGCGACGCTGATCGCCTGCAGCGCCTGATGCAGCGCCAGCCGGGTCAGCACGATCTCGTTGGGCCGCCGATGCTCGGCCAGCAGCCGTGCGTCGTCGAGACTGGCGCGCGCCCGCTGCAGCAGCTCGCGCACCATCCGGTCCGTCACGCCGGCATCCCGTCAGCGCCCGGACCGGCCGCGAGACCGGAATCGTCCGCCATGCCGCATGGTGGCCTGCTCCTCGAAATGTGGCGGCCTGCGGAATAGTGCAGCCGGCTGGTAACCGCGCACGCCAACGCGACGACTTGTCATCATGCACACGGCGGATGTCGCGGCGGCTGGATTCCACCATCATCCGACCCCATCCTCACCATCAACGTTTGAAGGACATCATCGTGCCGTCCACCAGGACCCGCAGGCAGCTTCTGGGCAGTGCCGCCATGCTCGTCACCGGCGCCGCCGCCTGGCACCTGACCGGCTTCACGTCGCAGGCGGCGGAAAGCGGCGAGGCGTCCGATCCGACGGCCGCGATCCGCTACAGCGACGCCGAGTGGCGCAGGCGCCTGTCGCCCGCCCAGTATGACGTGCTGCGCCAGGAAGGCACCGAGATGCCGTTCAGCAGCCCGCTCAACCATTTCTACAGCAAGGGCCGCTACGCCTGCGCCGGCTGCGACCATCTGGCGTTCGCATCGGACACCAAGTTCGACAGCGGCACCGGCTGGCCGTCCTTCTGGCAGCCGCTCGCGGACGGTGTCGCCGAGCGGCATGACGGCTCGCTCGGCATGCAGCGCACCGAGATCCACTGCGTGCAGTGCCACGGACATCTGGGCCACGTCTTCGATGACGGGCCGCGCCCGACCGGGCTGCGCTACTGCATGAACGGCGTGGCCCTCAGCTTCAAGCCGGCGCCGGGCGTGCAGCCCGCACCCCAGGCCTCGTAGGAAGACGTCATGACCATGTCGCACTCATCCAGATCCCTGCTGCTTCTCGCAGGCGCCATCGCCCTGCCGGCCTCGCTGCTCCTGTCCGGGATGCGTCCGGGCCGCGCGGAGGAGGCGCCGCATTTGGTGCCGGCTCCGGCGCAGCAGGGTCCGTCCGCCAGCGGCCTGCAGCAGATCACCGTGTCCGGCGGCTGTTTCTGGGGCGTCCAGGGCGTGTTCGAGCACGTGAAGGGCGTCAGCAAGGCCGTCGCCGGCTATGCCGGCGGCCAGGCCCGCACCGCGCAGTACGAGACCGTCAGCACCGGCGCCACCGGCCATGCGGAGTCGGTGCAGATCACCTACGACCCGAGCCAGGTCTCGCTCGGCCACCTGATGCAGATCTTCTTCTCCGTGGCGCTCGACCCGACGCAGGTCGACGGCCAGGGACCCGACAGCGGCAGCCAGTATCGCTCCGAGGTCTGGACGACCACGCCGGCCCAGGCCGAGGCCGCTCGCGCCTACATCGCGCAGCTCGACGCCGCGCATGCCTTCGGCGCGAAGGTGGCCACGCGCGTCGACCCGCTGCCCGGCTTCTATCCGGCCGAGGCCTATCACCAGGACTACCTCGCCCATAATCCGGACGCGCCCTACATCGCCATCAACGACATGCCGAAGGTCATGGCGCTGAAGCGGATGTTCCCCCAGGACTATAACGAGACCCCGAAGCTCGCTTTGGCGTCCGCCGGGATCATGTAGCGGCTGCCGCCCCTGCCACGGCCTCCGGCGCGTCGGCCGGCTCGGCCTGACGCCCGAGCAGGCCGTGCACCTTCAGGTGGTGCCTGAGCTGGTAGTAGGTGAGGCCGAGGGCGCGGGCGGCGGCCCGCTGGTTGTAGCGGCTCGTCGCCATCGCCTCGCGCAGCAGCCGCGCCTCGTACTGCCGGGTGCGCGACACGAAGCTGCCTGACAGGCCATGCGTCTCGTCCTGCGAGCCGGCCGACGCGACCGCGATGGTCGGCGCCGGCCCGGCGGGCTGCACCGCCGCCTGCCTGGGGAACGGATCGAGCACGATCCGCGCCATCGGCTTCTGCGGGTTGTCCATCCGGTAGACGCTGCGCTCCACCGCGTTGCGCAGCTCGCGCACGTTGCCTGGCCAGTCATGTCCCTTCAGCGTCGCCATCGCCTCCGGCGCGAAGCCCGCGAACAGGTCGCGCTCCAGCTCGCGCGTCATGCGCAGCGCGAAATGACCGGCGAGCAGCGGGATGTCGTCCGGCCGCGCGCGCAGCGGCGGCACCGGCACCACGTCGAACGCCAGCCGGTCCAGCAGGTCGGCGCGGAACCGGCCTTCCCGCACCAGGGCCGGCAGGTCGGCATGGGTGGCGGCGACCACGCGGACGTCCACCTGCTGCGGATCGTTGCCGCCGACGCGCTCGAAGGTGCCGTACTCGATGACCCGCAGCAGCTTCTCCTGCACCGCCATCGAGGCGGTGGCGATCTCGTCCAGGAACAGCGTGCCGCCATCGGCGAGCTCGAACCGTCCAGGCCTGCGGCGTGTGGCGCCGGTGAAGGCGCCGGCCTCGTGGCCGAACAGCTCGCTGTCCAGCAGCGCGTCGCCCAGCACCGCGCAGTTCAGCTTGATGAACGGCCGGTCCCAGCGCTGGGACAGATAGGCGAGCCGGCTCGCGACCAGCTCCTTGCCGGTGCCGCGCTCGCCGATCACCAGCACCGGTCGGTTGAGCGGTGCTGCCAGCGAGATATGCGCCAGCATCTCCTGGAAGGCGGGCGCCTCGCCGATCGGAGTCGATGTGTCTGCGGGCGACATGGCCGAACGCGCCAAGGGTTGGTCCTCCGAGCCATGACGGGCAGGAGCGCCGAGTGTCACCGGCAAGGGCCGGTGAAGGCAAGTGCGGAAAAGACCGTGCATCGGCAACGGCTTGCGGAGAATCACTGCGCGACGTTGCGCCTGGCATGAAAGCTGCTGTCATGATGGGCAAGGACGAGCCTGCGTCCGACCTTCCGAGACGGAGGCTGCCATGAGCATCTTCTCCCGCCTGTCCGATATCGTGAACTCCAACATCAACGCCATCGTCGCCGGCGCCGAAGACCCGAAGAAGATCATCCGCCTCATCATCCAGGAGATGGAGGACACGCTGGTCGAGGTGCGCTCGTCCGCCGTGCAGACCATCGCCGAGCGCAAGGAGATCGAGCGCCGGGTCGCGACCCTGACCCGCGACGAGGCGGAATGGGAGCGCAAGGCCGAGCTCGCCTTGAGCCGCGACCGCGAGGATCTCGCGCGCGGCGCCTTGCAGGCCCGCACGCACCTGACCAAGACGCGCGAGGCGCTTCAGGACCAGCTCAGGCAGATCATGTCGGGTCTGGCGCAGCAGAGCGACGACATCGCCAAGCTGCAGGCCAAGCTCGCCGACGCCAAGTCGCGCGAGCAGGCGCTGCTGTCGCGCACCAGCATCACCGCGTCGCGGGTGAAGCTGCGCGAACGGCTGCATGACGGGCGCATCACCGACGCGTTCGGCCGCTTCGAGCAGATCGAGCGCAATCTGGACGCGCTGGAGGGTCGGGTGGAATCCTACGATCTCGGCCGCCGCACGCTGGAGCAGGAAATCGACGGGCTTGAGGCCGACACCGCAGTCGAGAGCGAGCTCGATGCGATGAAGGCCAAGCTGCGCAAGCGTGACGCGCGATCCATCGACGGCCCCGAGTCGCAGTCCTGAGGAGCCTTGGATGGACCCGATCGGTCTCGCTGAGGTTCTTGGCGGAAGTCACATCATGGAAGATCTCACCAGCCTGATCGCCATCATCGGCTTCTTCCTCCTGGTCGCCTGGGTGGTGAAGCTGAAGCATGACCGGCGGATGCGAGCGTTTGGCGCCCAGGGGCTGGGCGCCGAGGAGCAGCGCGCGATCGCCGAGATGAACGAGACGGCGCGCCGCATGGAGCAGCGGATCGAGAATCTCGAGCGTATCCTCGACACCGAGCTCGCCGGCTGGCGCAGCCGGATGCCGCTCTAGCGCCCCGGGAGGAGGCCCGATCCATGAACGATCCGTTCGCACCCGGCCTGCCCCGGCGCGTCTGGCGCCAGGACGAAGGGGCGATGATCGCCGGCGTATGCGCCGGCATCGCCGAGGATCTCGACCTGCCGCTGCCGCTGGTCCGGCTGGTCACGGCGGTCTTCCTGATCCTGCCGACCGGCCTTGCCTACCTGACGCTGACCCTGCTGCTGCGTCGCCGCCAGCCCGGGCGCGTGCTGCCGCCGGATCGCTCCGGCTGGTCGCCGTCCGCCGCCGGGAAGCGGTCCGGCCAGCCGGCCGCCGCGTCCAGGGCGATGCCGGTCGGACAGGGCTGGGCGCTGCTGCAGCACCGGTTCGCGATGCTGGAGCCGCGGCTGAAGAACATCGAGGCGTTCGTGACCTCGCCGGATTTCGAGCTGCATCGCGGCTTCCGCCGCATGGGCCCCTGACGTCGTGGCGCTGTTCCCGATTCACAACCTCGTCCGGGAGGACGATATCCGCATGCGCAGGCGGCGGGCGCTCGTCCTGCTGGCCGCCCTGGTCACCGTGCCGTGGCTGCTGTTCGGCAGCCATCACCGGCAGCATGGCCGGCACCACGCCAGGATCGTGATCGACAGCGACGCGTCAGACCAGCGCTCGCAGCACCGGCTGCTGCAGGGGCTGCCGCTGCTCGGTCTGTCGCCCTCCGGCGCCGGCGATGCCCTGTCGCGCCCCCTGGCACAGCCGGCGCCGGACGCCCCGACGCGCAGCCTCCAGGCCGCCGCGCCGACAATCGACCTGTCCTGCGCAGGCTCCGTCACCCTGCTGCCGAGGCCCGGCCTCGGCGACCGCATCCTGGTGTCCGTCCGGCGCGGCCAGGAGCCGGCGCTGCAGTCGGTGGTGCTGACCAACGGCGTGGTCGGGCAGAGCGCCGCCTGCGACGCGGACGAGAGCGGCGACTTCATCCTGCAGATGGCGCCCGACAGGACGCTGCGGATCAGACAGAGCGACGAGCTCGACATCCGTGGCGGCCGTTTCACCGGTCCGGTGACGATCGACGGATCGGGCAGCGGCTCGGTGGTGTTCGATGCCACGGGCGGGCTCACGACGCGCCAGGATGCCAGCGGCGACGTCGTGGTCGGCACGGTCGCGGGCGAGGTCGTCGCCATGCTGGAAGGATCGGGCGACCTGCGCATCGCAGGCGGCCGGGTCGCGCGTCTGACCGCCACCGTGCGGGGCAGCGGCGATCTCGCCTTGGGCCATGCGGTGGTCGGCGACAGCCGCCTGGTGCTCGACGGCAGCGGCGACTTCACGGCCGATCGCATCGAGGGCCGCCTCGATGCGCGCACCACCGGCAGCGGCGACATCACGATCGGCTCCCTGACCGCGGCGACGGCGCGGCTGCAAGGCAGCCGGTCGGGAGACATCACCATACGCGGCGGCCGCATCGACACGCTGACGGCGCTGCGCCTCGGCTCCGGCGGTCTGGCGGTGGATGCCGTCGTCGGCAGTGCCACCGTGACGCATCATGGCAGCGGCGACGTCAAGCTTCCCGGGAAGAGCGGCACGATCGCCGGCAGCGAAGCCGGACCCGGCCAGGCCGGCGAGGAGTGACTGCTTCACGTGAAGCAGCCGCGCGCCGGTCCGGGCCGGACAGGCCACCCGAGGGCGGCCTGCCTGTCCGGTTAGCCGTTCAGCGTGGCGCGACGGCGCCCTGGTCCGGCCCGACGGCACCGGGCTGCACGTCGCCGTTGCGATAGGCCGCAGCCGCCGCGCGCTGCTGCTTGCGATAGCGGTGACGCATGTACATGCCGGTGGCGCAGCCGCCCGCGGCACCGAGCACGCCGTGATGCGCCAGATGACCGCCGACCGCGCCGGCTGCGCCGTACTTCAGGCAGCCGCCCGGCTCGGCCGACGCCGGCGCCACCGGCAACACGCTACCCAGCGACACCGCCAGGGCGATCGGCAAGGCAATCGACTTCTTGATCATCACAATTCTCTTTCTGTCTGACGGGCAATTCTCACCCGGTTCGGGTGGCGCTCATTGTTCCCAGCCCGAGGGATGATCCTAGAATCAGGCGGAATTCCGGTTATTCAAGCGCCAATCGAAACGATGGACGCGATGTCACGCGTCGCAGCCCAGCATCCGGTAGAGATGCGTCGGCCGCAGCGTGCGGTCCTCGAGCTCCAGCGAGGTCGGCACGTCGTAGCTCCCGAGCAGGACCAGCCCGGTGGCCGGCAGATAGGCCCGCCCCGGATCGGCCACCCACACCTCTGACCGCGTCGCCAGTTGCCGCAGCCACGGCAGGATATGCCGGGTCATCGGCGCCTCGTAGCAGACGTCGCCGCACAGGATCAGGTCCCAGCGCCCGGTGGATCCGACCAGGTCCTGCGCCAGCGTCGTCACCGAAACGCGGTTGAGCGAGGCGTTGGCCTCGATCGCCGCGATCGCCAGCGGATCGATCTCGGCCGCCTCCACCGAGGCCGCACCCGCCATCGCGCAGGCGATCGCGGCGATGCCGCCGCCGGCCGCGAAATCCAGCACCCGCCGGCCGGCGACCGTCTCCGGATGGTCCAGCACATGCCGCGCCAGCGCCCGCCCGCCCGGCCAGGCGAACGCCCAGAACGGCGGCTCGATACCGCTTTTCGCCAGCCATGCCTCGGAGGCCTGCCAGATCGGGGTGATCTCGGTCGCCAGATGCAGCGAGATCTCCGGGACCAGCGGAGCGGTGGTGATCGTGGTGTGGGCGGCGATGAAGCGGTTCATGCGAGCGCGCTGCAGGCAGGGCGCTGCCCTGCACCCGCCAGAAGGCGGGGCCTTCTGGACATCCGATTGTTCAGGACAGGGTTCCTTCGGGGACGTGCGGGTCCGGGGCGCCGGTGTGGATCGCCTGCAGGGCGGCGGCGAGGGCGCGGGCGACGCTGTCGGTGTCGAGCGACGGGCCGCCGTGGCGGGCGGCCTGCTCCGGCAGCCACGGGATGTGCACGAAGCCGCTGCGCAGGCCAGGCCGGCGCGTTTCCGCCAGGTGGCGCAGGCCGAAGAACACGTGGTTGCACACGAAGGTGCCGGCACTGTGCGACACCGCGGCCTCGATCCCCGCCGCCCGGATCGCCGCCACCATCGCCTTGACCGGCAGGGTGCTGAAATAGGCGGCAGGCGCTCCGGCGGCCACCGGCTCGTCCACCGGCTGCCGCCCGGCATTGTCGGGGATGCGCGCATCGTCGAGGTTGATCGCAACCCGCTCCACGGTCAGCCCCGCCCGGCCGCCCGCCTGCCCCACCGACAGCACGAGGTCGGCCGGCCAGTCCTCCAGCATCGAGGCGACCCGCGCCAGCGACTCGCCGAAGCGGGTCGGCAGCAGCATCGTCCGCAGCGTGATGCCCGGCAGCGCCATGCCCTCCAGGGCCGTCACCGCGAGCTGCGACGGATTGACCGCCTCGCCGCCGAACGGCTCGAACCCGGTGACGAGGATGCGGCTCACGAGGCCGCCTCCAGCCGCGCCATCTGCGCGCTGATCAGCGCCGACAGGTTGGCGATGCCGCGCGCGGTCACGCTCTGGGTCAGCACATGCACGGGCCGGCTCACCCCGAGCAGGATCGGGCCGACCTGCAGCCCCTCGGCGGCGGCCTTCAGCAGCGAGAAGCTGATGTTGGCGGCATCGAGTGTCGGCATGATCAGCAGGTTGGCCGATCCGGTGAGGGTGCTGTCCGGCACCGTGCGGCTCCGCAGCGCCTCGCTCAGCGCGGTGTCGGTCTGCATCTCGCCATCCACCTCGAGCCCGGGGGCGGCGGTGCGGATCAGCGCCAGCGCCTGGCGCATCTTGCGCGCCGACGGGCTGTCGCTGGAGCCGAAGTTCGAGTGCGACAGCAGCGCCGCCCTGGGCACGATGCCGAACATCCGCACCGCGTCGGCGGCCAGCAGCGTCATCTCGCAGAGCTGCTCGGGCGTCGGATCGAGCACCATGTGGGTGTCGCAGAAGAACAGCACGCCGTTGCCCTGGATCAGCGCGGTCAGCGCATAGACGCGGTTTGCCGCCTCCCGCGGCGGGATCACCGGCAGCACGTAGCGCACCTGCTGCGACCACGAGTTCAGCCCGCCGACCACGGCCGCATCCACGAGCCCGGCCCGCAGCAGCATCGAGGCGGCGATCGTGGGCCGGCGTCGCAGCGCGCGCGCCGCCGCCTGCAGCGGCATGCCCCGCCGCCCGACCAGCTTCTGGTAGTCCTCGACCAGCGGCACGAACAGCTCCGACGTGTCCGGGTCGATCACCTCCGCCTCGTGATCCAGGTCCAGGCGCAGGCCGAGGCTGCGCAGCTTGCCCTCGATGACGTGGCGGCGCCCGAGCAGCACCGGCCGCGCGATGCGGTCGTCGACCACCGCCTGGGCGGCCCGCAGCGTGCGCTCGTCCTCGCCCTCGGCATAGGCGATCCGGCTCGGCGACCGGCGTGCGGCCTCGAACACCGGGCGCATGACCTGACCCGACCGGTAGACGACGTCGTCGAGAGCCTCGCGGTAGGCATCGAAGTCGGCGATCGGCCGCTCGGCGACGCCGCTCTCCATCGCAGCCTTCGCCACCGCCGGCGCCACCACCAGGATCAGCCGCGGATCGAACGGCTTGGGGATGATGTAGTCCGGGCCGAACACCGGCGCCTCGCCGCCATAGGCGGTGGTCACCACCTCGCTCGCCTCGATGCGCGCGAGCTTGGCGATCGCCTCCGCGGCCGCGACCTTCATCGCCTCGTTGATCTCGCGCGCGCCCACGTCCAGCGCGCCGCGGAAGATGAACGGGAAGCACAGCACGTTGTTGACCTGGTTCGGATAGTCCGAGCGGCCGGTGGCGATGATCGCGTCCGGACGCACGGCACGCGCCAGGGCCGGGTCGATCTCCGGCTCCGGATTGGCCAGCGCCAGGATGAACGGCTTGTCTGCCATCGTCCTCAGCCAGTCCGGCTTCAGCACGCGCGGCGCGGACAGGCCCAGGAACACGTCAGCACCCGGAAGCACCTCGGGCAGCGTGCGCGCGTCCGTGGCATGCGCATAGCGGGCCATGTTGGCGCCCATGTCCGCCTCGCGCCCGGCATAGACCACGCCCTTGACGTCGGTGAGCGTCACGTTCTCCGGCCGCAGCCCCATCGCCACCAGCAGATCGACGCAGGCGAGTGCTGCAGCACCCGCTCCGGATGTCACCAGCCGCACGTCGGCCAGGGTCTTGCCCTGCAGCGTGAGCCCGTTGGTCACCGCGGCGGCGCAGACGATTGCGGTGCCGTGCTGGTCGTCGTGGAACACCGGGATGCGCATGCGACGCCGCAGCGCCGCCTCGATCGCGAAGCATTCCGGCGCCTTGATGTCCTCGAGGTTGATCGCGCCGAAGGTCGGCTCCAGGGAGGCCACGATGTCGACGAAGCGGTCCGGGTCCTGCTCGTCGATCTCGATGTCGAACACGTCGATGTCGGCGAACTTCTTGAACAGGACCGCCTTGCCCTCCATCACCGGCTTGGAGGCGAGCGGGCCGATGTTGCCGAGCCCCAGCACGGCGGTGCCGTTGGTGATCACCCCCACCAGGTTGCCGCGGGCGGTGTAGTCGCGCGCGGTGTCGACGTTCGCCTTGATCTCCTCGCACGCCGCCGCCACGCCCGGCGAATAGGCCAGCGCCAGGTCGCGCTGCGTCGCCATCCGCTTGGTGGGCACCACCGCCAGCTTCCCGGGCTGGGGAAGCCGGTGATAGTCGAGCGCGGCACGGCGAAAGTTGTCGTCCATCGATCCTGGTCCCTTCTCGCGGGTTTGGTGCGCCGCCGCCCCGGCGCGACAGCCTCGGGCAAGCATCACCTGACGGCAACCGGCCACGCCGTGATCCCTTGCGAATGCCGCAAAGACATGACGAGCATGCAGGACGGCTCCCCGCTCCGGGACCGCGCCGGCGCCGGCACGATCATGCCCGCGGGCGGCGTGGCGCCCCTGGCCCCGACGGGCCGCGGCGGACGTTACATTCGGTCGCCAATCGGGATGATCGCCGTTACAGCGGTCGGCCATCATCGTCACGATCTCTTCGTCGAAGGGACGATCCCCAAGGAAGACCACATGCTCAGCAGGAAGACCTTGTTCGCCGCCACCCTGGTCTGCATGGCTGCGGCGGGCACGGGCGGCATCGCTCTGGCTCAGCCCGGCCCCGGGCCGGACGGCTGGCATCACGGCGGCGGCCTGCTCGACGGCGTCACCCTGACCGACAGCCAGAAGACCTCGCTGCAGGCCCTGATGAAGGCCGGACGCGCGGACACGCGCAGCCTGCGCGAGCAGATGCGGGCCATCCACGAGAAGATCGACGCCACCCTGCTGTCGTCGGGCAGCGTGACGGAAGCGACCCTGGCCCCGCTGGTGCAGCAGCAGGAGGCCCTGATGCAGCAGATGGACGCCAAGCACCTGTCCGACGAGATCGCGATCCGCAACCTGCTGACCGCCGACCAGATCGCAAAGGCCTCCGCCACCCACGCCCAGCTCGCAGCACTGCACGACCAGGAGCACGCGCTGCGCGCCTCCGCCGACGCCCCCGCCGACCCCCCGAACTAGGACGTCGTCGTCGTCCCGGTCCGCAGCCTAGGCCGCGGACCGGGCTCGACATTCCGCCACCGCTGCCCAAGTCCAGAGTCCGCCGTCCGGCATGATGCGGACCAGCGGATCGTGACGGGAGGCGACGACCATGACAGCCCATGCCGCGCTCGATACGGCTCCGGCCGGGCCGCTGGCCGAGGAGGTGGCGACGCTGCGGCGCGACGGCGTCGTCGGCAGGAAGAACGGGTTCTTGCAGGCGTGGGTCGACCAGCTCCGCGACGACATGATGACCGCCTTCTGGGAGGCGATCCAGCGCCCGGGCGGCGCCGTCGGGCGGGGGCCGCGCCGCTGGTATGTCGAGCTGCATCCACAGGCGCTGAGCGGGTTCGTCGAGCTGGTGACCCACCCCTGGATCACCGGCATGGCCGAACGCGTGCTGGGTCCGGACTACCAGATCGTCGAGGTCGGCTTCGACACGCCGTTCCAGGGGGCGATGAACCAGCCCTGGCACCGCGACTTCCCGTCGCCTGCCGACACCTACGAGCAGCACCGCATCACCTCGCTCGCCTTCAACCTCACCGGGGTCGACGTGACCCCGGACATGGGGCCGTTCGAGGTCGCACCCGGCACCCAGTGGGACGACGGGCGCGGCTGGAGGCACGAGATGTTCCCCGAGCGGGCAGCCTGGTCCCGCTTCGAGGAGCGCGCGATCCGCAAGTATCCGCAGCGCGGCGACATCTCCTGCCGGTCTGCCCTGACGATGCATCGCGGCACCGCCCATCCCTCGCCGATCTCGCGGCCCGTGCTGGTGCTCGGCGTCGACGCGCCGGGAGCCGGTCACGCAGCCCTCCACGACATGATGGTGACGCCGGAGTATCACGCGGCCCTGCCGGCCTCGGTGCGCGACCACCTGAGCTGCCGCGTGGTCGACCGGCTGGTGCCGATCACCCAGAAGCACGACATCGAAGGGCTGGTGATGGGCGCCGAATGACGCCCCCGGGCTCGCCGGCCTGATTTCCGGCGGCTCTATTGTCAGACAAGAGCCGGCTATCTAGGCTCCCCTCATCCTGCCGAAGCGGGAACAGATTGGGCCGAAAGCCCAACATGACGAGGGACGGACCATGCCTTACCACAGACCGGAACGCGACAGGAACGTCGTGATGGCGACAGCTGCCTGCATCGCGCTGCTGGCGGGGTCCGCCCTCGCCGCGACGTCGGCGGCAGCCCAGACGGCGGACCAGGCCGGCGGCCAGGTCGTCGGCAGCCAGTCGCAGCAGAGCTGCACCAACCCGAGCCCGAACCATGCGTCGCTGTCGGGCATGGTGGTCGGCTTCTCGCAGTCCGAGAACGAGCAGAACCCGTTCCGGGCGGCGGAGACCGCCTCGGTGCGGTCGGCGGCAAAGCAGGCCGGCGTGTCCCGGCTGCTCTACACCAACGCCAACGACAGCCAGGCCAAGCAGGTGGCCGACATCCAGAGCATGATCGCCCAGGGCGCCAAGGCCATCGTGGTCGCACCCCTGAACGCGACCGGGCTGCAGCCGGCCCTCGAGCAGGCGGCGGCCCAGAACATCCCGGTGGTCACGATCGACCGGGCGACGGCCGGCACCCCCTGCCGCAACTTCATCACCTTCCTCGGCTCCGACTTCTACACGCAAGGCGTCCGCGCCGCCGACGCCATGGCCGACGCCACCGGCGGCACGGCGCAGATCGTCGAGATCCAGGGCGCGTACGGCAATTCCGTCGAGACCCAGCGCACGCAGGGCTTCGCCGACGAGCTGAAGAAGCATGCGGGACTGAAGATCGTCGCCCAGCAGACCGGCAACTGGTCCGCCACCGACGCGCAGCGCGTGATGGAGCAGCTGCTGCTGGCCCATCCCGACACCACCGCGCTGTATACCCATGCCGACGTCATGACGCTGGGCGCCATGCGCGCGATCCAGCAGAGCGGCAAGCAGCCGGGACGCGACGTGCGCATCGTCTCGATCGACGGCACCAAGGCGCTGGTGCAGGCCATCGCCGCCGGACGGGCGCAGGCCGACGTCGAGACCAATCCCCGCTTCGGACCCCAGGCTTTCGGGGCGCTGAAGGCCTGGTTCAACGGCGACAAGGTCGCGCAGGCCATCACCATGAAGGACGCGCTCTACACCAAGCAGAACGCGGCATCGGCCGTGCAGAGCGGCGCCCCCTACTAGGGCCGACGTCTCGTGCTGCTGGAGACGCGCGGAATCACCAAGTCGTTCGGGGTCGTGAAGGCGCTTCGCGACGTCTCCTTCTCGCTGCGGGCCGGCGAGGTTCATGGCCTGATGGGCGAGAACGGTGCTGGCAAGTCGACGCTGATCAAGGTGCTCACCGGCCTGAACCGGCCGGACGGCGGCACGATCCTGCTCGACGGGCGGCCGGTGTCCTTCTCCAGCCCGCGCGAGGCGCAGGCTACCGGGATCGCCGCGGTCTATCAGGAGATCAACCTGATCCCCGAGCGCAGCGTCGCCGACAACCTGTTCCTCGGCCGCGAGCCCCGCCGTCTCGGCCTGCTGGTCGACCGCCCGCGCATGATCGCCCAGGCGGCCGGCCTGCTGCAGCGCTACGGGCTCGAGATCGACCCGCGCCGCACCCTGCGCACACTCGGCCTCGGGCTGCAGCAGCTGGTCTCGATCGCGCGCGTGGTGTCGCTCGGCGCCCGGGTGGTCATCCTCGACGAGCCCACCTCCGCCCTGTCGAGCGCCGAGGTGGAGCTGCTCTACCGGGTCGTGGAGCAGCTGCGGCGCGACGGCATCGGACTGGTCTATGTCAGCCACCGTCTGTCCGAATGCTACCGGCTGTGCGACCGGCTGACCGTGCTGCGCGACGGGGCGGTGGTCGACAGTGCCGCGACCGACGCGCTGCCGCGTGCGCGCCTGATCGCCGCCATGCTGGGCCGGGAAGCCGGACCGGCTTCGGTTCGCAGCCATGCCGCCCCTGCCGGCGCCGGTGCTGCGAAGTCCGAGCCGACGGCGCTTCGCGTGCAGGATCTGTCCTGGCGCAGGCGGGTGCGCGGCGTGTCGCTGTCCGTCCGGCGCGGCGAGATCCTCGGGCTGGTCGGGCTGCTCGGCTCCGGACGGACCGAGACCTTCAAGGCGATCTACGGCGCCGAGAAGCCCGACTCCGGCGCGGTCGAGATCGCGGGCCGGCGCATCTCCCGGCCGCGGCCGTCGGAGAGCATCCGGCACGGCCTCGCCTTCCTGTCGGAGGATCGCCGGAACGAGGGCATCTTCGCCCAGCTGTCGGTGCGCGAGAACCTGACCGCCTCGGTGCTGCCGCGCATCTCGCGCTGGGGCATCATCTCGAAACGCCGGCAGAGCGAGCTGGTCGCGCGCTACCTGCGCGAGCTCGGCGTGAAGACCGCCGGGCCCGGCATGCCGATCACCTCGCTGTCAGGCGGCAACCAGCAGAAGGTCCTGATCGCGCGGGCCCTCTGCACCAGCCCCAGGACGGTGATGCTCGACGATCCGACGCGCGGCATCGATGTCGGCGCCAAGGCCGAGGTGCACCGGGTCGTGCGCGGGCTGGCGGCGGAGGGGCTGGGCGTCCTCGTGACCTCGTCGGAGATCGAGGAGGTGGTGGAGCTCGCCGACCGGCTGGTGGTGCTGGACGAGGGTGCCGTGACCGGCGAGCTCGCCACCGAGGGACGCGACGGCGACGACGTGCTGGCGATCCTGGCCGGCGGATCGGCGGACGGGTCGCCCGCGGCGCCGGGCCCGGGGAACGTCGCATGAGCGCGTCGTCATCGCCGCGCGCGACGTGGCTGACCGCTGATTTCCTGCGCTCGCGCAGCGTCTATATCGCCTTCGCGGCGCTGGTGGCGTTCGACCTCGTGGTGACGCCGGGCTTCCGCAACCCGGTCGTGGTGCGGTCGCTGCTGTTCGAGGCGGCGCCGGTGATCCTGATCGCGCTCGGCCAGTCGCTGGCGATCGGCACGCGCGGCATCGACCTGTCGGTCGGCTCGGTCATGGCCCTGTCATCCGCGGTCATCGGCATCACGCTGGGCTTCGGGCAGGGCGTCTCGATCGCGGCCGGCATCGGCGCCGGACTGCTGTGCGGCATCCTGAACGGGCTGCTGGTGGCGATCTTCCGGATCGCGCCGCTGATCTCGTCCCTGTCGCTGCTGGTCGCGGCACGCGGCCTGGCGCAGGCGCTGCTGGGCGGCGCCCGCCTCGACCTGCCGTTCGACGGCCCGATCGCCGCGATCGGCCAGCTCACCCTCCTCGGCCTGCCGCTGACCGCGCTGCTGGCCCTGGCGCTGGCCGGCCTGTTCGCCTTCGTCGTGCGCAGCACCACCCCTGGCCGCTACGCGATCTTCGTGGGCGCCAGCCGTACCGCCGCCGTGCTCGCCGGCCACCCGGTCCGCTCCACGCTCGCCTTCGTCTACGGGCTGTCCGGCCTGCTGGCCGGCATCGCCGGCGTGTTCGCGACCGCGCGGCTGGGCGCTGCGGATGCGAACTATATCGGCGTGCAGTTCGAGCTGGACGCCATCGCTGCCGCCGTGATCGGCGGCACCCCGCTGTCCGGCGGGCGGATCTCCACGCTGGGCACGGTGTTCGGCGTGCTGCTGCTGGTGGTGCTGGACGCCTCCTTCATCATGAACAACGTCAACGCCAACTACGCCCAGATCCTGAAGGCCGCCTTCATCATCGGAGCGCTCTACGTGCAGCGGGCAGGCGCATGAGCGGCCAGGGCATCGGCAGCCAGGGCGCCGCGCTGCCTGCCGGCGGACGCGCGGGCGAGGCGCGTCAGCGGCTGGTCGGGCTGATCCAGTCGCGCGGCGCCATCGCCGTGCTGCTCGCGGCCGCCCTCGCCGCAGGTGCCGCGTTTCCGGATTTCCTGCGTGCCGGCAACCTGAGCGACATCACCGCGGCGGCGAGCTTCCTGGGGCTGGTGGCGATCGGCCAGACCCTGGTGGTGATCCTGGGCGGCTTCGACCTGTCGGTGGGCTCGATGGTCGGGCTCGGCACCGTGCTGGCGGCCTATGCCGCGCCGTATGGAGCGCTTGCCGCCGTGGCGGCGCCGGTGGCCGCCGGCATTTTGGTCGGGCTGATCAACGGGCTGCTGATCGTGCGCGCCCGGATGGCGCCCTTCATCGTGACGCTGGCAGCCCTGCTGGCCCTGAAGGGCCTGGCGGTGGTGCTGGCCGGCGAGAGCCTGGTGATCGCCGACCCCGGCCTGTTCGGGCGGATCGCCAACGGCGCCTGGCTCGGGATCAGCAACCTGGTGGTGATCCTGGTCGCCGCCTTCCTGCTGGCGGCCCTGGTGCTGAACCGCACGCCCTACGGCGCGGCGGTGTTTGCGATCGGCGGCAACGAGGAGGCGGCGCGGATGCTCGGCGTGCGCGTCGAGCGGATCAAGATCGCCACCTACTGCCTGTCCGGCGGGCTTGCCGGTCTGGCCGGCGCCCTGCTGGCGGCCCACCTGTCCTCCGGCCTGTCGTCGGCCGGCACCGGCTACGAGCTGCAGTCGATCGCGGCTGCCGTGATCGGCGGCGTGCTGCTCACCGGCGGCGTCGGCACCATGCTGGGCGCCCTGTCGGGCGTGCTGCTGCTGGGGCTGATCGACAACGTGATCAACCAGATCGGCTCGCTCAGCGCCGCCTATCAGGGCCTGGCGAGCGGTGCGTTCCTGCTGCTGGCGGTGGTCGCGCAGTCGGGCCTGACCCGGCAGCGCTCCGCCTAGCGACGAGACGACGCAAGGCGCCCCCTCGGCGCTTCTTCCGTTCGCCTCTTCCAGGCTATGCTTCGTCCGGTTCATGACGAAAGGCCCGAGCGGCGCCGATGCAACTAGCCCAACGCAGCCGCTTCATCTCCGAGCGGTTCGCTTCACCGCAACTCCAGGCCCTGATGCGCCGGCGGCTCGCCGAGCTCGGCGGCGTGGCGCTCGCCGCGGTCGCCATCGCCATGCTGGTGGCGCTGGTCACCTACAATCCGCGCGATCCCTCGCCCGACACCGCGACCGTGGCGCAGACCAGCAACCTGGCCGGCCCGATCGGCGCCGCCTATGCCGACCTGATGCTGCAGTATTTCGGGCTGGCGTCCCTGCTGCCGGTGCTCGCGATCCTGGCCTGGGCCTGGCGGATCGCGTCGCGCGGCGGGCTCGGCAGCCTGACCCTGCGTCTGGTGGCGCTGGTGTTCATGCTGCCGGTCGCGGCCGCCGTGCTGGCGGGGCTGCCGATGCTGCTGCCGCATGCGGGCGAGGCCGTGCCGCCGCATCCCGGCTGGCCGGGCAGCGCCGGACCCGGTGGCGCGATCGGCGTCTCGCTCGGCAATGCCGCGATCGAGGCCGGGCGCGCGGCGCTGGGCGCGTTCGGCGGGCTGCTGGTCTGGCTGCTGGCGCTGGCACTGGCGCTGCTGCTGGTGCCGCTCTGCCTCGGCCTGTCGGCGCGCGAATGGCGGGCGGTCGGACGCGGCGCCCGCCGGACCGCCCGCTATCCGCTCGCCCGCGTCCGCGGCGGTCGGGCCGGCCTGCGGAATCGCCGCTCGGTGCAGCGCCCGGCGCGCGGCGGGGCCGATGCCGCCGCCACCGGCTTCGCCGAGGACGAGTTCGATCACATCATGCCGGGCGAGTCGCCGTTCGCCGCCGCTGCCGCCAGCCGCACCGGCGGCCGCGCGGTCGCCGCCGGCGCGCTGACGGCGCAGCCGGCCGCACAGCAGGCGCTCCGGGCCGAGTCGCCCGCGCGCAGCAGCCGGGAAAAGCGCGAGCCCAGCCTGCGCGGCGGTCGCGCCGAGGCCGATGCGCCGCGCCCGAAGCTCGGATCCAGCGGATGGGTGCTGCCGCCCGGCACCGACGAGGAGCCGGACGACCCGCCGGTGCTGCCGTTCCGCTCGCGCAGCGCCCTGCGCGCTTCCCGCGAGGCCCTGCCCGAACTGCCGCCGGTGCAGCTCGGCGGCCCCGCGGCCCCGCCTCCCGATTCGACGCCGGCGCCGCAGCCGCGTGCGCCGGAACCCATGCCCGAGCCGGTGTCGGAGGCGCCGTCGCGGTCGGACCCGCGCGCCGGGCCCAAGGGCGGCATGCTGTCGGTCGCCAGGCTGATCGGCGGCCGCGGCGAGACCCCGGCGCAGGCCGCACCCAGGCCGGCCCCCGCCGGTCCGCGCTGGCAGGACGCGGCCGCCGAGCCGGACACGGCGGAATGGCGCCTGCCGCCCACCTCGCTGCTGAAGCCGGCACCGCCTCGCACCAGCGTCGGCGCGTCGCCCGAGAGCCTGCAGGCCAATGCCCGCCTGCTGGAGACCGTGCTGTCGGATTACGGCGTGCAGGGCGCGATCGGCGACATCCATGCCGGCCCCGTCGTCACGCTTTACGAGCTCGAGCCGGCGCCCGGCATCCGGTCGGCCCGGGTGATCGGGCTCGCCGACGACATCGCCCGCTCGCTGTCGGTGACGGCGGTGCGAATCGCCACCGTGCCCGGCCGCAACGTGATCGGCATCGAGGTGCCGAACGCCAAGCGCGAGACGGTGTATTTCTCCGAGCTGCTCGATGCCGACGCCTGGGTCGACCACCCGGCCCGGCTGTGCCTGGCGCTGGGCAAGGACATCTCCGGCGCCCCGGTCTATGCCGACCTCGCCCGCATGCCGCATCTGCTGATCGCCGGCACCACCGGCTCGGGCAAGTCGGTGGGCATCAACTCGATGATCCTGTCGCTGCTCTACCGGCTCAGCCCGGATGAATGCCGGCTGATCATGATCGACCCGAAGATGCTGGAGCTGTCGATCTATGACGGCATCCCACATCTGATGGCGCCGGTGGTGACCGACCCGGCCAAGGCGGTGACGGCGCTGAAATGGACCGTGCGCGAGATGGAGCGGCGCTACCGGGGCATGAGCCAGCTCGGCGTGCGCAACATCGGCGGCTACAACGAGCGCGTCGCCGTCGCCCGCGCCTCCGGCGAGACCATGACCCGCAAGGTGCAGACCGGCTTCGATCCAGAGACCGGCCGGCCGATCTTCGAGGAGCAGAACCTTTCGCTGGAAAGCCTGCCCTACATCGTGGTGGTGATCGACGAGATGGCCGACCTGATGATGGTGGCCGGCAAGGAGATCGAGACCACGGTGCAGCGGCTGGCGCAGATGGCGCGCGCTGCCGGCATCCACGTGATCATGGCCACCCAGCGCCCGTCGGTGGACGTCATCACCGGCACCATCAAGGCGAACTTCCCGACCCGCATCTCCTTCCAGGTGATCTCCAAGTTCGACAGCCGCACCATCCTGGGCGAGCAGGGCTCCGAGCAGCTGCTGGGCCAGGGCGACATGCTCTACATGGCCGGCGGCGGCCGCATCACCCGCGTGCACGGACCCTTCGTCGGCGATCTGGAGGTCGAGGACGTGGTGCGCCACCTGCGCGCGCAGGGCGAGCCGGTCTATGTCGACGAGGTCACCTCGCTGTTCGAGGACGAGGCGGCGTCCGCCCCGTCGGGCGGCGGTTCCGGCAACGGCCTGGGCGGCGGCGGCTTCGACGGCGAGACCGCCCTGTTCGACCAGGCGGTGGCGCTGGTGGCGCGCGAGGGCAAGGCCTCGACCTCCTTCATCCAGCGCCATCTCTCCATCGGCTACAACCGGGCGGCCAAGCTGATCGAGCAGATGGAGAAGGACGGCATCGTCAGTGCCGCCAACCATGTCGGCCGGCGCGAGGTGCTGGTGCGGCGCACGCCCGACGAGGAGTAGCCGCACCCGTCCGGGACATGGCAGCGGTGCCGTGACGCGCGGTTCCGGTCGCGCGTGCCGCAGTGCACCATGGGCTTCTGCGGGCGGGAGGACGATGGATGTCTGTTGAGCTCACGACCAGCCGGCGCGTCGATGCCGTCGCGGCACCCGCGCGGACTGCGGACCCGGCGGCGCGGGCGGCGTTCGCCGTGCTGCTGGTCGTCACCGTCTGCCATCTGCTCAACGACGTCATGCAGGCGCTGCTGCCGGCGATCTACCCGCTGCTCAAGCGCGGCTTCTCGCTCTCCTTCGCCCAGATCGGCCTGCTGACCTTCACCTACCAGGTGACCGCCTCGCTGCTGCAGCCGCTGATCGGCCAGTATACCGACCATCGCAAGCTGCCCTGGTCGCTGTCGGTCGGCATGATCGTGTCGCTGGCGGGGCTGGCGGCGCTGTCGCTCGCGCACAGCTATCCGCACCTGCTGGCAGGCGCCGTGCTGCTCGGCGTCGGCTCCTCGATCTTCCATCCGGAAGCCTCGCGCATCGCCCGATTGTCGTCGGGCGGGCGGCACGGCTTCGCGCAGTCGCTGTTCCAGGTCGGCGGCAATCTCGGCACCGCGATCGGGCCGCTGGTGGCCGCCTTCATCGTGCTGCCGCTCGGCCAGTCGAGCCTGGCCTGGTTCTGCCTGCTCGCCTTGCTGGGGGCCGGCCTGCAGGCGCATGTCGGCCGCTGGTATGCGGCGCAGCCGTTCACAGCACCCCGCACCCGTGCAGGCAACGACGACACCGGGCTCAGCCGTCAGCAGGTGGCAGGCGCGCTGGCGGTGCTGATCGCGCTGGTGTTCTCCAAGTATTTCTACCTGGCCAGCTTCACCAGCTACTACATCTTCTACCTGATGCATCATTTCGGCGTCTCGATCACCGCCGCCCAGACCGACCTGTTCATCTTCCTGGGCGCCGTCGCCGCCGGCACCTTCATCGGCGGCCCGGTCGGCGACCGGATCGGCCGCAAGTCGGTGATCTGGGTGTCGATCCTGGGCGTGCTGCCCTTCAGCCTGGTGCTGCCGCATGTCGGTCTCGGCTGGACCGTGGGCCTCAGCGTGGTGATCGGACTGGTGCTGTCCTCGGCCTTTTCCGCGATCCTGGTCTATGCCAACGAGCTGCTGCCGGGCCGGGTCGGCATGGTGTCCGGCCTGTTCTTCGGGCTCGCCTTCGGCATGGGCGGCCTCGGGGCGGCGGTGCTGGGGCTGCTGGCCGACGCGCGCGGCATCGACTTCGTCTACGGCGTCTGCGCGGTGCTGCCGGCACTCGGCATCCTGACCGCCCTGCTGCCCACCCTGCAGCAGGAGCAGACGGTCTGACCCTGCCGCCGGTCCTGTTCCGGGACCAGCGGTTCGTGGTGCTGGACAAGCCACCCGGCTTGGCCGTGCATCCGGGTCCGAGAGGCGGCCCGTCGGTGGAGGACTGCTTCCCGCAGCTCAGCCGACGCCGCGACGGTCCATGGCTGGCGCACCGCCTCGATGCCGACACCGCCGGCTGTTTGCTCGTCGCCCTGCGCAAGACAGCACTCATCCAGGCGCAGGCGTGCTTCGCGGACGGCCGCACAGCCAAGACCTATTGGGCGGTGGTGTCGGGCGCGCCCGCTTGCGCGTCCGGCCTGATCGACCGGCCGCTCGCCCGTCACAGCGACCGCGACGGCTGGCGCATGCGTCCCGACCCCTCCGGCCAGCCGGCCCGTACCGCATGGCGCGTGCTGGGCCGGGCACCCGGCCTCACATGGCTGGAGCTGCGCCTGCTGACCGGCCGCACCCATCAGGCCCGGGTGCATTGCGCGCTGCTCGGCTGCCCGATCCTGGGCGACCCGGTCTATGCGGGCGCGACGGCCGACGGGGTGCGGCTGCATCTGCTGGCGCGCTCGCTGACGCTGCCGCTCGAGCCGCCGGTCTCGGCGACGGCGCCCCCGCCATTGCACATGCGCAAAGCGCTTGGGGGTTGCGGATACGGGGGCGACTGATCCTTGCCCGTGGGGCTACATCCCAGATCGGGCTGACGGCTCTGCGCTCGACTCGGACGCATGACGGGCATGCCGGGGTCCGGAAGCGGACAGGCGCGTGATCGGCTGCGTACCGCGGCGAGGCCCTGCTGGCCGAGAAGGGCGGGGTCTGCCGGCTCAACGGCCAAAGCCGCTATAATGGGCAGCGGCGATGTTTGCGGCCACCGCCTCGTCGGTGGCGGCCGAGGTGACCGAGGCGGTCATCAGGCCCTCGAAGAAGAAGCCGACGGAGCGGTTGCTGTTGTCGCCGCCGGTGCCCAGCACGATGGCGCCCTCCTGATGCATCGGCGCGTAACCTGACCTCCCGAGCGGCTCGTGGCCCTGGTAGATCAAGCCGAGGGCACCGGTCTGCGCGTTGCCGGATTCCAGCGCGAAGGAATCCTGGCCGTTATTCTTCAGGACCGCGATGACGAAGGGCTCGGGATCGCCGCGATAGGCCGAATCACCGTTGCCGCCGCGCGCGGACATGAACAGCCCGTTCTCCAGGTCGGCCTGTACCCATGGGCCCGGGCCGAGACAGCTGCGATGCCCGCCACAGATGAAGGAGAAGTTCAACGCGTCCATGTGCCCGTTGCCGGTGTCGCGGTTGCTCGTCTCGGCGTTGCCGTAGTCGAAGCAGCAGCGGCGGTTGGCGTGGAGGCCGGAGGTGACCATGAAGATGGTCTCCGGCTGCCCGGCCTGGGCGACGCCATCGGTATCGTTGTTCCGATAGCCCACTTGCGCCTCGATGGAGAGGCCATAGACGCCGCGGCCGCCGAGCCTGACCGGAAGGGCGGACGCGTTGGCACCGCGGTCTGGACCGCCGGCGCTGCCGGCGCGCTCGATCGCCAGGTCGTTGTGTCTGGGAGACTGGTCGTAGATGCGGGTGACGGCGCAGACGGTGCCGGCGCAGAACGCGTCCTGCGCGCGCGCATCGGCGACGTCGCCGGCTTCGAGCGGACCGATGTCGCGGGACCGCCAATCGGCGCGGCGCACGCGGTAGAGCGGACCGTCATAGGCTGCGTAGAGCGCCCGGGTGGTGCTGTGGGCGGCGACACAGGGCGTGCCGGCCCGCGCCAGGATGTCGCAGGCGCCTTCGTGCTCTCCGGCTCGCGCCATGGCGGTCGCGCCGAAGAGCAGGAGCAGGACGAGGACCATGAACGCCGCGCGGCCGCCGAACCCGTTATCCAGAGCGTGCATCCACCATGGACCCGATGCCGGAGCCCGCAGGTCGGTCTCTCCGTGCCAGGATCCGGGCTTGTGCCCGCGGAAGGGAACGTCATGCCGCAACAGCCAGCTCCATCGGCATCAAGACGCTTTCTGGAACCAGATGGTTCAAGTGTGACGGGCGCCTTGACCGGCTCATGTCGTGCGCCAGATGGGCCGTCAACCAGGGACGAGCGACGATCCGCCGCGTCCGCCGGCCTGGAACCCATCGCGCCCCGACCGGACGAAATCCACGAACGCCCGCAGCGGCGCCGGAAGATACCGACGTCCAGGATAGTACAGGAACGGCCCGGAGAAGCGCTGCCACCAGGGTTCCAGCACCGGCTGCAGCGCGCCGCTGTCGAGATGCGGGCGCAGCCAGTCCTCGAACAGGTGGATGACGCCGCTGCCGGCGATGGCCGCCTCGACGGCGAGGTCGGTGGCGGCCCCCACGCGCACGATCAGCGGGCCGGTCGGGTCCACCGTCACCAGCTCGCCGCGGCACTCGAACTCCCACGCGGTCATGGCGCCGCTCGCGAAGCGGCCACGCAGGCAGGCATGGCCCAGCAGCGCGCGCGGATGGTCGGGGCGGCCGTGCCGGTCGAGATAGGCAGGCGAGGCCGCGGTCGCGAAGCGCTGCACGCGCGGGCCGATGGGCAGGGCGATCATGTCCCGCTCGAGCCGCTCGTCGTAGCGGATGCCGGCATCGCAGCCCGCCGCCAGCATGTCGACGAAGCTGTCCTCGGCGATCACCTCCAGGCGGATATCGGGGTAGGCGGCGAGGAAGGGCGGCACGATGCGGGGCAGCACCAGCCGTGCCGCGCTCACCGGCACGTTGAGCCGCAGCGTGCCGGCCGGCCGGTCGCGAAAGCCGTTGACCACGTCCAGCGCCGCCGCCACCTCGCCCAGCGCCGGCTCGAGCCGGTCGAGCAGGCGCGCGCCGGCTTCCGTGGGCGCCATGCTGCGAGTGGTGCGGTTGAGCAGCCGGACGCCGAGCCGGGCCTCGAGCCGGCTCACCGCCTCGCTGAGGCTGGACGCGCCGCCGCCGGACTGCCGCGCCGCCTCGCGAAAGCCGCCCGCGCGCGCGACCGACACGAAAGCGGTGAGGTCGCCGAGATCCGCCGTCATCGTTCGCGCCTCCGAACAGCCTGTTCCGATTGAGGCCCGTTATCGCATGGAGCGCCATCCCCTATCTGCGGCAGGGGAACACGAGGAGACAGCCCATGACCGATATCGGCAAAGCCGGCACGTTCGCGCTGGGTGACCGGCCGGTGACGCGGCTCGGCTACGGCGCGATGCAGCTCGCCGGCAAGGGCGTGTTCGGACCGCCCAGGGACCGCGACGGCGCCATCGCGTTGCTGCGCGAGGCGGTGGCGAGCGGCGTCGACCATATCGATACCAGCGACTTCTACGGCCCGCACGTCACCAACCAGCTGATCCGCGAGGCGCTGCACCCTTACCGCGACGGGCTGACGATCGTGACCAAGGTCGGCGCCCGGCGCGGCGCGGACGCGTCGTGGAACCCGGCCTTCTCGGCAGCCGAATTGACGAGTGCGGTGCACGACAACCTGCGCAACCTCGGCCTGGATGTGCTCGACGTGGTCAACCTGCGCCTGATGTTCAGCGTGCACGGGCCGGCCGAAGGCTCGATCGAGGCGCCGCTGACGGCGCTCGCGGAGCTCCAGGCGCAGGGGCTCGTGCGCCGGATCGGGCTGAGCAGCGCCACCGCCGCCCAGGTCGCCCAGGGTCGCGGCATCGCCGACATCGTCTGCGTGCAGAACCAGTACAACCTCGCCCACCGTGCGGACGACGCGCTGATCGAGGAGCTCGCCGCCGCCGGCATCGCCTACGTGCCGTTCTTTCCGCTCGGCGGATTCACGCCGCTGCAGTCGACGGCGCTGTCGGAGGTCGCGGAGACGCTCGGGGCGACGCCGATGCAGGTGGCGCTGGCCTGGCTGCTCCAGCGCGCGCCGAACATCCTGCCGATCCCCGGCACCTCCTCGGTCGGGCATCTGCGCGAGAACCTGGCGGCAGCCGAGCTGGATCTGCCGGGCGACACCGTGGCCATGCTGGACCGGATCGGCGCCGACACCGTGCCGGCCTGACCGGGGGACGTCGGACCAGCCCCGCTCGCGACGCCGGCCGTCCGATCGCCCCGCGATCCGGCGGATCGGCATCCCGCCGCGGGCTGGGGCCGTCCGCCCGATCGGCGCTGCGCCCGGCTACTTCGCGACCGCCGGCCGACGGTCCCGCCCCGTCAGCCGCACGATGCTGACCGCGATCATCGCCAGCGGCGTCAGCACTCCGCCGGCCAGCAGGATCCACGAGGCGTCGCCGCACCAGACCGCGAGCGGCACGACCAGCATCACGTCGTCCGGGTCGACGGGTCGCCGCGGCACGGCGCCTTTGCCGGATCCGCCCGCCGCCGGCGGCAGCGTGTCGAGCTGGGCGAAGATCATCGCCGTCGAGACCGCCGCCAGCACGCCAAGCAGCAGTCCCGCCTGCGGCTCCAGCGTCCGGTCGATCGGCAGGCCGGCGGTGGCGCCGATCCCGAGCCCGATGAAGGCCGCCATGATCGAGACGCAGTCGGAGACGAGGTCGAACCGCGGTCCGATCCGGCTGAACCGGCCGGTCCGCCGCGCCAGCTCGCCATCGGCCCGGTCCAGCAGCATCGAGACCAGGAACAGCCCGGCCCCGGTTCCCATCCAGCCCGGGCCTGCGGCGAAGCAGCCAGCCGAACCCAGTCCGGTCGCCAGGCGCAGCGCCGTCAGGACGTCCGGGGTGACCGGCGTGCCGGCCAGGCAGGCGACCGCTGGACGGAGCACGCGGTGCAGAAGCGTGTCGTGACTCAGGCTCGGCTCCATCCCGGGCGTCGCGACGACCGAGATCGCGAATGCGGATCAGTCCGACGAGGCGGCGCAGCCTTGCCGGGTTCGGCCGGCACCGCAAGTCGTGATCCGGCTCTTGGCCAGCCTCAGGCTGGTGTCGTAAAAGCGGGACAAGCGAGACGCGGGCGGACGCGACAGCGTGCTGTCGTGCCGGGCCGCGACCCGGACCGCCAAGAACAGGCACGCGCGGCGGCAGCGCGCGGCCAGGGGAGAGAACAGATGCGCGCCTTTCAGGGACAGTTTTCCGACAACCAGCCCATCCGCCGCAACGTGGCCGAGAAGCAGAAGCAGCTGCGCGACCTGCGCGAGACCCTGGGGGCGATGAAGGTCCATACCGCGCCGGCGCTGCGCGACAGCGTGCGCAAGCGCATCGCCGAGCTCGAGGTCGAGCTGCGCGGCACCGGCCCGGCCGCGCCGTCGCCGCGTCGGCCGGCCTGATCCCGAACGCCGGGCCGCCCGGTCAGTCGAACTCCGTCGGCAGCTCCGGCTGCCGGCGATGGGCGAACAGCCGGGCGATCTGGTGCGGCAGCACGCGCCCGGTCGACAGGTCGGCCGGGATCTCGTGCTCGGCCCAGAACCGGGCGTCGCTGGTCTCGATGTTGGAGCCCGTGCGCACCGGACGGTCGTCGAGCAGGTCGCACAGGAAGAACAGCTTGTAGATCGAGAACGGTCCGGTCGGATGATGACCCTGGCGGCCGCGATCATGCACCAGCGCCAGCTTGGCCGCCCGCACCACGTAGCCCGACTCCTCCAGCACCTCGCGCACCGTGCAGGCCGATGCCGTCTGGTTCACGTCCGCCCAGCCGCCCGGCAGCGTCCAGCGTCCGCCATCGGCGAGCTCGCGCACCATCAGCAGCCGCCCCGACGCGTCGAACACCGCGCCGCGCACATCCACCTTGGGCGTCGCATAGCCCGTCTCCGCCGCGAACAGGGCCGCCAGCGCGTCGGGACCGGCCGCGCCGTCGCTCGACGCCGCCATCATCCGCGCGGCAAGAGCCGTCAGCGCCTGGTAGCGCTCGACGTCGTACGGGTCGCGGGTGAAGGCGAGGCCGCTCTGCGCCACCGCCTGCACCTCACGCGCCCATTCCAGCCAGGCGGGCTCCCGTCGGTCAGCCATCGGCATCCTCCTCCCTGTCCGGCACGACGATCGATACCGATTTCACCAGCGCCAGCAGCAGGCAGCCCGGAGCGAGCGCCAGCCTGCGCACCGAGTCGCGCGTCACCCGCGCCAGCAGCACCCCGCCGCCGCCGGCTTGCGGCTCCAGCACCACCACCGCCAGCGCGTCGCCTGCCGCCAAGCGCACCGTCCGCACCCGCACCGGCACCACGTTCTGCGCGCTGGTCTCGGGCGGCGCGCCCTGCAGCCGCAGCAGCACGACCTCGCGTGCCGGCACCGTCAGCCGCAGCCGCGCGCCGACCGGGCGGGGGCTCAGCGGCACCCACAAGGCAAAGCCGCCGCCCTGCACCGCCGTCAGCCCGCGCGCGCCATCGTGGCGCTCGACCACCGCGTCCAGCAGCGCCGCCGCGTCCGGCCGCTCCGCCAGCCGGGTGTCGGCGAGCAGGGCCGGCAGCGGGCCGCAGGCCACCGTCGCGCCATCCTCGATCAGCGCCAGCGTGTCGCAGAGCTGCATCACCTCGTCGAGCGCATGCGTCACATACAGGATCGGCAGCCTGATCCGGTGCCGCAGGCGGCCGAGATAGGGCAGGATCTCCGCCCGGCGGCCCGCATCCAGCCCGGACAGCGGCTCGTCCATCGCCAGCAGCGCCGGCCGCGCCAGCAGCGCCCGGCCGATCGCCACGCGCTGCCGCTCGCCCCCCGACAGCGCGCGCGTCCGCCGTCCCAGCAGCCCGTCCAGCCCCAGCAGCGCCACCACCTCGGCAAAGCCCGGATGGTCGGGCCCGCTCTCCGCCGGCGCCCGCCGCGCGCCGTAGCGCAGGTTGCCCTCGACCGAGAGATGCGGGAACAGCCG
The DNA here is from genome assembly GCA_964236105.1 of uncultured Acetobacteraceae bacterium. Taxonomy (GTDB): domain Bacteria; phylum Pseudomonadota; class Alphaproteobacteria; order Acetobacterales; family Acetobacteraceae; genus Lichenicola. The sequence goes on along the minus strand of CAXSBC010000011.1, from coordinate 3,005 downwards.
GCTGTCCTGGAACACCATGCCGATCCGCCGCGCCTCCGGCCTGAGCCACACGCCCGGTCCCGACAGGATCCTGTCGCCGATACGGATCTCGCTCCAGTCCGGCCGGAACAGCCCGGACAGTGCCGCCACCAGGGTGGTCTTGCCGGCCCCGGACGGTCCGAACAGCCCGACGATGCCGGGCATCGGTGCCGACACCGCCAGGTCGAGCCGCCGCCCGGTCGAAAACCGGTGCCGGAGACTGATCGCGAGCGTCATGCCGGCCTGGCTCATGCGCGCGCGCGCAGCCGCCGGTTCAGCAGCTCCGAGACCAGCAGGCCGGCCAGCGCCAGCAGCAGCGACACGCAAGCCAGCCGTGCTGCCACCGTCTCGCCGTCCGGCACCTGCAGCGCCTGGTAGATCGCCAGCGGCAGCGTCTGGGTGCGGCCGGGGATGTTGCCGGCAAAGGTGATCACCGCGCCGAACTCGCCGAGGCTCGCCGCATAGCCGATCGCTGCCGCGGCCAGCACGCCGGGTGCGGCGAGCGGCAGCGTCACCGTGACGAACCGGTCGATCGGCCCGGCGCCGAGCCCTGCCGCAGCCGCCTCCAGCCCGGGGTCGATCGCCTCCAGCGACAGCCGGATCGTGCGCACCATCAGCGGCAGCGTCATCACCCCGGTCGCCAGCGCCGCACCGCCGGTGGTGAACACCAGCCGTGCTCCGAACAGCCGCCAGAGCACCGCGCCGGCCGGCCCGTGCAGCCCGAACAGCAGCAGCAGCAGCCAGCCGGTCACCACCGGCGGCAGCACCATCGGCAGATGCACCAGCACGTCCAGCAGCGGCAGCCGTCGCCGCGCCAGCAGCCAGGCCAGCAGCAGCGCCACCGGCAGCGCGCCGGCGACCGCCATCAGCGCCACCCGCAGCGTCAGCCGCACCGCCTGCCACTGGTCGGGATCGAGCAGAAGCGTGGAACCTGCCATCGAACCCCTTCCAGGACCGCCCGGCACCCGCTGCGGGAGCGGTCGTTGCGGCGGGCCTGCCCATCATCTACCAAACGGCGGATGTTGCGAGACGTCAGGTGGCGCCGGCGGTGCCGGACCGGAGGCGGTGGAGTCGTCCATGTCGATCGTGTCGATCTGCTTCTCGGGCCATCCAAGGGTCTTCCTCGACTATAAGGAGGCCTGGAGCGCCTACTTCGACACCATCCGGGCCAGGCACCAGCTCCGGGTCTTCTTCCATTGCTGGTCGGACATGGGCCTCGTCCGGCAGCAGGGCGGGGATTTCATCGAGGGCAGCTACGAGGCCGCGCGCTACACCCGCTTCGACGAGCTCGTCGCGTTCCTGGACCCGTGCGCATTCCAGATCCAGAGCGCCACCGACAGCTACGAGGCCGAGATCGCGGCACTCGGGGTGATCTATGTGAGCTCGCTGCAGGCCCAGCCGCAGGCGATCCTGTCCCAGCTGCACAGCATCCACCTGTCCAACCGGCTCAGGACGCAGTGGGAGGCGGAGGCCGGTCCGGCCGACGTGGTGATGAAGCTCCGGTTCGACCTGGTCCCGGCCCGGACGCTTCTGGACGAGATCGACTTCATCGTGTCCCACCCCGACGATCCGGTGCTGTTCGCGCCGTCGCCGGACTGGCACCGGCATCAGGGCGGCGGCGGCGGCTGCGTCGAATGCCACGCCGCCTTCAACGCCAGCGTCCGGTCGCCAGACTTCTCCGTGCAGGCCGGGCGCTTCCTGTCGCGGCACCGGTCGCACGGCAACGACATCTGCGACCTGTTCGCGATCGCCTCGTCGCCGGTCATGGACCGCTACTGCGCGATGTTCCGGGCGGTGGCGGAGCTGTACGACATCGTCAAGGCCGACAATGCCGCCGTCATCGACGAGTACAGCCTCGATCAACCTTACGAGAACCGCCGGATCCAGCGGATCGTCGCCGCGAGATCGGGCTTCGAGATCGAGAACTCGCCGATCTTCGTCCCCGAGAAGCTGATCCGGGCGAACATGCGCGGCAGCCTGGTCGTGCACGGCGAGAACGTGTTCACGATCGCCCGCCGCTAGGCGCGACCGGAGCCGCTACGGCGCGTCCATCGTCATGAAGCCTGCCTTGCGGAACACCCCGGTGGCGGCCTGTGTCCGCAGGAAGGCCAGAAACGCCGCCGCCGCCGCCGGATCGGCGCTGCCGGTCAGCACCGCGGCCGGATACCGGATCGGCTCGTGGCTGCCTTCGGGAAACGTGCCGGCGACGCCAAGGCCAGGGGCCGCCAGCACGTCGCTGCCATAGACCACGCCCGCCGGGCTTTCGCCGCGCTCCACCAGCAGCAGGGCCGCGCGCACGTTCTCCGCCGGCGCCAGCCGCCCCGAGACGGCGTTCCACAACCCGAGCCTGGTCAGCGCCTGCCTGGCATAGATCCCCGCCGGCACCGACGCCGGATCGCCGACCGCAAGCCGGCCTGCGGCACCGAGCACGCCGTTCATGTCGAGCCCAAAGCCGATCGTCACCGGCTTCAGCGCGTCCTTCCGCTCCACCAGCACCAGCGTGTTGCCGAGCAGCACCGTGCGCGTGCCCGTCCGCACCAGCTTCCGGGCGGCGAGCCAGTCCATCCACTTCTCGTCCGCCGAGACGAACAGGTCGGCCGGCGCGCCCTGCGCCACCTGCTGCGCCAGCACCGAGCTCGACGCGAACGACAACAGCGGCATCGCATGGCCCTGCGACACCCAGAGCCGGGCCAGCGTCTTCATCGCATCGGTCAGGCTCGCGGCCGCGAACACCGTGACCGCGCCTCCCGGCACGGTCGCGGCGCTGGCCGGTCCGGCCAGGCCGACCGCCAGGCCGAGCCACAGCACGGTGCGGCGGCGCCACAACGCCGGGCGTCCCCGGTCCGCCTGCGCGTCATGACCCGCCATCCTTCCCTCCTCGTCCCGGCGCCATGGCCCTGAGCCTAAGCTCGACTTTGGCCATTTGAGGCGGCTGTAGGCGGCGGAGCGGGTGACCGATTAGGCTGGTGTGTCCCCGCCAAGAGACG
>CAXSBC010000010.1:0-78450 GCA_964236105.1 uncultured Acetobacteraceae bacterium | reverse complement strand
CCACGATCAGAAGACCAACCCGATCCAGGCCACCAACTTGCCGTCCAGACGTCATTCTCGCCGTCACCAACCGAGGAGGAGATGGACATCATGCGACACCCAGGCAGCACGACGCGGCGTCGGCACCGTCAGCCATAAGAGATGGCGTCCATCGTTGGTTCCATCGGACCAGGACGCTTCTTCCCCGGGATGGGTGATCCGCGAGTCCCGGTCGGGCGGCCGGTCGAACCGTGACAACCCGAACACGGCCGGCTCCGAGGGCGCATGTTGACGCCGCATCGAACCATCCGTCTCATCACCGGATGAAGTACTATGCCGTCATCTTCTCGGCCATGGTGGCAGCGGCAGCCATCGGCATTGCCGCGGCGTCGCTGTATCATCCGCCGGTCCCGCCCAGCCCGACGCGTGCGATCGTCGGCATCGTGGGTGGGATCGACAAGGATCCGCTGTGAGCGTTGCCGGTGGACCCGGCACGTTCTGCTGGTTCATGTCGAGGAAAAGATTGGGTGGCCTGGAGCGGGCGAAGGGATTCGAACCCTCGACCCCAACCTTGGCAAGGTTGTGCTCTACCCCTGAGCTACGCCCGCGCTCCCGTGCGATGGCGGGCTTCTAGGGGGCTTCCGGGGCAAGCGCAAGAGGCTTCCTGCCGGCAGCCGATCCGGCGGCGGCTTGCGCATGAACCGGCAGGCGACAATGTTATCCGGATCTGACGACCAGCGCCGCTGCGTGCATACCAGGATCGAAGACCCATGGATTACATCATCGGCCAGCCCAAGCCAGGTTCCGCGCCCCGCCCCCAGGCCGGCCACGCCGCTGCGAGCCCGGCGCCGGCTGCCGAAGGACTGATCGGCGGCGCTCCGGACGCAGCCGACGCCGGGAGCGACATCATCGTCGACGGCGACCAGGCGACCTTCATGGCCGACGTCATCGAGGAAAGCCGGCGCGTCCCGGTACTGGTCGATTTCTGGGCCACCTGGTGCGGTCCCTGCAAGACGCTGACGCCGGCACTCGAGAAGATCACCCGGGCCGCCGGCGGCCGCATCAAGCTGGTCAAGATCGACGTCGACGCCAACCGGGCGCTGATCTCGCAGCTGTCCCAGCTGGGACTGCCGCTGCAGTCCGTGCCGACGGTCGCCGCCTTCTGGCAGGGGCAGATCCTCGATCTGTTCCAGGGGGCGCTGCCGGAAAGCGAGATCAAGCGCTTCGTCGAGGCGCTGCTGAAGGCGGCCGGCGACGCCATGCCGTCGGCGGATCTGCTCGCCGAAGCGAAGCTGGCGCTCGAGGAAGGCCGTATCGAGGAAGCCGCCGGGCTGTTCTCCGGCCTGCTCGAGCAGGAGCCGGAGAACCCCCTGGCCTGGGGCGGCCTGATCCGGGCGCTGCTGGCGCTCGACGACGAGGAGGGTGCCCAGGCGGCACTGGACCAGGTGCCGGCCGGGATCGCCCAGCATGCCGAGATCGCCGGCGCCCGCGCCGCCCTGACCCTTGCCCAGGAAGGCAGGCAGGTGGCGGATGCGCTGGACGGCATTCGCGCCCGCCTGAATGCCGATGCCAACGACCATGCGGCGCGCTACGAGCTCGCCACCGGTCTGAACGCCGCCGGGCAGCGGGGCGAGGCCGCCGACGCGCTGCTGGAGATCCTGAAGCGCGACCGCAGCTGGAACGATGGCGCCGCCAGACTGCAGCTGATCCGCTTCTTCGAGGCCTGGGGCTTCGACGAGCCGGCGACGCTGACGGCCCGGCGGAAGATGTCGGCCCTGCTGTTCAGCTGACGCAACCCTGAGGGATGCCCGCATGACGAGCCAACGCATCGTTCGCCGGGTGCCGCGCCCGCGGGATCTTCGCGTGGGCTCGCTGCCTGCCGAGCTCGCCGTGTTCCCCCTGAGCGGGGCGCTGCTGCTGCCGCGCGGCCGCCTGCCGCTCAACATCTTCGAGCCGCGCTACCTGGCGATGATCGAGGACGCGCTGGCCGGCGACCGGCTGATCGGCATGATCCAGCCCAGCGAGGTCGTCCAGGAGGATGACGGAACCGAGGCTGCGCCCGACGCCCCGACGGACGAGACGCCGCCCCCTGCGCTGTTCGCGGTCGGCTGCGTCGGCCGCCTGGTCTCGTTCACGGAGCGCGAGGACGGCACCTGCAGCATCGCGCTTGCCGGCCTCGCCCGCTTCCGCGTCCGGCGCGAGGGCCGCGAGGTTCGGGGCTATCGTCGGCTGTCGGTGGCGTATGACGACTACCTGCACGATCTGGACGAGCCGGGCGAGATCGCCTTCGACCGCGAGGCGTTGATCGACACGCTGCGCCGGTTCTTCAGCCATCGCGGCTTCGAGGCCCGCTGGGACGCGATCGAGCAGATGGACGACGAGACGCTGCTGACCACGCTCGGCATGATCTGCCCGTTCCCGCCGGCCGAGAAGCAGGCCCTGCTCGAGGCGCCGACCCTGTCGGAGCGCGCCCGCACGTTGCAGACCCTGCTGGAAATGGCCGGTCACGAGACCGACACCGGCGGCAGCCGCTTCCAGGCCGTCTGATCCATCCACCAAAGCCGCGAGTGAGCCCCATGACCGACACGCCGATCACGCCTGCGGTCACGCCGGACAGCGCCGCGGCACGTCCGGCAGCACTCGATCCGCGCCTGCTGGAGATCCTGGTCTGCCCGGTGACCAAGGGCCCGCTGGTCTATGACCGCGAGGCGGGCGAGCTGATCAGCCAGCAGGCCGGGCTGGCGTTCCCGATCCGCGACGGCATCCCGATCATGCTGCCGGACGAGGCCCGCCCGCTTCCCGAATAGCGGGCGGGTCCGGCTGGGCGCTCAGCCCAGCAGCGGATCGTGTCCCCAGTTCATCAGCGACGCGCGCCAGCGGCTGTGCTCGACATCGCCCGAGGGCCGCTGCGCCAGATGGCGGTGCACGTAGCCGACCACCTTCTTCATGTGCGCGTAATCGTCGTCGGTGAGATCGGCCGCCTTCTTGTGCCTGATCTCGACGATGCGTTGGCCGGACTTGTGGCCGACCGATTCCGGACCGGCGGACGAGGACTTGTTGTCGCCCTCTGCCCAGCCGACGGATTTCGACTCCTCGCTGCCGAGCCACTTCTCCAGCGCCGCCGGTGTCATGTTCACCGCCTCGCGAAAGGATGCCGCGATATCCCGATGCTCGTCGTCCGCCATGCCGTGCTCCTGTCCTGCCCTGGCAACGATGGCGACGCGGCAGGGTTCGCCGCGTCGTCAGGCCGGGATCTTACGGTCCAAACTCAATCAGCATCGTAGATGACCTTCTGCCACTGTTCGACCGCAAGATGCCGCTGCCTCGAGACTGCGTTCGAGTTCAAGACAGGCTCAACCTGCTCAGGTTTTCTGGGTTGATAAACGTGCAAGTGTGATCTCCTCAACCTGAGCTCGATGCTCGTTTCCCCACTTGCACAACGGCATGAGCGCTTGCACGAGCGTCATGCCGAACGGGGTCATGGTGTAGTCCACCATCGGTGGCACCCTTTGGTAATCGTGACGGACCAATACGCCCACCACGGCCAGTTCGCGCAACTGCTGGATCAGCACCTTCTCGCTGATGCCCGAGACCAGCCGCTTGAGGTCTCCGAACCGTTTGGGACCCGAATTGAGATGGTAGAGGATCAACGGCTTCCATTTCCCTCCCAGCACGGCCAACGCGACATCGAGGCCACACACAGCTTCTCCGACCATCATGATCCTAATCCATACTTACCTTTAGGTAGGTTCTAGCCTGGTAGGGGGTGGCGTTCCATATCGCGGTCGTTATGGACGGAGACGACGAATGGACAGGCTCAAGGGCAGGGTGGCGATCATCACCGGTGCCAATAGCGGCATAGGGCTGGCGAGTGCGAAGCGCTTCGCTCGGGAAGGCGCACGCGTGTTCATGACCGGCCGGCGGCAGGCCGAACTCGACACGGCAGTGGCTGCGGTCGGGGGCGACGCCCGTGGGGTTCAGGGTGACATCGCCAACCTGGCCGATCTTGATCGGCTCTACCATATCGTCCGCGAGGAGGCCGGGCAGATCGACGTGCTGTTTGCGAATGCCGGCGGCGGCGAGTTCGTAGCGCTGCCCGAGATCACGGAGGAGCACTATGAGCGCACCTTCGCCACCAACGTCAAAGGCACGCTGTTCACCGTGCAGAAGGCGCTGCCGCTGCTGCGCGACGACGCGTCGGTGATCCTGACGGGCTCGACGGCTGGCAATACCGGAGTGCCGACGTTCAGCGTGTACAGCGCCAGCAAGGCGGCGATCCGCAACTTCGCCCGCTCCTGGAGTCAGGAACTGGCACCGCGCCGCATCCGCGTGAATGTTCTCGTGCCGGGCGCGACAGCGACGCCTGGCTGGCACGGGCTCACCAAGACTGAAGAACAGAACCGTGCGTTCGTGGCGGCCTCGGAAGCAGCTGCTCCGCTTGGCCGGATGGGCGATCCCGATGAAGTAGCCGCTGCGGCTCTCTTCCTCGCTTCGGACGACAGCAGCTACGTCACCGGCAGCGAGTTGTTCGCCGATGGTGGCTCGGCCCAGGTATAATGAAATATCCTAAATCCAACCGGTAGGCTTCGACGCCTCGGCACCAGAACGCGACGATCGTCGACACGTCTGGCGCCGGGCTGGTTCTTCGGCAGATGTGGCTCGATCGCCGACCATGCCTCATCCGACAGCCGGAGTAGCGCCATGCCTACCTGCCATGATCCACGCTGCGCGTGGATCAGGAAAGCCGCTACAGCTCAGTCCCCTGATTGGGTTTGAGCCTAGTTGCGGCTCTTGTCGACCAGCGCATTCTTGCCGATCCACGGCATCATCGCCCGCAGCCTGGCGCCGACATGCTCGATCTGGTGGTCGGCGTTACGCGCGCGCGTCGCCTTGAAGCCGACCTGGCCCACCTTGTTCTCCAGCAGCCAGTTGCGGGTGAAGGTGCCGTTCTGGATGTCGGTCAGCACGCGCTTCATCTCGGCCTTGGTCTCGGAGGTGACGATGCGCGGACCGGTGACGTACTCGCCGTATTCGGCGGTGTTGCTGATCGAGTAGTTCATGTTGGCGATGCCGCCCTCGTAGATCAGGTCCACGATCAGCTTCACCTCGTGCAGGCACTCGAAATAGGCCATCTCCGGCGCGTAGCCGGCTTCCACCAGCGTCTCGAAGCCGGCGCGGATCAGCTCGACCAGGCCGCCGCACAGCACCGTCTGCTCGCCGAACAGGTCGGTCTCGCACTCCTCCTTGAAGCTGGTCTCGATGATGCCGGCGCGGCCGCCGCCGATGGCGCTGGCATAGGACAGCGCGATCTCCAGCGCATTGCCGGACGGATCCTGCGCCACCGCCACCAGGCAGGGCACGCCGCCGCCGCGCTGATACTCCGAGCGCACGGTGTGGCCCGGACCCTTCGGCGCGATCATGAACACGTCGATGTCGGGGCGCGGCTCGATGACGCGGAAATGGATCGCGAGCCCGTGCGCGAACGCCAGCGCGGCACCCTGCTTCAGGTTCGGGTGCAGATGCTGGGCATACAGGTCGCCCTGCAGCTCGTCGGGCGTCAGCACCATCACCACGTCGGCCCAGGAAGCGGCCTCGGACGGGCCCATCACCCGAATGCCGGCGGCCTCGGCTTTGGCGATGCCGGACGAGCCCGGACGCAGGCCGACGACGAGGTCGGTGACGCCGCTGTCCTTGAGGTTGTTGGCATGGGCATGGCCCTGGCTGCCATAGCCGATGATCGCCACCTTGCGGCCCTTGATCAGGTTCACGTCGGCGTCGCGGTCGTAATAGACGCGCATGGGAGTCCTCCTTGACGAAACGGCTGTGCGGAGAGCGTCGGGGCCCGAACGGCTCTCAGATGGTGCGGGGGCCGCGGACGATCGCCGCCACCCCGGTCCGGGACACCTCGACCAGGCCGAGCGGGCGCATCAGGTCGATGAAGGTCTCGATCTTCTCGGTGGCGCCGGTCAGCTCGAACACGAAGGAGCCGATGGTGCTGTCGACCGGTCGGGCGCGGAACGCCTCCGCCAGACGCAGCGCCTCGGTGCGCAGCTCGCCCGTCGACACCACCTTGATCAGCGCCATCTCGCGCGCGACGTGCGGACCGATCTCGGTCAGGTCCGACACCCTGTGCACCGGCACCAGCCGATACAGCAGCGCCTTGATCTGCTCGATCACCATCGGCGTGCCGGAGGTGACGATGTTGATGCGCGACTTGTTGCCGCCATCATCGACCGGCGCCACCGTCAGGCTCTCGATGTTGTAGCCGCGACCGGAGAACAGCCCGATCACGCGGGCGAGCACGCCGCTCTCGTTCTCCACCAGCACGGAGATCACGGCGGAGATCTGCGGCTCCTCCTGGGGACTCATAACCACTTCCTCATGAAGGCCAGGGCGCTGCCCTGGACCCGCCAAAGGGCAGCGCCCTTTGGAAACCCGGTTGCTGGCGGGAACAAACGCTCTAGACGAGCATCAGGCCTTCGTCGGTGATCCGGGCTGCCTGCTCGCTCTGCTCCGGGCCGAGGATCATCTCGTTGTGGGCGGCCCCCGATGGGATCATCGGGTAGCAGTTCTCGTGCTCGTCGACGCAGATGTCGGCGATCACCGGGCCGTCATGCGCCAGCATCCGGGAGATCACGTCGTCGAGCTCGCCGACGCAGGTGGCCCGCAGGCCGGTCGCCCCGAACGCGTCGGCCAGCTTCACGAAGTCCGGCAGCGCCTCGCTGTAGCTCTGCGAATAGCGCGACCCGTGCAGCAGCTCCTGCCACTGCCTGACCATGCCCATGTAGCGGTTGTTGATGATGAACAGCTTCACCGGCAGCCGGTACTGGGCGATCGTGCCGAGCTCCTGGATGTTCATCAGCGTCGACGCCTCGCCCGCGATGTCGATCACCAGCGCGTCCGGATGACCCACCTGCACGCCGACGGCGGCCGGCAGGCCGTAGCCCATGGTGCCCAGCCCGCCCGAGGTCATCCAGCGGTTCGGCTTGTCGTACTGGAAGTGCGTCGCCGCCCACATCTGGTGCTGGCCGACCTCGGTGGTGACGAAGGTGTCGCGCCCGGTCTCGCGCGACAGCTCGTACAGCCGGCGGATGGCATGCTGCGGCTTGATGATCGCCGACGGTGCGCCATCCTGCTCGAAGCGCAGGCTGTCGATCGCCCGCCATGCGTCGATCTGCCGCCACCAGCCGGCCAGCGCCTCGCGATCGGGCCGGGCGGCAGAACATTCCCACTCATCGATCATCATCTCGATGGCGCGCCCGGCGTCGCCCACCACCGGGATGTCCACCCGCACGATCTTGTTGATCGAGGACGGGTCGATGTCGACATGGATCTTGGTCGAGTGCGGCGAGAACGCGTCCAGCCGCCCGGTCACCCGGTCGTCGAACCTGGCGCCCAGGTTGATCAGCACGTCGCAGCCATGCGTGGCGAGGTTCGCCTCGTAGGTGCCGTGCATGCCGAGCATGCCGAGGAACTGCGGATCGGTGGTCGGATAGGCGCCGAGCCCCATCAGCGTCGAGGTGCACGGAAACCCGGTCATGCGCACCAGCCGCTGCAGCGCCTCCGATGCCGCCGGCCCCGAGTTGATCACGCCGCCGCCGGTATAGAACAGCGGCCGCCGCGCGTGCTTCATGGCCGTCACCGCGTCGGCGATCGCGTCGCGCGCCGGCTCGCGCACCGGACGGTAGGAGCGATGCGGCGCCTCCGAGGCCGGCGCGTAGCCGGCAGGCCCCACCATGATGTCCTTGGGCAGGTCCACCAACACCGGCCCGGGCCGGCCGCTGCGGGCGACGTAGAACGCCTCGTGCACCGTGCGGGCGAGGTCGCCCGGGCGCTTGACCAGATAGTTGTGCTTGGTGGCGGGCCGGGTGATGCCGGTGGTGTCGGCCTCCTGGAAGGCGTCGTTGCCGATCATGTGGGTCGGCACCTGGCCGGTCAGGCACACCAGCGGGATGGAGTCCATCAGCGCGTCGACCAGCCCGGTGACGGCGTTCGTGGCCCCCGGGCCCGACGTCACCAGCACCACGCCGACGCGGCCGGTCGAGCGGGCATAGCCTTCGGCCGCATGCACCGCCGCCTGCTCGTGGCGCACCAGCACGTGACGGACCGAATTCTGCTTGAACAGCGCGTCGTAGATCGGCAGCACCGCCCCGCCCGGATAGCCGAACACCACCTCGACCCGCTGCTCCTGGAGCACGCGGAGCAGCACCTCGGCGCCGTTCATGACCGGCGTGCTGAGCCCGTGATCGTCATGGGCTGCCGAGCGCGTGTCCTTCGGGTCGGGGCTGGCGTTCATCTCGTGCTCCTGTCGCGATCTCGTCGCGAAGCGGGTTGCTCTAGGCCGACCGATCCCGGTCGTCAACCGCCATGCGAACAAACGCAATTGATTCATCCAGCAGGCTTTCCGTTTCTTGCGTCATGCCAGCTATGCGCTTCTCGATAACTATCGTGCGCGGCTCGGACGCCAGCCTGTGATGCGCAAACCACGTCGCCTGCCGCTTGGTGTACTGGCCCTGCAGCGTCGTCGCCCGGCGCTGTGCGTCCGGCACCGACATCCGGCCCGCCAGCACGGCGGCCAGTTCCGGCACGCCGTGCGCGCGCATCGCCGGCAGCTCCGGCGGCAGACGCTGCACCAGCAGCGCCGCCACCTCCTCGAGCGCGCCCGCCTCGATCATCGAGGCGAACCGGCCGGCGATGGCCGAACGCAGCGCCTCGCGCGGCGGCGCCAGGCGGATCGCCACGAAGCGGCAGGGGGCCGGCGGCAGCCCGGGCTCCGCGGCCCAGCCGGCGATGCCGCGGCCGGTGCCGCGCCACACCTCCCAGGCCCGGGCCAGCCGCTGCCCGTCGGACGGACGCAGCCGCGCCGCGCTGACGGGATCGACCTGCGCCAGCCGCGCATGCAGGGCAGCCGCACCGAGCTCGGCGAGCAGCCCGCGCGCCTCCTGCCGCGCCGGCTCCCCCGGATCGGGGATCTCGGCGAGCCCGTCGGTCAGCGCGCGCAGATACAGGCCGGTCCCGCCGCACAGGATCGGCAGCCGCCCCGCCGCCCACGCCTCCGCCATCGAGGCCAGCGCCGCTCCGCGCCACCAGGCGACGCTGCCGGGCATGGACGCGGGCCGGACGCCGTAGAGCCGGTGCGGTGCCAGCGCCTCGTCGGCCGGGGTCGGCCGGGCGGTGAGGATGCGCAGCTCGCGATAGACCTGCATCGAGTCCGAGTTGATGACGCAGCCGTGCAGCCGCTGCGCCAGGCGCAGCGCCAGATCGGACTTGCCGCTGCAGGTGGGCCCTGCAACGATGACGCACACCTTTGCAGCTACCGGTTGCATGGCTGGCCTGCCTTGCCCACGCCGCCCGACTGCATGATCCTCCCACCGCCCGCCACACGCCGCACCACAGCTGGACGTCCCGCCTCCCGCCATGACGCTGCCTTATATGCTCACGCTGGTCGCCCGACGCGAGGCCGTGCTCCTGACCCGGGCCGCGATCGACGCCGCGCGCGAGCTCGTCTCCGGACTCCCGGCCGTGATCCTGTCGGACGGCGAGGCGGCCGACATTCCCTGCTCCGCCCCGTCGCCCGGCGGCCCCTGCCTCGACGAGATCCGCGCCCGCTTCGCCGAGCAGTCGATCGACGTGCTGCTGACCCGCACGCGGGGCCGGCGCAAGGGGCTGCTGGTCGCCGACATGGACAGCACCATCGTCTGCTCCGAGACGCTGGACGAGCTGGCCGTCCGCGCCGGCGTCGGCGAGCGGGTCGCGGCGATCACCGCGCGCAGCATGAACGGCGAGATCGACTTCGCGGGAGCACTGCGCGAGCGGGTGGCGCTGCTGAAGGGCCTCGAGGCCTCCGCGCTCGACGCCACCTGGGCCGAGACCCGCCTGACGCCCGGCGCCCGCACCCTGGTCGCCACGATGCGGGCGCACAACGCCACCACCGCCCTGGTGTCCGGCGGCTTCACCTGGTTCACGGCCCGGGTCGCGGCGGCGTGCGGCTTCGACATCCACCACGCCAACCAGCTCGGCATCGAGGCGGACAGGCTGACCGGCCGCGTCGCCGAGCCGATCCTGGGCCGGGAAGCCAAGCTCGAATCCCTGCGCAGCCTGGCCGGGTCCCGCGGCCTTCGCATGGCCGCCACCCTGGCGGTCGGCGACGGCGCCAACGACCTCGACATGCTGCGCGAGGCCGGGGTCGGCATCGCCTTTCACGCCAGGCCGGTGGTGGCCGGAGCCGTGCCCAACCGGGTCGACCATGCCGACCTGCGCGCGCTGCTGTTCGCGCAGGGCTACCGCGCCGCGGACTTCACCGAATGACCCGGCTCTGGATCCTGTCGGATCTGCATCTCGAGACCAGCCCCTATCCGCAATCCTATCACCCGAGCCGGCCGGACTTCGACGTGCTGGTGGCGGCGGGCGACGTGTTCGAGGGCGATCCGGCGCAGGCGCTGCGGATCGTCTCTCAGCTTGCGGGCGGCCGTCCGGCGGTGTTCGTCATGGGCAACCACGAATACTGGAACGGCGCGGTGCCGGCCGACCTGGAGCCGGCCCGTGCGGAAGCCGCCCGCCTCGGCGTCACCCTGCTCGAAGGCAACGAGGCGGAGATCGGCGGCCTGCGCTTCCTGGGCGGCACGCTGTGGGCGGATGGCTGGCTCGGCGGCCATGCGGTCCAGCCCGGCGCGCTGACCGGCGAGCCGATCCACGTCGCCGCCGGCGTCGAGGGCCACCGCCTGCTCACCAACGCCGACGCCGCCCGCCAGCACGGCCTGCTGCGCACCCGGCTGGAGGCGCAGTTGTCGGGGCCGCGCGGCCGGCCGGTGGTGGTGGTCACCCACCACGCGCCGCATCCGCTCTGCATGCCCGAGCATCTCTGGGGCGGCTGGGCCGCCGGCAACTCGGCCTCGGACCTGTCGCATCTGACCGATACCGGCCTGGTCGATCTCTGGATCCACGGCCACACCCACCGGACCCACTCCCTGGTCCGGCCGGGCGGCACCCGCATCGTCACCAACGCCGCCGGCCCGCGCGCGCAGAACCTCGATTTCCTGGACGATCTGGTGCTGTCCGTGATCCCATCGAACGACAGCTCCGTCGCCCGCATCCGCGCGGTGGCCGAGGCCTGCTGACACGGCCGCGCGCCGGCCGGAGGTCCGCATGCCGACACTGACCGACCAGCTGCTCGCCCGGGAGGCGCTCTACGGCGCCAGCAACTACAAGCCGCTCGACGTGATGCTGTGCCGCGGCGAGGGCGTCTGGGTCTGGGATCTCGACGGACGGCGCTACCTCGACTGCCTCGCCGCCTATTCCGCGGTGAACCAGGGCCATTGCCACCCGCGCATCCTGGCCGCCCTGACCGAGCAGGCCGGCCGGCTGACGCTGACCTCGCGGGCGTTCCACAACGACCAGCTCGGCCTGTTCTACGAGGAGCTCTGCACGCTGACCCGCTCCACCCGCGTGCTGCCGATGAACTCGGGCGCCGAGGCGGTCGAGAGCGCGCTCAAGGTCGCGCGCAAATGGGCCTACCAGGTCAAGGGCGTGCCGGACGGCCAGGCCGAGATCATCGTCTGCGACGGCAACTTCCACGGCCGCACCCTGTCGGTGATCTCGTTCAGCACCGACGACCAGTCCCGCGCCGATTTCGGCCCCTTCACGCCGGGCTTCCGCATCGTCCCCTACGGCGACGCCGACGCCCTGGAAGCCGCCATCACGCCGCGCACCGCCGCCTTCCTGGTCGAGCCGATCCAGGGCGAGGCCGGCGTCGTCATCCCGCCCGACGACTTCCTGCGCCGGGCCCGCGCGCTGTGCACGCGGCACGACGTGCTGCTGATCCTCGACGAGATCCAGACCGGCCTCGGCCGCACCGGCACCCTGCTGGCCGAGGAGCATGCCGGCATCGAGGCCGACCTCACGCTGATCGGCAAGGCGCTGTCCGGCGGCTTCTATCCGGTCTCGGCGGTGCTCAGCCACCAGGCGGCGATGGGCGTGCTGAAGCCCGGCGAGCATGGCTCGACCTTCGGCGGCAACCCGCTCGCCTGTGCCGTGTCGCGCATGGCGCTGAAGGTGCTGGTCGAGGAGGACATGATCGGCAACTCCGCCCGCATGGGACGCCGCCTCCGGGACGGGCTGGGCGCGATCCAGACCGGGGTGATCCGCGAGGTCAGGGGCCGGGGCCTGATGATCGCCATCGAGCTCGACCCTGCCGCCGGCGGCGCCCGCCGCTTCTGCGAGCGGCTGCGCCATGACGGCATCCTGTGCAAGGAGACCCACACCCACACCATCCGCGTCGCCCCGCCGCTGGTGATCGACGCGGACACCGTGGACTGGGCGGTGGACCGGTTCGCGCGCGCCCTGGCGGACGGCTAGGCGCTGGCACAGCCGACGTGCGTGAACGGATGCGGCGCGACGCCGATGATCCGCTTACGGCACCGATGCCGCGAAAGCAGAGGTTGCACCCTCGGCAGGACTGGCCGGAAGCGATCGTCCGTCGTGGCAAGCAGGCGCGCATCTCTGGTGATCTGCGGCGCCGTCGCTTCCGTCACCCCGAGCGCAGTCTGCCTTGGGCGGTTCTCAGCCAGCGCCTGCGGGTCCTCGTGGGCGTCGATGTCGACGACCCTGTCCCACGTCATCCCAGGATGCGGAGGATGATGGCCAGGTCAGGCGTTCCGGTGCTGCATGAAGACCGGAAGGTCCGCACGGCGCAGGACGCCTTCCGTGGTGCCGTCGAACAGTCTCTCGCGCAGGCTGCCGTGGCTGTCGCTGCCCATGACGAGCAGGTCGGCGCCGGCCTCGTGCGCCATCGCCACGAGCTGCGCGCCGGTATCGCCGTCGGACCGGGCGGGCGCGGTCAGCAGCTCGAACGGCCGGCCCCGGAGCGCCTCCGCCAGGCCGGCATCCTTTGGCGCGTCGCCGATCCGCAGGACCACGAGCCGCCCTGCCGCCGACAGGATCGGCCCTGCGGCGCGCATGGCCTCACGGACATGCGCATCGTTGCGCCAGGCGATCGCGACGACCTGCCCGAACGGGTCCGACCAGCCGGACGGCAACAGCAGCACCGGGCGTCCGGACCGCACCAGGGCGGCATGGATCCGAGCGCGCGCGGTGTTGTCGCCCGCTGTTTGTTCCAGCAGAAGCAGGTGGGCGCCCCGACCATGTTCGGCGACCGCGAGCGCGCCGTCGCCGCTTATCTCGATCCAGCGCGCCCCATGGCCTCTGGCGTGCTCGGTCGCGACCCAGCGATCCAGCCTTGCACGCATCGCTGCCACCCACTCGCGCTGCCGGCCGGAGAGCGCGTCCCGGCGCTCCGTGATCATCACCTCCTCGGTGGGCTGCAGGGCGGCCAGGACAGGTCCGTCGACGGCCAGCACGGTGGTGCGGGCACCCTCGGTCGTCGTGAGCCGGGCCGCGGCCGCGAGCATGGCGGTTACCGATTCGGGGCGATGCAGCACCACCACCGTGCTGCTGCTCATCGTCCCGGGGCTCGCCTCGCCGATCGCCGCCATGGGCGAGGTGCGGATCGCAAGGGCGAGCCCGGTGCCGGCCGCCACGCTCGCCAGGCAGAGCAGGACCGAGAGCGCCACGTAGCCCAGCGCCTGCACGGCGCGGCCGTCTCGCACGAGCTCGAGCGTCTGCAGGCTGAAGGACGAGAAGGTGGTGAAGCCGCCGCAGATCCCCACCATGACCAGCGCCCGCACGTCGAACGGCACCGAGAAGCGTCCGTCGATGGCGGTCATCGTTCCAAAGAAGCCGATCACGAGCGAGCCCAGGACGTTGATCAGGAGCGTGCCCCAGGGAAAAGCCGGCCCCGTCAGGCCGACCATGACGGTGCCGAGCCAGGCGCGCAGGATGCTGCCGGCTGCGCCGCCCAGACCGATCAACACATAGGTCAGCACGTAGCGAAGCTCCCCACCCCGTCGATCTCGATCCGGCTAGTCGGAAGGGTAGGCGACATCATGGCGTGCTCCTGTGACGGACGCTCGGTCCGATCTCGGCAGGAGTCATCAGCCCATGACGGGCGGTTCATGGGGAACCCCATCCCCAGGGCGCTCAATGTCGCACAAGGCTGCCTGCGATTCAAAGAGACGGTCGATGACGGGGATCAACCCATCGGATGAGCGGTGCCCGGCCGACAGCGGCCAGCTCCTATCGAAGCGGTCGACAGGAGCTGCGGACGTTCCGGTCCGGCGTTCAACGAGAATCAGACATGGGCTGACTGGGTCCGGGTTGTTGGCGACCGGGCCAGACCAAGATGCCAGGATCAGAACAGGCCCATCAGCACCTTCGCGGCGAGCAACTTGCCGAGGGTGGTGTAGCGCGATCCCTGCATCAGTCCGGCAGGCGCGTCGCCGACAGGGATCGGGGTGATTTCCAGGGGCGGCCCGGAGAAGACCAGTCGGTATTTGCCGCCCTCGCCGTAGGGCTCGATTTCCGCGACCGGGGCATGGTGCGAGACCGCGGAGATGGGTCTGGTAGATGGCGATGTAGCGGATCTGGTGCAGCTTGCCGCCGGCGATGCGGATCGACCGCCAGCGCTGCTCGCTCAGGAACACGCGTCCAATGTCTGCAACGCCGCCGTAGCGCAGAACGAAAGCCGGTCCTGGCCGTTCGCCCTGTCGTGGCCGGCCTACAGGAGCACGAGACAGATGAGCGATGATCCGCGGGAAAGAAGTCAGCAGTCGGATGGGGAGCAGCCGCAGGAGCGGCCCGGCCTCGAGACGAGAATGCGCAACAAGCCCGATCACGGCGAGCAGAGCTACGTCGGCAAGGGGCTGCTGGCGGGGAAGGTGGCGCTCATCACGGGGGGCGATTCGGGCATCGGCCGGGCAGTGGCGATCGCCTATGCGCGGGAAGGCGCGGACGTCGCGATCTCGTATCTCGCGGCAGAGGCGGAAGATGCCGCGGAAACGGAGCGTTGGGTGAAGCAGGCCGGCCGCCGGGCCCTGCTGCTGCCGGGCGACATCAGGGACGCGGCCTGGTGCCGCGAGCTGGTGGCGCGCACGGTGGGAGAACTCGGCCGGATCGATGTCCTCGTGAACAACGCGGCGGCGCAGACCGTGAACGAAGAGCTGGACGACCTGACGGAGACGGACCTCGAAGGCGCGTTCGCGGCAAACGTCTTCGCCATGATCCATCTCGCCAAGGCCGCCGTCCCGCATATGCGGCCCGGAGCGGCAATCGTGAACACCACCAGCGTGCAAAGCAAGGTGGCGTCGAAGACGATGGTGATCTATGCGGCCACCAAGGGCGCGATCAACAGCCTCACCGTCGCGTTGTCGAACCTGCTGGCGCCCAAGGGCATCCGGGTGAACTGCGTGGCGCCAGGACCGGTCTGGACGCCGATCCAGCCGATCGTGAAGACGGAGCAACAGATGGAGGAGCTCGGCAGCACCACGCCGCTCGGCCGTGCGGGCCAGCCGGCCGAGATGGTCGGGGCGTTCGTCCTTCTGGCGTCGAACGAAGGGAGCTACATGTCGGGCGCGCTCGTGCCGGTGACCGGCGGGATGCCGATGCTGTGAGAGGCGACGGGGTATGCCTGTCGACTGGCAGGAAGCCCCTCCTGCGCGTCCGCCAACCGCGTCTCGTCCCGCTCCGCCCTTCCTCTGGAGGACAACCGCGCCGGCAGGCGTGACCGGAAGCTCACGTCGACTGAGGGTGTGCGGCGCGTCACACGCCTGATCCGAGCGGCACGCGCCCAAACAGGTCTTCCAAGGCTGACCGCCAAAAAAGCAGAAGCGAACACGTGCCAAAGACAATGCCGCACGACTTGCGGAGATTGACTGTATCGCCAAGTCGCCTCCAGCTGACGGGCTGCAGCGTCGGCCGTTGCAGAGGATCGGCCGACATGAACCTCATGCGCGCAGGGCCTCAAGGCCAGCCGCCGATAGTGTTCCTGCATCCGGTTGGTCTGGATCTGACCTGGTGGGGCGAACAGGTCGAGTGGTTCGGGCGCGACTATGACGTCATCGCCTTTGACCTGCCCAACCACGGGCTTTCCGGCAAGTTGGCAGAAGCGCCGAGCTTCGACCGGATGGCCGACGCCCTGGAGGCGGTAGTCGCCCATGCGGAGGCCGGTCCCGTTCACCTGGTTGGCGTATCGGTCGGGGGAATGATCGCGCAGACATTTGCTCTGCAACGGCCGGACCTCGTCCGCTCCCTCTGCCTGGTTGCCACCACATGCACCTTCCCGGACGTCGTACGCGACGTCTTGCGGGAGCGCGCCCGCGTCTCGCGAGCCGAGGGCATGGCAAAGATCGCCCGGCTCTCCAACGAGCGCTGGTTCCCGCAGTCCTTTCGCGAGCGTCGGCCCGACATGCTCGACCGCGCCACCAAGAGCCTCCTGCTCCAGGAGCCGGATTTTCATGCCTCCATGTGGGAGGTGATCTCTGGCCTGGACCTGGAAGCGAAGCTTCCCGCGATCGCCTGCCCCGCCCTGGTGGTGGCTGGCGCTGAGGATGTCAACGCGCCGGCCGCCGCCGTCGAGCTGATCGCCAGACTCATCACCGGCGCATCGCTGACGACCATGCAAGGCGTGGGGCACTTCCCCCCGTTCGAGGCAGCCCAGACCTTTAATGCGCTGTTGAGGGCTTTCCTGGTCGACCAACTCCAGGACACAGACAAGTAGCAGCCATCACGACGTCCCTCCGCGGACCGCCCGGTCGCGGGCAAGATCCAGGAAAAACAGACGCTCGAGGCGGCCTGACGACCGTCGGCCATCGATCAGCTGCGATCGCTCGACGGATGCGGCCGCCTGCCCGGTCGTTCACCGCTCCTTCACCATTGGCGCGCATGCTTCCTCCAGGACCCAGGAGGCCGCGCATGGCCATCGACCAGACGACCCAGGCGGCTGTCACGGCGTCCTCCGGACCGGCCGCGAGCGGCACGTCGCCCGCCCCCGCGACCGCCCCGGGAGGCATGTCGTTCCGGACGCTGCTCTCGGACCTCAATCCGCTGCAATACATCCCCGGGATCGGCGCGATCTACCGGGCCATCACCGGCGACGAGGGCAACGCCGACCTGCGCTTCGTGGCCTCGCTCGGCACCAGCTTCGCGCTCGGCGGCCCGGTCGGGGTCGGCATCACGGTGGCCGAGAAGATCACCGGGTTCGATCCGGAGAAGATCGGCCGGCACCTGCTGGCAAGCCTGTTCCATCCCTCAGCCGCCAAGGCTGCGGCACCGGCCACGCCGGCCGGCGCGGGCGACATCGGGGGCACGGGGGCCGGGAGCAGCGCCGTCCGACCCTGGACCGCGGGGGAGCTCGCGGCGTACGGCGTCAAGACCGGCCAGGATCATGAGCTCGCCGCCGGATCGCTCGGCAGCGCCGACGTGCTGAACACGCTGGAGCTGCACCGGATCTCCACCACCTACGCCTGAGCCGGTTCCATCCCGGCCGGTTCCGCCCTATCTGGAGCCCATGCCCCCCAGGAGACAGCGAACCCCGGACACGCCTGCCTCGCCATCGCCGCTTCCGGCCCGCTTCGCCGACTGGTTCGCGTCTCGCGGCTGGGCGCCGCGGGCGCATCAGCTCGCGGTGCTGCAGGCGGCACGCGGCGGCGCCGACATCCTGCTGGTGGCTCCGACCGGCGGCGGCAAGACGCTGGCCGGCTTCCTGCCGAGCCTGGTCGAGCTCGACGAGACCGGCGAGCGCGACCGGCTGCACACCCTCTACATCAGCCCGCTGAAGGCGCTCGCCACCGACATCGCCCGCAACCTGACCGCGCCCGTCGAGGAGATGGGCCTGCGCATCCGCATCGAGACCCGTACCGGCGACACGCCCGCCGACCGGCGCGCCCGGCAGCGCGAGCATCCGCCGGACATCCTGCTCACCACCCCGGAAAGCCTGGTGCTGCTGCTGTCGCGACGCGATGCCGGGGCGATGTTCGCGGGCCTGCGGCGCATCGTCATCGACGAGGTGCATGCGCTGGCCGGGATGAAGCGCGGCGACCAGCTCGCTCTGTGCCTGGCACGGCTGTCGCTGCTGGCGCCGGACGCGCGCCGCATCGGCCTGTCGGCCACGGTGGCGCATCCCGACGCGCTGCGCGCCTATGTCGGCACGCCGTCTTGCCCGGCGCGGATGATCGAGGCGCCGCACGGCGCGCCGCCTGCGCTGTCGATGCTGCTGCCGGACGCGCACGTGCCCTGGTCGGGGCGGATGGGGCTCGCCGGCGCCTCGGTGATCCTGGAGAAGATCGCCGCGTCCGGCATGACCATCGTGTTCGTCAACACGCGCGCCCAGTCCGAGCTGCTGTTCGCGGCCCTGTGGCGCATCAACGACGACACCCTGCCGATCGCGCTGCATCACGGCAGCCTCGACATCGCCCAGCGCCGGCGCGTCGAGGCGGCGATGTCGCGCGGGCCGGACGCCAAGGACGGGCTTCGCGGCGTGATCGCCACCTCCTCCCTCGATCTCGGCATCGACTGGGGCGGCGTGGATCAGGTGATCCAGGTCGGCGCGCCCAAGGGCGTGTCGCGGCTGCTGCAGCGGGTCGGCCGCGCCAACCACCGCATGGACGAGGCCTCGAACGCGATCCTGGTGCCGGCCAACCGCTTCGAGGTGCTGGAGTGCCAGGCGGCGATCCAGGGCGTGGCGGCGATGGAGCTCGACGGCGAGGCGCCGTGCCCGGGCGGCCTCGACGTGCTGGCGCAGCACGTGCTGCTGATGGCGGCGAGCGGCCCGTTCACCGCGGACGCGCTGTATGACGAGGTCCGCAACGCCGCCCCCTACGCCGCGCTGAGCCGCCGGGATTTCGACGACGTGCTGGGCTTCGTCGAGGATGGCGGCTACGCGCTGGTCGCCTATGAGCGCTACCGCAAGCTGTTCCGCGATGCCGAGGGGCTGATCCATATCCGCGGCGAGCGGGTGGCGCGGCAGGCGCGGATGAATGCCGGCACCATCGTCGAGGCGCCGGTGCTGAAGGTCAGGCTGGGCGGTCTGCGCGGCTTTACGCTGGGCGAAATCGAGGAGGGCTTCGCCACCACGCTGAGCCCGGGCGACGCCTTCCTGTTCGCCGGCCGCAAGCTGCGGTTCGTCCGCCTGCGCGAGACCGTGGTCGAGGTGGCCGAAGGCGGCGCCGGCGAGCCGATGGTGCCCACCTATGCCGGCTCCAAGTATCCGCTCTCCTCTGGCCTGGCCGCCCGGGTGCGGCGGATGCTGCACGATCCGGAGGCGTGGGCGCTGTATCCCGAGCCCGTGCGCGAATGGCTGCAACTGCAGCAGGAGCGCTCGCTGCTGCCCGGTCCGGACGACCTGCTGGTGGAGATCTTCCCCCGCCATGGCCGCTTCTTTCTGGTCGCGTACTGCTTCGAGGGCCGCAACGCGCACCAGACGCTGGGCATGCTGCTGACCCGGCGGCTGTCGCGGGAGGGCGCCATGCCGCTCGGCTTCGTCGCCACCGACTATGCGATCGCCCTCTGGTGCGCCAATCCGCCGCAGGATATTCCGGGTTTGTTCGCGCCCGACATGCTGGGCGACGACCTGGAGAGCTGGATGGCGGAAAGCTCGATGCTGCGACGGACCTTCCGCAACGTCGCCGTCATCGCCGGCCTGATCGAGCGCCAGCATCCGGGCCAGACCGGCACGGCCAAGCAGGTCACGGTCAACAGCGACCTCGTCTACGACGTGCTGCGCCGGCACCAGCCCGGCCACGTGCTGCTGCGCGCCACCCGCGCCGAGGCCGCCGGCGGCCTGACCGACGTCGACCGCCTGTCCGACATGCTGCTGCGCGTCGAGAACCATATCCGCGTGGCACGGCTGCAGCGCGTGTCGCCGCTGGCGATCCCGGTGATGCTCGATATCGGCCGCGAGTTCGTGCGCTCCGAAGCCGACGAGGACGCGATGCTGGCCGAGACCGAGGCGCTGCTGGCCGAGGCGATGGGCGAGGCCGAGCCCTCGGCCGAGGAGCTGGTGCTGGCACCCGGCGTGGCGCAGGAGCTGCGCCGCCTGACCCGCCAGCCGGGCAGGCGCGCCCAGCGCCCCGCCACCGCGGGTGTCCGGAACCGCCGGCCGCATCCGATGTCGCGCGGCGGCCGGGCATGAACGCGGCCCCGTTCCACCTCGCCGGCGAGCGGGTGATGCTCGATCCGGCCGGGGTGCTGTACTGGCCGGCCGCCAGGCTGCTGGCCGTCGCCGACCTGCACCTGGAGAAGGGCAGCGCGTGCGCGCGCCGGGGCGCCCTGGTGCCGCCCTGGGACAGCCGGATGACGCTCGACCGGCTGGTGCAGCGGGTCGGCTTCTGGCGCCCGGAGATCGTGGTGGCGCTGGGCGACAGCTTCCACGACCGGGATGGCCCTGCCCGCCTGCCGGCCGTCGAGGCCGACCGGCTGCGCCGGATCGCCGCCGCAGCCCGGCTGTTCTGGGTGCTGGGCAACCATGATCCGGTGCCGCCGGAGGGCCTGCCCGGCGAGCATGGCGACAGCTTCCAGCTCGGGCCGCTCAGCTTCCGCCACGAATCCCGCGGCGCCCGAACCCGTGCCGGCTCCGGAGGCGCCGAGATCTGCGGCCATCACCATCCGAAGGCCAGGGTGGCGACGCGCGGCGGCACCATCTCCCGCCCCTGCTTCGTCGCCGATGCCGGCCGGATGATCATGCCGGCCTTCGGCGCCTATACCGGCGGCCTCGACGTGCTGCATCCGGCGATCGCCGGCCTGTTCCCGGGCGGCGGGCGTGCCTTCCTGCTCGGCGCCGAGCGGCTGTTCTCCTTCGCCCTCGCCGAGATCCGGAACGCTGCTTCGTGACACGCTCCCGTCGCAACCCGACCCCCGGCTCGTCTGTTTCTTCCTCTGGAACAAACAGGGACGGTAAACGCGATGGCTGGCCGTAAGGCAGGGGCGACGAGGCCGCAGAGCAAGCCGGCGCAGGCCAGGACCGGCGGGACCCTGGCCCTGCTGTGGCTTCGGCAGGATCTGCGGCTGGCGGATCATCACGCGCTGATCGCGGCCCTGGCGCAGGCCGAGCGGGTGCTGCCGGTGTTCGTGCTCGACCAGGCGGCCGGCGGCGACTGGGCGCCGGGCGGCGCGTCGCGCTGGTGGCTGCATCACAGCCTGGACGCGCTCGGCCGCGCGCTCGCCGAGCGCGGCACCACCCTGATCCTGCGCCGGGGCGACGCCGCCTCGATCATCCCGGCCCTGGCGCGCGAGACCGGCGCCGACAGCGTGCAGTGCGGCCTGGCGCACGAGCCGTGGCTGCGTCGGCTCGACGCGACCGTGGCCGCGGCCCTCGAGGCCGACGGCCGCCGACTGGTGGCGCACCGTGTCTCCACCCTGTTCGACCTCGATGCGATCCGCTCCAAGACCGGCACCCGCTACGGCATCTACACGCCGTTCGCCCGCACCTGCCGTGCCCTGCCCGATCCCGAGCCGCCCTTGCCGGCACCGGCTCACATCCCCGGCCCGGACGCGCTGCCTGCCAGCGACCGGCTGCAGGACTGGCAGCTGCTGCCCACCGCCCCCGACTGGGCCGGCGGCATGCGCGACACCTGGACCCCCGGCGAGGCGGGTGCCGCGCAGCACCTGCACGACTTCCTCGACGCGCGGCTCGACGGCTACGGCCAGTCGCGCAACATCCCGGGCGACCCGAAGGGCACCTCGATGCTCTCGCCGCACCTGCACTGGGGCGAGCTGTCGGCAAACCAGGTCTGGCATGCCGCCCGCGAGGCGGCAGCGCGGCTCAAGGGCGCACGCGCCGGCGGCTTCGAGACCTTCCAGGGTGAGATCCTGTGGCACGAGTTCGCCGCCTACCTGCTGTGGCACAATCCGACCCTGCCGGACGTGCCGATGCGCGCGGCGTTCGCCGGCCTGCCCTGGCGCGACGACGCGGACGGCCTGCGCGCCTGGAGCCAGGGCCGCACCGGCATCCCGATCGTCGATGCCGGCATGCGCCAGCTCTGGCAGCAGGGCTGGATGCACAACCGGGTGCGGATGATCACCGCCTCCTACCTGACCAAGCACATGCTGCTGCCCTGGCAGGAGGGCGAGGCCTGGTTCTGGGACACGCTGGTCGATGCCGACCTCGCCACCAACGCGGCGAGCTGGCAGTGGGTCGCCGGTACCGGCACCGACAGCCAGCCCTTCTTCCGCATCTTCAACCCGGTCACGCAGGGCAGGAAGTTCGATCCCGACGGCCGCTACGTGCGGCAATACGTGCCAGAGGTCGCCGCCCTGCCCGACCGTTGGCTGCATGCGCCCTGGGAGGCCCCGGCGGCGGTGCTCGACAAGGCCGGCATCCGTCTCGGCGGGAATTATCCCCGGCCGATCGTCGGCCTCGACGAGGGGCGCGACCGCGCTCTGGCGGCGTTCCGCGACACCGTGCGCAGCCGAGCCGCCGATCCGGCGGTGCGCGCCGCGGCATGAGCCTGGCGGGATGACGGCGCTGATCCCCGCCGGCCGGCCGCTGCGCATCGTCGGCGACGTGCATGGCGACGCGGTCGCCTTCAGCCATGCCGTGGCGACCGAGCGGTTCGTGATCCAGCTCGGCGACCTGGTGGATCACGGGCCCGACAGCGCGCGGGTGCTGCGCATCATGTTCCGGCTGATCGACGAGAAGCGCGGACTGTTCATGCTCGGCAATCACGACCGCAAGCTCGGCCGCGCCCTCGCCGGCCGCAAGATGCGCCCCGATCCGCCGCTGGAGGCAACCCTGGCGCAGCTCGACGAGGACCTGGCCGGGCGCGCCTACGAGGAGATCGCGCGCGCGCCCGCGTGGCTGGTGCGCGGTCACGTCGTCTTCGTGCATGGCGGCTTCCATACCGGGATGCTGCACCAGGACCCGCCGCCCGGCCTGGAGCGCGTCACCCATCTGCTGTCCCGCGCCCTGTTCGGGGAGACCACCGGCCGGATGCAGGAGGACGGCTTTCCGGAACGCCGCCTGAACTGGATCGATCACATCCCCGACGGCTTCACCGTCTATTGCGGCCACGACCAGCGCAGCACCGACGGGCGGCCGTGGCGCAAGCAGGGCCGGTCCGGCGGCAACGCGATCTTCACCGACACCGGCGCCGGCAAGGGCGGTCACCTGGCCTGGATCGACCTGCCCGCCCTGCCCGCCCCGGCTAGGCACGGCCACGACGATGCAGGCGCTGCCGCCCCTTGATGTGCGCGGCCAAGCCGTGCAGGGATCGATCCACGGCATGAGGTCGAGGAACGTGCGGGTGGATAATGCTGCAGGACGCAGGACGGATGCCGACCCCGCCGAAATGCTGGCGGACCTGCGTCGCAGCATCGACAACATCGACGCCGCCCTGATCCACATGCTGGCCGAGCGCTTCCGCTGCACCCAGGCGGTCGGCCGGCTGAAAGCGCGTCACGGCATGCCGCCTGCCGATCCCGTCCGCGAGACGCGCCAGGTGGCACGCCTGCGCGAGCTGGCGCGCGACGCCAAGCTCGATCCGGATTTCGCCGAGAAGTTCCTGGCCTTCGTGATCCGCGAGGTCATCCGCCACCACGAGGCCATCGCCCGCACGCCCGGCCTCGCCTGACGGTGGCGGACGCCGCCCCCGTTCGCCGGCTGCTGCTGCTGCGTCATGCCAAGGCCGTCGCCGGTCCGGACGGAACGGGAGGCGACCATGACCGCGACCTGTCCGAACGCGGGTGCCGCGATGCCGTGGCGCTTGGCGAGCGGATGCGCCGTCTGGCGCTGCGGCCCGAACTCGCCCTGGTCAGCAGCGCCCTGCGCACGCGCCGGACCTGGGAGCTGCTGGCGCCGTTCGAGGCGCCGCCTCCCGTGCCGGAGATCCTGGACGGGCTCTACCTCGCGGGCGCGGCCACGCTGCTGGCGGCGCTGCACGAGATCCCGGACGGCATCGTCACCACGCTGCTGGTCGGCCACAATCCCGGACTGCACGAGCTGGCGCTGCATCTCGGGGGCGGACCGGACGGCGCCGCAGCGGCGGCCCTGCCGGACGGCATGCCGACCTGCTGCCTGGTGGACGTCACATTCGAGGCGGGCTGGCGCGACCTGCAGCCGCACGCGGTCCGCCAGGTGCGGGTGATCCGCGCATGACCGGGCCGTCCTGCCGACGGCACGGTTGCCACCCTGTTTCCTTCGCTCCTATTCTCGGCGGTCATCGCCGGGGCCGGATACGCGATCGCTGACCGGCCTGCACGGCCGTGTCCATTGGAACAGGAACCCGTCATGAGCGCGACTGCCTCGTCCACCGCGACCGTCAGCTACGATGGCAAGACCGCCACCCTCCCCGTGCTGACCGGGACGCTCGGCCCGGCAGTGGCGGACATCCGCAAGCTGCAGAACGATCTCGGCCTCTTCACCTACGATCCCGCCTACGGCACCACCGCGGCCTGCGAAAGCAAGATCACCTTCATCGACGGCGACCAGGGCGTGCTGCTGCATCGCGGCTACCCGATCGACCAGCTTGCCGAAAAGGCCAGCTTCCTCGAGGTCGCCTACATGCTGCTGAACGGCGAACTGCCGACGGGCGCGGAAAAGCAGGCCTTCGAGACGCAGATCAAGCAGCACACCATGCTGCACGAGCAGCTGCGTCACTTCTTCAACGGCTTCCGCCGCGATGCGCATCCGATGGCGATGCTGTGCGGCACGGTGGGAGCGCTGTCGGCCTTCTATCACGACCATCACGACATCAACGATCCCAGGCAGCGCGAGATCTCGGCCCTGCGGCTGATCGCCAAGGTGCCGACGCTGGCGGCCTGGGCCTACAAGTACTCGATGGGCTTCCCGTTCATGTATCCGAGGAACGATCTCGGCTATGCCGAGAACTTCCTCTACATGATGTTCGCGATGCCGTCCGAGGACTACACGGTCAGCCCGGTGCTGGCGCGCGCGATGGACCGCATCCTGATCCTGCATGCCGACCACGAGCAGAACGCCTCGACCTCGACCGTGCGACTGGCGGGCTCCACCGGCGCCAACCCGTTCGCCTGCATCGCCGCCGGCATCGCCGCCCTGTGGGGACCGGCGCATGGCGGCGCCAACGAGGCGGTGCTCAAGATGCTGGCCGAGATCGGCACCAAGGAGGCCATCCCGGACTTCGTCGCCCGGGTGAAGGACAAGAACAGCGGCGTGAAGCTGATGGGCTTCGGGCACCGGGTCTACAAGAACTTCGACCCGCGGGCGAAGATCATGCAGCAGACCTGCCACGAGGTGCTGGCCGAGCTCGGCATCACCGACGAGCCGATGCTCGATCTGGCCGTCGAGCTTGAGCGGATCGCGCTGGAGGATCCCTATTTCGTGCAGCGCAAGCTGTATCCGAACGTCGATTTCTATTCGGGCATCATCCTCAAGGCGATGGGCATCCCGACCAGCATGTTCACCGTGCTGTTCGCGGTCGCGCGCACCGTCGGCTGGATCAGCCAGTGGAAGGAGATGATCGAGGAGCCCGGTCAGCGGATCGGACGCCCGAGGCAGCTCTATATCGGGGCGGGACGCCGGGACCTGGTGCCGCTGGCCGAACGGGGGTGAGGCCAGGGTCCCTGTCCCCGGACCCCGCTAGAAGCGTTCTTCCGGATAACCGTCAGTCGCAGTCGCAGCCGGGCGTGTCGCCGTCGGCCTCCCGGTTCACGTGATGATCGATCCATTCCGACACCAGATGCCGCGCCTCCTCGATCGACGCCTCCGGATGATGGATGCGGTAGAGCGTCGTGCACGCATAGAACGCCTGGATATCGACCGTGCCGCACTCGCGCAGCTCGCGATAGGCGGTGACGACCGCACGCTCGCAGTTGCGGGTGATGGTGGGTGTACGACCGGTCAATGTCCGGATCTCCTCACTCGACGAGTTGCGAATCGTTCGCAAGATTTGGCGTATGTTATGCACAGGCTTCCGGCTTGTTTCAAGCGCTACCTGCGACCGGCCGGGAGCCGGGCCGGGCCGGTCAGCAGCGTGCTGCGGATCGTCCGGGCGATGCGGCCGGCCTCGTCCAGCGGCGTGCGCGGCCAGGGCTGCAGCGACTCCAGCAGCGGGCGCGCCTGATCCAGCCCAATCAGCCGCTCGGCGAACAGGGTTGCGGCACTGCCCGGAGCCTGCACCACGAAGACCGGTGCTGCTGCGGCGCAGGCTTCGCTGAGCGCCTGGGCCGCGGTCCAGGCGGCAACCACCGCGTCGGCGCAGCCGAGGAAGCCGAGTGCGGGGTTCTCGCCGGGCTCGCCGTCCCGATGCACCAGGTTGACGCAGGCAGACAGGCCGGAGGCGAAGGCGTCGGAGACCTCGGGCGGGCAGCCGGCCAGCATCGCCGCCAGCACGCAGCCATGACGCTGGCGCGCCATCTGCGCCATCTGCCGCGCCAGCCCGGACGCGGCCTGCGCGTCCGGAGCCTCGGCGCCCAGCAGCACCACGATTCGCGGCGACGGCAGATGCGCGAGCCGCTCGGCCCAGACGTCGCGCGCGCGGGCGAGCAGGGCCGGGGACACCACGTGCAGCGGTCCCAAAGCCGGGATCAGCCGACCCTCGGCCGCCTGGTCGGTGCCGACGCCGGGCAGCACCATGCGATCGAACGGATAGCCGAGCAGCCGGGCCGGCAGCGGCGGGCGGACGGCGGCGCAGTGCACGATGCGGCAGCCATGGCGCGCCCGCAGCAGCAGGGCCTGCGCCGCCGCGCGGCTGCCGGCGGAGAGCACCAGGGCCGGCCTGCTGCCGCCCGGCACCTGGCCGCCGACGCCGCGGGCGCCGATGCGCCGGAACGGCAGGCCCAGACGCCCGGCGATCGCCGCCGCCTGGCCGAAGCAGGCGGCGCCGCGATCCTCCATCACCCAGACCGGCGATTCGGGCAGCACCAGCAGCCGTGTCGTCCCCATCGATCCTCGGTCTCCGGACGGCGGCGGTGGCGTATCGTCGTCATCTTGGATAGTGGAGACTGACTCGGTTGGCATAAAGGGATGGCGAGCATGAACGCAGAGGCGGGAAGCGATGGATTGGGGCGCGCCCTGCCGATCCGCACGGCGATGACCGACTGGGATCGCGACGCGGCCCTGACCACGGCGCGGCTGCTGCTGGAGATCAAGGCGGTCAATTTCCGCCCCGAGGAGCCGTACACCCTGACCTCTGGCTGGAAGTCGCCGGTCTATATCGACTGCCGCCGCATCATCTTCTTCCCGCGCGCCCGGTCCAAGATCTGCGAGCTGGGCGTCGAGAAGATCGGCCGCCATGTCGGCTACGAGAGCATCGAGGTGGTGGCGGGCGGCGAGACCGCGGGCATCCCGTTCGCCGCCTGGATCGCCGACCGCATGCTGCTGCCCATGGCCTATGTGCGCAAGAAGCCGAAGGGCTTCGGCCGCAACGCGCTGATCGAGGGCGACGTGCCGGAAGGCAAGCGCACCCTGCTGGTCGAGGACCTGACCACCGACGGCGCCTCCAAGATCGTGTTCGCGAACTCGCTGCGCGACGCCGGCGCCATCGTCGACCATGCGTTCGTGGTGTTCTTCTACGGCGTGTTCCCCGGCGCGCATCGCACCCTGTCGGAGATGGGCGTGTCGCTGCATGCGCTGTGCACCTGGTGGGACGTGCTGGAGGCCTGCGCGGAACGGCCCTATTTCTCCGAGGCCGCCGGGGCCGAGGTGCGCCGCTTCCTGGAGGATCCGTGCGCCTGGTCGGCCAGGCACGGCGGCGTCGCCAGCGCCGAGGAGGCGCTCGCGCGCAAGACGGCCAAGCTCGCGGAAGCCTGAACGGCCTCGCCCGGAACATGAGCGGACGGCTGCTCGCGTTCGATTCCGGCATCGGCGGCCTGTCGGTCGTGTCCGAGCTCCGGGCGATCCTGCCCGATGCCAGGATCGACTACCTCGCCGACAACGCGGTGTTCCCCTATGGCGAGCTGCCGGACGCCCTGCTGATCGAGCGGGTCGGCGACCTGGTGGCGCAAGCGGTCGCCCGGCTGCGTCCGGACGCGGTGGTGGTCGCCTGCAACACCGCCAGCACGATCGCGCTGGAGGCGCTCAGGGCGCGCTTCGGTCTGCCCTTCATCGGCTGCGTGCCGCCGATCAAGTGGGCCGCCACGGTGAGCCGCACCCGGCATGTCGGCCTGCTGGCCACCGCAGCCACGGTCCGCCGCCCCTACCTGCGCGACCTGCAGGCCCGCTTCGCGCCCGACTGCGTCCTGATCGCGCACGGCGCGCGCGGCCTCGCCGACATCGCCGAGGAGGCCTTCCGGCGCCGCCCTGTCGACCATGACGCGATCCGGCGCGAGCTCGGCCAGCTGTTCGGCCAGCCGGGCGGCGAGCGCATCGACGTCGTCGGCCTCGGCTGCACCCATTACGCCGTGCTGCTGCCAGCACTGCGCGCCCTCTCGCCGCCCGGCATCGCCTGGCTCGATCCGGCGGGTGCCGTGGCGCGCCGCGCCGAGGCTGTGCTGGGCGGGATCGCGGCGCCGGGAGCCGCCGACGGCGCCGGCGAGGCCTGGTTCACCGGACCGCCGCGGGACGAGGCGCTGCTGCTGGCGGGCCTCGCCGCCTTCGGCTACGGCCGGATCCGGTCGTTCGACCTCGACGCGGCGATCAGCGTCCGCGGCTGACGGTATAGGCGGCGACCTCGCCCAGCAGCCCGCGGATGCGGCTGTCGGGAAACACCCGCAACGCCTGCTGCGCCCGCTCCGCATAGTCGGCCGCGCGCTTCAGCGTGGTGCCGATCGCGTCGGTGCCGGCGATCAGCCCCAGCGCATGGTCGAGATCGTCCGGCTCCTGGGCGCTGTCCTCGATGACCCGGCGCCAGAAGACGCGGTCCTGCTCCGAGCCGGCCTCATAGGCGGCCAGCACCGGCAGGGTGATCTTGCCCTCGCGGAAGTCGTCGCCGACCGTCTTGCCGAGCAGCCTCTGGTCGGCGGCGTAGTCGAGCGCGTCGTCGACCAGCTGGAACGCCATGCCGAGATTGGTGCCGTAGCCGTCGAGCGCCAGCGCCTCCGCCTCCGGGCGCTCGGCCACGACGGCGCCCACCCGGCAGGCGGCCGCGAACAGCGCCGCGGTCTTGCCATGGATCACCTCGAGGTAGCGCTCCATCGAGGTCGACAGGTCGTTCTGCGTCGCCATCTGCAGCACCTCGCCCTCGGCGATGGTGGCGGACGCCTTGGACAGGATCGCCATCACCTCGAGGGAGCCGTCCTCGGTCATCAGCTGGAACGAGCGCGCGAACAGGAAGTCGCCGACCAGCACCGAGGCCTTGTTGCCGAACACCGCGTTGGCGCTGGCGAGCCCGCGCCTGAGCTGGCTCTCATCGACCACGTCGTCATGCAGCAGGGTCGCGGTATGGATGAACTCGACGCAGGCGGCGAGGTTGACGTGCCGCGCCACGGAACCCGGCCGATACCCGCACAGGCGCGAGGCCGCGAGCGTCAGCAGCGGCCGCAGCCGCTTGCCGCCGGCGGCGACGAGATGGGCCGCGAGCTGCGGGATCAGCGCGACCGGACTGTCCATGCGTGCGACGATGGCCCGGTTGCAGGCCTGCATGTCGTCCTCGAGCAGATCCGACAGCGCCTTGAGGGCGGCCTCGCCGGTCGCGTCGTCACGCCGGTCCCCCGCACTCCGTCCCGCCCGGTCCTGGATGCCCGACTGGGGGCCACGACTTGTGGTCCCATCGGAATCCGGCAGACTGGCGGTCAGGCCCAAGCGGCATCTCTCCACGCTCCAGGGGTCGGCGAGGCACCATATGGGCGGCAGCGGATGGGCGGTCAAGCATCGGCAGAACCACCGGACGGTCCCATGCCGGCGCCGGCCGATCCGACGACACAGGGAACGCTGCTCGGCGGCCGCATCGCCTATCGGCAGTTCCGCGACGGCTACCGCACCGGGATCGAGCCGGTGCTGCTCGCCGCCGCGGTGCCGGCGCGGCCGGGCGCGCAGGTGCTGGAGGCCGGCTGCGGCGCGGGTGCGGGTCTGCTGTGCGTGGCGTCGCGCGTTCCGGGGACGGCCGGTATCGGGATCGAGCAGGACCCGGGCACGGCAGCGCTGGCGCGCGAGAACCTGGGCAGCAACGGCCTGTCCGGCTGGTCGGTGCTGGCAGCGCCGATCGAGGCGGTGTCCGCCGACGCGACCGGGCGGTTCGACCATGCGATGGCGAACCCGCCCTGGCACCGCACCGGCGCCAGCGTGTCGCCGTCGCTGCGGCGCGATCTCGCGAAACGGGCACCGGCCAGCACCCTGACCGTCTGGACGTCGGCGCTGGCACGGCTGTTGCGCGACGGCGGCACCCTGACGCTGATCCTGCCGGCTTCCCTGCATGCCGAGGCCGGCGCCGCCATGACCGGCTGCGGCATCGGCGGCATCAGGCTGCTGCCGCTCTGGCCGAATGCGGGCAGGCCGGCGCGGATCGTCCTGCTCCAGGGCATCGCCGGCGGCCGGGGCGACGGCGCGATCCTGCCCGGCCTCGTGCTGCACCGGCAGGGCGGCGGCTTCACCGATGCTGCCGAGGCGATCCTGCGCGACGGCGCGTCGCTGCCGATGGGCCCGGTCGCGTCGGCCGGTTGAGGCCTGCTCAGGACATCGACGGCGCGACGGCGCGCCTGAGGTGCCAGAGCCGCTCGTAGGCCGCGACCATGCCCTCGATGGTTCGGCGATGCGCGGTCGCCGAGCCGCCGGCCGGCTGCATCAGCACGATCTCGAGGATGGAGAGCAGGCTTCCCGCCGTCTGCAGCTCGCCGAGGTCGCAGGCCTGGTGCGCCGCCACCAGGATGCGCTCGGGAAGACGCCGATGCTGGCGCGGCGCGCCCGTCGCCGACCCCGTTCCGAAACCCGCCAGCACCGATCCCGGGCCCTCGTCCAGGCCCGCCTCCACCAGCACGTCCTGCTGCCACGTATCCTGCATCGCCAAGCCCCTGAGCGGATCAATCCTGTCGATCACGCCAGCGAGGATCGACCAGGGGCGTATCCTATCGTTAATAAATTGACACGAAACACCCGTTAAGTGATCGCTCTAACGATTTTTTGCCGATCGTGGCAGATGGCTCACGTTGAGGACGAAGCGAGGCGCACCTTCACCGCGACCGGTCCGGCGCTGCCGTTTTCCGACAGGTAGTGAACCACGTCGCCGCGCTGCAGCGTCTCGAAGCGGCCGTTGGTGACGCTGTCGCGATGGAAGTAGAGCTGGGTGCCGGTGTTGTCGATCAGGAAGCCATGGTCGGCGCCCGGCTCGATCAGCGACACCTGGCCGGCGAGAGCGGCGCTGCCGGCGCCGGCGACCGACTGGCTGCCGCGCTGCTTGCGCTTGAAGCTCTCGAGCTGCTTCTCGGCGGCGCGAAACGCGTCCCGCAGCGAGGTGTGGACGTCGGGATGCGCATAGCGCTCCTTGGCATGGTGCGGCTCGCGCGACACCGCCAGCTCGCGGCCCGGCACCGACAGCGTCACATGCACCTCGTAGAGGTTGCCGGTCTGGTGCTGCTGGTGCAGCGCCTCGACCGACACGCGGCATCCGGTCAGATGGCCGTAGCGGGTCTCCAGCCGGTCCACCTGCCGGCGTATCTCGGCCTCGACCGACTCCGACGACTGCAGGTTGTGGAAGGCGATCTCGAGCGGACGGTCCATGGCTGTCTCTCCCGGCTTGCCCCGCCCGCCGTCCCGGCCTTGGCGAGGATGCGGACGCGCCACCGTCAACGGACCCGACGGAGGGCGGTTGCGTGACGCGGCGGCCGGACCGGGGCGCTGCCGGATCGACGTTCGCCCTCCGCTTGACGCGACGGACCGTCCGGCTCCCTGATCCGGCGACGCCGGCAGCCGGGAGACGACGATCATGGGTTCAGGCAGGCTTTCGGACCGTCGCGTGCTCGTCACCGGGGCCGGCAAGGGGATCGGCCGCGAGACGGTGCGCCGGCTCGTGGCGGACGGCGCCGAGGTGGTGGCGCTCAGCCGGCAGGCGAGCGACCTGCAGAGCCTGGCCGAGGAGACCGGCTGCGCGACGCTTGCCGTCGACCTCGCCGAGCTGGACCAGGCGGCCGAGGCGGTGACCCGGGCGCTGCCGTTCGACTGCCTGGTCAACAATGCCGGCATCACCTCGCTGCAGCCGGTGCTGGAGACCTCGATGGCGCGCTTCGGCGCCGTGCTGGCGGTCAACACGCTGGCGCCGCTCAGGCTGGCGCAGGTGGTGGCCGGCGACCTGATCCGACGCGGCCGGCGCGGCGCGATCGTCAACCTGTCCTCGACCGCCTCGTCCATCGGCCTTGCCGATCATGCCGCCTACTGCGCGTCGAAGGCGGCACTCGACGCGCTGACCCGGGTGCTGGCCGTGGAGCTCGGGGCCCACGGCATCCGCACCAACAGCGTCAACCCGACCGTGACCCTGACGCCGATGGGCCAGCTGGCCTGGTCGGACCCCGCCAGGTCGGCGCCGGTGCTGGGCCGCATCCCGCTCGGCCGCTTCTGCGAGCCGGCCGACGTTGCCAGCGTGATCAGCTTCCTGCTGGGCGACGATGCAGCAATGCTCAACGGCATCTCGATCAACGTCGATGGCGGGCTGCTGATCAGCTGACGCGACGGCCGGCCCTAGGCGGCGGGAGAGGCCATCAGGGCGCGGTAGGCCATCTGGTCCTCGTACATCCGTCCGAACACGGCGTACTTGCCGTCATGGTAGCGACGGATCTCGCCGGCACCCGGATCGATCGTCGCACCCGACCGGCTCATCGCGGCCATCGCGTCGCGGATGCTCGCATGCGCGCCGCCTGCCACCGCACCCAGGATCGCCGCGCCCAGCAGCACCGCTTCCGGCTCGCGCGGCAGCACCAGCGCGCAGCCGGTGGCGTCGGCATGCTCGCGCAGGAACACCGGGTTCTTGGTGCCGCCGCCCGAGGCCAGGATGGTGTCGATCGCATAGCCCTGCCCGTTCAGGGTCTCGATGATGTGCCGGGTTCCGTAGGCGATGGCCTGCAGGGTCGCGAGGTAGAGCACGGCGAGGTCGTCGCCGTCGGCGCCGAGGCGCAGGCCGGAGATCATGCCGCGCAGGCTGGCGTCGGCGCGCGGCGAGCGGTTGCCGTGGAAGTCCGGCATCACATGCAGGTCGCGGGTCAGGGCGGCCGGGAACGGCACCGCGCGCGCCAGGCGATCGAGACGCAGGTTCAGCCGCTGATAGATGCTCTGCCCGGCCTCCGCCGCCTCGGCCGCCAGCGCCGGGTAGGCGGCATGGGTGGTGATGACGTGGTCGACCAGGCTGCCGGTGGCGGACTGGCCGCCCTCGTTGAGCCACAGCTCCGGCACCATCGCCGCGAAGTACGGCCCCCAGACGCCCGGCACGAAGCGGGGCTCGGCCGAGACCGTCATGTGGCAGCTCGACGTGCCGCCGACCAGCGCCAGCCGGCGCAGCAGGCCGGCATCGTCCGGCGGCTGGCCGTCCAGCGCAGCGCCGATGGTGCCGATGCCGCCGGCATGGGCATCGATCGCCGAGGCGCCGACCGGGATGCCCTGCGTCAGGCCCAGGGCGGTCGCCGCATCCGCCGACAGCGTGCCGATCGCCTCGCCCATCGGGCGGATGTCGGTGCCGATGCGCCGGAAGCCTTCGCGGGCGAGGTCGCCGAGGCCGATCTCGCGGAAATACGCCTCGTCCCAGCGCTGCTCATGGCCGAGATAGGTCCATTTGCAGACGGTCGAGCAGAGCGAGCGCGTGGTGCTGCCGGTGGCCCGCCAGGTCAGCCAGTCAGGCAGGTCGAAGAACAGGGCGGCGCGCGACCAGGCCTCGGGCCGGTTCTCGCGCAGCCAGAGCAGCTTGGGCGTCTGCATCTCCAGCGAGATGCGGCCGCCGACATAGCGCAGCACCTCATGGGCGCCGGCATTGATCCGCTCGGCCTCGGCACCCGCACGATGGTCCATCCAGACGATGACGTCCTGCTCGGGCGCGCCGTCGGGACTGATCGAGACCGGGCCGCCCGCCTCGTCCACCACGGCGAGCGAGCAGGTGGCGTCGAAGCCGATGCCGCGCACCGTCACCGCACCCGCGGCCGCAACCGCGTCGCGCACCGAGGCGCAGATCGACGCCCAGATGTCGGCGGTGGACTGCTGCACGAAGCCTGCCTGCGGACGCCAGGCGCGGATCGGCCGGCTCGCCTGCGCCAGCATGGTGCCGTCGAGGGAGAACAGGCCGGCGCGCGCGCTGCCCGTGCCGACATCGATGCCGATGACCGCATCCGTCGCCATGGCCGGGACGCTCCCTACGCGCCCACGGCGGAGGCGGACTTCAGCAGCACCTTGATCGAGTCGAGCGAGTTCGCGACCCTGATCGCCTCGTCCCAGTCCTCGAACGCATAGTCGTGGGTGACGATGCCGTCCGAGGTGACCAGGCCGCGATCGAGCAGGTCGATGGCGATCGGGTAGCAGTACGGGCCCAGATGCGCGCCGCGTATGTCGAGCTCCTTGCGGTCGCCGATGATCGACCAGTCGACGCTGGTCTCCTTGCCGAACACCGAGAACTCGACGAAGCGGCCGAGCTTGCGGATCAGCTCCAGCCCCTGGGTCACGCCGCCGGGCGAGCCGGTCGCCTCGATATACACGTCGCAGCCATAGCCGCCGGTATGGGACTGCACGATGGCCAGCGCGTTCTCGTTGGCCGGATCGATCACCACGTCGGCGCCGAACTTCAGCGCCAGGTCGCGCCGCTCCTTGACCATGTCGATGACGATCAGCTTCTTTGGGGTACGCAGATGCGCCACCTGCACCATCATCAGCCCGATCGGGCCGGCGCCGGCGATCACCACCACGTCGTCCAGCCGCAGCTCGCCGCGGTTGATGACGTGGATCGCACACGAGAGCGGCTCGATGATCGCGGCATCGGCGAGCTTCATCGACGGGGGGATGGTGTGCACGCGCGCGGTGCGCGGGATCAGCATGTATTCCGACATGCCGCCATCGGCGACCTTGCGCTGGAAGCCGAAGATGTTGTGCACCTCGCACATCCAGTACTGGCCGGCGCGGCAGTAGCGGCAGCGGTCGCAGGGCACGATCTGCTCGGCGATGA
The DNA here is from genome assembly GCA_964236105.1 of uncultured Acetobacteraceae bacterium. Taxonomy (GTDB): domain Bacteria; phylum Pseudomonadota; class Alphaproteobacteria; order Acetobacterales; family Acetobacteraceae; genus Lichenicola. Next base: position 43,606 of record CAXSBC010000010.1, on the reverse strand, counting down.
CGGTGTCGCCGGGCTGGACCCCGAAATGCGCCGCCGCGTCCGGACCCAGCTCGTCCACGACGCCGAAGAACTCGTGTCCGGGAACGACCGGCGGCTTGACCCAGGCGGCATCGTCCTCGATGCCGCCCCAGAACATCTTGGCACCCGACCAGCACTTGCAGTCGCTGGCGCAGATGCCGCAGGCGGAGATCCGGATCACCATCTCGCTCGCACCCGGCGTCGGACGGTCGATCTGCTCGACCCGGTAGTCTTCCGGGCCGTGGCAGACGACCGCGGTCATCCTGTTGTTCTGGCGGTCCATGCGGCGATGCCTTTCGATGTTCGTTCGGGCGCGTGCGACGGCGGGCGCGTCAGCCGGCCCGGCGTCGCTCGCGGCCGATATAGATGGCCAGCAGGATGATCACGCCCTTGACCACCGTCTGCACGTAGGGGTTCACCCCCACCATGTTCAGCCCGTTATTGAGCACGCCGAGCAGCAGCGCGCCCAGCAGCGTGCCGATCAGCGAGCCGCGGCCGCCGGCGATCGACGTGCCGCCCAGCACCACGGCGGCGATCGCGTCGAGCTCGAAGCCCTGGCCGGAATTCGGCTGTCCGCTCATCAGGCGCCCGGTCAGCACGATCGCGGCGATCGCGGCGGTGAGCCCGCTGATGCCGTAGATGATCAGCTTGGAGCGCGCGACCCGCACGCCAGACAGCCGGGTCGCGGTCTCGTTGCCGCCGATCGCGTACACGTAGCGGCCGAACGGCGTGCGCTCGAGCAACACCCATCCGACCACGTAGACGATCAGCATGATCACGATCGGCGTCTGCAGGCCGAGCACGCGGCCCTCGCCGAACCAGTTGATCCAGGAGGGCAGTCCGCTGATCGGATAGCCGCCGGTATAGATCAGCCCCAGCCCGCGGGCGATGCCCATGGTGGCCAGGGTGACGATGATCGGCGGCATGCCCGCGAACGCCACGAACGCGCCGTTGGCGAGCCCGAAGCCGCAGCCGACCAGCAGGCAGATGATCAGCGCAAGCACGCCGTTCATGCCGGCTGCCATCAGTCCGGCGGCCAGCGTGCCGGCCAGCGCCATCACCGCTCCCACCGACAGGTCGATGCCGCCGGTCAGAATCACGAAGGTCATGCCGACCGCGATCAGCGCGTTGATCGAGACCTGCCTGACGATGTTGGTGATGTTGCCGTAGGACAGGAAGCTGTCGGACGCGAACACCATGACGATCGAGACCACGATCAGCCCGACCAGCGGGTAGAAGGCGGTGAAGCGGCTGGCCCGCTTGAGCGAGGCGAGGAGCGGGCTCGGGCCGCGCGAGGCGGCGGCGATGTTAGACGAGCTCATGGAGATCTCCCGCGGTCGCGTGCCGCATGACGTCGGCCGGCGTGATCTCGTCGGCCTCGAGGGTACGGACGATCCTGCCCTCGCGGAACACGCAGACCCGGTCGCTCATGCCCACGATCTCGGGCAGCTCCGACGAAACCATGATGATCGCATAGCCGCGCTCGGTCAGGCCGCGCATCAGGGCGTAGATCTCGGCCTTGGCGCCGACATCGATGCCGCGCGTCGGCTCGTCGAAGAACAGGATCTTGCAATGGTGGTTGAGCCAGCGTGCCAGCACGACCTTCTGCTGGTTGCCGCCGGACAGCGTCTCGACCGTCGTCGCCTGGTTCGGCGCCTTGACGCCGACCTGCTTCATCATGTCGGCGGTGGTGGCGCGCTCCAGGGGGAAGTCCAGGAACCCGCCCGCCTTGCTGTACTTGCCGAGATTGTTGATCGAGATGTTGTCGCGGATGGAGAAGGAGGTGATCAGCCCCTCGACCTTGCGGCTTTCCGGCAGGATGCCCAGGCCGCTGGCCAGGGCGGCTGCCGGATCGTTCAGGCGCGCGGGCTCGCCATTGATGCGGACGGTCTTGCGATAGGCCGGATCGGCGCCGAGCACGGCCATCACGGTTTCCGTGCGGCCCGAGCCCACGAGCCCTGAGAAGCCCAGGATCTCGCCCTCGTGCAGCCGGAACGCGTTGACCGGGCCGCCGCGCTCGATCTGCAGCCCCTCGACCTCGAGCACGACCCGGGACGAGGTCCGCGCGGCAGGCTTGGGCGGGAAGCTGCGCTCGATCCGGCGGCCGACCATCATCTGGACCAGGCTGTCCATGTCGGTGTCGGCGACCGGCGTGACCCCGATGAACTGCCCGTCGCGCAGCACCGTGATGCGGTCGCAGATCTCGAAGATCTCGTCCATGTGGTGCGAGATGAAGATCATCGCCACGCCCTGCGCCTTGAGGGCGCGCATGATGATGAACAGGTGCTCGGCGTCCGCAGGCGTCAGCGTCGCCGTCGGCTCGTCGAGGATGAGGATGCGCGCGTCCAGCGCTAAGGCCTTGGCGATCTCGATGAACTGCTGCTGCGCCACGCTCAGCGTGCGCACCTCGACGGACAGGTCGATGGAAACGCCCAGGCGCTCGAACAGCGCCACCGCCTCGCGTCGCATCGACGCCATCTCGAGCAGGCCGAAGCGGCGCCGTTCGCGGCCGAGAAAGATGTTCTCGACCGCGTTCAGGTAGGGGATCAGGGAGAATTCCTGGAACACGATGCCGATGCCGGCAGCGACCGCATCGTGGTAGTCGGCGAAGTGCCGTTCCTGGCCGTCGACGACGATCTGGCCCTCGTCCGGCCGATAGATGCCGGACAGGATCTTCATCAGCGTCGACTTGCCAGCACCGTTCTCGCCCAGGAGCGCATGGATCTCGCCCGCATTCACCGAGAGATCGATCCCGGACAGCGCCTTCACGCCGGGGAAGCCCTTCGTGATCCCCCGGAGCTCCAGTATCGTACCCATGCGCCCTGTCCCTAGCCTACCAGTGGAACGTCTTCGCCGCCTGGGCATCGACCTGCTTGACGTCGATCGGAACCAGCTTCGGGACAGTGTTGCTGGCACCCCAGTAATCGGCAAGGGCCAGGCCGAGGCCGATGCGGACCATGTCGCCCGGGAACTGCGCCGAGGTCTCGATGAACTTCGAGCCCGGCTTGGCGATCGCCGCCACCGCTTCCGGCGCGCCGTCGACCGAGGTCAGCTTGATGTCCTTGCCGCTGGAATCGATCGCCGACAGCACGCCCATCGAGCCGCCGTCGTTGACGCTGAAGATGCCCTTCAGGTCGGGATGCGCCTGGATCATGTTCTCGGTGACGCTCAGCGCCACGTCACGCTCCTGCTTGCCGTTCTGCGTGTCGACGATCTTGATGTTGGGGAACTTGGACAGGCCCGCCTTGCAGCCGCGGACGCGCTCGAGGATCGGCACCACGGCGATGCCGTCGAGGATCGCGACGCTGCCGGACTCGCCGATCGCCTTGGCCATGTAGGTGCAGGACATCACGCCGGCGTCGTAGTTCTTCGAGCCCACGAACGCATCGACCGGACCGCTCGCATTGGCATCGACCGCCACCACGATGACGCCGGCATTGTGCGCGGCGGTCACGGCGGACTGGATGCCGGTGGAGTCCGTCGGGTTCACCAGCAGGATGTTGATGTGCTGCTGCAGCATGTCCTCGACGTCGCTGATCTGCTTGGACACGTCATGATGCGCGTCGGTGACCACCACCGTGGCGCCGATGGTTCCGGCGGCCTGGCGCAGCGCCTTCTGCATGGTGACGAAATACGGGTTGTTCAGCTCCTGGAAGGTCATGCCGATCTTGATCGGCGCGGCCTGGGCCCCGGCTGCGACCGCGGTCATCGCGAGCGTGCCGAGAAGAGCGGTCTTGAATCTGGACATTCCTGTTTCCCAGTCTGGTTTTGCTATGGGGTGGGTTGTGGCGGCAAGCCTTGCGACGGTCGTCCTGCCACGACGATCGTGTTCTCCCGGTGGCGACGCCTGTATTCCGACGGCGACATGCCTTTGTGCGCGCGGAACTGCCGGTTGAAGTTGGCGAGGTTGTTGAAACCGACCTCGAAACAGATGGTGGCGATGTGCGTATCCTGGCCGATCAGGATCTCGCACGCCCGGTTCAGCCGGATGGCGTGCAGGTAGCGCACGAAACTGGTCCCGGTCTTGCGCCGGAAGGCGCGCGAGAAGGTGCTGGCGCTATAGCCGCTCAGCGCGGCGAGATCGCTCTCGCGAAGGTCCGACGTCGGATTGGCGGCGATCTGGGCCAGTACGTGGTTGAGCGGCTGCGTCATGTAGATGTCGGGCGTCGGACGGTGACCGGCGCCGGCCAGCGCCTGGGGTGGCGGCCCTTCATGGATCAGCGACAGCAGCGAGAAGAACAGCTCGATGCGTCGCGGCCCGTCCACGTCGAGCATCCCGCGCATGATCGGTGCCGCGGCCGCACCGGTGACGGCCGCGAACTCGACCCCGCGGTCCGCATCCTTGAGCAGCGGCTTCAGGAAGGCGAGTTCGGGGAACAACGCGGCACAGCCCCTGGCGAACGCCTCGGTGAACTGCAAGACGATGCAGCGCTCGGCCACCACGGTGTCGGGTGCCACGTCGCTCAGCCAGTTATGGGGAACGTTGGGTCCGACCAGCACCAGATTATCCGGCTCGAACCGCCCGATGTAATCGCCGACAAAGGTGCGCCCGCTCGTGGCGGTGATCAGATGGATCTCGTATTCGGGATGGAAATGCCAGCGCACGGTCCGGTAGGGCAGGCCATGCGACCAGACCTTGAGGCAGGCATCCGCACCCACGTTGACGAGTTCCAGGGCGGGCCTGATGTTCATGCAGTGCGCCTCGCCGCGTGCCCGTTCTCAGACCCCCGCCCGGCAGCGGAGGTCGAAGCGAGTGAACCCGCCCTTGGTGACGCTGGACATCAATGAGGTTCCTCGGTCCCGGCGCCCGACAGGGTCGGATCGCCAGTGATTATTTTGCAGGATAATAGAGGTTCCAGATGAAGCTGTTCTACTGCATTTCCCGCGTCCGGCCGATACTATTTTTGCCTAACGGTGAAATAGCGGCCACCCTGTTCAAGCAACGGCGATAGAAAACTCAATTTTTATATCGCAATGCAAAAGAAATCGGGCAGATCGCTCGTTGCCGGCGCCGCCTGCATGGAAGCGGCCTCGCGCCGGACACGCAGCCGATCCCGATCGCCGGGCAGCCGGACGTCGACGATGCCGGTTCGTCGAGGAAAGAGATCTCCGGCACGCCGGCACCGGAGATCGTCGAGGTCGGCGGCCCGTTGGGCCGCCCGCCATCAGGCCGGTACAGCGGTCTCCGCGTGCCAGTCGCTGCCGATCGAGGAGGTGAAGGCCTCCTCCCAGGTGCCGCTGGTCGAGGCGCGGCTGTATTCGGTCGAGCGGTTCTCGAAGAAGTTGGCATGCTCGACCGCGTTCAGCAGGTCGTCCAGCCAGGGCAGCGGGTTGCTCTCGACGTTGTAGAGCGGATCGAGCCCGAGCTGCTGCAGGCGTCGGTCGGCGATGAAGCGGATGTAGGTCTTGACCTGCGCCGCATCGAGCCCTTCCACCGGGCCCAGCTCGAAGGCGAGGTCGATGAAGGCGTCCTCGTGATGCACGATGGTGGCGCAGACCTCGCTCAGCTCCTCGCGAAGCTGGTCGGTCCAGATCTCCGGGTTCTCCTGGATGAAGGTGCGGAACAGGCGGATCACCGACAGGCAGTGCAGCGTCTCGTCGCGCACCGACCATGTGACGATCTGGCCCATGCCCTTCAGCTTGTTGAAGCGCGGGAAGTTCAGCAGGATCGCGAAGGAGGCGAACAGCTGCAGCCCCTCGGTGAAGGCGCCGAAGGCAGCCAGCGTCTTGGCGATCTCGTGCTTGTTGTCGACCCGGAAGCCCTGCATGTAGTCATACTTGTCCTTCATCTCCTTGTAGCCGAGGAAGGCCGAGTATTCCGCTTCGGGCATGCCGATGGTGTCGAGCAGGTGGCTGTAGGCGGCGATGTGGATCGTCTCGATATTGGAGAACGCCGACAGCATCATCAGCACTTCGGTCGGCTTGAAGACCTGGGAGTAGTGCTTCATGTAGCAGTTGTTCACTTCCACGTCGGACTGCGTGAAGAAGCGAAAGATCTGCGTGACGAGGTTCTGCTCGGACGCCGACAGGTTCTTGTGCCAGTCCTTCACGTCGTCGGCGAGCGGTACCTCCTCGGGAAGCCAGTGCACGCGCTGCTGGGTCAGCCAGGCGTCGTAGGCCCAGGGGTAGCGGAACGGCTTGTAAACCGGGTTCGCCGTCAGCAGGTCGAGCCGTGTGCCGGCCGGGTACTGATCCATGTGCTCGCTCTCCGCAATGCCGTGCCGCACGGCCTGAACCGGCCACGCGGCACTGCCTGAATATGAGGACTTCCGGGGCAGACTGGCACCCGCCCGGCGCTTCCGGACCGGCATGCCACCGCTCCCCGGAGTCGGCAGACGAATATGCCCCACCCGGTCGATACCGGCCAGAGCCAAGATCAGCAGACACAACATGTTGTGTCCGCATGCGCCCACTTACCTAGACCTGGGAAGAGGCTATCGCGCGTTGCGAATGTCGTCGATCTCGACGGCGCCGAAATCGTTCCGGTCCAGATAGGCCAGGATCGCCATCGCGGCATCGTCTGGCGAGGTTAGCCGCCCTTCCTCATGCAGGGTGCGAAAGCGGTCGCGTTCCGGCGCATCGACGTCGCGGATCACCGCCTGCATGGCGGTGTCGATCACGCCCGGCGCCAGGGACACCGCCTTCACGTCGGAACGATCCGCCTGCTCGGCATTGAGCGCCCGCACGAAGCCGTCGAGCCCGGCCTTGCTGGCGCAATAGGCGCTCCAGTGCGCGATGCCGCGCCGGGCGGCACCCGACGAGATCGCCAGGATGCGCCGCGGCACCGACCAGCCGGCGGTGGCGTCCAGGAACCCCGCGGCGGTCAGCATCGGCGACACCAGGTTGAGCCGCATGTGGGCGTCCAGCGCATCCGGCTGCAGTGCCGGCACCGGGACCACCGGCTGCACCGCTCCGGCGTTCAGGATCAGCGCCGCCCGCTCCGGCCGCGGACAGCCCTCGAGCGCCCGCATCACCCAGCCGCGTGCCGCCGCCCCGTCGGCGAGATCGAGCCGGGTCCAGTCCAGCCGGCCGGGGCCGACGGCCTGATCGGGCGCCGGGCCGCGGGCGGCCGCCACCACGTGATGGCCCTGTCCGAGCAGCTGGCGGACCATCGCGGCGCCCAGGCCGCGCGACGCCCCGGTGACGACATAGAGCGCCATGCGCCGGCTCCGCTCAGTGCGCCTGATAGGTGACGGTGACGTCGCCGACGCCGGCGCAGGCGCCGGTGACCACGTCGCCCGGCCGCACCGGACCGACTCCGGCCGGGGTCCCGGTCATGATCAGGTCGCCCGGCGCCAGCGCCACGAAGCGCGACAGGAAGGCGATCGCGTCCGGCACCGACCAGATCATCTGGGCGAGATCGCCCGCCTGCCTGGGCGCACCGTTCACCGACAGCGTGATGGCACCCGCCCGCAGATGGCCGCAGTGCGAGGCCGGCACGATCGGACTGATCGGACAGCTTTCGTCGAACCCCTTGGCGAACGCCCACGGGCGGCCGAGCCGCTTGGCCTCCGCCTGCAGGTCGCGCCGCGTCATGTCGAGCCCGACCGCGTAGCCATAGACGTGATCCAGCGCCTGCTCCGGCGCGATGTCCCGTCCGGCTCGGCCGATCGCCACAACCAGCTCGACCTCGTGATGCAGCGACTGCGTCTCGGACGGAAAGGCGAGCGTGCCGCCGCCCGGCACCACCGCATCCGCCGGCTTGGAGAAGAAGAAGGGCGGCGCGCGATCCGGATCGCCGCCCATCTCGCGGGTGTGATCGGCGTAGTTCTGGCCGACGCACCAGATCCGGCGCACCGGAAAGCCGGCCGCCTTTCCAGCCACCGGCACCATCGGCACCTGCACCGCGATCGCCTCCAGCATCGTGTTCTCCTCGCCGCCCGACACCGAGCCGCCCCGAGGGAAGCATGCCGTCCGACCGGCAGGCAACGGGCCGGCACCACCGGAGGGTGCCGCGCCGCGTTGCAGGCCGGCACAGGAGGAAAGAGGCGATGAGCCGGGCATTCGTGTCGGAGGAAGCCGAGGAGAGTCGGGCCGGTCGGCTGCCGGAACGGCCGATCAGCCCGCATCCCAACCTGGTCACGCCGAACGGGCTGATGCTGATCGAGGAGGCGGTGGCGGGCCTGCAGGCGGCGCTCGGCGAGGCGGGGGCGGAGGACGAGGCACGCCCGCGCCTGCTGCGCGACCTGCGCTACTGGCAGTCGCGCCGGGCCACCGCCCGGCTGGTGGAGCCGCGTGGCGTCCCGCCGGAGGAGGTGGTGTTCGGCGTCGTCGTGACCATCCGTCGGGGCGCCGCCACCAGCCGATTCCGTCTTGTCGGCGAGGACGAGGCCGATCCGGCGCAGGCCCTGCTGAGCTACATGGCGCCGCTCGCCGCCGCCCTGCTGGGCGCGCAGGCGGGCGAGGTGGTGGAGCCCGGCGGCGGCCGGGAACCGGTGCAGGTGGTGGCGATCGAGGCCTGATGCCACGCATCCGTCCCGCCTGGTGTATAGGCCGGCCAGCCCGATGCCCACATCGGACGTCCCCGCATCGGATCGCCGTCATGACCACCGACCAGCCACGCCCGCTTCTCGTCACCCATAGCGGCAAGTTCCACTGCGACGAGGTGTTCGCCTATGCCGTGCTGCGGCTGTCGCTGGGCCTGCACGAGGCCGGCCGCGACCACACGCTGCTGCGCACCCGCCGGCCCGAGCCGATCGAGGCCGCGGACATCGTCTGGGATGTGGGCGGCCGGTTCGACGCCGACGCCCAGCGCTTCGACCATCACCAGCGCGGCGCTGCCGAGCGCCCGGACGGGACGCCGTTCTCCTCTGCCGGGCTGATCTGGCAGATCCACGGCGCGCGGGCGGTGGCGGCGCTGCTGCGGCCCTCCGGCAGCGAGCGGTTCGCCCAGGCCATCGCCGCCGATCTCGACGAGAGCCTGGTGCTGCGGATCGACGAGATCGACAACGGCGTGGCGGCCGGGCGGGACCCGCTCGGCTTCGCCGCGCTGATCGGCGAGTTCAACCCGACCTGGGACGATCCCGCCAGCACCGGCCCGACCGCCGGCGATGCCGCGTTCCGGGAGGCGTCGATGCTGGCGCAGGCCATGCTCGGCCGACGCGTCGAAGCCCTGCGCGCCCGCATGGTGGCGGAAGCCTCCGTGCTGGCCGCGCACGCGGCCGCGAGCGACCCGCGCATCCTGGTGCTGGAACGCGGCATGCCGTGGAAGAGCGTGGTGCACAGCCATGCCTTGCCGGTGCTGCTGGCCGTGTCGCCGGCCTCGAACGGCAACTGGATGCTGGACACGGTGCCGCCGGAGCCCGGCTCGTTCGCGCAGAAGCTGCCGCTGCCCGAGGCATGGGCCGGCCTGCAGAATGCCGAGCTGGCTCAGGCCTGCGGCGTCGAGGATGCCGTGTTCGTGCATCTGCGACGCTTCGTGGGCGCTGCGCGCACGCAGGACGGCGCGCTGGCAATGGCGACCAAGGCCCTAACCTTATCCTAATGACTGGATTCTCAAGGCAAGCCTTGAGCGGGGTCCAGGGGCAGAGCCCCTGGGTCCTCTACTGGCAAGCCAGACACTCGTCGAAGTTGGTGCTCTCATGCCGCACCGGCGGCAGCGCCACGTCCCGCTCCAGCACGTCGGATTTGTTGAGCATGTCGCTCACCGTGTCGGCCCGCTGGATCGACAAGCTGCGGCAGTAATAGAGGCTCTTGAGCCCACGCTTCCAGGCCAGCAGGTGGATCTGGTGCAGGTCGCGCTTATGGATGTCGGCCGGCAGGAACAGGTTGACCGACTGGCTCTGGCAGATGAACGGCGTGCGGTCGGACGCGTGCTCGATCACCCAGCGCTGATCGAGTTCGAAGGCGGTCTTGTAGACGTCCTTCTCCTGCTGGGTCAGGAAGTCGAGGTGCTGCACGCTGCCCTTGGTCAGCGTGATCGAGGACCAGACCTCGTCGGTGTCATGCCCCTTCTCGGCCAGCAGCTTCTGCAGATGCCGGTTGCGCACGGTGAACGAGCCCGACAGCGTCTTCTGCAGGAACACGTTGGCGGCGATCGGCTCGATGCCCGGGCTGGTGGCGCCGGTGATGATCGAGATCGAGGCGGTGGGGGCGATCGCCATCTTGTGGCTGAAGCGCTCCATGATGCCGTAGTCGGCGGCATCCGGGCAGGCGCCCTTCTCCTCGGCCAGCATGCGCGACGCCGCATCCGCCTGCGCGCGGATGTGCCGAAACATCCGCTTGTTCCAGACCTTGGCGATGACGCTCTCGAACGGCACCTTCTGCGCCTGCAGGAAGGAGTGGTAGCCCATCACGCCCAGGCCCACCGACCGCTCGCGCGCGGCCGCATATTTCGCCCGCGCCATGTCGTCGGGCGCGCGGTCGATGAAGTCCTGCAGCACGTTGTCGAGGAACCGCATGATGTCCTCGATGAACAGCGGGTGGTCCTTCCACTCGAACCAGGTCTCGAGGTTGAGCGAGGACAGGCAGCAGACCGCGGTGCGCTGCTTGCCATACTGGTCGATGCCGGTCGGCAGGGTGATCTCGGCGCACAGGTTGGAGGTCTTGACCTCGAGCCCGGCCAGCTTGTGATGCTCGGGCCGCGCGTTGTTCACGTGGTCGGAATAGATGATGTACGGCTCGCCCTGCTCCATCCGTGCGGTCAGGATGCGGATCCACAGCCCGCGCGCCGAGACCGTGCGGATGTGGCCGCGATCCTTCGGGCTGACCAGCGCCCACTCCTCGTCCGCCTCGACCGCGCGCATGAAGGCGTCCGAGATCAGGATGCCGTGGTGCAGGTTGAGCGCCTTGCGGTTGGGATCGCCGCCGGTGGGGCGGCGCATCTCGATGAACTCCTCGACCTCGGGATGCCAGACCGGGAGATACACCGCAGCCGAGCCGCGACGCAGCGAGCCCTGGCTGATCGCCAGCGTCAGGCTGTCCATCACCCGGATGAACGGGATCACGCCCGACGTCTTGCCGTTGCGCCCCACGTTCTCGCCGATGGAGCGCAGGTTGCCCCAGTAGGAGCCGATGCCGCCGCCCTTGGAGGCGAGCCAGACATTCTCGTTCCACAGGCCGACGATGCCCTCCAGGCTGTCGGAGGCCTCGTTCAGGAAGCAGGAGATCGGCAGGCCGCGGGTGGTGCCGCCGTTCGACAGCACCGGCGTCGCCGGCATGAACCAGTGCTTCGAGATATAGTCGTAGATGCGCTGGGCGTGGGCGCTGTCGTCGCCGTAGTAGCTGGCGACGCGGGCGAACAGGTCCTGGTAGCCCTCGCCCGGGAGCAGGTAGCGGTTGTCCAGCGTCGCCTTGCCGAAGTCGGTCAGCAGGCTGTCGCGCGAGCGGTCGACGCGAACCTGGTAGCGGCCCTCCATCTGCACGATGTCGTCCAGCCCGCCATGCGCCGCGTCGACCAGCCTGCCCTGCGCTTCCGGCTCGTCGCCACGCAGTTCGGACGAACACGTCATGGACGCGGTCTCGCCGGCCTCGTGAAGGGTCATGCAGTACTCTCCTGGATGATGCCGCCGGGCGTGCCGGACGTGGGAGGCGCCGTGTCGCTGGTGCCTGCCTGTCAGGACACTACGCTACATATGGCGTCCGATTTCCAGTGTTGCCCCCACATTTATGATTGAGACAGGTCGACCCGGCCATACCGGCGGGGACCGGATCGGCTTTCGCTTCAAGCGGCTAGAGCAGGATGTGCACGTGATCCACAAGGGGTCGATTAATCGTGAATCCCCCTTCCGACTCGACCGCACCGGCATCAAGCGGGCGCCGGCGGCCCTGCCGACAGCCCGGCGCGCCCACCGGGTCCGGTGACGGACAGGGGGCCGATTCGGGAGCCAGCCCTAGTCCAGCACCGCCAGCGCCTGGGTCAGGTCGGCCACCAGGTCGTCCGCGTTCTCGAGCCCGATGCTCAGCCGGATCAGCCCGTCGGTGACGCCGATGCGGGCGCGCAGCTCGGCCGGCACGCCGGAATGGGTGGTCGAGGCGGGATGGCAGGCGAGGGATTCGGTGCCGCCGAGACTGACCGCCAGCTTGAACAGGCGCAGCCGGTTCAGCACCCGGAACGCCTCCGCCTGGCCGCCGGCGATCTCGATGCCGAAGGTCGAGCCCGGGCCGGTGCATTGCGCCGCATAGATCCGCCGCACCACGTCGCTGCCGCGCCCGGCGCCCAGGGCATGCACCGCGACCACCTTGGGATGGGCATCCATGGCGGCGATCACGGCGTCCGCATGGCTGGCGGCAGCGCGCACGCGCACCGCCAGCGTCTCCAGCGAGCGGCCGACCATCCAGCAGGAATGCGGATCGAGCTGGGTGCCGATCGCGCTGCGCAGCAGCCGGACCGGCCGCAGCAGGGCGTGGCTGCCGATCACCGTGCCGCCGATCAGGTCGCTGTGGCCGCCGATATACTTGGTCAGCGACGCCACCACGAGGTCGGCACCATGGCGCAGCGGCTGCTGGAACACCGGGCTCAGCATGGTGTTGTCGCACAGCACCAGCGGACGCAGCCCGGTCGCCTCGCCCACGCGGTCCGATGCCGCCCGCACCGCGGCGATGTCCACCAGCGTGTTCAGCGGGTTCGAGGGCGTCTCGATCATGATCAGGCTGAGGCGGCCGAGGCGGCCGGCGGCGAGGGCGGCAGCATGGATCGCGTCCGGATTGCCGCCGTCGGGAAAGCCGTGCGCCAGGATGCCGAGGGAGGCCAGGGTGCGCGTCAGCAGGGTCTCGGTGCCGCCATAGAGCGGCTGGCTGTGCAGGATGACGTCGCCGGGCCGGGCGGTGGCCAGGATCGCGGTGGTGATCGCCGCCATGCCCGAGCTGAACACCAGCGCCGCCTCGCCGGCCTCGTAGATCGCCAGGCGGTCCTCGATGATCTCGCTGTTGGGATGGTTGAACCGCGAGTAGACCAGCCCCGCCCCGCCGTCGGGCACCGGCTTGCGCCCGGCCACCACGTCGAAGAAGTCGCGTCCCTCCTCGGCCGAGCCGAACACGAAGGTCGAAGTCAGGAACACCGGCGGCTTGACCGACCCTTCCGACAGCGACGGATCGTAGCCGTAGCCGAGCATCAGCGTTTCCGGCGCCAGCACGCGGTCGCCGATCATCCTGTCGTGGCTGTTGTCTCCCATCACCCGTCTCCTGTCGTCGGTCCTCGACGCCCCGATGCGTCCGACCATCGCCCGATGCACGCGCCAAGCGGATGGCCGCACGCTGCGGCTGCGAACGGCACTGATCGGCAACTGGCCGATGCCTTCCCTTGTTGCAAGGCCGCCGACGACGGAGAGCCGGCAACAAAGCCGGCCTTCAGTCCGGAAGGGACACCGCCGGCTCGCGGGACGCACCCGCCAGGAGCCTGCCTGCGTCCGGAAGGCAGGACAGCCCATAGACCAGCGCGCTCAGGGCGGTGATCCAGAAGGAGGCGGGCCAGTCGGTCGCCCAGGCCAGCGCGATGCCGCCCCAGGCCTCGCCCAGGGCCAGCACGACCGCGAGCCCCAGGCCGATGCCGAACTCGATGGTGAGGCGCTGCGCCGCCGCCGCCGGTCCCACCATCAGCGTGAACACCAGCAGCACGCCCACGATCTGCGCGCAGCCGGCAGTGCACAGCGCCACCAGGGCCAGGAACAGCACCGACATCAGCCGCAGGGACACGCCGCGCGCCTCGGCCAGCTCGGGCTGCAGCGTGGCGAACAGCAGCGGCCGGGCGATCGTGCTCAGCCCCAGCACCGCCAGCAGGCAGAGCCCCGCCAGTCCCCAGACCGTGTTCCGGTCGACGCCGAACACGTTGCCGAACAGCAGCGCCGTCGCCTGGCTGGCATAGGCGGTGAAGAAGTGCAGGAACAGCAGTCCCAGGCCGAGCGCCGTGGCCAGCACCATGCCGATCGCGACGTCGCGTCCGGCCAGGCGCTCGCCGAGCAGGCCCATGCCGATCCCGGCCGCGAGCGTGACCCCCACCAGGCCCCAGAGCGGCGAGAGGCCGAGCAGCACAGCCCCGGTGGCGCCGGTGAAGCCCACATGCGACAGCGCATGGCCGGCGAAGGTCTGACCGCGCAGCACCAGGAAGAAGCCCACCAGCCCGGACATGACCGCGACCAGCCCGCCGGCGGCAAACGCGTTGCGCATGAAGTCGTAGCCGAGCATGCCGATCAAGGCAGCATCCCCGACCTGGCGGCGACACGGCCCCTGCCGGGCGAGACGTGACGCCGCGCATCCCGCTCCACCTCCTGCTCGCCCGACATCACGAAGATCCGGCCGCCGTGACGCACGACCTCGATCGGCGCGCCGTAGAGGCGAGACAGCACGGGTGCGGTGATGACGTCGTCCACGCTGCCGAGGCTGGCCTGCGCGCCGCCCAGGTAGAGCACGCGGTCAAGCGCTCCCAGCAGCGGGTTGAGCTCGTGGGCGCTGAACAGCACCGCGATGCCGAGCTCGCGCTGCAGCCGGCGCACCAGCCCCACCACCTCGCCCTGGCGATACGGATCGAGCGAGATCAGCGGCTCGTCCAGCAGCAGCAGCCTCGGATGCCCGAGCAGGCTCTGCGCCAGCAGCAGACGCTGCCGCTCGCCGCCGGAGAGATCCGCGACCGGCCGATCCGCCAGCGCCTGCGCGCCCACACGGTCCAGCGCCTCGTCCGCTGCGCGGCGTGCGGCCCGGTCCGGCAGCGGCAGGCCCCAGCGATGGCCCTGCGCCGCAGCCGCCACGACGGCCCGGCCGCTCAGACGCGGCGCGGTCCCGCTGCGCAGCTGCGGCATGTAGCCGACCAGCCTGTTGCCGCGACGCACCGGCTGGCCCTGCACGGTGATGCGGCCCTCGGCGACGGGAACCAGTCCGAGGATCGCGCGCATCAGCGTGGTCTTGCCAGCGCCGTTCGGCCCCAGCACGCCGACGAACTCCCGATCGGCGATCTCCAGGCTGATCCGGTCCAGCACGATGCGGCCGCCGAGCCGGAGCGTCACGCCCTCCAGGACGATGGCGCTCATGCAGGCGGCGCCGACATCGCCCGGCCGAGCGCATCGAGCTGGCCGAGGATCCAGCTCTGGTAGCTCGCAGCGCCGCGCGGCTGGGTCTCGGTGACGCCGAGGACCGGGATCCTGGCCGCCCGGGCGATGCGCAGCAGGCGCTCGGCGGCACTGTCGGTGGCCTGGCTGTTGTAGATGAACAGCCTGACTTTGTGCCCGCGAAGGTCGTCCTCCATCGCCGCCACGTCGGCGGCACTCGGCTCGGTGTTGTTCATCACCGCGAGCTGGAAGCGCTCGTTGCGCATCACCAGGCCGAGTGCCGCGGCCATGTAGCCGAACACCGGCTCGGTGGCGGTGACCGGCAGGCCGGCGTAGCTGGCGCGCAGGGCCGCGATCTTCTGGTTGATCGGCCGGAGCGAGGCGATGAAACGATCGAGACGCGCGGCATACTCGCCGCCATGGGCAGGATCGTCCGCGGTCAGGTCGGCCGAGATCGCGCGCGCCACCGCCGGCATGGTGCCGGGCTCATACCAGAGATGCGGATTGTCGCCCGCATGGTGACCGGTCAGCGCTCCGGCCACCACCGTCAGGCGCCGGTCCGAGCGGGCGGCCGAGAGCAGCTTGCCCATCCAGGGATC
The DNA here is from genome assembly GCA_964236105.1 of uncultured Acetobacteraceae bacterium. Lineage (GTDB taxonomy): Bacteria > Pseudomonadota > Alphaproteobacteria > Acetobacterales > Acetobacteraceae > Lichenicola. The sequence continues at coordinate 28,011 of CAXSBC010000010.1, read as the reverse complement.
GTAATCGACGCCGTTGAACACGACGATGCGCGCGGCCGACAGGTCGCGGGCGATCGACGGGCTCGCCTCGAACAGATGCGGATCCTCGTCGGGATTGCTCAGGATGCTGCTCACGGTCCAGCCCGGTCCGGCAAGCTGGCGTGCGACGTCGCCGTAGAAGTTCTCCGCCGCCACGATCCTGCCGCCGCCTGCGGCGGCGTCGCGCGCCTGCGCTCCCGTGACCAGCGTCAGGATGGGGAGTACGGCCGAGAGCGCCAGGCCACGCGCCACGGCACGCCCTGCTCCATGACGGTTCGACATCGTCCTCTTCTCCCTGACAGCCACCGGTCACCTAACGTTATAATATTGGATAGGGATGCGAATCCAGGTCCAGGCTTTTGTTGCCGGGCGTCCGCCGCTACGTTATAACCCTGTCGACGGATAGGTGACGTGTGTCGATCCCCGCGTTCTCCAAGAAGACGACCACGCTGCTGGCTCAGGCGAGCAAGCTCTGCGACCGGCGCGGCGCACAGCTGACCGAGCTGCGCAGGAAGGTGCTCGGGCTGGTGCTCGAGAGCAGGACGCCGACCGGCGCCTACGATCTTCTCGATCAGCTGCGCGCCCTTCACAAGGGCGCGGCACCGCCGACCGTGTATCGGGCGTTGGATTTTCTTCTCGAACAGGGTCTGGTCCACAAGGTCGAGCGGCTCTCCGCCTTTGTCGGTTGCGTTCATCAGAACGAAGCCGACCACGATCACCATCATGCGGCACAGTTCCTGATCTGTCAGCGATGCGGACAGGTGACCGAACTCGAGGATGCGCGGATCGACAGGGTGCTGGTCGACACGGCGCGCGAGAACGGCTTTCGCCTGTCCAGCTCGACCGTGGAAGCAGAAGGCGTGTGCGCGGCCTGTCAGGCCCATGCCGCAAGCCCGGCGGTCATGGACCGGTCGCCGATCGAGGGGTGATCCGCAGGTCCAGGGCCGGTCGATCTGGTTGTCGGCCGATGTGATGATATAGCAACACCTTCGACGGGAAACGGCGACGTCGCCTGCAGACCGATGGACGGGCACGCCGGCATGCCGCTAATGGGACCTTATAACATCACAAACATCCTCAAGCTGTCGGCGATGCCGCGACGGCCAGCCCGGAAGAATCCGCCGATGTCGAGATGGCCCGCACTGCTCGCCGGGACGATGCTGGGTGCGATTGAGGTCACCATCGCCTGCGCACCGGCCGTGGCTCAGACCACGCAGAATGGACCGTCGGTCAGCATCGGCGTGCAGAAGCCCGATACCGACGCGCAGATCGTTCCCGCCGGACAGCCGGCCGTCCCATCCGCGCCAGGCACCCGCTCGACCGACAGCATCGATGCGACCTCCGGCATCGAACAGGTCAACGTTCGGCTGGATCGCGCCCGGAGCGCTCTCGAGCCGGATCTTGGGGCAACAATATATCGTTTTGGCCGCGGCAGCCTCGAGACCCTGCCGCAGGGCGACAACGCGCCGCTCAACCAGGTGCTGCTGCAGGCTCCCGGCGTGGCCCAGGATTCGTTCGGCCAGATCCATGTCCGCGGCGACCACAACGAGGTGCAGTTCCGGCTCGACGGGGTGCAGCTTCCCGAAGGGCTGTCGGTGTTCGGCCAGGCGCTTGAGACGCGGTTCGCACATTCGCTGTCGCTGATCACCGGCGCCCTGCCGGCGCAATACGGCTTCGACACCGCCGGGGTCATCGACATCACCACCAAGAGCGGCACCACCGATCCGGGCGGCGAGATCTCGATCTATGGCGGGGAGCGCGACTACTTCCAGCCCTCGTTCTCCTATGGCGGCCATACCGGCAACGTGGACTACTTCGTCACCGGCGACGTCCTGCACGACCGGGTCGGGATCGAGAATCCGACCAACACGCTCAACCCGATCCATGACCTGAGCAACCAGACCCACGGCATCGCCCATATCGCCTGGACCGCGGATGCCGACACGCGCGTCAGCCTGCTCGCCGGCGCCTCCAACGAGTTCTTCGAGTTGCCGAACAACCCGGGCCAGACGCCGTCGCTCGGCCTGTCGGTGAACGGCGTCGGCACCTTCAACAGCAGCGACCTCACGGAGCACCAGCGCGAGATCACCGATTTCGGCATCCTGTCGCTGCAGAAGGAGATCGGCACCCTCGATGTCGTGACATCGGCGTTCACCCGCTACAGCAGCCTGTATTACACGCCCGATCCGCTCGGCGACCTGCTGTTCGACGGCGTGGGGCAGACCGCTGCCAGATCGGTGCTGTCGACCGGAAGCCAGGCCGACGCCAGCTGGCGCGTGAGCGACACGCACACCATCCGCGCCGGCTACCAGATCATCGGCGAGCGACTGGTATCCAGCACCACCTCGCAGGTCCTGCCGGCCGCAGGCGGCGATGACGACAACATCAACGGCGCCGGCCTCGCCTCGGCCATCCAGCCGGACGGCAGCGCCGGCGCCGCCACGTCGAGCGTGCCGTTCACCGTCCGGGACGGCCAGGGCAAGACCGGCGGCCTCTACGGCGTCTACGTGCAGGACGAATGGCACATCCTGCCGCACGTCACCCTGAACTACGGCGCCCGGTTCGACGTGGTCGACGAGTACACCCACGAGAACCAGTTCAGCCCGCGGGTCAACGTGGTGTGGCAGCCGACGCGGACCACGACCGTCCATGCCGGCTACTCGCGCTACTTCGTTCCGCCGCCGTTCGAGCTGGTCGGTGGCCGGGACGTCGCCCTGTTCAACGGAACCTCGGGGGCAGCCGAAGTGACGCAGGACAGCGTCGTCAAGGCCGAGCGCGACAACTACTACGATGCCGGGATCTCCCAGATCCTTCTGCCCGGCCTGCAGGTGAGCTTCGACGCCTACTACAAGGAGGCGCAGAACCTGATCGACGAAGGCCAGTTCGGCGCACCGATCATCCTGTCCGCCTTCAACTACGCGCACGGCGAGGATCAGGGCTACGAGCTCAGCGCCAGCTACGATCGCGGGCCGCTCTCGCTCTACGCCAACGTCGCGCGGTCACGCGCGGTCGGCAAGGACATCGTCTCGGCGCAGTTCAACTTCTCCGCGGCCGACCTCTCCTACATCTCGCAGCATTTCATCTATCTCGACCACAACCAGACCTATACCGGATCGGGAGGCGCCGCCTACACGCTGTTCTGGAAGACCGGCTATCCGGCACGGTTGTCGGCCGACCTGATCGTCGGCAGCGGCCTCCGCGCGGACGGCGCGATCCCCAACGGCAGGGGGTTGCCAGGCTACGCCACGGTCAACCTCGCCGCCGTGCAGACCTTCAAGACAGGCCCGCTGCGCAGCACGCAGCTCCGCCTCGACGTCATCAACCTGCTGGACCGGGTCTACGAGATCCGCGACGGTACCGGCGTGGGTGTCGGCGCGCCGCAGTTCGGCCTGCGCCGGACGATCCTGGTCGGCATCGCCGAGCGGTTCTGAAACAGGCGCTTGCGGAGCCATCGACGGATGCCGCGGGCGGCTGCCTCTGCGCAATCGAGCTGCCGGCGCTCCGGTCAAACGCAAAGCTCCTCGAGCTTCGCGGCCGTGTCGAGTTCCAACGCATCCTGACACGGTCGATCGGCAGGACCCGGTTCGACCGGCTCATCTGGTGAGGTGGCGCTCATCTCGTCGCACAGGGCCCCCGGGACATCCTCGAAGATGATCCGGCTCCGGCCCTGCTTCTTCGCCGCATAGAGCGCCGTGTCGGCGCGGGCGATGATCGTGATGGCCGTGTCGTCTGGACGCAGGAAGGCGACGCCGCCGCTGAACGTCACCCGCCTGCTCTTGCCCGCGAACGCATAGGGCAGCTCGCCTGCCGCCGCCTGCACGTCGAGAACGCGCCGCCCGATCGTCTCCCGGTCACCCGGCAGGATCACGAGGAACTCCTCGCCGCCATAACGGCCGGCGACCTCGAGCCGGGCGACGGCCTCTCCGAGCCTGCCGCCGAACTCGATCAGCACGGCATCGCCTGCGAGATGCCCGAACGCGTCATTGATCTTCTTGAAATGATCGATGTCGCAGAGAAGCACCGCAAGAGGCTCGCCCGACTGCAGAGCCGACGCCATCGCCGCTTCGAGCGCCTGCATGATGGCCCGCCGGTTCGCCAGGCCGGTCAGGACGTCCGACATGGCGATGCGCTGCAGTTCGGCGCGCGCCTGCTCGATCTCCGCCGTCCTGATGTCGACCATGTCCTCGAGCCGCCGCTGCTCCTCCTGCAGACGTCGCTGTTCCAGCAACGACCGGCGCTCGAGCTCATGCCTCGCATGCTCGATCTCGGCAGTCCGCAACCGCACCAGCGCCTCCAGGCGGCTTTGCTGCTGCAGGAGAAGCCGCACCCGTCCCTGCCAGGCGGCAATCAGGCAGAGTGCGGCAAAAGCGCCGCACAGGCCGAAGAACCACCAGCAGCGCCACCAGGGCGCGCTGATCTGGATGGTGAAGCCGACAGGAGCCGACAGGCTGCCATGCGCACCGCTGACGGCCACGAGCTCGAAGCTGAACGTTCCGGCCGGCACGCCGGCATAGCGCACCTCATGGGCGGCCGTGTCGCTCCAGCCGCTGTCGAGGCCGCGCAGGCGGTAGCGGAAACTCACCGCGCCCTGGGCATAGTCGAGGTCGGTGAAGTGGATGACGAGAGGTGCCGCACTCCATCTTGCGCCGAGGCTCGGCAACAGGGGCAGGCTGCGGCTGCCGAGCGCGATGGACACGATCCGGGGATGCAGCGTCGCCTGCGCCGGCAGGTGGTCCGGGTCGCGCAGGTGCGAGAGGCCGTGACTGGTCCCGAACCACATCGAGCCGTCGGTATCCTCATAGACGCTGGCCTGGTCCAGATCGTTGGTGATGGGGCCCTGGCTGTTGTCGAAGCGGCGCCAGGATCGCCCGTCGAACATGTCGATGCCATGATCGCTGCCGACCCAAAGCCGGTCGGATCGATCGCGGTGGAGGAAGAGGATGCTGTCCGAGCCGACGGTCGGCGGACGGATGCTGGGCAGGGGAAGCAGGTGCCCGGCTGCCAGCCTGAAGCGGCTGATGCCGGCTTCCGTGGTGGCGACCCAGATCGTTCCGTCCGGGGCGAATGCCAGATCGAGCGGATGGCTGCCCAGAACCGCCGGAGACAGCACGAGGCGGAAGGCGTTGTCCTGCCCGAGCTGGAAGACGCCGTCCGGCCCGACCGCCCAGTTGCCTCCGGACGGGTCGATGACGACGTTCAGCTTCCCGTTCGGCAGAACGAGCTTCGGATGGATGTCGGCGAGTGCTGCATCCGCATCCTCGACAAGGAAGAGGCCTTCGCGCGTTCCCAGCCAGAGCCGGTTGCGGCGATCCACGGTCGCCAGCAGCACCGTGGGCGCGAACGCCACACGCTCCCTGGTCTGACCCTGTGCATCCAGGCGCAGCAGCGCGCCGCCGAAGGGCATGGCCCACAACCGTCCCGCACGGCTCTCCGCCAGCGCGTAGTTGCTGCCGGGGAGCCGCCCGGGCCTGCCGCCGAGAGCGACGGTGCCGCGGTCGGTCGCGACCCACAGCTGGCCGTTCCGAAGGCGCGCGATCGACCAGACGGTGTTGTCGGGCAGCCCGTCATTGGCGGTCCAGTGTTCCCATGCGCCCAGGCCGACGCTGCGGAAGGCGCCGCCACCCTCGCTGCCGATCCAGAGCGAGCCTTCATGATCGACGAGAAGCCCATGGACGACGTTGTCCGGCAGGCCGCCGACATGGCGGTCGTAGCCGCTCCAGGCTTCGCCCCGGAAATCGAGCAGATCGCCATCGCCCTCCGTGAGCACCCCGCCCCGACCGTCGGGGGCGAGGTCGAGCTGCCCGGGATGACCGGCGAAATAGGAACTGGAATGGCCCGGCACCTCGACGACGTGAAAGGATGTCTGGCCCGGGCTCCTCCAGGCCAGGTGATCAAGGCTGCGCACCCACAGCACGCCGTCGGGAGCGGCGAGCGCGACGAGCCACTCGTCGCCGGGCAGGCCTGCCTCGGCTCCGAGCGTCGTCACCTGCTGGCGGTGTGACCTGCACAGGATGCGGCCGCACCCGATCAGCAATCCGTCGCTCCCGTCCGCCACGACGAAGCGTGCGGTCGCGAGCACGGGCACCCTGCTCGTGGTTGCGGCATCGAACAGCGGCGACGGCGTCCCAACCCCGGACGGGCCGATCGGAACGCTCAGCAGGACGCCTCCGGCATCGAGCACGGCGCGATCCCTGTTCAACGCCAGGGCATGATACGATCCCGCGTCGAGGGCGCGTCGACCAATGTCGATCGGCCGGAAGGCCGCGCCATCGCGCACGAAGACGCCGTCGGGCGTGACCACCCAGAGCCTGCCGTTCGCGTCGAACGCGATCTGGTTTATCACCGACGAGGATGCCAGCCCCGGTGCGGTATAGGGCGTGATGCGGTCGCCATCATGCTCGTAGAGACCGCCTTCGGTGCCGAGCAGGATGTTGCCTTCCCTTCCCTGGACGAAGGACGTCACCGCGAGGTTGCCGAGACCCTGCTCGTCGGTATAGTTCTGGAACCTGGTGAACTGGGCACTCGCCCCGCGCGACGCCATGAACAGGCCCATGGTGACGAGGACGACCTTGAGCAGGCGCGTCATCCGGCAGCTCAGTGATGGATATCGGCACTCCCGCCCGCTTGCTTGCACGTCATCGTTCCTGACCACCATTCAGGTCCTAGCGCGTGCCTGTTAAGAAACGCTGAATGCGGCTCCCACGCCGGGTCCTGCCGGCGCATCGGCGGAAGGCCCTGGGTCACTCCCACTCGATGGTGCCGGGGGGCTTGGAGGTGATGTCGTAGGTCACGCGGTTGATGCCGCGTACCTCGTTGACGATCCGTCCGGCGACCCGGTTCAGGAAGCCCATGTCGAACGGATAGACCTCGGCGGTCATGCCGTCGGTGCTGGTCACCGCCCTGAGCGCGCAGGCCTGGTCGTAGGTGCGGCCGTCGCCCATCACGCCGACGGTGCGCACCGGCAGCAGCACCGCGAAGGCCTGCCAGATCGCGTCGTAGAGGCCGGCCGAGCGGATCTCCTCGAGGAAGATGGTGTCGACGCGGCGCAGCAGGGCGAGCTTGTCGCGGTCGATGTCGCCCGGGATGCGGATCGCCAGGCCCGGCCCCGGGAACGGATGCCGCCCGACGATGCTCTCGGGGATGTCGAGCTCGCGCCCCAGCACCCGCACCTCGTCCTTGAACAGCTCGCGCAGCGGCTCGACCAGCTGCATGCGCATCCGCTCCGGCAGGCCGCCGACATTGTGGTGGCTCTTGATCGTCACCGACGGGCCGCCGGTGAAGCTCACGCTCTCGATCACGTCCGGATACAGCGTGCCCTGCGCCAGGAAGTCGGCGCCGCCCAGCGTGTTCGCCTCCTCGTCGAACACCTCGATGAACAGCCGGCCGATGGTCTTGCGCTTGGTCTCGGGGTCGGTGACGCCGGCGAGTGCGCCCAGGAAGAGGTCGCTGGCGTCGCGATGGATCAGCCGGATGTTGAAGCGGCCGCGGAAGGTGCCGACCACCTCCTCCGCCTCGCCCGCGCGCAGCATGCCGTGATCGACGAAGATGCAGGTGAGCTGGTCGCCGATCGCCGCGTGGATCAGCACCGCCGCCACCGAGCTGTCGACGCCGCCCGACAGGCCGCAGATCACCCGGCCGGTGCCGACCTGGGCGCGGATGCGCTCGATCTCGAGATCGCGGAACCCGGCCATGGTCCAGGCACCCCGGCAGCCGGCCACGTCATGGGTGAAGTTGCGCAGCAGGGCCGCGCCGTGCGGCGTGTGCACCACCTCGGGATGGAACTGCACGCCGTACAGGCGGCGGCCCTCGTCAGCAATGATGGCGAATGGCGCGCCCTCGCTGACCGCCACCGCCTTGAAGCCGGGGGGTAGGCGCGTCACGCGGTCGCCATGGCTCATCCAGACCTGCTCGCGGGCACCGCGCTGCCACGTGCCGCGCAGCAGCGCGCTGTCCTCCAGCACCTCGACATGGGCGCGACCGAACTCGCGATGCTCGTGCGTCTCGACCGCGCCGCCCAGCTGCGCGCACATCGCCTGCTGGCCGTAGCAGATGCCCAGCACCGGCACGCCGAGCGCGAATACCTCCCCGGGGATGCGCGGGGACGCGGTCTCGAGCACGCTGGCGGGACCGCCCGACAGGATGATGCCGCGCGCGCCGAAGCCCGCGATGCGGTCGGGGTCGGTGTTGAACGGCCAGATCTCGCAGTAGACGCCGCTCTCGCGCACGCGGCGGGCGATGAGCTGGGTCACCTGGCTGCCGAAATCCAGGATCAGGACCCGATCCTCGTGCAGGACGGCTTCGAGCTCGCTCATGGTGATTGGACCTTCGAACAGGAGGGCCGCGCCGGAACGGGCCGCAGGATCGCAAAAACGGTCCGGCTTGCTATACCCACCCGGACCGGCAGGAGCCAGGGCGGAGGACGATCATGAGCATGCACCGGTTCCAGGGCTCGCGGGCCCGTCGAACCGTCCCGGTCGGGCTCCGGACGCTGGCCGCGCTGCTGCCCGGCCTGCTGCTCACGGCATGCGGCGGCGCCGGAACACCGGGCGATCCGAACGGCGAATGGACCGGCACGCTGGTCACCGACAAGGGTCGCTGCCCGGACCGGACCGCCGCCCGGCTGCTGGTGGACGGACGCGACGTGTCCTTCATTCCCAGCAGCGGGGTGCTGGTGCTGCATGGCCGGCGTCCAGCGGGCGATCCGCACCTGCATGCGCAGCTCGCACTCGTCGACATGAACAAGAAGCCGTTGCCGATGGTGTTCGAGGGCCGTCTCGCCGACGACGGCACCCGGATCGACGGCACCTACGGCACCCCGTCCTGCCGCGCGCATGTGGCGCTGGTCCGTCCGGCCGACCACCCGCTGAGCCGGGCGTTCGGGAATTGAGCGGCCGGGGCTTGCGGAGCATTTCCCCATCCGTTACACCCCGCCCGCATTGGCCAGGCACCCGTAGCTCAATTGGATAGAGCACCAGACTACGAATCTGGGGGTTGGAAGTTCGAGTCTTTCCGGGTGCGCCACTGCTCCTCACGCCAGACGGTGCGCGCATGCAGTTCGACCGAGCGGCCGCCGATCCGGACAGCCTGATCGAGACGCTGGCAGCGGTGTTCGAGGGCGAGCGCGATCTGATCGCCAATTCCGCCAACATGGCGGCGCTGCTGTTCCAGGGCCTGCCGGAGGTGAACTGGGCCGGGTTCTATTTCCTGCGCGGGGAGGATCTGGTGCTGGGGCCGTTCCAGGGCCGGGTGGCCTGCGTGCGCATCCCGCTGGGCCGGGGCGTGTGCGGCACCGCGGCGCAGCGCCGCGAGACGATCCTGGTGCCGGACGTGCACCTGTTCCCCGGCCACATCGCCTGCGACGCCGCCTCGCGCAGCGAGATCGTGGTGCCGCTGATCCAAGGCGGCGCGCTGCTGGGCGTGCTCGACATCGACAGTCCGGTGGCGAACCGCTTCACCGCCGCCGACCAGGCCCTGTGCGAGACCGCGGCCGGTCTGCTGATGCGGTCGCTCGACGCCCGATGAGCACGGCGCCGGTGGCGGCGGTGATCGCCGTGCTGGTGCACGAGTCGCAGATCCTGCTGGTGCGGCGCGCGAACCCGCCGGACCAGGGTCTGTGGGGCTGTCCCGGCGGCCGGGTCGAGGCGGGCGAGACGCTGTTTGCAGCGGTGGAGCGGGAGCTTCGCGAGGAGACCGGCATCGAGGGCCGCGCCACCGGGCTGATCGAGGCGCTCGACATCATCGACCGGGCCCCGGACGGCACGCTGCGGCATCACGTCATCCTGCTGGCGATCGCCTGCGACTGGGTCGCCGGGACGCCCGTCGCGGGCGACGACGCGCTGGAGGCGGCCTGGTTCGCGCCGGACGCGCTGCGCGACGGCGACCCACGCTTCAGCGCCGCGGTGGCACGGATCGCGCGGCAGGCGAGTGCGGCCAGGCGCTGAGGCCTGGGCCCTTCAGGGGCACGCCGGGAGCTGCAGCGCGAGTTCGGCCAGCTCGGTGTCGCGCTCGCATCCGATCAGCCCGACCAGCGCGCCGTCGCGGAACTGCCGTGCCACGAACGCCGGCGCGTCCAGATCGCCGTCGATCTCGACCCGGTCGAAGCCGGACGGGTGGCCATGCACCTCGATGCGCTTGCCGTAATGGTAGGTCCAGAAGAAGGGCGGCTGCTCGAACCGCGCGTCGCCGCCCAGCATGTTGCGCGCGGCGATCCGCGCATGCTGCTGCGCCACCCGCCAGTGCTCGACGCGGATGCGGGCGCCGTCATCGTCGCCGAAGGGAAACCGCGCCACATCGCCGGCGGCATAGATCCCGTCGCACACCCGCAGGCCGCGATCGGTGTCGAGCCCGCCATCCTCGGCCAGCCCCAGCGCGGCTGCGAATTCCGTCGCCGGCCGCACGCCCACGCCGGCCAGTACCAGCTCCGCCTCGATCCGCCGGCCATCCTCCAGCAGCACGGCCTGCACCCGGCCGTCCGCGCCGTCCCCCTCAATCGCGATCACCGCGGCCCCGGTCCGGAACACGACCCCGTTGGTCTCGTGCAGCCGGCGCAGCATGGTGCCGATCTCGGTGCCGAGGATCGGCTCGAACGGGATCTCCTGCGACAGGATCACCTCGACCGGGATCTGCTGCTTGCGCAGCGCCGAGGCCGCCTCGAGACCGATGAAGCCGCCGCCGACGATCACCACGCGCGGCCTGTCCCGCAGCTCCGCCAGGATCGCCGAGGCGTCGGCGCGGCTGCGCAGCACGTGCACGCCGGGACGATCCCGGCCCGGCACGTCGAGCGGCCGCGGGATGCCGCCCGGGGCCAGCAGTGCTGCGCTGTAGGACAGGCGCGCGCCGCCGGACAGCGTCAGGGTGCGGGCGACGGGATCGATGGCCAGCACGCTGTCGTGCAGGCGCTCGATCCCGTGTGCCGCATGGAAGCCGTCCGGATGCAGCGGCGGCACCTCCTGCGGCGCCATGTCGCCCTCGAGCACGAACTTGCTCAGCGCGGTCCGGTCGAACGCCTCGCCCGGCTCGCGTCCGACCAGCACGATCCGGCCGGTGAAGCCGAATTCGCGCAGGAAGGCGGCACCGGCCGCACCGGCAGCGCCGGCGCCCACGATCACCATCGTCCGGTCGTCCGGACTGCCTGTGCGAGACGACGGCTCGATCGGCACCGGCGAGGCCAGCACCCTGTCGCCTTCGACCGCCACGGGGTAGCGACGCAGCCCTTCCAGCGCCGGCGGCTCCAGCAGGGCGCCGTCGGTGATGTCGAACATCGCCTTGTGCCAGGGGCAGATCAGCCGTCCCTGGCAGACGGCGCCCTGATCCAGCGGCGCGCCGGCATGCGGGCAGGCGGCACCAAAACCGCGCACGACATCGCCTTGGCGCAGCAGCAGGATCTTCGTCTCGCCGAGCTCGACCGTCGCGGGCCTGCCCTCGACGAGCTCGCGGAGCATCGCCACCTGCTGCATGGGTCCCGGTCTCCTGCTGACGCGCAGCCGCAACGCGTCAGCGGCCGTCCGGCTGCATCACGGGATCTGCAGGTTCTGCACCGCCGCCTCGAGCTCCTGGAAGCTCGGCATGTGCTCGTTGGGCACCATCTTGCGGCCGCTCTCGACGCTGATCTGCGGCGGATTGCCGTGCAGGTGGGCCACCAGCACCGCGCGGATCAGCTCGTAGTACTTGGACTCCTCCAGCACCACCGCATTCAGCCGGGCCGCGATCGGCGCCACGATCCCGTAGGCCAGCAGCACGCCGAGGAAGGTGCCGACCAGCGCGCCGCCGATCATCTCGCCCAGCACCGCCGGCGGCTCGCTGATCTTGGACATGGTCTTGATCACGCCGAGCACGGCGGCGACGATGCCCAGCGCCGGCAGCGCGTCCGACATGCTCTGCAGCGCGTGGCAGGGATGCAGCTCCTCGGCCAGCGTCTTCTTGAGCTCGCGCGCCATGATGTCGTCGAGCTGGTGCGGGTCGTCGGCGTTCATGCCGACCATGCGGAAATAGTCGCAGATCATCGCGCTGGCGTGATGGTTGGCCAGCACCTTGGGGAAGGCCGCGAACGCGCTGCTGCTCTCGGGCTTCTCGATATGCGGCTCGATCGCGGTCGGGCCCTTGCTGGTGGCGAGCTTCACGAAATAGTACAGGATGCTCAGCATCTCCACGTAATCGGCCTTCTTGTACGCAGGCCCCTTCATGACCTTCTTGAAGCCGCCGATCGTGTGCTTGATGTCGTGCATCGAGTTGGCCATCAGGAACGTGCCGATGGCAGCACCCAGGATGCTCAGCAGCTCGAACGGCATCGAGGCGAAGAGCGGGCCGATCGCACCGCCGGACGCGATGAAGCTGCCGAACACGCACAGGAGCAGGAAGACCAGGCCGCCGATGGTGAACATGGCGGCTCAGCCTCCGGTCGCGCTGGAAACGACGCCGGCCTGCAGCTCGTGCTGCCGGCGCAGCGTGAGCACGACGCGGCGGTTGGCGCTGGCCATCGGGTCGGCCGGCAGCAGCAGATGGCGGTCGGCAAATCCGGACACGTCGGAGATCCGTCCGTCCGGCAGGCCGGAAGCGACCAGCAGATCCCGCGCGGCGTTGGCCCGGCCGGAGGAGAGGGTCCAGTTGGTGGCGGTGCCGGGGGCCCAGGGCGCGCCGTCGGTATAGCCGCCGATCGAGACCGGCTCGGGCAGCGTCGCCAGGAACGGAGCCACCTTGCGCAGCAGCGCCGAGGCACGCGCGTTGAGGATGGCGGCGCCGCGATCGAACATCGGCTGACGTTCGCTGTCCATGATCTGGATACGGAGTCCCTCCGGCGTGACGTCGATCGCCATCTGGTTGGCGGAGTCCGCCAATGCCGGATCGGCGGCAACCAGCTGGCGCATCTGCTCCATGGCACCCTTCAGCGACGTGTCCTCCGCTGCCGCCTGTGCTGCGCGGCCGGCAGCGGTCTGGGTGGAAGCGGGCTGCGCGCCAGGCTGGGCCGCATCCGCGACGGACGCTCCGGCGGCATCCTTGCCGACGGCCTGCGCCGACAGCCTGGCGGTCCCCGAAGGCTGGTCGTCATCGTCGCTGTCGGCGGTGGGCGGGGCGCCGTCGCCATCGGCGGGAGCCTGGCCGGCGGCGGCCGCCGGAACCGGGGTGGCCGGCGTCGCGGTCGGGCTCGGCGGCGAGCCGGTGCCCTTGTTGACGAGGCTGGTGCCGCCGGTCAGCGGACTGATGCCGCCCGGCACCAGGCCTGCGCCGGAGAAGCCGTTCTCGACGCTGGCCATCGGACTGAAATAGGCGGCGATGCCGCGGCGCTGCTGCTCGGTGGTGGCGTTGAGCAGCCACATCAGCAGGAAGAACGCCATCATCGCGGTGACGAAATCGGCATACGCCACCTTCCAGGCACCGCCATGGTGCCCGCCGCCGCCACCCTCCTCGCGACGGATGATGATGGTCGATCCCGTCTTGCCGCCCCGTTTCGCCATCCGGTTTTCCGATCCCTGCAGCCGTCGCATCCTGCGCGAGGGCCATTCTGGACCGGGACCGCTTAACCGCGCGCTAACGCGGGGCGGGCAACCGGACGATCGCGGCGCGCAGATCCGGCGGCAGGTCGGGCCTGAGCGTGACCCGGTAGAGCCGGTAGCGCTCGGCCACCCGGCCGTCCCGCGCGCGGACCAGCTCGCCCGCCGGCGACAGCGCCGACCAGGGGCCGGGATCGGGCGCATCGTGTCGCCGCTCGCTGCGCAGCAGCAGGCCGGTCCGCCCGGGTCCGGGATCGTGCGGCAGCGAGAACAGGCGCCAGCGCGGCTCGACCCCCAGCACCGTCCGGCCCGGCAGCGCCCGCGCCAGCTCGGCTGCCAGCCCGTACTCGTCGGCGGCGATGAAGCCCGGACCGGCGGCGGCGGCGTCGCGCGCCAGCGCCGTCCAGCCCCCCAGCCGCTGCAGCGTGACGTCGAGCGAGCGCGGCAGCGGCACCGGCGCCAGGGCCGCCTGGAGATAGACGACAAGCGTCAGCGCCAGGCCGAGCGCCGCGGCGCCGCGCCACCAGCCCGATCCGCTCCACGCCGCGGCCGCGATGGCGGCGGGATAGAGCAGCCCCGGCCAGTTCGCCTGCACCCGGTCGCCGAGCGCATGCTGCACGAACACCGCCAGCGGCAGCAACGTGACCCAGGCGAGCAGCGAGGCGCCCGCGGCACCCGCACGCCCGGCCCGGACCGCGCGACGCATGCCCACCACCAGCAGCACGAAGACCAGCGGCGTCGCCAGCCCGACCTGCCCGCCCAGCAGCTCGGCGAGATACCGCCCGGCGCGTGCCGGATGCCAGTCGCCGGTGCGGCCGCCCTGCTTGAGGAGGCTGGCCCAGCCATGCGCCGCATTCCAGCCCAGCACCGGCGCGAACAGCAGCAGCGACAGCAGCCCGGCGAGCCAGGGCCAGGGGGTGCGCAGCCAGCGCCGGCCGGCACGCATCGCCACCAGCCACAGCACGAGCCCGGCCGCGGTCAGCATCGCGGTATACTTGCTGTCGAGCGCCAGCCCGACGCCGAGCCCGGCCGGCAGCCACCAGGCGCCGCGCCCGGTCGCCAGCGCGCGGCCGAGGGCCGCCAGCGCCAGGGTCCAGAAGAACAGCAGCGGCGTGTCCGGGGTCATGGTGACGCTGCCGATGCCGAGCAGCAGCGTCGCGTTCAGCAGCGTCCCGGCCACCACCGCATGCCGGCGCCGCTGCTCCTGCGTGCCGTCCAGGAGATCCGAGGCGGCAGACGCCAGCAGCAGGGTGCCGAGGGCGGCCGACAGCGGCGACAGCAGCCGCACCCCGAACCCGCCCGCGCCGCAGAGCAGGGTGCCGGCGCGGATCCACAAGGCGACCATCGGCGGATGGTCGAGGTAGCCCGGCGCCAGCGCCCGCGACCAGACCCAGTAGTAGCTCTCGTCCGCCGACAGCGGCGCCAGCGCGCAGACCGCCAGCCGCAGCAGGGTCAACGCGGCGAGTGCTGCCAGCCATGGCAGCGCCCATCGCGCGCCGCCAGACCTCAACGCAGGCGCCAGATCAGGGTCGAGGACACCGCGTAGTTCCACACCACGCTGATCGCGGCGCCCGCGGCCCCGGCGGGCTGCCAGCCGTGATGGGTGTCGTAGAGCGTGCGGGCGATGCCGATATCGGCCACCGCGCCCACGCCGCAGACCAGCATGAACAGCGCCAGCCCGCGCCACAGTCCGGCGCCCCGCAGCCGGCGGTCGCGATAGGTCAGGGCGTTGTTGAGGCCGAAATTGGCCACCATCGCGACGATCGTGCCCAGCGTCTGGGCGGCGGCGAACGGCGCGCCCGCCAGGCGGGCGGCGTCCAGCACCAGCAGGTTCACCAGCACGCCCGCCCCGCCCACCAGCGCGAAGGCGATGAAGCGCACCGGCAGCAGGCCGCGGCAGGCCTTGTCGAGCAGCATGGTGCCGAACTGCGCCAGCACCAGCACGTCGAGCTTGCTCTCGCCGGCCAGGCGCGGCCGGAACCGGGCGGGGATCTCCAGCACCCGCGGCGTCTCGCCGACCGCCTGGCGCGCCGACAGGATCAGGTCGAGCAGGATCTTGAAGCCCTTGCCGCTGAGCCGCGGCGCCACCTGCTCGAAGAAGCGCCGCTCGCAGGCAAAGAAGCCGCTCATCGGGTCGCCCAGCGGCGCGAAGCCGGCCCGGGCCGGCAGCAGGGCCTGCGCCATCCGGATGCCGCCGTTCGACAGGCGGTGCCGCCAGTTCGAGGACAGCCCGCCCGCATCCCCGCCGGCGACGTGGCGCGAGCCGACGGCGATGTCGCACGCGCCGCCCGCCACCGCGTCCAGCATCGCCGGCAGCCTGGTCTCGTCGTGCTGCAGGTCGCCATCCATCACCGCGACCAGCGGCGCCGAGGAGGCCAGCACGCCCTCGATCACCGCAGACGACAGGCCGCGCCTGCCGATGCGCCGCAGGCCGCGCACCCGCGGGTCGGTGGCGGCGACGGCGCGGATCTCGTCGGAGGTGCCGTCCGGGCTGTCGTCGTCGACGAAGATCGCCTCCCAGCGCCGGCCGGCGAGCGCTGCGTCCAGGGCCGCGACCAGGGGCCGGACGTTGGCGCGCTCCTTGTAGCAGGGCACCACGATCGTGATCTGGGGCGTGGACTGGGGGATGATCCGGGCGGCGGTCCGGGAGATCGACATGGCGCGCCAGGAACGCCCCGCCGCCGCATCCGTCAAGCAGCCCGGCCCGCGGTCAGATCGGCACGCCGGCGAGGTCGCGGCTGGTGCGTATGGTCTGCAGCGTCTGCAGCCGGCTGACGTGCGGCATCTCGGTCAGGCGCCGGGTGAGCTGGTTCTCGTGGGCGGTGTCGCGCGCCACCATCCTGAGCAGGAAGTCGCCGCCGCCGCGGATCATGTGGCATTCGCGCACCTCGGGCCATTCGGCGACCTGCGCCTCGAACTGGGTCAGCACGCTCTCCTTCTGGCTGTCGAGGCCGACGAGGGCGAAGAACACGATCGACCAGCCGAGCGACTGCGGGTCGCTGTCGCCGTAGTAGCCGCGGATGACGCCGAGCTCCTCGAGCCGGCGCACGCGGCGCAGGCAGGGCGGCGCCGAGATGCCGGCACGTCGCGCCAGCTCCACGTTGGTCATGCGGCCGTCGCGCTGGAGCTCGGCGACGATCCGCCTGTCGATGGCGTCGAGCTCCGTCACGCCGGTCTTTTCTGCCGTCTGCATGCTGGGCTGCAGATGTATTGCACTACCCGGAGGCCGGGAAGGCCGTCGCCCCGGGGAATCGGACGGCCGGCGGCGTCCGGGCGGGTGGCCGCCATCTTGCTTGCACCGCAGCAAACCAGGCTCATATCCTGATGATGTTGCAGAGTATCGATTCGATCATGACCCAGACCTTCACCACGGACGTGCTCGTCATCGGTGCCGGCCCCGCCGGCTATACCGCCGCGATCTATGCCGCGCGCGCCAACATGAAGCCGATCCTGGTCGCCGGCCTGCAGCCGGGCGGCCAGCTGATGATCACCACCGACGTGGAGAACTATCCGGGCTTCGCCGAGGGGGTGCAGGGCCCGTGGCTGATGGAGCAGATGGCGGCACAGGCCGAGCATGTCGGCACGCGGGTGATCAGCGACCTGATCATGGCGTGCGACCTGTCGCCCCGGCGTCCGGGCGAGCCGTTCCGGCTGGTCGGCGATTCGGGCGACGTCTATCTGGCGCGGACCGTGGTGATCGCCACCGGCGCGCAGGCACGCTGGCTCGGCCTGCCGGCGGAGAGCCGCCTGCACGGCTCCGGCGTGTCGGCCTGCGCCACCTGCGACGGGTTCTTCTATCGCGGCAAGCGGGTGGCGGTGATCGGCGGCGGCAACACCGCGGTCGAGGAGGCGCTCTATCTCACCCACCATGCCGACCACGTGACCCTGGTGCACAGGCGCGATCGCCTGCGCGCCGAGCGCATCCTGCAGGACCGGCTGTTCGCGCACCCCAAGGTGTCGGTGGTCTGGAACAGCGTGGTGGAGGACATCACCGATACCGGCACCCCGCCGGTGGTAAGCGGCGTCGTGCTGCGCGACATCGTTTCCGGCCAGGCAAGCACGCTCGGCGTCGACGGCGTGTTCGTGGCGATCGGCCACACCCCGAACACGGCGGTGTTCCGCGGCGAGGTGGCGCTCGACGAGGAGGGCTACGTTGTCACCGAACCCGGCAGCACCCGCACCTCGGTGCCGGGCGTGTTCGCCGCCGGCGACGTGCAGGACAAGATCTTCCGCCAGGCCGTCACCGCGGCCGGCACCGGCTGCATGGCGGCACTGGAAGCGGAACGATTCCTGACCGAGAAGGTATCGGTGACGGAGATGATCGAGCATTCCGTCGCGGCCGAATAGGCCATGCGGCCAGCCTGTCCGCCTGCGACCCGAGCCTGCCAACCCTCAAGCCAGTGAGCGGACCGCGATGAGCATGGATTGGGACAAGCTCAGGATCTTCCATGCAGTCGCGGAGGCCGGCAGCTTCACCCACGCGGGCGACGTGCTCAATCTCAGCCAGTCGGCCGTCAGCCGGCAGATCTCGGCGCTGGAGGAGGCGCTGCAGGTGCCGCTGTTCCATCGCCATGCGCGCGGGCTGATCCTGACCGAGCAGGGCGAGCAGATGAACCGCACCGTGCGGGACGTGTTCGCCAAGCTCGCCATGACCGAGGCGCTGCTCACCGAAAGCAAGGAGAAGGCGGCCGGCCGGCTCAAGGTGACCACCACCACCGGCTTCGGCACCGCGTGGCTGGCGCCGCGCCTGCCGCGCTTCCTGACCATGCATCCCGACATCTCGATCACGCTGATCCTGGAGGACAGCGATCTGGATCTCGGCATGCGGGAGGCCGACGTGGCGATCCGCATGCATCCACCGCGCCAGCCCGACCTCGTGCAGCGGCACCTGACCGATATCCAGCTGCCGATCTGCGCCTCGCCGGACTACATCGCCAGGCACGGCACGCCGAACTCGGCGGAGGATCTCGACCGGCACAGGATCGTGCTGTTCGGCAGCTACCACCCCCCGGTATCGGACGTGAACTGGCTCGCCAGCCTCGGCAGGCCGAACGGGCAGAAACGCCAGCCGGTGTTCGAGGCCAACAGCCTGACCGCCGTGGCCGACGCGGTCGAGGCCGGGCTCGGCATCGGTTCGGTGCCGCACTACATGCTGGCCGACCGGCCCGGCCTGCAGAAGATCCTGACCGACATCAAGCCGCCGACGGTCGAGGCCTATTTCGTTTATCCCGAAGAGCTGCGCACCTCCAAGCGCGTCGCCGTGTTCCGCGACTTCCTGCTCGCCGAGATGCCGGCACGCAGCTGAGGCGGCGCCGATCAGCGGCGGTTGTAGCTGTCCTCGATGCGGACGATGTCGTCCTCGCCCAGATAGGCGCCGGACTGCACCTCGATCAGCGTCAGCGGAATCCGGCCGGGATTGGACAGGCGGTGGGTGCAGCCGAGCGGCAGGTAGATGCTCTCGTTCTCGCGCACCATCACCTCGTCGGCGTCGCGGGTCACCAGCGCCACGCCGGCCACCACCACCCAGTGCTCGGCCCGATGATAGTGCTTCTGCAGCGACAGCTTCTCGCCCTGCATGACCACGATCCGCTTCACCTGGAACCGGTCGCCATGGATCAGGCTCTCGTAGAAGCCCCAGGGCCGGTAGCAGCGATTATGCGCCACCGCCTCGTGGCGTCCGGCGCCGCGCAGCCGCTCGACCACCTTCTTGACGTCCTGGGCGCGATCGCGATGGGTGACCAGCACCGCATCCTCGGTCACCACCACCACCGCATCGGCCAGTCCCGTCACCGCGGTCACGATGCCGTCGGAGCGCACGTAGCAGTTGCTGGTGTGCTCGAGGAACACGTCGCCGATCGCCACGTTGCCGGTGTCGTCCTTGGGGCTGATGTCCCACAGGACGTCCCAGCTGCCGACATCGGACCAGCCGAGATCGGCCGGCACCACGGCGGCTCGGGAGGTGAGCTCGGCCACGGCGTAGTCGATGCTGATGTCGGGCGCCGCTGCGAAGGCGGCCGGCTCAAGCCGGACGAAATCGAGATCGGTCTCCCGCGACTGCACGGCGCGCCGCACCGCCGACAGCACCGACGGCGCATGCAGCTGCATCTCCTCGAGCAGCGTCTCGGCGGTGGTCACGTACATGCCGGAGTTCCACAGGTGGCGTCCCGACGCTACCAGTCGCGCCGCCGTCGCCGCATCCGGCTTCTCGATGAAGGCCGACAGGCTGCGCACGCCCGCCAGGCCATCCAGCGGCTCGCCCGCCTCGATATAGCCGTAGCCGGTTTCCGGCCGGGTCGGCTTCATGCCGAAGGTGACGATCCGGCCGCTGCGCGCCGCCGCCACCGCGGTCGCCACCGCCGCCGTCAGCGCCTCCGGCCTGCCGATCGCGGAATCGGCCGCCATCATCCACAGCACCGCGCCGGGTGTCTCCTCGGCGACCAGCAGGGCGGCCGCGGCCAGGGCGGGTGCCGAGTTCCGTCCGACCGGCTCGAGCAGGATGCGCGCGCCGGTGATACCGGCCTCGCGCAGCTGCTCGGCGATCAGGAACCGATGCTCCTGGTTGCACACGATCACCGGGGCCGCGAAGCCGGCACCGGTGCCGCGCAGCGCCGTCTCCTGCAGCATGGTCTTGTCGGAGATCAGCGGCCAGAGCTGCTTGGGAAAGCTCGCCCGCGAGACCGGCCACAGCCGGCTTCCCGATCCGCCCGAGAGGATGACCGGAACCACCAGGGCGGTGGAATGCTCGACCTGCCGCTCGACGGCGGGACGGACGGACGCGTCGAGCATGGAACCTCTCTCATGTTCAGCGCGTCCCGGCTGCGGCAAGCGCCCGGTCACGCGCGGATCGATACGGACACTAGCGTATCGACCGGCACCGGCCAATGCGGCCGCGGACCGTCAGATCGGACGGTGCGCCTTGTCGAGCAGCCGGCGCAGCAGGCCCGGCTTCTTGGGCAGCGCCTTCTGGTGGGCGCGCTGCAGCGCCGCACGTTCGGCCTGCACGCGACGGTCCTTCTCGGCCATCCACTTCTCAAGCCCCATGCCGGCCTTCTCGGCACGACGCGCCTCATAGGCCTGCTTGCCCTTCGAGGCCGGCCGCGCAGGCATCGCCACGACGACGGGAGCGGCCTCCGCCGGCGATCGTCCGGCAGAACCAGCGCTCCTGCCCGGCGCGGCCCCGGTTCCGGCCGGCATCCCGGACGGCGTGCTGTCCTTTTTCCGAAACATCGGCGTTCCTGCCTCATCCGCTGCGCGAAGCGTTTTCCTCCGTCGGCCGACGCGCGGCAAGTCCTCGCGAAACGGCGATCACCGTCCTAGCCCCTGGCCGGGCCGCCTGCGTGCCAGACGCAGCGATCGCCCGGATGGGAGAAGAACATCGCCTGCCGGGTCGGAGCGAAGAAACGCCCGTCCTCGATCCGGCGTACCGGCGCGTGGCCGGTCGCCGAGACCGGCACCGGCACCGGCAGAGGCACGGACGTGCACAACACCAGGCTGCCGCCGGCGTCGACCGGCCAGCCGGCTGAATGCGCGGCGGCGACCGCCTCACCGGGTCCCGATGCCAGGACCAGGCTCAGGGCGGCGACCGGAGCCGCAAGGTGGGTGAGACGCAACGGGCGCAACATCATCTGGCCGCCTTTCTACCGGGCAGAGATTAAGCTCGTGATAAGAACAAATACAGAACTAATTTCGTCTGGCGTCCTGTCCCGGCGTCACGCGGCGCGCCACGCGCCGGCAGGTGTCCGGTCAGCGCCCGCGGGCTGTGCGATGGTTGACGCGCTCGCGCAGCTCCTTGCCGGCCTTGAAGAACGGCACGACCTTCTCGTCGACCGCGACCGGCTCCCCGGTGCGCGGATTGCGGCCGGTGCGGGCGTCGCGCTGCTTGACGGTGAAGGCGCCGAAGCCGCGCAGCTCGACCCGTTCGCCGCGCGCCAGCGCCGCGGTCACCTCGTCGAAGATGGTCGAGACGATCAGCTCGACGTCGCGGCTGAGCAGGTGCGGATTTGCGGATGCAAGCTCGGCGATCAGTTCCGACTTGGTCATCCCGGTCTCCGATCAGGAGGTCAAGGTTGCCAGAGCGAAACAGCTCCGTCAAGCGCAAGCCCTTGCGGCATAACGGTTTTTGTTGCGTCCTCGCCGATCAGCGCGTCGAGCGCGCCCTTAGCCATCACCCCGCCCAGGCCGGATGCGGCGCTGCGCAGATAGGTCTGCAGCCATCCATCCTTCGCCTTGCGGCGCAGCGACTCGACCGGAAGATCGGCCGCGAGATGGCGCTGCGCCGCGAGCCACTGCCTGGCGTCGCGCTCGTCGCCGATCTGGTCCACCAGGCCCAGCCCGATCGCCTGGTGGCCGGTATAGGGACGTCCGTCGGCCAGCCCCCGCACCCGGGCCGGGTCCATGTGACGGCCGGCCGCCACCATGTCGACGAACTGCCCGTACAGGTCCATCACCACCCCCTGCAGCATCGCGCGTCCCTCCGGCGACAGCGGCTTGACGATGCTTGGCTGTCCCTTCAGCGGGCCGGACACAAGCTCGTCCACCCCCACCCCCACCTTCTGCAGCAGCCCCGACACGTCCGGGCTCTGCAGGATCACGCCGATCGAGCCGGTCAGGGTGGCGTTGGAGGCGAAGATCCGCGCCGCCGGCACCGCGATCATGTAGCCGGCCGAGGCGGCGACGCCGCCCATCACCACCACCACCGGCTTGACCGCCGCGAACCGGGCGACGGCGTCGTGCAGCGACTCGCCACCCGCGACCGAGCCGCCGGGGCTGTCGATGGCCAGGATCAGCCCCTTGACGCTGGCATCCTTGGCCGCGTTGTCGATCAGGTCGAGCCGGTCGCGATCCTGGGCGATGATGCCGTCGATCCTGAGCCGCGCCAGATGCGGGCCTGTCACCAGGCCGCCGCCATGCGGGCGCAAGCCCGCAGTCGCCAGCAGCGCCAGCACGAAGGCCGCCACCGCCAGGACCCGCCACAGCGTCAGTCGGCGCTTCAGGCGCAGCCGGTCGACCATCAGGTCGGCTTCGAGGCTCATGCGGGTCACACCGTCCGGTCAGATCGGGCGAGCCTATGGCGAAACCCGGGCGCGGGAAAAGGCCGCATCGTCGCGCGGTCCGCTCACGGCGCCGACGCGCCGCCCGGCACCGCGCGCAGCAGCCCGGTGGCGTCGGCGCGTCCGGCAGCGGCAAGCCGTGCCAGCACCGGATCGAGCCGCCCGTCGATCAGCAGCAGCGCGCAGCCATGCACCAGCGAGCAGGCCCGGATCGACGCGGCCACCTGCCCGAGCGACGGCGACGCGTCGTCCTGCACCAACCCGACGGCGGCCCGGATCAGCATGTCCGCATCGTCCTGACCGCATGGCCGAACCGGCGCTGGCGGCGTTGGCGGCCCCAGATACCCGAAAGTCCAGCATGTCCGACCAGACCCCGATCGCCGATCCGTCCGAGGCGGCACTGCGCCGCGTGCTGGAGGCCCAACGCGGCGCGGCGTCGACCGCGGTGCCCGGCCTGCAGCAGCGGCGAGATGGGCTGAAGCGGCTGGAGGCGATGCTGGACCGGTCCGGAGACCAGCTGCATGCGGCGATCTCGGCCGATTACGGCCACCGCGCCTATCCGGAAACGGCACTCGCCGAACTGCTGCCGACGCTCGCCGCCTGCCGCTTCGCCCACCGGCATCTCGCCTCCTGGATGCGCCCCCGGCGCCGCCGGGTGGCCGCGAGCTTCCAGCCGGGACAGGCCTGGGTGATGCACCAGCCGCTCGGCTGCGTGGGCATCGTGTCGCCCTGGAACTACCCGCTGTTCCTGTCGGTCGGGCCGCTGATCGACGCGCTGGCCGCCGGCTGCCGGGTGATGCTGAAGCCGTCCGAGCTGACGCCCCGCTTCAGCGCGACGCTGGCCGAGCTGCTGGCGGGGCAGTTCGACCAGGCGCAGGTGGCGGTGGTGCAGGGCGGCCCGGACACCGCGAAGGCGTTCTGCGCGCTGCCGTTCGACCACCTGCTGTTCACCGGCTCGACCGGGATCGGCCGATCGGTGATGCAGGCGGCGGCGGCGAACCTGGTGCCGGTGACGCTGGAGCTCGGCGGCAAGAGCCCGGTGATCGTCGCACCCGACGCCCCGCTGGCGCGCACGGTGCGCAGCCTGATGGTCGGCAAGCTGTTCAATGCCGGCCAGACCTGCGTGGCGCCCGACTACCTGCTGGTGCCGCAGGAGCGGCTGGCCGAGATCGCGCAGGCGCTGCTCGCGGAAGCGGCGCGGCTGTATCCGCGCATCACGGACAACCCTGACTATAGCTGCATCATCTCCGCCCGGCACCTGCAGCGGCTGGAGCGGATCGTCGCCGAGGCCGAGGCCGGCGGCGCCACCCTGCTGCGCGATCCCGGCCATGCGGCGGAGCTGTCCCGCGCCCGGGACAGCGGGCGGCTGGTGCCGACGCTGCTGGTGTCGCCGCCGCCGGACGGCACACTGATGCGAGACGAGATCTTCGGGCCGGTGCTGCCGATCCTGCCCTACCGGACGCTCGACGAGGCAATCGGCTTCGTCAACGCCCGGCCGCGGCCGCTGGCGTTCTACTGCTATGCCGACGACCCGCGCATCCAGCAGGCGCTGCTCGCCCGCACGGTGTCGGGCGGTGCGACGGTGAACGGGACCGTGCTGCATTGCGCGCAGCCCGACCTGCCGTTCGGCGGCATCGGCGCCAGCGGCACCGGCGCCTACCATGGCGAGGCCGGTTTCCAGCGCTTCTCGCACGCGCGCGGGATCTATCGGCCGGGCCGGTTCAGCGGCTTCACCACCATGGTCCCGCCGCACGGAGCGATGACGCGCCGGCTGCTGCCGCTGATGCTGGGGCGGCGGATCTCAGGGCCGAGCTGAGCCGCCCGCCGGATCAACCCTTGTCGGCGGGCTTGCGGCCGCGACGGCCGGGCAGTTTGGCCGGCGTCGCGTCGTCCTCGGCCGCCTCGCTCTCGGCCGCCTCGTCGTCCGACGCGCGTCCGCCATCCTTGCGGCCGAGGCCGATCTGGCGCGCCAGCGCGGAGCGGCGCTCGGCATAGTTCGGCGCGACCATCGGATATTCCGGCGGCAGGCCCCAGCGCTCGCGATACTGCTCGGGCGTCATCGAATAGGCGCTCTGCAGATGGCGCTTGAGCATCTTGAGCTTCTTCCCATCCTCCAGGCAGACGATGTAGTCGGGAAACACCGAGCGCTTGACCGGCACCGCCGGTTGCAGCTTCTCCGGTTCCGGCACCGCCTGTCCGGTTCCGGCCAGGGCCTGATGCACCTGACGGATCAGGCCGGGAAGGTTGTCGGCGGCGACGCTGTTGTTGGACACATGGGCCGAGACGATCTGCGCCGTGAGCGCGAGTAGTGCCTGACCGTCTTCTTCTGCCATCGTTTCGTCCCGGTTTGTCTTGTTCGCCGTGTCTACAACAGGACGACAGCGTCACGAAATGGTCGCGGTGGCGACGCCCTCAACGTCCGCCCAGCGCCGCCGTGCCGTCGCCGACGGACGCGGCGGAGCCGGCCGGGCCGGTGTTGGCAGGCCCGACCGAGGTCGCGGTCGGCTGCATCGCCGCCAGCGGCGCGCGCGCGAGCGACCCGGGGCTCGCAGCCGGCGCCGGAGCGCCGACGCCGAGCCCGTCGCCGGAACCGCAACCGGCCAGCAGGCCGGCGGAAAGCAGGATGGTCAGGCGGTGGGCGCTACGGGACATGACGTGATCCTAGGCGTCGATGCGTCGGTGCGGGATCGCCCGGAGCGCAGGGGAAGGCTCGCTCGAGCATCGAGCCGGAGCGGACGGCGTGGGCGCAGGCGGTCGCATCCGGTTCGAGCGGAGGCGGCAGCCAACGGGTCGCCGCCGTCCCAGTTCGGCCGCCTGGCGAAGAAGACGTGGCGGATCGATCTGTTCCTGTTACGTTCCAGGCATGGCCGCACCATCTTCGCATGACCCCGTCCCCTTGCCTGCGCGACTGGACCCGGATGCCGAGCGGCTCTGTGCAGACCGCGCGATGCCGCGATTGCGGCCACCTCGCGGCACTGCCGATCGCCCTGCTGCTCAGGCGGTTCGGCGCGCTGGCACCGATCGAGCAGGTCAGCCGCCGCATCACCTGCAGCGCCTGCCAGGGCCGTCGGACGGATATCCGGATGATGCGGCTCTGCGACCCCGGCTGCGCCAGGCAGCACGGCTGACCGGCCGTCCGTCAGAACAGCCTGGCGATGCCCAGCCTGAAGATCGCCAGGGTGATCAGGATCAGCATCAGGGCGATGAAGCCGGCCACTAGCTTGTCCCGGGTGGAAAGCCGCTCGCGGTCCGGCTGCTCCGGATCACCAGCCATGCCAGGCACCGAGCAGCATCCTGCAGTTGGCCAGCGTGATGACGGCCAGCACGAGGCCAAGCGCAAGGGCGACCACACGCTCCCTGATCGAGAGCGGCCGCTCGGGCTCGGGGGGCTGCGGCATCCAGTCCGGGGGCACATGCAGGCTGTCGAACGGCATCGCTGCTGCTCCTGATGTCCCCAGCGGGACCGGACGGGCCGGCTTGTGCATTGGGCTGGCGGACCCGAAATCCTTAATACTCACGGAAGTTTTTGTCCATTAAGGCCCGAAACGTCAGGAAAACCTGAGTTTACCGCCAACCCGATGGACAAAGCCTTTAGCCGCAGGACTTCGTATCGCCAACCTGTTTGTGCCCTGGTTTGTGCCTCGGCTATAAAAGCTCATTGCAAAGGCACAAAGTCAGGAGGGAGTTATAGCACGCCAAGTCAACCGGCTGACAACGAAGGCAGTTAGCGCAGCCAAGCACGGCGGGACCGGCGCGGACGTGTTAATCCCGGATGGCAACGGCTTGGCGTTAAAGATCACTGCAAACGGTGCAAAATCTTGGGTGCTGCGGTTCATGCTGGCAGGACGCCCCCGCAAGATGGGCCTTGGCACCTTCCCGGCTGTCGGACTGGCTCAGGCGCGGGAGGCTGCTGAGGCTGCCCACAAGCTGCTTCGTGTGGGCATAGACCCTATCGAAAGCCGGAAGGGCGCTGAGGCTACGCAGGCCGCACAGGACGCTCTACGGGCCGCTGAAGCCGAGTCGCAGTCGAGTCGCACCTTCCGCCGGATGGCCGAAGCCTACATTGCAGCGCATGGCCGCTCATGGTCGGCCGTCCATGCCTCTCAGTGGCCAGCTACCCTGGCAACCTACGTCTATGGGACGATTGGCCATCTGCCGGTCCATGAGGTCACCCGAGAGCATGTCCTGACCATCCTGCGGCCGATCTGGCACGACAAGGCTGAGACAGGGAGCCGGGTGCGTGGCCGGATAGAGAAGGTTTTGGACTTCGCGGCGGTGGACGACGCCACCATGCCCACAAACCCGGCTAGAGCCGCCATCATCACGCTCAAGCTCGGCAAGCAGGCTGTGGAGGTCCGCCACCACCCTGCTCTGCCATGGGGACGCCTACCGGAGTTTGTGCAGGCGCTACAGGAACGAGAAGCGTCCGCGTCTGCCCAAGCTCTCGAATTCGTGATCCTAACTGCTGGCCGGTTGTCGGAAGTCCGGGAGGCGACATGGCGGGAAATCGACATGGACACGGCTACGTGGACGGTGCCAGCGTCGCGGATGAAGATGCGCAGGGAGCATCGGGTGCCGCTGTCGGATCGGGCCATGGAGATCCTGAGGGGGCGGCACACGCCTGGTGTGGGCAGCCATAGCTACGTTTTCGCCGGCCAGAAGGATCAGGCTCCCCTGTCCATCATGGCCCTAGACATGATCCTGCGGCGCTTCAGCCCGGTCTGGAAGGACCGCCATGGCGACCCGATCACAGTCCACGGCTTCCGGTCCACCTTCAGGGATTGGTGCGCTGAGGCGAAGGACACGCCGCGTGAGCTAGCAGAGACAGCCCTTGCCCACAGGGTTGCAGGCGTTGAGGGGGCCTACCAGCGCGGCGACATGTTTATGAAGCGCCGGGTGCTAATGAACGAGTGGGCTGCATATGCTAGCAGTGCGCCGCCAAAGATCTTCGATGCGAAGGCTAGCTGGCTGAAGCTCGGGCACGTGCTGCCATAGGGTTGTTGCCCCGACCCTGAGAGACTTGAACCGTTCACACCATGCAGAATATTCGGTAGTGTCTCAGCTTGAAGTTAGATGGCTCGTCTTACCATGATGCGGCCACTAAGCTATGGTTCGCGCAAAGCGTCTAGAGACTGAAATGCCATACACGATTGATAGCATCCTGAGCGATCCGCTAATCACCATTGAAGATCGCCATGACGATTTTGGCAGCTTCGCGATCCGGATCGGGTCCCTTAAGACGATAGTCTACATCGACCTTGGCCGTGTCCGGTCAGGCGAAACAACTAAGTTCCGAGTGAGCCACGCCATTCACACGCCGGTACAAGCCGGAGCCTATCGAACAAGCATCCCGACTGGAGATGATTGGGAGTACGCTCTTCACCGCGCCGTGCAAGGCCTACTAATACCAGCGGCGGCGGCTCCTGACTCTGAAGGGATTCCCAGCCGCTCCGTGA
>CAXSBC010000009.1:0-101376 GCA_964236105.1 uncultured Acetobacteraceae bacterium | reverse complement strand
CCGAAGGGCAGCAAGAGACTGGTTGATCGAGCCGGTACCGGCGCTGTTGATCACGCGGTCCACGCCGCCGGTCAGGTCAAAGACAGCCTGCCCCCACTCGGGGACGTCCTGGTAGTTGACGACATGGCTGGCACCGAGCGACGCCAATCGCCCCTTTTTGGCATCCTGGCTCGTCGTGGCCAGCACTTCCGCGCCGAGAGCGCGCGCCAGCACCAGGGCGAACAGCGCCACGCCACCGGTTCCCAGCACGAGAACCTTGCTACCGGGCCCGATTGGCCGGTCGCCCTGGAGCGCAGTCCAGGCCGTCAGGCCGGCACAAGGCAAGGTCGCTGCCTCGACATAGCTCAAGCTTTCGGGCGCACGGATCACGCGTTCGGCGGGCAGGATCACATATTCAGCCAACATGCCGTTTTCGTCCCGGGAACCCAGGCCCATACCCATCCCGGGGTGAGGCGGTCCCTGCAGACGGTCCTTGAAGTAGACCGAAACGACCCGGTCGCCGATTGCCCAGCCGTCAACGCCAAGCCCGATCGCGTCGATCTCACCAGCGCCGTCGGCAATCGGCACAAGATCGCGTTCGGGCAGTCGCCACAACTCTCCTCCGTCCTTCAAGACGAGCTGGTCGCGGTAGTTGAGCGATGCCGCATGGACCCGAACCCGAACCTCACCCGCGCGAGGTTCCGGCAAGGGCACCTCCTGCATGACCATCCCGTCCAGATCGGTCGTGCCGGCCTTCAAGATCCAACGGCGCATGAACAGCTCCTACATGGCCTTCCAGCGTCGGGCTGACGGCGGGAATAACCGTATCAATAACAGTTGCACTTCCAATCCTCATTGGCAACAGTGGCGGTTGCAATATCGGATGCTCCGCCCGCCAGGCTGTGGCAGAATGCTGTCATGATCGATCTGCGTTTCCCGACGGCGCTCCAGATAGTCTTGAGCCTGGCCATCGCATCGGAGACGGACAAGCGCTGCACAAGCAGCGATCTGGCAACAGGACTTGGCGCGAATCCCAGCCTGGTCCGCAAGCTGCTGGTCCCGCTCAGCCGTGATGGGATCGTCGCGTCGTCCTTGGGCAAGCATGGCGGAGTGCGGCTGGGGCGACCCGCCGACCAGATCACCTTGGGTGACGTGTATTCTTCAATCACTGACGGGAAGAGAATACTGGTCGCGCGCCCTGACGTGCCACGCTTGTGCGTCGTCAGTACGAACATGGACCAGTTCTTCGAGACGGTTGCAAGCGAGGCAGAGGGTGCTGTGCTGAACGTACTCGGTCGTCGAACAATCGCGGATGGGCTCGAAGAATTACGCAGTCTCAACAGATATAGTTCTGTTCCAGATCAGCCAACGCCGTCACGTGACCGGGTTCAAGGTTTGCAGTGAAAGACCCAAAGGCTTTTGGCAGATGCCTGGCTGCTCAAACAAATTCCCTTCCAGATGCCACTCCCTGTGGATCCGTGCTGACTCTACCTGCTGTAGATCAGCCGAGGGAGCAGCCACCGTGTCGTTACGTCCTGCCGAGATCGCACCTGTTCCCGCCGTCACCGCGCAGGTTGCGAGGGCCGCGTTCCCGAAGGGCTGCCCGGCCATGCGGATGCCCGACGAGCTGGGTGCGATCTACAATGACCAGATGTTTGCATCGGCTTACCCCGCCCGTGGCCAGCCGGCATATTCACCGTGGCGCTTGTTACTGTGCTGCAGTTCGCCGAGGGCTTGTCGGACCGGCAGGCGGCCAACGCCGTCCGGGGTCGGATCGACTGGAAGTATGCGCTGGGCGTGGAGCTCGCTGATCCCGGGTTCGACTTCTCCATCCTGTGTGAGTTCCGCGCCCGCCTGATCGCGGGCGGCATCGAGCAGATCCTGCTCGATGCCATGCTGGCCAGGTTCCGCGAGCTTGGGCTGCTGAAGGCCCGTGGACACCAGCGCACGGACAGCACCCACGTGCTGGCAGCAATGCGGACGGTGAACCGGCTGGAGAGCGTCGGCGAGACGCTGCGTGCGGCCTTGAACGCCCTTGCTGTGGCCGCGCCCGACTGGCTGATGCAGCATGCTGACGCCGCGTGGCCGGACCGCTACGGCCGAGCGTTCGAGGAGTGGCGCTTGCCGAAGGGCGAGGCTCCGCGCAAGGCGTTGGGCGAGGTGATCGGAGCCGACGGCCACTGCCTGCTGGCGGATGCCTACGGCCCGTCAGCCCCACCGTGGTTGCGTGATCTGCCGGCGGTGCAGGTGCTGCGCCGGGCCTGGGTAAGCCAGTTCTACGTCGAGGCGGGCCGGGTGACCTGGCGCGACCGCGCCGACTTGCCGCCGGCCAGCTTGCGCTTCGACAGTCCGTATGATCCGGACGCCCGCTTCGGCAACAAGCGCAGCACCACCTGGAGCGGCTACAAGGCGCATCTCACTGAAACCTGTGACGAGGACCGTCCGCACCTGGTGGTCCATGTCGAGACGACGCCGGCGCCGGTGTCGGACGTGGCCATGACCGCGCCTGTGCACGAGGCGCTTCGGGCAAAGGAGCTGCTGCCAGAGGTCCATCTCGTGGATGCCGGCTATGTCGATGCGGACCTGCTGGTCGACGCCAAAGCCGAGCACGGGATCGAGCTGGTCGGCCCTGTCCGCCCCGACACGAGCTGGCAGGCGAAGGCCGGCGAAGGCTATGACATCTCGGCGTTCAACATCGACTGGAACGCCCAGGCCGTCACCTACCCGCAGGGGCACAAGAGCGTGGACTGAATACCAGGCCAGGACCGGTGGGGCACCAGCATTGTCCACATCGGCTTTGCCAAGCGGACCTGCCGCGCCCGCCCCACCCAAGCCCTGTGTACGCGGGCCAAAACCGCGCCACGCGAGATGACGTTTCGCCAGCCGGGCCGGCACGAGGCTATCCAGGCCGCGCGAGGGCGGCAGGACACGCCGGAATGGCGGGCGCTCTACGGCGTACGCGCCGGGATCGAGGGCTGCCTGTCGCAGGGCGTGCGCGTGTGCGGCTTGCGGCGCTCGCGCTATGTCGGACTTGCCAGGACCCACCTACAGCATGTCGCAACCGCGGCAGCCCTGAACGTCGTGCGGGTCAGCGCGTGGGTGCAGGGCGAAGCACGTGCAGCAACACGGAGTTCGCGCCCGATTCGCCTCATGGCGGCCTGAACAGGCCAGTCGCGAATTCGCCGACGGTATCAGACCTCAACGGATCGTCGGCCGACGGGACGCCGGCCCGATCCGCAGATCAGCCTGGACGCATCCGGACGCGGCTACTCGGCCGGCGCTGCGTCGCGCTCGTGAACCTGCGCCGGCGGGTGGGTCGCCTCGATGGCGGTGAAGGTCTCGATGAACCGGTAGCTGTGCTCGGCATCCTTCGGCACCACCCATGAGCTGCCGGGCTCGAGCTTGACCATCTGTCCCTCCAGGGTCAGCTCGGCGCGGCCGCTGATCACATACCCCACGGTCTCATAGGCGCGGCGCACCGGATGCGGGGGCGTGTCGGGGGTCTCGTTCTCCCACAGCCGCATCGACAGGCTGCGGCCGCTGGCGAGGTAGCGCTGTCCCTGCGGCCCCTTCGGAGCCTGCCCGCTCTCGACTTTCGTGACACTGGTGTCCGCCATGATCAGCTCGCTTTCGATATCGCCTGGTTGCCGTCGTCGTCCGGCAGCTGTCACGCCTGGAACGGCCGAGAGTTCATGCGTCGCATGCGATCGGGCCAGCCGACTGCGCGTGCCGGCGTCGCGCCCATCCCCGTATCGCCGGTCTGACGTCAGGCTAGTCCGCCTCCGGCACCCGCCCGACCTGGCCCAGGAACTCCGGCTCGGCGAACTCCTCGGCGGAATCGTCGTGCGACACGCGGACGATCTGCGCGCCGAGAATGCTGCCGGCGGCCAGGGCGCGTTCGGCACGCAGCAGCCCCGCTTCCGCCGTCCTGCAGGCAATCGGCGGACCGGCCTTCAGGCTGCCGCGCGCCCCGCTGACGTAAGGCTGGTAGATGATCTGCGTCGTTGTCGGCACGCTGCGTTCCTCAAGCATCTGGTTGGCAGGCAGGCGGCGGGCGCCGCTCGCGACGAGCCGCCGGCAGGCCCGCATGGTTCGGCCACGCGCCAGCTACGCGCGACCGTGGGCAAGGTTTGGCTACCCGACCGCCGGGCCTCTGCGCGGCGCCATCTGCAGCGGCTTCCTTTCCATCTCCTCCGGCTCGGGGGCCATCTTGAGCAGAACCCGCAGGATCGCCGCGCGCGAGGCGATGTCGAGCCTGCGATAGGCCTGCAGGAGCGCGTGCTCGTCGACCGCGAGCAGACCCAGCTCGCCCTGGTCGTCGTGCAGATACTCTTCCGGAACCGGCGCGTCCGGATCGAGGCCGATGAGATAGGCGACCGAGGTCTCCAGAACCTCCGCCAGCTTGGCCAGACGCTTGCCTCGCGGCAGCGGCGCGCGATCCTCCGTCAGCCTGACCAGCAGGTCGGCCGGCAGGCCGGCGGCGCGCGCGGCGGCGTCCGGTGACATCTCGAGACGATCAAGCCGTCCCTGCAGGCGCGCCGCGATGCTCAACGATCACCACCCCTGAGGAGAATGCCGCGCAGGTCGCCGTCGACGGGCCTGCCGGCATCCGCAGGCGCGCTGCGACCCCGCTGCCGACTGATGCGCGGAGACGGGCGGATTTGCAATCTGGCGATATCGCCGTCGACCGCCACCGGGTATCGGGATCGCTCGAGCCTGCCTGCCCCTGCATCCGAGCGAAGGTCACCCGCCTCATGACCCTGCCGTGTCGTCACGCCGTATCCCCGATCGGTCGAGCCGGCCGATGCACGCGCCTGCGGCGCCTGCAGACCGGTGCCGCGTCGCTGGCTGCCGTCCTGCTGCTGTCGATGCCCGGACAGGCGGCGGACGGCGCCGCCGCGCCGGCGCTGCATCGGCTGCTGGACGAGTACGACGCGTATCTGGATGCAGCCGATCCGGTCTCGGCCGGACAGCGCGGCAACCGGCTGGCCGCGTCGGTCTGGCCTGACGATTCACCGGCCGCCGTGGCCGGGCGCTCGGCGCGGCTGCAGGAGTTCAGCAGGCGTCTGCATGCCATTCCCGCCGCCTCGCTCACCGGCGAGGACGCGCTGAACCACGCGCTGCTGACCTGGCGCGTCGATCTCGACCTGGACGGGCAGCGCTTCGACGAGGAGCGCATCCCGTTCACCAGCGACGAGGGGTTCTTCCTGATCCCGGGCGATGCCGCCGAGGACACGGTCATCCGCGGCGACGCGGACGCGCAGGCCTGGCTCGACCGCCTGCGCGCGCTGCCGGGCTTCTACGAGACCGAGATCGCCAACATGCGACGCGGCCTCGCCACCGGCTTCGTCCAGCCGCGCATCACGGCACTCGCGGTGAGCAAGGCGACCCGCGCCGCCGCCGACGAGCCGGCCGAGCAGAGCCCGCTGCTGGCGCCGTTCGCCATGCTGCCGGCGACCATGTCGGCAGCCCGGCAGGCGACGCTGCGGTCGGCGGCGCTCGATCTCGTGCGGGCCCGCGTCAAGCCGGCCGAGCGGTCGCTCGCGGAGTTCTTCGAGACCGAGTACCTGCCGAAGAGCCGCACGACGATCGGCGCGTCCAGCCTGCCGGACGGCCGCGCCTACTACGCCTATCGGGTCCGCCACGAGACCACCACCGACCTCACGCCCGACCAGGTGTTCGCGCTCGGCCAGTCGGAGATCGCGCGCATCCGTCGGGCGATGGACGAGCAGATCCGGGCGAGCGGCTTCAAGGGGGATTTCAAGGCGTTCCAGCTGATGCTGCGCACCGATCCACGCTTCTATGTCACCACGCGCGAGGCCCTGCTGGACAAGGCGAGCCGGCTGGCCAAGCGCGTGGACGACCAGCTGCCGCGCTTCTTCGGCCGCCTGCCGCGGCTGAGCTACGGCGTGCGCCCGGTGCCGCGCGCGATCGAGGACGGCTATACCTCGGGCCGCTACAATCCCGGCAGCCCGGAGCAGGGCGTCGCCGGCGGCCTGATGATCAACACCTCGCATCTCGACCAGCGGCCGCTCTACGAGCTGCCGACGCTGGTGGCGCACGAAGGCGTCCCGGGACATCACATCCAGATCGCGCTGGCGCAGGAGCTGACCGATCTGCCGCCGTTCCGGCGCGATCCCGACATCACCGCCTACGTGGAAGGCTGGGCGCTGTATTCGGAGCAGCTGGTGGCGGAGATGGGGCTCTACGACACGCCCTATATCCGCTTCGGCATGCTCTCGATGGAGATGTGGCGCGCCTGCCGGCTGGTGATGGATGTCGGCATCCACTGGAAGGACTGGACCCGCGAGGAGGCGCTCGCCTGCCTGCAGGACAACACCGCGCTGGCCGACAAGAACATCCAGAACGAGACCGACCGCTACATCGCCTGGCCCGGCCAGGCGCTGGGCTACAAGATCGGCGAGCTGCGGATCATGGCACTGCGGCAGCGCGCTCAGGCAGCACTCGGCGCGCGGTTCGACTATCGCAGCTTCCATGACGAGGTGCTTGACGAGGGCGCGATGCCGCTGGCGGTGCTGGAGCAGCGCGTCGACGGCTGGATCGCGTCACAGACCGCGCATCCGCTGCGCTAGGGCCGTGGCGCCCGACGCGCGCGCGACGATCTAGGCGTGCCTCTCGCGCAGGGCGTCGCCCGCCTGGCCGTGCAGGCTCCGGTAGCGCTCGATCCGCCCGGCATAGGCGTCGACGAGAGCGGGTTCGGGCTCGATGGTTTCCTCGCGCGCCGGGGGCGTGCAGACAGCCTCCGCGGCCTCGCCCGTGACCGCCATGCGCGCGAGCCGGGCGGCGCCGAATGCCCCGCCATGCTCGCCCGCGGCCAGCCGCCGCAGGGGCAAGTCGAGCGCCGACGCGATGATCGCGATCCAGGCACGCGATCGCGACCCGCCGCCGATCACGTCGGCGATCCCGATCCGGGTGCCGGACGCCGCCAGCGCGTCGAGGCAGTCGCGCATCGAGAAGGCCACGCCCTCGAGCACGGCCTGGGTCAGCGAGGCGCGGTCGGTCTCGTAGGACAGTCCGGCGAACGCGCCGCGCAGGGCGCCGTCATTGTGCGGGGTGCGCTCGCCGCCGAGATAGGGCAGGAACAGTGCTGCGCTCGGCCGGCGGGGCGTGCCGACCTCGTCGATCAGCTCGGCCTCGGTGCGCCCGGCAATGCCCGCCCACCAGGCCAGCGACGCGGCTGCCGAGAGCGTCACGCCCATCTGGTGCCAGGTGTCGGGAACGGCATGGCAGAAGGCATGCACGGCCGCCT
Source organism: uncultured Acetobacteraceae bacterium (assembly GCA_964236105.1). GTDB lineage: Bacteria > Pseudomonadota > Alphaproteobacteria > Acetobacterales > Acetobacteraceae > Lichenicola. Next base: position 94,127 of record CAXSBC010000009.1, on the reverse strand, counting down.
GCGGATACGGGCGGAACCGGTCGGTGGTCGCAAACAGCACCCCGGAGGTGCCGAGCGAGACGAAGGCGTCGTTCGGCCGGATCGCCGACAGCCCGACGGCCCCGGCCGCATTGTCGCCGGCGCCGCCCGCGACGATCGGCGGACGCCGCATTCCCCAGCGCGCCGCGATGTCGCCACGCAGCACGCCGGCCGGGTCGCTGCCCTCCACCAGCCGCGGCATCGCGGCGCGGGAAAGGCCGGAGGCATCCAGGGCCGCGTCCGACCAGTCGCGCGCGCCGACATCGAGCCAGAGCGTGCCGGAAGCGTCGGACATCTCCTCGATCATCTCGCCGGTCAGCTGGTAGCGGATCCAGGCCTTGGGCAGCAGCACCGTGTCGAGCCTGGCGAACAGCTCCGGCTCGTGGCGCCGCACCCACAGCAGCTTGGGCGCGGTGAAGCCCGGCATCGCGATGTTGCCGGTGACCGCGCGCGAGGCCGGGAAGGCGGCCTCGAGCTCGGCGCACTCCGTGACCGAGCGCACGTCGTTCCACAGGATCGCCGGACGCAGCAGCGCGCCCGAGGCGTCGAGCAGCACCGCGCCATGCATCTGGCCAGACAGGCCGATCCCGGAGACGGCGGCGAGAGCCTTGCCGTGCTCGCGCTGCAGCGCGTCGACGGCATCGAGCGTCGCCTGCCACCAGGCCTGCGGATCCTGCTCGCTATGGCCGGGTGCCGGCCGGCTGACGGTCAGGGCGACCGAGGCGCTGCCGACGACGCGCTGCTCGCCATCGACCAGCAGCGCCTTGACCGCCGAGGTGCCGTAATCGAGACCGAGAAACATCAGGCCGCGAGCGGGTGGCGCACGGCAGGCGACAGCGACAGCCCGTCGGAGTCGAACAGGTGGCAGACGCCGCCGTTCGCCGACAGCGCGACGGTCTGGTGGATCTCGGCCGGACAGCTGCCCTCGATCTGCACGATGAGATCGGCCCCTTCCGGAGCGCCGACATGCAGCAGCGTCAGCCCGCCGAGCCGCTCCACCAGGCGGATCTCGCCGGTGATCGGCCCGTCCGGATCGAGACGCAGCTCCTCCGGCCGGATGCCCAGCGTCACCTCGCTGCCCGGCTGCACGCTGCCGGACGCCGCCGGCACCACCAGCCGACCGCCCGACGGCAGCACCACCTCGGCCGCTCCGGCGCCGACTGCCGCGATCGGAACCCGCAGCATGTTCATCCGCGGCGAGCCGATGAAGCCGGCGACGAAGATGTTGGCCGGATGGTGGTAGAGCTCGAGCGGCGTGCCGACCTGCTCGACCCGCCCGGCCTGCAGCACCACGATCTTGTCGGCCATCGTCATCGCCTCGATCTGGTCGTGCGTGACGTAGATCATCGTGGCGTTGAGCTCCTCGTGCAGGCGCGCGAGCTCGATGCGCATCTGCCCGCGAAGCGCGGCGTCCAGGTTCGACAGCGGCTCGTCGAACAGGAACACCTTCGGCGCCCGCACGATGGCCCGGCCGATCGCGACGCGCTGGCGCTGGCCGCCCGAGAGATCCTTCGGCTTGCGCTCGAGATAGGGTCCGAGCTGCAGGATGCGCGCGGCCTCGGCCACCTTCCGGTCGCGCTCGGCCTTGGGCACCTTCGCCAGCCGCAGCGCGAAGCCCATGTTCTGCGCCACCGTCATGTGCGGGTAGAGCGCATACGACTGGAACACCATCGCCAGACCGCGATCGGCGGGTCCGACCTCGTTGGCGCGGCTGCCGTCGATGGTCAGTTCGCCCGAGGTGATCTCCTCCAGACCCGCGATCATGCGCAGCAGCGTGGACTTGCCGCAGCCGGACGGCCCCACGAACACCACGAACTCGCGGTCGGCGATATCGAGATCGACGCCCTTGATCACTTCGACCGGCCCGTAGGCCTTCTTCAGGTTGCGCAGGGTAAGCGTTGACACGGCCGGGCTCCTACTTGACGGCGCCGAAGGTGAGGCCCTGCACCAGCTGCTTCTGGCTGAACCAGCCGAAGATCAGGATGGGCGCCACCGCCATGGTCGAGGCGGCCGACAGCTTGGCGAAGAACAGCCCCTCGGGCGACGAGAACGATGCGATGAAGGCGGTCAGCGGGGCGGCCCGCGACGAGGTGAGGTTCAGGCTCCAGAAGGCCTCGTTCCAGCACAGGATCAGCGACAGCAGGCCGGTCGAGGCGACGCCGGGCAGGGTCAGCGGCATCAGCAGGTGCCAGACCTCGCCCCAGGTGTTGGCGCCGTCCATGCGGCCCGCCTCCAGGATCTCGTGCGGCACCTCCTTGTAGAAGGTGAACAGCATCCAGACGATGATCGGCAGGTTCATCAGCGCGTAGATGATGATCAGGCCCGAGCGGGTATCCAGCAGCCCGGTGGTGCGGAATATCAGGTAGATCGGCACCAGCACGCCGACCGACGGCAGCATCTTGGTCGACAGCATCCAGAGCAGGGTGCCGCGGGTGCGCATCGTCGGATGGAACGACATCGAGTACGCGGCCGGGATCGCGAACAGCAGCGCCAGCACCGTGCCGCCGATGGAGACCGCGATGCTGTTGAAGGCGAACAGCAGGTAGTTGGCGCGGCCCAGCACCTCCCCGTAGGCGGCGAGGGTCGGGGCGAAGAACAGGCGCGCGGTGATCGCGTCGGTCTCCGACTTGAAGCTGGTCAGCACCATCCAGAAGATCGGAAAGAACAGCGCGATCGCCACGGCCCAGCCGAGCAGGGCGATGAGGATCCGTTTGCCGAGACTGTCGGTCATGGCTACACCTCGAGCCGGCGGGCGATGCTGCGCACCAGGAAGACTGCCACGATGTTGGCGAGGATGATGGCGACCACGCCGCCGGCCGACGCGCCGCCGACATCGAACTGCAGCAGCGCGCGCGAATAGATCAGGAAGGCGAGGTTGGTGGTGGCGTTGCCTGGCCCGCCGGCCGTGGTCACGAAGATCTCGGCGAACACGGTGAGCAGGAAGATCGTCTCGATCATGATCACCACGCTGATCGCCCGCGACAGATGCGGCAGCGTGATGAAGAAGAACTGCGCGATCACCCCGGCCCCGTCCATGCGCGCCGCCTCGCGCTGCTCGTGATCGAGCGACTGCACCGCGGTCAGCAGGATCAGCAGCGCGAACGGCAGCCACTCCCAGGAGACGATGGCGATCACCGAGGTCAGCGGATAGTTGGCGAACCAGTCGACCGGCTGCAGGCCGAACGCATGGGCGACCACGCCGAGCACCCCGTAGATCGGGTGCATCATCAGGTTCTTCCAAAGCAGGGCCGCCACCGTCGGCATCACGAAGAACGGCGAGATGGCGAGCACGCGGGCGACGTTGCGCCCGGGGAAGGGCTGGTTGAACAGCACCGCCAGCAGCGTGCCGAACCCGACCGTGATCACCAGCACGGCCGCCAGCAGCACCAGGGTGTTGCGCAGGCTGGCCCAGAAATCCGGATCGGTGACCAGGTAGGCGTAGTTGTCGATGCCGGCAAAGCCGCGCACCGTGGGATCGAGCAGGTTGTAGGTCCTGAACGAGAACCAGAGCGTCATCACCAGCGGGATGATCATCCACACCAGCAGGACGCCGACCGACGGCATGACCAGCCACGAACGGGCGGCGGCAGGAGCGGCGGTCGCCGCCCCCGACGCGCCGTGTCCGGCCATCGTCGGGTTCTTGTCGAGCGTGATCGACATGACCGGATGTCCTACTTCTTGGGATAACCCGCCTGGCGCATCGTGCGCGCGGTCGCGGACTGCGCGGAGGCCAGCGCCTGGGTCACCGTGCTCTGGCCGGTCAGCACGCCGGCCATCGTCTGCCCGACCTGGGTGCCGATGCCCTGGAACTCCGGAATGGCGACGAACTGGGCGCCGGTGTCGGGGCGCGGCTGCTCGGTCTGCCCCTTCGGGTTCGCCGCATCGATCGCGGTCTGCACGAAGCTGGCGAACGGCGCCACCTGCTTGTATTGCGGGTTGTCGTAGGTGCTCTGGCGCGTGCCGGGCGGCACCGCGACCCAGCCATTCTGCTTGGCGACCAGGGCGACGTATTCCTTGGAAGTCGCCCAGGTGACGAAGGTGCGCGCGGCATCCTTCTGCTTGGAGGAGGCGGGAATGCCGAGGTTCCAGCTCCACAGCCAGGTCGGGCCGCCGGTGAAGCTGCCGGTCGGCATCGGCGCGAAACCAACCTCGTCCGAGACCTGCGACTGCTTCTTGTCGAACAGCAGGCCGGCGGCGACGGTGGAGTCGATCCACATGCCGCAATGCCCGCTTGCGAACAGCGCCAGCGTCTCGTTGAACCCGTTCGACGACACGCCGGGCGGCCCGTCCGCCTTCAGGATGTCGGCGTAATAGGTGATCGCCGTCTTCCAGGCGGCCGAGTTCAGCGTCGGCTTCCAGGCGGTGTTGAACCACTGGCCGCCCTCGGCATGCACCAGCGTCGTGATGTAGGCGATGTTCTCGCCCCAGCCCGGCTTGCCGCGCAGGCACATGCCATAGATCTGGTTCGACTTGTCGGTGATCTTGTCGGCATATTCGCGGATCTGCGCATAGGTCGGCGCAGTCGGCATGGTGATGCCCGCCTTCTTGAACAGGTCGGTGCGGTAGTACGTCATGGCGCTCTCGGCGTAGAATGGCAGCGCGTAGAGCTTGCTGTTGTAGGTGAGCGCTTCGGCCACGGGCTTGAGCAGGTCGCCCTCGTCATAGGCGGCAGGCAGGTTGTCCATCGGCACGAGCCAGCCCTGCTTGGCCCAGATCGGCACCTCGTAGTTGCCGATCGTCATGACGTCGAACTGGCCGGCCTGGGTGGCGATGTCGGTGGTCACACGCTGGCGTAGCACGTTCTCCTCGAGCACGACCCAGCGCACGTGGATGTCGGGGTGCTGCTGCTCGAAGACGCTCGAGAGCTTCTGCATCACCACCATGTCGCCATTGTTCACCGTGGCGACCGTGATGGTGGAGTCAGCGCGCGCGACCGCGGCGTGTGCGGCTCCGAGTGCCACGGCGCCACACGCCGCCACCCTGCGAAGGCTGGAAATGCTACAAGCCATGGTTTCCTCGGATATTCTTGCAGCCGAATTGAATTTCAGCTTGACCGTCACCGTCTCACTCCGGCCGAGGCGCGTCAACGGCCGCCGTCGCTAGAAGCCGCAGCGTTCCGCGGCCTGTGCCAGGGTCGACCTGCTGCCCTGCCGGTAGAGCGAGCTCAGCCAGCGGCCGACCGGCTGGATCAGGCGCGGATCGGTTCCGGTCTCGCCGAACAGCTGCGCGATGCCAAGCAGCGGCACCGGATCCTCGCCGCCCTCGACCGCCTTCTCGCGCAGCAGGGCAGCCAGCGGATGACGGATCTCGATCGGGTCGCCCTGCTCGTCCTCGCCGCGTATCCGGCGAAGCCAGGCGGCCAGCGCCAGCGCCAGCAGCTCCACGCTCTCGCCCGCGCGCAGGCGGTCGCGGATCGGATCGACCAGGACATTGAGCGGCGCGTCGGTGTTGACGCGCTCGACCGTGTCCTTGATCGCCGTGTTGGCGAACCGTTCGATCAGGGTCGCCTTGTAGTCGGCGAGGTCGATTCCCGGCACCGGCTTCAGCGTCGGGCCGGTCTCGCGGTCCATCAGCGCGGCCATGTAGCGCGTCATCAACGGCTCGGCCATCGCCTCGTCGATCGTGGCCATGCCGGCGAGCCGTCCAAGCCCGGAGACGGCGAGATGACTGGCGTTCAGCAGCCGCAGCTTCATGAACTCGTAAGGCGCCACATCCTGCACGAACTGCGCGCCGACCTCTTCCCAGGCCGGCCGTCCGGCGACGAACCGGTCCTCGATGACCCACTGCATGAAGGTCTCGGAGAAGACCGGCCAGGCATCGACGAGCCCGTGACGGTCGGCCAGCGCCTTGATGTCGGCGTCTGCCGTGACCGGCGTGATCCGGTCGACCATCGTGCTCGGGAAGCTGATCTTCGCCTGGATCCAGTCGATCAGCGTCGGATCGGTTTCCCGTGCCAGCGCGATCACGGCGTCGCGCAGGACCTCGCCGTTATGCTGGATGTTGTCGCAGCTCAGCGCGGTGAACGGCGCCGCGTCCGCTGCGCGGCGTCGGCGGCACGCCTCGACGATGATGCCGATGGCGCTGCGCGGCTCCCCGGGATGGGCGACGTCGTGGCTGATCAGCGGATGCTGCAGATCGAGCCGCTTGGTCGCGCGGTTGAGGCAGTAGCCGTTCTCGGTCACGGTGAGGCTGACGATCCGGATGTCCGGGCTGTCGATGGCATCGAGCAGGGCGGCGCTGCTCTCGCCGGCGAAGATGACGCCGGCCAGCGACCCGATCACTGTCATCGTCTCGTCGGTGCCGCTGCGCTCGACCAGCGTGTAGAGCCTGTCCTGCGGCAGCAGGCTGTCTGCCATCCGCCTGTCGCCGGGCATCAGGCCGCCGCCGACGATGCCCCATTGCATCATGTCCGGCCGCCGCTCGAACAGGTCGTGCGTGTAGCGCGCCATGTGCGCCCGGTGGAAGCCGCCGAGCCCGAGATGCACGATGCCCGCCCGCACCGCGGCCGGATCGAAGCGCGGCCCCTGGATCGGTGCGGGGAGACGGGAGAGCGCCGTCCGATCAAGCTGGATCATGTCCACGATGCTGTCCCTCGGATCGGATGATGCAGGCCGGCCGGGAGACGTTCCTGTCCCACCCGGGCGCCCTGCTTTCAGGTGGGCATGACGATCTGCAGCTTGATGTCGGCGGGACGGGCGGAAGCAGCCCGCTCGAACGCCGCCACCGACTGCTCGAACTCGAAGGTATCGGCGATCAGCGGCTTCAGGTCCACCCGTCCGGACGCGATCATCTCGATGGCGCGGTCGAACACGTTGGCGTAGCGGAACACCGTCTCGATGCGGATCTCCTTGGCCTGCGCCGAGACGATGTCGAAGGCGATCTTGTCGAGCGGCATGCCGACCAGCACCACCGTGCCGCCCGGTCGCACGCAGGCGAGCACGTCGTCATACACGCGCGGGCTGCCGCTCGCCTCCAGCACCACGTCCGCACCCCACTCCCGCCCGCACAGCCCGTCGATCCGCTCGCGCAGCGACTCTCGCGACACGTTGACCGGGATCAGCCCGGGATACCGCGCCGCGATCTCGAGCTTGGGATCGACCACGTCCGAGATCACCACCCGGCCGGCTCCGCTGCCGAGTGCCGCCAGCGCCACCATCAGCCCGATGGTGCCGCAACCGGTCACGACGCAGGTGTCGCCGGGCTTGATCGCGCCCTTGACGGCGGCCTGCACACCGATCGCGAACGGCTCGACCATCGCGCCTTCGGCAAAGGAGACGGTCTCTGGAAGCTTGTAGGTATAGGCTGCCGGATGCACCACGTGCGAGGTCAGGCAGCCATGGACCGGCGGTGTCGCCCAGAAGCGCACGGCAGGATCGACGTTGTAGAGGCCGAGCTTCGACGCCCGCGAGGTCGCGTCCGGTATGCCCGGCTCCATGCAGACGCGATCGCCGGCCGCGAACCCGCGCACATTGCTGCCGACCTCGGTCACCGTTCCGGCCGCCTCGTGACCGAGCACCATGGGCTCGCGCACCACGAAGGGCCCGATATGGCCGTGCGTGTAGTAGTGCACGTCGCTGCCGCAGATGCCGACGGTATGGATGCGGATCCGTACATCGTCCGGCCCGAGCGACGATGGAAGCTCGATGTCGCGCAGCGTGAGTTCGTGCTGACGTTCGAGCACGACGGAACGGACCGAAGTCATGGCACGGAAGCCTTCTTCGAGGCGGCGTGGACCGGTGTCGACCGGGACCGCAAGGAAGCCGACGCTAGGCGTATTCCGGGACAGGGGATAGACGGTGGCAGCGCTGCCGTCGGCAGTGAACGCCCGGCCATGCTGATGCATGACCGGGCGGGGAGGCTCAGAACAGTTCGATGTGGCTCTTGAAGCCGATGACGGCGGCGCTGGGCAGGTTGGCCTGCGCGTTGGGTCGGATGAAGTACTGGAAGTCGGGCGCGAAGGTGACGCCGCGATAGACGTGGATCTGGTAGTTGGCCTCGAAGTTGTAGGTGTGGCTCTGCACGCCCGATCGGGTATCGTCGTAGAAGTTGCCGTTGCCGGTGATCGGCAGGCCGAGCTCCTGCTGCACGGCCTCGGTGTGCGACAGCGCGTCGGACACTTCGAGGTAGGAGAAGGCCAGGCCGAAGCCGTCGCCGGGGCGTGCCTTCCAGAAGCCGTGATCGATCAGCCCGACCTCGCCCTGGCTGGTGCGCGTCGAGGTGTTGTCGTCGTTGTGGTAGAAGGTGCCGAAGCCGATCAGGCCGTTGGTGGCGCCCGAGCCGTGCCGCAGCAGCATCTGGTCGACGAGCACGTATTCGGCGGTCTGGCCATGGCGGATGCGCGGGGCCAGGCCGCTCACGACGTAGGAGTTGCCGTTGGCGTCGTAGTAGTCGTCGTTGTGCTTGTTGGTGTCGTAGATGAAGCCGACGCTGTAGTGGCCCGGCAGCTGGTCGGGGCCGAAGCTCGGCTCGTAGCCGGCCTGCACCGGGAAGGTCTCGCCGCTGATGTGGGCGGCGTTGAAGCGGAAGCCCGAGCGGTAGCCGCCGGTGGCGTTGTAGATGTTGTCCTCGGTGAAGAAGATGCCGCTCTGGATGTAGGTGGCCTGCGTCGGCCGCACCCGCAGGCGGAACGCCCAGTTGGCGTCCGGGTAGGAGGAGACCGCGATGTTGTCCGACGAGGCTTTCGGATTGCCGCAGAAGGCGTTGTTCTGGAAGTTGCAGTACAGCGGCGACGAGGCGAAGTCGTTCAGCACCGGCATACGGCCGAACGCCAGGTCGGCGCGCCCGTTGGCGACCGTCTCCTCGCCATAGGCATAGACCAGATGGATCGCCACGTTGCCGCCGGCGCCGTAGATCTCCTGGCTGGGGTCGAGGTTGTCGCCGAAGATCCGGCTCGCCGGGATGCCGTAGCGGCCGACCATGACGGTGTGGGTCGAGAAGCCGGTCAGCCCGGCCAGACGCTCCCAGTCGATGTCGGTCTCAAGGCCGTACTGGCCGGCGTTGGTCGAGCCCTTGTTCTCGCCCTTCACGATGCCGTCGAATTCGTCGACGTTGTCCAGCAGCACGGCGACGCCATGGTCGCGCAGGAACGTGCCATACCCGAACAGGCCGGGGAACAGGGCCTCGGGCGCCGGCAGCGGCGGCACCGAGCTCACCACGTTGATCGGCGCGCCGTTCGCCGGCAGCGGCGTCGCCACCCGGGTGCTGGGGCCAAGCGACGTCTGTGCAAACGCGGCACCGCTCAGAACCGTGGCCAGTGCCATTGTTGCGGTTCCGGTCAGCAATCTCGTCGAAAGCGAGCAGGCAGCCCCCTTCGAATATACCCTGTTCATGCGCTTCCTCGTTCTTCTCGGCCTGGTCTTCTAGCCGTGCTCTTTAAGGCTCGGTCAGCGGCACGATAACGGTTTTGCGCGCCCTGACCAGACGATCAGGCCGGTCATTCCGTTCCGTGTCACCAAATATCAAGAGTGTTGTACCAACGCCGCGGTCATCGTCGTGGCGGTCCGCTCAACTTCATTGCCGATGCCAATCCGGATACGAATCGCCGTATCGAGCCCACCGATTATTGCATCGCACCAAAAATCATGCCGATGTCGTCGCGCGACTCGACGCATCCGATCTCGACCCAGGGCGCAGTGGCGGTCGTGCGTGGCCTGGTGTCAGGAGACTGCGCAGGTGAACCCGCTGCCCGCACCCACCCCGACAGGCACCGTCTCGATCGGCGAGCCCGAGGCCAGCCTGGCCAGGATCTCCGACGACAGGTCGGCCAGCCGCGTATGCGACAGGATGCTCTCGATGTTGCGGACTCCCGCCTCGCTCTCGGTGCATCGTTGCGCGATCACCTCTACCAGTTCCGGATCGTTGGTGAAACGGGCTCGCCGGCTATCCCGACCCGCGCCGCGATCCGGCCCAGCTGCAGGCCCACGATCCGCCGGATCATCTCGTCGGTCAGCGACAGATCGGGCACGGTCGCGACCCGCCCCAGGAAGGCCGGCTTGAGGTGCCTGGCGAGCTCCGCCGCGTCCGGCGCGGTCTCCGGATCGGCGAACAGCGCCGGGATCAGGCCGGTGCCGGCCTTGCACGTCATGATGATGGTGGTGTTGCGGAAGTCGATGTCGCGGCCTTCGCCATCCTTCACCGTGCCCGTGTCGAACACCCGACAGACCACGTCCCGCACGCCGGGATGCGCCTTCTCCATCCCGTCCAGCAGGATCACCGAATGGGGGCGTCGCCGCACCACCTTGGTCAGGATGCTGCCCTCGCCGTATCCGACACAGCCCGGTGGCGATCCCATCAGCAGCGAAACCTTATGCTCCTCCTCGAACTCCGTCCTGTTGATGGTGGTCACGTTCTGAGCCCCCCATACGGCAGGTCCGCCAGCGCGGTCTCGGTCCTGCCCACGCCCGAGGTGCCGACCATCAGGAACACGCCGACCGGCTTGCGCGGATCGGTCGCGCGACCGTCTCGAGCGCATGATCCTGGCCGATGATGCGCGCCGACAGGGCCTGCTTCAGGTCGAACGTGACGCGGATCTCGTTCTCGCGCATGCGCGATCTTCCGGCCGGAGGCCTAGCCGGTCGCGCCGCGCGCCCAGGCCCCGACCGCGACGTCGCCGCCGGACCGGATGGGGCGCATGCTCATGTTCCGAGCTGCGTCCGGTTCATCCGCAGGCTGATGACAGCACCTTCCGGGCGCCAGTCGACGCCGATCGAGCCGCCGAGCTGCCCCGACAGGCTGCGGGCGATCAGCTTGCTGCCATAGCCGTCCGGCCGGGGCTGGTCGGACAGGCGCGGCCCGCCGCGCTCGGTCCAGACGATCTCCAGCTCGTTCTCGTGCAGGCGGCCGGACACGTCGAGCGTGCCGCTTCCCATCGAGAGCGCGCCATACTTGATCGAGTTGGTCGCCAGCTCGTGCATCACCAGGGCGAGCGCCGTGGTGGCGGTCTCGCCGACGCGGATCTCGGGCACGCGGATATGGATGCGGTCGCCTGCCGATCTGTTGTCGTCATAGGGGGCGAGCAGCACGGCAAGGAGATCGCCCAGCAAGGCCTGTCCCGCGGCACCTGGCATGATGCGGACGAGCTCATGGGCGCGGCCGAGCGACACCAGCCGCTGCGTCAGATCGAGCGCCATCTCGGTCGTCGTGGTGGTCGTGCGCGCGGCGATCCCGGTGAGGGCGGAGGCGACGGCGAACAGGTTCTTGACCCGGTGCGTCATCTCGCCCGCAAGCAGATCGCGCGCCTCCTCGGTCCGCTTGCGCTCGGTCACGTCGAGGAAGACGCCAAACATGATGCGCCCGACGATATCGCCGTCCTCTCCCTGGCCGCGGCTGCAGATCCAGCGGACCGCGCCGTCATGCAGGATGCGAAAGTCGATCTCGTAGGCGCCGAGCCGTGCGCGGGTCTGCCTGACCGCGCTCGCCACCCGGTCGAGATCGCCCGGATGGATGCGGCGGGAGAGCTCCTCGAACGTGATCGACCGGTCGCTCGGCATGTTCCACAGGACGCTGGCGCGTTCGTCCAGGGCAAGCTCGTCGGTGTCGACGTTCCACGACCAGAGCGCCATGCCGGCGGCGTTGGTGGCCGCGCGCAACCTGTCGGCATCCCACGTCGAACTGCTCGATCCTGCACAAGACAGCATGGTCGTCTCCTTTCCCGGTCGACGCGCCGGGACCACTACGTGGTCGCCGGCCAGGAAAGAGGATTTTCGAGGCTTCCGGACGATCTCGTCGAACCGGCGTGCGGGGGGGACGACAGGAGCGGGACGCGTCCGGCCTCCGTCGTTTCGTGGATGAAGGTGGCGATGTCCGGCAGCTCGGACCGGCTCGACAGGAACCGCTCCCGCGCGCGCGCGGCCCGGTGCGTCGGCCGGTGCGTCGGCCGGTGGTGCGGAACGACGACCGCCGGTCTGACGGCAGGATCGAGAAGGCCGGGGAAGGTGCCCAGGCTTCTGCAACCGCACGAGAGCTGGGCCTGGCCCTGATGTCTGGCCAGCCGGTTGGCATGTTCGACGGCCGCCTCGCCGGTCCGGCAGTCGATATCGATACCTTTCTCGATCTGCGCGCCGTTGCTCAGAAAATAGATCCGGTAGATCGGCATCTTATAAGCTCCGCCGGCACAGGCGGGGGATGGACCCCTCGGTCGCTGCCGCCTGGCGCAGCCTGGGCACGAGACGGTGATATTCAAGTTTAAGCACATGTCGCACAGTGGTGACCACTTTTTTGGATGACAATTTGCCGGTGCACGAAGATCGTCTCACCAATGCTTCACCGCCCGCCCAGGGCGGTCATATCCTCTGGCGTCCAACAAGCCGTGGTCTGCTCCGGATCGACCGGCAGCCGATCTGCGCATCGGTCGATGCCATGCCGGCTGACGACCCGCGACACCTTTCCCGTTGCCGCACGCTGATGTTCGGGGCCGTCAGAATCCTGATGTCACGGAACTGTCGTCCGGCAGACCGGACGTCGGGGTCCAACGCTCCCGCAGATGCCGACGTGCCATGCCCGGGCCTGGAGGGGCGACCATGCGGACCTGCCTGCATCGACCGTCACCCGCAACGATTGTACCGGTTTTGGGCATATCCTGCCCGCAATCGTCCCAGAACACGCCGCCCGACATCCTCTCGCCGAACGTGATGATCGGCGTCTGATCGGATCTTCCGCTTGCGCCCCGTTTATGGCACGTCTGTCGCCACTACCGCTATGATAGAGCAGAATCTCACCACGCAATGTCGGGAACTTTAATGCCACAATCAGGCTCCATCCTCCGTGCCGGCTCGCTTGCGGCAGCGTTGTGCTGCAGCGTCTACGGCTTCGGGCCGGCGCAGGCGGAAACGCTGAAGCTGGTCGGACAGGCTGCGGCGACCCGGGCGGTCCAGTTCAACGTCGTGCTGCCGCTGCGCAACACGGCCGAGCTCGACACGCTGGTCGCGCAGCTGCACGACAGCGCCTCGCCGATGTTCCACAAGTGGCTGACGCCGCAGCAGTTCGCGGAGCGGTTCGGACCGGATGCGGCAACCGTCGCCAGCGTGCGGAAGAGCTTCGAGAGCCAGGGCCTCACCGTGGTTCCCGGCATCCGCTCGCTGCAGGTTCATGGCACGGCCGGCAGCATCGGCCATGCGCTGGGCACCTCGCTTGCCGTCGGGCAGCTGTCGAACGGTCACCAGCATCTGGTGGCGATGGGCGCCGTGACGCTGCCGGACGCCGCCCGTCAGGCCGGAGCCTTCGTGGTGGATTTCGCCTCGTCGGTGAACGTGAAGCATCCGCTGTCGCACCGCGTCAGCCAGGCGCCGCTCGCGGTCGGGCCGTCCAACCGCACCTCCACCACCGGCGGCTACTGGTATGGCGACCTGAAGCAGGCCTACCAGTATCCGTCCTACCTGACCTTCATCACCAAGAACGGCGTCAAGCAGCGTCTCGACGGCACGGGTGCCACCATCGGCATCCTGATGTCGAGCGACGTGTTCGACAGCGACATCGACATGGTGTTCAACCATGAGCACTTCATGGCCCACTCCGGCCAGGCCAGCAATCCGAAGCTGTTCAAGCGGGTCTATGTCGATGGCGGCGCCACCACCAGCAGCGGCGCGCTCGACGAGGTCGAGCTCGACACGCAGGAAGCCCTGAGCGGCGCGCCCGGCTCGCACGTGATCCTGTACGACATCCCCGATCTGTCGGATCAGAGCATCATCGACGGCTACACCCAGATCATCGACGACAACGAGGCGGACATCGTCTCCTCCTCGTTCGGCGGCTGCGAGCTTCCCTACGCCGAGAGCACCCAGGTGCTGCAGTACGAGCACGAGCTCTACGTGCAGGGCAACGCCCAGGGCATCTCGTTCCTGGCCTCCTCCGGCGACGAGGCCGGGCTCGAATGCCCGACCGAGAACTATGTCGATAACGGCACGCCCGGCGTCTTCGTGGCCAGCGTGTCCGCGCCGGCGTCGGACCCGAACGTGACGGCAGTCGGCGGCACCAACGTTGTCACCCGCTACACGCTGGGCTCGCTCGACTCCACCTATTCCACCGAGAACGCCTATAGCGATCCCGAAATCCCCTATGACATCTATGGCGAGGGCAGCAACGTGTCCGGCGGCTCGTGGGGAGCGGGCGGCGGCGTCAGCGCGATCTTCGGCAAGCCGCTCTATCAGCATCTGACCAAGACCGGCTCATCGACGAAGCGCACGCTGCCCGACATCGGCATGCAGGTCGGCGGCTGCCCGGGCGGCATCGCCGTCCTGCCCTGCAACGGCGGCGACAATCCGCTCAACGGCAGCGGCAACACCGACCGGTCCTATGTCATCGTCGCCATCGAGGGCGCGTTCTACGGCCTGATCGGCACCAGCGTCTCGTCGCCGGAGCTCGCCGGCGCGACCGCCATGCTGGTCGAGCAGTACGGCCGCATGGGCAACCTGAACAACTACATCTATGGCATCGCCGCGATCCAGAACCTGTTCGGCGACAACCCGGAGCTGCCGACCACCGCGTTCCATCGCAGCATTCCCGGCTATAACGGCGTCGTCACCAACAGCGTGCCAGGCCCGAACTACAACTACACCGTCGGCAACGGCACGCCGATCGTCTACCGCTATGTGGCAGCGCCGTTCGGCACCAAGCCGGCCGGCACCCCGCAAACGCAGAGTAACCCGTAACCGTCCCGCCTCCGCCCCAGGCCTCGCGGCCCTGCGCTCTCCGGCGCAGGGCCGTTTAGTTTCATGCGCCGTCGATCATGACGGCGCCTCATGACAGGTGAGCCGGCAGATGAAGTTCCTGCTCGTTATCGTCGGCCTCGCGCTGATCCTGGGCGTCATCGCCGCGTTCGCCCTACTGTCGACCGGCTCCGACATGGTTCGTCGCTGGCGAGGCCAGGACCGCGACAATACGGTCATCGCCGATTCCGACGTCGAATTCGAGGCCGATGTCGGCAAGCCGCCACCCGGTCCGTGACACCGCGACGACGGCATCCGGCCGGAGCGTCGTTCAGCCGCTGATGCGGTTGCCGACGAAGCTCATCAGATAGAGGAAGATGAGAAACCCGCCGATCAGCAGCACCATGTACATCCAGGGCTTCATGCGTCCCGTCTCCTCGATGGTGTCTGTCGGCGTCGTCGCCCAGGCGTTGCCGCCGCTGCAATAGCCTGCCGGCGGGCTTGCGACAATCGATCTCAGCCCAACGCCATCAGGCTGGCATTGCCGCCGGCCGCCGTCGTGTTCACGCTCAGGCTGCGCTCGTGCATCAGCCACTCCAGCGCGAGGCCGGCATCCTGCACGTCGAGCCTGTGCAGCGGCACCAGGGCGCCGTCCCGCGACGCCAGCGTCCGGGCCGTCTCCGGCAGGCAGGCCGCGTCGGCGAGGGCAGCAGCCGGCGGCGACCGCTCGCCCGCTTCCGACGAGACCAGTCCAGGCAGCATGGCGATCACGCGCGCAAGCAGCGGCAGGTCCACTTGGCCTTCGCGCACCATGGCCCGGTTCCCGGTGGCGAGCGCTGCCGTCACCTGCAGCAGCAGGCTCGCCTCGTCGTCCGCCACGCACAGGATCCGGCCGCGCGGCCGCAGGCTGTAGACGTTGCGCTCGCCGACCGGTCCGGGCAGCGCGAGCTCCGCGCCGAACGGGCTGCGCGCCGCCAGCGCCGCGCAGGCCGGCCCGACATCATGCCTGTCCAGCAGCGCCAGCAGCCGCACCACCGGCTCCGGCGCCCGGCCGGGCAGCAGCGGGACGGCGTCCGTCCCGCGACGCAGCCGGTGCAGGATCAGCGGACCGCCAGCCTTGGGTCCCGTTCCCGACAGGCCGGTGCCGCCGAAGGGCTGGCTGCCCACCACGGCGCCGATCAGGTTGCGGTTGACGTAGATGTTGCCCGCGTCGCTGCGTGCGGTGATGCGCTGCATGGTCTCGTCGATCCGCGTATGCACGCCGAAGGTGAGGCCGAAGCCGGTGGCGTTGACCTCGTCGACCAGCGCGTCCTGCCGGTCCTCGGCGAAGCGCAGCACATGCAGCACCGGACCGAACACCTCCTGGCCGATCTGCCCGATCCGGTCGATCTCGATCAGCGCCGGTGCTGCGAAGCTGCCGCTGCGGCAGCTGTCCGGCAGCGGCGCCCGCGTCACCCGGCAGCCCAGCCCGATCATGCGCGCGATGTGCGCCTCGATGGCCTGTGCGGCGGCATCGGAGATCACCGGCCCGACATCGGTCGACAGGCGCTGCGGGTTGCCGACCCGTAGCTCGGCCATGGCGCCCTTCAACATGGTCAGCGTGCGATCGGCCGCCTCCTCCTGCAGGCACAGGATGCGCAGCGCCGAGCAGCGCTGGCCGGCGGAGTCGAAGGCGGAGGCGAGCGCGTCGGCCACCACCTGTTCCGGCAGGGCGGCGCTGTCGACCAGCAGCGCGTTCTGGCCGCCGGTCTCGGCGATCAGCGGGATCGCGCCGCGCTGCGGATCCGCATGCGGCGCCAACGCGCGCGCGATCGACTGCGCCACCTCGGTGGAGCCGGTGAACAGCACGCCGCGGATGCGCGGATCAGACACCAGCGCTGCGCCCACGCCGCCATCGCCCGGCACCAGCTGCAGCACGTCGCGCGGAATGCCGGCCGCGTGCAGCTCGCGCACGGCCAGAGCCGCGATCAGCGGCGTCTCCTCCGCGGGCTTGGCCAGCACCGCGTTGCCGGCCGCAAGGGCTGCCGCGATCTGGCCGACGAAGATCGCCAGCGGGAAGTTCCACGGGCTGATGCACACCACCGGGCCGAGCGCCTCCCCGGCGAGTGCCGGCGCCTGTCGAAGCCGGGCTGCGTAGTAGCGCAGGAAATCGACCGCCTCGCGCACCTCGCCGACCGCGTTCGCAGCCGACTTGCCGGCCTCGCGGATGATCGGCCCCAGCAGCTCGGGCAGCATCGCCTCCAGACGGTCGGCCGCCGCCTCCAGGCAGCCTGCGCGCGCCGGGGCCGGCAGCGCCGACCAGCGCGCGGTGCCGTGGGCCGCAGCCGCGATCGCCGGTCCGATATCGGCCGGATCGGTGTCGCGGCAGCATCCGACGATCTGCCGGCGGTCGGCGGGATTGCGGCAGTCCCGCCACGGGCCGCCGGTCGCCTCGACGGCAAGGATCGGCTCTGCGACCAAGTCCGGATCGCGCGCGACCTCGATCCCCCCGGACAGGGCGGCGAGCACGTCCTCGGCCGCGAGATCGAGACCGGCCGCGTTGCGCCGGTCCGGGCCGAACAGCGCGGCCGGCAGCGGGATCGAGGCGTGGGCGGCACCCAGGGGGAACCGTTCGGCCGCCCTGCGCACCGGATCGGCCACCAGCTCGGCGATCGGCACGTCCGGATCGGTGATGCGGTTGACGAAGGAGCTGTTGGCGCCGTTCTCCAGCAGCCGTCGCACCAGGTAGGCGAGCAGCGTCTCGTGCGTGCCGACGGGCGCGTAGATGCGGCAGGGACGATCCAGCGCGGCCGGCCCGACCACCTGCTCGTAGAGCGCCTCTCCCATGCCGTGCAGGCACTGGAACTCGTAGCGCCCCAGGGCGAAATCAGGCCCCGCCATCGCCATCACGGCGGCGACGGTCTGGGCGTTGTGGGTGGCGAATTGCGGGAAGATCGCGTCGGGGGCCGCCAGCAGGCGGCGGGCGCAGTCGAGATACGAGACGTCGGTGTGCAACTTGCGGGTGAAGACCGGATAGTCGGCCACCCCGGCTTCCTGCGCCTTCTTGATCTCGCTGTCCCAGTAGGCGCCCTTCACCAGCCGCACCATCAGCCGCTGCGACGTTCCCCGGGCCAGGGCCACCAGATGGTCGATCACCGCCGGCGTGCGTCGGCTGTAGGCCTGCACCACGAAGCCGATGCCGTTCCAGCTGGCGAGGTCGGGCTGCTCGCAGAGGCTCTCGAGCAGGTCGAGCGAGAGCTCGAGCCGGTCGGCTTCCTCGGCATCGATGTTGAGCCCGACATCATGCGCCCGCGCCAGGCTGGCGAGGGCCGCCAGACGCGGCAGCAGCTCGTCCCGCACCCGGTCCTGCTGCGCGCGCGCATAGCGCGGATGCAGCGCCGACAGCTTGATCGAGATGCCGGCGCCGTCGAACAGGCCGCGTCCCTGGTTGTGCGCGCCGATGGCGCGGATGGCGCGCTCGTACTCGCCCAGGTAGCGGCGCGCGTCGGCATCGGTCATCGCCGCCTCGCCGAGCATGTCGAAGGAGTAGCGGAAGCCCTCCCGCTCGCGCGGCCGCGCCGCCCTGAGCGCGCTCTCGATGGTCTCGCCGACCACGAACTGCTCGCCCAGCACCCGCATGGCCCGGTCCATGGCCTTGCGGATCAGCGGCTCGCCGCCCCGACCGAGCACGCGCAGCAGCGCCGCCTGCAGCCCGGACTGGCCGCTGCTGTCCTGCAGCCGGCCGGTGACCAGCAGGCCCCAGGTGGCGGCGTTGACGAACAGCGATGGGCTGTTGCCGAGATGCGCGCGCCAGTCGCGGGCGCCGATCTTGTCGCGGATCAACCGGTCGCGGGTGGCCGGATCGGGAATACGCAGCAGCGCCTCGGCCAGGCACATCAGCGCGACGCCTTCCTGGCTCGACAGCGCGTATTCGCGCATCAGCCCCTCGACCGGCCGCGGACGGCCACGCGCGCGTAAGCCCTCCACCAGCCGGGCTGCGAGCGCCGCCGCCGAGTCCGGCGCGCGCGGAGCCGTGCGCAGCAGCTCGGCGACGCAGTCCGGCTCCGGCCGCCGGGTGGCGGTGGTAATGCGCCGGCGGGTCTCGCTGGGCGGCCGCCAGGCGGTGGCGAACGGCGGCGGGCGCGTCGGCTCGGTCTGCGTCATGTCCATGCCACTCTCCGTCCTGGCGCCATCCTGGCCGGGTTTCTCAACCATAGCGGCGTGTCCGGCGCCAGCCTCATGTTGATCGATCCGTTGAGGCCGCCCATCTTCCCGCGATCCCACATCCGGTGGTTGATCGAGGAGAGGCATGGCCGACGACCCGTACGAGATCCTGGGGATCGGCCGCGACGCCGACAAGGATGCCATCCGAAAGGCCTATCGCCGCCTGGCCAAGGAAAGCCATCCTGACCTACATCCCGGCGACGCCGGCGCCGAGGCACGGTTCAAGCGCATCGGCACCGCCAACATGCTGCTGTCCGATCCGGAGCAGCGCGCGCGCTACGACCGGGGCGAGATCGACGGAGCCGGGCAGGAGCGGGCGCCGCCGCGTCCCTCCTACCGCGAGCATGCGCAGGGGCCGCAGGGTGCCCGCTACCGGCCGGACGGCTTGTGGGGTGAGGAGGATCTGGGCGACATCTTCGGCGAGATGTTCGGGCGGGGCCGCCGCGCCGCGCCGTCCGGTCCGCAGCGCGGCGAAGATCACGCCTATTCCCTGACCGTCTCGTTCGCGGACTCGGTGACGGGCGCCACCACCCGCATCGCCCTGCCGACCGGTGCCACGCTCGACGTCAAGGTGCCTCCGGGCATCGAGGACGGGCAGACCCTGCGCCTGCGCGGCAAGGGCGGCGACGGCCGCGAAAGCGGGCCGGCCGGCGACGCGCTGATCCGGATCCAGGTGACGCCGGACGCGCGCTTCACCCGCGACGGCGACGACATCCGCACCGAGCTTGCGGTGTCGTTCAGGCAGGCGGTGCTGGGTGCCACGGTGCAGGTGCCGACGCCGGCCGGTCCGGTGGCGATGACGGTGCCGCCTGACTCCGATGGCGGCCGGGTGCTGCGCCTGCGCGGTCGCGGCGTGGCGCCGCAGGGCGGCCGTGACGCCGGCAACCTGTATGTGACGCTGCGGGTGACGGTGGGTGCGACCGACGAGGCGTTGAAGGCGTTCCTGCGCCAGTGGACGCCGCCCGAGACCAGCGGAGAGGCGGCATGATCACCATCGAGACCCTGTGCATCCGGCTGCAGCGCATCACGCCGCAGGAGGTGGAGAGCTGGATCGAGCGGTCATGGGTCAGGCCGGAGGGCGCGCCGGGCCACTATTTGTTCCATCCGATCGACGAGGCGCGGGTGCGGCTCATCGTGGAGCTGCGCGAGCAGCTCGCCATCAACGACGAGGCGCTGCCGGTGGTGCTGTCGCTGCTGGACCAGGTCTATGCGGCGCGTCGGCACATGCGTCGCGTGCGCGACGCGATCGAGCGTCAGACGGGTGCGGATCTGCGCGAGGAACTCGGCCGCGTGCTGCGCGAGGACCCTGGCTGAGGCAAGCCTGCCCTGGGTGCCGACGAGCAGCCCGGTCTCCGTGTCATCCGGCGAACCGGAATGGGCCGCACGTCAGTCGCGGCCAGGCGATCCGGTTCTGGCGGCATCCGGTCGAGCGGCTGCCGCCACGTCAGGGATGGGAAGCCGTGCTGATCAGCCCGGCTGCCAGCTCCGCACCATGTAGTCGATGTCGGCGCGGCTGATGTTCATGTCGGCCAGCTCGCGGTCGGAACAGTGGCTCAGCTCTGCGTGCAGTCGCGCGCGCTCCCGGTGCAGGGCGAGATGGCTCCGGACGACGGCGGCGAGGTCGCGGACGATCGACGACAGGCCGTGCTGGACGTCATGCTCGAAGCTGAGTGTTGTGGTGGTGGTCATGTAAGCCTCCTGAGCGTGTTTGCTGCAATGCAACATAATCAGCTCAAGCCGCTTTCTCCAGCGCTAATGCTGCATCGCACCATCACGCCTTCGTGGTGTGTCTTTTATGCCGTGTCGGAACGTGGCGCCGGCGCACAGGCACGCCGTTGAGTGGTAGGGCTGCTACCAGCCGACCGCAGCGCGACCGGTGCCGTGCGACGCAGACAGGCTGGCTGACAGCATGGCGGACAGCGCATCGGCATGATGTTCAGGCATTGCAGCTGGCGCGCCCTGGTGGATTCGAACCACCGACCCACAGCTTAGAAGGCTGTTGCTCTATCCGACTGAGCTAAGGGCGCGTGCGACCGGGCAGGGACCCTAGTGTGTCCAGTTCTGCTTGCGGTCGAAACGGAAATTATCGGCGTACGCCTTGGGCCGGCGCATGCGCACCGGGGCGAGCTCGACATCGTACGGGACCGCCTGCCGGTCGGCGTAGGCGATCGCCTCCTCCTTGGTGGAGAAGCGCAGATGCACCTCGCTCTGCGTGTCGCCGCTGCCGAACCAGCCCATCAGCGGGTCCTGCTGGCGCTGCTCGGACTGGCCGTATTCCAGGATCCAGTCATGCGTGCCGCCCTGGCCGGACTGCATCGACGTCTTCGGTTGCTGGAAAATCCGGGCGCGCATCGCGGGTGTCCTTGCTCAAAGCTGGTCGGGGCGCCCGGACTCGAACCGGGGGCCTCGTGTACCCAAAACACGCGCGCTACCAGGCTGCGCCACGCCCCGGACCAGGCCGGAAGCTATGAGCTTGCATCCAGGCTCGCAAGGGCGCGCCGGAGGTTTCCGTCGTGGCGCGCGAGCACGTCCAGAGCCTCCGCCGACGACAGGCCGCGCGCCACCAGGATCGCCGGCTTCACCCGCTGCCCGGTGACGGCCAGCGCGGCGGCGGCGGGCTCGAGATCGCAGCCGGCGAGCTCGCTCACCATCGCCACCGCGCGCCGCCGCAGCTTGGCGTTGCGCGCCTGCATGTCGACCATCCGGCCGGCATGCACCCGGCCGAGGCCGGTCATCATCGCCGTCGAGAGCAGGTTCAGCACCACCTTCTGCGCGGTGCCGGCCTTCAGGCGCGTCGAGCCGGCGATGGGCTCGGCGCCGGTGGCGACCAGGATCGGATGCTCGGCCGCGTCGAGCAGGCGGGCGCCCGGACTGTTGGCGAGACCGATGGTCAGGGCGCCGCGACAGCGGGCCTCGCGCATCAACGCCACGGTGAACGGCGTGCCGCCGCTGGCGGCGATCGCGATCACCACGTCCTGCGCGCCGATGTCATGTGCGGCCAGGTCGACGAGGGCGGCGTCGGTGTCGTCCTCGGCATTCTCCACCGCCTGCGTCAGCGCCGTCAGCCCGCCTGCCGGCAGCAGCACCAGCCGGTTGCGCGGCCAGTCGAAGGTCGGCTCGAGCTCGGCGCCGTCCTGCGCCCCCAGCCGGCCGGAGCTGCCGGCGCCGGCATAGACCAGGCGTCCGCCCGCGCGCAGCCGGGGCAGGGCTGCCGACACCGCGGCCGCGATCGCGCCGACCGCCGGCCCGACGGCGGCCACCGCGGCGAGCTGGCCTTCCCACAGGCTTTCCACCTGCTCGCGCGCCGACCAGCTGTCGAGCCGGTCATGGCGCTGGCTGCCGCTTTCCGTGGCCGGGCGCGGCTCAGGCAGGATCCTGCGTCCTGCGCACCAGCGGCGGCACGAACAGGGGCGCCGTGTCCCAGGGGAACAGGACCCAGGTCTCCTGCGGCACCTCGACCACGAAGCGGTCGGTCCAGGGACGGCCGGACGGCTTGGCGTAGAGGCAGGCGAACCGGGCGCGCGGCAGCAGGGCGCGCACCAGCTGCGCGGTCACCCCGGAATCCACCAGGTCGTCGATGATCAGGAAGCCGTCGCCGTCGCCGGCGGCGCTGGGCGGCTTGATCACCCGGGGCGCACCCTGGGTTTCCTCGCCCCCGCCCTCGTCCCCGCCGGACTGGCCGTAGGACACCACCGAGATGCTCTCGATCAGCCGGCAGTCGAGCTCGCGGCCGATGATCGCGGCCGGGATCAGGCCGCCGCGGGTAATGGCGACGATGCCCTTGAACGGGCCCGTCGGCATCAGCTGCTCGGCCAGCAGACGCGCATCGCGATGCAGCTGGTCCCAGGTGACGGTCGCGTAGCTGACCGCCATCAGAACAGCCGGCCACCATCGGCGACCTTGTGATCGGGACGGATCAGCACGACCTCGCCGTTGGCGTCCGGCAGCCCCAGGGTCAGCACCTCGCTGGTGAACGGGCCGATCTGGCGCGGCGCCAGGTTCACCACCGCGCAGACCTGGCGGCCGATCAGCTGATCGGTCTTGTAGTGGCGGGTGATCTGCGCCGACGACCGCCGGATGCCGAGCGGGCCGAAATCGATCCACAGCCTGATCGCCGGCATGCGCGCTTCGGGAAACGGCTGCGCGTCGGTGATGGTGCCGACGCGGATATCGACCCGCGTGAAGCTGTCGAGGTCCGTCGTTGCGGCCGGCGTGGGATCGGGAGCTGCGGTCATCAGACGTTCTTGCCGTCAAGCCGGACGATTGCCAAGTCCGGAGTGGCGCGCACGGTCTCGGCAGGGATGCCTGGCTCCCGGAGTAGGGATCGAACCTACGACCGAGCGATTAACAGTCGCTTGCTCTACCGCTGAGCTATCCGGGACCGGCGGCGCACCCTATAGCGGAGCCTGCGCTGGCCCGTAAAGCCCTTCCGGGCCAGGTCTGGCCGGTCCGGCGCAGGCGGCATCCGGCGCCGCCGACACCCCGAGCGAGGGCCGCAGATGGAAACGCCCACGCCCTTCAGGATCAGCCGCCGCGTGCTGCTCGGCAGCGGCGCCGGCGCCGGACTGCTGCTCGCAGGCGGCCTCGTGGCGCGCAACCAGATCCGTCATCCGCATCGCGACAAGACCTCGCATCCGGACGGCCGCTATCGCCGGCTGACCCTGGCCTGCCCGCATCCGGCGCACGATCCGGTGCTGATCGTGGCGCAGCGGCAGGGCGTGTTCGCGCGCTACAACCTGGACGTGACGGTGCGGGGCAACCTGGCGTCCGGTCAGCAGGCGCTGGACCAGTTGCATCCGGACGGCGTGCAGGCGGTGGTGGCACCCGCTCTGTCCTGGCTGCCGCGCCTGATGGCGGGCCTGGATGCGCGTCTGGTCGGCGGGCTGCAGAGCGGCAGCGCGCGGCTGCTGGTGGATCGCAGGTCGCCGATCAAGCGGATCGAGGACCTGCATCGCCGGGCGATCGGCATCGCCGATACGCCGCCCGGCCCCTATCCGGGCGCCGACCGGCTGTTCTTCTTGATCATGATGCGCCGCAAGGGCATGGACCCGAACCACGACGTCAGCTGGGTGCAGCTGGCGCCGGACCAGTTCCGCACCGCCCTTGCCGAGAACCGGGTGCAGGCGGTGGTCGGGCACGATCCGGTCATCTGGCAGCTGCGCGAGGCGCTGCACCTGACCGAGCTCGCCAGCAGCATGACCGGCAGCTACGGCACCCGGGTCAGCCGCGTGCTGGGCCTGCGCGGCGACGTGCTGCAGGCCGATCCGGCGGCGGCGGTGGCGCTGGTGCTCGCCTTCCGGGAGGCGGCCGAGACCGTCGCCCGCCACCCGGACGCCGCCGCCAGCGTGCTCGCCGACCAGCTGCCGGACATGGATCAGGCCTCGCTCGAGCGCATGCTGCATGCTGAGGGTCATGCGGTGCATCCGACCGGCACGGAGCTGCGCGAGCAGATCGCGCAGTATATCGACGAGCTGAAGCTGATCGGTCTGGCCAGCGACGACCTCGACTCGGCCGCCCTGGCGCAGCGCTTCTGCGCCAACGTGGTGCATCGGTAGTTCCAGCTACCGGCCGGCGATGCCTCGGCGCCTGGATGCGGCCGAGTTGCGACAAAATCACAATCCTGTCCTGTTGTTCTGGTGCAACCCTTTTACGCGTCGCAGCGTGATATAGATCTAGTGTTGCACCGAGAGTTCCACAGTCCGATGGACCTGCTTCCCGATATCCACTTCGACGGCCGCGAAATTTCCGTTGCCGGTTCGGGATCGAGCGATGCCGTCCATGCCTATCGACATCTGCAGGCTCTCGAGCGGGGCGGCGCGGATGGCCCGGAGCTGCTCCTGCATGCGGTCCGTGACCTGTTGCCGGGCCGGATCGCCGCGGTGTCCTCCTTCGGCGCGGAGTCTGCTGTGCTGTTGTCGGTGATCGCCGAGATCGATCCGTCGGTCCCGGTGGTGTTCCTGCAGACCGGCAAGCATTTTCCGGAGACTCTGGCCTATCGGCAGCAGCTGGCGGCGCATCTGGGCCTGCTCGACGTCCGCGACGCCGTTCCGGCGGCGCCTGCGTTGGCGGATCGCGATCCCACCGGCGAGCTGTGGTATTACGATGCTGACGCCTGCTGCGCCCTGCGCAAGGTGCAGCCGCTGGAGGCGGCGCTGGCCCCCTTCGCTGGCTGGATCAGCGGTCGCAAGCGGTTCCAGGCGGCGACGCGGGCGGCGCTGCCGTTCGTCGAGCTGGTTCGCGGGCAGCTCAAGCTGAACCCGATCGCCGACTGGACCGGCGCCCGCATGCAGGCCGAACGCCGCCGGCGGAACCTGCCGGCGCATCCGCTGGTCGAGCGCGGCTTCGCCTCGATCGGCTGCTCGGTCTGCACCCGCTCGGTGGCTGCGGGCGAGGATGCGCGGGCCGGCCGCTGGTCCGGATCGGGCAAGGTCGAGTGCGGCATCCACCGGGTCGCATCGGCCTGAGATCGGGTTTGCCCGCGGCGGAGTCTGCTGGTAACCACGCTCCGGCGCGAGAGTGACGGAACGGTAGACGTAGTCGACTCAAAATCGACCGCCGCAGGGCATGGGGGTTCGAATCCCCCCTCTCGTACCAGCCCCCTGTCCCCAGGCCCCAGCCATCATGTCGATCGACCGGCCGCCGATCCGGCCCGCCAACCCGTGCTTCTCCTCCGGCCCCTGCGCCAAGCGGCCGGGCTGGGAGCTGGACGCCCTGTCCGGCGCGCTGCTCGGCCGCAGCCACCGCGCTCCCGAGGCGCGGGCCAGGCTGCGCGAGGTGATCGACCGCTCGCGCACCCTGCTCGGGCTGCCGGCGGACTGGCGGCTCGGCATCGTGCCGGGGTCCGATACCGGCGCCATCGAGATGGCCATGTGGTCGCTGCTGGGACCGCGTCCGGTCGACGTGCTGTCGTTCGACACCTTCTCCGCCGCCTGGGCCCATGACATCGTGGCACAGCTGCGGCTGCAGGATGCGCGCGTGCTCGAGGCGGAATACGGCGCGCTGCCCGATCTCGGCCGGGTGGACTGGACGCGCGACGTGGTGTTCGCCTGGAACGGCACCACCTCCGGCGTGTGCCTGCCCGGCCCGGATGCGATCCCTCCCGCCCATGCCGGACTGGCGATCTGCGACGCCACCTCCGCCGCGTTCGCCATGCAGCTGCCCTGGGACCGGCTCGATGTGGTCACCTGGTCCTGGCAGAAGGTGCTGGGCGGCGAGGCGGCGCACGGCATGCTCGCGCTGTCGCCGCGCGCCGTGGAGCGGCTCGAGCGCCTGCCGCCGCCGCGGCCGCTGCCCAAGCTGTTCCGGCTGACCGCCCCCGGCGCCGACGGCGGCAGCCGCCTGATCGAGGGCATCTTCCAGGGCGACACCATCAACACCCCCTCGATGCTCTGCGTCGAGGACGCCCTCGACGGGCTGCGCTGGGCCGAGCGGATCGGCGGGCTGCCGGCACTGATCGCCCGCAGCCGCGCCAACCTCGCGGCGGTGGCGGCCTGGGAGCGGCGGTCCGACTGGGCCAGCTTCCTGGCCCGCGATCCGGCGACCCGCTCCAGCACCGCGATCTGCCTCCGCCTGACCGCGGACTGGTTCCAGGCGCTGCCGTCGGAGCGCCGGGCGGCGGCGTCGCGGCATCTGGTGTCGCTGCTGCATGCCGAGAACGCAGCCCTCGATGTCGGCAGCTACCGCGACGCCCCCGCCGGCCTGCGCCTGTGGGGCGGTGCCACGGTGGAGACCGCCGACATCGACGCGGTGCTGCCCTGGTTCGACTGGGCCGAGGCGGCGACCCGCCGGCACTTCGCCTGAGACCGATCCGGCGGCGGCACGGCGCTTCTGGATGGCGATGCCGGGTGATATAGGCCGCGCCATGAACGACGACATGCCCTCGGACCCGGATGGGAGGTCGCCCGCCAGCCTGGCGCTGCTGCCCGCCGGCCTGCGTGATCTGCTGCCCCCCGATGCCGAGACCGAGGCGCTCGGCATCGAGGCGCTGATGGGCGTGTTCTCCGCGCATGGCTACGAGCGGGTGAAGCCACCGCTGCTGGAGTTCGAGGACAGCCTGCTGTCCGGCTCCGGGGCCGCGGTGGCCGAGCAGGCGTTCCGGCTGATGGATCCCGCCACCCATCGGATGATGGGCCTGCGTCCGGACATGACGCCGCAGGTGGCCCGGATCGCCGCCACGCGGCTGGTCAACGCGCCGCGGCCGCTGCGCCTGTCCTATGCCGGGGCCTGCCTGCAGCTGCGCGGCGGATCGCTCAGTTCCGACCGGCAGGTCAGCCAGGCCGGGATCGAGCTGATCGGCCCGGACTCGCCGCAGGCCGATGCGGAGGTGATCGCCGTCGGCGCCGAGGCGCTGGCGGCGCTCGAGCTGTCGCGGATCAGCTTCGACCTGACGCTGCCGCCGCTGGCGCCGGCACTCATCGAGGAGGCGGGCGTGCCGGCGGCAGACCGGCCGGCGCTGCTGCGCGCGCTCGACCGCAAGGACGCGGCCGCGGTGAGCCGCCATGGCGGCACGCTCGCCCCGGTGCTGATCGACCTGCTGCTGTCCGCGGGCCCGGCGGCGCCCGTGCTCGAGGTGCTGCGCTCGGCGCCGCTGACGTCCGCCGCACGCCTGCTCAGCGACCGGCTCGCAGCCACGGTCGCGGCGATCGAGGCGCGCTCGCCCGGGCTGCGGCTGACGGTCGATCCGATCGAGTTCCGCGGCTGGCGCTACCATACCGGCGTCTGCGTCACGGTGTATGCCGCCGGACGCCATGAGGAGCTCGGCCGCGGCGGCCGCTATGTCGGCGGCGGCAACGAGCCGGCCTGCGGCCTGACGCTGCGCACCGAGGCGCTGCTGCGCGCGGCGCCGGCCCGTGCCCGACGGCCCCGGCTGTTCCTGGCGATGGGAGCCGATCCGGCGGCGGCGCGTCGGCTGCGCGGCGACGGCTACGCCACGGTGGCCTGTCTGGCTGCCGTCGCCGATCCCGTCGCGGAGGCGCGCCGGCTGCGCTGCACGCACATTCTCGACGGCGGGCGTGCCGTGCCGCTGCAGTCCTGATCCTGTCCACGAAGTTCCGGAGCAGTCCATGTCCAACGTCACCGTGATCGGCGCCCAGTGGGGCGACGAGGGCAAGGGCAAGATCGTCGACTGGCTGGCCAGCCGCGCCGAGATCGTGGTGCGGTTCCAGGGCGGCCATAATGCCGGCCATACGCTGGTGGTCGGCAACCAGACCTACAAGCTGTCGCTGCTGCCGAGCGGGCTGGTGCGCGGCAAGATGGGCATCATCGGCAACGGCGTGGTGATCGATCCCGAGGCCCTGCTCGGCGAGATCGACCGCGTCCGCGCCCAGGGCCTGGCGGTCGGCCCGGAGACCCTGCGCATCGCCGAGAACGCCACCCTGATCCTGCCCGTGCACGGCGCCCTCGACCGCGCCCGCGAGGCTGCCCGCGGCGATCGCCGCATCGGCACCACCGGACGCGGCATCGGCCCCGCCTACGAGGACAAGGTCGCCCGCCGGGCGATCCGCATGTGCGACCTGGCCGAGCCGGAAACGCTCGACTGGAAGCTCGACGAGATCCTGCTGCACCACAACACCCTGCTGGCCGGCCTTGGCGCCGAGACCTTCACCAAGCAGGCGCTGCTCGGCTACCTGACCACGCTCGCGCCGCGGCTGCTGCCGTTCGTGGAGCCTGTGTGGGAGCGCCTCGACGAGGCCCGCCGCGCCGGCACCCGCGTGCTGTTCGAGGGCGCGCAGGCGGTGATGCTCGACGTCGATCACGGCACCTACCCGTTCGTCACCAGCTCCAACACGGTCGCCGCCAACGCCGCCACCGGCAGCGGCGTCGGGCCCGGCGCGGTCGGCTTCGTGCTCGGCATCGCCAAGGCCTACGCCACCCGCGTCGGCGCCGGGCCGTTCCCGAGCGAGCTGTTCGACGAGACCGGGCAGCTGCTCGGCGCGCGGGGCCACGAGTTCGGCACCGTGACCGGCCGGCCGCGGCGCTGCGGCTGGTTCGACGCGGTGCTGGTGCGTCGCGCGGTGCGGGTCGGCGGCATCAGCGGGCTCGCGCTGACCAAGCTCGACGTGCTGGACGGCTTCCGCGAGATCAGGCTCTGCACCGGCTACCGGCTGGATGGGCGGGAGGTGCGTCACCTGCCGGCGGCCCCGGCGGCGCAGGCGCGCATCGAGCCGGTCTACGAGACCCTCGAAGGCTGGCAGGGCAGCACGCGGGGCGCGCGGTCCTGGGGCGAGCTGCCCGCCGCCGCGATCAAGTATGTCCGCCGGATCGAGGAGTTGGTCGAGGCGCCGGTGACGCTGCTCTCCACCAGCCCCGAGCGCGACGACACCATCCTGATGCGCGACCCGTTCGAGAGCTGATCCGCAACCGGGCCGCCGGCGTCTTCAGCCCCCGTTAACCGCCTGCCGTCATGATGCCGCCTCGGTTCCTGCCAGGCGGAAGGATGGATCGGGATGCGCGCGCGGCAGGATGACACGACGGAGGGTGGCCCGGTCGTCATCGACCGCCGCTACGTCGTGCTGCCGGACATGCCGTGCGGCGAGTTCGCGGGACTGCCCGCCTTCATGGTGGATCAGCAGATGCCGGGTGGTGGTGGGCACCGCAGCCGGGACGATCGTGCGGCGCCGGGGCTGCTGGCCGTCCGCGCACGGCGCACGGCGCCGCCGCCGGCCAATCTTCCCGCCTTCCTGAACGCCTACAACACGACGCTGCTGATGCCGGTGGTCCATGGTGCCGGCGGTGGCGATTACTGGATCGTCTGCGACGCCCCGTCGGGCCCGTCGCTGCTCGATCGGGTCGTCGATCCGGCCGCGCTGCCGACGGACAGCGAACTGGGCTCGGTCTATCTGCGGCCGCTGGCGCTGGCGCTCGGCCGGTTGCATTCGCTCGGGCTGACGCATCGCGGGGTCAGGCCGTCCAACCTGTATCGGTCGCCGGAAAGCGGCCGGATCCTGCTGGCGCCGGGCTGCGTCATGCCGCCCGCCTTCGCGCAGCCGGTGCTCTACGAGCCGCCTTCGGTGGGGATCTGCGCCCCGGCGGCACGCGGTCCGGGTGTTGCGGCAGACGATGTCTATGCGCTCGGCGTCGTGCTGCTGGAGCTCGCCCTGGGCCGCGCGCCGATGGCCGGGCTCGACGACGAGCAGATCGTGCGTCGCAAGCTCGAGCTCGGCAGCTTCCAGGCGCTGACCCTGAACGAGAGGCTGCCGCCGGTGCTGGTGTCGCTGCTGCGCTCGATGCTGGCCGACGATCCGCAGGCAAGGCCTGCCCTCGCCGCCCTCGGCGAGCACGGGATCGGCGCGGAGCGGCCGAAGGCGCCGCGGCCCGAGGCGCGGGCGCCGCGCCCGCTCATGGTCGGCAAGACTCCGGTCTGGACGGCCCGCACGCTGGCGCTGGCCTTCGCGTGTCAGCCTGCGGAGGCGCTGGCGATGCTGCGGTCCGGCGTGGTGGACCAATGGCTGCGGCGCGCGCTGGAGCAGCCTCTGCCGGCGGGACGGATCGAGGATGCGACGCGCGGCGGCCGCGAGCGTGCCTCCGAGGCGGCCGAGACCATGATCCTGATGCAGACGATCGCGCTGCTCGATCCGCTGGCGCCGCTGTTCTGGGCCGGCGTCTGGTTCTGGCCGGACGCGGTGCCCGCCATGCTGGCGGCCCAGATCACCGGGTCGGATCGTGATGTCGTCGGCGAGGCCATGCGGCACGGGGCGTTGCGGCGCTGGGCGCTGCTGACCGGACGCGGCGTCCTGATGATGGTCGAGGAGGTGGAGCGCCGCAGCGCCCGGGTGGCACGCCTGCCGGTGCCGGCCCTGCGGCTGCCGACCCTGGCCTACAGCCTCAACCCGTTCCTGTGCTGCATGTCGCCCGCCCTGGGCGGTGCCTGCGTGCAGCAGGCCGGACAGCTGGTCACAGCACTCGAGGCGATGGTGTCGGTGCAGCCCGACGCGACCGGGCGCCTGCTCGACACCCAGATGCTGGCACTGCTGGCGGCCCGCTCGGATGCCGGCTCCGACGTCGCCGAGTTGACAATCCCGATCAATGCCGACGAGCGCCTGCTGGACCTGCAGGCGCTGGCACAGGCGCAGCTGCAGGGGCGCCGCGTGGTGCGGGCGGCCGTGCCGCCGTCGAGTGCCGCAGGCCCCGTCGCCGTCACGCTGCCGAAGCTGGCGGCCCGCCTGCTGCCGCCCGCGCGGGACCGGCTGAAGGGCTGGCCCGGCAAGGGACAGCGCCTGCGGCGCCTGGAGCGTCTCGATCAGGCGGCGTCGCAGGGCGATCTGGTGGCGATGCTCGACCTGTCGTGCCGGGATGACGCGTGGGCCGTCGACGATGCGGCGATGATCGAGGCGCGCAGGCAGGCCCAGACGCTCAGGACGGCGCATCGCGACTCGATCCAGGCCGCTCCGGTCCGCGCGCAGGTGGCGCGCGCAGCCGGTCGTGAGGTGGCGATCGTCGCCGGCATCATGACGCTGGTCGGTGCGATCGCGATCGGGATCATGCCGTGATGGCGGGTGCGTCGCGCAGGAAAAAGGCCGGCATCAAGGCAGGGGGGTCGGGCAGGGCCGGACCTGGTCAAGCCGCGACGCTTTGGCTGGGCGGCATCGGCTGCGGCGCGATGATCGTGCTGTCGCCGGCAAGCGCCTTCCTGATGGCGTTGCTGACCATCCCGGTGCTGCTGGTCGCCCTGCTGCCCGAGGATGGTCCGGGCGGCCGGGTGATGCGCGCGGCCCTGCTGTTCGGGCTGGCGGCGAGCATCCATCCGCTGAGCCTGCTGTGGCAGACCGATGGGACGCTGGCAGCGGCGATGCGCCTCGTGCGTCAGCCGCTCATCCTGCTGACGGCATGGACGGCAATCGGTGCCGGCTGGCTGGCCGGCGAGCTTGCGACCGCCATGCTGAAGTTGACGGCGGATCTGGCCGCCGCAACCCGCCGCCGGGCCATCGCCGCGACCCTGGCCGAACTGGAAGAT
This sequence comes from uncultured Acetobacteraceae bacterium, assembly GCA_964236105.1. Lineage (GTDB taxonomy): Bacteria > Pseudomonadota > Alphaproteobacteria > Acetobacterales > Acetobacteraceae > Lichenicola. Next base: position 62,312 of record CAXSBC010000009.1, on the reverse strand, counting down.
GAGTGGGGACCGCTGCTGCCGCTCGACGATGCGGCAGTGTCTGACGGTGCCGACCGCGCCGTGTCCGGACCGCGCGGCGGCGGTCCGGGAGCGACTCAGGCTGCCTGATCGGCCAGGCGCCGGGTGGTGACCTGCGTCTTCATCGCCTTCTGCACCTTCTCGAACGCGCGCACCTCGATCTGGCGCACCCGCTCGCGGGAGATGTTGTAGTGCTGCGACAGGTCCTCGAGCGTCGAGGGCTCCTCGCTCAGCCGGCGTTCGGTCAGGATGTGCCGCTCGCGGTCGTTCAGCGTCTTGAGCGCGTCGCCCAGCAGCGCCTTGCGGCCGCTGAACTCCTCGCTTTCCGCCAGCGTCTGCTCCTGGCTCTCGCTCTCGTCGACCAGCCAGTCCTGCCACTCGCCCTCGCTGTCGGCCCTTACCGGAGCGTTGAGGCTGTGATCGGGTGCTGCCAGACGACGGTTCATGTTGACCACGTCGGTGCCGGAAACGCCGAGCGTGGTCGCGATGTGATCGACCTGCTCGGGCTGCAGATCGCCGTCCTCGATCGCCTGCATCTGGCCCTTCAGCCGGCGCAGGTTGAAGAACAGCTTCTTCTGCGCGGCGGTGGTACCCATCTTCACCAGCGACCAGCTGTGCAGGATATATTCCTGGATCGCAGCCCGGATCCACCACATCGCATAGGTCGCGAGCCGGAACCCGCGGTCAGGATCGAAGCGCTTCACCGCCTGCATCATCCCGACATTGCCCTCGCTGATCAGCTCGCTGATCGGCAGCCCATAGCCGCGATAGCCCATGGCGATCTTGGCCACGAGGCGCAGATGGGAGGTGACGAGCTTGTGGGCGGCGGCCGTGTCCTCGCTGTCGCGCCAGCGCTTGGACAGGGACAGCTCCTCTTCCGGCGCCAGCATCGGGAACTTGCGGATTTCCTGAAGGTACCGGGAAAGGTTGCCTTCGGGACTGACATTGATTACGGCAGAGACCATCGATCGGCTCCTTTCGCCTGAGCGGCTGCGGGATATCGCTGTCCTTACGGCACAGCGGGACGACGGTTTCGCAGCACGTCAGCATGGGCGCGGGTAAGGACTTCACGTCCCCGAGACCCTCCCCGTCAGCAGGCGGAGGTGTTCCGGGACGTCCGGACCGGCGGGCGCGCCCGCTCGTCGGAAGGAGCGATTTCTAACCGGACCAGGTTAGTCCTGTCAAGAATTCGGGGGTTTCCGAACCCTGAACTTCCTGTCATCCCGGGTTGGGGAACAGGCTTTGCCGCAACCGCAGGAAGTCGTCCGGAGGCGGCGTCTCGAAGCGCAGCTCGACCCCGGTCGCAGGATGCCGGAACCCCAGCCTGGCCGCGTGCAGCGCCTGCCTGGGGAAGTCGAGCGCGGCACGCCGCGCTGTGTCCGGCAGCAGCCTGGCGGCGGCCGGCACGCGTCGCAGATAGACCGGATCGCCGAGCAGGGCGTGACCGTTCTGGGAGAAATGCACGCGGATCTGGTGGGTGCGGCCGGTGGCGAGCACGCATTCGACCAGGCTGACGGCAGCGTCCGCCACCTCCAGCGTGCGGTAATGGGTGAGTGCCGCCTTGCCGCCGCGGGCAACGACCGTCATGCGCTTGCGGTCTCGCGGATCGCGGCCGATCGCGCCCTCGAAATCCCCCTGCGACGGCGACAGCAGCCCCCAGCACAAAGCGAGGTAGCTGCGCTCGATGTCCCTGGCCGCGAAGGCGTCCGACAGGGCGGCCAGCGCCTGCTCGGTCTTGGCCACGACCATGGTGCCGGAGGTGTCCTTGTCGAGCCGGTGCACGATGCCCGGACGGCGCTCGCCGCCGATGCCGGGCAGGCTGTCGCCGCAATGGGCGAGCAGCGCATTGACCAGGGTGCCGTCCTCGTTGCCGGGTGCCGGATGCACCACCAGCCCGGCAGGCTTGTCGAGCACGATCAGGCTGTCATCCTCGTAGAGGATGGCGAACGGGATGGCCTGCGAGGCCGGCCGGGCGGCGACCGGCGCCGGCGGCAGCAGTTCGAACCGCATGCCCGGCCGCACCGGCTCGGCCGGCGACCGCAGCGCCTGCCCGTCGCGGCGCACATGACCCTGTTCCATCAACCCTTTGACGCGCGAGCGCGACAGGCTAGGGGTGGCCTCCGCCAGGAAGCGGTCGGTGCGCATCCCGTCATGCGACGCCTCCGCCACCACCGAGAGGACGTGCGGCCCCGCCGCCGGATCGGCGGATGGCGGCTGCATCGGCGGGGAACGGGGCTCCATCGTGGCGTGGCTCCGGCTGTTTCGGGAGAAGGTGGGATGCGCGGGACCAGGGCGCTGCTGGCGCTGACGATCGGCATGGGCGTGCTGATCGTGGTCGGCACGACGGCGCTGATCGTGATCATCGTGCACCGGCTGGCGCATCCGGCGCCGGCATCGGTGGCCGCCGCGCCGGTCGTGCCCGGCGCGGCGTTGCCTGCGCTGCAGCGGGAGCCCGCCGGCACGCGGGTGACGGCGCTCGCCAGACAGTCCGACACGCTGCTCGCCATCGCCCTCAGCGGCGGCGGCCCGGACCGCGTGCTGGTCTGGGACCTGTCTGCCGGCCGCGCGCTGACCGAGATCCGCCTCGCGCCCTAGCTGCCGCTGAACCAGTTGTAGCCCTGGTCCTCCCAGTAGCCGCCCGGGTAGCTGTTGGTGACGAAGACGGCGGCGATGTATTTCGGGTTCTTGAAGCCGAGCTTGGTCGGGATGCGCAGCCGCATCGGATAGCCGAACTCGGTGGGCAGGGGCTTGCCGGCGAAATCCAGCGCCATGATCGTCTGCGGGTGCAGCGCCGTCGCCATGTCGATGGAGGAGTAGTAGCGATCGGCGCACTTGAAGCCGACATAGCGGGCGGTGGTGTCGGCGCCGACATGCTGCAGGAAGCTGGCGAACGGCACGCCGCTCCACTGGCCGATGGCGCTCCAGCCCTCGACGCAGATCAGACGGGTGATCTGGTCCTGCTGCGGCATCGCGCGCAGACGGTCGAGCGTCCAGGGCGTCTTGTCCGACACCAGCCCGGACACCTCGAGCTTCCAGTCGTCGCCATCGGTGTCGGGCGCATTGTCGATCGGATAGAAGGCGTTGAACGGGAACGGCCTGGTGATGCGGCTGGCGGCGTAGGTCGGCGCCAGCCTGGTCTTGCTGAACAGCAGCCCCTGCACCCGGTCGTTGAAGCGCGACATCGCCAGCAGCACGCGATCGACGGCGTCGCCATCCGCCAGGTTGCAGCCGGACAGCATCGTCAGGGCACCCAGCGACATCCCGCCGCGCAGGAAGGCGCGCCGCTCGAGCCGTTCCAGGCGCGGCTGTAGCGTCTGCAGCAGCGCGCGCCGTTCGGCACGCGCCTGCGGCGACCGGCCGATCTCGTCGCTCATGGCTCGACCTCCGCCTGCGAGGCGGCCAGGCGCGCCCGTCCCGTGATCATCGCCGGCAGCGTCCGCGGCACCAGCGCCACCAAGGCCAGATGCACCACCACGAACAGCACGATCCCGGTCATGGCGAAGAAGTGGATCCAGCGCACCGTGCCGTAGCCGCCGAGCACCGCGTCGATCGCCTGCAGCTGCACCGGCTTCCACAGCCCCAGCCCGGACACCACGGCAGCCACCCCCAGCAGCAGCACGACGAGGTAGAGCAGCCGCTGCACCGCGTTGTAGGTGCCGAGCCTGTGCTTCAGCCGCAGCGTCAGCGCCTCGCCGAGGTCGCGGAAGAAGGCACGCGGCGTCAGCGGCAGGAAGGTGCGCATGAAGTGGCGTCCGAACAGCCCGTAGGCGAAGTAGATCGCCGCGTTGGCCAGCAGCAGCCACATCGCCGCGAGATGCCACGCGATCCCGGCGCCGAGCCAGCCGCCGAGGGTCGCCCAGGCCGGGAACCGGAAGGGCAGCAGCGGCGAGGCGTTGTAGATCTGCCAGCCGCTGGCCACCATCACCACGATCGCGACCGCATTGAGCCAGTGGGTCACCCGCACGACGAGCGGGTGGATGACCGTCAGCTGTAGCGGCCGCGCTGGCGTGATCGTCTGGTCGGCCATGACCGCTGCTCCCTGTCCGGCGTTGCCGTCTCTATACGACTGCGCCGCGTCGTCGGTTACCAGCTCTACATCGGCGGCACGGCGCCGTCTTCACCGACGATGATGCGCTTGGCCTCCACCGCGCCATCCGCATCCTTCGGACCGAAGCTGACCACGTGCGCGCCCACCTTCAAGAGGTCCCTCGCACCCGGCTCCAGATCCACCACCGGCGCGTCGTCCGGCACCATCATCTTCTTCTGGCCGCCCTTGTAGTCGACGGTCATGGTGCGTCCCGACGTGCCGATCACCGAGCCGATGGTGCCGTTGGTCATCGAGGACCCCTTGCCGAGATCCCAGCCGTAGTTGCCCTCGCCCGACCCGCGCATGCTCTCGGGGAACACCGTCACCTCGAGCGCCTTCAGCGTGCCGTCCGGCTGCGGCACCGCCGCCGTGCCGATGAAGCGACCCGCCTTGACCGCGTCGAGCGACGCCTTCCTGGCCCCGACATAGCCGGTATCGGCCGCGAGCTTGAGCGTGATCGGCCCGGCGTGGCTGCGCAGGGTCACGGTGTCGCCGTTGATGGCGGTCACCACGCCACGCGTGCGCGGCGGAACCTGCGCCACCGCGTTGCCGGCGACGAGCGCCAGAGCGAGGCCGGCGACGATGGCGTGGGATGATCTCATGGGGATGGCTCTCCTGCGTTCTGTGCCGTCCGGGACACGGCGGCTTCTCGGCGTCCTGCACTACGATCAGGCAGGAGTCGAGTTGCCTGCCGGTGGCGCCATGGCCGTCGGGCGGCTCAGGATGCCCGTCGGCGAGCTCGCCCCGCCATCCGCCTGAGCACCGGCGGCATCGGCCAGGCGCGCCTGGCCGAGCCGGCGACGTCCGACCGGCCGGCGGTGGCGGCCGGGGGTGCGGCGGGCGTCGCCAGTGCCGCAGCCCGCTGCTCGAACAGCGCGAGTGCCCGGTCGTAGAGCGGCTGATCGATGTCGACGAGTGGAGCCAGCAGCCGGTCGAGCCCGGCGCCGGCCGGTTCCCGCTGGCGCCGGATCAGCTCGGCGTTGGTGTCGAGCATCGTCTCCAGCACCTGCTGCGGCGCCACCGGCTGCATGTCGAGCCCGAGGGCCTGGTTGAACAGCAGGCGGGACGGCTCGAAGCGCTCCATGATGCCGAACGTCGTGAAGCCGCACAGGGTCGCCCAGGCCTGCTCGAGTGCCGCGGCCGGATCGGACAGGATCAGGTCCTGCGGTTCCAGCAGCGTCTTGTTGCTGGTGCGGATCAGCTGTCCGGTCATGGCGTTGCGGATAGTGGTGTGCGCGATCACCGTCGGGTGGCCGAAGAACGCCTCGATCGAGCAGCTGCGCGCCAGCCGCAGCAGATCGTAGCCATCGCGGTCGGGATGCGGCCGGTGCGCCCGCCAGAAGTGATACAGCGACAGCAGGCGCGACTTCGGCGCCCGCAGCATCGTCACCATGCTCAGCCGGCCGGGGATCGAGCGGCAGCAGGAGACGTCGAAATGCCCCGAGAACAGGTCGTAGGTGGCCAGCTCGTTGATGGTCCAGTCGCCCAGCGTGTCATGGCGCTCGGGACAGATCCGGTCGGAGGCGAACTGCGAGCACAGCATCGCGTGCAACGTGGTGCCGCCGCATTTCGGCAGATGCACGAACACCAGCCGTCGCCCGTCGAGCTCGTGGTCGCGGAGGCGGCCGATCCGGTTGAAGCGGAGCCGCTGCGTGCGGGCCTCGACCGATCCTGTGAGCTGACGTCTGAGGTTTTCCGCCGCGCCGGCCGCCATCGGCTGGTAGTGGCGATGGTTCGCGGCGATCTCCTCGGCCGACGGCAGCCGGCCCAGCAGCCACCGGTAGCCGTCGACGATGTCGGCCTCGCTGATCACGGACCGGCGGCCCGTCGGCATCCGCCGCGACCGAGGCCATCGCCGTGCGCCGCGCGCGGCGGCTGCCGGCGCCGGCGCCAGTCCGTCTGGGAACTGCGCGGACGGGCGGCGCCGGGCGTCTTTTCCCCGACGCCCGGCCCGCGACCGGCGAGGCGGATGCGGCCGGGCCGCGGCAGGCCAGGCAGGTCATCGGCAGCTGCCGCGCCTGACCGGCGCCCGACTCCAGACAAAGTTGCCATAAATATGGGCGATCGCTGCGCAGGAGCTATGCAAATGCTGCTCTCGACCCGCTGGCCCATTGCACCCAATTGGTGGCCACCGAAGCGGGCTAGCTGCTTCTTTTGACTGGAATGTTCATCGTGCCGACCTCCACCAAACTGCCTACACTTCCCACCCGCGATACGGGTACCCTCGTTTTCCGTGGCGTCGCGACGGCCGCAACCGTTGTCATCGCCGGCGGCATGTGGCTGATGATGACCTGAGACGTATGTAACCAGTGCTACTGCGACGGTACCTTTATGCGGCGGCTGGATTGCCAGCCTTTCGCAGATAGCCTCTGGCCTTTGGAAACGTGGCAGCGCTGTTTCTCCTTAGCGTTATGGCAACGTCGCATAAGCCGTTTCAGCAGTCATTCGGAGTTTTGTTGCAGCTGGTATCGTGAAATTGCAAAGGGTCGAGTTGCTATCTGTAACAGTAGATAACAATTGTGATATGAGCGCGAGAATTTTAAAAGTAACAGTGGGCCGTATTCGGAGTTAAGGTGGATTTGGCCTAGAGCGTGTTGTGCATTTGGCTGAGGTCGGCCACGTGCTTGAGCATGTATCCGACGAAGGCGATGGCCTGGAAGCCAGTCAGAGTTGAGGCGTAGCGTTCGTAGTTCTTGACCAGCCGACGGCAGCGTGTGGCCCAAGCAAAGAATCGTTCCACGATCCAATGGCGGGGCAGTAGCACAAACCTCGCTCAGCCTCTGGCAGCTCGCCAAGATCTACGGCCTGCCCGATGTGGTAGGCCGTCCGATCGCCCTCTCGTTCACCGGCGCTAGGCAGCAGATTGTCGGGCGGCCGAGGCTCTGCTGCAGGGCCTGCCGCGCAAGACCCTGGTCATGGCGGACCGCGCCTACGACACCAACGTCGTTCGCCAGCAGATCGAAATGCAAGGCACTGTTCCGAACATCCGGCCCAAGCGCACCCGCATCTGGAGAAACTGCTTCAGCCTCGTCCTCTACCGTGGTCGAAATGCCATCGAGCGCATGTTCTGCCGCCTGAAGGGTCGGGCCGCGAAGCGGACTGACCGCCGTATCGCTAGGCGCTACGACAAGCACGCTGCCAACTTCGCCAGCACCGTCTATCTCGCCGCCGCCATCAGCTACTGGTTATAGGTCAAGACCCTAGGCGGTCACGATCGGCGCGGTCCTGCGCAGACAGACGCGCCAATGCCTCAGCCTCAACTGCCCTGTCGAATGGCCTCTCTGCCTCCGCCGCTTCCTCCTGCGACCTTACGAAGACCATGATTGCCTTGGCATGCTTCTGCTCGCTTTGGCTCCTGTCCAGAACCCGATTTCGGCGTCTGGCCGGCGGTGTTTGACAATGGCGGGTGCACTACAACACGGTGCGCCCGCACATCTCGCTGGGTTACCGGCCTCCGGCACCTAAGGTCATCCTGTCGAGGATGCGATTGCCTGCAACTCCGCCAGGTCCGGCCGGATCAGCCCCGACGCTCAGCATGAGGTTGAACTAAGATTTCAACTGGATCACTCGATGGAGGCTGTTCACTGGGGCGACATAACGCAAGAAAATAGACGAGAGAACGGAACAAGAACAAAAGGTGGTTTGGGACGAAAAGTTACGCTGATGCTGTTCAGCTAAATCGAGTCACGCCCCTACATATTGTTTCAGGCATGCAAAGCTTAAAGTTTTCTGTAAAAACTCAGAAGCAGGCCGAGCATCGGTCTTAGCGTAAGCTCCCGCACTCTTTCTCAATCACCGCATACATATCGATGTTGTCGATCACGATGGCGTTCGGCGTGTACGTATTACCTTCCAAACGAATTCCTTTAATAGTCATAGGTCTAGTGAGATACCAAGAGCCATCCGGATTTTTTATAGCGCTATCGCATTGATCCCGGACATGGAATTCAAAAAGCTCCTGAAGGCTACCCGTGTTTGCACCCTGTCGCGTATGCAAACTTACAGCTGCTCCTAATAGGCTCCAGATCCCGAACAGGAAAATGATACTTGACCAGAGCCACTTCTGACGGGCGAAGTTCTTTTGGATTGACTGGGGAGTTGCAGCCCTAGCGAAAACCGTGGCCACAGCTGTGGCCAAGCTGACGCCTGACATGAATAACCAGAAAAACAGGTTAAATTCCTGGAGCTCCATTATCGCTTGCCCGCATTCTTCTTAACGGAAGATCGTGGTTTAGGCGGGGCGACTGCCCGTGCCGCCGTTTGGCGCACACCACGGGGAAGAAGAGCTGGCCATGTTAAACCAGCGAAGTAAGCTTGCTGAAAAGTAGTCGGCGCGCTTAAAAACGTAGCGGCTATAGCACCCAAGAGGATCGTCAATAAAAAGCTGCCCCGGACATAAAACGTGTCCGATCGATCCGGCCAAATGTCACGCAAAAACGACGCAGGAAGCGATCCTGTGGTGTAAGTCAGAACAAAGAGTGTGAGGCTACCCATCATTGTGACCCCAAGCGAGAACACATGAGGGAGCCACATTCGCTGTCTCTATTCACGCGGTAACTACAAAATTGCAGCGGATCACGCCAGATAATGGTCCATTTGGACCATATTATCACGCTCTAACACAGTGAGAAACTGAACGAATTCAATGGCGTCCCGTAGGGGATTCGAACCCCTGTTACCGCCGTGAGAGGGCGGTGTCCTAGGCCTCTAGACGAACAGGACATGGCCAGTGGCGGAGCATGTAGGGCAGCATCGGACTCGACGCAAGCCCCATACGGTTCAGGCCGGCTTGCCGGGGTGGGGCTGGCGGTCGCCGCCTCCCGCGTGGGGCAAGGCAGCCGGTTTGTTGCGTCCGAAGGCGGATCTCGACACAGTATTGCGACTCCATGGCCCGCTTCCCAGCCGGGCGATCCCACCCGCATCCCCGCGTCCGTAGAGCCGCGCCGCCGGCAGCCGATCCCGCATCCGGAGCAACCAACGACATGCTGAGCGCCGAGACCGCCAACTTCGCCAGCGTGTCGGGCGCGTTCCTGCTGGCGTTCCCGGCCCTGTTCTCGATCGTCAACCCGCTCGGCGCGTCGCTGATCTTCGCCGAGGTGACCGACGGCCGCAGTGCCGCCGAACGGCAGATGCTGGCGCGCAAGGTGGCGCTCTACGGGTTCCTGATCCTGCTGGTGTCGCTCTGGATCGGCAGCACGCTGCTGGCCTTCTTCGGCATCACCATCGGCGCGCTGCGCATCGCCGGCGGGCTGGTGGTGGCGGTGCGGGCGTGGGGGCTGCTGCAGGCGCCGGAAGCCCAGGAGGCCAACAAGGAGCGGCAGGCGAGCCAGGAGGGGCGCACGGCGGCGGCCGATGTGTCCTCGACCGCGTTCTTCCCGCTGACCATGCCGTTCACCGTCGGGCCGGGCAGCATCTCGGTGGCGATCGCACTGGGCGCCGAGCGTCCGGAACAGGGCGGGCTGCTGAACCGGATCGAGTTCACCGTCGGCACCTGCCTGGCGGCCGCCCTGGTCTGCCTGCTGGTCTGGATCGCCTATGCGAGCGCGCCGCGTCTGGTGCGGATGCTGGGCCGGTCGGGTGCCCGGATCGTCACCCGGCTGGTGGCGCTGATCCTGCTGTGCATCGGCGTGCAGATCGTGGTGTCGGGCGTGCAGGAGGTGCTGGCAGGGGCCCTGGCGCATCTGCCCGGCGGCTACCGGGTCGGCGTCCGGGGGTGACGGGATGCGGGAGCCGCCGACGCCGGGCCGCGCCTGCAGATCAGGCGTCGAGGCTTGCGTCCCAATACAGGAAGTCGAGCCAGGTCTTGTGCAGGTTGTCGCGCGGCGCATGCCGCTTGGCGGCCTCGTCGACCTGGCGCGGCGACGGCTCGAAGGGCTTGCGCAGCAGCTGCATGCCGCTTTGCTTCAGCGACTGGCTGCCCTTGCGCAGGTTGTCGCGCTGGCAGCAGGTGACGACATTGCTCCAGCACGTCATGCCGCCGCGGCAGCGCGGCACCACATGGTCGAAGGTCAGCTCCTTGGCCGACAGCTCCTGGGTGCAGTACTGGCAGCGGAACCCGTCGCGCAGGAACACGTGGTAGCGGGTGAAGGCGACGCGCTTGCGGCGATGATACTGCTTCAGCGCCACCACCGACGGGATCGGGAACGACCGCGTCGCCGACCGCACCTCGGTGTCGTAGTTGATGACCGGCGTCACGCGGTCCTGCAGCACCGCGACCAGCGCATCCTGCCAGGACCAGACCGACAGCGGCCCCCAGCTCATCGGCTGCATGTCGGCGTTCAGCACCAGCGTCTGCAGGTTCTGGATGTGGCTCATGCCGCGGCCGCTCCGTCGCGGCCGGGTTCGGCACCGGGGCTGCGGCGGCGGGACGGACGGAGCGCGGCATCGTGGTGGATTGTCGAAGCGTGCGGGCCGCCGTCGAACAAGAGCGCATCCTTTCACGGACGTCGCGTCATCGCCTGGGCATTCAGTCAAACGAAACGCCAGTCGCGGTGCGCCGTCGAGAACCTGTTGGTTTTATTGCAGGCCGGACAGGGATTCGCAAGTCGAGGGCCGCCCGGCGGCGGCAGCGCCGCGTCGGCGGCGGGATGCCGGGGGCGGCGATGACGCTCGTGACCCGGTTCGCGCCCAGTCCCACCGGCCTGCTGCATCTGGGCCATCTGCATGCGGCGCTGTCCGGCTGGAGCCGGGCCCGGACGGCCGGCGGACGCTTCCTGCTGCGACTCGAGGACATCGATCCCGGCCGCTGCCGGCCCGACTTCGCTGCCGCAGTCGTCGAGGATCTCGCCTGGGCCGGGCTCGACTGGGACGGCCCGGTCCGGGTGCAGTCGGCGCATCTGGACGAATACCGCGCGGCCCTGAACGGACTGGCGGAGCGGGGGCTGCTCTATCCCTGCTTCTGCACCCGCGCCGACATCCTGGCCGATATCGCGGCCTCCGGCTCGGCGCCGCACCAGGCGCCGGACGGCTCGTCGCTCTATCCCGGCACCTGCCGTCGGCTGGAGCCCTCCGAACGGGCGGCGCGGCTGGCCGGGGGGCAGGTGCCGGCCCTGCGCCTCGACATGGCCGAGGCCGTCCGGCAGGCGGGGCCGCTCGATCGCCTGGAGGAAGCAAAAGGCCGGATCGTCTGCCGGCCGGCGCTGTTCGGCGACGTGGTGCTGGCGCGCAAGGAGGTGTCGGCCAGCTACCACCTGTGCGTCACCCACGACGATGCCCGGCAGGGGGTGACGCTGGTCACGCGCGGGGTCGATCTCGAGCCCAGCAGCGACCTGCACCGGCTGCTGCAGGCGCTGATGGGCTGGCCTGAGCCCGGCTATGCGCATCACGGCCTGCTGCGCGACGATGCCGGACGCCGCCTGGCCAAGCGCGACGGTGTCTTGAGCCTGCGCCACATGCGGGCGGACGGCGCCACACCCGCCCGCATCCGGGCGATGGCGGGATTCCCTTGAGCCGGCATATCGTCGCCGTGGAGGGACCCGCATGGACGCGCTGCCGCTGAACCCGCTGCTCTACCAGATCAACACCCGCGTGCTGATGCGCGCCATGTCGACGGTGCTGGGCCGCCAGGCCGGCTTCGACGACGTCCCGGACGAGGCGCTGGCCGCCCTGCGCGCGCTGGGCTTCGACTGGCTCTGGTTCCTGGGGGTGTGGCAGACGGGTGCTGCGGGCCGGGCGATCTCGCGCGAGACCGCCGCCTGGCAGCCGGGCTTTCGCGAGGCGCTGCCGGACCTGTCGCCAGAGGATGTCTGCGGCTCGCCGTTCGCGGTCGCGGGCTACGGCGCCGAGGCGGCGTTCGGCGGCAACCCGGCGCTGGCCCGGCTGCGTGCGCGGGCGAACCGGGCCGGCCTGCGGCTGATGCTGGATTTCGTGCCCAACCACGTGGCGCCCGATCATCCCTGGGCGAGCCTGCGTCCGTCGCTGTTCGTGCGCGGCACCGAGGCGGACCTGTCGGCGCAGCCGCAGAACTGGCTCCGTCTCGCGCACGGCATCGTGGCGCACGGACGCGACCCGTATTTCCCCGGCTGGCCCGACACGATCCAGCTCGACTACGCCAGTCCGGAAACGCGGACGGCGATGGCGGAGATGCTGCTCTCGGTCGCAGGCCAGTGCGACGGCGTGCGCTGCGACATGGCGATGCTGCTGCTGCCGGACGTCTTCGAGCGTACCTGGGCGGCCCAGCTGGACGGCCGCAGCGTGGCGCCGTTCTGGCCGGACGCGATCGCGGCGGCGCGGGCGCTGCATCCGGGCGTCCGCTTCATGGCGGAGGTCTATTGGGGACTGGAGCACAGGCTGATCGGGGAGGGGTTCGACGTCGCCTACGACAAGGCGCTCTATGACGGCCTGCGCGACGGCGATGCCGGCCGGGTTCGCGACGGCCTGAGCGCCGAGCCGGGGCGCCAGGCGCATCTGGTGCGCTTCCTGGAGAACCACGACGAGCCGCGCGCCGCCGCCGCCTTCGCCTGGCCGCAGCACCGGGCGGCGGCCCTGCTGGCGCTCGCGGCACCCGGCCTGCGCCTGCTGCACCAGGGCCAGCTCGAGGGCCTGCGCACCCACATCCCCATCCATCTCGATCGCGGCCCGGACGAGCCGGTCGACGAGGCGGTGCTCGGCTTCTACCGCGCGCTGCTGCCGGCGCTGGCAGGGCCGGCGCTGTGCGACGGGCGCTACGAGGCGCTGGCGCCGGTGGCGGCCTGGGACGGCAATCCCAGCCACGAGCGCTTCGTGGCCGCCCTCTGGCACGACGGGTCCGGTCCGAGATACCTGCTGGCGGCCAATTACGGACCCGACCGCGGACAATGCCGGCTGCCCATGCTGCTGGGCGAGGGGAGGATCGCCCTGTCGGACCGCCTGGGCCCGGAACGCTACGAGCGCGACGGGGCCGAGATCATGGCGGCCGGGCTCTATCTCGACCTGCCGGGCTGGGGCTGCAACCTGTTCGCGATCGGCTGATGCCGCGCCATGCCGCGCTGCCGGGACGCAGCCTTGCCGCAGCGGCGGTTTCCTCGGCCGGCCAGCCGCACTAGCCTCGGCGCCGCACCTGAAGCTGCTGGCAGAACTCATCATGGACCTCATCGCCGCCCGCCTGAACAAGATCAGCCCGAGCCAGACGATCGCGATCTCGACCAAGGCGCGCGCGCTGAAGGCGGCCGGCCGCGACGTGATCAGCCTGTCGGCGGGAGAGCCCGATTTCGACACGCCCGAGAACGTCAAGCAGGCGGCGATCCGCGCGATCGCCGCCGGGCAGACCAAGTATACCGACGTCTCCGGCACGCCCGCGCTGAAGCAGGCGGTGGCGGCGCGGTTCCGCCTGGACTCGGGCCTGGATTACAGCGCCGACGAGATCATCGTCTCCACCGGCGGCAAGCAGGTGATCTACAACGCGATGGTGGCGACGCTCGATGCGGGCGACGAGGTCATCATCCCGTCGCCCTGCTGGGTGTCCTATCCCGACATCGTGGCGCTGGCCGACGGCACGCCGGTGATCGTCCCGTGCGGGCCGAATTCCGGCTTCAGGCTGCGGGCGGAGGATCTGGAGGCGGCGATCACGCCGCGGACCAAGTGGTTCATGCTGAACTCGCCGAACAACCCCACCGGGGCCGCCTATTCGGCCGAGGATCTGCGGCCGATCTGCGACGTGCTGCTGCGCCATCCCGACATCTGGATCTTCACCGACGACATCTACGACAAGCTGATCTATGACGGGCTGCGCGCCGCCACGGTCGTGCAGGTCGAGCCCCGGCTGCGCTCGCGCACGGTGACGATGAACGGCTGCTCCAAGGCCTATGCCATGACCGGCTGGCGCATCGGCTTCGCCGGCGCGCCGGCGGTGCTGATCAAGGCGATGGACAAGCTGCAGAGCCAGTCCACGTCGAACCCGTCCTCGATCAGCCAGGCGGCGGCGCTCGAGGCGCTGTCGGGTCCGCAGGACTTCATCGCCGAGATGGTGCGCACCTACCAGGCGCGCCGGGACCTGGTGGTGGAGATGCTGAACGCCGCACCGGGCCTCGCCTGCCACAAGCCGGAGGGTGCCTTCTACGTGTATCCCTCCATGCAGGGCTGCATCGGCAGGACCAGTCCCGGCGGCGTCCTGATCGAGGGCGACGAGGCCTTCGTGACCGCGCTGCTGGAGGAGCAGGGCGTCGCCGCGGTGCCTGGCGCGGCCTTCGTGTTCCCCGGCCATTTCCGCGTGTCGTACGCCACCGACACCGAGAGCCTGCGCGAGGGCTGCACCCGCATCCAGCGGTTCTGCGCCTCCCTGAGCTGACAGGCTTCGCAAGGACGTCACATGCCCCAGCTCGCCGCCCGTCTGTCGCGGCTGTCCGAGCCGGCGACGATCGCCATGTCGGCCAGGGCGCGCCGGCTGCGCGAGCAGGGCCACCGCGTGATCTCGCTGGCCCTCGGCGAGCCCGATTTCGCCACGCCGATGCATGCCATCCAGGCCGCGCACGACGCGGCGCTGGCCGGGCAGACCAAGTATCCGCCGACCGACGGCACCGCGGCGCTGAAGCGGGCGGTGCGCGCCAAGTTCTCGCGCGAGAACCGCCTCGACTACGCGGCGGACGAGATCATCGTCGCCAATGGCGGCAAGCAGATCCTGTTCGACGCGCTGATGGCGACACTCGATCCGGGCGCCGAGGTGGTGATCCCGAGCCCGTACTGGGCGAGCTACCCGCTGATCGTGGAGATGCTGGGCGGGGTGCCGGTGACCGCGGCGTGCCTGGAGGCGGACGGCTTCCGGCTGCGGCCGGACACGCTCGAGCAGGCGATCACGCCGCGCACCCGGTGGGTGATCCTGAACTTCCCCAACAACCCGACCGGGGCGGTCTGTTCGCACGCGGATCTCGCGGCGCTGGGACAGGTGCTGCTGCGTCATCCCGATGTCTGGATCCTGTGCGACGAGATCTACGAGCATCTGGTGTTCGGGACCGCGCCGCATGCGTCGCTCGCCTGCGCGGTGCCGGAGCTGCGCGACCGGGTGCTGACGCTGTCGGGGGTGTCCAAGAGCTATGCGATGACCGGCTGGCGCATCGGCTATGCGGGCGGCCCGGCGTCGCTGATCAGGGCGATGGCGGTGGTGCAGGGCAACACCACCTCGGGCGCGTGCTCGATCGCCCAGGCGGCGGCCACGGCGGCGCTGGATGGACCGCAGGCGCTGCTGCCGGTCATGCGCGAGACCTACCGGCGCCGGCGCGATCTGGTGGTGCAGGCGATGCGCGCGATCCCGGGCGTCAGCTGCGCGATGCCGGACGGCGCCTTCTATGCCTATCCCGGCATCGCCGGCTGCCTCGGACGCACCAGCGCCGGCGGCCGGCCGATCGATGGCGACGAGGCGTTCGCGCTGGCGCTGCTGGAGGAACAGCACGTGGCGGTGGTCGCCGGCAGCGCGTTCGGCATGAGCCCGTTTCTGCGGCTCAGCATCGCCTCCGACGACGAGAGCCTGATCGAGGCCTGCCGCCGGATCGCGTCGTTCTGCGCGGCACTCGCCTGAGCCGGTCCGGCTGTCCCCGCGCCCGGGACGGTCATTCCGGCCAGGCGCGCAGCGCGGTCCTGACCACCGCATAGAGCGTCTCGCGATCGGCTCCGGACGCGGCCTGCACCGACATGCCGTGCACGATCGTCATCACGTAGCTGGCGAGGTCGATCGTGTCGGTGTCGGCGGCGAGATCGCCGTCCGAGACCGCGCGGTCCAGGCGCGCGCGCAGTTCGGCCTCGCTGGCTTCCCGCCGGCGGATCAGCTCCCGGCGGACCGGATCGGCCGCCTCCGAGCAGACCAGCGCGCCGTTGGTGCCGAGGCAGCCGGGCGGATGGGCTTGGTCGGTCTGCGCGTCGGCATAGCCGTAGAGCATCGTCTCGACCACGCGACGCGCCGTCGGCTCGTCCAGGGCACAGGCCAGGAACGCCATGCAGGTCGTCTGGTAGCGGTCGAGCGCCTTGCGGAACAGGGTCTCCTTGTTGCCGAACGCCGCATAGAGGCTCGGACGCGTGATCGCCATCGCATCGGTGAGGTCGGTCAGGGACGCGCCCTCGAAGCCCTTCAGCCAGAACACGTGCAGCGCGGCCGACAACGCGTCATCGATGTCGAACTCCCGGTGACGTCCCATGACCCAGACTTTACCCTCCGACGCGGCTGCCGCGGCCTCCACCACATGGAGGAGTTGCAGCCGGTTTACCAGATACCATACTATCCGATACAATATCGTCCGGTATGGAAAAGCCCCCTCCGGACAAGAGCAGGCGGAAGACGATGAGCGACATCAGCAGCACGCCCGAGACCCCGGCAGCCAAGCGCCCGGACATGTCCTCGCCGCCCGGGCCGGGCAGCCGCGGACCGCGCCGGACCTGGCTGCTGGGCGGGGCGGCGCTGGTGCTGGCCGGCGGCCTGGGTTTGGCGGCGCTGTCTCGTCCCGGCACCAGCCGGGCCGCGATGGCCCTGCCGCCGCCGCCGCCGGTGACCGTCAGCGCGCCGCTCGCGCGCACCCTGTCGCCGCGCACCGGCTTTCTCGGCCAGTTCTCCGCCGTGGATGCCGTCGAGCTTCGGGCGCAGGTCGGCGGCACGCTGACCGAGATCCATTTCACTGACGGCCAGATCGTGCACAAGGGCGACCTGCTGTTCGTCATCGATCCGCGTCCCTACGAGATCCGGCTGGCGCAGGCGGTGGCCCAGGTGCAGAGCGCGCAGGCCCGGCTGGTGCTGGCCGGCAGCCAGTTCTGGCGCGCCCAGCAGCTCAAGCATTCGGATTTCGGCACCGCCCAGGATGTCGACCAGCGCGATGCCGACCAGCGCGCGGCGCAGGCGACGCTCGACCAGGCGAAGGCCACCGTCCGCGACGCCGAGCTCGACCTCGAATACTGCCATGTCGCCGCCCCCTTCACCGGACGGATCAGCAATCACCGCGTCTCCATCGGCAGCCTGGTGAGCGGCAGCCGCGCCGGCAGCGCGCCGACGACGCTGCTGACCACGCTGGTCTCGCTCGATCCGATCCATCTGGATTTCGACATGAGCGAGGCCGAGTATCTCGCCTTCTCCCGCGCCCATTCCGGCCAGCAGGGCCCTGCCGGCAGCCCGGTGGATATCAGCCTCGGCGACGAGAACCGCTACACCACGCACGGCACGCTCGACTTCATCGACAACCAGGTCGATCGCGGCAGCGGCACGATCCGCGTCCGGGCCACGGTGCCCAACGCCCAGCTCACGATCGCGCCGGGCGAGTTCGCGCGGCTGCGCCTGACCATGGGGCCTGCCGCGTCGGTGCTGCTGGTGCCGGATTCCTCGGTGATGCTCGACCAGTCGCAGCAGATGGTGATGACGGTGGCGGCCGACGGCAGCGTGGTCCCCAGGCCCGTGCGGACGGGCGCGCTGCGCGACGGGCTGCGCATCGTGCAGAGCGGGCTCAAGTCCACTGACCGGGTGATCATCGACGGGCTGATGCGCGCCCAGCCCGGCATGAAGGTCACGCCCCAGCCGGGCGCCATCCATCTCTCCGACGACGACCAGGGCTAGGAGCGCCGGAGCATGCGTCTCTCCCACGTCTTCATCGACCGGCCGATCCTGGCCACCGTGATCAGCGTGTTCATCACGCTGATCGGGCTCGGCGCGCTGGTCACGCTGCCGATCGCGCAATATCCCGAGATCGTGCCGCCGACGGTGCAGGTGAGCACCAGCTACCCGGGCGCGTCCGCGGAAGTGGTCGCGCAGACGGTGGCGACGCCGCTCGAGCAGCAGATCAACGGCGTCGAGAACATGCTCTATCTGAGCAGCCAGTCGACCGGCGACGGCAAGCTCACCCTGACGGTGACGTTCCGCATCGGCACCGACCTCAACACCGCCCAGGTGCTGACGCAGAACCGGGTGTCCGATGCGGTGCCGCGCCTGCCCGACGACGTGCAGCGCCTGGGCGTTACGGTGAAGAAGGCGACGCCCAACATCCTGATGGTGGTGCACCTGATCTCGCCCGACGGATCGCGCGACCAGCTCTACATCTCGAACTACGCGACGCTCTACGTGAAGGACAGCCTGGCGCGGCTGCCTGGCGTCGGCGACGTGCAGATCTTCGGTGGTCGCGACTACGCCATGCGCGTCTGGCTCGATCCGGACAAGGTCGCCGCCTACGGCATGACCGCGGGCGACGTGGTGGCGGCGCTGCGGGCGCAGAACGTGCAGGTGTCGGGCGGCATCCTGAACCAGCCGCCGGTGGCGTCGCACGAGGCGTTCCAGCTCAACGTGCAGACGCTGGGCCGGCTGAAGACGCCCGAGCAGTTCGGCAACATCCTGATCAAGTCCGACACGCAGGGCCGCGTCACCCGCATCCGCGACGTCGGCCGCGTCGAGGTGGGTGCGGCCGACTACGGCACCTCGGCCTATCTCGACTCGGGCCGCGCGGTGCCGCTGCTGATCTTCGCCCAGCCCGGCTCGAACTCGCTTGCCGTCGAGCACAGCGTGCTGGCGACGATGAAGACGCTGTCCAAGAGCTTCCCGCCGGGCCTGTCCCAGACGGTGATCTACGATCCCACCGAGTTCATCGCCCAGTCGGTGCACGAGGTGGTCAGGAGCATCGCCATCGCCATAGCACTCGTGGTGGCGGTGGTGATCCTGTTCCTGCAGACCTGGCGCGCTTCGCTGGTGCCGGTGATCGCCATCCCGATCTCGCTGATCGGCACCTTCGCGGTGCTGGCCGCACTCGGCTTCTCGCTCAACAACCTGTCGCTGTTCGGGCTGGTGCTGGCGGTGGGCATCGTCGTCGACGACGCGATCGTGGTGGTGGAGAACGTCGAGCGCAACCTCGCGCTTGGCATGACGCCGCCCGAGGCCGCGCACCGCACCATGGACGAGGTCGGCGGCGCGCTGATCGCGATCGCGCTCACCTTGTGCGCCGTGTTCGTGCCGGCCGCCTTCCTGTCCGGCATCTCGGGCGAGTTCTTCCGCCAGTTCGCGGTCACCATCTCGGCCTCGACGATCATCTCCTGCGTGGTGTCGCTGACGCTGAGCCCGGCGCTGTGCGCGGTGCTGCTGCGGGCGCATACGGCCGGCCACCAGGCCCGGCCGGGCATCGCGACCCGGCTGGTGCAGCGCGGGTTCGGGCTGTTCAATGCCGGCTTCGACCGGCTGTCGAAGGGCTATGCCAGGCTGACCACGCGTCTGGTGCAGGCGCTGGGGCTGGTGCTGCTGGTCTATGCCGGGCTGATCGGCCTGACCGCGTTCCAGTTCTCCCGCGCGCCGCTCGGCTTCATCCCCGAGCAGGACCAGGGCTACCTGATCACCATCCTGCAGCTGCCGCCGGGTGCGACGCTCGACCGGACCGAGGCGATCGTGCGCCAGGCCACCGCCATCATCATGCAGACGCCGGGCGTCGCGCACGCGGTGCCGTTCGCCGGCCTCGACGCCACCACCTTCACCAACGCCTCCAACGACGGCACGATCTTCTCCAAGTTCGACTCCTTCGAGAACCGCGCGCGCAGCCACCTGACCGCGGACACGATCCTGGCCGACCTGCGGGCCCGCCTGTCGGTGATCCAGGGTGCGTTCACCCTGACCATCGGGCCGCCGCCGGTGCAGGGCATCGGCAGCGCCGGCGGCTTCAAGATGATGGTGCAGGATCGCCAGGGGGCGGGTTCGGCGGAGCTGGAGAAGGCGGCGCAGAGCGTGGCTGCGGCGGCCAACAAGGACCCGGACTTCGCCGGCGTGTTCACGCTGTTCAGCACGCGCACCCCGTCGGTCTATGCCGACATCGACCGCGAGAAGGCGGAGAAGGTCGGGCTGACGCCGGGCGAGGTGTTCGAGGCGATGCAGGTCTATCTCGGCTCCACCTACATCAATGACTTCAACTTCCTCGGCCGCACCTTCGAGGTGATCGCCCAGGCGGACGAGCCGTTCCGGCGCACCACCGACGATATCGGCCGCCTGCGCGCCCGCAACGCCAGCGGCCAGATGATCCCGATCGGCACCGTGGCGCGCTTCTCCAACATCACCGCGCCCTATCGGGTGCCGCGCTACGATCTCTATCCGGCGGCCGAGATCATGGGTGCAGCCGCACCGGGCGTGGCATCCGGCACGGCACTCGCGCGCATGGCGCAGATCGCTTCCAGCGTGCTGCCGAACGGGTTCGGCTTCGAGTGGACCGAGCTCGCCTACCAGCAGGAGCAGAAGGGCACGCCGACGCTGCTGGTGTTCGGTGCTGCCGCCCTGTTCGTGTTCCTGGTGCTGGCGGCCCAGTACGAGAGCCTGAAGCTGCCGCTCGCGGTGATCCTGATCGTGCCGATGTGCCTGCTGGCCGCGGTGACCGGGCTGCTCGCGCGGGGCATGTCGATCGACATCCTGGCGCAGATCGGCTTCGTGGTGCTGGTGGGGCTGGCCGCCAAGAACGCCATCCTGATCGTCGAGTTCGCGCGCCAGTCGGAGGCGGAGGGCAACCATCCGGCCGCCGCCGCCGTGCACGCCGCCCGCACCCGGCTGCGGCCGATCCTGATGACGTCGTTCGCCTTCATCCTCGGCGTGCTGCCGCTGGCGGTGGCGACCGGTGCCGGCGCCGAGATGCGCCAGTCGCTCGGCACCGCGGTGCTGTTCGGCATGCTCGGCGTGACCGGCTTCGGCCTGCTGTTCACGCCGGCCTTCTACACGGTGGTGCGCAGCCTCGGGCGCCGCCGGGTGCGCGTCCGCGAGTCGGTGGGCTGAGCACGGCCGGGCGGGGACGGGGCTCCGCTCAGGGCGTGGCGGGCTGCAGCCGGAACAGCGGCGAGTGCGCCGCGGCGTCCGCCTCGATCCGGCAGCTGCCGGAGGCCGGGGCGACGGTGGGCGAGCGGCTGCGCCCGGCGGCGATCTCGGCGCGCGCGCGCTCCAGGTCGCCCCGGAACCGGTCGCTGCCATGCAGGGCCGCCACCAGCGACGAGGCCTCCAGGACGCCCGCCTGCACGTCGCTCAGCCAGTGCACGCCGCAGACCAGCCGGCTTTCCGACAAGGTCCGCCCCCGCTGCAGGATCTGCGCCGCCCGGTCCGGCACCAGCTCGGCCAGGATCAGGGCGGCACCATATTCCAGCGTCGTGTGCCCCGACGGATAGGACGGATTATCGTCCAGGGCGCCGCGGCGCTGCACGCAGATCGGCAGGTCGTTGCCGATATACGGGCGGTGCCGGCGCCAGAGGTTCTTGGTGCGGTCGAGCTCGGGCCCCATGTCGGCGCCGGCGTGGCTGAGCAGGAACACCAGGGCGGGCGACGTCTTCGCATCGATCGGAAAGCCGAGCGCGCAGGAGAAGTCGGCCAGCAACGAGGCGGTGTCGAGGCGCGCGTCGTTCTGCGCCAGCGTCCAGCGCGGCGTGCCCTGCAGCGCGCGCGTCCGATGGAACAGCGCGTCGTCGGCAGCCTGTTCCGGCGAGCCCGGCAGCGGCGGCGGCGGCAGGATCAGCGTGGTGTCCGGCAGGCTGGCGCCGGCGATGTAGGTGCCGGGCGGCAGCGTCTGGCGCATCGCCGCGACACCCGGGGTCGGTGCCAGCGGCGCCTGCCGTGCGCGGGCATCGGGCAGGACGGTGCTGGCGGCGAGAACGCCGATCAGCGCCCAGGCGGCGCGGGGGCAGGCGGTCATGGCATCAGCATCCGGCTCAGATAGGTGAATTCGAGCGCCTGCTCCTCGGCCTTCTCGCGCAGGTTGGCGCCGGCGGCATGGCCGCCCTCGGTCTGCTCGAAATACAGGAACGGCAGGCCGAGCGCCTCCATGCGGGCGGCGAACCGGCGCGCATGCACCGGACCCACGCGGTCGTCCTTGGTGGTGGTGAAGATGAAGGGTTCGGGATAGGCGGTCCCGCGCCTGAGGGCCTGCAGCGGCGAGATCCGCGCCAGGAAGGCGCGCTGCTCCGGCACCGACACGCTGCCATATTCGCCCACCCAGGAGGCGCCCGCCGACATGGTCTCGAAATGCAGCATGTCGAGCAGCGGCACGTCGATGACCACCGCGTGCCACAGCTCCGGATGCTGGGTGAACTCCACGCCCATCAGCAGCCCGCCATTGGAGCCGCCGCGTATGCCGAGCCTGGCGGCCGAGGTGATCCGGCGGGCGACCAAGTCGCGGCCGACGGCGGCGAAGTCGTCGAACACGTTCTGGCGCCGCGTCTGCAGCCCGGCCTCGTGCCAGCGCGGGCCGAACTCGCCGCCGCCGCGTATGTTGGCCAGCACATAGACGCCGCCGCGATCGAGCCAGAGCCGGCCCAGCGCGCCGGAATAGGCCGGCGTCATCGAGATCTGGAAGCCGCCATAGGCATAGAGCAGCGTCGGGTTGCGGCCATCCAGCGCCATGTCGCGGCGATGCACCACGAAATACGGGACCCGGGTGCCGTCGGTGGAGACGGCCTCGAACTGATCGACCACATACGGACCGGCATCGAACTTGGCGGGCATCGACTTGATCTTCGCCACGGCGCCGGTGGCCGCGTCGGCAAGCCAGAGCTGGGTCGGGTCGAGGAAGCCGGTGACGTCGAAGAAGGCGTTCTCGTCGTGCGGGGTGCTGTCGGCGACGTCGATCGAGACGTCGTCCGGCAGCGCCAAGCGCCGGCCAGTCCAGCCGTCCGGGGTCGGCGTGAAGGTCCAGGCCTGGCCGCGCACCTTGTCGTACAGGGCTGCGACCACGTGTCCCCGGGTGGTCGACACGGTGTCGAGCGACTGCGTGTCGGTCGGCTTGAAGATCACTCTCGGCGGCGCGTCGAGGTGCGATGCGTCCAGCGACACCAGGCTGCCGGCGGTGACCGTGCCGCCGGCCTTCGGCGTCCAGTCCTGGTCGATCCTGACCACCAGCCGGTTGGCGACCAGCCCTTCCATCGTGGCCTTTCTCGGCAGGTCGAGCAGCAGCAGACCCTGTGGCGTCACCAGCCGGTACTCGAACTCGAAGAAGCTCACCGCCCGGGTGATCAGCGCCAGGCTGTGACCGTCGCCGTCGACCAGACGGCTCGGCATCACCAGCTCGTCGGTGGGCTGGCCGCGATACAGCTCGGTCGCCTGGCCGAGCGTCTGGCCGCGACGCAGCCGCTTGACGATGAAGGCGTAGCTCGACGGCGTCACGGTCGGATGGCCGTCCTCCGGGCCCCAGTCGCGCGCGACCAGCAGCGTGTCGTCATCCTCCCAGGCGACGTCCTGCTTGGCGCGAGGCAGGCTGAAGCCGTTCGGCACGAAGCGCCCGCCGGGCAGGTCGAACTCGCGCAGCGTCAGCGCGTCCTCGCCCCCGTCCGACAGCTGCACCAGGCAGCGGCGGTCGGCGGGCTCGTCGCAATCGACGTTCTTCCACACCCAGTTGGCGTGTTCGGCCTTCGCCAGCGCGTCGAGATCGATCGCCGTGCTCCAGGCCGGCGCCCTGGTGCGGTAGCTGGCGAGCGTGGCGCTGCGCCAAAGGCCGCGCACGTGGCTGGAATCCTGCCAGAAGTTGTAGACCCGGCCGCCGATCATGCTCGGCGCCGGGATGCGGTCGCGCGCCTGCGCCAGGGACAGGGCCTGGTCGTAGAGCGGGCGGTAGCGGGGGTCGGCCTGCAGCGTGGCCAGCGTGCGCGCGTTGTGCGCCCGGACCCAGGCTAGCGCCGGCTTGCCCTCGATCTCGTCGAGAAAGGCGGGCGGTGCGTCGGCGTCGGCCGCGCGGGCGGCGGCGGCGAACGGCCAGAGCGTCAGCAGCAGCAGGGCGGCGAGCAGCCGGGCCGACAGGGTCGAGGAGCTGGGGTGCATGTCGGTCCGGAAATCAGGGTGGCTGGCAGCGTAGCCGCGCGCCGCCCGGCCAGAAAGCGGCTCAGCCGGACGCGGTCGGCGGGTCCGGGCGGGGCTGTGCGAAGAACTCCCGGAACATCTCCGCAAGCGCCTGCGGCGCCTCCTCGGCGATGAAGTGTCCGGCCTCGACCGGGCCGCCCACCACCTCGCCGTCGATGCCGTCCTGCCACAGCGCCCGGGGATCGTACCAGCCGCCGATGCGGCCCCGGCTGCCCCAGACCAGCAGCACCGGACAGGCGATCCGGCGTCGCAGGGCGCGCTGTTCGTGGTCGAGGACGGGGATCGGCTCGTCGGCGGCGGCGCCATGGCCGCGCAGCTCCTCGTTCCAGGGACCTTCCAGCAGGTAGTCGGCGACGGCTTCGGGATGGAAGATCTCGCGCGCCGCGTCGGGGGCGACGAGCGCGAACCAGTCGTCCGGCGCCTTGACCAGCAGCGCCTCGGGCTTGGGATGCAGCTGGGCGAACCAGCAGGCGCGGTATCCGGCCAGCGAGAACGCCATGTCCTCGCGGCCGGCATGGTCGAGCACCGGCACCGCCTCCACCAGCCCCAGCCGGATGATCCGGTCCGGCGCCTCGACCGCCAGCCGGGCCGCGACATGGGCGCCGAAATCGTGGCCGGCGACGGAGAAGCGGCGATGGCCGAGCCGGGCCATCAGCGTCAGCATGTCGTGGGCGAGCTCGGCCCCGGTCAGATGCGACGGCAGGTCGGCGCAGACGATGCTGAACCGGTCGGCCAGCGCCGGCGCCACCTGGTGCCACATGGCATGGGTCTGCGGCTGGCCGTGCAGCAGCAGCAGCGGCTCCGCCTTCCAGCCGGCGAGCCCTCCGGTGCGCAGCCGGTAGCGGGTGCCCGCCAGGGTGATTTCCTCGTAGTGAAAGCCCGCGAAGAACATGTCGGCCTGCATCGCTGTCGCTGGCCTCCTTGTTCCCGACCCGGCTTCGGGCTGCAATGGGGCGCTAGCCGGGCCCGGCCTGCGCAATACCTCAAGGAGCAAGAATGGCCGGCCTGGATCCCGACGACTGGGACAGAATGCGGGCGCTCGGGCATCGCATGCTCGACGACATGATCGACCGGCTGGCCAGCTACGGCGACGCGGGCGGCGACGGCGCCGGACCGGTCTGGCAGCCGATGCCGGCCGCCGAACGCCAGGCGCTGCGGCGTCCGCTGCCGCGCGGCCCGACCGAGCCGGCGGCGCTGTACGAGGAGTTCCGGCAGCGCATCGTGCCCTACGCGCTCGGCAACACCCATCCGCGCTTCATGGGCTGGGTGCATGGCGGCGGCACCGGCATCGGCATGCTGGCCGAGATGCTGGCGGGCGGGCTGAACGCCAACCTGGGCGGTCGCGACCATGCGCCGATCGAGCTGGAGCGCACCGTGATCCGCTGGGCGGCCGAGATGGTGGGCATGCCGGCCGAGAGCTCGGGCGTGCTGGTGACCGGCTCGTCGACCGCCAACATGATCGCCGTGCTCGCCGCCCGCCGCGCCGCCGCCGGACCGTCGGTGCGCGCACGCGGCGTCGGCGGGCTCGGCCTGGTCGGCTATGCCGGGGCCAGCGCGCATGGCTGCGTCCCGCGCGCCTTCGACATGGCGGGGCTCGGCACCGACGCGCTGCGCATGATCCCGGTGGACGCGGACCATCGCATGCGGCTGCCGGCGCTGGCGGAGGCGGTTGCCCGCGACCGCGCGGCCGGGCTGATGCCGTTCATCGTCGCCGGCACCGCAGGAGCCGTCGATACCGGCGCCATCGACGATCTCGCGGGCCTGGCGGCGTTCTGCGCGGGCGAGCGGCTGTGGTTCCATGTCGACGGCGCGTTCGGCGCGCTGGCGGCGCTGTCGCCCTCGCTGAAGCCGGCGCTGCGGGGCATCGAGCGCGCCGACAGCCTGGCGTTCGACTTCCACAAATGGGCGCAGGTGCCCTACGACGCCGGCTGCGTGGTGGTCCGCGACGCGGCAGCACAGGCCGCCGCGTTCGCGCAGACGCTCGCCTATCTCAGCCGCGAGGATCGGGGTGCAGCCGGCAACGCGCCCTGGCCCTGCGACTTCGGGCCCGATTTGTCGCGCGGCTTCCGGGCGCTGAAGGTCTGGATGACGCTGGCCACCTACGGCGCCGACCGCATGGGCGAGATGGTCGACCAGTGCTGCGCGGTGGCCCGCCATCTGGCAGCCCGCGTCGAGGCGGAGCCGGCACTGGAGCTGCTGGCGCCGGTGCCGCTCAACATCGTCTGCTTCCGGGTCTGCCGGGGCGGCCCCGACCTCGACCATCTCAACGCCGAGCTGGTGAAGGACCTGCACGAGTCCGGGATCGCGGTGCCGTCCACCACCATCATCGACGGACGGCGCGCGATCCGGGCCGCGATCGTCAACCACCGGACGCGGAACCGCGATGTCGACATCATGATCGATGGGCTGCTGCGGCTCGCAGAGGCGCGGATGACGTCCGGTGGCCTGACGGCCCGCCATTCGACCTGAAGCAGGTGTGCATGTCGCTGCCGCCTCGCCCCTCGTTCGGCCGCCCGCCCGGCCTGACGCGCCAGCCTCCGGACCGGCCACGCTTCTGGTCGGACGGCACGCCGATCGGAGCGCTCCCGGCCAGATGGCGCCCGCTCGGCGCGCGGCCGATCACGGCAGAGCTGCATCTGTTCGACCTCGAGGACGAGGGCGGTCGGCAGAGCTGGTTCGCCGACGGGGAGGGGCGGCTGCTCGGGCAGCGGGCCGACCTGCTGCCCGCAGCCGCCATCGCGGCGCTGCGCGGCCATATCCTGGCCGGCGGACCGGTCGAGGTGCACGAGCAGGGCCGTGCGGTGCGGCTCGACCAGGCCTACATGGCCGACATCGTGCTCGATCCGCTGCTGGCATCGGCTGGCAGCCTGCTGGTCCGCGACGCGTCCGGCGGCGTCCAGCCGGTCCGGCATGCGGACGGCACCCCGATCGCGGCACTGCATCCCGGCTGGACGGCGCCGCTCGCCTTCACCGGCTTCGCGCCGCTGCTGGTGGTGGATCTGTCGCATGTCGATAGGCTCAGGACGGTCTGGTACATCGACGAGGCAGGCCGGCTGCTGGGCAGCATGCTGCATGCGCTGGGCCAGGCGATGCTCGACCGGGTCGCCGCCTACGGCGAGCGGCGTGCCGGCTGGCCGCAGGACCGGATGGATCACGACCTGACCGGCTACGGCCTGCTCAACGGCGTGATCCTGGCGCAGACCGAGCCGTTGCTGCCGCCACGGCCATGCGCCTCCCGCCGCGCGCCGGCGCCGAGCGACCCCGGACGCCGCCCCACGCTGGCGCCGGCCCCGGTGCGGCTGGTTGCGGTGGCGCCGCCCGGGCTGCATCCGGGCGACGGCGGCGTCGACCGGCTCGTCCGGGGGTGGCTCAGGATCGAGGGCCGCTATCACATGACGGGATACGGCGCGTCGCTGCCGTTCGAGCTGCCGTATCGGCCGAGCGTGCTGCGCCTGTCGCTCGAGCTCGGGATGGTCGAGCGGGCACGTCGCGCGACCGTCAGCCTGGATGGCTGGGAGCTCGCCAGCTTCGCGATGGAGCCGCACCTTCCCGCCGCCGAGCGGCGCGACATCTGGCTCCCGGCCGAGTGCCTGCAGGGTCTGTCGCCCCGCTTCGAGCTGTCGTTCGATCCGCCGGACCGCTCGCTCGCCTGCCGTCTGGAGGCGGCGGCGCTGGAGATCGGGCCGGAGGCGACGCCGGTCGCGATCCCGCCGATGGCCGAGCTGATGGCCTGCTTCGCCAGCCTCGGCATCGACTGCGAGCTCGGCTTCGTGCAGCGCCTCTTCGGCGCCGAGCCGCTCGGCCTGTTCCGCTTCGCCGGCTTCGACAGCCGGCTGGATCTGCTGCGTCTGCTGGAGACCGACTTCGCCGGCCTGGGCGCGCCGGGCTCGCTGTCGGCCCGGGTGACGCGCGGACGGATCATCCGCCCGGACGGCCAGGGCGACGAGTTCGAGGAGTTCTACATGACCGACCGGACCAGCCATTACGGCTTCCACACCTGGAAGGGTCCGGCCGACGGCACCGAGGCGGAGGCGCTCGCCGCCAACGAGCGGAAGGTCGCCTATCTGGTGCGCAAGACGATCGAGGACCTCGAGGACGGCGAGAAGATCTGGGTCTACAAGGACCCGAAGCCGGTCTCCGACCTCCACCAGATGTTCGCCATCTTCCACGCACTCGGCCGCAAGGGGCCCAACAAGCTGTTCTGGGTCACCCGCATGATCGAGGGCCGTCCGCCCGGCGCGGTCGAGTGGGTCGCGCCGAACCTGCTGCGCGGCTATTCCGACCAGCCGCACGAGGACGCGCAGCGCTTCGATGCGCGGATGTGGCGCACGCTCTGCACCGGCGCCTATCGCGCCTTCGCCGAACGTGGCCGCTGACGGGCATGAGCCAGCCATTTGGGATGCCTCACGACCACCGCCTGCCTGGTGACACCGTCAGCCGCGCGGTTCGGTTCCACCACGGGTTCGGCTCGAGCCTGCGCGACATCAGGCTGCTGCTGGCTGAGCGTTCGGCGCTGGTGCCACACGGTCGGATCGACGAGGTGCCCCATCCGTGGTGGGCCGTCGACCAGCACGGCGTCGTGCTCGACAGCCTGGGGCGGAGCCTCTGCAATGCCGCCTGCAACACGAACCGCGCTGCCTTGTCACCGACAGCCTGCGCTGCCACGGCGCGACACCCTGCCCGACGTCAGGCACCGGCAGCGCCGCCACCTCGGCAACCGGGCCGAAACCTCGCACCGGCCGTCAGGGCGGCGCGAGCGGTAGATGCAGCGGTCGGGTCGCCCGAGCGGTCGGCCGCGCATCGTCGGGTCGGTGGTCGGTAGTGTCTCAGTTTGAATTTTCTGCCGCGAGCCGAGCCTTCGTTTTGTAAGGACCGCGAACCTTCGGCGCCTCAGCCCGCGCGTCGATCAGCGCAACTACATCCTCCATCGTCCACAGCTTGGCGGTCAGGCCGACTGCTATGGCGGGGGTGCAACGGAGGCTCTTATGCATCCGGACGAAGTTGTAGAAGGTGAAGTAGAGGGCCAGCGCGTGAGCGTGGTTCTCAGCCTTCTTCGAGAACGCCTTCGTCAGGCGCGTGAACCGCCGCATCGACATGCGCATGGTGAGGTTCTGACGTTCCACGTAGCTGGTGCTGACGTGGCTCCTGTCAGGCTTGCCCTCGATCCAATGCTTCACGATGCCGGTGCATTTGGCAGGGCTGTAGCGCCCGGCACCGCCGACCGTCGGGCCATACAGCTTGATCAGCATGACATAGTCCATGTCGCTACCGAATGCGCCTTCTACGGCGTCCAGGTAAGCCTTGTGGCCGTCGGTGGTGAGTTGCACGCGGTTAGCGAGACGAGCCGCCACGTCGTCAATGAATTCGTTTGCATAGCCAGCGTCATGACCGCCCACGAGGTAGGAGACGATCAGCATGGAGTCCGCCTCGATCGCGATCCACGTCTACACGTCGGCAGCCTCTTCCAGAGCGGCCTTCGCCGCGGCGACGTTCTTGTCCTTGGCGTAGCAGAACGACCAGATTTCGTCGCACTGGACCCGCTTCGCCTTCACGCCGATAACCCTGGCGTCGTGGTGGGCAGCGCAGGCCTGCCCAGCGTCCACTAGCAAGGCCGAGATGGTGTTGATGGACACGTCCACCACCCGGCTGATCGACCGCATGGAGTTGCCCTCGCAGAGCATCGAGAGAATCTGGACACGTTTAGCGAGAGATCCTATCTTAACTGCATATTCGGCAGTTAGCAAGCATTATAGTAGTTATGAATCTTGTTGTTTTTCTCTTTGTTTCAGAAGCACCCAGACACAGAAAGCCCTTCTATCTTTCTCATTGGCCCCTGCATAGTTCTGAATTGCTAGTTCAGCAGTATCAATGTCTGCCGTCACCTCCGATTCTACAAATCGAGCAAATGGATCGTAGTCTGCTTCCTCCCGCTTTATTTGTAAGTTTGCAAAACTATGCGCAAATTCTACGATCGTATTTGGAAAGCCCTTACTTTTAGTCTTCTGGCATTGCCCGCGGGCAAACCCATGCTGGAGCGCGCGGTAAACTTGTTTCCAGGCCGCATCGCTGCGGGACGCGGCGTCAGCTCCAATTAAAAGATCCGCACAATCACGTGCTAAGCAGTGGAAGAGGGCATAATACGCGGTGCTGATGGCTCGTTGAAGGCAGGCGTCAGAAGGTGATCCTCCAGCCGCCGTCAGAGAAATTTTAGCGGCAGCAATCAGATCAAGCGAATTCACGAGTTAATTTCGTTGCATCATTTTCCGAAACAAACCTGATAAGCGGATAGTCTCTAATTCCGCCCTCAATGAGATCATTATGAAGGCTTCCGATAAGCGCTAACATGCTGTGACGGCTAAGACTTCCAAAATGCCGACTGAAAACGACGGTAACTCGGAGGATCTTCTGCCCCTCATTGTCCACATCTTGAATGACCGAAACGGCTTGGACGGCGGCCTCTGGAAAACGCCTATTGACCAGGAAAGATACCGTTGTCTCAAGATTCTCTTCGTTAGTCATGGTTCTCTCCTAAAGGGTGGCTCAGATCCCTGAAACTAGCTATTGCCAGCCCCAACGCGCCCCGGCAGCCTTCTGAGCTACCGTGCTGCGATCTTCCGCGCTCATCTTCTCTGCCCGCGCCTTCGCCCCAGCCAGCCCACTACGGACCTTGCTCGACGGCTTGCGCGTCTCTTCCTCAACCTCACCTGTCGCGATCCGCGCCACCATGACAGCGGCACCGATCAGATCAGCGGGTCAGCTCTCGCCCCCTGGGCTCTTAGGCATCCATCAGATCCCAATCTGTAAACACGCGGGTACATTCGCAGCACCTACGGTGCTATTAGTCATAGTGGTTTGCAAGGCAAAAAGCAAAAAAATCAATGAGTTAGCGTTATCAACGGGTTAGTGGCCTTAAGAGAACTCGTCTAACTTTTGCAAAAAACAATCCCTGCAAAGCTTTAGCTACTTTATTTTGTTGCTTGAAAACATAAGTTATCGAAATAAAACACCTCTGAAAGACAGCTTCAAGACATTATACTAGCGTGCTGTCACAAAAGTTGAACGCTTCCAAGCTATTAACTCTTGACAAATTGAATGTTTATGAAGCGGTCTTTTTAACGACTCGTTCGGCTTCAGAGGGTAGCCCCTGTCGACCTGTTTCACATGACCGGTTTTGTTGGTCGTTCCCGCCACTACGTAGGGTTATCCGGAACCCGGCTGACCGCTGGTCCGCCAACATAATTCAAACTGAGACACTACCCGGTGGTCGCCGACCTTGAACAACGTGACAGCGCCTGCTGGCAGTCATCCCGCTGCACGCTACGTGGGTCGCGACGTCAGCGTGTCGAGGCCGGACGCATACATCTGAGACACAGCGCGTCGGCATCACCGATTGCATAACGCCGTCCTTCAACCAGAACAGCTCGCGCCGCCCAGAACGCAGAAGCGGGCGCAATGCGGATGATTGAGCGCCACCGGCCGCGCTGCATCGGCAAGCGTGGCGCCGAGGTCGAACCCCGGATCGTACGGGATCAGCGTACAGGCGACGACGCGCGCTTCCGGCTCGCCGCGCCGATGCACCACCATCCGGCTTCCGGCGCACATCACCGATGCCGGCGACCGGCCGAGCAGGCCCCAGCAGGCGGTGGTGATCTCCGGCACGTCGGCGGAGGCGTCCATCTCCGGAAACAGCACCAGCTGTGCCGGGTCGCGGGCGTCGATCCCGATGCCCTCCTGCGCGAACATCGCGGCATACCCGGCCCGGGCGACGGCATCGTGCTCCAGCCGCAGATGCCGGCCGGCCACCGATGACCGGAACCCGTTGACCGAGAGCCAGCGCAATCCGTCGAGCGCCACCGCCCAACTGCCCGGCCCGCGTTCCGCCTCGTGCACCGCCTGGGTGTAATGGTCGAGGCTGACCCGCATCGCCAGCCGCTCGGCATACCGTGCCTGCAGCGCCAGCAGGGCGACGTCGTGCCGTCGCATCGGCTTCATCGCATTGGTCAGCACCAGCACCGCATGGCCGCATCCGAGCGCCAGATCCAGCATGGCGATGATCTCGCGGTTCATGAAGGGCTCGCCGCCGGTGAAGCCGATCTCGCGGGTGCCGAGGCCCGTCCGCGCGATCTCGGCCAGGAACCGCGCCACCTCGTCCGTGGTCAGATAGGCCAGCGCATCGTTGGTCGGCGTGCTTTCGATATAGCAGTTGACGCAGGCGAGGTTGCAGAGCGTGCCGGTGTTGAACCAGAGCGTCTCGAGCCCAAGCAGCGGAACCGTGGCCCGCGGCTCCCCCGACGCGGTCCGGGCCGGATCGACGAACTTGGTCGCGGGAAGCAGATCCGCATCCACCGAGAACGGCGACGGCCCGGGCGGTCCGCCTGGCCTCAACAGGGTACGGTTCATCCCCGCCACGATCTCGTCCTCGCCAGCAGCCGTGCCCAGCGCCTGGGCCAGCGACCGAACACCGTCGGCTGCCAGGCCGAGAAGGCTGCCGCCTTGGCGATCTCGCTGCGTGTCGGATAGGCGATCACGGCCGATCCCAGCGCGAAGCTCGACGGCCTGCCGGTGATGACCTGCGCCCAGGGCAGCAGCAGCTCGCCGGCCCGCGTGCCGACGATGGTGACGCCGATCACTTTGCCCCGATGCCGGATCAGTTTCAGGAAGCCCAGCGTGTCGCCCTCGGTCACCGCGCGGTCGTTATGTGCGAACTCCTCACGGGTCACCTGGATACGGCCGTGCAGCGCCTCCGCCTCGGCTTCCGTAAGGCCGATCTGCGCCAGCTCGGGATCGGTGTAGGTGACCCGGGGCAGGGCGCGCCAGTCGACCTTGCCCGGTATCCCCAGCGCCACGTCGACCGCCACCAGCGACCCCTCGTAACCGGCCACATGGGTGAAGCGCGGCCCGACCCGGCAATCGCCGATCGCGTAGATCCGTCGGTTGCTGGTGCGCCGTCTGTCGTCGACCAGGATGCCGTCGGACCCGGCATCGACACCCGCCGCCGCCAGGTCGAGCGCCTCGAGGTCGGGCGTCCGACCGGCTGCCACCAGCAGATGGCTGCCGACGACGATCCCGCCATCGCCGCACCACACCGTCACCGCATCGGTCCGCTCGACCCGGATCGCATCCGCATGGACAAACCCGATCCCCTCCTGGCGCAGCTGCTGCACGACCACCGCCGCCGCGGACCGGTCCTCCCGCCCCAACGGCGCGCCGGCTTCGATCACCGTCACCGCCGCGCCGAGCCTGCGGAACGCCTGCGCCATCTCCATGCCGATCGCCCCGCCGCCCAGCACGATCAGGTGCGAGGGCAGCGTCTCGAGCCCGAACACCGTCTCGTTGGTCAGCGGAGTCGCCTCGGCCAGTCCCTCGATCGGCGGAAGTGCCGGGCGGGAGCCGGTGGCGATCACGAACCGGCTGGCACGCAGCCGTCGATTGCCCGCCTGCACGGTCGATCGGTCGAGAAACCGGGCCCGATGGCGGATGACCTCCACGCCCATCGCCTCGAACCGCTCGGCGGAATCGTGCGGCGCGATCTGCTCGATCGTTCGCGCGACATGCGCGCGCACCGCCGTGAAGTCGATCACCGGCTCCCCGAGTGTCACCCCAAGCCGCTCCGCCACTCGCCCGGCCCTGGCCCGCGCCGCGGACGCGATCAGCGCCTTGGACGGGACGCAACCGGTGCTGAGGCAATCACCGCCCATGGTGCCGGCCTCGATCAGCGCCACCCTGAGGCCGAACATCGCTGCACCGCCGGCCGCTGTCAGGCCTGCCGATCCTGCGCCGATCACCACGAGGTCAAAGCGTTCCTGCACCGACGCCATACGCCGACCGCGACCGATCGGTTGCGCCTGGTGGAGCCTGCCTGCCGGATGGAGGGATATTGCCGTCCCACCCGGCCGCGCGTGCTGGCGGCCCACATCATCCCGGCCTTGGAACAGATCCAGTTCGCCCGCACCATCCGGCCGGGATCGCATCTGCCGCCGGTCGCCAGGACGCGCCGGTCAAGGCTGCCGCCACCGACCGCGACGACCTCCGACGGTGCCGGATGCGACGCGGCCAGCCTCCGGATCAGGCGCGGCAGGCCGCGTCCTCCTCGTCGAGCATCGGCATCACGAGCGCGACCCGGCTCACCAGCGGAGTTCCGGACAGGCCGCCAGATCCTCCGGCCGATCGATGTCGCCCAGCGCCGGCAGCACCAGCGGCTCGATCCCGTATGCGGCGAACCGGCGCATCGTCTCCTCGAACACCCTCTCCGTGCTCCAGGCCATGTCCTCGAACGCGAACCGGATCGGCTCGCGAAATCCGAGCAGGGTGTAGCCACCGTCCAGTGCCGGCCCGATCACCGCCCGATGCGTCGACAGTGCCGCCGCCGCCGTCGCTAGCAGGGTCGCGGTCAATCCGGGCGCGTCACTGCCGATCAGGATCGCCGGCGCCGGCACACGGGCCAGCCGGGCGCCCAGGTCTCCGTCGCCCTGCTCGACGAGCGCCACATCCTCCCCGAGCCATCCGGCGAAGGCCGCCCTGGGCGCGCCCGTCACCCGCACCTCGAACGCCAGACCGCTGTCGCGGGCGGTCGCCACTGTCCGCTCGACCAGACACCGATGCACGCGCGCCGCCGCATCCGCCCCGATGGCCGGGATCAGTCGCGTCTTGGCCATGCCCGGCGTCGGAAACCGGGCGAAGACGGAAAGACGCGGGATCATGCGGACCAGCATAGCGGCTCGACGCTGCACCGCCCATCGGGCATCGTCGCGGGCGATGCAGCTCAAGGCGAACACTCTGGTCACCGGCGCCTGTCTTCTCGCCGTCGTCGGCATGCTTGCCGGCGAGCGCAGTCATCCGCTGCGCCGCCAGACCCGCCCCTCGCTGCGGCGCGATCTTCGCAACGCCGCGATGGGGGCGATGTCGGCGGCCGTGGTGTCGCTGGTCGAGACCCCGGTGACGCGGTGGATCGCCCGCGGCAACGTCGCCCACCGGCGCGGTCTGGGACAGCATCTGCCGGGCTTGTTCGGCAGCATCGCCTCGTTCCTGGCGATGGATTACGGCTTCTATCTCTGGCACATCGCCACCCACAAGCTGACGGTGCTGTGGCGCTTCCACAGGGTCCATCACATCGATCCCGACATGGACCTGTCGACCGCGATCCGCTTCCACCTGGTGGACATGCTGGTCTCGCTGCCATGGCGCATGGTGCAGGTGCGCGCGAGCGGCATCGGCCCCGATACGCTCGAGGCGTGGCAGCGCTTCTTCACCCTCTCGATCCTGTTCCACCACAGCAACCTGCGCCTGCCGGGCGAGTGGGACCGCCGCCTGTCCTGGGTGCTGACGACACCCCGCATGCACGGCATCCACCATTCCGTGATCCGCGAGCAGCGCGACAGCAACTGGTCGAGCGGGATCAGCCTCTGGGACCGGCTGCATCGCACGCTCAGGCAGGACGTGGGGCAATCGGCACTCACCATCGGCATCGAGGATCCTGCGGCCCTCTCCGACGTTCCGCTCTGGCGTGCGCTACTGGCGCCTTTCAGGCCGATGCCTTCGGCTGACCGCCACGCCTGAGAATGCCCGATCTCGACACCCTCCGCCGCGTGCCGCTCGCTTGGCCCGCTCGTCGCCGAAGCGACCGTATCCTTGACGCGGTGACGCTGCCTGGGCCAATGCGTTGCCACCGGTGCGATGGTGTTCGCGCTCATCGCCATGCCGGCGCCGATCTCCGGCCTACCTGATGTTTGGCATGCCGATCCTGGAGATCTCGCCAAGACCGTGCGCCTTCGGTCGCTGTCTGCCTTGCCGCAGCCTACTGGTTCACCTCCTTTGGCATCGTCCCGCCGATGTGCCGGCTTCGTGACGGCCCGGCTGGCCGGTGCGTTGGCGGGTTCGAGGCTCTCATCCTATCTCTTGCCAGACATTTCAGTCCGGTCACCTGTCTGACTACGAGAAAAGGCCTCCGTCGATGAACATCGAGAACAGCCGCAGCTACTACGGCCAGATCCTGAAGCAATCCTCCGACCTGCGCACCGACGCCTGCTGCACCCTGGAGCCCCCGTCGCTGATGGTCCGGGCGGCACTCGCCAACATCCACGACGAGGTGAAGGCGCGCTATTACGGTTGCGGTCTGGTGGTCCCGCAAGCAATCGAGAGTGCGCATATCCTCGATCTCGGCTCCGGATCCGGTCAGGACGCCTACCTCCTGGCGCAACTGGTCGGCGAGGCCGGCAGCGTCACCGGCATCGACGCGACGCCCGAGCAGCTCGATGTCGCTGAGCGCCACCTGGACTGGCATCGCGACCGCTTCGGCTTCGCCCGTTCCAACGTCCGCTTCATCGCCGGCGACATCGAACGGCTTGGCGATCTGGACCTGCCGGCCGGCGGCTTCGATGTCATCGTCTCCAACTGCGTCATCAACCTGGTCGCCGACAAGGCTGGCGTGTTCGCCGCCGCCCACCGGCTGCTGAAGCCCGGCGGCGAGCTGTACTTCTCCGACGTCTATGCCGATCGCCGGGTGCCTCAGGCGCTCCTGACCGATCCGGTCATGCATGGCGAATGCCTGTCCGGCGCGCTCTATTGGGGCGATTTCGATCGCCTCGCGAAAGCGGCCGGCTTTGCTGATCCCCGACTGGTCTCCGATCGCCCGCTCGGCATTGGCGACGATCGGATTGCCGCCCTGCTTGACGGCATTGCGTTCCATTCGGCCACCTATCGCCTGTTCAAGCTTGAAGGCCTCGAGCCGCAATGCGAGGATTACGGCCAGGCCGTGCGCTATCGCGGCACCGTTCCCGGATGCCGACGCGTGTTCGAGCTCGACGGGCACCATGCGATCGAGACCGGACGCCTGTTCCCGGTTTGCGGCAACAGCTGGAAGATGCTCGCCGAAACACGCTTTGCATCTCATTTCGACTTCTACGGAGACTTCTCGCGCCATTTCGGCATCTTTCCCGGCTGCGGCACCTCCAGCCCGTTCCGCCAGGAGAGTAGAGCCATCGCATCCGCAGCGTGTTGCTGACTGCCGCGTGGTCGGTCGCATTGCGTTTGGATTTGCCGTCGCCGCGATCCATCGCCCGGCTTTCAATGTCGAAAACCTGGACGTCTGATGTCCGTTGTCGTCCCTCGGCTCGTCGAGAGCAGACAATTCCCCGGTATCGGGATGACAGAGCGAGCCGTCGCTTGGACCAGTTCCGGCAGGAAGCGGATGATCGTCTGCGCGGAACTGCGACCGCTTCAAGCTTCCTGCCGACACTGCGATGCAAAGACTGAACGGAAACAAGATGTGCCTGCGCTCGTGATCCATGGCGGCGGCGACCTGATCGTGCGATCGACGCTTCGGACCGTTTGTCCGCGGCGAGACTCCGAACGCCAAGCTGAAGATCTACTCAAGGCGCCTCGCACCACCTGGCGCAGACCGATCTCGAAACGCTGACACCATGATGCGCGAGCCGGCCCGGGACGGTTGGCTCGTGGAAGTCCGGCCCAGGCTCCAAAGGATCGCGGCCTCCGGGCGCTCTCGCAGGCGCCCCCCGTGCGGCCAGATAGGCTGGATTGGCGTAGACCATGACGGATGGCGCCTGCTTGGGGTCTGCCTGACAGCAACCCATCCTGGCACTCGGATGCCGTGAGCAGGAGCCATCCACCACATCTGCTTCGAAGAGAGCGGCCACTGAAGCGGACAGCTTGAACCGAGGTTGGTCATCCGTTCCGATGTCAGTAGACATCCTGCGCAGACGAGCCGCCACGAGAGTGGGCCGAAGCGCTGGGCCTGTAGCCGTTTCTCGCGCCCCGGATGCCCGCTCTCAGAGGCGCATGCCGCCCGAGGCCTCGATCCGCTGGCCGTTGATCCAGCGGTTGTCGGCCGAGACGAGTGCCGCGACGATCGGACCGATATCGGACACCCGGCCCGGACGGCCGAGTGCCGTGTTCGCCGAGACCATGCGGTTGACGTCGGGGTTGTCGCGCACCAGGCCGCCGCTGAAATCCGTCTCGATCGCTCCGGGCGCCAGCGTGTTCGCGGTGATGCCGCGCGACCCAAGCTCGGCAGCCAGGTAGCGGGTGAAGACCTCGATACCGCCCTTCATCATGGCGTAGGCGGAAGAGCCGGGAAAGGTGAAGCGCGCGAGGCCGGTCGAGATGTTCAGGATGCGGGCGCCGTCCGCGAGGAGCGGCAGCAGGCGCTGCGTCAGGAAATACGGGCCTTTGAGGTGCACCTTCATGACCGTGTCGAACTCCTCCTCGGTCGTCTCGGCGATCGAGTTGTGCAGGCTGGTGCCCGCATTGTTGACCAGCACGTCGAAGGTCGTGCGCCCCCACTGCCGGTCGAGCGTCTCGGCCAGGCGTTCGGCGAAGGCAGGGAAGGTCGCGACATCGCCTGCGTCGAGTTGAAGGGCAACGGCACGGCGGCCAGCGGCCTCGACGCTGCGCACGACCGCGT
This sequence comes from uncultured Acetobacteraceae bacterium, assembly GCA_964236105.1. Lineage (GTDB taxonomy): Bacteria > Pseudomonadota > Alphaproteobacteria > Acetobacterales > Acetobacteraceae > Lichenicola. The sequence continues at coordinate 24,059 of CAXSBC010000009.1, read as the reverse complement.
CCGCCTCCTCCTGCTGGGCACGCCAGGTGATGATCACGTCCGCGCCGGCGCGGGCGAGATGTTCGGCCATGCTGCGGCCGAGGCCACGGCTTCCGCCGGTGATCAGGGCGAGGGTCTCATGGGTCTGGCTCATCGGATGGTCTCCCTTTCTGGTCAGGGCAAGTTGGCTGTTCAGCCTGTTGCGGACAATCGCATTGTCCTTGCCATCACCATTCAATCGAGGCGAACAATGCGGATGGACCGGCTTTCCGCGATGCGGCTCTTCGTACGGGTGGTGGAGCGGCGCAGTTTCCGCGCCGCCGCCTCCGACCTCAGCCTGCCCCGGTCGAGCGCCACGGCAGGCATAAAGGCGCTGGAAGCGGCACTCGGCACCACGCTGCTGCGCCGGTCCACGCGTCACGTCGGGCCGACCGACGAGGGCGAAGGCTATTATCGCCATTGCGTCGCCGTGCTGGCAGAGATGGACGCGGTTGAGGTGACGTTGCAAGGCCGCGTCGCCACGGGCGTGCTGCGGGTGAATACCAGCGCGCAGTTCGCCCGCACCTGGCTGCTCCCCGCCATTCCCGGCTTTCTCGCCAAACATCCCGGGCTGCAGTTCCATCTCAGCGAGGGCGACCGTCTGGTAAACCTCGTCGGCGAGGGTGTCGATTGCGTGATCCGGGGCGGAGAAACCGGTCAGGGCGACCTCATGGTGCGCCGGCTCGGCACGCTGCCGGAGATCACGTGTGCGAGCCTCGACTATCTCGCGCGGCATGGCGAGCCGCGCTCGCCGGACGAGCTGGACGGACACGAGATGGTCGGGTTCGTTTCCTCGCGAACCGGCGCGGTGCTGCCGCTTGAGTTGACGATCGACGGTCGAACGCGGGAATACCTGTTGCCGGTGCGGGTGAGCGCCTCCAGCGCCGACAGCTGCGCCACCTTCGCGCAGCTCGGCTTCGGGCTGGTGCAGCTGCCGCTGATCCGCTTTGCCGACGACCTGCGGACGGGGGCGATGGTCGAGGTGCTGCGCGCGTACCGGCCGCCGCCCCTGCCGATCTCGTTGCTTTATCCGCGCACCCGGATCGTGCCGGCGCGGCTTCGCGTGTTCATCGACTGGCTTGAGGAGGCTCTCGTTCCGCAGATGGTCTCATGATGGCCGGAGGGTGCGCTTTCGGATGGGATCCGCAGGCAGCGGACAGTCAGATCAACCCGTCTACCGGCGCAGCGGGACGGCTTGCGCAGGGATGATCGCCACGCCCCTGTTCGTCACTCGCCCCATGCAATCACGTCGTGGCCGCCGAAGACCATGCGCCGGATAAGCGGCGCCGCCAGTCCGGAACTGAACCCGGACACTGGCGCGCTTGCCTTATCGAGACGCTCCATCTGATCGTCGCTCAGCCGGAGATCGGTCGCAGCGATGTTGCTGTCGAGCTGCGACACCTTGCTCGCGCCGATCAAGGTCGAGGCGACCTTGTTCCGTGCCAGCGTCCAGGCGAGCGCGACCTGCGCCATCGGGCGATCGAGTTCGGCGGAAACCGCCTTCAACACGTCGAGAATGTCCCAGTTGCGATCGACAAACTTGCTGTCGCCGAACGGGTTGGCGCCGCTCAGCCGGCCGGTGTTGGCGGTGTTTCCACGCTGGTACTTGCCGGACAGGAAGCCGCCCGCCAGAGGGCTCCACGGCATCACGCCCATGCCGCCTTCCCGCGCAGCCGGAAAATGCTCGCTCTCCACGTCGCGCGCGACGAGCGAATATTCGAGCTGCATCGCGATCGGCCCGGGCACACGCCGCTCGGCCGCGATCGTCGCGGCCTTCATCGCCAGCCACGCCGGCATGTCGGACAGGCCGTAATAGCGGATCTTGCCGGCACGCACGAGGTCGCCAAGCGTCTGGACGATCTCCTCGATGGGGGTCACGCCGTCCCAGATGTGCATCCAGTACAGGTCGACGTAGTCGGTGCCCAGCCGCTTGAGCGAGGCATCGAGCGCGCGGTGGATGTTCTTGGCGCCAGCCCCGCCTGCGTTCGGGTTGCCACCGCCGGCCCGCGTTGCCGTCAGCGGGCTCGCCGAGCTGTTGAAGGCGAACTTGGTGGCAAGGACGACCTCATCGCGCGCGCCGCTGTCGGCGATGAACCTGCCGACCAGCGCCTCGCTCTCGCCGCCGGAATAGATGTCGGCGGTGTCGACGAAATTGCCGCCGGCATCACGATAGGCATCGAAGATCGTCCGCGATGCCGCCTCGTCCGCGCCCCATTCGCCATGACCAAAGGTCATCGTCCCCAGGGCGAGCGGACTGACGACGAGACCGGAGCGGCCGAGCGTGCGGAAGTCGGTGAGGGACATGACGTCATGCTTTCATAGCTTTCGTTATGAATTCATGCTATGCTAACCGACAGCTGTCAAACTGTATCAGAGCGTTCACTATGGAACCTGCCGGGACCAGTTCCGGATCGCGTCGCAAGACCGGCCGCCCCCTGTCGTTCGATCGCGATGCCGCGCTCGAACAGGCGATGCTGACGTTCTGGCGCCATGGCTATGAGACGACGTCGATCGTCGACCTGACGACCGCGATGGGGGTGACCGCGCCGAGCTTGTATGCGGCGTTCGGCGACAAGAAGCGTCTGTTCCTGGAAGCGGCGCACCGCTATGCGGGCGATCCCGAGGCAATGGCGCGGGCCATCGATGATGCGCCGACGGCATACGATGCCGCGCGCAGGATGCTGACCGTTGCCGCGACGGCCTATACGGGCGACACGACGCCCAAGGGGTGCCTGCTTGCCAGCGCGACGGCCAGCGGCTCAGCCGCCTCCGCCGACGTCCAGCGCGCCATCGCCGACATCCGCCAGCGCATAGCAGCCCAGTTGCGCGCCAGGATCGAGTGCGACATCTCCGCTGAAGTCCTGCCGCCCTGGACAGATGCCGCCGCCCTCGCCGGCATGGTCATGGCTGTCATGCAAGGCATGTCGGTGCTGGCTCGTGATGGCATGCCTCAACCAGCGCTACTGGCCATCGTGAAGCATACGCTGCAAGCGTGGCCAAGCCGATCTCTTGCTGCCATGGAGCCCTTGTAGCCGTGCCACACCCCCTGACACACGCTCTGTTCATCGCTGGAAGACAGTGGCTGGCGTCAACTGTCAGCCAGCTCACAGCAGGGTTGTTCGGTAAGGCGGTCTATGTGCGACAAACTGTGTCACTGGTGCATGGATCGGCAGAGTGACCTGGTTGAGATGGGCTGGGTTGGGGGATCTTTGCTTGATTCGCGTCCTCAGGTGCCTGAACTTGATTGCCGTCAAGGCCCTGAACCGGATGCTCGAGCCAGCGCCTGCCCGGCCGATCCATGCAACAGAGTCGAGATTTGGCACCGACAGTTGGTCCCGGTGCCAGCCCATCACGGCATCTACCGGACCCGGTCTGCGTCCGGTTGGCGCCGGTCCGGGCACAGCCTGATCAGGCCGGGGAGGGGAGGCCTGAATATGGGGGCGCCCGCCATCGATCGAGGCATCGGCAAGGGCACCAACATGGTGGAGGGCACGGGGCTCCTCCCCCAAGGCCATGCGCAGCGTGCCGGGCAAGACCATCGCGACATCAAGGGCAGGAGCCAATAAATGCCTGGCTCCAAGAGCCGCGAAGCTGCACCGCCTCTGCCACGAGCATGGTGGGCCTCCAAGATCTCCTTGGGTCTTGTCGCCGCCACAACCAGACTGTAGCTGTCTGCTTCCTCCGCTTCCGCTTCGCAAAAGGCATTCAAGTCGTGCTCGGGATCATGCAGAAGGCCTTACCCGGTGACTTCTTCGGAAGAGCGATCGGAACCCCGGCGGGAGGGCCGACAGAGCCCGTTCCCCTGAAATCTGTTCGTCTGGGTTGATCATGGGCTGCCGAGGAGAACCCTTTGCATGCTGTTCGCATTTTGAATAGATTTCATCAAAACGAACGAGAGGAATTTGAGATGGACGACAGTAGACGTAGCTTCTTCGGCACCGCCGCGTTTGGCGTCGGTGGCCTGATCGCGTTGAGTGGCGCTGCCTCGGCTGCCGAGGAGACCGACAAGGGTCAGGCGGGCGCGGGTGGCTTCGGCCGGAAGGTGCAGGAGCTCCCGGCAGGTGCGGCAGTGGCCTACCACGATCCCGACGACATCAAGTCACTGCCCGCGTTTACCCGCTCGCTCGATGGGTCGCGCCCCAAGGTCACCTCGGGCGGCTGGGCCAAGGAGTCGACCGAGCACCAGCTGCCGATCATGAAGGGCCTGGCCGGCGTGCACATGCTGCTCGACCCCGGCGCCTCGCGCGAGCTGCACTGGCACGCGATCGCAGCCGAATGGGCTTACGTGATCGGCGGCCGCTGCCAGACCGTGGTGCTCGACCCGTCAGGCCAGACCGAGGTCAACAATTACGGGCCGGGCGACCTCTGGTTCTTTCCCAGGGGACACGGCCACTCGATCCAGACCATCGGCGACGAGCCGTGCCACTTCATCCTGTCGTTCGACAACGGCAGCTTCTCCGAGCACGGCACGTTCTCGATCACCGACTGGATCGACGTCACGCCCAAGCAGGTGCTGGGCACGAACTTCGGCATCTCCCCGGCCCTGTTCAACGCGTTTCCCAAGGGCGAGACCTACATCCAGGCGGGACCCGTGATACCGATCGTCCAGGCGGTCGACGCGCCCTGGCCGCGCGAGTCGACCCACAAGTTCAGCCTTAGCGATCCGCGCGCGCACCGCGACTTCGACGGCGGCAGCTTCTCGCTCGCCACTGTCGACGAGTGGCCGATCTCCACCACGATGTCGGGCGGACTGATGGTCATCAAGCCGGGACAGATGAAGGAGCTGCACTGGAACCCCAACGCCGACGAGTTCCACTACTACCTCGCCGGCACCGGCCAGTTGGCGATGTTCGGCTCGGGCGGCCGTGGCCAGGTCGCCAACGTTACGGCGGGTGACTCCGCCTATATTCCGGCGGGTTACGGGCACGGTATTGTCAATACGGGCTCGAACGACCTGCAGATCGTCCAGACCTGGAACGCCGGCAAGTTCCAGGAAATCACCCTGAAGCGCTGGATGCAGACGGCGCCGCGCTACCTGCTGTCGACCAACATGGCAGGTGTACCGTCGGCTACGCTCGAGAAGATCAAGCCAGCCTAAGCCTTCCACGCCGATCGCTTCGTGTAATCCCGGGCTTGCCTGACAAGCTCGGGATTACGCTTGATCGTCAGAGTCGACGTGATGCGGAGCAGGCCCCTCCATGAGGAGGCTCTCCAGGAACCGGTGATCCGGCACGAGGTGGCGCGTCATGAGCTCGTCGTCGGTCGTGCCGTACCCGGTCGCTGCCAACCGGTCCGGCTAGTTGTCGCGCCGCAGTTGGTATGATCCCGAGCGCAGTCCAGGCGCCTCCTGCGAAGTGGCGGCGGAGGGAGACGGAGGCGATCTGGTTGTGACGGCGGCGGGGACGGAGGGGGTTGCTGTGCTCGCGGCAGAAGCGGGCGGTGGTCTCCTGGTTCCTAGGTCCACCGGCTGCGGACCTTCAGGTAGGTCTCGTCAGCAGACCAACTGGCATCCGAGCCGCGCCATATGCCTTGCCGGCGCTTGCGCAGCGCCCCGCTCATCACTGCCAGCAGCTTTGCTTCCCAGTTGCGAACGGCCTTGTGACTGACCTCGATCCCGCGTGGCGCCAGGATCTCGCTCAGGTCGCGCAGGGTCGGACGGCAGCGTAGCTGGCAGAACACCATGAAGGCGATGACATTGCTGGGCAGGCAGGTGCGGTTCAGCACGCCGCCGCTGCGCTGGTTGAACTGCCGTCCGCAGGCTCGGCAGCGGAACCGCCGGTAGCCGCGCGCCGTGACCTCTGGCCGCTTCGTCACGGCTGCAGATCCCCAGCATACGCAGTTCATCCCGATGTCCCGCCCACTGCCATGACCGGCGACGCACCGGCGCGACGGCTGACAGAGCCAACGTAATCGGTCAGTTCGCAGGCAAGATGATCGAGCAGGCTCCTGATGCGCCGCACTGTCTGGAGGTCCTCATGCACGACCAGCCAGATGCCGACCTGGGCCAGGACGAGATCGGGCAGAACGGCGACCAACTCGGGATTTCGCCGCCCAAGCGGTTCCTGGCAGTAGCCGATGCCGTATCCGGCTCGCAGCGCCTCCAGGAGGCCGAGCTCGTTGTTGCAGCGGAGCCCGAACTGATGCCCGCTCCCGAGCACATGTTGGATCCTGTGCACATGCTCCTCGCGACCGATGAGCGTGTGGCGCGGCAGTTCGTGCACCGTGGCAGGCAGGCCATGGCGCCGAGCGTAATCGCCATGCGCGAACAGGCGGACCGGAACCTCGCCGATCCGGCGCGACACCAGGGCGCCCTGGGTCGGGGTCGTGTTGCGGACTGCCAGGTCGGCGTCGTGGCGCAGAATGTCCTCGTTGCGGTCGCTCAACGACAGTTCGATGTCTATGCCCGGATTGGCGTTGCGGAACCGGGCGAGCATGGGCGGCAGCACGAGGCCGCCCATGGCCTCGCTCGCCGCCAGCCGAACGGTGCCGTGCAGCGCGTCGTCGGCTCCCGAGGCGGCACGCAACAGGCTTGCGGCGGCGGCGGCCATGGCCTCGGCATGCGGTAGGAGCGACAGCGCACGATCCGTGGGCCGTAGGCCGTCCGTCGAGCGGGTGAATAACGGCACGCCGAGCGTGCTCTCCAGGGCGGCGATCTGCCGGCCGAGGGTCGGCTGGGTCAGGTCGAGGCTGCGGGCAGCGGCGGAAAGGCTGCCGCCACGCAACACGGCCAGGAACGCCCGCCACAGGTGCCAGTCCGGTGCTGTCATACGCCGATGTATAGCCAATCAACGCCTTTCGCCAATAGTTGTCGGTCCGGCTCCGCGTGATCCTTCTTCCAGCCAACAAGGGGGAAGACGATGGCTGAGAGGAAGCAGGCGCTGGTGATCGGTGCCACCGGCGGCGTGGGAGGCGAAGTGGCCCTGGCGCTGCTGCGACACGGCTGGACCGTTCGAGGCCTTGCGCGTGACCTGGTCCGGGCCCGTCGAACCGGTCCGGCGGGGGTCGACTGGGTGCCGGGCGACGCGATGCGGGAAGGGGACGTGGTGCGTGCGGCCGCTTCTGTCGACGTGATCTTCCATGGCGCCAATCCGCCCGGCTACCGGAACTGGCACGGCCTTGCCATTCCGATGCTGCGCAACGCGATCTCGGCGGCCGAGGCGGTCGGTGCGCGGCTGGTCTATCCCGCCAGCGTCTATGTCTATGGTCCGGACGCGGGGACTCTCGTGGCGGAGGATGCGCTGCAGCATCCCCGCACGCGGAAGGGGCGCATACGCGTCGAGATGGAGGCGATGCTGCACGCCGCGTCGGTCAAGGGCCTGCGCACGCTGATCGTGCGTGCGGGCGACTTCTATGGGCCGAGGGCTCCCAGCTCATGGGTCAGCACGGTTCTCCTGCGTGACGGCAAGACGCTGCGCCGGGTGGTGACGCCCGAACGGCCCGGGGTCGGGCATGCCTGGGCCTACCTGCCGGACCTGGCCGAAACCGTGGCATTGCTGGCCGACCGCGACGCCAAGCTGGCGGATGAAGAGCGGCTGCACTTCGGCGGTCATTTCCTTGAAGGGCGAGGGATGTCGAACGCCGTGCGGCGCCTGCTGGACGGCACGGTGCCGATCAGGCCGTTCCGCTGGCTGCCCGTCTATCTTGGCGCCCCGTTCGTGACCTTTCTGCGCGAGGTGATCGAGATGCGCTATCTGTGGCAGGTTCCGCTGCGCCTCGATAATCGGCGGCTGGTCGTTCTGCTCGGCCAGGAACCGCACACGGCGCTGGACGAGGCGGTTCGCGTCAGCCATGCCGCTCTGCAGGCACGGTCCGGTTGAGAGGCACACGCCGTGTGCCGCGGCTCCGTCATGCGCCGGAGCCGGAGCGCGCTTCGGGTTCGAACCTCAGCGGCAGCAGGTCAAGCTGCCGGCACCGGCCGCTCATCCTTTGCAAGCCATCGTTCGATCGGCAGTCCGGCGAGCGTGCCTGCGCCTGCACAGGACCAGGGCTGACAGTTCTACCGCTCCGAGCATGCATCCACGACACAGGCGGGCAGCCAGCGACGCGCAGGATCGGCGTCACGGACGAACCGTCCCCTGGTGATCCAGGCGGGACCGGACCTGGAAAAGGCCTGCCCGAGGGACGCGGGATGCACGTGTTCCTGATTGCAGTTCGGGTGGTGTAGATCGGCATTGAGTTTTGGACGCCGTTCGACAAACCTGGGGTGCTTTCTGCGATAACTGGACGCCTTGTTTATGACCATGCCGCTTGCGCTTGAGTCGGGTGGGTTGGTGCCTGCTACTGACGCTTCCAATACGGCGAGCTATCTCCGGTCCGGCAGTCCTGCGGCGCTCCACGCTCCGACCATCCGCCAGCGCCAGGCGCCATCTTCGTCCGGGTAGTAGCCCGGAGCAGCGCCTGCCGGACGTCTAGGCGATGCCACAGCACGCCTCGCTTGGGCGATGGCTTTACAGCCCAAGGGCAACTGCCGTCCCGGCCGCCATCAGTCCGATCCCAAACGTCCCTATGCCAAGCATGACCAGGACACGGACTGCCACGACCCGCCCCAGCATCACGAGCGATGGCAGGCTGACGGTGGGTAGGGTCAACAGAAGAGCGGCGCTGCCAGCGCTGCCGAGCCCCGACTGCTGCAGCAGTTGCACCACCGGAACCTCGCCCGCGGTCGGGATCACGAACAGGGTGCCGATCGCGGCCAGCAGCGGCGGCAGCCAGGCGGCATGCCCGAGCGCCGGCGTCATCGCCGGGAACAGCCATCCCCGGGCCGCTCCAAGCACGAACACCAGGATGGCATACTCCGGCACCAACCTGACCGTCAGCCGCAGCAGTGCCGCCATATAGGCCCACACGGGACCGGCCTGGACCGCACGGCGGGCCCCCGGTGCCGGCACCTGGCTCCCGGGGGGCAGGATCCGCGCGGCGATGCCGCTGAGCCCGAACACCAGCAGCGCTCCCAGCACCAACCGCAGGGCCGCCCAGTCCCAGCCGAGCACCAGACCGATGAAGACCAGCGTCGCCGGGTTGAGGACCGGATTGGCCAGCCAGTAGGCCAGGGCTGCAGCCGTGTCGGCCTGGCTGCGGATCAGTCCGACCGTGATCGGGGTCGCGCAGCACGAGCACATCATCGACGGCATCGCAGCGCCAGCCGCCCGGATCCGCGCTCCACGTCCTGCAAACACCCGCCGGATCAGGTCGGGCGACAACAGGACCTGCACGCCGGCGCCGAGAAGCAAGGCGAGCAGAAGCGCCTTCCACACGGCGTGACCATAAGCGACGACATAGTCGAAGCCTGCCTGCCAACCTACAGGCGGCGTGGTCGCAGAAATGCCGCTGACGATCGACGGCCCGATGCTGTGCTGTGCCGCAGCGCTGAAACCGCGTAACGCGTAGGGCTGCCACTTGACGTATTCGAGACCGCCGATCGCCGCGGTGGCGAACAAGAACAGCGGAAACCAGCCAAGGCTGGCTTTCGGGAGCTTCCTCAGGCCGATCACCACGGCATCGGCTTCCGCAGCCTCACCCCAGCGCCGCCGCCGCCATTTTTAGGGATGAACTCGACCCCGGCAGAAGCGAAGGTGCGCCGGATGGCCTCGACAGTTGAGCGGATCATCGTGACCTCTCCGGGAAGAAGCTCATTCTTTCGGATCGTCGTCACCCCCACGCCCGAAGCGTCCGCGAGATCCTGGGTTGAACAGGCGAGCAACGCACGGGCAGCCCGAAGCTGTGCAGCGGCCATATCTATAAAAAGACCATCGCTGCCTTTTCCAAATTACGTATCGGCCCAAAGTGTATATTTCGTACAGCATCCACGCTGCGACGCGCAATGACCTGCCAGACCACCAGCCCCGCGCCGCCCACAGCCCGCTCCAATCCGTCCCGATGTTCCGTCCTGTCGCGCAACAGCGACCACGCCGCATCCTGGCCGCACAGGCGCTGCAGCAGGTGCAGGACGAGATCGGCGAGACGTTAGAGGCTTATGGCCAAGCCAAGACTGCCGTCGGCGAGTGTAACCGCAAGGGCTGAAGGACCGTCGCGACCGGACGCTCTGTTCCGATCACGTCGTCGCCCGCCGCCTGTCCGCCGCGTTCGGCACCCTCAAACGCCGCCGCGCCCGCTTCCTGCGGGCTCACAAGGCGCTGGCCGTTGCCGAGGCTGCGGGTGAACTAGGATGGTCGCTGTTCACATGGAGATGGACCGGGGCAACGGCGATGCCGCTTCCTGCTACGATCTGCGCGACGGCAGCATCGACCTGATGCGCTCCCTGTTGCGCGACGTAGGATGCGTTGCATTGTAGCTTCGGCGGGATAGCGCTCGAGCTGCAACGGTGGGCGGCACCGTATGCCGAGACGGACCTCGCCGTGTCCCAAATTCCTGGACAGGATCGAACAGGGGCTCGCAGAATCGTGCCACCCAGCGAGACGCGCGCGGCGAAGGATCCGCGCGCAAACCCATCCGGACGAGGTTCGCCGATCCTATTGCTTGGTAGAATCCGGGTAGAAGTACCGCGCGACGCGCTCCATGGTCAGGCCCTGGACGATGATCGTGTAGACGACCACGCTGTAGCAGACCGCTAGAAGCGCCGGCCTTACAGGATTGTCAGGCAAGCTCAGTGCAAGCGAAACCGAGATGCCGCCGCGTAGACCTCCCCAGGTCAAGACCGCCAGCACATCACCACGGCTGTGCCCCCGCAGACGAGCCAACATCGTCGCCAGAAACACGCTGACTCCTCGAGCGGCGACAGAAAGCGGTATGGCGATCAGGACCACCACCAAGTGGAATTGCCGGAACGCGATCGCCACGACCTCGAAGCCGATCAGCAGGAAGAGGAGCGTGTTCAACACCTCGTCCATAAGAGACCAGAAGATCATCAGATCGCGGCGGCCGTCCTGGGTCAGCGCCTTGCGGCTGCTTCTGCTGCCCAGGCTGAGCCCGGTCACGACGACGGCGATCGGCCCGGACGTGCCAAGACTGTTTGCCAGGCTGAATGTTCCAGAGGCCAGGGCGAGCGAGATGATGAGTTCCAGGTGGCCGTCATCCACCCATCGCATGAGCTGCAACGCCACCGATCCGCAGGCAAGGCCTACGAGACCTCCACCCACGGCCTGCAGCAGGAAGGCGACCACGATGCTCGTGCCGCTGACAGCCGATCCATGCGTGGCGACACCCAAAGCAACGCTCGAGATGACCACCGCGATTCCGTCATTGAACAAGCTCTCACCGGCGAACACCGCCTGGATCGCCTCCGGCAGCCCGATCCGGCGCAGCATCGCAACCACGGAGACCGGGTCGGTGGGTGCGAGGATCGCACCGAGCACGATGCACCAGATCAGCGGCACTGAGACACCGGCGAGCGGGAACACGAACCACATGGCGCCGCCGAACACCACGACTGCCAGCAGCGTCCCGACCAGCGCCAAGGCAAGAACCGTAACCTTGCGAGCCCACAGCTGGCGCAGATTGACCTGAAGAGCTCCGGCAAACAGGAGGAACGACAAAGCCCCGTCGAGCAGGGTCTGGGAGAAGTTGATCTTGCCAAGCAGCTCTCTTGAGACTGCCTGGAGGTCGATGCTCGGGATGAGCGGATCGATTGCCAGAGTCACCAGGGACACCAACAGGGCGATCACCAGCACCCCGATGGATGGCGGCAGCCGGAGCGTGCGGTTGTTGATCACGCCGAACACAGAGGAGAGCGTTAACAGGACGGCGAACAAGCCTAGAGGTGTCATGCCGAGAGCAATCAAACGCTGTTCATGACCGATGACACGTCGACGATGACCTGTGCAAGCCTCGTAGCTGCCGCCTCTTTTGACACGGCCTGAATTCTGCATCCGTCGCCATGCCGCTGCCACCTGCTGCAACGTGCCTGTTGGTGCAGGAGCTACCGCAAGCAGTGGCGGCGGAGGTGTGCGGTAACTTGGTGCGTGCCGCCAGGCTGCAGGCCGGGCGGACGCACTATGCCAGCCAGCGCCGCCAACCGCCCGGGCATGGGATCAAGGTGTTTAGGGGCATCGGGACGCTGACGAACGTGATCAGCGGCGAGTCGATTGACAGTCCTGCTGCGAGCTCAGTTTAGTGAGCAGCACGGCGGGCATCATAAAAGCGAACTGAACGAGGATCTTGCTTCCAAGGCCACACCCGATCATGAGACCAGCAGGATAGGTGCTGCGTCCAATGAATTACGAAGTGGAATGGAGTTAGTATATCGCAGACATGCAGCTGTCGACATAGTCCGGCAGGCTCCAAACACCCGTTGGAATTACAACCGCGACGTGCTGATCGCAATGTGCGCAGCCACGCCACTCTCGAAGTCGCGTGCTGCTTCCAGGTCCCGGCTGGTTCGGAGATCATGCGGGTATGGCGGAACCTCAAGCTGCACACCGGTGCGGGCCAGGCGCGGTTGTCCTGGACGACAGATCGCGCAGCCGAGGTCCGTGATCAGCTATTGACCGGCCTGCCGCAGCATCTCGCCGATCTTGGCATGCTTGGTGTCCGCCGCCTTCAGTTGCTCGACCAACGCCTTCACCTGGGTGTTGTCGGTCGTGTCGAGCTCCTTCTGTTCGGTCACGGTGTCGGTCTTGTTGTCGTCGGCCTCGCCGCTTACGAACGCCGTGTCAAACTCCTTGCCGTTCAGCGCGCTGAGTTGGTTGAAGGATCGCTGCTTGTCGCTGGTCATCGTGGTCGGCAGCTGGACGTTATTCTGCTTCGCGACCTGGTGTAGCTTCGGATTGAGGCTGGCGTGGTCAGCGATCATTGTGTGCGCATAGCTCTTGATGTCGCTACGGGTCGTCTTGGTCATTGCCAGCTTGGCCACGGCGAGTTCGTAGGTGGTGCCCTGCGCAGTGCTGACCAGGAACTTGTGATCCGCGTCCGACAGCGAGGCTGCGTGGGCGCCGGCTGAGGCGTAGACAAGGCCGCAGGACAGGATGGTGGCCGCAGCCGCCGCTCGGATGCGATCGTTCATGAGGAACCTTTCGAGTAGGGGAAGAGGCGACGAGTGACAGCCGCCTTTTCATCAAGCCGGAAACGTCAGGGTAGTTGCCGATCAAGCCAACTCGTGATGTTGACCACGCAGTCGCCGTAGAAGGTGGAATACGGGCTGTCGGTCGCTGCTACCCTTACCCCACCACCACACCGATCCGCCCCTGCCCGCGGTCCTGGCAGGTCAGCCGGCGCATCAGGTCCTTGAGCCGGATCAGGCAGCGGCTCTGCCGGTGCCGGGCGCAAGCGCAGCACACGATGATTCTTCAGGCGTTCAGCAAACGATGGTCTGCTTTAGGAGCGGAAGGCAGATGACGCTCATGGCGGACCAAGGGACCAACAGGAGATTGAGGCCCCTTAGCACTTGCCTTCCTCTGCGGTATGAGGATCGTGCAGAGGTTCTCAGGCTTGCGAGGAAAGTGTCATGTCCAAGCTCGACGGAAAAGTGGCTCTCATCAGCGGCGGCACCACCGGCATCGGCGCCGCGACGGCCAAGCTGTTCCAGGCCGAGGGGGCGACGGTGATCGCCACCGGTTCCAACCCGGACACCCTGGAAGCGGCACGCACCGCGCTGCCCGGCATCGAGGTGGTGGCATCCGATGCCGGTGATGTCGCCGCCATCCGCACCCTGGTCGACGCGATAGCGTCGCGTCACCGCCGCATCGACGTGCTGTTCGTCAACGCCGGCATCTTCCGGGTTGCACCAGCCTCCGAGGTGGATGAGGCGACCTTCGACCTCCTGTTCAACATCAACGTCCGCGGCGCCTTTTTCCTGCTCAAGCACGCGATGCCGGTGCTGTCAGATGGTGGCTCGGTGATCCTGACCTCGTCGGTCGCCGGCGTCTCAGGCCAAGGTGGCATGAGCGTTTATTCGGCGACCAAGGCCGCGCTTCGGTCTTTCGGCCGCACCTTCGCATCCGAGCTCGCGCCGCGACGTATTCGCGTCAACACCATCAGCCCGGGCCCGATCGAGACGGCCATTGTCGGCAAAGCGGGCCTTCCCGCCGAGCAGCTTGATGGCCTGATGGAACAGATACTCGCCGCCGTTCCGCTCGGGCGGGTTGGGCAATCCGAGGAGGTCGCGAAGGCCGCCCTGTTCCTGGCCTCCGATGACTCCTCGTTCACCACCGGTGCCGAGCTGTTCGTCGATGGTGGCATAGCTGACATCTGACGCTTTCCGGCCCGGCTATAAATCCGTCCCGCACTGTTCGCGCCCATCGGAAAGCCGCAGGTGCACCTCGAAAGACGGCACGCCGGAACAATGGGATGAGCGTGAGGCGTTACGCCGGTCCCGAGGCGGTCTTGGCACCAGACATGCGTAATCACCGAGGTCGTGGGTAGGACGGTCGCTTTAGTGCTGGCACCAAGCCAGGACCACGAGCATCATCACGGAACCAGCGTCCTGAGGTCGTTCCTGCCCAGATCGTAGGTAAGAACGCTGTAGAGATCGAGATTGATCGTCTCCTGCGGCGGCCCGAACTGGCGGACCACCATGTCACGGCTCAGCTCGAGGCCGGCAGGCTGCTGCGAGACGACGAAGAAGATCCGCCCGTTCCAATCCCGCGCCGCCTGGCGAAACCAGTCGAGATTGTCGAACCAGATCAGCGGGTGCAGCCGATGGTCGTCCCCGCCCAGAATCGGCAGGCTGATGACTGCACGATTCGACAATACGGTGGTCATGTTCGCCTCCCAGAACCCGGCATAGCCATGATGCAGCCCACGCGCGAGCAGGGTCTCGACCAATTTGGTCTCCTGCGGGACGGCGATCCCCTGGCCCGGCGTGACGCGCGCGATGCTCAGCAGCGCCGCAACGATCGAGATCGGCAGCATGATCAGCCCATACGCCGCCAGCAGCGGCACGCGTCCGAGCTGGCGCGCCATCAGGATCGAGCCCGCGACCACGGCAGGAAGGAAGAAGCGCGCGCAGGTCGGATCGACAATGACCGTCGTCATCACCGTGCTGGCGATGCACAGCACGAGGCTGAACCAGAGCAGCCGATCGAGCTCGTCACCCCGCGTCTGTTTCGCGCCACCCGGCCAGTCGCGGACCTCGCGCCGCATCGCTCCGCCAAGCATGACGGTCGCGGCCGCAAAGCCGATCAGGAACGGGATGCGCAGCAGGTGAATCATCACACCGCCGGCCGCCTGCTGGTCGATCGTGCGACCGGTGAACTCGGCGCCGAGCAAGCGGGCAATCGCCTCGACGGCAAACGAGAGGTTCTGCAGCAGCTGCGGTATGGTGGCGAGCGTGATCGACAGCTCGATGCTTCGGAACCCGCCGCTCCGGGCGTTCAGGGTCAGCAGCCAGCGCGCTGCGAGTATCGCGACCACCACTGCGCAGACAGGCAGCAGCGAGCGCCGCCAGTCGCCGCCGCCCCGGATGCCAAGCACGCAGACGCCAAGCATTGGCAGACAGGCGACGACGTTGAAGATCGGATCGGAGAAGCTACCCGTCGCGGTCACCACGCCGAGCCCCACCAGACGGATGCCGGTCCGGCGCCTGCCGCCACCGACGAACAGGGTAAAGGCCAGCACCGTCAGCAGGATGGTGAAGCCATGCGAGGGAAGCGTGCTCAGGAAGCTGTCGCGGAAGGTGTAGTCGAACTGGTTGAACGCCAGCAGCGACACGGCGATCGCGACGATACCCGGCCAGTGCCGGTAGGAGGCATCCAGCAAAGCCAGCCGGATGCCGAGAAAGGCGATCGCCGCCCAGATCGCCGCCTCGGCGCCCTGCATCAGCATCGGATGGAAGCCGAACAGCGTGTAGAGCACCGCCTGGGCCAGCACGTCGGTCGGATAGTAGTTGTCCGTCGCCATGATCCAGCCGTGCAACTGCCAGTTGCCGTCCGCCATTTCCACGCCGGCGAGAAGATTGCTGGCATCGTCGGAATTGCGGAACCCGCCCGCCGTCATCGCGAAGCGCAGCCACACCAGCGAGGCGAGTGCCAGCACGAGAGCCGAGAAGCGCAGCAGACGGCGCGCAGGCTGCGTGTTCCAAGCCAAGGCACGCAAGACCAAGGTTCCACCTCGAGCCACTATCGTGCAGGTCGCGCCGACATGCAGGGAATGCCGACCTGGCTGATGCGCTTGAAGGCAACGAGCCGGCCGACGAACCAGGCATTCCGTTCCGCGTCGCCGCCGGCCTGATAACGTTTGTACATCGTCTGGTTCTCCGGTCGGGTAGTACGCACGGCTCGCCCCCGCGGAGACGAGCACGCCGGTCAGGATGCAGGCGTTTCCGTCGTGGGCCAAGACGGCGTGGTGCTCGCCGGCCAGATGCTCGATCGCGTGCTGCCAATGCGCCTCCAGGCGTTCCGACGTCACCATCTCGCCAAGGCCTCGCCGAACCCGTAGCGTGCGGGCAATGTCTGTCGCTGCTCCCATGCTCATGTCGCATCGTGCATAGCGTTCCGGCCTCGCCGTCGCCGGCGGTGCCGAGCTCCCGCAGGCACCGCAACCTGGAACTCGACTGGCTACGCGCCTACGCCGTGCTGCTCGTCGTGCTGTTCCATCTCTCGGTCATACTGGCGCCTGGGCCGCGCGTGTTCGCCTTCTTCTTCGGCGTCCTGGATCTCAGTGGCGGCGTCGACTTGTTCTTCGCCATCTCCGGATTCGTGATCGCCAGCTCGCTCGATCCGCTCTGGTCCCCGCCGCCGACGATCCGGCGAGACGTCATCAAGGAATTTTTCGTCAAGCGGTTCTGGCGCCTGTGGCCTGCCTCCACGCTGTGGATCACGTACTGCCTGCTGGCCGCCTGGCTTTTCGCCGGAGCCGGCAGCTGGCCGCCGATACAGCGCGTCCTATGGCAATGGGCGACCGCGATCGTGCCGGTCTACGAGCTGCAGGAGTTCCGCCACCCGACCGTGCTCGGCTATTACTGGACCCTCTCGGTGGAGTGGCAGTTCTACACCGTGTTCCCGTTCCTGCTCTGGAGCCTACGCTCCGGCAGAGCCCGGACGGCAGCGCTTCTTGCCCTGTTCCTGTTCGGCCTCTGGACCAACGAGATCTCCTGGATGCTGCGCTTCTCGTCGATCATCGGCGGCATTCTCGTCTACGCCCTTCACCGTTCCGGCAGGCTCACCGCGGGGGGTCCTGCGACCAGATATCGTGAGTTCCGGCTTTGGCTGACGCCGATCCTGCTGATCATGCTCATCACCGTGCCGCAGCTCGGGCATTCGAAGCTGGTTGGCCAGCTCGGACTGACGACGCTCTGCACGCTGCTGGTGGCGATGGGGGCGGCCGAACGCGAGCTGGTCGGCGATTGCGGCATTCCGCGCGCGCTGGCCTGGGTCGGGCTGCGCTCCTATTCACTTTATCTGTGCCACATCCCGGTGGCCCTGACCCTGCTGACGGTGCTGGATTGGCGGCATGGCAATCATCCCGACCGGGTCGGGGCGGTGTCTCTGCTGCTGATCGGAAGTGCCGTGGTGATCGCCGTGGCCATGGCTCATTTGAGTTATCGCTACGTGGAGATCCCGCTGCAACGTCGCTTTCGGCCCCGTCATGGCCGATCGCCGGCCCAAGCTTCATAGCCTGGCTTACCATCCACGCCGGCGCCGCCAGAACAATCCGGCACGATATGCAGATTGCAGCTTTTCAAGAGTTCCTGCCGTAGCGTGATTGGGTGAGTCAGCTTCAGGTCAATGGCTCTCGAGATCGTGGACAAGCCTGCTGGCAGTCAATCGCTCCAGTAGTCGGTGACTTTGTCCGCTGTCGGGGGTGACCGTCAGGCCTTTCGAGGCCAGCGACTGGCATCGCCGCAGCGCTATCAGGACGGTCAGGAACACAAGCGCGAAAACCGTTGGCTGCAGCCGGAGTTGACGCATCACGGCATCGACCACATGCGATCGCCAGCCCTGTTTCGCCGGCGGAGCCGCACCCGAATGTTCGATCCAGATTCGCGTCCTGACCAAGGCATGACCGTGTTCTGCCTCCACTTCCTGGGCGGCAGCGGGCGCGGCTGGCGCTGGGTCGCGGAACGCCTTCCGCCGACCATGCATTGCACGACGATCGATGTCCCCGGTTTTGGCAGTGCCGCAGCCATGTCGGGCTATACCGTGGAGGAGATGGCGCGGTTCGTCATGCAGGCGATCCGCCAGGCGCGGCCGAGGCGCTGGATGCTGGTCGGGCACAGCATGGGCGCCAAGCTGGCCGCCATCGTGGCGCGCCATGCCGAGGATGGCGAACCCGAGCTCGCCGGACTGGAGCAGCTCATCCTGCTGGCAGGGTCGCCGCCAGGGCCCGAGCCGATGCAGGAGAGCCAGCGCCGGACCATGTCCGGCTGGTTCGCCGGCGACGATGCCTTGCGGCGTTCCGAAGCGGATGGGTTCGTCACCCAGAACATCGGCAGTGCGCTGCACCCGGAGCGTCACGCCCTGGCGGTGGACGACGTGTTGTGCTCCGCTCGTTCGGCGTGGCTCGCCTGGCTTGGCGGCGGCAGCCAGGAGGACTGGGCCGACCGGGTCGGCGTGCTGCGGACACCAGCCCTGATCGTCGCCGGCGCCGAGGATGGCGAGCTCGGCCCCGACGCGCAGGCGAGGCTGATGGCGCCGCATTTCGCCCGGCACCAGATGGTGACGCTCGAGGGCGCCGGGCACCTGCTGCCGCTGGAACGGGCCGAGGAGGTCGCGCGCCTCATCGTCCGGCAGGCGGGTCCTGTCGCCCTGGCCACGTCGGCGGCGACGGCGATCGGCGAGCCTTACTGGGCGCTGCTGCACTCCGATCGCGTCAGCAGCCGGACCCGTGCGGTGCTGCTCGCGCGCCTGACGCCGGACCAGCCGGCAGCCGGGCCGGCCGCGCTGAGCGCGGCACAGCTCGCGACCCTGCGTGCGCTGATGATGCGGGTGCTGCCGCAGGCGGTCGGCCGGGAGATCGACCTGGCGCTCCAGATCGACGCAGCCCTCGCCACGGGAAGCGGCGATGGCTGGCGGTTCGCCGACCTCCCGTCCGATCCCGACGCCTACCGCGCCGGGCTGCAGAGCCTCGATGTCGCGGCCGGAGCGTCCGGCTATGCGGCACTCGATGCCGCGTCGCAGGACGCCCTGCTCGAACAGGCCGCCGCCGGCACGTTCCCGGTCGCTGCGGCGGCCGGTCTGCTGAACCCGGCGCAGATGAGGCTCTGGTTCGAGGACGTGCGGTCCGACACGGTGCGGCTCTATGTCGCCCACCCTGCAACCCTTGCCCGGATCGGCTATAGCGGTATTGCCTATGGCGGCGACGGTCCGCGCAAGAGCGGGTTCGTCGATTTCGGCATCGGCCGCCGCGAGCCCTGGGAACCGCTGCCGCGCGTGTCGGAACCGGCATCGTGAGGCTCGACCGGATGCAGCGGCACGGGCTCGATACGGTGGTCGATGCCGTCATCGTCGGCACCGGCGCCGGGGGCGCGCCGCTGCTGGCGCAGCTGGCCCGGGCAGGGCTCGCGGTCGTGGCATTGGAGGCCGGCCGCAATCACGACCCGAACGACTTCGTCGCCGACGAGGTCGCAGCCAGCGAGATTTACTGGATGGCTGAGCGTCTGAGCGCCGGACAGACGCCGGAGGCGTTCGGCGGCAACAACAGCGGCACCGGCGTCGGCGGCTCCACCCTGCACTGGGGCGCCTTCTGTCCGCGTGCCGATGCGCGCGACCTCAAGCTCGAGACAGAATGCGGGCAGGGGGCCGACTGGCCGATCGATCTCGACACGCTGCTGCCGTTCTACCAGGAGGTCGAGCGATTCATCGGCGTCTCCGGGCCGGCCGAGTATCCATGGAATCCCGACATACGCTATCCGCTGCCGCCGTTGCCGCGCAACGCCTCGGCACAGCTGATGCAGTCGGCCTGCGACGCGCTCGGCATCCGCGCCACCGACGCGCCAGCGGCCGTGGTATCGCGCGATCTGGAGCAGGCGGACGGGCCGACGCGGCAGGCCTGCATCAATTGCGGTTACTGCCACCAGGGCTGCCGGATCGGCGCCAAGACCAGCATGGACGTGACCTACCTGCCGATCGCGGTGGCGGCCGGGGCGGAGATCCGTCCGGAGAGCTTCGTCCACAGCATCGAGCGGGATGAAACGGGTCAGGTCTGCGCCGTGATCTACCGTCAGCACGGCATCGACCATCGCCAGCGCTGCCGCGCCCTGTTCCTCTGCGCCGGCGCTGTCGAGACGCCGCGGCTGCTGCTGCATAACAGGATCGCCAATTCGAGCGGCCAGGTCGGCCGCAACTACATGGCGCATGTGGCAACCCAGGTCTGGGGCACCTTTCCTGACGAGATGCGGATGAACAAGGGCTATCCCTCCTCGCTGATCAGCGAGGACATGACCCGGCCGGAGGGTGTCGACTTCGTCGGCGGCTATCTGATGCAGAGCCTGGGCGTGGTTCCGGTGACATGGGCAAGCGCTGTCGCACGTGGCCGCAGCCTGTGGGGACAGAAGCTGGTCGATTACATCGACCGCTACAACCATATTGCGGGCATCGGCATCAACGGCGAATGCCTGCCGCAGCCAGGCAATTTCCTGGAGCTGTCTGACGAGACCGACGCCACCGGTCTGCGAAAGCCGCTGGTGCATTTCAGCTACGGCCCGAACGAGCGGGCGATCGACCGTCATGCCATCCGACTCATGACCGCGCTCTGGGAGGCTGCCGGCGCCAGCGACATCTGGTCGTTGCAACGCTCGGCGCACACGATCGGCACCTGCCGCATGGGCACGCACCGGGACAGGGCGGTGGTAAACTCGGTGGGCCGCAGCTTCGACATCGCGAATCTATGGATCTGCGATAACTCGGTGTTCCCAAGCTCGCTTGCCGCCAACCCGGCGCTGACCATCATGGCGTTGAGCCTGCGCACAGCCGAAGCCTTTCTGAAGGACGGTCGTCCGTACGCGTGACGTGCAGGCGCGCAGCCGAATCTTGAGAATGAGGCTTGCGTCGGACGGCTGCCGAACTGGTCCACGGCCTGGGCGGGTGGGACCACGTTTCACATGACCTGCCGCACCCGGCCTCGCGCCCCCTCGAGTGTGTATGGTTCCGGCGGGTGCTGCGCACAGGTAAGCGTGCGGTGCCTGCACCTTGACTGCATCAGATCGAAGGCTGACCTTGCCATCGAAGCCGCACCGTTCATCATGCCGCCATGAGAATATGCTTCTTTGGGGACAGCTTCGTTAACGGTACAGGTGATGACGATTGTCTCGGTTGGGCAGGTCGCCTATGCGTCGAGGCCAGGTAACACGGGCGTGACGTCACGTTTTACAACTTGGGTATTCGACGTGACACCTCCGGTGATATTGCCAGCCGGTGGCAGCGGGAGGCTTCAGCCCGGCTTTTGCCAGAGCATGATGGACGTCTCGTCTTCTCTTTCGGGGTCAACGACTGCGTCTACGAGCACGGGCGGCCGAGGGTGTCCGAAGATACATCCATCGTGAACGCTCGAACGATTCTGGCACGTGCTCGGGCAGAACGGCCGACACTCATGCTTGGCCCGCGTTGCACCGGTGATGCTGCCCTTGACGACCGGATCAGGAGTCTATCCAGCCGCCTGGAACGCGCCTGCAAAGAACTTGCAGTTCCTTTTCTGCCAGTGTTTCCGCTTCTGGAAGTCAGCGAGGTCTGGCGCAAGGAAGCAGAGCAGGGAGATGGAATCCATCCCAATCGGGGCGGCTACGCCTTGATCACACAAGCAGCCCTCGGATGGCAGCCGTGGCGTGATTGGATGAGCTGAAACTGGCCTCCACAAACTTGAGCTAGGCCCGCTACCGATGTAACCGAACCTACTAATGAAGGCCAAATATTTTATCACGGGCTGGATTGCGCGGACTAGTTCTTCAGGGCCTGTTAGCACTTGAGCTAGTCGCATGTTGCGGCAAGATACAGGATGCCCGAGAAGCAGCGCAATTTCTTTGCAGCGTGTAGCGACTGCGCGCCATTCTTTTAGCTTGATCCAGACCCGCCCAACCTGATTACGGTTCGTGTAGATCCAGGACGGCCAGGACAGCGTTTCTCCGTTCCGGCAGGTGGGGATCACAGGGCATCGGGCCGAATTGTGTTTGCTGTGGGTTTGTGGCCGTGATGGTTGGGAGACGAAGCTGCTGTCGATCATAGGCGAGGAGCTGCGCAAGCGCCGGTTCGGGAAGCGCCGTGGACCCCGGGGCTCGGTCGCAAATCCTGGCTGTTTGCCGGCTCTGACCGTGGTGGAGAGCACGCCGCCGACGTCTATACGCTGATCATCAATGCCAAGCTGAACAACGTCGACCCGTGCGCCCAGCTTGCCGAGGTCTGTAAGTGTGCCATGGGATTATTGGCGAAAAGCAATACTGCTTACTGAGCTCTCACGGATGCAGGCGGGCTACGTAGAACTGCGCTGCTACGAGAGTAACGCTAATCGGTTTGCCATAAGTGGTTTCGACGGCCGCCTCGGTCACATTGAAACGACTGCCGGGCACGATGACCGCGAACTGCGGGTGCCGCTTTGCTTTGGATTTCGTCGAGTCGGCTAACCAAGGGAAGAAGTATAGCCGCCCGTCCCACTGCGTCATTGAGTCGGCAGCCACAACGCCGCCGCTTACCGCGTGCAGCAGCCCCGTGTCCCAGTAGTCCCCCACGCCGTAAAGCAGCCCGTTCCGCGACAACCAGTCGGCAAGTTGACGTTGCGGAATGGTCTGGATCGCCGGTGGATTACCGGCCACCGCGGCGGCGCTGGTGATCGCGCCAACGGCCTGAAGCAAGCCCAGTCCGACCGTGAGTGTCCTTATGAGCCGAGCACCACGATTTGGACGGGCCAACGAAGCACTGAGCCGGATTGCGGCGGCAATGCACAAGAAGATGAACGGCGGCAACACGAAGCGGATGGCTGCACCAGGTTGGAATGGCCCGTCCGAGACAGACTGGCCGAACGTTTGGCTCATGCCATCAAGACCAAGCAGGCAGATCGCACCGAGTACCAGCAGCTGCGCCACGCCGTCCCGCGGCGCGCGGCATGCGCAGGAGCACGACGACACACGTGGCGATCGTAGTCATGGCAATAGCCGCCCGACCGAAAGCGATGAGCGCGTGCAGCGGTACTGTCTCGATCAGGCCGCTCCTGGCGATGAACAGTGCTTGGACACCAGTCAGTATGGCATCGACGTTGCGGCTGAGCGCCGGAATGTCGGGGACAAAACCCGGGGTCACACTTGATAGCGTGCCAAAGGCCCCCTCTTGCTCCAGCTTGTGCAGGACCACCCTACTCGAAGCCAGTGCAAGCGCCATGCAGGCGAGCAGAAGGCCGTCATCGACGCTGATCCTGCCACAGAGCCAGGATCGGATGACGACAAGAAGCAGCAGTGGACCAAGCAGCAGCGCATCCACGAGCGGGTCGCTGAACGAGGCGGCAAACACTAGAACCGTAAATGGGATCAAGCGCAGGCGGGAGAATGGTTGGGTGTGCAGCGCGGGTGCCACCGCGACGATGGCGTAGAGGCACATGGCCACTGTCGCGACATGGAAATCGGTCCAAAAGAAGACGTTGTAACGAAGCCCATATGGCACGCCGAGCAGAAGCAGTATCAGATAGCTGCCGATAAGACGCTCCCTCTCGGTAGAGGCGGCCTGTATGACGAGCAGCAGGCAGCCGACCAGAAGCAGCACGAAGATGAAAAACGGGACGAGATAGATGAGGCGAGGGCCCGGTCCGAGCATTGCGCTAGACAGGACGAAGAGTGGCAGATCGGTCAGCAAGAAATTATCGGTCGCCAGCACCCAGTTGTGGAGCAGTAAATTCCCGTCGCGGATAGCCAGCATTTCATTGTAGCTCTGCACCGAGTCGGCGTTTGGGGCGAGAGCGCGGGCGAGATGGAAGTCTGCGATCAAACAGGCTCCAAAGCATAAAAGTAAGCCGACACGTGCTCCTAATGCGGCACGCATAATCGGCGCACACCGACGAAGCAGTATCCGCGACTTTCTCATCATGTCCGTGTTGGCACAACTCTCCATACCCACAGCCACCTCTGCGCGATTGCATCGCTGTCGTCCCTTACTACGGGGTCATTAGCTCAGCAATCTAATACCAACGGCGTCAGACAGTGACCTGTTGAGCCCAAGCTCTGGTAGCGATTG
>CAXSBC010000008.1:46196-193001 GCA_964236105.1 uncultured Acetobacteraceae bacterium | reverse complement strand
GCCGAGCCAGACCGATTCCTTGTCAACCCGATCCACCAAATGCCGGGACTAAACAGCTAGCCCTTCAGAGCCGGCATCGCCATCCTCCGCTCGTCAGCCGAGACGTGCTTCGATCCGGTCTGCCACGCGCAGCGCGTTGGCCACGATGGTGAGCGTCGGATTCACCGCGCCGATCGAGGGAAAGAAGCTCGCATCGGTGACATACAGGTTGTCGAGCTCGTGCGCCTTGCAGTCGACATCGAGCACGGAGCTTTTGGGGTCGGTGCCAAAGCGCAGCGTGCCGGCCTGATGCGCGGTGCCGCCGATCGGCGTGTCCTTGCCGAGATACAGCTCGCGCTCGAACAGGTGCGGATGGATGTCGAGATGGGTCAGCATGTTCTTGAGCTTGTGCTTGAGCCGCTTCAACCCTTCCATGTTGGTCTCGGTCAGGTCGAGATGGACCTTGTCGTCCTTGTAGAAGACGCGGTTCTTGGCCAGCGGCAGGTCCTCGGCGGTCAGCCAAAAATCGATCGAATGCTTGGCGATGTAGTCGAACGGCATCTCGGGCAGCCACTGCAGGAATTTCGGCAGGCCCTCGCCGTGCACCTGTACCCCGTCGGACTTGCCGACCATCTGGATGTGGCCGAGCGGATACTCCCAGTCGTCGGCGCCGAAATAGAAGTCGTTCAGGCCGATGGTCTTCTGGAACCTGGTCGGGTTCGGGATCTTCGATACCGCCAGCATGGTCGAGTTGTTGTGACGCATGTAGTTGCGGCCGACCTGGTCGGAGCCGTTGGCAAGCCCGTTCGGATGCGCGTCGTTGGCCGAGCGCAGCATCAGCAGCGCCGAGGACAGGGCGCCGCAGGCAACCACGACGATGTCGGCGGAGAAGGTCAGTCGCTCGTCGTCGCGGATCACCTCGACGCCGGTGACGGTATGGCCGGACGCATCGGTGGTGAGCTTCTCGACATAGGCGCGCGTGAGCAGCGTCAGGTTTGGATGGGCCTTCAGCGCCGGATCGATCGCAATGATCTGGCTGTCGGCCTTGCCGTTGGTGACGCACGGATAGCCGTCGAAGGTGTCGCAGCGGCAGCAGGGGCTGTCCGGCAGCGGCACCCCGTCCTTCTCGGTCAGCAGGATGCCGACCGGCAGGTGGAAGGGGTGGTGGCCAAGGCTCTTGAAGCCGTCGAACAGCTGCTGCATCCGCGGCTCGTGGCTGACCGGAGGATAGGCATAGGGCTTGGACGAGGGCGGCTCAGTCGGGTCCTCCCCCCGCTTGCCATGCACGTGATACAGCTCCTCGGCCGCCTGGTAGTACGGCTCGAACGTGTCATAGCCGACCGGCCAGGCGGGCGAGATGCCGTCGGGATGGACGATCTCGCCGAAATCGCGCTCGCGCAGCCGGAACAGCACCGAGCCATAGACCTTGCTGTTGCCGCCCACGAAGTAGTGTAGGCCGGGATGGAACGTGTCGCCCTTGCTGCTGTACCAGGTCTCCTTGGCCTGGTAGATGGCGTCGATGAACACCGCCTGGCTGTCCCAGTTCTCCCGGCCGCGACGCAGGTAGTCGCCGCGCTCGAGCAGCAGGATGCGCTTGCCGGTCTGCGCCAGCTTCCAGGCCATGGTGCCGCCGCCGGGACCGGAGCCGACGATGATCACGTCGTAATGCTGACTGCTGCTCATCGGTATCGACTCCAAGACCCTGGGTTGGGCCGGCAACGCATCGCGGATCGGCTCGTTCCGGAAACCGCTGCGCTCCGGAGGCGCTTCGACATGGAACCGGCCCGCGCTCCCGCGGGGCAGAAGGAGACCACCCGTCCATGACCGGCCTCAGCTTCCTGGTGGTGCTCGCCGTCCGCTATCTGCTCGTGGTGCTGTTCTTCCCGTTCAGCGCTCTCGACAAGATCCTGAACTTCAAGGGTGCGGTCGCACAGGCGCGCGAGGTGCTTCCGTCGCAGGAGGCGGCCACGGTGATGCTGATGGCCGGGCTGCTGATCGAGATCGTCATGCCGATCGGCATCCTTACCGGGATCTGCGACCGGCTCGCCGCCTTCATCATGGCCGGCTACTGCATGGCGACGGCGCTGCTGTTCAAGCGGTTCTGGGCCACGGGAGACTTCTGGGCCGGCAGCGACAGCAAGGGTCGCGGGCTGTTCTGGGATTTCCTGAAGAACTTCTCGCTCGGAGGCGGTTTCCTGCTGATCACCTTCGGCAGCCTGACGGTGTCCAGCTTCCTGCATGATCCGTTCTCCTCGACCCATCCCTACTCGACCGCGGCCTACGGCCCGGTTGCCGGAGAAGACACCAAGCCATGAGCGACGCGCCTGATCCCAAGCCGTCCATCCCCTACTGGCACATCTATGTCGGCACCGACGGCGCCAGCCGCTTCGTGCAGTGCGCGATGACCGAGCTGGACTGGAAGGCGCTGAGCAGCGCGCCGCAATGGCAGGGACACAAGGCCACGGCAACCTTCAGCGTGTCCTTCGTGGTGCTGCCGCCGGGCTGGTTCGGCGACTGGCACGAGAACCCGAAGCCGCAATGGGTGATCCCGCTTTCCGGCGCCTGGTATGTCGAGGCCATGGACGGCCAGCGGATCACCTTCGGGCCCGGCGAGATCCATTTCGGCGAGGACCAGAATACGCGCGAGCAGGACGGAAAGAAGGGGCACCTGTCCGGCACGGTCGGTGACGCGCCCTGCGTCCAGATGATCGTGCAGTACGAGGAGCCACCCACCATCGACCAGCCCTGCCGCTTCCGCTGAGGCTCCCATGGACCATGCCGACATTCGTGACCCACGCTTCGAGGGCTACCTGCTCGGCAACGCGCCGCTCGAGGAGCTCGGCGGCGGGTATCGCTGGATCGAAGGGCCGGTCTGGATGGCGGACTGGGACTGCCTGCTGTTCCAGGACCTGCCCCGCAACCGCACCATGCGCTGGAGCGAGGCGGACGGGTTCTCCGTCTGGCGGCAGCCGTCGAACTACGCCAACGGGCAGACCCGGGACCGACAGGGCAGGCTGATCTCCTGCTCGCATCGCGGGCGCTGCCTGTATCGCACCGAGTGGGACGGCAGCGTGACGACGCTGGTCACGCATCATGAGGGCCGGCGGCTCAATGCGCCGAACGACGTGGTGGTGAAGTCGGACGGCTCGATCTGGTTCACCGATCCGCTCTACGGGCTGCTCAACGACTACGAGGGCGGCCGACAGCAGAGCGAGCAGCGGCCGGCGCTCTACCGGCTGGATCCGGACTCCGGCGACCTGCGGATCATGGCGGACGATTTCGACGGGCCGAACGGGCTGGCCTTCTCGCCCGACGAGCGGCGGCTCTACGTCGCCGAGACCGGGGAACAGCGCGAGCCGAACCCGAAGCAGTATCTCCGCGCCTTCGATGTCTCGCCGGACGGGTTGCGGCTCGAGGGCGGCGAGATCTTCCACAAGGTGTCACCCGGCTACTCGGACGGGTTCCGGATCGACGAGGACGGCAACCTCTGGAGCAGCGCCGGCGACGGCGTGCACTGCATCGACCCGACCGGCAGGCTGCTCGGCAAGATCCTGCTGCCTTATGCTGTCTCGAACCTCACCTTCGGCGACCGCTACAAGAGCCGGCTGTTCATCGGCGCCTCGCATACGCTGTTCTCGATCTTCCTCAACCGCCGGGGCGCGCAGTGGCCATGACGGCGATCCTCCGCGTCGCGCGGTTCAGCCTGACCAGCGCCGATCCGGAACGGCTGGCGCGGTTCTATGTCGAGACGCTCGGCTTCGAGCAGGCCGGCATCGCGCAGGGCGACGCCGAGCCCTACGGCGTGCCGGGACGGGTGACGACGCACCGGCTCCGGCTGGGCCTGCAGGAGATCGAGCTCGCCTGCTTCGAGCAGGCCGGTGCGCCCTACCCTGCGGCCAGCACCAGCCACGATGCCTGGTTCCAGCATCTGGCGCTGGTCACCACCGACATGACGGCAGCACACGCCCGGGTATCGGCCAGTCCAGGCTGGCAGACGATCACCGAGGGCGGGCAGCCCGTCCGGCTGCCGGCCTCGTCGGGCGGGGTCACCGCGTTCAAGTTCCGCGATCCGGAGGGACACCCGCTGGAGCTGCTGGCATTCCCGCCCGGCAGCGCACCGGCACCCTGGGCCGGCGCCGGTGGGGCAGCGCCCTGCGTGGGCATCGACCATTCGGCGATGGCGGTCGCGGACGGTGCGCGCAGCATCGCCTTCTATGGCGGCCTCGGGCTGTCGGTCAGCGCACAATCGCTGAACCAGGGACCGGAGCAGCAGACGCTCGATGCCGCACCCGGCGTCGAGGTGACCGTCACCGGCCTCGCGCCGACGGAGGCGCCGCCGCATCTGGAGCTGCTGGCCTACCAGCGACCCGCGATCAGGCCAGGGATCGTCGGACCGTCGGACGTCGCCTGCACCCGCAGCATCCTGGTGCCGCACGACCCGGATGATGCGGGGCGGATGCTGGTGGATCCGGACGGGCACATCCTGATGCTCGCCGCCGGCTAGATCGGTCCCGGCCAGATCTCCGGTCCGCTCGGAGCAAAGCTCTGCAGCCCGGAGCTGGCGGCAGCCTGTCTCCATCGCCGCGGTGATGATCGGGCACGGCGGCGACCGAGCAAGACCGCATCGAGATCACTCCGCAGGCACGATCCGACACGCGGCCGCATCTGGCGCGCATCACGATCCGGCCTGGCTCAGGGGATCAGCAGGTGGCGACGCAGACGGTTCATCCCCCGCATGATCGCCCAGACGGTCCAGGCCAGCCAGACAAAGCCGAGCGCCCAGGGGATCACCAGGAACACCAGCCCCAGACCGAAGGTGATGGCGCCGAGGCCCACCACGACGGCATGCAGCACGGCGACCGCCAGCAGGGCGAGCACGCCATGCCAGAAGATGCGGATCTGCCAATCGAGGTGGCTGCGGACATAGCCTGCCGTACCATGCCGCCGCCCGTAGGCAAGTGCCACCGCGACGATCGCGGTGACGCCGGTGAAGAAGCCCAGGATGCAGAGCACGTAGTTCAGGGCTGCCAAGTCACGGCCCGCATCATCGGCAATCCACGGCGCGTCTCCATGTGGGATTGGCTGTACTCGTGAATACGTCATTACAGAGCTCCGCAAGCTGGACAGGATAACTCGACAATCGCAAACCACATGCCAGAGGCATGGCTGGCGGCCGGATACGGCAACCTGTTTGGATCATTGGTTATTTCCTGCAGCCGCCGCCTCAAGCGTCGCGATTCTCCCCATCTCTTGGCATACCGCAGCATTCCGCGACAGTCAGTGACATGTGGAGAACGTTGCGCCCTGTCGCTGCCTCGGCATCCATGTTACTCAGCCCGCGGCGAGCAAGGTACAACAAGGACGACCGCGTGCAGACAACGTCGCACAGTCAGGCAGACAGTACCGGTGGCGGACAAGGACAAGCCACCGCCTTCTTCACCGTCTGCTCCAACAACTACATGCCGTTCGCTCGCGTGCTGGTGCAGTCGATCCGTCAGCACCACCCGGAAGCGGACGTGTTCGTCTGCCTGGCGGACGAGACGGTCGACTGGCCGGGATTGTATGATGGCGACTTCGTTCTCGTGCCGGCCGATCAGCTCGAGATCCCGGGGTTCCGCTCCGTCGCCTTCCAGTACGACATCATGGAGTTCAATACGGCCGTCAAGCCGTTCATGTTCTCCCACCTGCTCAAGAGCGGACGTTACGAACACGTACTCTATTTCGACCCGGATATCCGCCTCTATGCCCGCCTTGACAAGATCCTCGATGCGCTGAACGAGGGCGCCTCCTTCATTCTCGTTCCGCATCTGCGGGAGCCGGCGGAGGGCGATGCCGATCCGGATGACCTCGCGATCATGCGAGCCGGTATCTACAATCTCGGCTTCCTCGCAGTCGGCCGCCCCGCCGAGAGCCTGCCTCTGATCCATTGGTGGATGCGCAGGCTCCGGATCTCCTGCATCAACCGACAGAGCGAGGGCATCTTCGTCGACCAGAAGTTCATGGACCTGATCCCCGGCTTCGCGCCGCATGCGCGCATCCTGCACGACCGGGAGTTCAATCTCGCCTACTGGAACATCAGCCAGTCACATCTCGCTGCCACTGCCTCGGGCTACACGGTCGACGACGCGCCGCTCGGCTTCTTTCACTTCAGCGGCTTCGATCCGCGCAAGCCTGACATCCTGTCCAAGCACAGCCGCCACTTCCGGGATCGGGCCGTGGGCGCCATATCGGGCCTCTGCCGGGATTACGCATCGGACCTGCTGTTGCACGGCTGGGGGACGATCCCGGCCGCCCTCTACGCCTATGGTCGTTTCTCGTCGGGTACGGCGATCCCGGACCTGGTCAGGCGGATGTATATCGAGACCACCCCGGACTGGCCGCTCGATCCCTTCGAGACCTACGAGACCTATCTGCACGAGGCCGCACCCGGCGGCAGCCGCGACTCCTCCTGCTTCGTGCTGACGCATTTCCTGAAATTTCTCTGGTCGCATTTCGCCAACCAGCGGCTGACTCTCGATCTGCGTCATGGCGAGCATCTCCGTCACCAGATCCTCTGGTACATCCAGCACGCACGGCGCGAGCAGCATCTCGATCATCGGCTGATCGCCCCGGTCGCGGCGCGTGTCGGCCGCCATGCCTTTCCGGATTCGGCCAGAACCAGAGGCGGCCATGCCAACCGGGCGGCCGCCACGGTCATCGGCTATCTGCGCACGGTCAGCGGCGTGGGCAATGCCGGCCGGCAGGTGCTCGCCGGTCTCGCCGCCGGTGGCCTAAAGGTCGAGGGGCTGGATGTCGCACTCGGCGTCGTGTCGGACCGCAGCGACACGGAGTGCGAGCCGCTGCTGCGCGAGCGTGCCACCGGACGCGTGCAGATCTTCGCCGTGAATGCCGACCAGCTTCCGCAGGTCGCCGCACACGTCCAGCCGCAGATCGACGAGCCTGGCTACCGGATCTCGATCCCGTTCTGGGAACTGGAACACTTCCCCGATGCCTGGGTCGGGGCCTTCGACCTCGTCGACGAAGTGTGGGCGCCGACCGCCTGGATCCAGACCATGCTGGTGCGGAAGCTGGACAAGCCGGTGCTCTGCATGCCGCCGCCCTTGACGCTGACGCCTCCGCCCGCGGCACGCCGGACCGAGTTCGGCCTGCCGGGCGACAGGTTCTTGTTCTACGTCGCCTTCGACTTCCTGTCCTTCATCGAGCGCAAGAACCCGAAAGCCTGCATCGAGGCGTTCCGCCTGCTTCGCCGCACGACCAATACCGACGCGATGCTGGTCATCAAGACCATGAACGGCCTGCTGGCGCCCGAGGCGCTGCAGGACTTCCTGTCCCTGGTCGCAGGGGATCCAGGCATCATCCTGATCGACCGCGTGCTGACGCGGACGCAGACGCTGCAGCTGACGGCCCTGTGCGACGCCGTGCTGTCGCTGCATCGCTGCGAAGGGCTCGGGCTGGTGGTTGCCGAGGCCATGGCGCTGGGACGGCCGGTGATCGCCACCGACTACTCGGCCACCACGGAACTGGTGACGCCGGCGACCGGCTATCCGGTGGCCTACTCGCTCGTGAAGGTGCAGCCCGGGCAGTATCCGATGGCTGCGGATCAGCTCTGGGCGGAGCCGGACACGCAGCACGCGGCCTGGCTCATGCACAGGGTCATGGCGGATCCGGTCGAGGTGCAGGCCAAGGTCGATGCTGCCCGCGCGCATCTCGACGCCCACTACAGCCCTGCCGTCGTGCGCGCGCGGCAGATGCAACGGCTGGCCGAACTCTCCGTCGCTGCCTGATAGCAGTCACGGTGGCCGTGCGCAGGAGACACCCGTGAAGACCCGAACCGAACCGTTCCGTTCCTATAGCGCCAACTTCGAGGATGTCCTGCTCGACCGCGTCTTTGGCGACACGAGCGACGGCTTCTTCGTCGATGTCGGGGCAGCGCATCCGGTCATGGAGAACGACCTGTATGCACTGTACTGCCGGGGCTGGCGTGGGGTAAATATTGAACCGAGCGTGGCGTGGTTCGCAGACATTGAGCGTCTGCGGCCGCATGACCGCAACCTCAACATCGCGTTGTCCGACAAACAGGAAGAGCAGATCTATTTCGAGGTAATCGACACCGGATTGTCGACGCTTGACCCTGACGAGGCCACGCGGTGCCGCGAGCAGGGCTGGCAGGTGGTCGAGCACCGCCTGCAGACCCGGACGCTGGCCTCGATCTTGGAGGAGCAGCCGCCGTCGCACTTCGGTATCCTGAAGGTCGATGTCGAGGGTTTCGAGGAGCGCGTTCTGCTCGGCAACGACTGGGATCGGTTCCGGCCGGCCCTGATCCTGGTCGAGGCGACGCTCCCGGAACGACGCGCGCGTCGCCAGACCGGCATCCCGGATCTGCTGGCAAGCAAACGCTATCGCCACCTGCATTTTGACGGCCTCAACGATTTCTACGCAGAGCAGGATTTCCA
The DNA here is from genome assembly GCA_964236105.1 of uncultured Acetobacteraceae bacterium. GTDB lineage: Bacteria > Pseudomonadota > Alphaproteobacteria > Acetobacterales > Acetobacteraceae > Lichenicola. The sequence goes on along the minus strand of CAXSBC010000008.1, from coordinate 184,569 downwards.
TGATGCTGACGAAGTCCTGGGTCCGCCCCCGGGCGTCTTCGACCAGTTCGTCAGCTACCGTGTCGCCGAGCTGGAGGAATACAACCAGAGCCTGCGCCTCACCGGCGAGGCTGCCGCGCAAGACAGCCAGTCCAGAGTCAATCACCTAAGCGTCTCGCTCGAGACGACCAAGCAGCACGCGGCCAACCTCAAGGCCATGCTCGAGAACTCCAGCCAGCAGCTCGCTCGCGCCGCGGACGAGCGAGCCGAGTTCGCGCGGGCGCTCGACAACCAGACGTGTCTTGCCGCCACAGCGAGATCTCGGCAGCAGCGTGCGGAACAGTCCAGGGCGGCGCTGTCGGATGACGTCACGCGGCTGAAGACGTCGCTTGCGGAGCTGCTACTGCAGACCCGCCAGTACGGCGCCGATCTGGAGGCTACGCACCGGGACCGCGAGGAGCTGCTGCTGCTTCGGGGCCATGTCCATCAACTCCAGACCAAGGTGCGGCGGCTGGATCACGAGCTGGACCATCAGGCCGCCACCTCGCAGCAGGAATGGGGGCGGCTGTCGGCACAGCTCGACGAGAACAGGGGCTGGCTCGACGCGGTCCGACGCTCCACCTCCTGGCAGGTCACCCGTCCGGTCCGGGTCGTGACCCGGGGCGTGTTGCGCACCCTGAAAAGGATCCGTTGACGCAGCCCGCCGCGAGCCGCGCCGCCAAGCGGCCACCCGCACCCGGGGCCGGCCTGGACGCCAGCCGTCGAAGCGATCAGTCCCGGATCGGCCGCGTTGGCATGATGCTGCTGACGCTCGTCATGGCGGGCGCCTACCTGTGGGCCTACCGACTGCATCCCTCACATCCGCATGTCCACGGCGACAAGGGCTGGTGGAACTGGTTCGACCAGAGCTGGTACTTCAGCTCAGCCACCGCCTGGTCGACGCTTGACCTCGACCCTGCCCGGCATCTCTACCTTCCCGGCTATGCGCTGCTGGCAGCACCCTTGATCAGGCTGATGTCGGTTCATGCTTTCGTTGTTCCGGACCTGCTGTGCCTGCTGATCTCGCTCTGGCTGTTCTCTGCTCTGGCAGGCCACCTCCTGCCCCGGACGCTGCCCTGCCCGGAACTCATCGGCGGCATCGTGTTCGCCGCCACGACGCTCGGCTCGCCCTCGATGCGGGAGGTCTGGGTCGTCCCCTGGTCGACGACCGGCTCGATCCCCTTCGTCTATGGCGCGCTCCTGGCAGCGGTGTGCTTCATCGAGCGCAGGGATCATCCCCGTCTAGTCTTCTGGGTGGGCTTCGCGGGCGGCTGCATCGCCGGCTTCCGGCCAGTCGATGCCATACCCGTGCTGCTGGCATCAGGCGACGGCATCGCCCTCGCCCTGATCCTCGGCCGGTCCGACCTGCGCCTGGGCATCCGGAGCATCCTCTGGGGCGCGTTCGGCCTGAGCTGCGCGATGCTCGTGACGGGCATCCCATATCTCGCAATCTATGGCCTTCACGCCAGCCACTACGTGGCCGCCTCGGGGGTGATCGGCTTCGAGTGGCGGTTCCTGCCGTTGCACTGGGTGCTGCTCGGCCTGGATCCACGTCCGCTCGTCGATGACGGCTCTGGATTGGTGGAGGCCTTCTTCTGGCTGCCGCTCGGTCTCGCCGCGTGCCTGGTCCATGTCGTGGCGCCGCCGACATCCACCGGGCGCCTGATCCACCTGACCGTGGCGACCGCGGCATGCCTGCACATCGCCGTCTATCTCTGTTACCGCGACCTGTATCCGGAAGGCTTCTTCCGCTACTGGAACTACCACTACTACAAGTGGGTCATGCCGGTGATGGCGCTCTACGCCCTCATCCTGGTCCACGATCTCGTTCGCGGACCCCGTCGGGTAGTCACGGCGATGCTCACGCTGGCAGGCCTGGCCATCCTGCTGCCCTGGCGTGCCGAGCTCGGCCAAGTCACGCCGCTGGCACATGGGACGAGCCCGGACCCGGCCCATGTGCTCGACTTCACCAGCGGCCTGCACTCCGTTCGCGATGTGGTCCTGATCGCCGCCGCCGGCGACTGGAACGCGATCTATGGCGGCACGTCGAGCCTCTCGATCGACGGCCGCACCTATGCCGACCGCGCCGACTACAAGCTGCTGCCGGCTCCAGGCGGCTTCCTGCTGGTGCCGCTTCGCCCGCTCGTAGAAGGTCAGGCACGGCTGACGGTGGGGCCGGATCTGCGCCTCGATCCGACCGCGACGCCTCTGCATGCGCGCCAGGAGCTCGTCATCGGGCTGCCCTGCTGGCTGCCTGGACAGGCGGAGCGGTGCGAGACCCCGCTCCTGCTGCCGCCGCCTGTGCTGCCGGCTTCCGGCACGATCCGTTTCCTTGGCGCTGAGTCGATGTTCCTGGGAGAAGGCTGGTCCGGCCAGGAGCCCGCTGGCCGCTGGACCGACAGCGAGATCGCTATCCTGCGGGCACGCCTCGCGCAGCGCCAGCCCGGCCCGCTGCAGCTTCGACTGACCGCATCCGCCTACGTGCCGCCCGGATCAGCGCCGCTGGTCGTGCATCTCAAGGTCGATGCGCATGATGTCGCGTCCTGGATCTTCACGACCGGCGAGACGACGACGCGGGACGCCACCATTCCGGCCGCGATCGCCGACGCCTCGCCTGCGATCGACATCAGGCTCTCGATCGATAATCCGCGATCGCCAGCCGTGTATGCAGCCGGCTCAAGCGACCAGCGCCGGCTCGGCCTGTTCGTCCGCACGCTGGCGCTGCTCCCGCAGCCGCGCTGACGCGGCGACGCCGCGCCTCAGGCGGAACGGTCCAGCGCCTCTTCATCGCAGACGATCTTCACCAGCTGCTTCATGCGCGCCGTGTGCGGGTCGACTGGAGCAGGTTGCGGGGGCGTCACGGTCGCGCCTTCCGTGCAGTGGCGCAGGAAGGTGCGCATGACATGCTCGACCCCGTCCTCGGTGACGCTGCGGCAATCCTCGGCGAAATAGGCGCCACGGTTGAAGTTGCCGGTGATGATCTCGAAGGACGGGAAATACGCGACATCCCGCCGTTGCCGGGATACCTCGTCGGCGGCGACCCGAAGTGCCGCTTTCGAGTAGGTGGTCGCGGTCAGCACATGCTGCCCGCTCGCCGTTGCCACCAGCGGCACGGGCGAGACCGTCAGGATGATCCGCGCAGCCGGATTGACGCCGCGCAGCAGGTCGACGAACGAGATCAGGTCCGCGCCGATCTCGGCTGCCGACGCGTTCCGGAACACGTGACGTTCCGGATCAAACGTGCCGCCGCCGACGCCCGGGCAGAGCGGGTAGACCGCGTCGTCCTGACGCGACGACCATGACTCTGTCAGCCCCAGCGTGAAGACGAACACGTCGAGCTCCTTGAACGCGCGTCGGATGCAGCCGAAATGATGCGCCCGGTCCGCCTCAAGCTCGGCACGGCTGAGGAACCGGCCGGGTTGGATCTGCGGACGGAACGGGTCGGTCCAGCGCCCATCGACCTCCTGCCACGCATCGACCGCGGGCACGAACAGCCCGTAGGCCCGCTGGAACAGCTGCAGCAGCTGACGGGCGGTGTAAATGTTCCCGTAGCGGGCGGTGAACAGCCCGTATCCGAACAGCTCGGCCTGCTCAGGGGGCACAATGGGATGTGCTGTCTCGGTAACCAGAAAATGGAAGCCGGCCGCGCGGAGGTGGCGCGCGATATGCTGCGCAAAACAGCTGCCTGCCGTCGCGACCCGGTCCGTCGAGCGTATCGTGAAGCCGACATCGCCGACCGGATCCACGTTCTGTATGGCGACGCCGGCCACCGCCTTGCGCCAGAACGCGGAGGCCGGAAGGCTGCGATACGGGTGGGCGGTCATGCCAGCGCTTCCTGCCGGACTGCGTCCGCCAACGCATCGAGCTGCCGGACCACCAGCTCGCCGTACCAGTTGCTTGCATGCGCCGGATCAGGCAGCCAGCCGCGTCGGTCGAGAAAGCCGTCCGGGTCCAGCGCCGCCTCCGGTGTGGGCAGGAAGCCGATCCCCGCCGCCTCGCAATGGCTGCAATAGATCTCCGACTGCAGCAGCCAGAGCTTCATCCGGAGGCTAGGCGGCGACACCCCGTGCTCGGCGACCTGCTCGGCGAAATGCGTGGGATGCAGTAAGATGTATTCGTTGTCCGCAAGCGGCGGCGGCGACTGCACATGCCAGATCCGGCAGGGCACGCTCCGTGCCAGCGCAGCCAGCACCGCCAGGGCATACCCCATCTGCGACTGCAGCGCCTGACGCATCAGGTCCGACGGGATGATCTCCACCCCTGCACCCAGCGGGAGTTCCGGATGGCTCGGCAGCATGAAGTCGAACCGGCGCGGATGATTGACCAGGCCGATGAAGTGGTACTCGTTGCCCGACACGCAATCGAACAGGAACGGGTCGGAGCCGTCGGCGCCATCCATCGCGCCGGTGATGGCTGCGATCAGCGCCGGGTTCAGGCTGCCATCCGGCATCAGCGTCGGCGACAGCTCCGGCGACAGCATCTGCACGAAGCGCGCTATGGGGGTGCGGCCCGGATCGGCCTGCTGTCTCAGCTGACAAGCCTCCTGCATGGACTGTAGGTGGCTATGGCCGACCCCCACCAGTCGTCTCGGTCCCGCCATCCGCGGAGCCGGAGCGACGGGGGTCGCCTGCGGGGCGCGACCGGTATCGCGTCGTAGCCAGCTGCGCAGATCGACCAAGATCATCCCTCGTCTCAAAGCCAGCTCGGCACATGGACCGGACCGCCCATCGATACGACCTGCACCGCTATAGATCGTTTCGGCGGCCAGACGCTATCGCTGCGCCTCGAACAGCTTCAGCTGCAGCCGCCGCCCGTTCGAGTAGTTGATGCCCTCGATCAGCGCCAGCTGGCGTACCGCCAGCTCGTGCGCCTGCAGCCGAGCGCGGAAGGCGGCCTCGTCGCGGCTGCCGATCAGGGCAAGCCCGCAGGCGCGGTCGGCGGCCAGGAAGTCGGCGGCGGCCGGCGCGTTCACCAGCCGCGTCGCCTGACCGGCCAGGAACACCAGGCTCGGCTCGCTGAAGGAGGCAGACGCCAGCACGCTGTTCGGGCACGGCCTCACCAGCGCCACCGTGGCGGCGATGCGCGGGCTGAGCCAGATCGTGGTCAGGCGCGGCAACACCACCGAGAACAGCCCGAAATAGCTGATCACCGCGGCACCGGCCACCGACAGCAGCGCGTCCTGCACGCGCCCGCGCAGCAGCAGCCAGGCCGACAGCAGCAGCAGCGGCAGCGCCAGCACCGGCAGCAGCAGCGACACCGGCGGCAGCTCGTGCTGCAGACGCCAGAGCAGCACCGGCCCGGCCACGGTCACGACGATGCCGACGCCCAGCCACACCAGCCCGTAGAGCGCGAGCAGCACGCGTCCCCACAACGCGGCAGGCCACCGCCAGCCGCCGGGCTGGGCGATACCGGCGGCAGCCAGCAGCGCCACCGCCGGATAGGCCGGCAGCACGTAGTGCGGCAGCTTGGTGGCGATCAGCTCGAACACCAGCCAGTGCGGCACGATCCAGCACAGCAGGAACCGCACCTGCGCCGTCCGGCGCCTGGTCCAGACGAACGGCACCGCCATCGCCGCGAACAGCGAGCCGGGCCAGAAGGCGACCGCGGCGACGGCCAGATGGTAGCCGGGCGGCAGCCCGTGCGCCTGCTGGCCGGACGCGATCTTGCCCAGGAAGTTGGTGCCGACCGCGCGCTGGAAGAACAGCCCGTGACTGACCAGCCAAATCGCGACGCACCAGGGCAGCACGATCGCCAGCATCAGCGGCACGCCCCAGGCCGGACGCAGCCGGCGCCACCATCCCGCACGACGCTCCACCAGCGCCAGAGCCAGCGGCGTGCCGAGTGCCGGGATCAGCATCACCGGCCCCTTGAGCATCAGGCCGACGCCGAGGGCAGCCCAGTACAGAGCGGCGATGCCGCGCGGCGTGGCGTCGGCCGACTCACGGTCGGACCAGGCACGAAGCAGGGCGGTCTGCAGCGCCAGGATCGCCGCCAGCAGGCAGCTGTCGATGGTGGCCAGCCGCCCCTCGGCGGTCATCAGCACCGAGACCGCGAGCAGCAGGGCGCCCAGCAGCCCGACCCGCACCCCGAACAGCATGGCACCGATGCGCGCGGTCAGCAGCACCGAGATCACCACCGCGATCAGCGTCGGAATGCGGTACGCCCACGGCTCGCGCAGCTGCCGCGTGCCGCTGGCGGCGACCGCGGCGGCCTCGAGCCAGTAGATGCCGGCCGGCTGCAGATAGCGGGGCTGGTCCTGGAAGCGGACATCGATGAGGTCGCCCGACCGCAGCATCTGCGCCGTCGCCTCCATGTAGCGCGCCTCGTCGCGGTCCAGCGGCGGCAGCGTGCCGCGCCCGGGCAGGAACAGCGCCAGCACGAGGGCCGCGATCAGGGCGTAGTGGCGCGCAGTCAGGGACATGGAGGCTCCCGCACGGGTGCAGGGCAGCGCACCTGCGGTCTATCTCTCGGTCAGCGCACCCGGCACGCGGGTCCGCGACTGCAGCCAGATCACCCCCATCATGTCGCGCACGCCGACCACGGCGCGGTTCAGGTTGGTGTATTTCGAGCGGCCATGCAGCCGCGCCCGGTGACGCACGGGATAGCAGATCAACGCGCCGCCATAATGCTGGAACAGGGCCGGCAGGAAGCGGTGCACCCCCTCGAACTGCGGCAGACGCAGAAAGTCTGCACGACGGAACAGCTTCATCGGCGCGCCGGTATCGGGGCAGCCATCGTTGAGCAGGCGCCGGCGCAGGCCGTTGGCGAACCGGGTGGCAAACCGGCGGGACAGGTTGTCATGGCGCTTCAGCCGCACCCCCACCAGCAGCGGGCCGGGCTCGACCGGACCGGCCTTCTGCGCCAGGGCGAGCATCGGCGCGATCTCCGCCGGATCGTCCTGGCCGTCGCCATCGATGGTGGCGATCCAGGTGCCGTGCGCCGCCTCGATGCCGGTACGCAGCGCCGCCGACTTGCCGCAGCGCCGGTCGTGGCTGACGACGCGAAGCTGCGGCAGCACGTCCCGGGCGGCGAGCAGGGCGGCGACGGTGCCGTCGGTGCTGCCGTCATCGACGAACACCACCTCGTGGGACGGCAGACCGGCGAATGCCGTCGCCATCTCGACGCAGACGGGGCGGATGTTCTCGGCCTCGTTCAGCACCGCGGCCACGATCGAAAGCAGAGGCCTGTCCGAACCCGACCGCGGGACGTCGCCCCAGGCTTGGCCTGTCACGCAGCGACGCGGGTCGCGAAGGATGCCGGCAGGCCGGCGATGGCACGGTCGATCAGCGCCGCGTCGGTGTCCACGGTCAGCGCCTCGGCGACGACCGCACGCGCGGCCTCGGTGGCGATGTCCGCGGCAACAGCCCGCACTTCCGCGACCGCGGCGCGCTCGGCGGCGCCGATGCGATCATGCGCCATGCGCTCGCGCCTTGCGGCACTGGCATCCGCCTCCCGCTTCGCCGTCTCGGCGATGCGAAGCGACTCCGCCCTGGCGTTCTCGATCAGCGCCTTGGACTCCGCCAGCGCCGCCTCGCGCTCCCGCTTCGCGGCTCCGAGCATGAGCTCGGCCTCGCGACGCAGCCGGGCGGCCTCGTCGAGCTCAAGCCGGACGGTGGCGGCGCGGTGGTCGAGCATGGCGGCAAGCGGGCGCCAGAGCCTGCGGCTGAACAGCACGAAGAACAGGACGAAGGCCACCGTGTACCAGAAGCGCGGCTCGTGCAGGAGGGTCTGGACGTCCATGAACGGTCTTCCTCCGGAATCAGGCCGGGCGGGCGGCGAGAGCCGCGTCCACCTTGGATTCGACCAGCGCGTGATCGGCGGCAGCTCCCGTCAGCCGTTCGACCAGCAGCTGGGCGGTGTCGGCGGCGACCGTGCGCAGCGAGCCCAGGGCCGCCTGTCGCGACGCGGCGACGGCCTCCTCGGCACGGGCGATCTCGGCCTCGAGCCGGGCATTCATCTCGCGAGCCTGGGCGGCGGCATGCTCGCGGGCCTCGGCCACCACCGTCTCGACGATGCCGGCCGCCTCGGCGGAGGCTGCGCGGCGGGCGCGGCGCAGCTCGTCGATCGAGCTGTCGGCCTGGTTGCGGGCAACCTTGGCCGCATCGAGGTCGCCCTCGATCCGGCTGCGCCGGTCGGCCAGCACGGCGCCGACCCGGGGAAGCGCCGAGCGGCTGAGCACCAGATAGAGCATCAGGAAGATGACCGCGCCCCAGAACACCTGACCCGTCGTGAGCGGGTTGTTGAACTGGAGCTGCGGCATGCCGGCGGCGAGGGCCGGTCGTCCGCCGGCGCCGGCCATCAGGGCGGACAGGACGGCAGCGCGGACGAGACCGGACAGGCTGGCAGGTCCGGTCATGAGGGCTCGCGACACCATCGCCTCCTGGTTCCCCGGCCTGACGCTCAGACGAACAGGATGATGAAGGCGATCACCAGCGCGTAGAGTGCCACCGCCTCGGTCAGCGCGAAGCCCAGGATGCCCAGACCGAACACGTGCGGTCGTGCGGCGGGGTTGCGGCCGATCGCGCTCACCATCGCCGCGAAGATGTTGCCGATGCCGATGCCGACGCCGGCAAGGGCGATCACGGCGATACCGGCGCCAATGTAACGAGCGGCAGCGAGATCCATGGCAGAGGTCCTTGTTTGAAATGGAAGACGGGGAAGCGCCGCACGTCAGTGCGCGACAGCCTCGCGCAGGTAGATGCAGGTGAGGATGGCGAACACGTAGGCCTGCAGCGCACCGACCAGCAGCTCGAGAGCGATCAAGGCCATGTTGATCACCAGCGGCGCGATGCCGAGCACCGGACCGATATAGTGGATGCCGCCCAGCAGGATGGTGAAGGCGGCGAACATCTCGAACATGACGTGGCCGGCCATCATGTTGGCGAAGAGTCGCACTGCCAGGCTGATCGGCCGGGACAGGTAGGACAGGATCTCAATCGGCACCAGCAGCGGCGCCAGAGCCACCGGCGCGCCCTCGGGCATGAAATGACCGAAGAACTTGAGCCCCTGCTCGCGCAGCGCCACCAGCAGCCCGACCAGGAACACCAGGATCGCGAGCCCACCCGTCACCGCGATATGGCTGGTGAAGGTGAAGGAGCCCGGCACCAGGCCGAGATAGTTGCCGGCCAGGATGAAGGAAAACAGGGTGAAGACGAACGGAAAGAAGCGCTGTCCCTGGTGGCCGATCTGGTCGATCGCCATGGTGTGGATGAAGTCGTAGAGCAGCTCGGCTGCCGCCTGGAACCGGCCCGGCACGATCGCGCGGGGGCGCATGCCGAGATAAAGGACCGCAAGGATGATCACGGCGGCGATCACCATCATCAGGTTCGACTGGCTGAAGCGCAGGCTGGCGCCGAGCGAACCCAGGACCGGGTGCAGCTCGAACTGACCCAGTGCGTCGATGGAATGTCCGCCCGCCAAACCGTCCTCCTCCCCTAAGTTCCAGATTGCTCTGGTCGAATTCCTAGCTCTTGCGGCCAGGTGTCGGTGCCGGCGCGACCTGGCGCCAAACGTTGATGATGCCGGCAACGCCGCCGAGAAGAACAAACAGGATCAGGAACAGCGGCCTGGTCTTCAGAAGGCGATCCAGCCCCCAGCCGATCGCCAGACCGACCAGCAGGGCCGAGACGAGCTCGATGCCCACCCTGAAGAACGCCGCCATCGCGGAGAACTCGGCAACGGGCCGGTCAGTCCGGACCGGCTCGGCATCCAGGCCCTGCCTGGTCCGAGCCTCCTGCAACCGCTGATCAAAGGATTTCCCGGAGCTCGACGTATCCTCGTCCATGGATCGCACCTCCTGCCGGGTGCCTCGGCTCACTAACGGGGGTGGAATGACCTGTCAAGGAAGCAGATCCGCCAGGAAATGCCTGTTTCCTGGTCAGCCGGAGGCCGCCATCCGTGTTGCGGTCCGTAGCACCGCGCCCTTGAACAGGGCCTCGCCGATGAAGCCGTGCGGACCGCCGGTGCCCGGCGGGCAGGCGAACAGGCCGCCGCCGACATGGGTTGCGTACTGGTTCAGCATGTCGAGCTTGGACATCTTGTCGAAGATGCGGGTGAAGCCCTGGCGGGGATCGCGCTGGTAGCACAGGAAGAACAGGCCGGCATCGTATTCGAGCCCCTGCCGCCAGGGCGGCCAGCGCTCGGCCACCATGCTCAGCCCGTCATTGTAGGAATAGGACCGGCGCAGGATCTGCGCGCCGTCGTTGGTGGCAGCCGAGCCCAGCCTGACATGGGCGTTCTCGGCGATCACCGGGTTGCCGTCGGCATCGACGGCATCCAGGTCGAGCGGATCGAACTCCTGCCTGCCGGTCAGCGGCGCGCCGGACTGCTTGCGCCGTCCGAACACCTGTTCCTGGAAGGACAGGTCGGTGCGGTCCCAGTGCTCGAGCGAGATGCGGATGCGACGGGCGACGACATAGCTGCCGCCCGACATCCAGTCGGCATCCGCCGGACCGGCCCAGACGATCTCGGCCGGCGTGGGTGCCGTGAAGCGCTTGCCGCCGGCGACCGCATTCACCTGGTCGGGCCGTGCCGAGATCGGGTTCTGGGTGCCGTCCTTGAAGCCCATCAGGTTGCGCGGCGTGTCCTCGGCGGCGAACTGGGCGCTGTAGGCGTTCTGGATCCAGCGCAGCTGGGCGACGCCGTCGGCGATGCGGGCGAGCTGGCGCACCGCGTGGAAGGCGACCTGCGGATCGTCCGCGCAGGCCTGGATCGACAGGTCGCCGCCGGTGCTGGCGGGCTGCAGCTGGTCGCCGTTGAAGCGCGGCAGATCGGCGAGCGCCGCCGGACGGCGGGACCGCAGGCCGTAGCGATCCTGCCCGTCCTTCTCGAACAGCCCGGCCCCGAAGCCGAAGGTCAGGGTCAGGCGCGCCGGACCCAGTCCGACCGCGTCGCCGCTGTCGGCGGGCGGCTTGTCGGGGTTGCCATCCATCGGCGCCGCGGTCTGGCCGCGGGTCATGCGACGGGCGGCCTCGGTCCAGAGCCGCATCAGCCGGACGACCGAGGGCCCGTCCTCGGTGACCAGGTCGAATGCCACGAAGCAGCTATGGTTCTGCAGCGGCGTCAGGATGCCGGCCTGGTGTGGACCGTCGAACGCCTCGGGCGTGGCGCGCGACGGGCCCCGGCTGTCCGGCGTGACGCCCTGGGCACGGTCGGCCTGGTGCGGCACCGCGGCGGCGGCACGCGCGCCTGAGAACGGACACACCATGCCGACGGCCGCCATGCCGCCGGCACCGCGCAGGAAGGCGCGTCGGGAGGCGGCGTCGCCGGCTGTCTGGTCGGGCTGGTCGTCGTGCAACGGAACGCGATCCTCTGCCGGGTGCGGGTGTCTAGTGGGCCAGGACGAGCGTGTTCATGTCGTCCTCCACATAATAGAAGCCGTCGCCCTGAGGGGTCATGGCCAGACCGAACAGGTCGCCGCTGCCGGCCGGCTGCTGCGCCTTGTCGACGTCGATCCACTGGGCCGCCACCTGCCTGCGCGCGACGGGATCGATCTCGACGGCCTGACCGTTCAACCCGTTGGTGACCAGCAGGTTGCCGTTGGGCGCGGTGGCCAGCGCCAGGGGCCGCTTGAGGAAACCGTCCTTGCTGATCTCGATGCCGGTGCCGGCACTGCTGGTGCGGGTCAGGGCCTCGGGGATGCTGACGATGCGGTTGCCAATCGCGTCGGAGACGTAGATGGAACCATCCGGTCCCGGCGCGATGCCGGTCGGGCCGATGATGAACACGCCCTTGTCGGGCGCCTCGCCGAAGCCGTCGGCCACCACGGTCATGTCGGACACGCGCGGCGTGCCGCCGGCGGGGATCTGCACGCCGATCCGCACGATCGTCGCCCTGCTGACGGTCGCAGCCTCGCCGGCCGGCGGCGCGCCGACGCCGAAACCGGTGTTGCTGACGAACAGCGTGGCGCTCGTGCCATGATCGATGACCGCCATGTTGCCCCAGGGGCCGTTGATCTTGGGGCTGGTCCAGACATCGGCAAGCCTGCCCTGGCTGTCGAACAGGATCAGGCAGCCATCGCCCTTGGTCGCGGTGGTGCCGTCGGTGCTCGGCAGACTGCCGACGATCACCCAGCCCGACCGCAGCACCGCCATCGCGGTGGTCAGGCCGACGCCGCCCGGGCACCGATCCAGCTTCTGCGGCACGGACGCAAACAGGGTGAGGTCGTGCGAAACCGGGTCGATCTGCACGATCGTGGTGCCGAGGCCCTGCAGGTTGCCGGCGTTGTTGAAGTTGCCGACCAGGACATGGCCCTGCACCAGCCTGCCGCTGCTGACCGGGGACACGGCCACGGCGTAGGGATTCTGGTCGCCATTGGCCGGCACCGTGGAGGCGATCGTCGTGTGGCGCTTGAGCCCGACCAGGAAGGGCGGGGCGCCGACCGCCAGCGCCGGCGCCGCCAGCGCCAGCCCGAAGGCGGCGGTCGCGAGCAGGAAACGGCCGAACGGCGCGTTGCGAGGCGTGAGCGGTGTCATCTGGACCTCCAGATAGTGAGAGTCAGTCGCATAAGCAATCAGAACGCGACGTTGCCGCGCAGGCCCAGCACGAGCTCGTTCGAGATCCGACGGTCCGGCGCGTTCGGGTTGGCGATGCCGCCGCCAGGCATGAAGATGTATTGCGCATCCGGCTGGATCGTCAGCCAGCCATAGGGGACATACTGATAGGTCAGCTCGAGATAGCTCTCGGACGAACGCAGCGGCGCGTAGACGCCCGGATTGAACGCCTGCACGTCGCGGTCGTAGTCGAGGGTATGCCGGCCGAGCTTGGTGACGCCGCCGGCAAAGCCCAGCGAGTCGCCGTCGCGTCCGGGAAGCGGGTCCCTCAGCACCAGGCCGAGATTGGCCGCGAAGTCGATGACGTTGCGGTCGCCCGGGGCGCCCATCAGCCGGGTGAAGATGTTCACCGCGCGGGCACCGGCCGAATCGGGCTTCCAGATGGTCTGGTCGACGATGCCGTAGACCGAGACGTTGTGCCGATGCATGGCGTTGACCCTGTCGCTGGACGGGCTGGCGAGCAGGCCGCCCTGGTCGTCGTAGCGGGCATCGGGGAAGTTCGCGGTGTCGAACCAGGCGCCGATCTTGTATGCCCCCTGCAGACCGGTCTCCTGCCCGCGAACGTTGTCCGGCGTGACCGTGTCGCCGGCGGACGGCGTATTCAGGAAATAGTCGAGCTCGGTGAGGACCAGGGCGCCGGTGTTCAGGTTGAACAGCGTGCCCGACGCGTTTGCCGTCTGCGGGTCGTTCCTGAACGGACCGCCGGCCGGATTGTCGTCGAACACCCCGGCGAGGGCGATGAACGGCCCGACGCTGGCGCGCAGCCGGACGCCGAGGGAGGCCAGCGGGTAGGCCGGGCCGCCGGCATACAGGTCGTAGGACGGCAAGGCCGGCCAGCCGAACACGGTATTGGTGAACACGCCCGCGCTGCTGCTGGTGATGAACTCCTGATCCAGGCTCTGCTGACCGATCTTGAGGTCGAACTGGCCGTCATGGAAGGACTGGTCGTACCAGAGCTCCCACAGCCGGGTCGCGCGGTTCGCCTCGATGCCGCTGGCGGTATTGATGTTGTCCAGGTTGTCCTGACTCTCGCTGCGGCCGTGGATCTGGAACGCGCTGACATTGATGATGCCGCCCTGCACCCCGAAAGCGCGGCCAAGGTCAAGGCCGAGACTCGCCTCGGTGACCCCGTCATAGGCGGCGCCACGATGGATGCCGCCGGTCGGGTTGCCGAACACCTCGCTGATCTCGCTCAGCCCGAGGCTCACCCCATACTGCCCGAGCCATGGCCGCACGCCCCAGACAGGGCCGAGCAGGTTGCCGGCGCTGGTCTGCGCCTTGGCCGCCGCCGGAACGCCGATGCCGATCGAGCAGGCCAGCCCCAGTGTCCACAGCCTCGTCACCATCGCCACGTGACCTCCTCGCGAAACGAGCGGCTCCACTCGTTAATGCAAATCATTTGCAACTAGGGTCTAGGAGACGCCGCCCGGGACGTCAACCGGGCAGCAGGGGACGGCGCCCTGGCCGGAACCGCAAGAGCCCGGTTGTCGGATGGTTGCATCATCGGGCCGGGACCGGAGCCGCCGGATCGCGTAGAGATCGCTCGTCAGGCAGCCGGCAGGGGGGCGGATCGGGCGTGCAGAGCTGGGTCGAACGTCAGGCGGAGCTCGTGAGCCTCGCGGAACGGCAGCTGTTCTTTGTCGACGGCCAGCCACGCTCCGGCACGACGTGGCTGCAGCAGATGCTCGACGGTCATCCCGAGATCTGCTGTCGCGGGGAGGCGATGTTTCGCGATCATCTGGCGATGCCGCTCGACCGCGTCATGCGGGCGCGCCACCAGGAGCTCCACAACAGGAACAGCTCGATCTTCGCCCATACCGGCGGCTATCCGCTTCCGGTGGCCGACGACACCCAGTTCCTGGTCGGCACCGGCATCATGCTGGCCCTGCGTCAGCAGAGCCTCGGGCAGGACTGCCGGGCGATCGGCGAGAAGACGCCGGGGAACCTGTTCTTCTTTCCCCAGCTGACGTCGCTGTTCCCGAACAGCAAGCTGATCGGCATCGCGCGCGACCCGCGCGACGTCATCACGTCGAACTGGCACCGGTTCCAGACCAAGGCGGGCGACGACGAGGCGGCGAAGATGGCGTTCGTCAGACAGGTCCTGCCGATGGCGGACCAATGGATGCGAACGATGCTGGCCTACAGGGACAGGTTCCCCGACAGCTACCGGATCGTGACCTACGAGACGCTGCTGAGCGCGCCCGAGCCGGCGCTGGCGCGGCTGTTCGGGTTCCTGGGCGTGTCCGACAGCCCGGACATCGTGGCCGACTGCATCGCGCGCACCTCGTTCCAGCGCCTGACCGGCGGCCGCGAGCCCGGGGTGGCGGAGAACGGGTCGTTCCTCCGCAAGGGCATCGCCGGCGACTGGCCGTCCACCCTGACGCCGGAGATGAACGCGATCGTGCTGGGCAAGCTCGGCTGGTGCTTCCCGCATTTCGGCTGGAGCGCATAGGCAGACGCCGCTTCCCCTGCCCGCGGCCGGCTCATCCCGTGACGACGTCCGCGGCCAGCCCCTCGACCGACAAGCCACCATATCAAGATCGCCGGCCCCGATGACGGCGACCTTCACGGCATCTCCTTCAGGCAGGCTGTGGGCGGCCAAGCGGCAGGCAGGGTCGTGCTGCCATGCGAACGACATTCTACCCGGCAAAAGAGAGATTCGGGCCTTGTCGACGACTTCCCGAAGATACCATGTTGAGGCGCAAACAGGATCGGGCTTGCTGTCTGCTTAAGGTCCGATGCGTGCTCTCGACTCCAGCGCGGACTTCGGGCGGTTGACGACGTTCTCCCAACTGATCCTGAGGGAAGCACGATCGTGGAGATGAGTTGCTGTTTCCACGAGTTGACGGATGCCGGATCATCAAGCAGGCGTCTGGCAACTCAGGAGTGCAAAGATGAATGAACCTGTATTGGCGGCTCGATTGGTGAAGACCATGTCGCTGCCAAAGCACAAGAAGGTGGGCAAAGGCGAAGGAGAGGTCGTAGATGCCTTGGGTGCCACGTTCTCCTGGAAAGTGAAGGGGGCG
Organism: uncultured Acetobacteraceae bacterium; assembly: GCA_964236105.1. GTDB lineage: Bacteria > Pseudomonadota > Alphaproteobacteria > Acetobacterales > Acetobacteraceae > Lichenicola. The sequence continues at coordinate 168,974 of CAXSBC010000008.1, read as the reverse complement.
GATACCGGTTATGCATTCGCCGTCTATGAAATGCTTATCGCACCCAGCCGTGGCATTCCTCTGCACATGCACCCGTTTGCTGAGTTCTTCTATGTACTGGAAGGCCGCATAGACATCATGGGTGTCGACGATCAGGGCGCGGTAGAGTGGACTCCGGTCGCAGAGAGCGAAAGCGCAAACGCGGCCATTAATGCGCCACATGGCCTCATGAACCGCACGGACCAGTCGGCACGCTTCCTAAGCGTCGCCAACTTCCAGCACGAAACTCTTTTCAACGAATACAATGAAATCCCGAAAGCCGGAGGTCAACAGACGATGTCCCGGCAGGATCAGATCGAGACGTTCCACCAGATAGCGGCCAAGCATCAAGGCAACTCGGTCCAGGCGCAGGATTGACATCAGAGCATGCGATATTTTTTGATCGACCGTTACAGGATCACGCCTTGTCGATGATCGTTTCGTAGCGGGAAGTTTCCGGCACCTCGATCAGAGAGTTCGGACGTGCGCCGCCGATGTGCATGACGGCCGCCGCGCACATCGGCGTGAACCTGCAAGACCGCGACCGGCTGGCGCATACATCGGGCCACAGCCGCTCCCGGCTGATCGAGCACCATGAAAGCATCTCGCCCACCCGCTTCCCGCTGCGCCTGGAGGAGGGAACGATCAAGACAGAGGCCCTACGCCGTGGCTTCGTCGATGCGCACTTCGCCCCAAGCGGCAGGTTCGGCGGCTCACCGTCGACGGCGCGCAGACCCGGCGGAGTCCCCGGGAGACCCCTGTCAGTCGGCCGCCTCCGCGTAGGTGTCGACCGACGGGCAGGAGCAGACCAGGTTGCGATCGCCGTAGCTGTTGTCGAGCCGGCCGACCGGCGGGAAATACTTGTCGGCGCGCACGCCGCCGGGGAAGCATCCCGTCGCCCGGTCATAGGGCCGGTGCCAGTCGGTGGCGGCCAGGTCGCGCAGCGTGTGCGGGGCGTGACGGAGCGGCGACCCGGCAACCGGGATGCGCGCCTCCTCGACGGCGCGGATCTCCTCGCGAATCGCCAGCATGGCGTCGCAGAAGCGGTCGAGCTCGGCACGGCTCTCGGACTCCGTCGGCTCGACCATGAAGGTGCCCGCGACCGGGAAGCTGACGGTGGGCGCATGGAAGCCATGGTCGATCAGGCGCTTGGCGATATCGTCGACGGTGATGCCGGAGCGGTCCTTGAACGGGCGCAGGTCGATGATGCATTCGTGCGCGACCCGCCCCTGCGCACCGCGGAACAGCACCTCGTACGCGCCTTCCAGACGGTGGACGATGTAGTTGGAGTTCAGGATCGCCACCTGCGTGGCGCGACGCAGCCCGTCCGCCCCCATCAGCAGCATGTAGGCCCAGGAGATCGGCAGGATCGAGGCCGAGCCATAGGGAGCGGCCGAGACCGCATGCTCGCCGCCGGCTTCGGGGCGTCCGGGCAGGAAGGGCGCGAGATGGGCGCGCACGCCGATCGGTCCCATGCCGGGGCCGCCGCCGCCGTGCGGGATGCAGAAGGTCTTGTGCAGGTTGAAGTGGCTGACGTCGGCGCCATACTGGCCGGGACGGGCGAGGCCGACCTGGGCGTTGAGGTTGGCGCCATCGAGATAGACCTGGCCGCCGGCCGCGTGCACCAGATCGCAGATCTCACGCACCTTCTCCTCGAACACGCCGTGGGTCGAGGGATAGGTGATCATGATCGCGGCCAGCCGGTCGCGGTTGGCGTCGATCCGGGCCTGCAGGTCGGCGATGTCGACATTGCCCTCGCGGTCGCAGCCGACGACGACGACGCGCATCCCGGCCATCTGCGCCGAGGCCGGGTTGGTGCCGTGCGCGGAAGCGGGGATCAGGCAGATGTCGCGCTCGGTATGCCCCTGCGCGCGGTGGTAGCCGCGGATCGCCAGCAGCCCGGCATATTCGCCCTGCGCGCCGGAATTGGGCTGCAGCGAGATGCGGTCGTAGCCGCTGATGGCGCACAGCCTGGTCTCGAGGTCGGCGAACAGCTCGGCATACCCCGCGGCCTGGTCGGCGGGCGCGAAGGGATGCAGGTCGCAGAAGCCGGGCCAGGTGATCGGCACCATCTCGACGGTGGCGTTCAGCTTCATGGTGCAGGAGCCGAGCGGGATCATGGTGCGGTCCAGCGCCAGGTCGCGGTCGGACAGCCGGCGCAGGTAGCGCAGCATCTCGGTCTCGGAACGGTGCTCGTGGAACACCGGATGGGTCATGAACGGCTCGCTCCGGCGCAGGACGGCCGGGATCGAGACGCCGGGCCGGAGGGAGGCCTCCAGCCCGTCGATGGCGCGGTCGCCGGCGACCGCCCGCCAGACCGCGCGGACGATGGCCGGGGTCGTGGTCTCGTCGAGGCTGATGCCGAGGCAGCCGGCGTCGATGCGGCGCAGGTTGATGCCGGCGGCCCTAGCAGCGGCGAGGACGGCGTCGGTGCGCTCGCCGGTGGCGATGGTCACGGTGTCGAAGAACCCGGCCGTCGCCACGGGAACGCCGAGGGCGTCAAGCCCGGCTGCGAGCACCTCGGCCAGGCGGTTCACCCGCCGGGCGATGGCGGCAAGCCCGTCCGGCCCGTGATGAACCGCATACATCGAGGCGATCACCGCCAGCAGCACCTGGGCGGTGCAGATGTTGGAGGTCGCCTTCTCGCGGCGGATATGCTGCTCGCGCGTCTGCAGCGCCAACCGGTAGGCGGGCAGGCCGGCGCTGTCGATCGAGACGCCGACCAGGCGGCCGGGCATGGAACGCTTCAAGGCGTCGCGCACCGCCATGTAGGCGGCATGCGGACCGCCATAGCCCATCGGCACGCCGTAACGCTGCATCGAGCCGATGGCGATGTCGGCGCCCAGCGCGCCGGGCGGGGTGAGCAGGATCAGGGCGAGCGGATCGGCCGCCATCGCCACCAGGGCGCCGGACTGGTGCAGGCGGGCGATCAAAGCGCGATGATCGCGGATGCGGCCGCGCGTGTCGGGATACTGTAGCAGGGCGCCGAACACCGGCGTCTGCCCGGCCTCGTCGTCGAGGTCGGACACGATCAGCGCGATGCCGAGCGGCTCGGCGCGGGTGCGCAGCACCGCCAGGGTCTGCGGATGACAGCCGGCATCGACCAGGAACGACTTCGACTTCGACTTGGCCATGCGCGCGCAGAGCGTCATCGCTTCCGCAGCCGCCGTGGCCTCGTCGAGCAGGGACGCATTGGCGACATCGAGCCCGGTGAGGTCGCAGACAAGCGTCTGGAAGGTGAGCAGCGCCTCCAGCCGGCCCTGGCTGATCTCGGGCTGGTACGGCGTGTAGGCAGTGTACCAGGCCGGGTTCTCCAGGATGTTGCGCTGGATCACGCCGGGCAGGATGGTGCCGTGATAGCCCTGGCCGATCAGCGAGGTCAGCACCTGGTTGCGGTCGGCGACCGCGCGGAGCTTCGCCAGCACCTCGGGCTCGGTCAGGCCGTCGCCGAGGCCGGCCTGGCCGTGCCAGTCGGCCTCGTCCAGGCGGATCGAGGCCGGCACGGTCTCCCGGGTCAGGGTTTCCAGGTCGGCGGCGCCGACCGCCTCGAGCATGGCGGCGATCTCGGCCGCGTCCGGACCGATATGCCGGTTCGCGAAGGAATCGGCCGGGGCCTGCGTGTCGGTCCAGAGTCCGGTGTGAGTCATGATGCTGTCCTGTTGCCGGAGACCGGCGCCGGCGGCGCTAGCGCTTGTAGGTGGGAGAGATGAACGGCATCGGGCTGACCGTCACCGGGACGTGCCGGCCGCGCAGCTCCGCCATCAGCGACGTGCCGGGCTGCGACAAGGCGAGCTGGACGTAGCCCATGGCGACGGGAGCCTGCAGGGTCGGTCCGAACGCGCCGGAACTGACATGGCCGACACACACGGTCGGCTCGTCCGGCACGAACAGCTCGGCGCCGGCGCGCAGCGGCGCGCGCCCGTCCGGCCGGAGACCGACACGGCGCCGCAGCGGGGCGTCCATCAGCTGGTCGAGGATGATCTCGGCACCCGGGAAGCCGCCGGCCCTGGCACCGCCGTAGCGGCGGCTCTTCTGGATCGACCAGTCGAGCCCCGCCTCGACCGGCGTCGTGGTGGTGTCGAGGTCGACGCCGTAGAGGCACAGGCCCGCCTCGAGACGCAGGCTGTCCCGCGCGCCGAGGCCGATCGGCAGCACGCCGGGCCGGGCCAGCAACCGGCGTACGATGGCATCGGCGTGATCGGCGGGCAGGCCGATCTCGTAGCCGTCCTCGCCGGTATAGCCGGAACGCGACACCGTGCAGGCCTGGCCCTCGATGGTGACGGTGCGGATGTCCATGAAGCGCATCGCCGCCACCTCGGGCGCCAGCGCCGACAGGGCCGCCTCGGCGCCGGGACCCTGCAGGGCGACCAGCGCCCGGTCGGCCAGGAACTCGATCCGGCAGACGCCGGCCAGATGCTGCTGCAGGTGCGCCAGATCGGCGACCTTGCAGCCGGCATTGACCACCAGGAACAGCGCGTCGCCCAGGTTGGCGACGATCAGGTCGTCCAGGATGCCGCCGCTGTCGTTGGTCAGCAGCCCGTAGCGCTGGCGGCCTGCCGGCAGCGACGCGAAGTCGGCCGGCACCAGCCGCTCCAGCGCCAGGGCGACGTCGCGCACGTCGCCGGACAGCGGACGCAGCAGGATCTGGCCCATGTGCGACACGTCGAACAGGCCGCAGGCGGCGCGCACGTGCAGATGCTCGGCCATGATCCCGGCCGGGTACTGCAGCGGCATGTCGTAGCCGGCGAACGGCACCATGCGCGCGCCGAGCTCGAGATGCAGCGCGTGCAGCGAGGTGCGGGACGCGGGCTCCCGGGTCAGGGTGGCGATGTCGGCCATGCTCATGCGGCCCGGGCGATGGCGGCGCGATAGAGCGGATGGCGCGCGCAGAGGGCGCGCACCGCCCCCCGCGCCGCCGCCTCGGCGGCAGCGTTGTCATCGGGATTCCGACGCAGCCCGTCCAGCACGTCGGCGATCAGGTTCGCCACCTGCCGGAACTCCGCCTCGCGGAAGCCGCGCGTGGTGGCGGCGGGCGAGCCCAGGCGGATGCCGCTGGTCTGCGCCGGGGGCAGCGGGTCGTAGGGGATGCCGTTCTTGTTGCAGGTCAGGCCCGCGCGCTCCAGCGACGCCTCGGCGGCCTTGCCGGTCAGGCCGGCGCGGCGCAGGTCGAGCAGCACCAGGTGGGTGTCGGTGCCGCCGGTGACGAGCTCGTGGCCGCGCGCCACCAGCCCCTCCCCCAGCGCCCGGGCGTTCGCCACCACCTGGGCGGCATAGTCCCGGAAGTCCGGCCGCAGCGCCTCGCCGAACGCCACCGCCTTGGCGGCGATCACATGCATCAGCGGGCCGCCCTGCATGCCGGGGAACACGGCGGAGTTGAACTTCTTGGCCAGCGCCTCGTCGTTGCACAGGATCATGCCGCCGCGCGGGCCGCGCAGCGTCTTGTGGGTGGTGGTGGTGGCGACGTGGGCGTGCGGGAACGGGCTCGGATGCGCACCCCCCGCGACCAGCCCGGCGAAATGCGCCATGTCGACCATCAGCAGCGCGCCGACCTGATCGGCGATGGCGCGGAAGCGGGCGAAGTCGATCCGGCGCGGGATCGCCGAGCCGCCGGCGATGATCAGCTTGGGCGAATGCTCGCGGGCCAGCGCCTCGACCTGCTCGTAGTCGAGCAGCCCGTCCTCGCGGCGGACGCCGTACTGCACCGCGTTGAACCACTTGGCCGACACCGTCGGCTTGGCGCCGTGGGTCAGGTGGCCGCCGGCATCGATCGCCATGCCGAGGAAGGTCTCGCCGGGCTTGAGCAGCGCCATCATCACGGCGGCATTGGCCTGGGCGCCGGAGTGCGGCTGCACGTTGGCGTAGCCGCAGCCGAACAGCTGGATGGCGCGCTCGATGGCGGCCGTTTCCACCACGTCCATCTGCGCGCAGCCGCCATAGTAGCGCCGGCCCGGATAGCCCTCGGCGTACTTGTTGGTCAGCACCGAGCCCTGGGCGGCCAGCACCGCGGGCGAGACGATGTTCTCGCTGGCGATCAGCTCGATGCCCTCGTCCTGGCGGACGAGCTCGGCGTCGAGGGCGCGGGCGATCAGCGGGTCGTCGGAGAGGGCGCGGGCGAAGAAGTCGGACATGGGGCTTGATCCTCTCAGCATTCGACGAAGTTCACGGGCAGCACGGGAGCAGTTCCGCCAGCCACGTTGACGGCCAGGCCGCCGAGGCTGGTTTCCTTGTATTTCGAGCGCATGTCCTGGCCGGTCTGGCGCATGGTCTCGATCACCGCATCCAGGGACACGATGTGTCGACCGTCGCCGCGCAGCGCAAGGTAGGCGGCGTTGATCGCCTTGATCGCGCCCATGGTGTTGCGCTCGATGCAGGGCACCTGCACCAGGCCGCCGATCGGATCGCAGGTCAGGCCGAGATTATGCTCCATGCCGATCTCGGCGGCGTTCTCGATCTGCGCGTTCGTGCCGCCCAGCACGGCGCAGAGTCCGGCGGCGGCCATCGAGCAGGCGACGCCGACCTCGCCCTGGCAGCCCATCTCGGCCGCCGAGATCGAGGCGCGCTTCTTGTAGAGGAAGCCGATCGCGGCTGCGGTCAGCAGGAACAGGCGGGCGCCCTGGTCGGTCGGACCCGGCGTGAAGGTCTCGTAGTAGCGCAGCACGGCCGGGAGCACGCCGGCAGCACCATTGGTGGGGGCGGTGACGACACGGCCGCCGGCGGCGTTCTCCTCGTTCACCGCCAGCGCCCAGAGGCTGACCCACTCGAACGCCAGCTGTGCCGGCGCCTGCGCGCGGTCCAGCGGTGCCAGGGCGGCGTGGATGTCGCGCGCGCGCCTGCGCACCCGCAGCCCGCCGGGCAGCTCGCCGGTGCCGCGGCAGCCGCGCGCGATGCAGGCGGACATGGCCGCCCGCACCGCGTCGAGGAAGGCATCGGTCTCGGACGGGTCACGCCAGGCGGTCTCGTTCGCCGCCACCAGCGCGCCGATCGACAGGCCGGCGCGCTCGCTCTGCATCAGCAGCTCGACGCCGGAGGCGAAGGGATAGGGCTGCGCGACATTGGCCGGCTGCGGCAGGGTGCCGGCCTCGATCACCACGCCGCCGCCGATCGAATGGTAGTGGCAGTCGAGCGCCCCGCCGCCGGCGAAGCGGCAGGTCAGACGGAGCGTGTTGGGATGGCCGGGATGGAAGGTGGCGCGGTCGAAGACCACGTCCCGGTCGAGATCGAACGGCACCGGCGCACGGCCCGCCAGCAGCAGCTGGCCGGAGCCGGAGATCGCCGACAGCAGCGCCGGGACGGCATCCGGGTCGAGGGTCTCGGGCGCCCAGCCGGCCAGGCCGAGGATGACGGCCGGGCCGGTGGCGTGGCCCCTGCCGGTCAGGGCAAGGGAGCCGAACAGGCGGCAGGAGACGGAGACCGGCACGCCCTGCGCCTGCTCCAGCGCCCGCACCGCGAACAGGCGGGCGGCGCGCATCGGGCCGACCGTGTGCGAGCTGGAGGGGCCGATGCCGATCGTATAGAGGTCGAGGACGCTGATGGCCTGGGCAGGACCCATGCCGACGGACCGCGCCTCGCCGGCTGGATCAGGCATCTGGACCGGCTCGGTTCGCGCAACACGCATGGCGCCTCCACGGCCGGAAGCCCGGCCTGTTTGCGCCCCTTCTGTCGGTTTGCCTGAGATCGTTATCCCGTCGGCGGACGCAATCCCGATCGCGCGGGGCGCCTCTTTCCAGAAGTTCGAGTCGAGCGGTCCTTTTGCCTGAGAGTTTCCGGGGCGGTTGCTCCTTCGGCGCCGGCTCTCGCCGGTCTCTCCCACATCGACGGCCGGAACGTCGCAGCCGCGTGCGGGGAAGTCAACGCAATTGCATCCCCGGCAACCCGTGGGCCCGCCGAGGGTCGCTCGTCGCCGGGGTCAGCCGGTATGGAAACCGGACTGCCTGCTCAGGCACCGCCCAGCAGACCGGTCGTGCCCCGGTCGGGCACGCCGCCGAAATGACGATCGAGCGCCTCACGGAAGGCGGCAGCTGCGGGATCGGCGGCGGCGAACAGGCTCATCGAGGAGTGGAACTTCAGATCATCCGGACTGCCGAGGATCTGATTGATCGACCGCCCCTCGACCGCATCGACCAGCAGGGTGCACTCGACGAGGCGCGGCCCGAGCAGCGGATGGGCCAGGTAGGCGCGGGCCTCGTCCAGGGTGGCGATGCCGTAATGCCGGGCCATGGCGCTATGGCCGAGGCCGCGCAGCTGCGGGAACACGAACCACATCCAGTGCGATCGCTTGGCGCCGGCGGCGAGCTCGCGTCGCACCTGGTCCAGCACCGGCTCCTGCGCCTGGACGAAGCGATCGAGATCGAACCGGTCGGTCATGGCCATCACGTTCCATCAGGGTGCCAGCCGCGAGAACCGATGGTCGATCAGGAACCCGGCTTCTCGACCAGCGACACATACAGATCGCGCGTGGTCTGGGCGATGGCGTGCCAGCTGAAATGCTCGATGACCCGGCGCCGACCGGCCTCGCCATAGCGTCGGCGCAGCGCCGGGTCGCGGCCGAGCCGGTTGATGGCGTCGGCGAGGCGCGCGGAGAAGGCGGCCGGATCCTCGGGATCGAACGTGCCCGGCTGCAGCGCCGGATCGACCAGCAGGCCGGTCTCGCCGGGAACCACCACCTCCGGGATGCCGCCGACGGCGGACGCCACCACGGCCGTCTCGCAGGCCATCGCCTCCAGGTTGATGATCCCGAACGGCTCGTAGACGGACGGGCAGCAGAAGATCGCGGCCTCGGAATAGAGCTTGATGGTGTCGGCGCGCGGCAGCATCTCCCGGATCCAGATGACGCCCGGACGAACGGCGGCGACCCGCGCCACGCCCTCTTCCATCTCCCGGCCGATCTCGGGCGTGTCGGGCGCTCCGGCGCACAGCACGACCTGGAGATCGGCATCCAGCGCCGGCAACGCGTTCACCAGATGGATGATGCCCTTCTGGCGGGTGATGCGTCCCACGAAGAGGACGAACGGCCGGGCGGCGTCGATGCCGTGTCGCGCCAGCACGTCGTCGCCCGCGACCGGCCGGTATTCGTCCGGATCGATGCCGTTATGGATCACGTGGATGCGCCCGGCCGGCACGTCGAACAGGCGCAGCACGTCCTGCCGGGTCTCGCGCGAGACGGCGATGATGGCGTCGGCGGATTCGATCGCGATCCGCTCCATCCAGGCGCTGAGATGGTAGCCGTTGCCGAGCTGCTCGACCTTCCATGGCCGCAGCGGCTCGAGCGAGTGGATGGTGAGCACGAACGGCACGCCCCACAGCTTCTGCGCGAGCAGACCGCCCATGTCGGTGTACCAGGTGTGGCAATGCACGATGTCGGAGTCCAGGCGATCCTTGGCCATCGCCAGGCTGCGCGCCAGCGCGTCGATCGCGCCGACATAGCGCGGATCGGTATTGAGTTCGGTCTCGCTCCACTGGCCGTAGCCCTTCACCGCCAGATGCGGCTCGGCCCGATCCTGGTCGCCGAAACAGCGCACCTCGACGTCGAGCAGCGACGACAGCGCCCGGCTGAGATACTCGACATGGACGCCGGCGCCGCCATAGATCGACGGCGGATATTCCTTGGTCAGGATGGTGACCTTGCTGAGCTTCTTCATCGGGGTCCCGCTGGCTGGGGCGCGCGCTGGCTGAGCATCAGGGCGTCAGCCGGTCGATCATCGGCTGCGTGATCAGGCAGACGCCCGCCCTGGTGCGGCTGAAGCGTGCGCCGTCCAGTTCCGGATCCTCGCCGACCACCAGGCTCGCCGGGATGCGCACGCGGCTGTCGATGACGACGTTGCGCAGGCGGGCGCCCCGGGCGATGTCGACATTGGGCAGGATGACGGCGTTCTCGATGTCGGCGTAGGAGTGGATGCGCACGTTGGTCGACAGCAGCGATCGGCTGACCCGGCTGCCGCTGACGATGCAGCCGCCGGCGACCAGCGAGTCGATCGCCGAGCCGCGGCGTCCCTCGTCGTTATGGACGAACTTGGCGGGCGGGACGATCTCGCCATAGGTCCAGATCGGCCACTCCTTGTCATAGAGGTTCAGGCCGGGAAGCGGGTCGCACAGGTCGATGTTCGCCTGCCAGTAGGCATCGATGGTGCCGACGTCGCGCCAGTACGGCTCGGAGTCGGTCTCGGTGGTGACGCAGGACCGCGAGAAGCGGTGGGCGATCGCCTTCCCGTTGGCCACGATGTCGGGGATGATGTCCTTGCCGAAGTCCCGGCTGCTGTCGGGCGTCGCCGCGTCCTTGCGGAGCTGGTCGATCAGGAACTTGGTGTCGAAGACATAGATGCCCATGCTGGCCAGCGCGGTATCGGGCCGGTCCGGCATGCCGGGCGGATCGGCCGGCTTCTCGAGGAACGAGATGATGCGGTCCTCCGCGTCGACATGCATGACCCCGAACGCGGTCGCCTCCAGGCGCGGAACCTCCACGCAGCCGACGGTGACGTCGGCGTTGCCGCTCACGTGCTGCTGCAGCATCAGCTCGTAATCCTGCTTGTAGACATGGTCGCCCGCCAGGATGACCATGAAGCGGGGCGCGTAGCTCTCGATGATGTCGATGTTCTGGTAGACGGCATCGGCCGTGCCGACATACCAGGCATTTTCCGAAACGCGCTGGCTGGCGGGCAGGATATCGAAGCTCTCGTTCCGCTCCGCCCGGAAGAAGTTCCAGCCGCGCTGAAGATGGCGGATCAGCGAATGGGCCTTGTACTGCGTCGCCACCCCGATATGGCGCATGCCGGAATTGAGGGCGTTGGACAGGGCGAAGTCGATGATGCGCGACTTGCCGCCGAAATAGACCGCCGGCTTCACGCGCGTGTTGGTCAGTTCCAGCAGCCGGCTGCCCCGGCCGCCGGCCAGCACGTAGGCCATCGCGTGGCGCGACAGCGCTGCGTTCATCGACGCTGGGTTGATCATGGCCTTCTCCCGACGAGCTCACGCTTCGATCATCACGCCGGCCGTCTCAGCAGCCGAGACACTGGCTTCAATAAAGCAACGAAGTTGAGGCGCTGCTCGTAGTTCCCGTAGCCTGCCATGAAACTATAGGCGCGTGTCATCCTCCGTGTCTTGTGCAGCGCAGAATATTCAGGCCTGATCTCCCTGACGTGGCGGCAATCGAGGCACGCCCATCGTCGTCACTTGTCTTACCGGCCGCAGGGCCTAAGCTCGTGCCTCGTCTGACCGGGCCTGATCCACCATGCGCTGCACGAGATCACGGGCGGACTCCGAAACGGCCGCACGGAGCCCCGGCGCCCACAGGGGTTCGAGCGCGTGAAGCTGGCGCTTCCGGGGCGTGCATCGCAAGGCTTGCCGGATCACGCAGAACCGCTTCCGCCGGGGATCCGGCGATGACCAGCATCAGGATGCAAGCATGACGACGAAGACGGTGACGACCCGGGTCTATGACGGACAGAAGCCGGGCACGTCGGGCTTGCGCAAGCGGGTGCCGGTGTTCCAGCAGGAGCACTATCTCGAGAACTTCGTCCAGGCGATCTTCGACAGCCTCGAAGGCTTCCAGGGCGCGACGCTGGTGGTGGGCGGCGACGGGCGCTACCACAACCGGGAAGCCGTGCAGACCATCATCCGCATGGCGGCCGCGAACGGCTTCGGCCGCATCCTGGTCGGGCGGGACGGCCTGCTCTCGACGCCGGCGGCCTCCAACATGATCCGCAAGCATGGCGCCTTCGGCGGCATCATCCTGTCGGCATCGCACAACCCCGGCGGTCCGGACGGCGATTTCGGCATCAAGTACAATATCGGCAACGGCGGTCCGGCGCCCGAGAAGATCACCGAGGCGATCTACGCCCGCACACAGACGATCACCGAGTATCGCACCCTCGACATCCCCCCGGTCGAGATCGGACAGCTCGGCACCGTGCGCGTCGGCGACGCCGACTGCGTGATCGTCGATCCGGTCGCGGACTATCTGCAGCTGATGCGCTCGCTGTTCGACTTCGACGTCATCGCCGCCGCCATCCGAGAGGGCTTGCGCATCCGCTTCGACTCGATGTCGGCGATCACCGGCCCCTATGCGCGGGCCATTCTCGAAGGCGAGCTGGGCAGTCCGGCCGGCACGGTGATGAATGCCGAGCCGCTGCCGGATTTCGGTGGCCATCATCCGGACCCGAACCTGATCCATGCCAAGGCGCTCCACGACATCATGATGGGAGACGACGCGCCCGATATCGGGGCCGCGTCCGACGGCGACGGCGACCGCAACCTGATCATCGGGCGCGGCATCTTCGTGACCCCGTCCGACAGCCTGGCGATGCTGGCGGCCAATGCGCATCTGGCGCCGGCCTACGCGGGCGGGCTGAAGGGCATCGCGCGCTCGATGCCGACCAGCGGCGCCGCCGACCGGGTCGCCGAACGGCTCGGCGTGCCCTGCTACGTGACGCCGACCGGCTGGAAGTTCTTCGGCAACCTGCTGGATGCCGGCATGGCAACGATCTGCGGCGAGGAAAGTGCCGGCACCGGATCGGACCACGTCCGCGAGAAGGACGGCATCTGGGCGGTGCTGCTCTGGCTCAACATCCTGGCGGTGCGCAAGCAGCCGGTCGCCGAGATCGTGCGCGAGCATTGGCGGCTCCATGGCCGCAACTACTATGCCCGGCACGATTACGAGGAGGTGGACGCCGACGGCGCGAACGCGCTGATGGCGGCCCTGCGCGAGCAGCTGCCGCGGCTGCCGGGACGCTCGTTCGACCGCTTCACGGTGGGCAGCGCCGACGACTTCGCCTACACCGATCCGGTCGACGGTTCGGTCAGCACGAAGCAGGGCATCCGCATCCTGTTCGAGGACGGCTCGCGCATCGTGTTCCGCCTGTCGGGGACCGGAACGGCAGGCGCCACCTTGCGCGTCTATCTGGAGCGCTACGAGCCGGACCCGGCGAAGCAGGACGCGCCGGTCGCGGAGGCGCTGGGACGGATCATCGGGATCGCCGAGGAACTGGCCGGGATCGAGGCCCATACCGGCCGGAGCGCGCCCACCGTCGTCACATGACGATGGACCGGGCCGGGACGCTGTCGAAACGGCGCCATCGGGGCTCAACCCATCCGATGGCGCAGCCCCCCAAGAACAAGCGCTACCGATATTTGTTGTCGAGACGGCAACCGGATCGATCCGTCAGCATCCAGCACTCGATCACCCCGGGGCGGATCGGCGCAGCGGCGCCTCTGCATCCCAGGGTTGGGTGGACATCGCACGTTTCAACTCGATCTTCTGGGATTGTGATGAAATTTTGCTGAATCGCTCATCGGCGAGAACCAGCGGTCGCCGATCTCGTAGATGCCTCATGATGGCAAGCGATAACCTGCAGCCTGCGAACGACAACGCGCTCAGCCGGGACGCGGCTCTGTCGCTTCGGCTTCTGCACTGGTTTCTGGAAAGCCGAGAGGATGCGATCGCCGGGCTCATCGGCACCGGCTACCGGCCCGATGCACTTCGCGACCAGCTGATGCGCCTGATCTGCCTGAATTTCGCCGAAGGGTGCCTGTGGCGTCTCCCCGACTACCAGAAGGATCTGGGCGCGCGCTGGACCCAGAGCGCCGTCGCGATGGCTGTCACGGCCCTGGATGCGGCCGATCTGATCGCAATCGACGTCAACGGCCCGAGCACAGGCCTGATCAGACCGACCAGGCGCCTGATATCGTTCTACAACAAGAACATGCCGGAGGTCTTCGAGCTGGCGAAGAAGATACTGTACGAGGTTTCGCCTGCAGATGCCGAGAACCGGCAGTAGCCGGTCAATGCCGGCGGATGCGGCGGCGACGTCGGGCACGGGCAGCCACGCAACAGCATCGCATACCTGACTGTCCATCATTGCCACGCAAGACCTGTCGTGACGGTCGTCTGACCGTGCACGCTCCGGCCCTGCGGCAGGGAGCAACTGCCACGGGCGACAGACGGTCCGACCGGGCTGCCAAGATCGCAGGTCCTGCATGATCCCGCACCCCGTACGCGTCCGGCGAGGCGGGGATCGCGTCCAGGTCAGCGCCCGATGCCCGTTTCACAACGACATGCGGCCTTCATGTGCGCGCCATATTTCCGGTGCCTGACTGCCCGAGGGGCATCTGCTCCCACGGAGGGTCACGATGAAGCGCTACAGACATCGGGTTGCCGGGGCGTTCGCCCTGCTGCTCGCGGCAACCACCCTCGCCGGCTGCGGCTGTGGTCCGTTCGGCCTCAGCTGGTGCGGCCGGCACGGCGGCTATTATGGTAGTGGCTATCGCGGCGGCCCGGGCTGGCACTGACGCGCGGCGGCGTCCGCAGGAGGAGGCAGCATGACTCTCGTCGGGCCCGGCACCTGATGCGTCGCCAGGCCGGGATCGTCTTGATCCTGGCCCTGCTGTCGGCCTGCGCCCCTCCCCCGCAGGCAACCGACCCGTTATCCCTCGGCCCGGCAGCCGACCAGGGCCCGGTCGCGTCTCCATCCCCGGGCGTCGACGCACGGCGTGCGCCGCCGCGGTTCGGCAGCGCGCCGGGTTATGGCAGTGCCGGTTCCGCCGACGGGGCGCCATCCGCGACGGGTTCCGTGTCGATCGGCGCCGGCGGACCCTGAGGACGGCGGTGGGCGGTGGGCGGTGGCGGCGAAGGTTGCTAGAAGCGTCCGGTGTTCCACGACACGAGGCATCGAGGAGAGCGACATGGACGTGCAGACCATCGATCGGCAGTACGAGCAGCTGCAGAACCAGTCGCAGCAGACCGTCCAGGCGCTGCAGACGCTGGGCGGCAAGCTGCAGGCGGCGGCCGGGGGTGGCGACCAGCAGGCCCGGGAATGGCTTCTCGACCTGCGCGAGTTGGCGCTCGCCTTCCGCTCCGAACAGGACCAGGTCTCCACCCTGCTGCAGGCGCTGCACGGGTTCGTCGCCAACCAGGCCCAGATCCAGAACCAGGCGGCTGCCGCTCCGCCACAGCAGCAGGGCGGATGGGGCCAGAACCCGTCCTTCGCGCCGCAGCAGCAGCCCGCCTACCCGCAACCGCAGCAGGGCTTCGCGCCGCCACAGCAGCAGGGCGGCGGAATGCTGGGCGGCTTCCTCAACTCAGGCTTCGGCCGGGCCATCGAGATGGGTGCAGGCTTCGGGATCGGCGACGATCTGATCAACAAGATCTTCTGAACTCCAAAGCTATGGGTCGAGGCAGGATGATGGCACATCGCCAATACGTCGCCGGGCTGCTCGGCGCAGCACTCGGCTCGATCGCCGCCATCGCCTCCGCCCATGCGGGCGACGCTGCGATCGAGATGCGTGGACAGGGAGTCCAGATCTATCGGTGCCAGCCGTCGGCAAACGGGTTCACCTGGCATCCGGAAGGTCCGGAGGCGGTGCTCTACGATGCCGCCGGCGCCAAGGTCGGCACCCACTTCGCCGGTCCGACCTGGCGGGCGAACGATGGCAGCAGCGTGGTGGGGGAAGTCGTGGCGTCCAGCGCGTCGCCCGATGCGAACGCGGTGCCCTGGCTGGTGCTGCGTGCCAAGTCGCATGCCGGCGCCGGCGCCTTCACGTCCACCACCTTCATCGCGCGCGCGCGCACGGTTGGCGGTGCCGCTCCGGCCCGGGGCTGCGATCCGGGACATGCCGGGCTGGAGAGCCGCGTTCCGTATAGCGCCAGCTACATGCTGTTCCGGCAGGCGGGCCCCGCGCCGTGACGGCGATCCACCTGCCGGCTGCCGGACCGCTGGTCCGGGCTGCCTGGCGCCACGGCTACGGCTACGCGCCGTCGGGCTACGGCATGCATCACGCCTATGGCGGCAGCTGGATCGCGCACATGGTGGTGTCGTCGATCGTGCACGGCCTGATCTACGGCATCATCTTCCGGGTGCTGCGCCATATGAGCCTCGGCGAGATCGTGCTGCTGGCCGTGCTGGTGATCGGCGGGCTCTACCTGTGGAACCGGAACCGGGACGCCCAACGCTGGTGAGCGTCACGATGGGCCAGAGTGCACGACCGGCGCGATCTCGCACACGTAATCCCCGGCCTTCGGGCCATGACCCTCGACCCTGAGAAGCCGGTCCTCCACGCAGGTGAAGGTCTGGAAGGCGGTCGTGAAGTCGAGATGATACAGCCTGATGTCGAGCGTCGCGGTCTTGAAGACGACGATCTCGCCGGTGTCGCCGTCGACGTGGCTGAGCATCACCCGGGTCCGGTCCGAGACCGCGCCGAGACGGGATCTCATGGTGACGCGGGCCTCGAAGATCAGCCGGCCGAGATCGTCGGGTTCGACCGCCACCCGGGCGCTGAAGATCTGCAGCTGGGCGTGGCTGCCAGCCTGCTGGGCCTTGCTGTTCGCCAAATCCCGTCGCCTCCGCTGGCCGACCTCGCCCGGTTCGGGTTGGCGTCGCCGATGCTCGTCTGCCGGCATCACGTCATGCCCAGGTCACGTCCCACCAGCCCCAGCACGGTCTCGTCGGTCATGTCGGCGTCCGGATGGCGGCCAAGCCGGTCTTCGGCTTCGGCCTCGCTGATCGCATAGTCGACCATCAGCAGCGTGATCAGCCGCCAGTGGTGCAGCCAGAGGTCGTTCACCAGCCTCCGGTTGCCGTCGTGCGGGGTCTCGCCGATCGCCAGCACCTTCGAGGACAGCCAGGCGCGATCGAAGGAACGCATGGCCTGCGGCGTGAACACGAACATCGCCCGGCCGGTGACGCGCAGCCTGCCGCAGGTCGGGCAATCGAAGTCGACATGCGTCTTCCTCTCGTCCGCGAGCCGGGCCGGTCGGTCGCAGATGAAGCAGGCGACCGAGGCCATCAGCTGCCGCGACCGCGACGCGACGGGGTCCTGGACATCAGCACGTCGCTCGCATCCTCTCCAAGCAGCCGGAGCTGCGACGGCGGCGGGCCGGATGGCGCCGAGGCCGGCTCCTCCAGCGACACCGGCCAGAAGCACTCGACCTGTCCATCATCGCCGCGGAGCGCCAGGAACACCACCCGCTCCACCCCGCCGCCCGCCGTGGCTTCGAGCGCCAGCCGGAACACCAGCCCCTCGGCCTGCTCCTCGCCGAGCGCCATGCTGAGCTGCTGCGCCTCGACGATCTGGCGGCGCAGCGTGCGGCTGGTCGGCTCGTCGGCGGAGCCGCGGAAGAACCGCACCGGCACGGTCTCGATCAGGAACACGAAATGGTGGCTCTGGTCGAGCAGCGTCAGCCAGTTGTAGGTACCGCGCTCGGCGGCGCGGCGCAGGCGCTGCCGGCCGAACGCATAGGCCCGGCAGCCGACCGACCAGGTGTCGTCGCCCATCTCGAACGAGGCCATCTTCACCGCATCGCGCCTGGCATGCGCGAGCAGCAGCGCGCAGACGCGCAGCCGGTCCTCGGTCAGCGCCGGGTGGATCTGCCAGGGAAGCACATCCGCAGCCAGCGGGGCCGGACGCAGGGGAGGCTCTGTCGGTTCAGCGGACGGTATCACAAACGCGAGCCTAACATGGCGGCCAAGCTCGGCTAGTCTGTTCCGCGCGGCGCCCCGGCATGATGTCGGCGCCCGGATGCAGGATGGCGAACCCCATGCCCGTTGCCTTTCGCCCCGCCCCAACCGGGCTCTTGCTGCTCCCGGCGCACAGCCGGCCCCTGGCGGCGGCTGCTCCGGCCGCGGCCCGGGGCGGCAGGCACGCCGCATGAGCGCATCCCTGCCGCCGGAGGAGGACGGGCTTGCGGTTCCGCGCCGCTACTGGGCGATGTTCGCGGTGGGGCTCGCCGTCACCCTGGCCGTGCTCGACGGGGCGATCGCCAACGTGGCCCTGCCCACCATCGCGGTCGATCTGCACGCCAGTCCGGCGGCCTCGGTCTGGGTGGTCAACGCCTACCAGCTCGCGATCACGGTCAGCCTGCTGCCGCTCGCCTCGCTCGGCGAGATCCTCGGCTACCAGCGCGTCTACCGGGTCGGGCTGATGCTGTTCACCCTCGCCTCGCTGGCCTGCGCGCTGTCGGATTCGCTCCTCACCCTGACGCTGGCGCGGGTGGCGCAGGGCTTCGGCGCCGCCGGGATCATGAGCGTCAACGCAGCCCTGGTGCGCTTCATCTATCCCCGCCGGCTGCTCGGCCAGGGCATCGGCTTTAACGCCGTGCTGGTCGCGATCTCGTCGGCGGTGGGACCCACCGTCGCCGCCGGCATCCTCGCGATCGGCAACTGGCCGTGGCTGTTCGCCATCAACGTGCCGATCGGGGCACTGGCCTTCGCGGTGGCGGTCCGGAGCCTGCCGGCCACCCCGAAGGCCGCCCACCGGTTCGATGGCGGCAGCGCCCTGCTGAGTGCCGCGACCTTCGGCCTGCTGATCGCCGCGATCGACGGCGCCGGGCACGAGTTCGGAGCACCCCTGGTGCTCGGCCTCGGCGCGATCAGCCTCGTCTGCGGCATCCTGCTGGTGCGGCGCCAGCTCGGCCGACCGGCGCCGCTGCTGCCGGTCGACCTGCTGCGTATCCCGATCTTCGCGCTCTCGGTGATGACCTCGATCGCCGCTTTCGCGGCCCAGATGCTCGCCTACGTCTCGCTGCCGTTCTACCTCCAGGACGTGCTCGGCCGGTCCGCCGTGCAGACCGGTCTGCTGCTCACGCCCTGGCCGGTGGCCCTTGCCGTGATGGCGCCCTTCGCCGGCTGGCTTGCCGACCGGTATTCGGCCGGCGTGCTGGGCGGGCTCGGCCTGCTGGTCCTGGCCGCCGGGCTGCTGCTGATCGTCCTGCTGCCGGCACATCCGGGCAATCCGGCGCTGGTCTGGCGCCTGGCGGTGTGCGGCCTGGGCTTCGGGCTGTTCCAGACGCCCAACAGCCGCGCCATGCTGCAGTCGACGCCGCGGCACAGGTCCGGCGGCGCGGGCGGCATGCTGTCCACCGCGCGCCTGCTCGGCCAGACCGGCGGGGCCGCCCTTGTCGCGCTGATCTTTTCCCTGGCACCGTCGCACGGCACCACCGTCGCGGTCGCGGTCGCGGCCGGTTTCGCGCTTCTTGCCGCCCTGGTCAGCGTGACGCGGCCGGCGGCCGGTCGCCCGGCCTCCTGATCCGGCCCGATCGGATGGACCCGCCAGGCCTGCCCTTGAAGGAGGACACCGCAAATGAACGCCTCGTCGACGCGCACGCCGGTCGCTGTGGTCAGCGGCGGCTCATCGGGGATCGGCCGCTCGTTCGTGGCCGCCCTGCAGGCGGACGGCTACCGCGTCTTCACCTGCGGGCGGGATGCCGACCGGCTGCGCCGGCTCGAGCAGGACTATCCCGGCGTGCGAGGTGCCGTCTGCGACATGGCCGACGCGGAGGCGGTCCGCCGGTGGGCCGGAACGACGCTGGCGGCAGCGCCGCAGATCGACCTGCTGGTCAGCAACGCCGGCATCCTGCGCACGCTCGACTTCGGAGATCCCGGGATCGGCGTCGACGAGCCGGCTCGCGAGGTGGACATCAATCTCGCCGGCCCGATCCAGCTCGTCGCCTCCTTCATGCCGGGCCTGCGCGCCGCAGCACCATCGCGCATCATCGTCGTCGGCTCGGGATACGGGCTGGCGCCGGCCACCAGCGCGCCGGTCTATTCGGCCTCCAAGGCCGGGCTGCACAGCTTCTGCAAGTCGCTGCGGCGGCAGCTGACGGCGCTGCGCATCGGCGTGACCGAGGTGCTGCCGCCGCTGGTCGACACGCCCGGCACCCGCCACAAGGGCGGGGCCAAGCTGTCGTCGGACGCGCTGGCCCGGGACGTGCTCCGCGGTGCGTCCCGCGGCGCGATCGAGATCCTGCCGGGCCAGGTCCGCTGGCTTCCGCTGCTGCTGCGCCTGGCGCCGGGGCTGGCGGAACGGCTGGTGTCGGGGAGCTGACCCGAGGTCCTGGCCCGGTCCGCCCGCTGCCCACGCCGATGGCGCGGCCTGTCCAGCCCGTCCGGTCGGCAAGCGCCGTTGGTCAGGGCGGGCGGGCGCAGACCACGCCGACGCCTTCGGGATGGCACGACAGGCGCGGGTCGCCATTGTCTGCCGGCGGCGCCGAGGCCACCACGCCCCGCGGGCCGTCATAGGGCCTGCCGGACGGATTGAGCTCGTCCTGTGCCGCCCGGCGTTGATCCGGGCCGGGCGGCGTGCCCGAGCAGGCGGCCAGGCCCAGCATGGCGGCGAGTGGCAGGATGACGGGAACGCGCATGATGCTGGCCTCTGCCTGCCGATGCGTTGCCCGGCCCGGGCGACCGGCTCATGGGGACGGTCCCTCAAGCCGGGCGACGAGGCCGATGCCGGCGATCATCAGGACGGCGCCGACGATCCGCCACGGGCCGGCACTATACTGCTTGAAGCCCCAGCGCCCAGCGACCGCGCGAGGAACAGCATGCTGATCACGTCGATCGCGCTGCAGACATCCCCGGTCCAGGCCCGCCAGGAGGCGTCGTCGATCCCGCCCGCCCGCGGCGGTCCGGACTCGGTCGCCAGGATCGCGGTCGCGCCGGGATGCATGACGGTCAGGACGAAGGCACAGGCGAGGAAGAGCATGCGACGGGTGCCGGTATGTCCAGTCTCGACGACAGCGAGACGCCGGCGCGTCGGGTGTGCGTGACCGGTTGCAACGGCGGACGCACGGCTGCGGCGCGTGATACGGTCGCGGCAACATATCGAGCGGATGGATGGCGGGAACGAATGGCGATGATCGGCAACGTGTTCAAGGCGAGGCTGCGGGAGCCGCAGGCGCAGATCGGCCTGTGGCTGTCGCTCGCGGAGGCCTACACGGCCGAGCTGTGCGCCGGCTCCGGCTATGACTGGCTGCTGATCGACGCCGAGCACGGGCCGAACGACCTGCGCACGATCCTGTCGCAGCTGCAGGCGATTGCGCCCTATCCCACGCATCCGATCGTCCGGCCGCCGGTGGGCGAGACCTGGATGATCAAGCAGCTGCTGGATATCGGCGTGCAGACGCTGCTGGTGCCGATGGTGGAGACGCGCGCGCAGGCGGAGGCGCTGGTGGCCGCCACGCGCTATCCGCCGCGCGGGGTGCGCGGCGTGGGTGCCGCGGTCGGACGCGTCTCGGGCTTCGACCGGCGCGACGGCTACCTCGCGGCAGCCGATGCGGAAGTGTGCCTGCTGGTGCAGATCGAAACCCGCCTCGGGCTGGACAATCTCGAGGCGATCGCCAGCGTGGAGGGGGTGGACGGGCTGTTCATCGGCCCGGCCGACCTGTCCGCCTCGCTCGGCCATCTCGGCGAGCCGACCGCGCCCCCGGTGATGGCCGCGATCGAGGACGCGTTCGCCCGGATCGTCGCCTCGGGCAAGGCGGCCGGGATCATCTGGGGCGACAAGACGCTGGCCCGCCGGGCACTGGCGCTGGGGGCGCGGTTCGTGGCCGTGGGAACCGATGTCGGGCTGCTGCGGGGGGCGGCCGACGGGCTGGCGGCGTCGTTCGGAAAGGGGGCGGGACCGGGTGGGGGTGGGTCGGTCTATTAGGGCTGTCGTGGACTTCGCCTCCGGGTTGGAAGCGCAGTCCGTTATCAAGCGGTCGACCTACACGCCTTGAATCTAGAATAAGCACCGAACGACCAAGAGCCAGAACTAGCCGATGTCCGTTGTCCTGATGCTAGCCGGAAGGCTTGACGATTCAATCAGGGTTAAAGGCAGCAGAACGCTGAGTTCCAAACGTTCGCTTTCCCCAACCCTGTTCCGGACCGGACTATGTGTGAACCGGACTTTCGACTACAGCCAGTCAGGATGGATCAAGGCAGCCCTCTACTCATCTGTACGGCAATGCCGATGCCCGGCACAACCTCCTCTTGGTTTACTCGGTAACCAAGGCCGTCTGTAGAGCCGTAGGTTTTCAGTGAACCGGCTGTGGTGTAGAGGCGCACCTCCGCTTGCTGAGCGGAACCGGCCGGTCCGCCTGATCTCACAAGGCGCGAGCGGCCTTCGAGTTGGATGGGTTCCGGTCACCACGCCTTGGTATTGGTCCAAGCCGTTGCTAGCCGCCGCGATGCCTGACCGGGCCGCTCAGGCCCAGTGCGGTGTTGACCACAGCCAGATGGGTCAGCGCCTGCGGGAAGTTGCCAGCCAGATGCCGCGCCGGCACATCGTATTCCTCTGAGAAAAGTTCGACGTCGTTCGCCACCGCGATCACGCGCTCGAACTGGGCGCGTGCCTCCACGTGTCGGCCCATCATCGACAGGCAGTCCGCCATCCAGCACGAGCAGGCCAGGAACGCGCCCTCCGCCGGTTTGCCAGGCTCGGCTTTCATCCGCCGAATCAGCCCGCCTTCGCCAAGCTCTCGCTGGATCGTCTCCACGGTGGCGACGATCCGGCGATCGTCGGGCGGCAGGAAGCCAACCAACGGAATCAGCAGCAGGCTCGCATCGATCTCGTGCCCGCCATAATATTGGGTGAAGCTGCCGAGCCCTTCATTCCAACCCTCGGCGCAGACCTCGTCATGGATCGTCCGGCGCAATGCATCCAGATGTGCAATCCGGTCCGCATGCTTGCCCGTCGCCCGCTCCAGCCGACGCACCGACCGGTCGATCCCGACCCAGGCCATCACCTTGGAGTAGGTGTAGTTCCTGGGCCTGTCCCGGGATTCCCAGATGCCCGAACCGCGCGTCGACCAGGTGTTCTCGAGATGGCGGACCAGCGCCTCCACCGCCAGCAACTCCTGGTCGCTAGACGAGATCCCAGCCGTCTCCGCCAGATGCAGGCAGTCGAGCACCTCCCCGAACACGTCAATCTGATGCTGGGTGGAGGCCGCATTGCCGATCCTCACCGGCAGCGACCGGCGATAGCCGGGCAGGCTGTCCACCTCCCATTCACTGAGATGCCGCGCGCCATCGACCCGATACATGATCCTGATCCGCTCTGGCGACCCGGCGATCGCGCGCAGCAGCCAGGCGCGCCAGCGTTCCGCCTCCCGGGTGAAGCCTGCATTCAGGAACGCCCCCAGCGTGAAGGTCGAATCCCGCAGCCAGCAATAGCGATAGTCCCAGTTCATCGTGCCGCCAGGGGCTTCCGGCAACGACGTCGTCGGCGCCGCGACGATGCCGCCGCTCGGCTCATGAATCATCGCCCTCAGCGTAATCAGCGATCGCTTCACCAGATCCGGCCAATCGGTCTTGCCGGTGTCGAACGCGGCGATCCAGTCCCGGCTGTCGCGCTGCGCAGTCTCGAGTTCCGCCTCTGCGTCGATCGGACCCGGCGGCGCTTGCGTCGCCCGCCCGTAGCGCAGCACGAACGCATGCCGCTCGCCTTCTGTCACCATGAAGGTTGCGGTGGCATCGTGCGCGCCGACCGTGACCGGCACCGGCGCATGCAGCACGACCAGATCCGGACCCACTTTGGCCATGAACCCGTTGCCTGCCGGCTCAGACCAGGGCGGCAGTGCGCCATAGTCGAAGCGCAGCCGCATGGTCAGCTCCATCTCGACCTGCCCGCTGACCCCTTCGACGATGCGGATCAGCGAGGCTTGTTCGGTCTGCCGCCTCGGCATGAAGTCGATCAGCTTGACGACCCCGGTCCCGGTTTCGAAAGTCGCCTCCACCACCAGCGTGTCGTGCTGATAGCGACGCGTGCTGCGAATTACCGATGCGGTCGGCCGGATCGACCAGGCGCCGTGGCTGTCGTCGCCAAGCAGCGCCGCAAAACACGCGTCGTCATCGAAGCGCGGCCAGCATAGCCAGTCGACCGAGCCGTCCCGGCTGACCAGCGCGGCGGTCTCGCCATCGCCGATCAGCGCGTAGTCCTCGATCGGGCGGCTCATCGTCAGACGCCCAGCCGTTTGGCAAGCTGGTGCAGGATCGCCACTGCACCAATCCCGGCTGCCGCATAGAACGCGGTCCGGTGCCGGTCGGTGAACATCTCCCAGCTTCCGCTGCGCGCCTGGCTATCGAAGCGACCATGCGCCCCGTAGTCGCCGGGCACCGCCTCGAACAGATTGGCCGGCGCATCCTGCGGCAGGTCCTGGTCGGTCATCTGGCTGCTGTAGCCGGTCCTGGCCAGATACCGGTCGATCCAGCCCGGCGCCACCCGGTTGGCCAGGATCGCGGCCACCGTCGGGAAACCGACCCACACCTCGCGCCTGCGGTGGGTGGCGGCGAAATAGATCGCCCGCGCCGGGACCTCCGGCTGGAAGATCGGCGGCACCGGCATCGCCTTCTTGCCCATCTTGTTCATCGCCCAATCGAACTGCGGCGTGTTCACCGCCGGCAGGTCGACCATCGTCAGATGTACGTCGAGCTTGTCGTGGATGATCTCCGACCGCAGGCTGTCGGTGAAGCCGCGGATCGCGAACTTGGCGCCGCAATAGATCGATTGCAGCGGCACCGAGCGGAACGCCAGCGCCGAGCCGACATTGACGATCGTGCCGCGGTTGCGCGTCCGCATCCTGGCCAGCGCCGCCATGGTGCCGTGCACCTGTCCGAGATACGTCACCTTCGTGCCGCGCTCGAACTCGGCTGCGGTCAGCCTGGACACCGGCGCGAACACCGTCGCCATCGCCACGTTCACCCACACGTCGATCGGCCCGAGCTCCTGCTCGGTCCGGGTCGCGGCCGCCTCCACGGCATCGGCATCCGCAACGTCGGTCGGGATCGCCAGCACCCGCACCCCCTTCAGGCGCAGCGCCGTCGCCGCGCGCTCCAGCCGATCCGGATCTCGCGAGAGCAGCGCCAGATCGAAGCCGTGCGACGCGAACTCCTCGGCAGCCGCCCGCCCGACGCCGGCGCCGGCTCCTGTGATGACGGCGATCTTGGCCATGATGATTGCACCTGCTGTTGGAAACGGAGAAGCCCGTGCCAGGTGCGACGCTAAGAGGCACGACACCAACGAGTTGCCCGTGTCGGGAAACGAGCGCGCCAGCACCGCGCTGCCGATCCCCAAGATCGGTCACCGCAGCTTCCATATCTCGCTCAAGAGCGAATTGTCCGGTCCGGCCATACCCGGTCAAGTTGATCGGGATCAGGAAGGTCCGCTTCGCATCAAAAGCCGACCCTCTGCCCGCAAGTTCAACCAGCCTGTTACACCGCCAAAGGTCAGGCTTGGATAACCTCCAGGCCTCATGCGCTGGAAGGCTCCAAGGTGCCAGAAGCGTGGCCATTCGCAAGCCGGCTAGAAGTCCCGGCCAGTATTCGTGGGGCTTTTCGAGCCAAAGCTAGCACGGCAGCAACCACAATCGCCGCCCACCCTAGTCATCGTGATACCCGTACACCTCCGGCAGGATGAAGATCGCGGCGAGCAGGCCGATCAGCGGGAAGATGGCGGTGAACAGCGTGGCGTTGCCGTGGCCGATGGCGTTGAACAGCACCGGGAACAGGAAGATCGCCAGGAACGACGGCAGCTTGACGAACACGTAGAACTCGCTGCTCCTGAGCGAAGCAGGCGATCCAGCCGAACAGGGTGGCGCGCCAGCGGACCGGGTCGCGGCGGATATGGGTGAGGACGTCGAGCGCGCGGGGCTGCGGCAGCACGACGTCCTGGTCTGGCAGGAAGTCGAGCGGGTCGTGATACATCTGCACCGCGACCTGCTTGGCCTCGCGGAAGCGGCCGCGCCGGATCAGCCAGATCGCGGTCTCGGGCAGGTTGTAGCGCAGGGCGAAGATGATCGCCGCCGGCACCGCGCCGAAGCCCAGCATGATGCGCCACACCAGCCAGTGCGGCAGCGCCATCCAGAGCGGCAGGGCGATGACGGCGAGCGCGAACACCTCGCCGAGCGCGAACATGAATTGCCAGCGGTTGCCCATCACCTCGCGTTCGCCGCGCGGCAGGAACTCCATGGTGTGGGTGTAGCCGTTGGAGATGTCGCTGCCGAGCGGGATGCCCAGGATCAGCCGCACCGCCACCAGTCACGCCATGCTCGGCACGAAGGCCTGCGCCAGCGCGAAGATCACGACATGACCATGGTGGTGAGGAAGATCGCGCGCTGGCCGATCCGGTCCGACAGCCAGCCGCCGAGCAGCGAGCCCAGGATCGCGCCGCCCTGGGTGCCGGCACCGGCCAGCCCGAGCAGGGCGGGTGACGGATGATACTGCTCGCGCAGGAAGATGGGCACGAAG
Source organism: uncultured Acetobacteraceae bacterium (assembly GCA_964236105.1). GTDB lineage: Bacteria > Pseudomonadota > Alphaproteobacteria > Acetobacterales > Acetobacteraceae > Lichenicola. The sequence goes on along the minus strand of CAXSBC010000008.1, from coordinate 142,968 downwards.
GCGATCGAGTAGAGGTCCCAGGCTTCCACCAGGATCGAGGAGATCATCAGCCAGCCGACGCGCTTGCCGCTGGGGCTGTAGTGGGTCACCAGATGGTTGACCGCGCGGTCCATCAGCGCCTGCTGCTGCGGATCCGTCGCCGTCACGCCCGACATCGCCGTCCCCTCCCCCCAGGTCCCGGTCACACGCCAGGTATCCCCTCATCCCAGGATCGGCCAGAGCCCTTACAACCGGATTCTCAAGGCTGCGCCTTGAGCGGGTCCAGGGCAGCGCCCTGGCCTTATCCTTATCGCTCCTCAGGCCGCAACCAGATCCCGTCCCGCCAGAAGTGCCGCCATGCTGGGCCGCCGCCCGCGAAAGGCGATGTAGAGCTGCATCGGGTCCTGGGTGTCGCCGGCGCCGAGCACCGTGCGCAGGCGTGCCGCGATCGCCGGATCGAACGGATCGCCCGCCTCCTTGAAGGCGTCGAAGCCGTCCGCGTCCAGCACCTCCGACCACATGTAGGAGTAGTAGCCGGCCGCGTAGCCGCCGCCTGCGAACAGATGCTGGAAGTGCGACGGGCGATGCCGGATGCCGATCTCGGCCGGCATGCCGATCTGCGCCAGGAACGCGCGCTCGAACGCCTCGATGTCGATGGAGCCCGGATCGGGATGACGGTGCAGGGCCATGTCGATCAGCGCGGATGCGGTGAACTCCACGGTGGCGAAGCCCTGGTTGAAGCTGCGCGCCGCGAGCAGCCGGTCGATCAGCGCGTCCGGGATCGGCTCGCCCGTCTGGTGATGCCGCGCGTAGCGGCGCAGCGTGTCGGGCAGCGCCATCCAGTGCTCGTAGACCTGGCTCGGGAACTCGACGAAATCGCGCTTCACCGAGGTGCCCGACTGCAGCGGGTAGCGCACCTGGCTCAGCAGCCCGTGCAGCGCGTGGCCGAACTCGTGGAACAGGGTGCGGGCATCGTCGAAGCTGAGCAGCGTCGGCTCGGACTTGGCGAAGTTGTTGTTGTTGACGATGATCGGCGAGACCGGCGCGTCCAGGGTCTCCTGGTCGCGGTAGCTGCTCATCCAGGCGCCGGACCGCTTGTCCATGCGCGCATAGTGGTCGGCGAGGAACAGCCCGACATGGCCGGCCGCGTCGCGCACCTCGTACGCCCGCACGTCGGGATGATAGACCGGCACGTCCGGGCGGGAAACGAAGCCCAGCCCGAACAGGCGGCTGGCGGTGTCGAACGCCGCCTGCTGGATGTTCTCCAGCACGAAGAACGGCTTCATCTCGGCGGCATCGATGGCGTAGTCGGCCCGGCGCACCTTCTCGGCGTAGTAGCGCCAGTCCCAGGCCGCCAGCCGGTCATGCAGGCCGTCCGCCTGCGCCACCGCCAGCAACCGGTCGCATTCGGCCGCCGCCTTGCGCTTGGCGGGCTCCCACACCTCCTCCAGCAGCCCCTGGGCGGCCTCCGGGGTGCCGGCCATGGTGTCGGCCAACCGGAAGGCGGCGAAGTCCGCATAGCCTAGCAGCGTCGCCTGCTCGGCGCGCAGCGCCAGGATCTCGGGGATCAGCGGCCGGTTGTCGTGCAGGCCGGCCTGCAGGCCGCGCGCGATCCAGGCCTGGTAGGCGGCCTGGCGCAGGTCGCGCCGGTCGGAGAAGGTCAGGAACGGCTCGATCAGAGAGCGCGACAGGGTGATCGCGTAGCCGTCCAGCCCACGATCCGCCGCCGCCTGCCTGGCGCCGTCCCGCACGAAGCCGGGCAGCCCGTCGAGATCGGTCTCGGCGATGGCGAGATGCCAGTCCTTCTCGTCATGCACGACGTTCTGGCCGAACTGCGTGTGCAGCACGGCGAGCCGCTCGGAGATCGCGGTCATGCGCAGCTTGTCGGCAGGCGCCAGGGCGGCCCCGCTGCGGATCAGGCCGCGATGCATCCGCTCCAGCAGCCGCAGCTGGTCCGGCGCCAGGTCGAGCGCGTGCCGGGCCTCGTGCAGCGCGTCAATGCGCCGGAACAGGGCCGGATCGAGCGACACCCGCATGTGGTGCTGCGCCAGCAGCGGCGACATGTCCCGGTCGATGGCCTCGAGCGCCTCGCCGCCCAGGCTGACGACCAGGTTGGAGAACACCGCGCCGACCCGCCCCAGCGCGCGGCCGCTGCGCTCCAGCGCCTCGATGGTGTTGGCGAAATCGGGCGCGGCCGGGCTGGCGGCGATCGATGCGACCTCCTGCAGATGCTCTCCCATCGCCTTGTGGAAGGCCGGAGCGAAGTGGTCCGGCCGGATGCGGTCGAAGGGCGGCGCCGCGAAGGGGGTTGTCCAGGGCGAGAGAAGGGGATTGCTGTCGGTCATGGGCCTAAGTCGGTGCAGAAGCGGCCGCTCCGGTCAAGCACCTGCCCGAACCGACGGGCCAGGCCCGATCGCGAGCAGGACCCGAGTATCCGGTCCGACCGAGGCTCGCGTCGCAACTGCCGGCAGCCGGCCGGCTTGATGGTCGGCGGCGCGGTCGGTCCTGCCCGACGCGGGGGAGCGGGGCGAAGGCTGCGCGGGCCGCCGCACCGGGCGCCCGGAGAGGGCCGTATTCGAGGGAGTTGGCATTGCCGGCGGATCACTGGATCGACGTTCACGCGCACACCCGCGAGCAGCATCTGGTCGCGATGCGGCAGGCGTGCTGGTGCGCGACGGCGGCGCCGCGCCGGGATCCGGACGCGACGCTGGCGGAGATCGAAAGAAGCGGCCGCAGGCTTCGTCCCGACGGCGTCGCCGCGACCTGCCGCTATAACGCGGCGCATCTCGGCGATCCGCGGCTGGACCCGGTCTGGGCCGGGCTGGAGATGCGGGAGCACCTCTGCCGCCTGTATCCGCATACCGCGGCGACGATGCCGACCAGGCACGACCATCTGGTCTATGGCTCGGACTGCGGCGTTCCCTGCACCAGCGATGCGACGATGATGGTGAACATGCAGGCCCTGCTGAACCATGCCGGGCTCACGGCCGAGCCGATCGAGGGCATCGGCCACAACGCCCTGCGCCTGTTCCCGGCGGCGGCTGCCGGACGCGCATGAGTTCGAGGCTGCCAGGCTCGTCGGAGCCCATGCCGCGTCCGCCTTGCGCGACCGGCGTCGCCATCGTCATCCCGATGCTGAACGAGGCGGCGTCGCTGCCGCGCCTGCTGCGCTCGCTGGCAGCGCTGGACCCGGCTCCGGACGAGCTGCTGGCGATCGATGGCGGCAGCAGCGACGGGTCCGTGGCCATCGCGCGCGCCGGCGGCGTGGTCGTGCTGGAGCATGCGGCAGGGGGGCGCGCCGCCCAGATCAACCAAGGGGTCGCGTCGGCCAGATCGCCGATCATCTGCATCCTGCACGCCGACACCCTGCTGCCCGACGATGCGATCGCGGTGATGCGGCGGGTCCTGAGCGACCAGGCGACGGTGCTTGCCGGCTTCACCGCGCTGCTGTGCGGTGCCGACACGGTGCGCTGGGGCACGAGCTTCCACAACTGGATCAAGACCTGGTATGCGCCGCTGCTGTTTCGGCCGGACCTATTCGCGCGCGGCGCGCGGCTGCTGTTCGGCGACCATGCGATGTTCTTCCGGCGCGACCAGTTCCTGGCCATCGGCGGCTGCGACGAGCGCCTGAGCGTCATGGAGGACGCCGAGCTCTGCGTCCGCTATGCCCGGCTCGGACGGACGCGTTTGATCAACCGCGTAGTGATCACCTCCGACCGGCGGGTCGCCGCCTGGGGCGGGCTGCGGGCGAACTGGATCTACCTCAATGTCGGGATCCGCTGGGGTCTGGGCCGGCATCGGGGGCTGAAGGCGCGCTATCCGGACATACGCTAGCGGTAGGCGGCGCGCCTGTCCGCGGTGCCCCGGGACGCTCCGGCCTCACACGGCCGGAGCCCGGGTCGCGCGCGAGGCCGCCCGGGTAGCCGGTCAGTTCCCGGCCGAGAGCTTGTCCTGGGTCATGGTCTCGAAGTCGCCGGCGTCGTGTCGCTCGTGCAGTTGGCTGGCAGGCTCGCCGCTGACACGATTGACCATCCGGCCGCGCTGGACCGCCGTCCGGCTGCCGACCGCGTCGGCCCAGCGCTGCAGGTGCCGGTAGGCCTGCACGTCCAGGAACTCCGCCGCCTCGTAGAGCCAGCCCTTCGCCAGGCCGCCATACCAGGGCCAGACGGCGATGTCGGCGATCGTGTACTCGTCGCCGGCCAGATATTGGCTCTCGGCGAGGCGGCGGTCGAGCACGTCCAGCTGGCGCTTGGCCTCCATCGCGAACCGGTCGATCGCGTATTCGATCTTCATCGGCGCGTAGGCATAGAAGTGGCCGAAGCCGCCGCCGAGATAGGGCGCGCTGCCCATCTGCCAGAACAGCCATGACAGGCACTCGGCCCGCGCGCCGGCCTCGTCGGGCAGGAAGGCACCGAACTTTTCCGCCAGATACACCAGGATCGAGCCCGACTCGAAGACCCGGATCGGCGTCGGGCCGCTGCGATCGACCAGGGCCGGTATCTTGGAGTTCGGATTGGCCGCCACGAAGCCGCTGCCGAACTGGTCGCCGTCGTTGATCCTGATCAGCCAGGCATCGTATTCCGCGCCCGCGTGGCCGAGGGCCACCAGCTCCTCGAGCATCACCGTGACCTTCACGCCGTTCGGCGTGCCCAGCGAGTAGAGCTGCAGGGGATGCCGGCCGACGGGGAGGTCCTTGTCGTGCGTCGCACCGGACACCGGGCGGTTGATGGACGCGAACCGGCCACCGCTCGCCTTGTTCCAGCTCCACGTCTTTGGCGGGGTGTATTCCGACGAACTGCTCATGATCCAGCCTCCAGATACCGCTCGACGATAGAGCATCACAGCGGACAGTCGAGCCTGCACGATCACGACGGTCGCGAACGGCAGGAGCGCGGGCGTCGTCTATCCGGGCGAGTCGAGGGCTGCGCCGAAGCTGCGCTGCTCGACCATCGCGGGATCGCCGGACAGAACCTCGTGACGGTTGACGTCGCCGTCGCGCCAGAACCGGATCGAGAAATCCTGCTTGCCGAGGGTCAGGCTCCGGATCGTCACCTCCGGCATCCAGGGCGGCAGCGCGGGATCGATGAAGACCTTGCCGTGGACGGCGTCCGGAACCAGGCCGAGCATCGCCTGCAGCAGCGCGAAGGCCGAGCCGGCGGCCCAGGCCTGCGGAACGTTGGCTCCGAGATACTGCACCGGGAAGTTGGTGCCGTCCTTCTGGATGCCTGCATAGAGCTCCGGCAGCTGGCTGCTCTGGAAGTGGCTGGCAGCCCCGCTGATGTCGCGCGCGATCTGCGCCGCCTCCGCTCCAAAACCGTAGCGCTTGAAGCCGAGCGCGATGAGCGAATTGTCGTGCGGCCAAACGGCGCCAAGCTGATAGGCGTAGGGATTGAACGAGACGTGGTCGGCCGACAGGGTGCGGATGCCCCAGCCCGACCACATGTCGGGCTTCATCAGGCGCGCCACCACGCGGGCCGCCCGATCGGGCGGCACGATCCCCGACCAGAGGCATTGGCCGGGGTTCGAGGCGATCGACCAGACCGGCTTCTTGTCGCCGTCGAGCGTATAGGCGTAGTAGCCCTCCGCCTCGTTCCAGAACACCTCGTTGAAACGGTCGAACAGCCGGCCCGCCTTGGCGCGCAGCTCGGCCGCCCGCGCCGCGTTGCCGGTGGCGTCGTAGATCTGCGCCATGCGACGCCAGGCATCGTAGACGTAGCCCTGCAGCTCGCACAGCGCCTTGGGTCCGCGCACCAGGGTGCCGTCGGGATACATGACCGCGTCCCCGCTATCCTTCCAGCCCATGTTCTCGTAACCGGCGGTCGAGCGCGTCTGGTACTCCTGGAAGCCGTCGCCGTCGCGGTCGCCGAAATCGTCGATCCAGGCCAGGCAGGCTTCGGCGGTTTTGAGATGACGATCGAGCAGGTCCTGATCCCCGGTCGCGCGCCACGCGGCATGGAAGGTGATGAGCCAGAGCGGGGTGGCGTCGGCGGTGCCGTAATAGGGCGTGTGCGGGATCAGCTTGAAGTGGGCGAGTTCGCCATAGCGCAGCTCGTGCATGATCTTGCCCGGCTCGGCGTCGCGGTAGTCGTCCCGTTCGGTCGCCTGCAGCCCGCCGAGGATCTCCAGCGCGCCGCGGGCGAAATCGGGATACACCGTGATGTTCTGCAGCGACACGATCAGGCTGTCGCGACCGAACGGCGCCATGAACCAGGGCAGCCCGGCGGCAGGCAGGAACACCATGTGGTTGTCCTGGCCCATCGGCAGGCGAAGTGCCGCCATGTCGTCGATCGCCTGGTGGAAGAAGCGGTAGAACTCCTCGTTGGGGGTGGTGATCTTCAGCACCCGGTTCTGCCAGTCGTGCAGATCCTGCGCATGACGGTTGTCGGCATCGTGGGCGACGCAGGCCCCGGGCGCCTCGATGTGGTGCTCGCCGTCGATCAGATCGTAGCGCAGGCAGCAATGCCAGCCGGCGCCGGGTGCCAGCTCGATGTCGAAGCTGAGGCGGCCGTTGGCGTAGAGCGCCTCGGCGCCGATCGCGGCGATGGTGACGCCGCGCACGAAGTCGGCGTTGCGATACGTGTTGGCCAGCGTCTGCGCCTTGGGGTCCCACTGCGTGGTGATCCTGCCGCGGCGGACGATCGTGTCGGACTTCACCTCGAAGGTGTCGGCGAAGTCGCAGCGGGACGAGATCTCGAGGTTGAACCGGACCGGGCCCAGCCCGTGGTTGGTGATGTCGAGATCCTCGTGGAGACCGCCATCGATCTCGCGGCTGATGACAAGCGAGAGCGTGCGCGCCGCCACCTTGCCGTCCTGTGTCAGCACCTCGTTGTTGGTCAGGAAGATGCGCGACGCATAGTAGGTGATGGCGCCGCCGTTGAGCAGCAGCCAGGGCGTGCCGTTGGCAAAGATCGACCAGGCGCTGATCAGCCGGGTGTCGCGGAAATAGAGGCCCTTGTCGGTCGGCCAGACGATCTGCCCGCTATCCTCCGAGATCAGCACCGTCTGGGCCTGGTGGATGGCGATCTGCGGCGGACCGACCTGGACCTTGAAAGCCATGCGCGTGCGTCTCCGATGCTGCCGACGCTCATAGCATCGCCTCAGCCCGCGGCGGTATGGCCGCCTTTCACGTTCGCGACGACGCCTCCCTTGCGCTTGCGGCATGGGCCCTGGCCGGAGCGCGCGCAGTCGCCGGTCCGGTCAGGTGCTTTCCCGGATGGCGAGGCGGCAGCCGACATCGACGCGCGCCCGGCTGTCCGGATCGCCCGTGACACGGGCGAGCAGCTTGCGGGCCGCGATCTCGCCGATCTCGCGACGCGGCGACACGATGGTGGTCAGGGACGGGCTGGTCAGGGCGCTGATGCCGAGCCCGTTGAAGCCGGCGACCGCGATCCGCCCCGGCACGGCGATGCCCTCGCGGGCTGCGCGCAGCAGCGCGCCGACCGCCAGGTCGTCATTGGCAAAGAACAGCGCGTCGAGCTCGGGCGCCTGCGCCAGCACCGCGAGCAGCTGGTCGCCGCCGAGCTCCGGGCTGGACTTCTCGGGATGGCCGAAGGGCGGACGGCGATCGAGACCGGCGGCACCCAGGGTGCGGTCGAGGCCGATATAGCGCTGCATCGCCCGGTAGTCGGCATCGAGCCGGCCGCCGATGAAGCCGATCTGGCGATAGCCGCGCTCGATCAGGTGACGTCCCATCATCGCGCCGGCCTGCACGTGCGACAGCCCGACATTCATGTCGATCGGGCGGGCGCCGATCTCCATGATCTCCACGACCGGCCGTCCGCAGTCGCGCAGCAGCGTCCGCGTGCGCTCCGCATGGCGCAGGCCGGCCACGATGATGCCGGCCGGCGACCAGCCCAGCAGGGTCGAGACCAGCTCGGTCTCGCGCGCCAGGTCATAGTGCGTGTTGCCGAGCAGCGCCTGGTAGCCCTCGGCCTCCAGCACCGTCTGCACGCCCGCGATCACCTCGATGAACACCGCGTTCGACAGGGACGGCACGATCACCGGCACCACGCGGCTGCGGGCGGAGGCGAGGATGCCGGCGAAACGGTTCGGCACATAGCCGAGTGCGGTGACCGCGGCATCGATCTGGGCGCGCAGCGGCGCGGACACGCTGTCTGGCGTGTTGATCGCGCGCGATACCGTGATGGGTGCCACGCCGGCGCGTTCGGCGACGTCCTTCAAGGTGACCGAGCGCAGGCCGGCTGGGCGTTGCAGGGTGGAACGCTGGCTCATCGATCGCCACCCTACCCGCCCCCGCCTGCAGCCGCCACCGCCGATCGGACCGGCCGTCGATTTCCATGGTTGCGCTACCATACAGCCGGCGCTAAGTGGTGAGGCAAGGCCGCCCGCTCGTCCGACCCCTGGTCGCACGAAACAGAGAAGCGAGCCCATGACGGGACGATACAGGAGCATGTCGCAATGTCGCAGGCCGTAGGCGCACGCGCGGATGGGGGGAGCGGGACCTACCGCGCCACCGACATCACCAAGAGCTACGGCAGCGTCTCGGTGCTGCGCGGCATCAGCGTGTCGCTGCATCCGGGCCGGGTGCATACGATGATGGGCGAGAACGGCGCCGGCAAGTCCACCCTGTTCAAGGTGATGGCGGGCATCGTCGCTCCCAACGCCGGCACGCTGCATCTCGACGACGCGTCGCTGTCCTTTGCTTCGCCGCACGACGCGCATGCGCACGGCATCTATCTGGTGCCGCAGGAGCCGGCGCTGATGCCCGAGCTCAGCGTCGCCGAGACCATGTTCGTCGGCCAGCTGCCGACCACCGGCCGCTTCCCGCGCCGGATCGACTGGTCGGCGATGCGCAGCCGGGCGCGCGACGCGCTGGAGACGCTGGGCCTCGACATCGCGGTCGACGCCCCAGCGCGGCTGCTGTCGATCGCGCAGCAGCAGCAGGTGGAGTGCGCCAAGGCGCTACTGCGCGGCTGCCGGGTGATCCTGTTCGACGAGCCGACCTCGCCGCTGACCATGCACGAGGTGGAGCGGCTGTTCGGCACCATGCGGCGGCTGCGCGACGAGGGCTACACGCTCGCCTTCATCAGCCACCGTATGGACGAGGTGCTGCAGATCTCCGACGACATCAGCGTGCTTCGCGACGGGGTGCTGGTCGAGAGCGTGACGCGCGAGGCCTTCGATCGCACGCGGCTGCTGTCGCAGATGGTCGGGCGCGAGATGCGCACGATCCCGCGCCGCAGCTGGTCGTGCGCCACCGACCAGCCGGCGCTGACGGTCGAGGGGCTGGCGCATGCGCCGCGCTTCGCCGAGATCGGCTTCACCCTGCATCGCGGCGAGATCCTGGGGCTGGCCGGACTGGTCGGCGCCGGCCGCACCGAGATCGCGGAAACGATCTTCGGCCTGCGCGGACGCGATGCCGGCCGCGTGGTGCTGGACGGGCACGACATCTCGGACCTGCCGACGCACGAGATCATCCGCAAGGGCTTGGTCTATGCGCCGGAGGACAGGGCCCGGCACGGGGCCGTGCTGCCGATGACCATCGCCGAGAACGTCACCTCCGGCCTGATCGAACGGGTGCGGCGCCGCTTCGGGCTGATGGACCGGGGCGACGAGGACCGCATCGGCGCCGAGACGGTGTCGCGCTACCGGGTGCGCTGTGCCGGCACCGACCAGACGCTGCGCCAGCTCTCCGGCGGCAACCAGCAGAAGGTGGTGTTCGGCAAGTGGATGGGGCTGTCGCCGAGTGTCGCGATCCTGGACGAGCCGACCCGCGGCGTCGATGTCGGCGCCAAGGACGAGATCTACGAACTGATCGAGACGCTGGCGCAGGACGGCATGGCGATCCTGGTGATCTCGTCGGAGATGGAGGAGCTGGTGCGGCTCTGCGACCGCATCCTGTCGGTCTATGAAGGCCGCATTGTCGCCGAGCTGCAGGGCGACGCGATCACGCCGGAGCGCGTCGGCCGGTCCTATCTCAGCCATGCCGGTCTTGGTGCCGGCGTCGGAGAGGCTGCATGAACGCGCCGGCACTGCCGGCCGGCACCACCCTGCCGCTGCCGGGCCAGGCCGGACCGGGGCCTGGCAGGCCGCGTATTCGTCGCGACGTGCGCGAGATCGTCCTGGTCGCGGTGACGGTGGTCACCGTGCTGGCGGTCGGCGCCATCCACCACAACTTCATGTCGCTGCAGAACCTGCGCTTCATGCTGCTGAACTGCGTCGTGCTGTCGCTGCTGGCGCTGGGCCAGACGCTGGTGATCGCGACGCGCGGCATCGATCTGTCGGTGGCGCCGGTGCTGGGACTGAGCGCCATGGTGACCGGCCTGCTGGCGACAAGCAGCGGCCTGCCGCTCTGGGGCGCGTTCGCGATCGCGCTGGCGATCGGGCTGGTGCTCGGCACCGTCAACGGCCTGCTGGTGGCCAAGCTGACGATCCCGCCGATCATCACCACGCTCGGCACCTACAGCCTCTATAGCGGGCTGATCTTCCTGTACTCGAACGGCACCCAGGTCGATTCGGTGCCGCCAGCCTATGCGACGCTGGGCAACGGCGTGCTGTCGCCGCTGCTGCCGGTGCCGATCCCGGTGCTGGTGCTGGGCCTGGTGCTGCTGCTGGTCTGGTTCATGCTGAGCCATACGCGGTTCGGCCGCGCGCTGCTGGCGATCGGCAACAACCAGGTCGCCGCCTATAATGCCGGCATCCCGGTCACCGCCACGCAGGTCGGCGCCTATACGATCTCGGGCGTGCTGGCCGCACTCGCCGGGCTGATGTTCGTGTCCTATACCGGCTCGGCCACCGTCACCACCGGCACCGGCGACCATATGGAGCTGCAATCGATCGCGGTCGCGCTGATCGGCGGCACCGCCATCGCCGGCGGCCGCGGCAGCGTCATCGGCACGGTGCTCGGCGCGCTGTTCCTCAGCGTCATCCTGACCGCCCTGGTGTTCGTGCATGTGCCGCCGATCTGGTACTCCGCCGGCGAGGGGGTGATGATCCTGGTCGCCGTCACCGCGGGCGGGCGGAGACAGACGCGATGAGCGGCCGCAACGAGGTCACCGCCGGGCGCGGCCGCAACATGCGGCTGCCGCTCGGCACCTGGGAGCGTTCGCTGCTGGTGCTGCTGGTGCTGCTGACCGGCGGGCTGATCGCCGGGGTGCCGGGCTTCTATCCGGGGTTTGCGGGCTTCCTGGCACTGACCGAGAACTTCCTGCCGTTCGGGCTGGTGGCCCTCGGGCTGACCACCGTCATCCTGACCGGCGGCATCGACCTGTCGGTCGGCGCCACCGCCAGCCTGTCGGCGATCGTGATGGCCGAGCTGTGGAGCGGGCTGCATCTCTCCATCTGGCTCGCCACCGCGGTCGGCATCCTGGCCGGTGCGGCGCTCGGGCTGGTGAACGGTCTGATCATCACGCGGCTGCGCACCGAGCCGCTGATTGCGACGCTGGCGACCAGCTTCATCTATGGCAGCATCGCGACGGCACTTGCCGGCGACACGCCGCCATCGGGGTTCCCCGACGGCTTCAACCGTCTCGGCACCGGCGCCATCGGCGGCATCGTGCCGTTCCAGATCGTGCTGTTCGCGATCCTGGCGGTGCTATTCTCGCTGCTGATCTCGCGCTCCACCTTCGGCCGCAAGGTGGTGATGATCGGCTATAACGGCGAGGCCGCACGCTATTCCGGCCTGCGCGTGGCGCGGATCGTCACCGCGTCCTACGTCATCAGCGGCAGCATGGCCGGCCTGGCCGGCATCGTGCTTGCCGCCTACTACAGCGCGGTGCGTCCCGACATGGGCGACCTGCTGCTGCTCAGCACCATCACCACGGTGGTGCTGGGCGGGGTGAGCATCTTCGGCGGCGAGGGCAGCATCGCTGGCGTGGTGATCGCCGTGCTGCTGCTGGGCATGCTTCGCCAGGGCATGCTGATCGCCGGCTTCTCCGACATGGTCACGACCATGCTGACGGGCGCGATCCTGCTTGCCGCGATCGCGCTCAAGAACCTGTTCGCCGGCCGCGGCACCGGCCTGTCGATGCTGCTCGGCCGCTTCCGCCGCCGCAGCGCCCTTACCTGAACCAGCAAGAAACACTCGGAAACGGACGATACCCATGACACGTCGCATCACCCGCCCTGCCCGCACGATCCGCACGGCTCTCGCCATGCTGCCGCTGCTTGGCAGCGCCAGCCTCGCCGGCCACGCGGCCGACATCGACACCTCCAAGCGGATCAAGGTGGCGATGGTGCCCAAGCTCGTCGGGCTGTCGGTGTTCAAGGCCAACGAGCAGGGCGCCCAGAGCGCTGCCAAGGCGCTGAACATCGATTTCCTCTACACCGGTCCGGTGACGGCGTCGGCGCAGGGACAGGTCGACGTGTTCAACAGCCTGATCGCGCGCCGCTTCAATGCCATCACCACCACCTCCAACAACCCGACCCAGCTGGCCCCGGCGTTGCGCCGCGCCCGCAAGCAGGGCATCAAGGTGGTGTCCTACGACAGTGACGTGTCGGCCGATGCCCGCGACTTCTTCATCCAGAACACCGACTATGCGGCGTTCGGCAAGGCGCTGGTGGAGTCGGTCGCGAAATATACCGGCCCCAACGCCAAGGTCGCGATCCTGTCCTCGACGCCCGATGCCACGATCCAGAACGAGTGGATCAAGGCGCTCACCGCCTACATGACCGCGACCTACCCGAAGATGCGGATCGTCACCACCCAGTATGGCCAGTCCAGCCCGTCGCAGTCGCTGACCGCGGGGCTCAACATCCTGCAGGCCAATAGCGACGTGACCGCCATCATCGCCCCGGATGGTGCCGCCGAGGTGGGGGCCGCGGCGGCGGTGCAGAAGCTCGGCAGCACCGGCAAGGTGTTCGTGACCGGCTGCAGCGATCCCGACGCGATCCGCCAGTACGTGAAGGCCGGCATCATCAAGGAGAGCCCGCTCTGGGACGAGGTGAAGGAGGGCGAGCTGGTGATGTACGTGGCGCGGCTCGCGGCCAACAACGCGATCCAGCGCGACGGCAGCTTCACCGCCGGCGACCTCGGCAGCTTCACCGCCAAGGACGGCGTGATCGTGTTCAGCACGCCGCTGATCTTCGACGCAGCCAATATCGACCAGTACAAGTTCTGATCATCAAGGACATCATCGCATGAAGCGCATTCTATTCACCGGCGGCAGCGGCAAGGCCGGCCGCCATGTGGTGCAGTACCTGGTCGAGCAGGGCTACCGGGTGCTCAACATCGACACCAAGCCGCTGGACAACCCGCAGGTCCGCACCCTGATCACCGACATCACCGATGCCGGCCAGCTGTTCAACGCCTTCTCGGCCTATACCGGACTGCACGAGTTCGACGAGGATCTGAGTCCGCAGCCGATCGATGCGGTGGTGCATTTCGCCGCCATCCCGCGCATCATGATCACCCCCGACAACGAGGTGTATCGCATCAACGTGATGGGCACTTACAACGTGCTCGACGCCGCCACCAAGCTCGGCATCAAGAAGGTGATCATCGCCTCGAGCGAGACCACCTACGGCGTCGTGTTCGCGCACGGCCACCGCGATCCGGAATACTTCCCGCTCGACGAGGAGTATCCGGTGAAGCCGATGGACAGCTACGCCACGTCCAAGATCTGCAACGAGCGCACCGCGGAGGCCTTCGCGCTGCGCACCGGCACCGACATCTACGCGCTCAGGATCGGCAACGTGATCGAGCCCAGCGAGTACGCGCTGTTCCCGGGCTGGTTCGCCAAGCCGGGCTTTCGCAAGCGGATCGCCTGGAGCTACATCGACGCGCGCGACCTCGGCGAGCTCTGCCGGCTCGGCATCGAGACCGACGGTCTCGGCTATCAGGTGTTCAACGCCGTCAACGACAGCTCCTCGTCGGACCTGCCGACGGCCGAGCTGCTGCGCCGCTACTACCCGAACGTGCCGGTGCGCGGCGAGATGGGCGAGTTCGAGAGCCTGCTGTCGAACAAGAAGGCGCGCGCGATGCTGGGCTTCCGCGAGAAGCACGACTGGCGCTCCTATGTGAAGACGGCAAACTGACAACCATGACGGGTCGAGGAGTTAGGTGATGCCAAAACAGACAATCGTGGTCGCGGTGCATACCGGGCCGGTGACGATCGCACCCCTCAACGCGCTGGCGCCGGAGCTGATCCCCGGCGTGCGGCTGGTCAACCTGGTCGATGACAGCCTGCTGAAGGACACCATGGCGGCGGGCCACGTGACGCCGGCGGTCACCCGGCGCCTCGCCCAGTACATGACGATCGGCCAGGATATGGGCGCCGACATGATCCTGAACTGCTGCTCGTCGGTCGGCGAGGCGGCCGAACTGGCATCGCAGCTGCTCGACATCCCGATGCTCAAGATCGACGTCGCCATGGCCGAGGAGGCGGTGCTGCGCGCGAGCCGGATCGGCGTCGCCGCCACGGTGCAGACCACGCTCGATCCGACCGCGCGGCTGATCGAGCGCACGGCCAAGGCGTCGGGCAAGCCCGTCCAGGTGACGAAGAAGCTCTGCGTCGGCGCGTTCGACGCCCTGCTGGCGGGCGACATGGCGACGCACGACGCGATCGTCTCCCGCACGCTGGTTGAGCTCGCCGGCGAGGTCGATCTCGTCGTGCTGGCACAGGTGTCGATGGGTCGGGTCGCCGACAGTCTCGGCGATGCGGTCACGGTGCCGGTGCTGACCAGCCCGCGGCTCGGCATGGAGCGCCTCGCACAGCGTCTGGCGGCACTGCAGCAGCCCGAGCAGGCGGCGGCCTGATCGCGTCAGGCCGGCGCGTCGTGTCCGGACCCGGACGGCGCCCCGGCGCTGTCGGCGAGCCTGAAATGCTGCACCAGATCCTGCACCTGCGCCTGCGTCAGCAGGCGCGGGTTCAGCCCGCGCAGCAGCAGGTAGAGCCGCGCGGTCTCCTCCAGCTCCTCGGTCGCGTTGACCGCCGCCTCCAGCGTGGCGCCGGCGACGACGGGACCGTGATTGGCGAGCAGCACCGCGGCGTAGCGTCCGGCGAGGCCGCGGATCGCGCCCGCCACCGCCGGATCGCCGGGCCGATAGTAGGGCACGAGCGCAGTGGCTCCGACGCGCATCACCGAGTAGGCGGTGAGCGGCGGCAGCACCGAGGCGGGATCGATCTCCGGCAGCATCGAGACCGCGACCGAATGCGTGGAATGCAGATGCACGATCGCCCCGGCACCGGTCCGGGTGTCGTAGAGCGCCTGGTGCAGCGGGATCTCCTTGGTCGGCGCGTCGCCGGACAGCACGCGGCCGTCCGCATCGAGCCGCGTCAGCCGGGCGGGATCGAGAAAGCCGAGCGACGAGTCCGTGGGCGTCGTCAGCAGGCCGCCATCCTCGAGCCGGATGCTGATGTTGCCGGACGAGCCATGCGTCAGGCCGCGCTCGAACAGCGATCTCGAGAACAGGCAGATCTGCTCACGCAGCTTCGTCTCGTTCATGGCATCGTCTCCGCCGGTCGGACATCGCTGTCGGCAATGCAGCCTGTTTATCAACCGGCCGGCCCCGGTCATTTTGGTCGTGGCAGTCCGACCATGCAAGCTGTCGGCCCGGCCATGCGGTGCACCCTGCCCGAGGAGCAGACATGAGCGATGGACAGGCGGCGCCGACACGCTGCGCGGTGATCGGCCTCGGCTCGATGGGCAGCGGCATGGCCTCGTCGCTGCTGCGCGCGGGCTTCGGCGTGTCGGGGTTCGACGTCAACGACGCGGCCGGTACGCGTCTCGCGGGCGAGGGCCTGCGGATCGGCGCCACGCCGGCAGACGCGGCCCGGGACGCGGATGTCGTCGTCGCCGTCGTCGTCAACGCCGACCAGACCGAGGCGGTGCTGTTCGGCGAGAACGGCTGTGCCGGCAGCATGAAGCCGGGGGCGGTGTTCGTGTCGTCGGCCACCATGGCGCCGGAGCGCGCGCGGTCGCTGGGCGCACGGCTGGAAGCGACCGGGCGGCATTATCTGGACGCGCCGATGAGCGGCGGTGCTGCGCGGGCGGCCGAGGGCCAGCTCACCATGCTCGCCTCCGGCAGCAGCGCCGCGTTCGCCACGGCCCGTCCGGCGCTGCAGGCGATGACGACGACGCTCTACGAGCTGGGCGACAGCCCCGGGCTGGGAGCCGCCTTCAAAATGGTCAACCAGCTCCTGGCCGGCGTCCATATCGCAGCCGCCTGCGAGGCGATGGCGTTCGCGGCGAAGCAGGGGCTCGACCTGAAGCGCGTCTACGAGGTGATCACGAAATCCGCCGGCAACAGCTGGATGTTCGAGAACCGCATCCCGCACGTGCTCGACGGCGACTATGCGCCGCGCAGCGCCGTCGACATCTTCACCAAGGATCTCGGCATCGTGCTCGACATGGCGCGCGAGGCGCGGTTTCCGGTGCCAGTCGCAGGAGCCGCACTGCAGATGTATCTGATGACGGCCGCCGCCGGGATGGGCAAGGACGACGACGCGTCGGTCGCCCGGCTGTATGCGCTTATCGCCGGGCTGTCGCTGCCACGGCAGGACTGAGGGAACCATCGTGCCACGCTTTGCCGCCAACCTGACGATGATGTTCACCGAGCACGCGTTCGCAGACCGGTTCGCCGCCGCCGCCGACGCCGGCTTCACCGCCGTCGAGTTCCTGTTTCCCTACGCGCTGGAACCCGACGCGGTGGCCGAGCGGCTGAATCGCCACGCGCTCGACGTAGCGCTGTTCAACATGCCGCCGGGCGACTGGGACGCGGGCGATCGCGGCGTCGCGGCACTGCCCGCGCGCGCAGGCGAGGTCGGCCCCTTCCTCGACACCGCCCTGCGCTATGCCGAGGCGACCGGCGTCGCCCGGCTGCACCTGATGGCCGGGATCGCCGACAGGTCGGACGCACGGTCGGTGCAGAGCTACCGCGACGCGGTGGCGCGCTGCGCCGAGGCGCTCGGCGCACGCGGCCTGGAGCTGGTGCTGGAGCCGATCAACGGCCGCGACATGCCGGGCTACTTCCTCAACGATTTCGACTGGGCGGCAGCACTGATCGACGAGCTCGGCCTGCCGAACGTGAAGCTGCAGTTCGATCTGTATCATCGCCAGATCCTGCACGGCGACGTGACGATGGCGCTTGCCCGCATGCTGCCGATGATCGGCCACGTCCAGATCGCCAGCGTGCCGTCACGCCGCGAGCCGGATGGCGAGGAGCTGAACTGGCCGTTCCTGTTCGCCGAGCTCGACCGTCTGGGTTATGGCGGCTATGTCGGCTGCGAGTATCGGCCACGTGCCGGCACGCGTGACGGGCTCGGCTGGTTCGCCCCTTACGCCGGGCGACGCGACGCGCCTGCGGGGGCACGCTCATGAGCATCCGCCTCGGCTGCATCGCCGACGACTACACGGGTGCTTCGGACCTCGCCAACACGCTGCACGGCAACGGGCTGCGCACGGTGCAGACGATCGGCGTGCCGAGGCCGTCGCTGCCGCTTCCCGAGGTCGATGCGGTGGTGGTATCGCTGAAAAGCCGCTCGATTGCGGCCGACCAGGCGGTAGAGCAGTCGCTGGAGGCCGCGCGTTGGCTGCGCGGCCGGGGTGCCGGGCATCTGCTGTTCAAGATCTGCTCGACGTTCGACTCCACCGATGCCGGCAATATCGGCCCGGTGATCGATGCCCTGCGGGAGCTCTGCGGAGGCGGGCCGGTGCTGGTCAATCCGGCATTTCCGGAAACCGGGCGCAGCGTGTTCCAGGGGCACCTGTTCGTGAACGGCGTGCCGCTGCACGAGAGCCCGCTCAAGGACCATCCGCTCAATCCGATGCACGACTCCAACCTGGTGCGGGTGCTGCAGCGTCAGAGCCGGGCGCCCGTGACGCTGATCCCGTTCGCCGTGGTCGAACGGGGCGCGCAGGCGGTGCGGGAGGCTCTGGCGAATGCCGGGGGTGCCGGTGCCGCGATCGCGGACGCCGTGGCGGCCCGTCATCTCGACGTGCTCGGCCAGGCGGCCCTGGCCGGCCCGCTCTCGTCCGGCGCGTCCGGCCTCGGCGCCGGGCTGGCCCGCGCCCTGGTCGCCCGGGACGGCCTGGCCGGAACGGCGCCGCCCGACGCGGAGCCGCATCCGGTCGCAGCACCCGGTCGGTCGGCCATCCTCGCCGGCAGCTGCTCGGCGGCGACGCGCCAGCAGATCGCGGTCGCGGAAGCGGCGTCGATCGCCTGCCACCGCCTGGACGTGGCGCGGCTGCTGGAGGGTGCCGCCGGGCAGGTCGTCGCGGAGGCGCTCGACTGGGCGCTGCCCCGGCTGGCGGCAGGTCCGGTGCTGATCGCCAGCAGCGACACGCCGGACGCCGTGCAGGCGATGCAGCGCACCCACGGCGGAGCCGCCGCCGGTCATGCGATCGAGCAGGCGCTGGCCGCGATCGCCGAGGCGCTGCTGGCGGCCGACGTGCGCCGCCTGGTGGTTGCCGGCGGCGAGACCTCCGGGGCGGTGGTGGACCGGCTCGGGCTGGAGGCGTTCCTGGTCGGCCAGGAGATCGCCCCCGGGGTGCCGGTCCTGCGCACCGTCGGCGCCAGCCACCCGGGGCTGACGGTGGCGCTGAAATCCGGCAATTTCGGCGGCGAGGATTTCTTTGTCCGCGCCCTGTCGATGCTCGACTGACCGGCAGTGTCGCAGGAAACTGCCGGGCACGGCCGGATCCAGCCCTCAGGCGCATGCGTCGCCGGAGACGGGCCTCGCGGTACAGGAGGATGTAGAAGCGATCCCGGCATCGGCCGGCTCAGGCGGGTGGCGCCGCTCCGCTCATACGACAAGTTCATCGAACGCGTTCGTACGGACCGAAAGCTTCCGACGTTGCCATGCGGCTGCGGGTATGCCGGATCGGCGTGCTCCCGCTTAAGGAAGCTTCATGCCAGTCAAGCTGCTCATCGCCTTCTATTCCCGTTCCGGTTCCACTGAAGGCCTGGCCAAGGCGGCCGCGGCGGCGGCCGAGGAGGTGGGCGCCGAGGTCCGGATGCGACGCGCCCGCGAGGTCGTCTCCGCCGAGGTGATGGACAAGGCGAAAGACTGGCGGCAGGAGGCGGACCGGATGAACGCGCTCTATCCGGCGCCGCAGACCGACGACATGAGCTGGGCGGACGCCATCCTGTTCGGCACGCCGTGCTATTTCGGGTCCATGGCGACGGAGCTCAAGGCGTTCCTGGATCAGCTTGGCCCGCAATGGAAGAAGGGCGTCCTTGCCGGCAAGGTCGGCGGCGCGTTCGCGTCGGTCTCCTGGCCGCACGGCGGCAGCGAGGTCGTGACCTTGTCGCTCTACGCGCCCATGGCTCATCTCGGCATGATCATCGTACCGACCGGCTATACCGACGAGGCGATGCTCGAGGCGGGATCTCCCTACGGCGCCTCCACCGTAGTCGGTGCCGAGAACCGGCCACCGCGCGAGGAGGACCTGGCAGCCATACGCCATCAGGCCCGCCGGATGATCAAGATCGCGGCCGCGCTTTCAACAGGAGACGCCGCGAACGGTTGAGCCGGCATCACGCTCTCGCGGCTCCAGACTGCTGCAGGCAGGACACGGCGCCTGCATATGATGACCTGTAGATGTCATGCCTGAAGACACGCTCGATCTGGCTCGGCCACAAGACGACCCTGGCCTGTCACCGATCCTGCATACGGCGGCGGCGGCGGAACCGGCAGGCGGACGGGAGCGTGAAACCGGTTTAAGAGCCGGATGCCGATGTGTCATGTCCGGTGCTGATTTTCTTTCCTCCAGATGGTCTGCCAGAACGCGAATGTCCGATCCCTCCCCGTTGCCCGACCTGCCGACACCTGGCGCCGCGAGTTGGCGTGCCATGGTGGCACCGTATCTGAAGCCCGACGGGCGACGGGCGCTGATCCAGCTCTCGAACACCGCACTGCCCTTCCTGGTGGTGATGACCGGGATCATGGCCGGGCTGGCATGGGGCATCTGGTGGGTCCTGCTGCTGGTTCCGGCGGCAGCGTTCCTGGTCGTCCGGCTGTTCATGTTCCAGCATGACTGCGGCCATGGCTCCTTCTTCCCGGCGCGTTGGGCCAACGACCTGGTTGGCGCCGTGCTGGGCGTGTTCACGCTGACCCCTTACAGGTCCTGGCGCGGCGACCATGCGATCCATCATGCCACGGCCGGCAATCTCGATCGCCGCGGCGTCGGCGACGTGACCACGCTGACGCTGGACGAGTATCTGGCGCTGCCGACGCGCCGACGGATCGCCTACCGGCTGTATCGGCATCCTCTGGTCATGTTCGGGGTCGGGCCGGCCTGGCTCTATCTGATCAGCCAGCGCATTCCCGTCGGCAGCCCGCGCCGGCGCTGGCGCGACTGGGTCAGCGTGCTCGGCACCGACGCCGTCCTCGGCCTCGTCGCGGTGACGCTGATCATGACGGTGGGGCCGATCCCGTTCCTGCTGGGCTGGCTGCCGGTGGTGCTGCTGGCGGCGACCATCGGCATCTGGCTGTTCTACGTCCAGCATCAGTTCGAGGACGCCTACTGGCAGCCCAAGCCGCACTGGGACTTCGCCGAGGCGGCGATGCACGGATCGTCGTTCTACGATCTGCCGCGGGTGCTGCACTGGCTGACCGGGAATATCGGCTTCCACCATATCCATCATCTGTCGAGCCGGATCCCGAACTACCGGCTGCGCGCCTGCCACGAAGCCAACCCGGCCTTCCAGCGGGCGATGCGCCTGTCGTTGCGCGAAAGCCTGCGCTGCACCCGGTTCGCGCTCTGGGACGGCGAGCGGCGCAAGCTGGTCTCGTTCCGCAGCGTTCGCGGCGCGACGCGCTCCCGCGGCGGTGTGTCCGACTAGCCGGATTCCGACAGCTCAGCCTCCGGCAGGATCCAGCGGCAGCGCCGCTGGCCGTTCCGTCGCGTAGCAGAGCAGGGCAAGCACGGGCAGGCTCAGCCCGATCGCGGAGGCAAGACGCCAGCCATCCCGCGCGAACGCCCAGCCGCCGGCCGCCGAGCCGATCGCGCCGCCGACGAAGAAGGTGGCCATGAAGAGGCCGTTGAGGCGGCTGCGATGATCGGCGCTGAGCGAGAAGATCGCCCGCTGGCTCAGCACCAGGTTGGCGGTGACGCCGCAATCGAGCAGCACCGCCGCCGTCCCCAGCGACAGCAGGGCCGCATCCGACCCCGGGCGGCCAAGACGGGTGATCAGGAAGGCGACGAGGACTCCGGTCATGGCGAGGCCGGTGGCGGGGCGGCTCCAGCCGCGATCCGCCGCGCGGCCTGCAAGCGGCGCGGAGATGGCGCCACCGACCCCGACCAGGGCGAACAGCGCGATCCCGGCCTGCGACAGATGGTAGGTGCGGGCGAGCAGCAGGGGCGTCGTGGTCCAGAACAGGCTGAAGGCGGCGAACAGGAACGCGTGATAGACGGCCCTGCGCTGCAGCACCGGGGTCCGGCGCGCCAGGCCGAGCATCGAGACCAGCAGGGCGCCGTAGCGCAGGCCAGGCGGTGGCTGATGGCGCGGCAGGGCAAGCCGCAGCACCAGCCCCAGGCCGATCATGACCGCGGTCGAGACGAAGAACACGGCATGCCAGGACGAGGCGGCCGCGATGAAGCTGGCGGCGGGACGAGCCAGCATGATGCCGAGCATCAGGCCGCTCATCACGTTGCCGACGACCCGGCCGCGCACCGCTTCCGGAGCCAGATGCGCGGCATACGGCACCAGTACCTGGACGGCCACCGAGCCGACACCGATGAACAGTGCGGCGAGCAGGAAGGGCAGCGCCTGCGTCGACAGGGCGGCGGCCAGCAGCGCCAGGGCTCCCACGGCCATGATGGCAAGCACCAGGCGCCGGGTCTCGACCAGGTCGCCGAGCGGCACCACCAGCAGCAGGCCGGCGCCATAGCCGAGCTGGGTCATGGTCACGATCAGTCCGGCAGCCTGCGGCGACAGGCCCAGAGCATGGCTGATCGGCCCGGCCAGAGGCTGCGCGTAGTAGATGTTGGCGACGATCAGGCCGCAGGCGGTGGCCAGCAGCAGCGTGAGCCATGTCGGGATGGGCGCCGCCTCCTGTCGGATCGGGACCGGTGGCGGGGACAGATGCGTGCTCAACAGGCGTGACCTTCGCAGACGAAGCCGGTCGCTGGCTAGACCGATGAACCGAGCAGGTCCAGCGCCTCGGCCAGCGAGGGCCGCGCCTCCGGTTCGACGGTCGCGCATTGGCGCTGCAGCCGGCGCAGGCCGGCCGGCGGGGCGGTGCAGCGATCGAGCAGTTCGCCCAGCAGCAGTCCCCAGGCCAGCACGTCCAGGCGATGCAGCGCCGATCCGGCGGCACCCGCCGGCAGGAAGGAGGCGCCGCCGAGATCGCTCAGCACGGCCTCGCCGGCGACGCCGTCCCACAGCACGTTGTGCGCATACAGGTCGCCATGCAGCAGGCCCTGCCGGTGCAGGTGGTACCCTGCCGCCGCGGTGCCGGCAGCGATCCGGAGCAGGACCTCGGGCGTGACGCGCAGCGACGGCGCATAGACGTCGCGGCTGCAGCTCTCGAGGCTGGGCGGACCGGCGAGCGGTCGCCAGTGGTCCGGCAGCAGCGGCATCAGCAGGCCCTGGGTTCCGCCAGGATGACCTGACACCCGGCCCAGGGCGCCGATCAGGTTCGGGTGCTCGCCGGCGGCGAGGCAGGCCGCGATCTCATGGTCGGGCAGGCCGTCGCTGGTCATGGCGTGCTTGAACAGCTTCACCGCGACCGGGCGCGGGGCAGCCGGCCCGGGCGGTCGCCACAGCGCCCGATGCACGGTGCCCGACGCGCCCTCGCCGAGCAGCCGGCCCATCTCCAGGCAGGACCAGTCGACGGTCATGGCGTCCGGGGTGCCGGGCGTAGGACGGTCGAGCGGGTTGCCGGCCCAGGCCAGCCAGGCGAGCCGCGGCAGCTGCCGCAGCCAGGGCGGCAGCGCGTCGAAGCGGTTGGCCGACAGGCGCAGCAGCTCGAGATTGGCAGCACCCGCCAGGGACTCCGGCAGGCCGACAAGGCGGTTGCCGGACAGCATCAGCTTCTGCAGCAGCGGGCGGCGGCCCAGAGCGTCGGGCAGGCGCTCGAGCCGGTTGCCGGTCAGGGTCAGCCAGCGCAGCGAGGGCGGCAGGGATTCGGCCGGCACCTCGCACAGGCCGGCCTCCCGGAAGCCGATCTGGCTCAGGGCCGCGCAGTCGCCCAGCGACGGCGGCAGACGGGTGAAGCGGTTGCGCGAACAGAACAGCACCCGCAGCCGGCTCAGCCGGCCGATATCGGCGGGCAGGCAGGCCAGGGCGTTGTCGCTGAGGTCCAGCACCTCCAGCGTGTCGGACAGGCCGAAGATCTCCCGGGGAAACTCGCTCAGGCCCCCGCGCAGGGTCAGGGTGCGGGCGCCGGCCAGCCTGCCGCGCCGCAGCTCTTCCAGAACGAGGGTCATCGGCGCTCCACGCGGCCCGGTATCGCACGGGGAGGCCGACCGGAGGAACAGCGCCTTGACTTGATTGCCGGAAAGCCTTGTTACCGGTCTCGATGACGATCCAGCGTCCCGGCCTCCTCGCCCTCCGCCGCGTGCCGGGACCGGCTCGTGCAGGCGCGACGGCGCGTGGGAACGCGTCCGTCCTGGCCGCATTCGGCGCGCTGGCCGGGCTCGTGGGCGCGCTGCTGCTGCTGATGCCGGCGCAGAACCTCACCGGGGACGAGCAGCGCTACCTGCTCTATGCGGTGTCGGTGATCCGCCACGGCCGGTTCGTGATGGCAGCCGGGGAATGGAACCGGCTGGCCTTCCAGGCGGCCCGCGCGCTGCCGCAGGGCCTGCCGCGCGGCGGCGAGGGCAGCGTGCTGATGAACGGGGTCTATCTCCCTGCCCTGCTGTCGCCGATCGCCGGGTTGTTCTCGCTGGCGGGCCTCCGCTGCGCGAGCCTGGCAGCGGGGCTGGCCGGGCTGTTCTTCCTGCTCCGCCTGGCCCGCCGGGTCGCCGGCCCGCAGGCGGCGCTGGCGGTGGTCGGGCTGACGGCGCTGTCGATCCCGCTGCTGCCCTACCTGCACCTGTTCTACATGGAGAGCTTCCTCTTCGCCCTGGTCTGCTGGAGCTGGGACCGGCTGCAGCGAGGCGGGCGCGGTGCGGCGGGCGACCTGCTGACGGCGGCGATCCTGGTGCTGATCCCGTTCGTGCACATGCGCGGCTCGGTGGTGGCGGCCTGCCTGTTCGCGGCGCTGCTGGAGCAGCTGCGGCGGCGCGGGCTGCGGCGGCGGGCACGCCTGCTGCTGCTGCTCGGGCTGGGCGCGGGCAGCCTGCTGGTGACGCTCAACCTCGCGATCTACGGCGCGATCACCGGGCCGGTGAACAGCGCGCGGCCGCCGGCGCCGTGGCAGTGGTTCGCGGTGCTGTCGATGCAGCTGTTCAACGTCCATCACGGGCTGCTCGCCTACGCGCCGGTCTGGGCGCTCGGCTATGCCGGGCTCTGGGCAGGGCTCCGGGCCGGCAGCCCGCCGGTGCTGCGCCAGGCGCTGGTGCTGGGCATCGCGGCCGCGCTGACCGGTGTCGGGAGCAACCCGGGAGAATGCTGGCCGGCACGGTTCTGGGTGCTGTCGATGCCGATGCTGGCGGTCGGGCTCTGCTTCTGGATCTCGCGCGTGCGCGGCCTCGCCGCCCTCGCCTGCCTGGCGATCCTGGTCCCGGCGACGCTGCTGAACAGCGTGCTGTTCGCAGCCCAGCCGAACCTGTTCCTGGAGAACCGGCAGTCCTCGATGACCTACGACGCGCTGCACTGGCGCTTCGGCGGCCTCGATCCCGGGCCGTTCCTGCCGGTCGAGACCGGGGAGGCGGCCGACATCGCGCGGGCGCGCGACCTGGCGCTCGCCGCCGGCCTGTTCGTGGCCCTGGCGACACTCGCGGTGCGGCGTCCGGCCGTGGCCGTGCCGGCGCTGCTGATCCTGCTGGCGGGCCTCGATTTGTCGCGCATCGACAGGCTGCCGGCCTCGGCGGCCGCGGTGTCGATGAGCGGCAACCGGCTGCATGTCGTGCTGGCGGCGGCGCCGCGCGCGGTGATCCTGGCGATGGGGCATCGCGAGCAGGTGTGGTTCGCCGCACCCGCCTGGCCGCGGCTGGCGCTCTCGATCGCCGGAAGGCGGGGACATCGCGCGGACGATGTCGCGGCCAACCAGGTGCTGAGCCTGTCGTGCAACAGCGGGATCGAGACGATTGACATCGTGGCACGGGGCGTGGAGCTTCCGCCCGTCGCGCGCTACCCGCTCACGTTCTACCGCTCGCGCTCGCTGATCCGGCTGCTTCCGGTCGGCGGGAACTGCTGAGCCCCGCGAACCGATCTGCACCACCGGATGGCATGAGATCACGATGATCGTTGCGTTATCGGAGCGCGTCCGCCGCCTGGACCCGGTCCGGCGTCTTCCCATGCTGGTCAGCCTGGTCGGGCTCGCGCTGACGGCGATCTATGTCGGCAGCTATGTCGGCAATCCCGCGGTTCCCGGCAATCACGGCCGGTTCCCGCTGGGATGGTGGGGCTGGTGGGACCAGTCGCAGTATCTGCTGTCGGCGCGGTCGCTCGCGCATGCGGACTTCTCCCCGGCGCATCACTGGTATCCGCCGGGCTATTCGGTGTTCGGCGCGCCGTTCCTGCTGCTGTCGGCCTCGCATCCGTATCTGCTGCCCGATCTCGCCTGCCTGCTGGCCAGCTATGCCGGCTTCCTGCTGTTCGCCCGCACGGTCGGCGTCGGTCCGCGATGGGCGGCGCTGCTGTTCCTGCTGGCGACCTGCGGCAGCGAGGCGCTCCGCGACGTCTGGGCGGAACCCTGGAACACCAGCCTGTCGAGCGCGCTGATCTGGTGGCTGCTGGCGCTGACCGCCCGGCACCTGGCGGGCGACGGCATCGCACGGCGCGGCCCGCTGCCGGCGGTCCCGGCCGGGGTGATCCGGCGCAGGCGGCTGTCGAGCCTCGCAGGCCTCGGCGCGCTTGCGGCGATCATCCCGTTCACCCGGCCGACCGACGGCCTGCTGGTGGCGATCTGGGCAGCCGGCGCCGGCCTCGCCGCGATCCGGCTGCGCGCGCTGCGGACCGGCGACCTGCTGGCGATGCTCGCCAGCGCGGTCGTCGTGGCGGTTCCCGAAGCGCTGCTCTGGCTGCGCATCTACGGCACGCACGAGAGCCAGTACATGATCAATTCGCGCTCGCTGGGCTTCGAGTTCGCCAGCGTCGGCTGGAAGACCTATCTGCTGCTGCTGACGCCGCGGCCCTGGTTCCCGTTCGGCGCCGGGCTCGTGCAGCGCCTGCCCTGGATCCTGCCGGGGCTTGCCGGCATGCTGGCGCTGCCCTGGATCGCGCGCGGTCCGGCCCGCATGATGCTCGGGCTGCTGGCGCTGATGATCGCCGCCTACAGCGTGCTGTTCTTCTCCTATGTCGACCTGATCCCGTCCGGGCTGTGGCGCTACAACAACGTGCACTACTTCAAGTGGACGCTGCCCGGCGTGGCGCTGTTCGGCTTCCTGCTGCTGCGCGCCCTGCTGGTCGGACCGAGGCGGCCGGCGCTGCTGGCCTGCCTGCCGATCCTGTTCCTGGCCGACCTGCGGCTTCAGCCGCATCGGGTCGGCGATGCCGATCCGGCCTGGATGATCCAGCTGCACGGCCCGGTCCCCGGCTGGGACGAGGCCTACTTCACCAAGCTGACGCTGCAGGACGATCGCGGCAGGCTGCAGCCGATCAAGGACTTCCGGGCGCTGTCGGACGGCCAGGGCTGGCGGCTGATCGCGCTGCGCCGGCCATTCTCGGCGTCGCTGGCGATCAGCGGCCTCGGGCACTGGCCGGATGGGCCGGTCTCCACGACCGGGCCGTCCGGCACCGCGACGCGATGGGACCGGTCGTTCGGCTTGAAGCTGCCCTGCTGGATGATACGCTGCATCTACCTGCCGCCGTAGGGAAGCCGCCGCTCGACGAGGCGCAGCTGGAACGAGGAACCGATGCCGACGGTCGAGACGATCATTGCGCTGGGGGATCGGAGCCTGACGGTCTGCGGCGACTCCGACGATCCGTATTTCGCGGCAGCCGATGCGATCATGGCGGCTCAGGCGCCGCTCGAGGCCTGGGGCCGGCGCCATCTGCCCCCGGACGCGGTGGTGATCGATGCCGGCGGCAATATCGGGCTGACGACCCTGATGCTCTCGGGCCTGGTGCCGGACGGACAGGTGCACGTGTTCGAGCCGCTGCCGGCCAACGCGCGCTACCTGCGCCGCAACATCGAGCGGAACGGCATCCGCAACTGCGTCGTCAACGCGGTCGCCCTCGGCAGCGTCGCCGGCGTTGTCGCGATGCAGGGCACCGGCTCGAGCTCGCACGTGGCCGCGAACGCCGATGCCGGCATCCCGATCACCACGCTGGACGACTATGCGCGCGCGGCGAAGCTGACGCGGATCGACTTCATCAAGATGGATGTGGAGGGCTTCGAGCCGGCGGCCCTGGCCGGCGGCGCGGAGTCGCTCGCCCGGTTCCGGCCGCCGACCTTCATGGAGTTCAACAGCTGGTGCCTCGGCTACGTGCAGGGCTATGACGCGCGCGGCTTCGCGCACTGGCTCTGGGATACGTTCGAGGTGACGTCGCTGAACCAGGACGGCACGGAAACCGCCGCCGGCGGCGGCAACATCGGCCGCTTCCTGCATGACAACCTGGTGCTGCACGGCACCGTCGACGACGTGCTGCTTCGGGTGCGGAACGCGGCGGCGCTGCGTCGTTTCACCGGCGCGCCGGACCCGACCTCGAGCTACGGCCATCTGCTGGAGGCGCGGCGCCTGCAGGCGCTGCTGGACGCGATGCAGCGCTCGACCTCGTGGAAGATCACGGCGCCGATGCGGTCGCTGGGCCGTGCCCTGAAGTCGCGGTCCCGTCACTGACGTCGCGCCGGGTCAGGCGCTGCCTCAGCCGGCCCAGGGCGCGCAGCGGACCGGTGACGCGCCACGATGTCGAGCCTCGCAGCGCCTCCAGTTCGCGTCCGCGCTGGTCGGCCAGGGCGGTGACGGACTCCAGCGATCCGTAATACGACACCGGACCGGCCGACGGGTCGGCCTGAGCCGCATACGGGCCGACCGGGGGCAGGTCGTCCGGTTCTGCCGGGGTCAGCACGAAGGCGCAGGCTCGGCCGCAACCGGGGAACGGATGATGCGACACCTGCCAGCCTGAGCGCCGTGCCACCTCGGTCAGGAACGGCCGGGTGAACCCGAGCTCCATCCAGCCCCACCTGCGCATGCAGTGGACCGACAGCGCGTCCAGCCGCGGCCCCCAGGGAAACGGGATCCCCGGTATCGGCGCGTCCACGATCGGCTCGCCGCACAGCACCAGCCGGCCGCCGGGCTTGAGCCGCCCGCGCAGGCGTTGCAGCAGGCGGGTAAAATCCAGCGCGTGATGGAACGCCTCGAAGAACAGGATGGCGTCGAACCGCTCGTCTCCGAAGCCGCCGCCGAACGCCGCGCGCTCCAGGGCCACGGAGAGACCGAGGGCGTCGGCCTGGGCGCGAATGCTGTCGAGCGCCGTCTGGTCGATGTCGACGCCATGCGTCCGCACGCCCATGCGCGCCAGCATGAGCAGGATCTGGCCGCTGCCCGGTCCGTATTCCAGCACGCTCTGCTGCGGGACCACGTCCAGCAGGAGCAGGATCTGCCCCCAGGCGAGCAGGAACTCGGCCGCGAGCGCCGGGTTCTGGAAGCTCCATGGCACCAGCCCGGTCCAGAGGTCGGCCGGGATCGTGCCGCCGCTCTCCGACGCCTCGTCGCGTTCGGCGACATAGGCCTCGTCGCCCGCGCGGCCGCGGAGGGTGGCATAGAAATCGATCACGGCGAGACGGTACTCGTCGGAGAACGGGTCCAGGACCGCCAGGGCATGGGCCTTGGGATGGTCGAGAACCAGGGTCGTGAGGCGCTGATACTGCTCTGCGTCCGGATGCCCCGCAGCGAGCCGGGCGAGGGCTGCATCAAATTCCTGTTGTGACACGACTTCCTGCACGGCCGGACCTGCACCTTTGGCGATCGGCACGCTAGCCGGCTGCGACGTTGCGGACAACCAACGTTCGGCGCGCCCGATGTCGCGCGGGCCTGCGACTGGACCGCATCATGCCGGGCCACCGTCTCCGGAACATGGTCGTCGGCACAGAGCTGCCGGCCGGTTGTCGCCGCGTAGGTGCCGGCTCATGGCCCGGCGTCTTGCAACGATGCCGGCCGGCGCGGACACTTGCTCAGGAGACTCGATACGAGCGTTGTTGATGACTCGCCTGGGCTATTTGCTGCTTTTCCTGTCGGCACCGACGGCAAGCCTTGCAGACGAGCCGTTCCATACGAGGACGCCGGTGTTCGCCTGTTCCGAGCCCCGTGCCACCTGGGCGATCAACAGGATGGCGGAGTCGCACCGGACCGCCGCGACTCGGCCGGTCGGCCGCTGCTTTGTCGTGTCGCCGGGCGAACGCTGGGAGAAGATCGCCGGACGCGATGGGCTGCTGCTGCTGCGCCGGACACCCGCGATGGTCGGGGAACCGCCCCTGTTCTTCCGGGCCGGAGACGTCGCACGACGATCCGACGCGGCGACGGCGCCCGTTCCAGCGGACACAGCCAGCCCGGCCGGATCGACGCGGGCGCGCCGGTTGCCGCCGGTGCCGCTCCTTGTCGCAGGCCTGGCAGCGGTCGGACTGGGCGGCAGGTGGCTCTCCGCTCGCCTGGGCGTCCGGGGACGACGGCGCCGGGCGTTGCAGATCGCCCGGACGGAGATCGCGGCGCAGCGGCAGCGGCTGCAGATCAAGCGGTTCCAGCTCGTCGGGGCCGACGATTACGGCACCGTCGATCTGCGCAAATGGCAGCAGGAGAAGGGCTACTTCTGCAAGACCAGGCTGCTGCCTCTGCTGTCGGCGGCAGGCCTCGGCGACCAGTGGGCCGGCATCGAGCGGGAGGTCGATCGAGGGATCGAGCTGGCCGCCGCCGAGCCGCCTGCGGGTGCGGCGGCGGCGCAGGCGGGCTTCGTCAGCGACCCGCAGGTCTTCGATGCCAGGATGGACCCGATCGACTACGAGCGTCACTGCGCCATGCTGCTGCGGATGGCCGGCTGGGCGGCGCGGGTGACCGTGGCGAGCGGCGACCAGGGAACCGATGTGCTGGCCAGGCGCCACGGCAAGCTGCTGGTGGTGCAGTGCAAGCTGTATCGCAGCGCCGTCGGCAACGCCGCGGTGCAGCAGGTGTCGGCGGCACGGCTGCATCAGCGGGCGCAGTTCGCGGCCGTGGTGTCCAACGCGCGGTTCACTCCAGCGGCAAAACAGCTGGCGCGCACCAACGGCGTTCATCTGCTGCACCATGAGGAGCTGCGGACCTTCCAGCCGACGTGATGCCGATCAGGCGGTTTGCAAACGCCGCGCCTGTGGCGGGGGTCAGGGGCGGAGCCCCTCACCTGCCAGCGCCACGATGCGCTCCGTCACCTCATAGGACCGCACGAAGGCCGGCACGGGCAGGAACTCGAACTCCGAATGGAAGTTGTGCGCGCCCGTGAAGTAGTTCGGTGTCGGGATGCCGCGCGCCGACAGGGCCGAGCCGTCGGTTCCGCCACGCATGGCGATGATGGTGGGCACGATGTCGAGCGCGTCGAAGGCGCGCGCCATCAGCTCGACGCTGCGGCGATCGTCGCCCAGCGTGGCGGCGATGTTGGCGTAGGTGTCGTCGATGCGGCAGGCCAGCGTCGCCCGGGGATGGGCGGCCCGCGTCGCGGCGACCGCGTCCTGCACCAACTGCTTGCGCGCCTCGAAGCCTGCCCGGTCGAAGTCACGGATCGAGATCGACAGGGTGGCGGTGGCCGAGTTGGCGGCGAGGTTGTTGATCCAGCAATAGCCCTCGCGGCCCTCGGTATGCTCGGGCGTGTCGCGCGGATCGAAGCGGGCGATCAGGTCGGCCGCGACCAGGATCGGGTTGACCAGCACCCCCTTGGCCGACATCGGATGCGCGGTGACGCCCTCGATGGTGATGGTCGCCTGGGCCGCGTTGAAGGTCTCGAACACGAACTCGCCGGTCTGGCAGCAATCGATGGTGTAGGCGAAATCGACCGCGAACCGCTCGAGCGGCATCACCTTGGCGCCGCGCAGGCCGATCTCCTCGTCCGGCACGAAGGCGACCACGATGTCGCCGTGCGGACGCGTCTCGCGCCGCCAGCCCTCCAGCAGCGTCATCACCACCGCGATCGCCGCCTTGTTGTCGGCGCCCAGGACGCTGGTGCCGTCGGTGACGATCACGTCCTGGCCGGCATAGGGCAGGATCTCGGGGTGCTCGGCGGTGCGCAGCCAGAGGTCGCGTCCGGGGTTCAGGCAGAGGTCGGCGCCGGTGAAGGCGACCAGGCTGGGACGGACATGCGGCGACAGCCCGACATCGACGGTGTCGAGATGGGCGCAGAAGCCGATGCGCGGGGCACCCGGGGCGTTGCCTGGCAGGCGCGCGGTCAGGATGGCGTGGTCGTCGAGATGGATGTCGGACAGGCCCAGCGTCTCGAGCTCGCCGGCCAGCAGGCGTGCCATCTCCCACTGCCCCGGCGTGCTCGGCAGCGTCGTGGCGCGCGCGTCGCTCTGGCTGGTGACCGCGACATAGCGCAGGAACCGGCCGACCAGGCGGTCTTGCAGGGAAAGCGTCATGGCATGGGGTCCTGTCGTCGAAGGAGGGCCGCGGTCGGGATCAGGGGCTGCCGGCCTGGCTCGTTTCGGCGACGCGCCGCGTCCAGTCGTCGAGCACGTCGCGCAGGGTCCGCTCCCACGCGATCCGGGGGGACCAGCCGAGCCGGTCGCGCAGACGGGTGGCATCGCCGGTCGCCAGCGCGATGTCGGCAGGGCGCGCCCGCCCGGCATCGGTCTCGATCGTCACCGTCACACCTGCCGCGGCCAGCAGGTCCTGCAGCACGTCGCCGATCCGGCGCCCGGTGCCGGAGGCGATGTTCAGGATGGTTCCGGGCTCGAGCTGCCCGGCATGCCGAAGACACAGCGCGTAGGCGCGGCAGACGTCGCGCACGTCGAGGAAGTCGCGGCAGGCATCGAGGTTGCCGGTGCGCAGCACCGGCTGCTGCCGGCCGGCGCGGATCAGGGCGATCTGGCGGGCGAAGCTCGGGATGGCGAAGTCGGCGGTCTGGCCGGGGCCGGCATGGTTGAACGGCCGCAGCCGGATCGCGTGCAGGCCTTCCGCCGCCATCGCGGCCAGCGCCAGGTCTGCGGCGGCCTTGGTGGCGCCGTAGGTGTTCATCGGCGAGAGCGGCGCGTCCTCGTCGAGCGCGCGGCCGGAACGGAAGGAGGCGCCGTAGGCATCGGCGCTGGACACGAACAGGAGCGGCGCGCCCGGACAGACGTCGCGCAGCGCGCGGGCCAGGATCAGGGTGCCGTGCAGGTTGACCGACCAGGCGCGGTCGGGCTCGGCGCGGGCGACCTGGATCGCGGCGATCGCGGCCAGGTGCAGGCAGAGATCGGGACGCAGCCGGGCCACCGCGCCGCGAACGGCGTCGGCGTCGGTGATGTCGCAGCCGAGCGCCAGCAGCTCGGCATCCGGCATCAGCTCGGCGACGGCGGGCGCCAGATGCTGGCCGGCGAAGCCGGACAGGCCGGTGACCAGTATCCGCCGCCCGGTCATGGCGACGCGCGCCTCAGCCGGAGGCGGAGGCGGCCGACGGCGCCGAGGAGGCCCGGTGGCGCGCGAGATCGGCCTCGACCATCTCGGCGACCATGGTCTCCAGGCTGGTCTCGGCCTGCCAGCCGAGCCTCGCCCGCGCCTTCGATGCATCGCCGAGCAGCACGTCGACCTCGGCCGGACGGATCAGGTCGGAGCGGGTGACGACATGATCCTCGTAGTTCAGGCCGGCATGGGAGAAGGCGATGCGGCACAGCTCGCGGATCGAGGTGGTGCGGCCGGTGGCGACCACGTAGTCGTCCGCCACCTCCTGCTGCAGCATCAGCCACATCGCCTGCACGTAGTCGCGCGCGTGGCCCCAGTCGCGGGTCGCATCGAGGTTGCCGAGCGGCAGCTGCGTCGCCAGCCCGAGCCTGATGCGCGCCACGCCGTCGGTGACCTTGCGGGTCACGAACTCGATGCCGCGCAGCGGGCTCTCATGGTTGAACAGGATGCCGGAGGAGGCATGCAGCCCGAAGCTCTCGCGGTAGTTCACCGTCATCCAGTGCGCATACAGCTTGGCCACGGCATAGGGCGAGCGCGGATAGAACGGGGTCTTCTCGTTCTGCACCTTCTCCTGGATCAGGCCGTACATCTCCGAGGAGGAGGCCTGGTAGAAACGGGCGGCGGGATGGGCGATCCGCACCGCTTCCAGCATGTTGGCGGCACCGAGGCCGGTCGCCTGGCCGGTCAGCAGCGGCTGCTGCCAGGAGGCGGCGACGAAGCTCTGGGCGGCAAGGTTGTAGACCTCGTCCGGCAGCACCTGCTGCACGATGCGGATCAGGCTGGACAGGTCGAGCAGGTCGCCATCGGCGATCTCGATCCGCTCCTGGATGCCGAGCCAGCGCAGGCGCGCGCTGACCATGTCGGCCGAGGCCGAGCGACGGGCCAGCCCGACGACGCGGTAGCCCTTCTCCAGCAGCAGGGCGGCGAGGTAGGCGCCGTCCTGGCCGGTGATCCCGGTGACGAGGGCGGTGCGTGCGGGGAGATCGGGGTTCATCTGCATCGACTTCCAGCGGTTAGAGCAAACGCCGCCGCCGGTCCAGGCGGCAGGCGTCAGCCGGACGGAGCCTCGATGCTCATGATCCTGTAGGGACGGCCGTCGGTGCCGGCGCCGCCGGTCAGCACGACCGCCCGGCGCACGGCGCGCCGTCCGGCGCCGTCCTCGGCCAGGGCGGTGACGGCGACGGCGGTCTCGTCCGGTCGCGCCGGCTGCCCGGACGGGTCCGGGGCGGCGTCGGGACCGCTCAGCGCCAGCATCGCCTGGCGGACCACCGGATCGGCCGCCGCCAGCTCGGGATCGCCATCGTGGTAGAGCGACAGATGCGGCGTCAGCGAGGCGAGCAGGGCGGGGTCGATGCCGGGCACCAGGCCGAGCTCGGCGAGCGACTCGAACGGCGCTCCGGGCGGCAGGTAGTCGCGACCGGCCCTGCGGCCGCCGCCGGACGGCTCGACCAGGGTGCCGCCCGGAAAGCGCCAGGCGACGACGTTGGCGACGATCGCGGCACTTCGTCGGGCGTCGACGCCGACCGCCTGCAGCAGCGAGGCCAGCAGCTCGGGCGAGGCGCGGTTCGGATTGATCTTGCCGGCCTCGCTGGCCAGGCGCAGCGACAGGACGACGTCACGGTGGCGGATGCGGTGGATGGCGCCGTCGGCTCCCCAGTGCGCCTTGGAGGTGTCGAGCAGATGGAAGACCGCCTCCTCGATGCCGCCATCGGCCTCGGCACGGAGCTGGGCGTTGCGTCGCAGGTCGCCGGCCTGGCGGGTGCGGCCGCTGCCGGACGCGGCGATCGCCGACACCAGCAGCGAGATCAGCACCAGGGTCCACAGCACGATCAGCAGGGCAAAGCCGCCCGTGCCTCCCGGATCGCGGCCAACCACGGCGGGGCCGCGCGGCGCGGCCCGGCGCAGGCCAGCGCTGATCAGGGACCGAGGCCGACGCTGCGGCGCACCCGCTGCTGCGGATCGGCGCTGCCGGTCTGGCGCATGGGCGTGAGCTCGTCCGGAACCGCGGCCGCGTTCACCAGGGTATCGCGCAGATCCTCGGTCAGGGCCTGGGCGTCGTGCTGGTCGTGCATGACATGCGGCGTGATCAGGATCAGCAGCTCGGTACGCGTGCGGTTGTTGGTCTGGCTGCCGCCGAGCAGGCCGAGGATCGGGATGTCCTTGAGCCAGGGGATGCCGCTGTTGCCGCGGCTCGACTGATCGGTGATCAGCCCGGCGAGGCCGATGGTCTGGCCGTCATGGATGACGACGCGAGACACCACCGACTGGTCGTTGAAGGTCGGGTTGGAGATGGTGCCGGTCGCCGGCGCGGCGACGTTGCTGACCTCCTGCGAGATGTCCAGCGTCACCTGGCCGCCGTTGTTGACCCGTGGTGTCACCTGCATGATCACGCCGGTGGGCTGGTAGCTGTCCTGGTTGAACACCGATCCGGTGCTGAGCGTGCTGGTCTGCGAACCGGTCTGGATCGGCACCAGCTGGCCGACCTGCAGCCGCGCCGTCTGGTTGTCGAGCACCAGCAGCTCGGGAGAGGACAGCACATGCACGGTGGTGACGGCCTGCAGCGCGTTGATCGCGAACGGCGCGCCGCCATTGCCGGTGCCGCCGATGATGAAGCCGGGCAGCGTGGAGGAGAACGCCGTGCTGGTCAGGGCGCTGGTGATCGCGGTGGTGGCGGCCTCGTTGGCGTTGAGCACGCCGTTGACGCCGCCGGACTTGAAGAAGAACTGGGTGCCGTACTGCAGCGCGTCGTTCAGCAGGACCTCGGCGATGACGGCATCGATCCGCACCTGCAGCGGCAGGATGTCGATCTTGCGCAGCATCTGGTTGACGGTGTCGTTCTCCTGGTCGGTTCCATAGATCAGCAGGGCGTTGTTCTGCGGATTGGGGATGATGCGCATGGTATGGGCGGTGCCGCCGCCGCCGGAGCTGTCGAGACCGCCCAGCAGCGGGTTGGCGCCGGCAGCGCCGCCGCCCGACGGTGCGGCAGGTGCCGGGGAGGCGGTCTGGATGCCGCCGAGGCCGCCGGACGCGGAGCCGCCCAGGCCGCCGGTCGAGCCCAGGCCGCCGCTCGAACCAAAGCCGCCGCTGGAGCCGAGCCCGCCGCTGGAACCCAGGCCGCCGCTCGAGCCGAGGCCGCCACTGGAGCCGAGCCCGCCGCTGGAACCAAAGCTGCCGCTCCCCTGCCCCGGGATGCTGGCCTGCGGCGCCGCCGTCGGCTGGGCGGTCACGTTGTCCGGGGTGAAGGCCTGCTGCAGCACGTAGGCGGCATCGTTGGCGTGGCTGTTCTGCAGGTAGTACACATGCCAGGAACGCACGCTGGTGCGCCGGGTCTGCTCGATCAGGCGGAACAGCCGGCTCGCATCGTCGATGAAGCGGCGCTCGTTGGCCACCACCAGCACCGCGTCGACGCGGGTCATCGGCACCACGCGCACCACCTGCGACAGCGAGCCGCCACGGCCTTTCAGCGCCTCCTGCAGGGCGGTGGCGATGTCCTTGGCATCGCCGGAATCGACCGGCAGCAGCGCGTAGGACTGGCCGGCCAGGGCATCGATGTCGAAGGCCTGGACCAGGTTCACCAGCGTGGTGCGCACCATCGGGTCGCCGGTGACCAGCAGCGCGTTGGAGGCCGCCACCGGCGTGATGTGCGCGCCCGCCTGCACGAACGGCTGCAGCGCCTTGGCCAGATCCTCCGCACCCGCATAGCGCAGCGGCACCATGGCGCTGCCCGCGAAAGACTCGCCCTCCGCCAGCACCTGTGGGCCGCCGCCGGAACCAGCGGGACCGCCGGCCGGACCGGCCTGTGCGGCCGCAGAGGCGGCGACGACGCGGTAGACCCCGCCGGAACGCGACAGCGTCGCCCCCACCTGCGCTAGCAGCAGCTGCAGCGTCGGCAGCAGCTGGCTGCTGGCGAGGGGGGCGGCGGTATGCAGCGTCACCGTGCCCTTCACCGCGGGATCGATCGTGTAGGTGACGTGCAGCAGGCTGCCGAGGATCTGCCCCACCGCGTCGCGGATGTCGGTGTCGGCGAAATTGAGCGTGACCGACCCCGCCTCGCCGGACGCGCCGACGGTGCCGTGCAGCGCGGGTTGGCGGTCGCGGCCGTAGCTCACCTGCGGCGCCATCACCCGGTCGGTGGTGCCGATGTCGCCGTCGACGCGCGGCGGTGCTGCGGCGATGTCGGATTGCAGCGGCGGCAGCGGGCGGATCACCGGCTGCTCGAGGTGGTTGCAGCCCGCCACCGACAGCGCCAGCGGAACGGCCAGAGGCAGCAGGACCAGGGCCGCGCGAGGAGGATGCAGCACAGGACGTCTGGAGCCGATGGTCATGGCGACGGAGCCGGCGGCGATCCGCGCAGGCCGGCCGGCAAGGGCGGGACGCCGTTGAACGGGCCGAGCTGCAGCGGGCGGCTGCGCAGGAGGTCGAGGATGGACGGGTGCGGCCCCAGGGTCGGCGCGCTGGCCAGGCCACCGTCGCCATCATGCTGGGCGGCGTCCCGCGACGGGTGCAGCGTGCGCAGGCCGTCCGGGCCGATCACCCGCACGCCGTCGACGGCGATCGCCAGCACCCGCCACGATCCGGCCTGCTGGCCGACCCCGGCGACGATGCCGCGGGCGTCGCCGTCGCCGGCGAAGATCGCCTTGGCGCCCGACGGGGCCAGCACGATCCCGGCCAGCCGCGGCTCCCGCGGACCGGACACGACCGTCGCCACCGGCCGGCGCGACGGGCTGAACAGCGGACGGGCCAGGGCGGTGCGCGTCCAGTCGCCCGTGTGGTCAGCCGCAGCCTGGCGCTGCGATGCGAGCGCCGGCGCCGTCTGGCGATCGGCCGGGACGTCACGGATCGCGGCGGATGACGATGAAGAGGCCAGGCGCAGCTCCCGTTTCACGGACGAGTGATATTCAACGGCGAGCACGGCCACAAGCAGGCATGCGCAGCCGACCAGCAGGCCGAGCAATGGCCGCGTCCGCAGCGTCGGGCGAGCCGTGTCGATCATGGCGCGGCGCTGTCGGACCCGTCCGGCGGCAGCGCGTCGCCCGAAGCGCTGCCGGCCGGGCCGCCCTGGCGGAAGGCCAGCACGGTGAGGGCGCCCTCGAGCGGAGCCGCCGCCAGCATCTGGATGCGCGAGCCATGCAGCTGCAGATCGTCGATCAGCATGGTGGGCGATGCCTGCTCGATCGCCGCGATCAGCCGCACCATCACCTCGAACGGCGCGGTGACGGCGATGCGCACGGCCACCCGTCGATACGCGCCGGCCTGGCTGGCCGGCAGGCTCTCGGTGCTGGACAAGGTGGCGCCGAGCGAGGCGGCCATCTGCTGCACGCGCTCCTGCAGGGCCGCGCCCGCGATCGCGTCGCTGGTGCCCTCGATCAGCGCGGCCGGTCCGGAGCGGGCGGCGCCGGACGCTGCCGCACGGCGCAGTGCCGGCAGCTGGGCCGCCAGGGTCTGCATGCGCGCCGCCAGCGCGGTGCGGCCGGCCAGCGCGTCGGCCCGGTCGTCATACCAGCCGCGCAGCGGGGCGCCGACGGCCTCCCACAGCAGCAGCAGCGCCAGGATCGCGAGGCCGAGCGCCAGCGCGCGACCGGCCCGGCCGGTCGGCAGGGTCAAGCCGGCGAGAGCACCGGAGCCCGAGGCGGAGCGACCGGAGGAGACCATCAGTGCGCCACCCCGGCGCGGATCGAGAACAGGTCGGTGTTCTGGCCCTCGATTCGGGTGACGGGGGCGGCGAAGGCGGGGGCGGAGAAGGCCGGATCGGCGCTGATCACCGGGATCAGCTTGGCGGCCGCGGCCGACTGGCCGCTGATGGTCAGCTGACCCTGCCGCAGGGTCAGGTCGGACAGGTAGCTGTCGTCGGGCAGGACACGGGTCACGGCGGCGATCACCCCCAGCGTGTCGCCAAGCCGGCGCCGCTCGGTCTCGACCAGCTCGGCGCCGGCGGAGCTGCCGGCGATGCGCCGGTGCAGCGCCTGCGCCATCGCCACGCGCGGCTGCAGTGCCGCGATGCGCCGGTCCAGCCGCGCCGAGGCGACGGATTGCAGCACGAAAGGCAGCAGCAGCGCCAGCAGCGCCAGCACGACGCAGCAGCCCGACGCGAGCGCCAGCAGGCGGCGCTCGCGCCGGGCGGAAGCGGAGCGCTCGTGCGCCAGCGGGATGCGCAAGCGGGCACGGCCGGGCGCTGCCGGGATCTCGATCGCCTGCGGACCGGCGCCGGCCTGGCGCAGCGCCTCCAGCAGCGGCAGCAGCGGCGGCCGCGGCAC
This sequence comes from uncultured Acetobacteraceae bacterium, assembly GCA_964236105.1. Classification (GTDB taxonomy): domain Bacteria; phylum Pseudomonadota; class Alphaproteobacteria; order Acetobacterales; family Acetobacteraceae; genus Lichenicola. The sequence continues at coordinate 104,164 of CAXSBC010000008.1, read as the reverse complement.
CAGCGACAGGCGCAGCGACAGGCGTCCGGCCTCGCGGTCGCGACGCAGCACGCGCCAGGCGAAGAACACGTCGGCCGCCGCGAACGGGGTCAGCCGGTCCATCTCGTAGGTCAGCACGCGGTCGAGCCCGGCCTCGGCGGCGAGCGGCAGCGTCACGTCGCGCTGCAGGGCAGCGCCCGGGGCCAGGCGCAGCAGCACGATGCCGCCCGTCCCGCTGGCCTGGGCCGTCGAGAGGGCGGTGGCCAGGGTGCCCACATCGTCCGGATCGAGCGGCGCCGGTGCGTCGGGCGCCACGTCATCGGCCAGGATGTCGTCGCGGCGGACGCGGCGGAGCATGAACTCGCCCAGCACCGCTTCCTCCGAGCCCTGCCGACGCAGCAGGCGGGCGCCTTCTCCGGCCGGAAACGGCTCGACCAGAAGCGCACCCATCGAGGACGGGTCCGGCCGGGCGAAGCGCGCTGGCACCAGATCAAGCATCTGGCGCGACCACCAAGTCAGGACGTCCGGTATCATGCGGAGGCGACGATAGAACAAGCCGCGGCCGGATGAAATCCGCCTGCGGCACCAGGACCGCCCGGGGGCTCGGCAGGAGTTCGGGCTCGGGCCTACGATCGTTGCCGAACCGTGCCAGGCTCATGGGATGGGCGACACCTAATCCGCTGACTTGACTACGATTTCATCCCGCCGCCAGGCTGGACGGACCGCTCCATCCATGCCTTCGTGCTCGATGACGGAACCGCCACGGCCACCCTGACCGTCACCCGTGCCGCCGTGCCGGACGGGGTGGCGGCGCGCGATTTCGTCCGGACGGAGCTCGACCGGCTGTCGCACGTCCTGCCTGACGTCGAGCTTCTCGACCGGCGGGACAGGTGACCGGCAGCGGCACCACCGCGCTCGTCGCCTGCCGATGGCGGACGCAGCACGGCACCGTCGGTCAGCTGATGGCGTATCTGCCGGAGCCGGGCAGGCTCGTGGTGTTCAGCGCGGCCGCACCGGCGCCGATGCCGGGCTCGATCCGCAGCCGGATTCTGGAAGCCATCGCCAGCGCGCAGCCGCGCGGTGCCGCCGGGACCGGACCGGGCAGCGGCGTCCGGAGCACCCGTGGCTGAGCGGGCCGCCCGGATCCTCGACCCGGTCAGCCACAACGAGGCGGCCGTCGGCTTGCTGCTCGGATCGCTGGCCGCGGGGGTGGCAATGGACGGCATCTTCGCCGCCGCGACGGCAGCATTCACCACCGGCGCCGTCGCAGGACGGATCGCAGGAGCATCATACGGGTTGAGCGGCATCCCGTTCGAACGGCTCGACGGTCTTGCCTGGCGATCGTCGATCATCGAAGCGGGACGTATACCCTGCGAAAGGTCGTCATCCTGACAGCCGGACGCGTCATTGACGCCTTCGCCACTCGCAGGCCGCCTCATTGGTTCTGCATCGTCGGCGCGGGCATCAGCACCGCAGAAGCAAGCCATGAAGCCCACTCCACCCTCAGCCCCCCTGATCGCGAATGGGCGCCGCGACCAGATCGGGCCAGCGGCGGGGATCGCCGTCCGGAAACACGATGCGCAGGCGGATCAGCGAGGGCGGCTTGGACTGGCGCCATTGCTGCTGCCAGCTGCCGTCCGACCAGTAGTCCAGGTCGATGCGCTCGACATCGTCGAGCAGCGTCTCGTCATGCGGCCTGGGCGTGGGACCGGCCGGCAGCACGTGACGATGCGGCAGCCAGGTCAGCAGCAGGTGGTGCGACGCATCCACCGACAGGCGCAGATCGGCCATCCCGTCCGACGGCGGCGCGTCGGGACGCGCCTGTGCCGCGACCGGCAGCGGGGCGCGAAAGGCCAGCGCGTGATGGGTCCCGGTCACCGTGTTGCCGTCGGCGCTGGTGCCGGGATCGAGCTGCTCGATCAGGCGGCGCAGCGTGCTGTCGACGGCCTCCAGGCGACCGCCGGTGGCGATCATGCGGTCCTGGCGGTCGAAGGCGGCCAGGCCGAACTGAACGCCGCGGGTCAGCGTCACCAGCAGGATGCCCAGCACCACCAGGGCGACCACGATTTCCAGCAGGGTGAAGCCGGCATCGGCCGGAGGGCGCCGCGGGCCGGCGGTCATGGGCCGCTGCCGGGCTGCGTGCCGACCCGCTCGGTGCGCAGCACCACGGCCCGGGTGTGGTCGCCGCCGGCTGCCGTGTCAGGCCAGGACTCCGTCACCTGCACGCCGTAGAGCACGAACCGGGTCGCCTGGGCGCCTCCGCCCCCGGCGCCGGTCGCGGATTGCAGCGGCACGATGCGCAGGCTCCAGTGATACAGGCTGCCATCCTCGCCCTCCTGCGTGGTGGGCGCCAGCAGCACGCCGTGGCCGACGGTGGCGAGATGGGACTGGGCCCGGGACAGCGCCTCCTGGGTGCGGTCGGCGATGCGGGTGGAGCGGATGCCCTCCACCGCACCCTCGAACAGCACGCCCAGCGCCAGGGCGGCGATCACGAATGCGACCAGCACCTCGAGCAGCGTGAAGCCGGCATCGGACGAGCGAGAGGAGATCACCATTGCCGTCATCATCGGCCAGGTGACGTATCCTTCATAGGCGGGCGGCTATGCCGGCAGGGCGTGCATCACTAGGGTGCGTGCCGCGTCCAGATCCGGACGAACACGACGCGGAGACACGGCATGCGCCACCGGATCGCGACCCGGCCCCTGATCACCGGCCTGATGCTGGCGGCCCTCGGCGGGCCGGCGCTGGCGGCCCCCCCGGCCGGCCCCGTGGATCCCCAGGCTGCCGGCCCGGCCGTGCCGGCGCAGCACGCGACCGGTCTGGCGTCGGCGCTGCGGGCGACGCTGTCGAACGGCCTGCGGGTGGTGATCGTGCAGGACCGGCTGGCGCCGGTGGTCACCACCGAGATCAACTATCTCGTGGGCTCGAACGATGCGCCGGCCGGTTACCCGGGCATGGCCCACGCCACCGAGCACATGATGTTCCGCGGCTCCGACGGGCTCGACAAGGACCAGCTCTCCGAGATCGGCGCCAAGCTCGGCGGCGAGTACAACGCCGACACCACCGAGACCGTCACCCAGTATTTCTACACGGCTCCTTCGGACGACCTGTCGGTGGTGCTGCGCGTCGAGGCGCTGCGCATGAACCGGCTCAGCCTGAACCAGGCCGACTGGGACAAGGAGCGCGGCGCCATCGAGCAGGAGGTGTCGCGCGACCTGTCCAGCCCGGCCTATACCTATCTCAGCCAGCTGCAGGCGACGATGTTCGCCGGCACCCCCTACGAGCATGACGCGCTCGGCACCCGACCCTCCTTCGACAAGACCGATGCCCGGTTGCTGCGCACGTTCTGGGCGCAGTGGTATGCGCCGAACAATGCGATCCTGGTGATCGCCGGCGACGTCGATCCCGACCGGGCGCTGGCCGACGTGAAGGCCGCGTTCGGAGACATCCCGGCCAAGGCGCTGCCGGTGCGCAAGGCCTTCAACCTGGTCATGGTCAAGCCGCAGACCGTGTCGCTGCCGACCGACTATCCGGTCGGCATCGCGACGCTGGCCTACCGGATGCCGGGCTCGCGGAGCCGGGATTTCGCAGCCGCCGACATCCTCGGCGACGTGCTGTCGAGCGAGCGCGGCGCGCTCTACGCGCTGGTTCCGGCCGGCGAGGCGCTGGCAGCGCAGTTCCTGTATCGGCCGAAGCCGGATGTCGGGTTCGGCGTGGTGTTCGCGGCCTTCCCCAAGGGGGCCGACAGCGCGCCGCTGCTGGCGAGGATGCGCGGCATCATTGCCGACGCGGCCGCGCATGGGGTCCCGGCCGAGCTGGTGGAGGCCTCCAGGCGCCGCGAGCTCGCCCAGCTCGGCACCCGCAACGACAGCATCAGCGGGCTCGCGCAGAGCTGGTCCAACGCGCTGGCGTTCCAGGGGCTGGACTCGCCCGACGCGCTGGCCGCGGCCTACCAGGCGGTCACGGTCGAGGACGTGAACCGGATCGCGCGCAGCGTGTTCGATCCGGCGCATGTGGTGACGGCGGTGCTGACGCCGCAGGAGTCCGGCAAGCCGGTCGCCGGCAGGGGATTTGGCGGGGCCGAGGCCTTCGCGGCACCGCCGGACAAGCCGGTGGCGCTGCCGGACTGGGCGGCGGCGGCCCTGACCGCGCTGCATCTGCCGCCGGCCTCGCCGGCGCCGGTGGCGAGCACCCTGCCCAACGGCCTGCGCCTGATCGTGCAGCCGGAGCACGTGACCAACACCATCTCGCTCTACGGCCAGATCCGGCAGGTCACGGAGACCCAGGAGCCGAAGGGCCAGGAGGGTGTCGCCAGCGTGGTCGAGCGGATGTTCGACTATGGCAGCCAGAGCCGGGACCGGCTGGCCTTCCAGACCGCCCTCGACGCGATCGCGGCCGACGAGAGCGCTGGCAGCGGCTTCGCGCTCAAGGTGCTGCGGGCGCAGTTCGATACCGGGCTGGCGCTGCTGGCCGACAACGAGCTGCATCCGGTGTTCGTGGACGCGGCGTTCAAGGTGGTGCAGCGCCAGGTCGCCGGCGGACTGGCCGGGCTGCTCGGCTCGCCGAGCTACCTGTTCCAGCGGGCCGCGATGCGCGCCGTGGTGCCGGCGGGCGATCCATCCCTGCGCGAGGCGACGCCGCAGACGGTGATGGCGCTCACCCCGGCGGAGGCGAAGGCGTTCTATGCCAGCACCTACCGGCCGGACCTGACCACCATCGTCATCGTCGGCGACATCACGCCCGAGCATGCCAGGTCGGCGGTGGAGCGGGAGTTCGGCGCCTGGAAGGCCGCCGGCCCGACGCCTGCCATCGATCTGCCGCCGATCCCGGCCAACGGCCCGTCGAGATCCTACGTGCCGGACCGCAGCAGCCTGCAATCGAGCATCCAGCTGGCGGAGACGCTGCCGATCAAGGTCTCGGACCCGGACCACTTCACCCTGACCCTCGGCAACGAGATCCTCGGCGGCGGCTTCTCGTCGCGGCTGTATCGCGATCTCAGGGTGCGAGGCGGCTATGTCTACAGCGTCAGCAGCGCGCTGCGCTGGTCCCGCACTCGAAGCAGCTATTCGGTCTCGTATGGCGCGGACGCGCAGAACATCGACAAGGCCCGCGACCTGGTGGTCCGCGACCTCAAGGCGGTGCAGGACGAGCCGGTGACGGCAGACGAGCTGACCCGGGCCAAGGCCTCGCTGCTGCGCCAGCTGCCGATGGGACGCGCGAGCTTCGATGCCATCGGCTACGAGGATCTGCACCTGAGCGATCTTGGCCTGCCGCTGGACCAGCCGGAGGTGGCGGCCCGGCACTATTACGACATCACCGCAGAACAGCTCCAGGCGGCGCTACGCAAGTGGCTGCGACCCGACGATCTGGTTGAAGTGGTGCAGGGACCGCCGACCGGCGGCTGACGACGGACAGGAGCAGATCCCCGAAGACCCGGGGCTTCGCAGGACCCGGGGACAGCACCCTGGGCCAACGCGTCATGACATCAGCTCATCCTCGATCGGAGCCGATGCCAGATCCACGGTCGCCTGGATCCGCGTGAAGGTGGCGAGCGCCTGCGCCACGATCTGGTCCATGTTGTAATACCGGTAGGTGGCGAGCCGGCCAACGAACCAGACGTTCGGGGTCGCATCGGCAAGTGCCTGATATCGTTTGTAGGTCGCCTGGCTCTCGGCCTGAGGCACCGGGTAGTACGGCTCGCCTTCGGCGGATGGGTATTCGTAGGTGACGCTGGTCCGTTCGTGCACCTGACCCGTCAGGTGCTTGTATTCAGTGATACGCGTGTAGTCCTGATCCTGTGGGTAGTTCACGGTGCCCACAGGCTGGAAGTTGGCGTTATCGTGCGTCTCATGCACGAAACGCAGGGAGCGGTACGGCAACGGACCTTCCGAGAAGCCGAAGAACTCGTCGACCGGGCCGCACCAGATCAGGCGCGCATCGCCGACCGTGGGCGCGATGTCGGCATAGTCGGTACCGGTGCGGACGGTGATGTTGGGATGATCCAGCATGCGCTCGAACATCGCCGTGTAGCCATGCAGCGGCATCGACTGGTAGCGATCCGCGAAGTAGCGGTCGTCGCGGTCCATCCGGACCGGAATGCGCGCGGTGACGCTGGCATCGAGCTCGGACGGGTCGAGCCCCCATTGCTTGCGTGTGTAATGGCGGAAGATCTTCTCGTAGAGATCGCGGCCGACCTGGGACACCACCACGTCCTCCGCCGTCCTGATCTCCGCCACCGGCTCGGCGCGGGCAGCCAGCCAGCCCGGAAGCTCGGCCGCGGTGAGCTCGAGATCGTACAGCATGTTGACGGTATCGAGATTGATCGGAACCGGCACCAGCTTGCCGTCGACACGGCCGCGCACGCGGTGCTCGTACGGACGCCACTCGGTGAAGCGCGACAGGTAGTCGAACACCACGGTCGAGTTGGTGTGAAAAATATGCGGACCATATTGATGCACGAGCAGCCCGGCCGCATCGTGACGATCGAATGCGTTCCCGGCGATATGCGGGCGCTTGTCGATGATCAGGACGCGCTGGCCATGCGATGCCAGACGTTCGGCCAGCACCGCACCGGCGAAGCCTGCCCCGACTATCACCCAATCGTAACGATGCGCGGGGAGGCTCGGCTTGATCGAGATGGTGTCCATCGGGGTCCTTGTCAGCAAATGGCCGCGACAATGAGATGATGGTAGCAAACTGTCGCTTCACAATAAAGACAGAGGACTGGATAGGCTGACCGAATTTTGATGGCGTGTCTGCAGCCAGATGTCGCATTATGATACGAGCATCCATCTCGGTGCGACGGAGTCTCGATGGATCAACTGGCCTCGCTCACCGTTTCAGTCGGCATGGAACGTACCGACCGCGCCGAACAGACGCTGCAGCGGGTGCTGATCGACCGAGCACCGGAACTCCGACCGCTCTACTGGCGGACCACCCGGCTCGAAAGTGCCGGCAATGGTGCCTATGGCGCGGAACTGCTGGATGACGGCACGATCGCGCTGCTGACCGGCACGACGCTCAGCTTCGACAGCTACTTCGGCGGCTTCTTCGAATCGCACTGGCGCCTGAACACCAGGCTGCACAGCCTGGTGCTGTCCGTGTCGGTGACCGGCGCCTGCGTGGTGCGCCTGCGACGCCGCTCGATCGGTGTCGACAAGCTGCTGAGCGAGAGAGTGGTCACCGGCGATACCGGCATGCAGACGTTGCGGTTCGCGGTGCCGGACGAGAGCGGTAATTTCCGCGAATACGGGCTGCTGTACTTCGAGGTCACCGCGGTCGGCGACGACGTGCGCTTCCTCAAGGCGTCCTGGCTGGCCGAGGTCGCGCCGACCCCGGTGCGGCTGGGGATCGTGCTCTGCACCTTCAACCGGGAACGCTTCATCGCCGCGGTGCTGAAGACGATGACGGCCGATCCGGTCCTGCTGGCGCGTCTCGACCGCGTCTTCGTCGTCAACCAGGGCAAGCCGGGCCTTGCCCGCCATCCGCTCGTGGCCCCGCTGGCAGATCGGATCGGGTCCCGGCTGACCATCATCGAGCAGGGCAATTTCGGCGGCGCCGGCGGCTTCACCCGCGGCCTGATGGCCAGCCTGGACGATCCCACCCTCACCCATTGCGCCTTCCTGGACGACGACATCCGGCTCGAATCGGACACGATCCTGCGGCTGATCGCGTTCCTGTCGCTGGCAAAGGACAATGTGGCGGTGGCCGGCCACATGCTCGACAGCGTGCAGCCGACGCGGCTCTACGAGGGCGGCGCCGTGATCGACCACGACAACTGGTTCCCCCGGCCGGTGCAGCAGGATACCGACCTGACGCTGGCGGAGGGACTGAACCAGCTGGCGCAGCCGCAGCCGGTGCATTTCAACGGCTGGTGGTGCTTTGCGGTCTCGCTCGACATCGTGCGCCGGCTGGGGCTGCCGATGCCCTGCTTCATCCGGGGCGACGACGCGGAATACGGCATGCGGCTGTATCGCAACGGCGTACGCACGATCCCGCTGCCAGGTGCTGCCGTCTGGCACGAGCCGTTCTACCTGAAGCTCGGCAACTGGCAGCTCTATTACGAGACCCGGAACCTGCTGGTGCTGGCGGCACTGCACGACCGTTTCGCCGCCAAGCCCGCGCTGCGCCGCGTCGGTCGCGCCTGGCTGCTGCACATGCTGACGTTCCGCTACTACGGAGCCGCCCTGATCCTGCGAGGGCTGAGCGACTTCCTGCAAGGCCCGGCGGTGCTTCGACAGAATCCGCAGCCGCTGCATGCGGGGGTGCTGGCGCTGCGCCGCACCTACGAGCCCAGGCAGGTCAACCGGCACGAGGTTCTCGAAAAGGCCGTCATCGCGTCGATGCCGCGGCGACGCGTGATCTTCCTGTTCTGGTTCCTGTTCGTGCTGCTGCGCAATGCGCTGGTGCCGACGCAGAAGACCAAGCCGGTCGTGGTCGGCGCGGGCGAGTTCTCCTGGCCCGGGTTGCGTCATGCCGACCACATCGTGCTCGACAACTGGTGGGAGCCGGACATGTCGGCCTACCATCGCAACCGGGGCGTGTTCTGGAAGCTGAGCCGGCAGACGCTTCCGGTGATGCTGCAACTGCTGCGGCGCGGCAACCGCGTCGCCGCATCCTGGCAGGCCGCCGCTCCGGAACTGACCTCGACCAAGTTCTGGACGGGCTACCTTCTCGGCGACAAGACGGCGGAAGCAGAGCCGGTCCACGACAGCTACTCCCGAGGCGTCAATCTCAACAGGCCTGCCGCCTAGGTCAGGATGAAGGCGGGCGCAGGCGGCGGGGCCAGCCGCGCCGGGAGTGTTCAGGACACTCCACCGATCCGCCTTATCGTATGCTGACGCGGCCGGTCAGCCAGTCCACCAGGATCGTGACCCGACGATCATTCTCCGACAGCGTGACCAGGCCACCGGAGGCGCTGCCGTCCGGATGGAACACGATCGGCACTGCCGGGCCGTCCAGCACGACCGGGCCCGACAGCCCGTGCCGGGGTCCGTCCTTCATGCCGTAATCCCGATGCGCAGGGTCGGTCGTGAATACGAGATCACGATCGGTGGCGATCGCTCGATCACGAGCCGTACGCATGTCTGTCGCGACCGCATGGCCTGCGGCACGCAGATCGAGCGTCGCCGAGTGCATCGGGCCACGCGCCAGCACGATGCTGCCGGCCAGGGCCAGAACCACCAGCACGACGATCATCTCGATCAGGGTGAAGCCGCCTTCCCGCAGCCCGCGCCGCAACCTCAAGATGTCATGCCGCGATGACCGGCAGGCAGGACCGGCACGGCATCGGCCACCCGGACAGCCGGTTCCTGTCACGGATACAATCCACCTCGGAGGGGACAGGCAACGTCCAGCACAGGAGACATGGATAGGACATGCGTCGAGATACGCGACAGGACAATGTTTGCTCGCGTCGGCCAGGCCGGTTCGGCGCCGACCCCGAGCGGGGATCGAGATCGGCTAGGGCTGTTGCAGCAATGCCCGCACGCGACGCACGAGTTCATCGAGGCGGAATGGCTTGCTGATGACATTGTAGGGCCGCGCCAGTCCACTCTGGCCAAGCAGGTCGCCGCGCGCGCTTGCGAACAGGATCGGCAGGTCGGGTTTCTCCTTGCGGACGGCGCGCGCCATGTCAATCCCATTCAAGCCCGGCATGTTGATGTCGGTGACAATCAATGCGACGTGATCGGGCCGGTCAAGCAGCGCCAGCGCCTCGCTTCCATTGGATGCCTCGATCACCGTATAGCCGGCATCGGTCAGCGCATCGACGATGAGCGCACGGATCAGGACCTCGTCCTCGGCGATCAGGATCGTGGCGTCGGACCCGCTCATCTCCACATCTTTCGTCATGGCGTCAGCCAACGCCAGCGTCGCGCGACATGTTGCGTCGATGGCAGGATGGTGATGCCGGACAGGCAGATATCTGCGATCGGCGCCCGATCCGGTGCGGGATGCCGCGCAAGCCTACTGCCACGGCGCCGCCGGGATCGGCAGGGCGGGCCTCCGGAGCGCCTTCGCGTGCAGCAGAACATCACCCGGATGAGCCGAGCCAGACGCGTCACGACGGACAGGAACGGGTCGAACTACGCTGCCCTGGCGACGCTGTTGCAGCGTGAGGCAAAACTGGATGCGGGACCCGACACGCAAGCAAACCGAGAAAGACGCGACCCGGCGCAGGCGGCCAGGCTTCGCCATCCTGGCGACACTGGCCCTGCTGACCGGATGCAAGGAGCAGAAAGGCGTCAGCCCGACGCGCCCTGCGGCGATCGACCAGATCCGCGGTGCCGCCGAACAGGCGATCGGCACCGACACGGCGAAGGGTGCCGCACTGCAGTTCAGGGGCGTGCAGGTCTACGACCAGGCGGCTCCGGGACGGTGGGCCGTGTGCGGACAGGTGGCGCCCTTCGGGGACGATCCAAACATCTTCGTGCCGTTCGTCTCGGTGATCGCGGCACCTCGTGACGGTTTGCCAGCCCATCGGGTCGAGCAGCATGTCGGAACGACGACAGCGGAAGCCGACCACGTCTACATGGCACTGGTCACGTACTGCTACGAGAAGGGCGGACCGGTGTCAGGGCCGTTCCAGAGCGTCACGCCGCTGCCGCCGCTGCCCGACACCGTTCCCGACCCGTCGCACGGCTCCGGCACGGCGCAGCGGCCGGCGGCGAACACGTCATCCGCGCCTCGCCCCGCCCTGGCGACGGCGGTTGTCGCTGACGCTCCCGATCAGGCACCGGCATCCGGACGCGTGACGATGCGACAGAATGCGAACCTCCATGCAGCGCCGCATGGCGCATCGGTCCGGGTGGTGCCGCAGGGAACCGTCATGCGGATCTTCGCGACGGCGCCGGGCGGATGGTATCAGGTCGGCGATACGGCACCGTGGGGCTGGGTGCATGAAAGCATGGTGGACCGGCGCTAAGGCAGCGGCGGAAGGGAGATCACCTCGCGCTGTCGCGGCATCGCCACGCCTTCGAGGCGCCAGATGCTCCGGTCGCCTGCCGGGGAACCGGACTGGATGCGGGCCGAGATCCGACAGACGATCCCGGGACCATGATGCCGCTACTGCACGCCAGCGTCCTTCAGACTCAGATAGTCGTCGGCAAGCGCGCCGGTCTGCTTCCGGCAATCCTGCAGAGGCTTTCCGCTATTGACATGACATGCCTGCGAGGCAGTGTCCCATTGTGTTGAACAGGCGTCGAGGAGCCGCCGTTTCGACAGGCCCTTGTCACTCGACTTGTCCCGCCCTGGCTCGAAATTCTGGTCGAAACAGACGTCCAGATGTCTTGTTGCGACCTGAAACGCATTGAGCGTGTCCAGCGTGTCGGCACGAGCGCCACCTGACATGCTCGTGACAGCCAGGGCGGCACACAGGATCAGCTGTCGCATGTGGCGGCACTCCACAAAAAGCAGATGAGCGGATCAAACCGAGCAAAGCCGTCCGCAGTCGACGGAGTGTAAGGGAGGCGGCCTGACCGATCCAGAGCCGGGACCAGACCGGGCAGAGCCCGTGACGGTCATCGGCTGCCGACAGCGGATGGAAGCGCCGGCAGCGGACGCTGGCGACGATCGGCATCGATGTTCATCCGCCAGCCGTCCGAACCGCGATGTTGGCCTGCCAACCGCCGACGATGAAGCACAAGCGGTCGTTCATTGCGCAAGCAGGCTCGAACGCGCTGGAGCGCCAGTCGCATCGTCATGCAGCAGGCCATGGCCCGGGTTCGGCCTATGGCGCGCCAGCGGTGATGCTGGTCAGGCCGTGATGAAGCCCGAACATGGAGGGAAACAGGAAGGCAGCCAGGGCTCCGGCAACCACTACAAAGACCACAGCGATGACGACCGCGGAAGCTAGAGGGTGCAATCGCCGGTCCCCGCGTCTTCACATCATGCGACGGTTGAGCACGAGTCCATGTGCGATTGCGGGCAGCCTTGCTGGTCCGGCTGCCCCTGTCAACCGCATCCGCGGGCCACCCGGCCCTTGGCCGATCGAGGCTGCCAAGGCGCAGGAAGCCCGGCTCGCCGTCGACCGCCGGGCCAGCCTGGTCAAGCTGTCCGGCGCCACGCGGGCGGATCGCGCACCGGGCGTGGCCGGACCGGAAGAACTCCTGCCGGGTGAGTTGTAGGGTTGCCAGGACCACGTCGCGCCGCGGCTGACGCTGGCTGGCATCATGGTCCACCAGGACCGGAACGCCGCCACGCGGCGTGATCTCCAGGACCGCAGCCCGACGTCGTTCGTCGATCTCCCAGGCCGATGATCCGCTTTCGCGCGCAGTCGAGCAGCAGCGTCGTCCAGGCTGCGGCACCCTGCTCGTCCCACGATCGGCGAGAGGATGTCGCTGGATGGAGACGGCTGCAACGCTGGCTTCTACTGTGCCTGTGCGGCGTCGCGATTCCTGGACGGAACACCAGGAATGGCTCCAGCACTTTGTCAGCCCGAACCATGGGTGATATGTATTCCGGCTCACGGACCGCTTTTCTGTCCCAGGATTGCCTCGTAACGTCGATGAAGAACACGTCCATAGCCCGCCGGCTTCGAAGCCTCGCATCGGGGGCACGGTTTCTGACCCGGGTCGCCGGCTCACGATACAATCCGCTTCTGGCTCAGGTCGTGGTCACGCGTCGCTGCAATCTCGCTTGCGGGTATTGCAACGAATACGACGCTGTGTCGCCGCCGGTTCCGACGCAGAATCTTCTTGCCTCGATCGATCATCTCGCCGCCCTGAAGACGGCATCGATCACCTTCACCGGCGGTGAGCCGCTTCTGCATCCGGACCTCGACACGCTGATCCGGGCAGCCCGCAATCACGGCATGATCGTGACCATGATCACCAACGGCTTCCGTCTCTCCCGGGACTGGATCGATCGGCTCAACGCGGCCGATCTGCAAGGCATGCAGATCAGCATCGACAATCTCCGGCCGGACGAGGTGTCGATGAAGAGCCTGAGTTCGGTGGAGGGCAAGCTGGCGCTGCTGGCCCGGCATGCCCGCTTCAAGGTGAACGTGAACTCGGTTCTGGGGGTGAGCGACGAACGCACGCAAGACGTGGTCACCGTGGCAGAAACCGCGGCGAAGTACGGGCTGCAGCACTCGGTCGGCGTTCTCCATGACCATACCGGTCTTCTCAAGCCCCTCAGTCCGGTACAGATGCAGGCCTATGATCGGGTCACGAAGATCTCTCCCTCGATCGTCCATGGCCTGAACTACTGGTTGTTCCAGAAGAACCTGATGCGCGGTCAGCCGAACGACTGGAAGTGCCGCGCAGGCGCGCGCTACCTGTATGTTGCCGAGGACGGCAAGGTGCACTGGTGTTCCCAGCAGCGCGGATATCCCGGGATCCCGTTGCTGGAATACGGGCGCAAGCAGATCCGGCGTCAGTACAACACGCCGAAATCCTGCAGCCCGACCTGCACGCTGAGCTGCGTGCACCAGATGAGCATGTTCGACCGCTACCGGGGCAGGCAGAGGGTTGCCGCTTCAGCCCCGGCAATGGCTGCTCCGGGCTGACCGAGGTCCGGAGGCAGTATCCACGATCGCCTGCGGACCAGATGCGCCAGCCAGCGTCCCGATCGACGCATCCAGACTCCGGCCTGCAGACCGTCTCCGGTCCCGCGCTCCGTCGATGCTGTCTGCAGCCGGTTCCCGATGACGGTGGCGATGTTCCGGGCTCGAATGCTCCAGGTCAGATCATGGCTGTCCGACAGCGCCTGGGCGGCCAGACGGGAGGCAAGCCTGGTGTCGCTCGTCAGCGCCTCGAGGCCCGCGACCAGCGATTGCACGCAGTCCGGGCGGCAGAGGAAGGCATTCTGCTGATGTTTCAGAAGCTCCATCACGTCGGCTGTCTGCCCCGCAAGGATCGGACGACCTGAGGCCATGTAGAAGAAGAGCTTCAAAGGCAGCACCGTCGAGCCGTATTCGGCCAATGGCCGCCAGGATGGCGGTATCAGCAGGACGTCCGCTGCGAAGATATATTGCCTAAGCGTCTCGGGCGGCTGCCAGGGAACCAGCCGGATGTTGGAAACGGACTTCGCCATCGTCTCGATCGGGCCGTCCCCATACGAGCCGACCAGAATGAACGTGATGTCGGCAAGCCTTCTGGCGGCCTCCACCACCAGATCGAGCCCCTTCTTGTGGTTGATGCGTCCCGTATAGACCACGATCTTGCGGCCCCCTGGAACGCCGATCGACCGCTTGGCAACCTCGCTCGAGACGAAGGGCTGGAGAGATCGCGGCTCGTAGCCGTTCCAGACCCGCACCAGCTTGCGCTCCGGCACGCCGAGCTCGCGATACTTGCCCCTGGTATAGTCCGAGTGACAGATATTGACCAGAAACCGGCGATTGCACATCAGCCGGTATATCAAGGGCTGCAGCGGCGGGATCTGATCGGGCCATGGGCGGTAATGGTCGAAAACGACCGTCTGACCGAACAGCACCGCCAGCCACGCCACCCACAGGTTTCGCGTGTAGACGAGATCCGCTTGCCGGAACTCCTTGCGAACCACGAGGGTCAGCCCGCAGAAGATGTGTCGCAGCGCTGCCGGCCGAACCGGGGCGTGAGCGCGAACCACCGGCATGCCGGCCAGCGCGGCGATCGCCTCGGGATCGGCGCTCCGCGATGCCGGCACGTGGAGCCAGGATTGCGACAATGACGGCGCAAGATGTCTTGCCGTGGATATGAAAACCTCTGCGTCCGCTTCGGCACTCGGCAGGACGTTTTCGAACGTGAACAGGATCTTCATCGGGACCATACAATCAGCAGGTCGGAGGCCGATGCAAGATCCGGTGGCCGGGCCATCCGGCCGGGCCGACGTCTGGCGAGATGTCCCGATGGCCAGTCCGAACCGGTTCCGACTGGCCTCGCTTCGTCTCGCCTGCCTCATGCACGGCTCGCAGGCTTGCGTTCGCGAACGCCGCTAGCGGCGGTGCCGCACGACCTTGGCTTTTGCGGGCGTCGTGATCGGGGGCGCGGCCGGGTTGGCTTTCGCTTCGGTGAGCGCCTCCTTGCAGGCGCCCTCACCGACTCCGAGCTGGATGGTCGGCAGGATGGCGAGCGGAACGAACAGGACGCCGAGGGCGGCTGCCGCACCGGCGCGCGCCACCACCTCAGCACCCGGCCGGATCGTGGGACTGCCAAGCTTGCCGGTGACGTCGATCGCTCCTGGCAGGGAGGCCACGCTGAAGTTCGTCGATCGCGTGGTGAGGGAGTAGTTCATCGTCTGGTTGCGCAGGTCGATATCGCCGCGGCCGATCGAACGCGCTTCGCTGGTCTGCAGCAGGAAGGTCTTCATCGACAAGATGCCGTCCCTGAGCGGCATGTCGGCAACAAAGCAGCGCAGCTCGGCGCGGTTCGGCAGGCCGATCGCGGACAGCAGGGCGTTGCCGACCTCGAGCCCGGCGATGTCGTGCAGCAGGGCGCTGATGTCGCCGTTGCCGGAAATGATCAGGGTGACGCCGCCGCTGCCGTTGCCGAGCATGCTGGCCACGCTGTTTCCGGTTGTGGTCAGGTCAGCCTGGCCGCCGATGATGCCCTCGCCCTTGAAGGCGTGCGTGGCCTGCATGATGCGGGACAGGTCGACATGGCGGAAGGTGACCTGTGCCTTGGTGTGCAGCGTGTCGCCCACAGGATCGAGAGCGAAGTTGGACGCGATGGTGCCTTTGCCGACCGCGAAATCGAGCGGATGCAGGGCGATGCGGCCATCCTGGATGTCGAGGGTCGCCACGATGTTGTCGAGCGGGATGTAGCGGCCCTCAATGCGGGCGCCCTTGTAGGTCAGGTGCACGTTGGCCGCGCGCACCTTGGGCATGCTGAACGGCTTGTCCGGCAGGATGTTGCCGGAGCTCGCCGATTTCGCGATCTCCTGCTTCTGTGCCGTCGTAGCACCCGGCGTCTTGGCATCTCCGGGCGTCGCGCCGATGAAGCCTGCCAGGTCGTTCAGGTCGACCTTCGTCGAGAACAGATCGGCCTGGATGTCGGGCACCTTGCCGCTCGGATCGACGGCGATGCGGCCGCCGAGGTCGCTGGAGCCGACGGTGCCGCGGAAGTTGTCGAAGACGATCCGGCTCTTCTGGTAGTCGAGGCCGCCGGTCACCTTGAACGGCGGCGTGTGCGGGATCGGCACGCCGGTCAGGGGAAGCAGCAGGGCCATGTCGGGGCCTTCGAAGACCAGCTTCAGGCGTGCGCCGCCAAACGTCAGCGGCTGCTCGACATCGCCGACCAGGGAGACCCTGGTGGGACCGTTGGCCAGGTGCAGGTCGATCGGATAGGGCTTGGCCCGGTCCTGCAGCGCGAGCAGGGCGCCGCCGATGAAGCGGCCGGTGATCGGCGCGTGCGCATAGGTGCCGGCGGCGGTGGCCAGGAGGCGTCCGCCATCGGCCTGCGTCTCGCCGTCCGTGTGCAGCAGCAGGGTCATGTCGGTCTTGAGCTTCGGATCGATGACGTGGACCCTGCCCTCCTCGATGCGCAGGACGCCGAGTCGCGGCGGCTTGCTGGGACTGGTCTTGCTCGCTGCGTCGCTGCTCTTGAGCGACCAGTTCGCGGTGCCGTCGGGATGCGCCAGCGCGTTGACCACCGGATGGTCCACGTTGATCACCGGGATGTCGATCACGTGCCTGCGGATATAGGTCAGCACCCCGATCCCGACGGTCAGATGGTCGATGGTGGCGAATGGCTGGTCGGTCGGGAAGCCGGGGGGATTCTCCACCCGCACGCCATCGGCCGTCACGCCGGTGACCCGGCCGAGACGGACATGCAGATGCTGGATGGTGACCTTGCGGCCGAGCGCCGCCGAGGCCTGGCGATCGACGAGCGGGATGAACCAGTCCCACTGCCAGAGCAGGATCAGGGCGATGATGCAGAGAACAAGGATGCCCAGCGCGATCGGCCAGCGGCGTCCCCGTCGCGTCCTGGATGCCGTCGAAGGGGCTTCGGATGATGCAGGCGGCGTAGGCATAAGGACCAGGCTCCGGATGATTGGCACCATGGGCTCGCAACCGCACACTCATGGCCGTCTGTCTTCGGGATAGTACCGTATGTCTGGACGATGATGCCTGGATTCTAAGCCTGGGGTGCCACAAGAAGTTCACCCGCCGGGCCGCGGCGGCCGCAATCCCTCAACACCCAGGCCCGCATCGTCGCTGCGCGGTTTCGGTCCGGTCGCGCCTATCCGATCGGGCCGGCGGATGTTCCGGCGACCGGTTGCATCCGCTTCCTGAGTAGGTCTTCTGCCCTGGTGCGTCCAGCTTCGGCAGGACGGGCGCACGCCCGCCGCCGGCGGCTGGATCGGCGCTGAGGCCTGCTGCGGCCTCAGCTCGTCCAGTAGTCTGCCATGATCTCCACCGCCCAGCCGGGCTCGCGCACGTTCCCGCGCGGGAGGAAGCCGGTCATGACGGGCTTGATGTCCAGGATCGGCGTGCCGTCGATCGCGTCCAGCCCTTCGACCTCCAGACGCAGGCCGGCCGCGGCGACGAGGCGGCAGACGCTGACCCCCAGCCGGTTCGGCCGGTTCCTGCCCCGCTGCGCGAAGATCCCCACCCTGGGCCAGTCCGTCCGGCCGCGCGGATGACGCGCCTCGCAGACGATCCCGTCATCGGCCAGCCGGTCGAACACGAAGACGATCTCGACGTGGCTGAAGCTGTCCAGTCCGGCAAGGGCGGCGGGCGTGAAGCGGCTGGCATCCAGTTCGATCAGCGCCCGGCTGGCGCCCCAGCCATCATCCTCCGGCAGGACCCTGCCGCCTTTGACGTGACCGATCGCGCTCACCTCGATCATCGTATGCGGCCTCCTGCAGCACCCGTCCGGTCAGTGCCCGACCGGATGCCCGTAGGCCTCGAACTCGACGATATGCAGAATGGTCCGGCCCGGCACGAGCAGGCGGAGATAGCGGGCCAGTACCGGTCCTGGCATGTCGATCCGGATCAGCAGGCCGGCCGCCTTGTCCGCCGCCTGGGCGTGGATCACCGTCCAGGTGACGTCATCCGTCGACGACTGGATCTGGAACCCGTTCAGGCGGCCTTCGAACTGGCGCCTGTTCTGGATGCGGATGCCATGCACGAGGCTCGGTGCCTCGAGGTCGACGCGCCACCAGGGACCGTCCTCGCTGTCGGTGTGGCAGCCGAACTCGACATCGAGCCTGCCGTTGTTGGCCGCGGCCGCATCGAGGCGGGCATCCTGATGATGCGACCAGACGCAGGTCGAGCTCTGGCTGGCCGGCCTGCCCAGCGCGATGTTGGGGAACGGACCGGGCCTGTCGCCGAAATGGCTCCGGTGCTGCCGCTTGAGCCGGTCGAGGCATTGCGGCTTCAGGCTGCGCGCCAGGGCTCCGGCGACGCCATCGAGAACCGCGGGCGCCGTGGAGTAGGCGAGGATGGCCGAGACGATCGAATCCGACGCCAGCACCCGGTCGGGACTGTCGGCCAGCGGAACCAGCTCGGTCTGCAGGTGCTGAAAGAAATGGTCGGCGATCATGTCGAGAGACAGATCCGGATCGCGCGAGACCGCCTCCAGCATCCTGGCGCAATCGGTGCCGGGATGGCGGACCACCTTTCCGGCGTAGGCCGTGCCGCTCATCGCCGAATGATAGAGCAGGTCGTCCGGCTGCTGCGGGACGTATCGGTTGAACAGCGTGTAGAAGCCGAAGGTCTCGCGCGTGTAGAGACGCCCGGCCTGGTTGATGTCGCCGATCCGGAAGCCGCCATGCACCAGCGCCGACGGCACCAGCGCCTCGTCGTTCGGCAGCGGCCTGCCCTGGAAGCGCTCGATCCTGTCATAGAGCGGGCTCTGCTCGCGCCGCACCTGGAGCAGATAGTCGGCCGCCGGTGCCGAGAGCCGGATCATCGGGAAGAAGCAGCTATAGACGTCTCCGAACAGGCCCTCGACGCTCTGGCTCCAGAACCAGCCCGGGCTCGCCTTTTCCACGAAGGTTCCCAGCAGGTCGTGCTGGCTCATGGCATCGAGCGTCCGGAACGGCGTCCGCCTGTCGCCGTAGTTGATGAGGACGTCGTTCTCCACCAGCCACAGATACGGCGCCTCCGGACGCATCTCCCGGAGCAGGTAGAAGATGTAGTCGCCGAAGCCCCACATGAACATGTGGTCCTGGACGTACAGGCCGAACTCGGTGATGACCTTCACGGTCAGCGACAGCTTCGCGAACTCGGCGGTGTCCAGGGTGGCGTTCCGCTCGTCCACCGCGAAGATCACCTCGTAGAGGTCGTCCGCAGCCAGCTCCCTCGCCAGATCGAGCAGATCGGCGGTCATGTAATGGGTCCGGATCGCAATGACATTGCGCACGCCGTCATGCTCGCGGGCCGCCTGCGCAGGACCGGATGTCGGATCGTCTGGCACGTCGGCAGGCCTCCGGGCGTCCTGCTCGTCAGCCGTCAGGACTTGATCGGGTTTAGCAACCGCAACGACATTGCACCAGGGACGGCCGCGCGGCCTGTGCCTCACAGCGAAGTGGGTTGCCTCGCTCCGCCGCAGCGCCTTCCCATCGGCCCGCGCGAGGAGGATCGTCATGACCCGGTGCAGAGTGTCGCCATCACCGTATTCGGCCGGCAGTCCCGATGCCATGAGACGTCCGGACAGCGACGGGCCGGGCGAGGGCTGCTGCCCATCGCCAGCCGTCGAGGACCGCACCTGCTCGCGGCAAGGCCGCCGGGCCGGGCCGGCCTGGGACCCGGCCATGACATCGAGCCGGCGCGCGCATCGTCTCCCGGGCGGGCTTCGCGCGGTCCTGATCGTCCTGCTGGCCCTGCACCGGCCGGCCCGGGCGGCGGGGGGGCTGGACGCGCCATGGCCGGATGCCGGGGCGGTGCGCGACGTGGCACCGGTCGAGATCGAGCTGGCGAGCAGCGATCCGTTCATGCCGTCCGATCTCGGCAGGGCCCCGGCGCGCCGCGTCCGCGCCATGCTGTATCTGCCGCCTGGCGCGTCGGCTCGCCACAAGGTGCCGGCGGTGGTGCTGCTGCACGGCTCGGTGGGCAACTACCAGGAGCGCGGCTATCGCTACGGGCTGCCGCTCGCCGAGCTCGGGGTTGCGGTTCTCGTCGTGGAGACCTACGCGTCGCGCCCCGATCTCGCGACCTCGTTCATCGGCCGCGCCCTGCACATCACCGAAACGATGTTCGATGCCGACGCCTATGCCGGGCTGCAGGCGCTGTCGGCCCGCACCGACATCGATGCCGCGCACGTCGCCCTGATGGGCTTCTCCTATGGCGGGATGGCGACCACCTACGCGCTCTACCACGCGGTCGCCGACCGGGTGGCGCCGGGCGGTCCGCGCTTCGTCGCCCATGTCGCCTACTACGCCCCCTGCGTCGCCCGCTTCGCCGACAGCCGGACCACCGGCGCGCCGCTGCTGATGCTCTATGGCGGCCAGGACCAGCTCATCCATCCGGACCGCTGCGCGCAGATCGCCACCGACCTGCGGCAGGGCGGAAGTGCGGTCACCGTCATCGACTATCCCCGCGCGGTGCATCAGTGGGACGGCGAGATGGCGCCACGGCTGATCGGCCGCCATCTCGCCGACTGCGACTTCAGGGTCGACCGGTACGGCATCGTCCATGACGCCGGCACCGGGATCGCCATGAGCGACCCGCTCATGCGCGGCGCCGTGCTCGCCCTCTGCACCGGCAGCCGCCCCTGGCCGATCGGGCGCGACGAGGCGGTGGTCGACCGGTCCAACCACGATCTGCTGCGGTTCCTGTCGGCGGCGTTCGACCGTCCCGGCGCGGCGCACGGCTGACGGCGCCATGGTCCTGCCATGACCGAGGCCATGATCCGCGACCGTCTGCTCGGCGCCGCGATCGCCGCCGGGATCGGCGCACGCGGGATGCTGATCCCGCGGCCGAGGCGCACCCTCGTCCAGCGCCTGGCAGCGCTCCCGGCGACGGCGCCGGTCAGGGCGACGCTGCGCATCCACTGGAACGAGCACCAGATCCCGTTCATCGAGGCCGAGAACGAAGGCGACCTCGCGGTCGGCCTCGGCATGGTGCATGCGCATCTGCGGCTGGCGCAGATGGAGATCATGCGTCGCGCCGCACAGGGCCGGCTGTCGGAGCTGATCGGGCCGCTCGGGGTGGAGCCCGACCGCGCCCTGCGCCTGCTGGAGCTGGATCGCGCCGTGCCCGCGATCATCGACGCGCTGTCGCCCGCGACCCGCGCCTGGGCGGAAGGCTTCGTGCGCGGCGTCAACCACGTCCTGCATCACCTGCCGACGCTGCCCGAGGAGATGCGCCTGCTCGGGATCGGCCGCGAGCCCTGGACCGTCGCCGATCTCGTCACCAACGTCCGGCTTGCCGGCGCCGACGTGAGCTGGGCCGTCTATGGACGGCTGCTTCGGGCCAGGGCCGGGCTCGATGCCGAGGCTTGGCGCAGTCTCTGGCCTCGCCTGCTGGCAGGCGGCATGCCGAACCCGGACAGCATCCTGGCCGGATCGCTGGCCCGCGCCGGCAGCAACGCCGCCGCCGTGGCCGGATGGCGCAGCAGCAGCGGCGGCGCGATGCTGGCCGCCGACCCGCACCTGTCGGTGGCGCTGCCGAACGTCTGGCTCGCGGTCGGCCTGCACGCGCCGACGCTCAACGTGGTCGGGCTGATGCCGGCCGGCTTCCCGATCGTCGCGATCGGCCGCAACCGGCACATCGCCTGGGGCGGCACCAGCCTGCATGCCGCCGCTTCCGACCTGATCGACGTGTCCGGCGAGGCGCTCGAGGAGCGGATCGTCAGCCTGCGCGTGCGCGGCGCCGGCATCCGCAGGCTGACGCTGCGCCGCAGCCGCCACGGCCCGATCGTCAGCGACGGCATGATGCTGCGCCACCCGACGCCGCTCGCCCTGCGCTGGGTCGGCCATGCGCCGTCGGACGAGCTCGGCGCCATGCTGGACGTGATGCACGCCGACAGCGGCGACGCCTTCTCCCGGGCGCTGGCCGGCTTCGCCATCCCGGGGCAGAACATGCTGCACGCGACCGCCGGCGGCCGGATCGGCCATCTGCAGGCCCTGGCGGTGCCGCGCCGGTCCGTGACGCCGCCCACGGACATCATCCAGCCGCCCGAGGCGGCCGTCGCCTGGAACGATCTGGTTCGCACGCCGGAGTTTCCAGACCGGCGCGATCCACCTTCGGGCGTGGTCGCATCGGCGAACGACGCGCCGCCGGCGGGCCCCGCGCCGGCCGGCTTCTTCTTCTCGCCTGACGATCGGGTCGAGCGGCTGCGCGCGATGCTGGGCGGAACCGCGCCCCTCGATCTCGATGATCTGGCGCGCACGCAGACCGACACGGAGGGACGGACCGACATTGTGCGGGCGATCGCCCGGCGCCTGCCGGACCATCCGGTGCGCGATCGCCTGCTCGGCTGGGACGGCGGCTACGACGCCATGTCGGAGGGTGCGGTGCTGTTCGAGACGCTGATGGCCGGGCTGGCGGACCGCCTGCCCGGACAGGCGACCCTGCGTCCGCTGGCAGCGGTCTGGACCGGGCGACGGCTGCTGGCGCAGCAGGTGCTGGCCCTCGACGATGCCGTGCTCGGTCCGCTGGCGATGGCGGCGATGAACAAGGCGGCACGCGTGCTGCGCCGCCAGGGGCGCTGGGGCGCGCTGCACCGGATGCGGCTGCGGCATTATCTCGCCGTGGTGCCGCTGCTCGGCCGGCGATACCGGTTCGGCGCCTATGGGTCGCCCGGCGGCAACGACACGCTGAACAAGACCGGCCACGGTCCGGTGCGCGGCAGGCACGGCGTCACCTACGGCGCCTCGGCGCGCTTCCTGGCCGACATGGCGGACCCGGACGCGAACCGGGTCGTGCTGCTCGGCGGCCAGGATGGCTGGCTCGGCAGCGACAGCTTCGTGGACCAGGTGCCGCTGTGGCGGGCCGGGCAGACCATAGCCCTGCCGCTGCGGGTGGAGACGGCGCGGCAGTGGCCGCATGTGACGGTGGTTCATCCTGCCTGATCCGACTGCCGCGCTGAAGCTGTGGGCCTGGCGGCGCCGGGCGGCGCTGGCGCGCCAGGACGCAGCCGCGGCGCAGCGCCGCACGCTGTCCCGGCTGATCGCGCGCGCGGCGCGGACCCGCTTCGGCAAGGCGCACGGGTTTGGCGGCATCGACAGCGTCGAGGCGTATCAGCAGCGCGTGCCGCTGCGCGACTACGAGGCGTTCTGGCGCGACTGGTGGCAGCCCGGCTTCCCGTCGGTCGAGGACGCCACCTGGCCCGGGCGCATGCGCTATTTCGCGAACTCCTCGGGGACGACGCAGGCGGCGACCAAGCGCATTCCGCTCAGCAGCGCCATGCTGCGCGCCAACCGCCGCACCGCGCTCGACGTGCTGGCCTGGCACTTCGTCGCCCGGCCGGACAGCCGCGTGGCCCGCGGTCGGGCCGTGTTCCTTGCCGGCACCACGGCGCTGGAGCGGGTGGCGCCGGATGTCCGGGCGGGCGACCTGTCCGGCATCGCCGCCTTCAGGACGCCGATCTGGGCGCGCGGCCGCGTGCTGCCGCCGGCCGGCCTCGCCCGCCTCGCCGACTGGCGGAGCAAGATGGCGCGGCTGGCGCCGCTGGCGCTCGAACAGCCGGTCACCAGCATGTCCGGAACCGCAAGCTGGATGCTGCTGTTCTTCGAGACCGCGGCGGGACTGCGTCCGCCGGGCGCCCGCCTGTGCGACATGTTCCCCGCCCTCGAGCTGCTGGTGCATGGCGGCGTCGGCTTCGCCCCCTACCGGTCCCGCTTCGCCCATTGGCTGGAAGGCAGCGCCGCCCTCACGCGCGAGGTCTATGCGGCGAGCGAGGGCTTCATCGCCATCGCCGATCGCGGCGACGGCCAGGGGCTGCGGCTGGTGCTGGATCGCGGGCTGTTCTTCGAGTTCGTCCGGCCGGCGGAGCTCGGTTCCCCCTGCCCCGACCGGCGCTGGATCGCGAACGCCGAGCTGGGGCAGGAGTACGCGCTCGTGCTGACCACCAACGCGGGCCTGTGGTCCTACGTGATCGGCGACACGGTCCGGCTCGTCTCGCGCGAGCCGCCCCGGCTGCTGGTCACCGGGCGCACCGCCTGGTCGCTCTCGGTGGCGGGCGAGCATCTGATCGGCGCCGAGCTCGACGAGGCGATGGGCCAGGCCGCGCGGGCATTCGGACGCCATGTGGTCGAATACAGCGCGGCACCGGTGCCGCCGGACGAGCAGGACGGGCGCGTCGGCCACCTGTTCGCGATCGAGCTGGACGGCCCGGTGGAGGCGACTGCGTTCGGACGGGCCCTGGACGCGGCCCTGTCAGGGCTGAACGAGGATTACGCGGCCCACCGGTCGAACGGCTTCGGGTTGCGCGATCCGGACATACGGCTGCTGCCGCCAGGCCGTTTCGCGTGCTGGATGGCGCAGCGCGACAGGCTCGGCGCCCAGAACAAGGTGCCGCGCGTGGTGGCCGACGCGGCCGCCCTGCAGGCCCTGCTGGCACCTGTCGCGGACTGAGGATCAGGTCCGCCGACAGGTCCCGGGCCTCCGGACTCTCCATCGAGCCCGCAGTTCCGCAACCGCCTCGAACCAGGTCGGGTGACCTCCCGCCGCACCCTCACGGCGCCCGACTTTCGCCATGAGGTTGCCGGAACCCCGTCATCAGGCAGCGACGTCGCCGCAGGATCTGTGGACCCGAGTGCTTCCGGACGCGAGACCGAGGCGGGCTATGTGGTTTCGAGCTGAAGTGCCGGCCTCGACGGTGCCGGCTTGCCGAACAGGAATCCCTGTGCCTGACGACAGCCGATGCTCTGCAGCATCGCGGCCTGGGTTTCCGTTTCCACGCCTTCGGCCGTGACCTGGAGATGCAGGCTTTCCCCGAGTGCCACCACGGCCTTGACGACAGCATGCGAACCCGGATCGATCTCCATCTTGCGGATGAAGGACTGGTCGATCTTCAGCTTGTCGAACGGAAACCGGCAGAGATAGCCGAGGCCGGAATAGCCGGTGCCGAAATCGTCGAGCGCGATGCGGATGCCGAGCCGCTTGATCGCCTGCAGCGCGTCCCGCACCTGCTCGCTGTCGTCCATCAACAGGCCTTCCGTCACCTCCAGCTCCAGCCGGTCCGGAACAAGCTTGGTACGAGCCAGCGTGTCCGCGATCTGCTCGACCAGATCGCTGCGCCGGAACTGTGCCGGCGAGATGTTGACGGAAACCAGCTGCTGCCGGCTCCAGGCCTGCGCCGCAGTGCAGGCCATCTCCAGGATCAGGACGCCGAGATTGATGATGAGGCCGGTCTCCTCGGCGATCGGAATGAAGGTGCTCGGCGTGATCTCGCCGTGGATGGGATGGGTCCAGCGCGCGAGCGCCTCGTAGCCGAGGACGTCTCTCGTCACGATGTCGACGATCGGCTGGAAATACACGTCGAGCTCGTTGCGCTCGATCGCCATGCGCAGATCCCGCTCGAGAGCCTGCCGGTAGCGCAGGTCGGTTTCCATTTCCGGCTTGTAGAGCCGCACGCATCCGCCGCCGGCCGCCTTGGCCTGATACAAGGCGAGATCCGCGCGGAACAGCAGCTCCTCAGGCGTGTTGCTGTCGGTGATGCAGGACGTGATGCCGATGCTGGCATTGACGATCAGGTCCTGTCCCTGGATCGCGAACGGCCTGGACAACGCCGCGATGATGCGGGCGCCCAGCACCGTCCCTTCCTCCCCCGTACCGGTCCGCTGCACCAGCACGAACTCGTCGCCGCCGGAACGGGCGAGAAGATCTCCATCCTGGACGCAGCTTCGTATCCGGTCGGCGACCTGCTTCAGCAGCTCGTCGCCACCCCGGTGACCCAGCTGGTCGTTGATCGCCTTGAACCGATCGAGATCGAGGTAGAGCACGTTGCACCAGGTCGGGTCGGGTCCGCCATCCGCGGTCATCTGCTCCAGGATCCGGTCGAGCAGCGCCCGGTTGGCAGCCCCGGTCAACGCGTCGTGATACGCCAGGAAATGAACCTGCTCCTCGGCCTGGCGAAGACTGTCGATGTCGGTCGAGGTGCCGAACCACTGTCTCGCGCCGGAGGCCTCTCTGGTCTGCAGCGGCGTCGCACGGGTCTGGAACCAGCGATAGACGCCATCCGCCCGACGCAGACGGTGCTCGACATCCATGCCGCCGAGGGATTCCGCCGCATGCCAGGCCTGCATCGTCACCTCCTGGTCGTCGGGATGGACCATGTCCTGCCAGCCACGGTCGAGACTGTCGACTTCCGACTGCCCGGTATAGGCAACCCATTGCGGACCCGCCCAGTCCCACCGGCCGTCATCCAGCGATCGCCAGACGAGTTGCGGGATGGTTTCGGTGAGAAGCCGGAACTGCGGCTCGCTCGGAACCGAAGACGGCGCGGCTGGCTGCGGTGCGATCGGATCGTGAAGAATGACGACCAGCCCGGACAGGCCGTCAGCATCCTTCGACAGCATGACGCTGCTCGCCAGGAACTGGCTCCCGTCCTTGCGCAGGCACCACCGTCCGCCGTCCGATATGGCGTGCAGAAGACCGTGATCCGGCATCGCCGCCGGGCTGGCCTTGTCGGACCCCTCAGGCTTGAACAGGGACAGGTAGGACCGGCCCCGAACCTCGGCCTGCCGCCAGCCGAACAGAGCGGCGGCGCCGGCGTTCCAGTCGACGATACGACCGGCTTCGTCGGTTCTCACCAGTGCATAGGCTGCCGGCAGGAGATTCTCCCTCTGCGTGGTGACCTGATTGATGATCTCCGCGATCTGCAGCGCGGTGCCGACGAGACCGATCGGGCCGTCATAGTCGATCGCGTTCTGCTGCATCCCGCGGATCTTGAGACCCGGGTCCAGGACCATGGTCAGACCCTTGGCCCGGTGTATGGCGGCCAGGCCGCGCGACCCGTCATCCAGCACGCCGGACAGCACGACGCCAATGGTTCTGGCGCCCACCTGGTCCGCAAGCGACCTGAAGAGGGCGTCTATGGTCCGGTTGCGAAGCCTGTCTCCAGATCCGACCACGAGATGAGCCCGGTTGCGGTCGATCAGCGTGAGGTGGCCATCCGGCTCGCCGATATAGCAGTGTCCCGGCTCCAGGACCGTCGCTTGGCTGGCGATGATCACCGGCATCCGGCAGCCGGAAGCCAGCACGTCCCTGAGGTGACTGATCTGGTCGCTTGGTCGATGCCACGCGATCATGACCACGGCCTGGGTGCGCCTGGACAGGTAGCCGAGCAGCCTCTGGATGTCGTCGAGACCCTCGCTGCCGGAGGCACCGATCGCCACGAAGTACAGCTGGGCCGGCGGGTTCATCCGGCCACAATAGACCCGAAACGAGAATTTGATAAAGCGGTCGTCAAAAAGCGATAATCACATCTTCTGGATGTGCGCAGGCTCAGTATCGCTGCGTCGAGAGCGAGCAGAACGCAGCCGACATGAGCGCGCCGCCAAACAAAAACATAGCATACCTGCCCATTGCCGGCTGCCCGATGATCACGCTCATCGAGCGACCGGCGGCACGACAAGCCGGGCGCGTTCCAGCGCGAACGAGATCCCGGACGGGCTGCGAGATGTTGCGGGCCGATGAGTTTCGGGGGTTGCAGCACGGCGTGGACGATTGCGCCACATGCGCCGGGAGGAACCCCGGAAGTCAGCAGCAGGCGAGCAGCATAGCGTCGTCGTCGGCCTGGCCGTGCATGACTGCTCGGGAGACAGGGTCAGGGTGGCCAGGATGCGCCGAGTGGTGCCGGTCCTGATCGAGACCTGCCTGACGATGGCGGTTCAGTCCACGGCGGCTCAGACGGCGCGTGGACAGCATGCAACTGCATACTTGCCGTCGAGTTGCTGTTACGTACTGGCACGGGCCAGGGCACCCCGCTCAACCTGCCGGCTTCCGGACCGCCGTGCGGAACCTGCCGCACGGTCAAACACGAGGCGGCATCCATGACGCATGACCGTGACTGATCCTGAACCCGCTGGACGGTCCGACGCCGGTGACGCGGGACGTTCCGACCTCGTGGATGGCGACGATCACGAGCCGGTCAGGCTCGCAGACAGCGAGCGAGGGTCGAACCTGATCGTCGGGATCGGTGCGTCCGCAGGCGGCATCGACGCCCTGAGGAGCTTCTTCTCGAAGGTGCCGGCCCGGGCCGGCCTCGCCTTCATCGTCGTGCAGCACCTCGATCCGAACTACGAGAGCTCGCTGGTCTCGATCATCGCCGGCCGCACGGACATGCCGGTCTGCCTGGCGGAGCACGGGGCAAGCGTGAGCCCCGACCACATATACGTCATTCCGCCGGACACCATCCTGACGATCGAGAACGGGCTGCTCCGTCTCGCCCGCCCGGCCGCTCCAGCGGCACGGCGCGTGTCGGTCAACACGTTCCTGACCTCTCTGGCCAAGGATCAGCGCGAGAACGCGGTGGGCATCATCCTGTCCGGGTTCGGCACCGACGGGTCGCTTGGCATCGCCGCGATCAAGGAGCATGGCGGCCTGACGCTCAGCCAGGCCGAGTTCGACCACCACGCCAAGCAGGGCATGCCGCAGAGCGCCGCCCTGGGCGGTTTCGTCGACCATGTGCTGGGGGTCGAGGATATGGCGCAGACACTGCTGGACTACCGGCAGCACCGCGCGACCTGCGACGCTCACAAGGGTCCGGACGGCATCCGCCATGACCTGCCGAACAGGCTCGCCGAGATCTGCGCCGTGTTGCGCACCAAGCTCGGACGCGACTTCAACGACTACAAGACGGGCACGCTGATGCGCCGCATCCAGCGCCGCATGCATGTGCTGCAGACCGACGAGGT
The DNA here is from genome assembly GCA_964236105.1 of uncultured Acetobacteraceae bacterium. Taxonomy (GTDB): domain Bacteria; phylum Pseudomonadota; class Alphaproteobacteria; order Acetobacterales; family Acetobacteraceae; genus Lichenicola. The sequence continues at coordinate 75,457 of CAXSBC010000008.1, read as the reverse complement.
CGCCGACTATGCCGAGCAGCTCCGCACGCTGCCGCACGAGGCGGAGCAGCTGTTCCGCGAACTGCTGATCAGCGTGACGCGGTTCTTTCGCGACGGCGACGCGTTCGACGTGCTGGAAGCCAAGGTGATCCCGCTCCTGCTGGCCGATCCCGCCGGCACCGACCCGATCCGGGTCTGGATCGCCGGTTGCGCCACCGGCGAGGAGGCCTATTCGGTCGCGATCCTCCTCAAGGAGGGCCTGACCCGGCTCGGGTCCCATCGCCCGTTCCAGGTCTTCGCGACCGACCTGGACGATCGGGCGATCGCCGTCGCCCGGTCGGGATCGTATCCCGCATCGATTGCCTCCGACATGACGGCCGAGCGGCTGGAGACCTACTTCGCCAGGGAGGACGGCAGCTACCGGGTGGCCAAGGACATCCGCGAGGTGTGCCTGTTCTCGACCCATGACCTCGTCAGGGATCCGCCGTTCTCGCGCATCGATCTGGTGTGCTGCCGCAACCTGCTGATCTACTTCGAACCGCAGCTGCAGCAGCGGGTCATCACCACCTTCCACTACGCGCTCCGGCCCGGCGGCCACCTGTTCCTGGGTTCGTCGGAGAGCGTCGCGTCCCAGGCTCATCTGTTCATCCCCCTGGACAAGCGTCATCGGCTCTACGCGCGGCGCGAATCGGCCTCGAACTTCCCGAGCTTTCCGCTCTCGCGCACAGCCGATGTGGCGCCCAGGCCGGCGGTGCGACCCGTCATCGACGATATCGATCGACAGGCGGCGCGTGCGATGGCGCCCTATGCGCCGGCGTTCTTCGTGGTGAGCCGGCAGCACGATATCCTGCGCTTCTCCGGACAGACGGCGAAGTTCGTGCAGCCGGCGACCGGTGTCGCCACGCTGAATCTGTTCGCGCTTCTGCACACGGATCTGCGAGCGGCTGTACGGTCGGCCCTCAAGGAGGCGAGGGTGACGGGAGAGCGGGTCCTGCAGGAGAAGCTCTCCTTCGAGACCGGCGAGCGCTATGACATCGCCAACCTGATCGTCGAGCCGATCGCCGGCGCAGGCGATGAGGGCCTGTTCGTCGTCGCGTTCCAGGATGTCGGCTCGGGCGGCACGGTCCTGCGGCAGGCTGCCGATGGCCCACACGAGAGCAGCGAGGCCTTCCAGGCGGCGACCAGGGAGGCGGTCAGCCTGCGGGGAAGGCTGAGCGACGTCACCGAGGAACTGGAAGCCGCCAGCGAGGAGCTGCAGTCCTCCAACGAGGAGTATCTGTCGGCCAGCGAGGAGCTGCAGTCGGCCAACGAGGAGCTGGTCACGTCGAAGGAGGAGCTGCAGTCCCTCAACGAGGAGCTGCAGACCATCAATGCCGAGCTGAACAACCGCAACGACAGCCTGGTGCGGTCCAACAGCGATCTGGCGAACCTGTTCGACAGCACCTCGATCGCGACCCTGTTCCTGGACCGCAACCTGCGCATCCGCCGTTTCACGCCGCGCCTGCTCGACATCTTCAATGTGCGGGATGGCGACGAGGGCCGGCCGATCTCCGACATCGTCAGCCACCTGACCCGGGACGGGCTGCGCCATGACGCGCAGCACGTGCTCAGGACGCTTGTGGCCAGCGAGCGCGAGGTCGCGATTGCCGACGGATCCACGAGCTATCTGATGCAGGTGCGCCCATACCGGGATCTCAACGACGTCATCGACGGCGTGGTGGTCACCTTCGTCGACCTGACCGAGCGCAAGAAGCACGAGCAGGCCCAGTCGAGGCTGGCCGCCATCGTGGACTCCTCGCAGGACGCCATCATCGGCCACGACCTCGACGCCGTCGTGCGGAGCTGGAACGAGGGTGCCAGCCGTCTGTTCGGCACATCGGCGTCCGAGGCCGTGGGCCAACCGATGCCGACACTGGTCAGGCGGGCGCTGCCCTGGGACTGGTCGGACATGCTGGAAACCCTGCAGCGGGGCGGGCAGCTTCCGGTGTTCGAATGCGCCGGCAGCGGCGGACACGGCGGGGCGATCGATGTCGCCGTCACCCTCTCGCCGGTCAGGGAAACGGACGGGCGGGTCACCGGCGTGTCCCTGGTCGCGCGCGACATCAGGGCGCGCAAGGCAGCGGAACAGAAGGCAGTCCTGCTGCTCGGCGAGCTCGACCACCGGGTCAAGAACATCCTGGCGATCGTGACGTCCGTGATAGCCCAGACCTTGAGGACGACCGCGACGCCGGCGGCCTTCGCCGTCGAGGTCAATGGCCGGGTGCAGGCCATCGCCAAGGCGCACAGCCTGCTCACCCAGTCCGGACAGGGCGAGGTGTCGCTTCGGGCCATCCTGGACACCGAGCTCGCGCCATACGGTTCCAGCGACGGTCGTGTCACCATCCAGGGGCTCGACATCGCGCTCACGCCGAGGGCCGGCCTGGCTCTGGCGATGGCGCTGCACGAGCTCACCAGCAACTCCGTCAAGTATGGCGCGCTGTCCGTCGACTCGGGCAAGCTGGCGATCGGCTGGAGCATCTCGACGGTCGCCCAGCTCGCGACGCTGATGCTCAGCTGGACCGAGGCGGGCGGCCCCGTGGTGTCAGTGCCGACGCGGCGTGGGTTCGGGACCACGCTGATCGAGCGGACCCTGGCGCACGAGCTTGACGCCGAGGTCAGGCGGGACTTCGCGCCCGGCGGCCTGCGATGCAGCATCGTCATTCCGTTCGACGACGAGATCGGCCGCCTGATGCAGGCGGATACTGACGGAGGAACATCTTGACAGCGCTCACCCCCCTGGCCGGCTGTCGCATCCTGGTGGTCGAGGACGACATGATGATCGCCCTGCACATCGAGGAGGCGCTGCAGAGCCTCGGCTGCATCGTGGTCGGTCCGGTGGGCAAGCTGCACGTGGCGCTTCGCCTGGCTGCCGGCGAGCCGCTCGATGCGGCGATCCTGGATGTCACCATCCGGGGCGGCCAGGCCTTTCCGGTCGCCGAGCAGCTCATGTCGCGCGACATCCCGTTCGTCTTCGCAAGCGGCTACGGCGACTGGGCGCTGCCCGAAGCCTTCCGTGATCAGCCCCGGCTCACCAAGCCCTTCACGACCCGGGAACTCGAGGCGCGCGTGCAGGCTCTCTGCAACCGGTCCGCAACCGCGGCAAGCCGCGCGAGCCTACCCGCCTGAGGGCGCCACGAGGCCGATGTCTCCGGGATGCGACCAGTCCTTCTCGAGCAGCTGCCTGATCACGCCGGTCCGCTCCTTGGCCTCGCGCATGGCTCCCGCCCACTGCGTGGCCGAACCGGCATTGTCCGCCACCCGGCTTCGATCCGCCATCAGACGGCAGAGCTCGCCACGCTCGCTCAGCGAGCGCATGGCGGCCTCCAGCGCCCACTGCATCGCCTCGAACTGGGCCGCCACCATCACCTCGGCCGTGTAGACGTGACCGATATGGCAGCGGAACTGGGCGAGCGTGCCGAGTTCGGTCCTGCGCAACGCACCGCCGCAATCCGGGCAGGTCACGGCGACAGGGTCGTCGAGTCTGTAGTCCGCGGTCATGTCCTCGCTCCCGGCCTGGACCGATACAAAGGCAGTGCCTGACAGGGCAATGGCGGGTCTTGTGCCGGCGACCAGTTCGGTCAGCAGCGGCGCGATCTCGTGCAGCGGCAGGCGATGGTCGACGGCGACGTGCTGCAGCGCGCTTCGCGGCATGCCCGGGTCCGCCGCATCATCCGGGTCCTGGACGATGGTCAGTCCGCCGCGCTGCTTGATCTCGAACAGGCCGGCCGTGCCGTCATTCAGCCCGCCGGTCAGGATGATCCCGATCACACTGGAGCCGTAGGACCTCGCGGCACTGCGGAACAAGGGGTCCACCGCAGGCCGCGCCCAGTTCTCGCGCGGCCCTCTCGTCAGGCGGATCACGCCCTGCTCAAGCACCATGTGATGGTCGGGAGGAGCCACGTAGATGTGGCCGCGATCGATCGGCTCGCCGTTGACCGCATGGCTGGCGGGCAGGTTTCCCGGCTGGTTCAGCAGGAACGGCAGCTCGCTCTTGTGCGTGCCGATATGCAGCACGACGAACAGGGCGGCATCGAGATCCGGCGGCAGCGCGGCGACCAGCTTGCCGATGGCCTCGACGCCGCCTGCCGAAGCGCCGATGACGATGATCGCCCGCATGTCCCCCATGCAACCTCAACGCCGGCGCCTGATCGAGTTTCAGGCGGCCATGCCGGCCGCTCGCGCCAGCTCGCTGTGCGCTCCCCGATCGCGAGGCGGGCCGACAGGGATTGATACCGACTGGCACGCGCGGGCCAGACCCAGGGTGGCCGCGGCTGAGCGCCACCGTGCTCCCGGCCGGCCGATCCATGTGGTCGCAGGCGATCGGGATGTAGTTCACAGGGGGTTCGGGCCTATAACCTGCCAGCCAGGCGGCTGATGGCGCGGCCGGCCGGCGCACTTGATCGCGCTGACGGCTTCGCCCATGAGCAGAGCAGGCATCCGGCAGATGCGACAGCGCAGGAGAGCAGAATGAGCATCGACGCCATGATCTTCCGTGAGGCGATGGCCCGGCTGGGGGCCGCGGTGAACGTCATCACCACGCAGGACGAGAAGGGCCGGCATGGTCTGACCGCGTCGGCCGTCTGTTCGGTGACCGACGAACCGCCGACGCTGCTGGCCTGCATCAACCGCAGCTCGCGGTCCCGGCCATCCTTCGTGCAGGGCGGGCCGATCTGCATCAACACGCTGGCGCATGCGCAGAAGGACATCTCGGTCGCGTTCGCAGGCAAGCTGGAGATGGAGGAGCGCTTCACCAGCGGCTCCTGGACCACCGGCGTGACGGGTGCTCCGGTGCTGGACCAGGCGCTGGCCTCGTTCGACTGCACGATCGCCAACGTGGTCGAGGTCGGCACCCACAGCGTGATCTTCTGCGCCATCCAGGAGATCCGCCTCGGCGATCCGGCCGAGGCGCTGGTCTATTTCAATCGCGCCTATCACATGCTGTCCGGCCTGTCCGCCTGAGCCGGGCCTGCACGGGTCCGCTCAGGGCGGAAGCCCGTCGACGCGCCAGCCATCGTCGATCTGCGTGATCGTGTAGTGCTGCGGCCGCAGCAGCGCCGCCGGCTGATCCGGCGCGGTTGCGTAGGCCGGATTGCGCACCCGCTCCCATATCGTGCAGCGCCGGGTGTTCGCCGTCATGCCCGGATCGGTCCGCACGGCATCGCCGTCGCGCACCAGTCCGAGATGCGACAGATCCGCCCTGCGGTCGGCGGCATCCACGAACGCGAGCACATAGGGGTTGTCGCAGCCGCGCGCGGCGCAGCCGGCCTGGGCAAGGGCCAGGGCGAGCAGCGGCAGGAGCCGACGGCCGGCCGGCTTCATGACGATCGCCGCCGCAGCAACCGGCCGATGCGTGCGCGCAGGCGCCCGGGGCGTCGGCGCGGCTCGGCCAGCAGGTCGAGATGGTCGGTTCCTCGCCTCGCATGCTCGGCCATGATCGCGGCCGGGTCCGCCGGACGCACGCTGCCGTCCGGCATCACGATGCCGAGCCGGTAGCCGAGCCCGCGCAGCCAGTCGAGATAGGCCGGCCCCGACAGGCCGGAGATGCCCGGCATCAGCGACGGGCTGAACTCGGTGACGATCGCCGGCCGCCAGCGCCGGATGATCCGGGTGCAGCCGCTCAGCGCCAGATACTCGGCACCCTCCACGTCGACCTTGATCAGGTCGATGCGCCGTCCCGGCGGCACCAGCGAATCGGCGCGCACGCAGCCCACGGTCTCGGCATCGAGCAGGGCCGCCGCCCCGTCCGGGGGCGCCGAGGTGGTGCCGTTGGAATGCGCCCGGTGCAGCGCCAGCAGCCCCGGCGCCGGACCCGCCGCCACCTGCGCCACGGTGATGGTGTCGAAGCCGTTGGCCCGCCGGCTGGCCTCGATCATCCGCGCGTTGGCCGGATTCGGCTCAACCGCGACCACCGAGCCGGATGGTCCCACCAGGGCAGCCGAGAGCATCGTGAAGTAGCCGATGTTGGCGCCCAGATCGAGAACGCCCGATCCGGGCCGGAGCAGGCGGCCGAACACCGCCGTGACGTCGGTCTCGTAGTTGTCCTCGCGCACGTAGCGGCCGACGGCGGCGTCGTCGTCCTGGACGTAGATCCGGAACCGCGGCAGCTGCGCCAGCGTGACCGCGCCGAGCGCGGTCGAGGCCTGCAGCGCGCGGTTGGAGAACTCGAGCGAGTTCACGTAGCTCGCCACCACCTGATCGAGCGGCTCGCCGACCCGCATGCTGTGTCCGGGCCACTCCTCCCGGTTCGGCAGCCGGCCGAGCAGCAGCCGGAAGCAGTGGAAGATGTCGTCCGCGTTCGCGACCTCCGCAAAGGCGCCGTTCCACGGCTCAGCCGGCGGCGGGCGCGCTGTGCTCCGCATCGTCCCGGTCCCGCCATCCTCGTTCTGCAGCACGGCCACGTTGACGCATCGCTCCGGATGGCGCATCCCCCGGCCGGATGTGGCGGGGTGCGCGACGTCGCCGATCATGGCAGTGCCGACCAGCGAGCGCAAAGTGCTGGTCGTCGCCGGACTGCATGGAACCCGGCGGCCCGCTGCCGGATCCGGACCGGAGCGGGAGAGCAGCGTGCCCAACAGGATCTGGGTCGATGTCGAGGACCTGTTCCAGTATTCCGCCCTCAATACGCGACCGAGCGGGATCCAGCGGATCGAGTTCGAGCTCTGCCGGTCGCTGGCCCTGCTGCCCGAGACCCGCGACCGGGTCGGCTTCGTCCGCCACGCGCCGTCGCAGCAGAGCTTCCAGGCGATCCCGTTCGCCCAGATCGACGCGCTGCATGCCCGGCTGACGGCGGCGCCGCCGGCCGTTCCCGGCCGACGCGGCACGCGGCCCCGCGCGCCGGCAGCCTTGGAGGCGGACGACGCGGCGGGAGCGGCCAATCCGGGCCTCGCGCGCCGGATCGCGTATCGCATCCCGCTCGACGTGCGCCAGCCGCTGGTCAGCCTGGTGAAGTCGCAGGGCGAGAGCCTGCGGGCTGCCGGCAGGCTGGGCGGCATCGCGGCCGATCGTCTCGGCCGGCTGCGTTTGTCGGCACGACGGGCGGCGCCGGCCGGCCCTGACGCGCCGGGCGACGGCGGCCTGACCGTGGCCGCCTTTGCCGATACCGCGGAGCCCGGCGACGTGCTGCTGGTGCTGGGCTCGACCTGGTTCCACCCGTTCTATGGCGAGCTGGTGTCGCAGGTGCGCGAGACCCTGCAGCTGCGCATCGCCGTGCTGATGTACGACATCATCCCGCTGCTGCGGCCGGAATGGTGCGACCAGAACCTGGTGCTGCGCTTCAACCGCTGGGCGCGCGCGCTGCTGCCGCAGGCCGACATGCTGCTGACCATCAGCCAGGCGACCGGCCAGGACCTGATCCGCTTCGCCGCCCGCGCCGGCCTGGCGCTGCGCTCGGCCCCGGTGGCGATCCCGGTCGGCACCGGCTTCAGCCGTCCGGTCGGCCAGCCGGGCGACGTGCCGGCGACGGCCCGCACCGATCGGCTGCCGCCTGCCCGCTCCTACGTGCTGATGGTCTCCACCATCGAGGCGCGCAAGAACCATGCGCTGCTGTTCCGGGTCTGGCGCCGCCTGCTCGAGGAGATGCCGGCCGAGCGGGTGCCGACCCTGGTGTTCGCCGGCAAGGTCGGCTGGCTCGTCGACGACCTGATGCAGCAGCTGCGCAACGCCCACTATCTCGACGGCAAGCTGGTGCTGATCGAGAACCCGCAGGACGGCGAGCTCGAGCGGCTCTACGAGGGCTGCCTGTTCACCGTGTTTCCGTCCTTCTACGAGGGCTGGGGCCTGCCGGTGACCGAGAGCCTGGGCTTCGGCCGGCCCTGCATCATCTCCGACGCCAGCGCGCTGCCGGAGGCAGGCGGCACGCTGGCGCGCTATTTCGACCCCGAGAACGCCAGCCAGGCGCTGCGCGTCATCCGCCGCGCCATCGAGGATGCCGACGACACCGAGGCGTGGGCCGCCCGGGTGGCGGCGGAGTTCAGGCCGGTGAGCTGGGACGAGTCCGCGCACGCCATGCTGCGGGCGATCGACCAGGGCCGGCCTCGTTCATCCATCGCCGCCCCGCCGGCAGACCATCCCCTCGGCCGGACGTCGCACCTGGCATGACGGCGAGGCCTGTCGGACCGCATCCGTGCCCGGAACCTGCACGTAAGGACAGCGCAGTGCGGGATTGCCCATGACGTTCGTCTCGTATGCGCAGAACTGCGAGGACGTGCTGCTCTGGCGCGCCCTGGGCGCGGTGGAGCGCGGCTTCTACATCGATGTCGGCGCCCAGCATCCCGACATCGACAGCGTCACCCGCGCCTTCTACGACCGCGGCTGGAGCGGCGTGAACATCGAGCCGCTCGTCGAGGAGGCCGCCCGTCTGCGTGCGGCACGGCCGCGCGACATCACGCTGCAGCTGGCGCTGGGTGCCACGTCCGGCACGGCACCGTTCTTCGCCGTCGAGGGCACCGGCCTGTCCACCCTCGACGCCGCGGTCGCGCGCGAGGCCGCCGGCAGCTATCCGGTGCGAGAGACCACCATCGCGGTGCGCACCCTGGCCGAGATCTGCCGGCTCCATGCGGCACCGGAGATCCATTTCCTCAAGATCGACGTCGAGGGTGCCGAGCAGGCGGTGCTGCAAGGCGCCGATCTGGTCGCGTTCCGCCCCTGGATCGTGCTGGCCGAGGCGACGGCGCCGCTCTCGACGCGGGAAACCCATGCCGACTGGGAGCCGCTGCTGCTTGCAGCCGACTACGTGTTCGTGTGGTTCGACGGGCTCAACCGCTACTACGTGTCGCGCGAGCGGCTGGAGCAGCTGGCGCCGGCCTTCCGCATCCAGCCCAACGTGTTCGACGACTTCCTGCGCGCCGGCGACAGCGGCTGGATCCGGCGCCTCGGCGCGGCCGAGCTCGAACTCGGCACGCTGCGGGCGGCCCTGGGGTCGGCGGAAGCCGGGCTGCGCGATGGCGCGCAGCGGGAGGAACGCCTGACGGAGCGGGTCTCACACGAGTTCGCCCGGCTGCGCGAGAGCGTCGCCGAAGCGCACCGGGATACCGATGCCCGCGACCAGACCCTGGGCGACACGCGCCAGGCGCTGCACGAGGCACGGCACGAGCTGCAGCAGACGCACCTGCGCCTCCAGGCGGCCGAGCACGTCCTGCACGAGGCGCGGCACGAGCTGCAGCAGACGCACCTGCGCCTCCAGGCGGCGAGCCATGCCTTCGACGCGCTGCGGACCAGCCGGTCCTGGCGCCTGACCGCACCGCTGCGCTGGACGGTGTTGCGCCTGCGCGGGCCCGACGAGGCCGATGCATCGCCGGGTCCGCTGGTCCGGCCTTCGTCGACCGACGCCATCGGACAGGCCTCGCCGGTGCCGGAGGCCGTGCCGACGGCGTCCGTCGACCGGCCGGCGCCCGAACCGGACGATGCAGAGCCGCCGGCCGGGCTGCCGGCTCTGCCGATCCTGCCGCCGCCGTCGATCGCTGCCGGGATCCGTCCCGACGGGCTCGTCGCGGTGCACCAGTTCCACTCCGGCTCCGCGGTCGGCGATGCCATCACCAACGCCATGCTGCTGACCCGCGGGCTGCTTCGCACGATGGGCTACGAGAGCGATATCTATACCGAGAAGCCGCCCGCTGCCCTCGCGCACGAGCTCCTGCCGATGGAGCAGCTTCCGCGCCACGACGGCTACGTGCTGATCCTGCGCCACTCGATGGGCTACGACCGCTTCCCGGAGCTGCTGGCGCTGCCTGCCCCCAAGGTGCTGCTCTACCACAACATCACGCCGACCGCGCTGCTGGCCCGCCACCCCTATCTGGCGCACTACGCCGAGCTCGGCCGCGCCCAGCTCGCCGCCTGCCGCGGCCAGGTGCGGGCGGCGCTCACCGACAGCGACTACAACGCCATCGAGCTGCGCCGGCTCGGACTGGCCCCGGTGCGGACCTGTACCCTGCTGTTCGATATCGACCGGTTGCGCGCCCGCGCCGCCACCGCCCGCGCCGCCGTGGCGGCGGATGACGAGCACATGTTCACCCTGCTGTTCGTCGGCCGCATCAACGCCGCCAAGGGCCAGCGCGAGCTGGTGCGCGCCTACGCCGCCTTCCGCGCCCGCCATGACCGGCCATCGCGGCTGGTGCTGGTCGGCCGCGACGACGGCGATGCCGATCCATTCCTGCAGGGGCTGCGCCGCGACGTCGCCGAGCTGGACCTGGACGCGCACGTGCGGCTTACCGGCGGCATCGACGACGACGCGCTCGACCGCTGCTACGCCGAGGCCGACCTCTACGTTTCGCTGAGCCGGCACGAGGGCTTCGGCGTGCCGCTGGTGGAGGCGATGGCGCACGACGTGCCGGTGCTGGCGCTCGCCAGCGGCGCCGTTCCCTACACGCTCGCAGGCGCTGGGCGGCTGCTCGACGACGATGCGGCTCCAGCGGTGGTGGCGGCAGCGATGCTGGAGCTGGCGCAAGACCCGGCCGCCCGCGCTGCGCTGCGCGCCCGCGGCGCCGAGCGACTCGCCACGTTCGCGCTGGGCCGGCAGCGCGCCGTGTTGGGCGAGGCGCTGCTGCGGGCCGGCGCCGCGTTGCCCGACGAGCCCGGCCTCGGGGCTCGGCTCGACGCCAACCTGCGGTTCTCGGTCACCGGCCACGTCAACGGCAGCTACAGCTTGGCCGCCATCAACCGCGACCTGACGCTGGCGCTCGAGACAGCCCGGCCCGGTCGGGTGCGGCTGCTGCCGGTGGAGGGAGCCGCCACCTTCGACCTGTCCGGCGTCCCTGTCGCCCAGGCCGACGCGATTGCAGCGCTGGCGCGGCGACCGCCGCACCCGACCGGGCCGGAGCTGGTGATCAGCCAGCACTATCCGGTGCATGTGCCGCCGCGTCCGGGCGACGTCGCGGTTGCGCTGCTGTTCTGGGAGGAGAGCCTGCTGCCGGCGACGACGATCGCCACGTTGAACGCGAACTTCCACGCCGTGGTGGCACCCACCCGCTTCGTGCAGCGGGCGTTGCTGGACTCCGGACTCGCGATCCCGGTCCGGGTGATCCCCCCGGCCATGCGGCTGGAGCCGTTCCTGGCGCTCCGCGCGAGCCGCTCCGCCTGGCCCGCGGCGGGACCGGCGCCCCTGCACCGCTTCCTGCACGTCTCGTCCTGCTTCCCGCGCAAGGGCATCGACGTGCTGCTGGCCGCATGGGCCGCCGCCTTCCGCGCCGGCGACCCGGTGCGGCTGGTGATCAAGGGCTTCCCCAATCCGCACAACGAGGTCGCCGCCTTGCTGCAGGCGCTGCGGGACGCCGATCCGGGCCTGGCCCCGGTCGAGCTGATCGACCGCGACCTCGACGACGCCGCCCTGCTCGGCCTCTATGCCGACGCCGATACCATGGTGCTGCCAAGCCGCGGCGAAGGCTACAACCTGCCGGCCGCGGAGGCGCTCGCCGCCGGCCTCGGGCTGATCGTGACCGGCGCCGGCGGCCACATGGATTTCTGTGCCGACGACGACGGTCCGCTGCCGGGAGTTCGTTCGTTGCGCTGCCGCCCGGTGCCCTCCGGCAGCCACGTCGCCGCTCCAGGCTCGATGTGGCTGGAGCCGGACCGCGACGATCTGGTTGCCGCCCTGCGCGACGCGGCGGCGGCATCCGCGCGGACGCTGCCGCCGCCGCCGCTCGTGCCGACGCCAGCCGGGCTGGCCGACGCCTATGCCCGCCTCGCCGTCGCGCTGCTGTCCGAGCCGCCCTCGCCGCCGGCGCGGATCGCCTGGGTCTCGACCTGGAACCTGCGCTGCGGCATCGCCGAATACTCCCGGCACCTGCTGAGCGGGCTCGGCGACGAGGCCTCGCGCCGCCGCATCCGCGTGCTGTGCGATCGGCGCACCCCGGCCGACCCATCCGGCATCGACCAGTCCTTCTGGCCCTGCTGGCACGTCGGCGAGGCCCGCACCGTGGCGCCGCTGGCAGCCGCCATCGCAGCCGACGATCCGGAGGCGGTGCTGGTGCAGCACCAGCCCGGATTGCTCTCGTTTCCCGTGCTGGCCGAGCTGGCGCTGCACCCGGCGCTGCAGGGCCGCGTCCTGGTGGCGACGCTGCACAACACCCTTGAGCTTCTGGAGCTGCCGGAACTCGATCGCACTTCCGTCCTGGAAGGGCTGTCGCGACTGGACCGGCTGCTGGTGCACACGGTGGCCGACCAGGATCGGCTGGGCAGGCTCGGGCTGGCCCGGAACGTGATGCTGCTGCCGCATGCGGTCGGGCCGTCGCTGCCCAGCCGGCCGGCACGGACCTGGCAGCCGGAGGAGGCACCCGGGCCACTCATCGGCTGTTACGGCTTCTTCCTGCCAGGCAAGGGTATCGATGCACTGATCGAGGCGGTCGCCCGACTGCGTCCGCGCTGGCCCCATCTTCGCCTGCTGCTGATGAACGCCGCCTATGACGCGCCCGAATCGCGCCACGAGATCGATCGATGCCGTGCGCTGGCAGACCGGCTGGGGATCGCGGCCAGCATCGAGTTCCGTACCGAGTTCCTGGAGCACGGCGAATCGCTTCAGCGGCTGGCCGCTTGCGACCTGGTGGTGCTGCCCTATCGGCCATCGCGGGAGGCAGCCAGCGGCGCCGTCCGCGGCGCGCTCAACACCGGCGTCGCGGTCGCCGTCACCCCGATCGCGCTGTTCGAGGAGCTGGGCGACGCGGTGTTCCGCTTCGACAGCATCGCTGTCCCCGACATCGAGTGCGGTCTCGATCGTCTGCTGCGCGACGCCTCGCTGCGCACGACGGTTGCGACGGCGGCACAGGCCTGGACCGCAGCGCGCCAGTGGCCGGATACGGCGCGACGCCTGCTGGGGCTGGTCGACGGCTTGATCCAGGAACGGCGGTTCGGGGATTGAGATCAGAAAAAAGGCCCGCCAGTTCCCGGAAAAGGAACCGACGGGCCCGGCAGACGGTCTGAAGATCAGACCGTGGTGATGGTGCCGTTCACGCCACTCGGGAAGAAGCCGCCCTTGTTGGTGCCTACGGCATTATTGGAATACGCGATCGAGAGCACCTGGCTGGTTGTGCGGCGTGCCACCAGCCCATTGTAATCCACGTTCGTGAAGTTGAACGGGTTGCCGTCGGCATCGGTGCCGTTGTCGAAGGTGCCGCTCAGCGTCGCCCGCAGCAGCGAGATCGCGTTGGTCGCAGCACCTGCGCCGATTTCTGCCAGATAGCCGCGGATCGCGCCGGCCTGGCCACCCTCGGCGCCAAGCAGGCTGGCGGCATAGGCGATGTTGTTCGGTATCGTCAGCAGGGCTGCCGCGCCGGCAAGCGCCGTGACGCAGACATCCTCCAGCACGTAGGCGCCGAGCAGGAAGGCCACCTCGCTGGCGAACGGGTTGAAGGGAGGACCACCGGGCTCGGCCAGGCCGGCGCTGACCGCCAGCCCTGCAAAGGCATCGACGAAATCGATCGTCGGCTCCGCGATCGCGACGCTGCCCAGCGCCTCGCGGATGAACAGCACGTGGCCGAGCTCGTCGAGTGCCAGCCTCTGGGCGTAATAGGCCAGAGCCTCGGTCTGGAACGGGACCGGACCGGTAGGCGCGCTGACGGTGCCCTGCGTGCCGACGCCGGTGACGGCGGCGAAACTGCTCAGGGGCTTTCCCGTCGCCGCGCGCAGATAGTATTCGGCGCCGAGATACTCAAAGTTGAGGGCGAAGTTGAAGATGGCCTCGTCGGTGGCGGTCGTCGCCCTTGCAGGCCGGCTGGCAAGCAAGCCGGCAGCGGCGACCCCGACAAGACCGAAGCCGGCTCGCCGCATGACCACGCGACGGCCATTGGTCTCGGCCTCGGCCGGCTCCGGGAGCTGGCGGGCCTCGGGCTGATTGTTCGTATCGAGCATGGAACTATTCCCTTACGGAACTCGGGGCCGCGGATCGCACGTGAGCGATCCTGCGGCCGGATGCGCGCATGTGGCTGGAGATCGTCAGACGGCGGAGCTGGTGATGGCGCCGTTGACGCCGAGCGGGAAGAACAATCCGGCCGTGGCGGACTGGCCGCCATAGACGATGTTCAGGACCTGCTGCGGCGTGCGCCGGAAGGATGTTCCGTTGTAATCGACGTTGTTGAAATTGTAGGGGTTGCCGGTGATGGCGGTGCCGTTGTCGTCCGCTGCGTTGGACAGCTTGGCGCGCAGTGCCGAGATCGCATTGGTGGCGTTGCCTGCACCGATGCGGGACAGGTAGCCGCGGATCGCGCCGGCATGGTAGCCCTCGACTGCAAGCACGCTGGCGGCGTAGGCCAGATTGTCCGGCGAGGTCAGCGAGGAGGCGGCACCAGCATAGGCGCTTATGCCGACATCCTCGAAGATGTAGGCGCCGAGGAGGAAGCTCACCTCGTCGGCGAACGGGTTAAAGGGAGTGCCGCCGGCTTCTGCCAGCCCAGCCGCGATGGCGAGGTTGGCAAAGCTCGCGATGAAGTCGATCTCAGGCTCGGCGATCGCGGCCGATCCCAGCGCCTGGCGCAGGAAGCGGACGTGCGACAGCTCGTCATTGGCGATACGCAACGCGTAGTAGGCGAGTGCCGGATTCTGGAACGGAACCAGCGAGCCGCCGGTCACGCCGCCCTGGGCTCCGACGGACCCGGTGACCGAGACATAGGCGGACAGCGGCTGTCCGGTGGTAGCGCGTATGTAATATTCGGCTTCCAGATACTCGAGGTTCAGCGCGAAGTTCAGGACGTCCGCGTCGGTCAAGGTAGCGGCGGAGGCGGCAGTGCTGGTGCCTACAGTGGCGCCACCGATGGTGCCCAGCGCCACGGCGCTCAGGCCGGCGCCCTTCATCAGGCCGCGGCGGCCCAGGCCGCTGCTCCCGACGAGCGCCGAAATCGTCTCGTGTCCAGCCATGTGAACGTCCCCGTACAAAGTTGCGTCCTGGCCTAGCCGAGGGCAAGGCAGAAGGGCGGATGACGTCTGACGCCATTCATTCGACGATACGAGGCCGATGCATTCGGCGATGCATGTCCAAGCGTAAAATAGCGCTACCTAGTCATAAACAAATCGTGATCTAACGCTCTGTTAAGGGATATGCGACATAGTAATCATGGTCCAGTCGATCGCTGCTGCCATGTGGCCCCGGCCGACACGGTGCGGCCTCGACACGGCGCGGCGGAGGCGGTCTAACCCGTCGGCCCAGGCAGCGTGTCCGCCCGGCATACACGGGGTCGAGAGCGTGCGGTCCAACACCAGGATCATCTTCGCCAACCAGTTGCGCGGGCTGTGCGTCCTGTGTGTCGTGCTGGTGCATTACACCACGGTCGTGCAGTATTTTCGCCGGGATGTCTCCTGGGTGGTCGCCGCACCGCCGCTCACCGGACCGATCAGCCCGGTGGCCATCTGGGTCTATCCGCCCTGGCTGGATCTGGGGAAGTTCGGCGTCGCGACGTTCTTCCTGATCAGCGGTTTCGTTATTCCGTTCTCTTTGCAGCGTTCCGGAGCGGGCCGGTTCCTGCTCGCCCGTGCGCTTCGCATCTATCCGACCTTCTGGGCAGCACTCCTGATCGAGGCTGCCGTCATCGTCGCCAGCAGCCGATACTGGCACCGGCCGCCCGCCTACGGGATTGGCAGCTACCTGGTGAACGGCCTGCTGGTTGAGACGCTGCTCGGCCGGCCGGCGGTTGATTGGGTGAGTTGGACGCTGTCGATCGAGGTCAAGTTCTACCTCCTGGCTGCACTCCTGCGCACCGTCCTGCTGCGCTTCCGGGTTTGGCCGCTGCTGGCCGTGGCGGCTGGCGCCCTGCTGCTCAGCGTCCTTGAGGAACGCGGCGTGATCCGACTGCCGCCGGACCTGGTGAGCGAGGCCATGTATCTCGGCTTCATCCTGATCGGCACGCTGTTCCACTATCACCACGAGGGCGTTCTCTCCACCCGGACGCTGGTGGTCGGCGTGCTGGCGTTGCTCGTGCTGTTCTTTTTGAGCTATGCGCTCGGGCCCAACGCGCTCGCCTTCCACTCACCGCACACCGCGAGCTTCGCGATCGCGGTCGCGGTGTTCGCCGCGTGCTACCGGCTACGCCAACGCTTCCGTCCCAACCGTGCCCTCGATGCGCTTGCGGCGATCAGCTACCCGCTCTACCTGATCCATGCCATCGTCGGCTTCACCACCATCAATTTCCTCGTATTGGGCTGCGGCCTCCCTTACGGCCTGGCGGCGATCCTCGCAGTCCTGTTCGCCATGGCCCTTGCGGGAGCGCTGCACCGGCTGGTCGAGCGGCCGACGATTCACTTCGGTCACCGCCTGCGACGCCGAACGCAATCCTCCGTCCCGTCGGTGTCTGGACTGACGACCTGATCAACCGACTGATCAAGGAGCCTGTTGTCTGACGTGATGGCGGGTCCGGATATGACAGCCTCAGCATGCCGTAGCGAGCCGGTCGGGCTGTGCGCGCGATATGGATCAGCGCTCTTCAGGCGGGGTATCCGCCTTGCTCCGGACAAAAGCCACGATCCTACGAAGCGGACCGGTCATGCGCCACGATGTGCTCGTCCGCAGCTTGACGACATGGGCCTCCATCGCCGCCAGCTGTCCTGTCAAGGTGTTACGTGAAAGCTGCAGCTCCGCAACATCCTCACGCATCGCGCCCAGCTGTGTTTCAAGCTCGTCTCGCTCACGTTCCAGCTTATCAAGTGCGAAACGTAAATTGCGGTTGTCCTCGCGACTATAATGTTGGTGTTCCTCATAGGTATCTACCGTGCCGCTCAGGAATTCCAGCCCGGTCTTAGCGAGGGCAAGCGGAAACAGGCGCTGCAACAATGCTTTGCATTGAGTTGCCGCGATGTCGTCGGTGGTCAGCAGCAGTTTGTTTGGCAACAGGGCGCACGGGACCAAAGTTCCACCCCGAGCGACATGGACGGAAAGTCCGGTCAGCACACCAGTCCAATGACTACTTAGGATGTCGTCCAGCGCAACGATACCGCCCTTGATCAGCGTGCGCTCGGCGAGTTGCAGGTCGTTTGCTACGGTAGATGCTGTATGGCCTCCATCAATCGAGATGAAGCGAAACCGGCGCGACAGGAAGCCATGCCGTGCTAAATCGAGGCTGGATTCCTGAACGATCTCAACAGCCGCAGCAGGTGCATGAAGAGCCAGGTTTTGCTCGAATATGAGACGATTGCCACATCCTGATTTATCTATATTCTTATCCTGGTCATCAAAGACATCCACAGCTACCGCATGCTCGTCGGCGACTGTAGCATTGGCAAGGATCAGGAAAAGCTTCCCATGATGAACGCCGATCTCGCATACATCGCCGCGTAAGCCGCCATTGACTTGTTCGATCAGCAATCGCGATATCATCGAGGCAGTTGTCGGCGAAAGCCAGCCTTCAACCATTTTGATACCAAGTTCAAGATAGCTGGAAAGATCAGAGAAGAGGCCACCAACTGTGAGTCTCTCCAATAAAATATGATCGCTTTTACCTGCACTTGTCACTCAGTTGTTTCTCCGTTCAATAGCTGACGACCGTGGGTCTGACTTCGGCACGATCTTCTCATCTACAAGGTGACTGGAATAGCCGGCTGCGAGAAGGAAACGACGTCATGTTCCGGTCAATTCGATCTCAAGACGTGTCTGAGAAGGCGGCCCCTGAAGCGCTGTCCGATCGAACGGGATCATCCGATCGGATAAAGAGGCTCGTTGAACAACAAACCGGATCAGCATCGGTAAGCCTATGCGACTGGAGCCATGCTCCAGTTATGGCAAACGCAGGGACTTCAGGCTGCCCGACACTGCTCAGCTTCAGGCAACCTCAACCTCGCAGATGGCGTGCGCTGCGAACCAGGCGACGCTGCAGCGCCAGCCGCTCGGCGACGGTCCGCTGCATCCCTGCCTGCATGCCTTTCTCGGCGGTTGCGGTGCCGGTGACGAACAGCCGCTGTGCCGACTGCATCACCAGCATCTGGTAAGCGGCGTTGTATGCTGCGGTATGCGAATGGTAGTTGCCGACCGCGCGCATCAGGTCGCCGCGCGTCTCGTCCAGATAGGTGCGCATGATCGCACCCGCCGCCGCCACGTTGTAGCATGGCTCGTTGCGCAGCCGCGTATAGACCGTCGCCACTGAAGTGTGGGTGTAGCGCGACAGCGGCAGCAGCCAGATGGTGTTGACCTGCATCACCCCCAGATCCTCGGTGCTGTTGCCGTTCTGGTGCACGATGCCCGGACTGCCGCCCTCGACCGCCTGGATCGCCGGCAGCACGCGCGGCGGCAGGTGGTAGATCGAGGCGACCAGCCCCATGCAGGCGAGATACGGAACCGCCATCAGCCTGTCTCGACCCTGTTCGTCATGCAGGCAGGTTAGCCCGGAACCGTTACCGCGCGAAATCGCCTTGGCTCGTCCGGTGCGCTAGACTTGATGCCGGCGTGCCGCACCGGTGCGCAATCTGCCTCAGAAGGTCCGGCCACCGATGTCCCACCGCCTCCGCACGCAGCCTCCCTTGCGTGCCGACCGGCCCGCGCCGTCGCGCGAGGCCGGGTTTACCCTGATCGAACTGCTGGTGGTGATCGCCATCCTCGGCCTGCTGATCGCCCTGGTGGCGCCGGCCGTGCTGCGGCAGCTCGGTGGCGCGAAAATCTCGATCGCGCGCCAGTCGATCGAGCGCATCGATCAGATCCTCGACCTCTACAAGCTCGACGTCGGCAACTATCCGAGCAGCGAGGACGGGCTGCAGGCCCTCGTCAGCAAGCCGTCCGACGCCGACAACTGGAACGGCCCCTACGTGAAGAGCAACCAGCTTCCGGTCGATCCCTGGAACCACCCCTACAGCTACCACAACCCGTCCAGCCGCGAGGGCCACGACTACGACCTCTGCTCGGCAGGCCCGTCCGGCAACGCCAGCGACGCCGCTGCCCAGATCTGCAACAAGTAGAGGAGCCCGCCGGATACGCGCCGATGCCGTGCTCTGCCTCGGCGCTTCCCCTGGCATCCTGGCTGGCGCCGCTCTTGGTCGCCCCGATCGCCGGCAGCTTCCTCGGCGTGCTGGCGATGCGTCTGCCCGAGGGCCGGCCGGTGGCGCTGGCCCGCTCCGCCTGCCCCGCCTGCGGCACCGCGCTCGCCCCGCGCGACCTGGTGCCGCTGCTCAGCTACGTGGCGCTCCGCGGCCGCTGCCGCTATTGCCGGGCGCCGATCGGCGCCGCCCATCCGGCGATCGAGCTCGCCGCCCTGCTGGTCGCCGGCTCTGTCCTCTGCACGGCTACCGTCCGCGCCGCCGGCGAGGCGGTCTCGCCGGCCTGGCTCTGGTCCGGCTGCATCCTCGGCTGGGGCGCGCTGGCGCTGGCCTGGATCGACTGGCGCTGCTTCCGTCTTCCCGACCTGCTCACCCTGCCGCTGCTGCTGCTCGGCCTTGGCGCCTGCGCCGTGCTCGATCCGGCGGCGCTCCCGAGCCATGCGACCGCCGCCGCCCTCGGCTTTCTCGCCTTCCGCGCGCTGTCCTGGAGTTATCGCCGCCTGCGCGACCGCGACGGGCTCGGTGCCGGTGACGCCAAGCTGCTCGCCGCCGGCGGCGCCTGGCTCGGCCCCGGCGACCTGCCCATGCTGGTGCTGCTCGGCGCCCTCGCCACCCTGATGGTGGCACTCCTGCACAAGGGCCGGCTTGATGCCGGCAGTCCGATCCCGTTCGGTCCCGGCCTGGCCGCATCCCTGTGGGGTCTGTGGCTCTGGACCTCCGCCTTCCCCGTCGCCATCTCCAGCTGAACCCTTGCGCCGCCGCGGCCTGCCACGCCATCGTGCCCGCCGCCCTGGAGGCAAACGATGAATTACGTCACATCCGGCCCTGGTTCCGGCCTCGATCATGCCGATCCCGAACCGCCGCTCGATCGCCTTGGTCGCCTCCTGGTCGAGACCGGACGCTGCGACGCGCGCAGTCTCGACCGGGCCCGCCGCGCCGCCGAGGAGAGCGGCGGTCGCCTCGACACCATCCTGCTGGGACTCGGGCTGGTCTCCGAGCGCGGCCTGACCGACTGCTACGCCGAGCTGCTGGGCCTGCCCGTCGTCGCCACCGATCGCTATCCCGTCGAGCCGATCCTCTCCGAGCGCCTGACTGCCCGCTTCCTGCGCGACGTCCGCGCCCTGCCGGTGGCACTCGAGCCCGGCCTGCTGACCGTGGCCCTCGCCGATCCGCTCGACCCGTTCGCGCTGTCCGCCATCGCCGCCGCCACCGGGCTTGCGGTGCAGTCCGAGATCGCGGTGCCGATCGAGCTCGAGGCGGCGTTCGACCGGCTCTATCCCCGCGACGACGCCGCCACGCACCATGGCGACGACGACACGGCTCCGCTCGAGGAGGACGCCGAGCGTCTGAAGGATCTTGCCTCCGAGGCGCCGGTGATCCGGCTGGTCAACCAGATCATCTTCCGCGCCGTGGAGACGCGCGCGTCGGACATCCATATCGAGCCGTTCGAGGACCGGCTGCGGGTGCGCTACCGCTATGACGGCGTGCTGCACGAGATGGAAAGCCCCAGCGCGCGGCTGATCCCGGCGATCACGTCGCGCATCAAGATCATGGCCCGGCTCGACATCGCCGAGCGCCGCCTGCCGCAGGACGGGCGCATCAAGCTCGCGGTGCGCGGCCAGGAGATCGACTTCCGCGTCTCGACGATCCCGTCCCTGCACGGCGAGACCGTGGTGCTGCGCGTGCTCGACCGCAACGCGGTGACGTTCGACTACGAGAAGCTGGGGCTGGCGCCGCACGTGGTGGCGCGGGTCGACGAGATGCTGGCGCTGCCGAACGGCATCGTGCTGGTCACCGGGCCCACCGGATCGGGCAAGACCACGACGCTCTATACCGGGCTGCTCACGCTGAATGCCATCACCCGCAAGGTCGTCACCGTCGAGGACCCGATCGAGTATCAGCTCAAGGGCATCAACCAGATCCAGATCAAGCCGCAGATCGGCCTGTCGTTCGCGACCCTGCTGCGCTCGATCCTGCGCCAGGACCCGGACGTGATCATGGTGGGCGAGATCCGTGACCTGGAGACCGCGCAGATCGCGGTGCAGGCGGCACTCACCGGCCATCTGGTGCTGTCGACGCTGCACACCAACTCGGCCGCCGCCGCCATCACCCGGCTGCGCGACATGGGGGTCGAGGATTACCTGCTGACGGCGGTGCTGCGCGGCGTGATGGGACAGCGGCTGGTGCGCAGGCTGTGCGACGCCTGCCGGCAGGAAGTGCCGGCGCCACCCGAGCTGGTGGCGCGCTTCGGGCTCGACCGGCGCACCGAGCGCCGTCCGATCACCCTGTTCCATGCCGTCGGCTGTCCGAACTGCCGCGGCACCGGCTATCGCGGACGGCAGGCGATCGCGGAGTTCCTCGCACCCGATGCCGAGATCGAGCGGCTGATCTTCGCGCGCACCGACCACAGCGTCATCGAGCGGGCCGCCGTCTCCGCCGGCATGGTGACCATGTTCGATGCCGGGCTGGATGCGGCACTGGCGGGCACCACCACCATCGAGGAAGTGGCGCGCAGCATCCGGTCGGAGAACTAGCATGGGCGGGACCCCGGCCATGGGGCGGACCGCAGGCACTGCCGACTGATGCCCAGCTTCCGCTTCACCGCCATCAGCCCCGCCGGCGAGACCGTTCGCGGCACCACGGTGGCGGCGACCGAGGCGGACGCCGTCGCCTGGATCCGCCGTCAGGGCAACATCCCGATGCGCGCCGAGCCGTCCGGCGGCGGTCTGCTGGAAGCGGGCCTGCGGTTCGAGATCGGCCGTCTCAGCCGCAGCGGCCTGAAGCGCCAGGAGGTCACCAACCTGACCCGCGAGCTCTCGGTCATGCTCGGCGCCGGGCAGGATCTCGACCGGGCGATGCGGTTCCTGGTGGAGACCGCGCCTGGCCCGCGCGTGCGCGTCGTGCTGGACGGCATACGCGCCGCCGTTCGCGACGGCTCGACGCTGCATGCCGCCCTTGGCCGCTATCCCGACAGCTTTCCCCGGCTGTATCTGGGGCTGGTGCGGGCAGCCGAGGCTGGCGGCGACCTGTCCTCGACGCTGGAGCGTCTGGCGACCCTGATGGAGCGCGAGCGCGCGCTGGTCACCACGCTGCAGTCGGCGATGATCTATCCGACCATGCTCGCCCTGGCTGCGATCGGTTCGATCGTCCTGCTGCTGACCCGCGTGTTGCCGCAGTTCGTGCCGTTGTTCGAGCAGAACGGCGCCGCCCTGCCCCGCTCCACGCAGATGCTGATCACGGCGGGCGACATCCTGAGCAGCGACGGCCTGTTCCTGCTCCTGGGCCTTGCCCTGCTCGGCATCCTCGTCCGTCAGGCGCTGCGCCAGGAGCGTGCCCGCCTGTTCGTCGACCGGACGCTGTTGCGCCTGCCCACCATCGGCCTGCTGATGCGCGAGGTGCTCGCCGCACGCTTCACCCGCACGCTCGGCACGCTGCTCGGCAACGGCGTTCCGCTGATCGGCGCCATGAGCATCGTCCGTGACGTGATCGGCAATCTTGCCGTCCTCGGCGCCATCGACCGTGCCATCGAGAGCGCCAAGGGAGGTGCCGGCCTGTCGCGGACCCTGGAGGCGGCAGGCATCTTCCCGGCACGCGCCATCCACCTGCTCCGCCTGGGCGAGGAGACCGCGCAGCTTGGTCCGATGGCGCTGCGTGCGGCCGAGATCCACGAGGCACAGGTCCGCATCCGCGTCGAGCGTCTCGTGGCCCTGCTGGTTCCCGTCATCACGGTCATCATGGGCGCCGCGGTGGCCGGCATCGTGTCGTCGCTGCTGCTGGCGATGTTGAGCCTGAACGACCTGGCGCAGTAGCGCGAACCAGCGCTGTCCTGCGCAAGCCATCCCGGTCGCGCGCGCATGCCGATTGCGGAGAAACGTCGAGCCCGTCTCAGAAACCGTTGCTTGGCGTCGGCGTTGAGAGGAAGTCGGTCTGGTGTGCCGGTGCCACTACCGTCCACCGCCACGGCCGACCCTGATCAGCTTGACTGGACGCCCATGCCCACGATACCCGGTCCGCGTCGCGCTGGCCCGAATGGCGCTGGTGGGATGACTTCGGATCCTTGCTTCAGCGTGACACCGCGATCTCGTCGGTTTGCTCAGGGTCGAGGAGCCTGTTCCAGTGTCTTGCGATCTTCCCGCATGTCATGCCGATGATCTGCCGTTCCTTGAGGCACGAGCGGGACTGACCGACCTCGGCATGCACTGTCAGCCATCACGACGGGGTTCATCGTCCTGTAGCGCAGCACGGACGTGCTGGGCGTCACAGACAGACAGCGGATTGTAACAGACCGATGCAAATGTTGCGAACAGCGCTCGATATCATGCTCAGACGGCTCATTCACGAGGGCAGACTCGTCGTGATCTGGCCGGACGGCAATACGCAGCATTATGGTTCCGGTTCGACTCCGACCGCGGGCCTTGCATTCCGCAATGACAAGGCGATGAGAGGCGTGCTCCTCAATCCCGGGCTGGCCGTCGGCGAAGCCTACATGGATGGCAGCCTCGAACCGGTCGGCTGCAGCATCTACGATCTGCTCGATCTTCTTGTGCTGAACCTGTCGCGAGGTGGTCAGCATCCAGCTCTGCGTATTCGCGCACGGGCCCGCTATCTGCTGCGCTCGCTGCGCCAGTTCAACCCGACGCGCCGCGCCATCCGCAACGTCGCGCATCATTATGATCTCGATGCCGGCTTGTACAAGCTCATACTTGATGCAGATCAGCAATATTCTTGCGCCTATTTCGAGACCGGCGAGGAGACGCTCGAAGAGGCGCAAGCTGCGAAGAAGCGTCATATTGCGGCAAAGCTGTTGCTCGACCGGCCGAATCTCGAAGTGCTCGACATCGGTTGCGGCTGGGGCGGTCTTGCGATCACGCTGGCACGCGAGCATGGCGCCTTCGTCACCGGCATCACCCTTTCCCAGGAACAACTGCTGCTCGCACGTGAGCGGGCGGCGGCGGAAGGTCTGTCCGACCAGGTGCGGTTCGAGCTGCGTGACTATCGCAGCGAGACCAGGCGGTATGATCGGGTGGTGTCGGTTGGAATGTTCGAGCATGTCGGCATCAACCACTATGGAACGTTCTTTCGCACCGTTGCCCGCTGCCTGAAGGATGATGGCGTGGCACTGCTGCACACGATCGGCCAGAGCGGGCCCCCGTCCGAGACCAATGCCTGGCTCGCCAAGTACATCTTTCCCGGAGGCTATTCGCCAGCCCTCAGCGAGATGATGCCGGCCATAGAGCGATCAGGCCTGATCGCCACGGATGTCGAGGTGCTGCGCCTGCATTACGCGTTCACGATCGCCCATTGGCGACAGCGGCTCGCCGCCAATCGCGCGGCCGTCAAGGACCTCTACGATGAACGGTTCTGCCGCATGTTCGAGTTCTATCTCGCCGGCTGCGAGCTCGCGTTCCGCAGGGAGAACGAGCTGAACTTTCAGATACAGCTGTGCAGAACGCATTCGGCCGTTCCCTATACCAGAAACTACCTTTCGCAGGATCGACTGGTATCGGCTTGAAGCAGGCTCGCCGGTGTCGGCGCTGTCACGGCATCGAACCACCGGGAGGGCGATGGGCAGCCGAGTATCGCCGTCCTCCATCGCCGGGATGCCGGCCAGTCCGGCCCATGCGTGGTCTGCTTCTGGTATGCCTCCCCCCGGCCTTAGCGTCGGTCAATGACCGAGATGCTGATGGAAGAAGGCTGCGATCTCGGTGAATGCCTCCCGGGTCTCCGGCACCGTGTCGTCGAACTGATACTGCGCATGGCTCTCGCCTTCGAAGACCTCGAGGATGGCGGGCACCCCGGACCGGAGCAGCTTGCGGTGCACGCGAACCGTGTTGCTCAGCAGCAAGTCGCGTGTTCCGGTGGTCAGGATCGCTGGCGGGAAGCCATGCATGTCGCCATTGACCGGTGACAGCAGCGGATCTGCGAGATCATGACCCTGCGCGTAGGTCTTCGTCGCCGCGTGGCAGAAGCCGTCACGCGACACCAGCACGTTGTCGACCATCGTATTGGTGGCGAAGCTGTCGCCCGTCTTGGTCGCATCAGACATCGGCGTGCCGGGTGCGATGGCGCCAGGCGCCGGCAGACCCAGCTGCTTGGCACGCAGGACCATCTCGAGCGTGATCGCTCCCCCGGCAGATGTGCCGAAGAACGCCACATCCTTCGGGCTGTGCGTCTTCAGTACCTCCTTGTAGACAGCCATCGGGTCGTCCACCGCGGACGGAAAGTAGGCTTCGGGCGGCATGCGATAATCGACCGACACGACCTTGTAGTGACCAAAGCCGGCCATCATGATCCCCTCGGTCGCTCCCGACTCGCCAGGAAACAGCACGTAGCAACCGCCATGCACGTGGATCAGCAGTTTGTCCCGGTTTTCCGGCGGGATGACATCGGGAGTAATCGCGTAGACCTTCACCCCGGCGATCGTCGAAGGCTCGATCTTCACATGCAGCCGGTCGAGCATCCCCGGTATGGTCTTGACGGTGTCTGCCGCCTGCTTATCCGCAAACGTCCGCCACTCGGCGCCAGTCGTGTATTGCAGGTTCCAGTTCGGATTGTAGGGCCGGGCGATGATGGCCTGCATCTGCGGGCTGATATCCGCAGTGGGCGGCGGCAGGATTTTCGCCGGCACGTCGAGCGGCGCTCCGGTTGCGGCGGTTGCAGCACCCAGAACAAGGGTCAGTGCCATCAGCGCGAGACGACGAGGCCGATCAATCATTCATAATTCTCCATCGTTCTCGCACCGGATCCTGCCCTTGATCCCGCGATGGTCCTGCTCAAGGCGCCATCAAGAGCGGGAGCGGCACTCGGGTCAAAGGGTTTTCAACATGCCGCCATCAACGAAGTATGTGGATCCGACGGTATAGCTGGCACGGTCCGAGCACAGAAAGACAAAGGTGTTTGCCAGCTCCTCCGGCGTTGCAAACCGCCTGATTGGAGCATGCTCTCGCGCAACGCCGTCGAGATGACCTTGCCAATCGCCACCGGTCGCCTCGGTCAGCTGTTTCGCCGTCTTTATCCAGTCGGGCGTAAGAATGAGGCCAGGATTGATGCAGTTCACGCGGATATTATCGCCGATGAGCTCCATCGCCAGTGTCTTCGAGAACATCATGAGAGTCGCTTTGGTCACGTTGTAGACGGGCTCGTAACAGAGCGGCTGCACCGCGCAGACTGACGCGTGATGCAGGATCACCCCGCCACCGCGCCCGCGCATGCCGGGGACGAGACCGCGTGCGAGGCGCACGGCTGCCGTGACGTGCAGCTCCCAGTAGGAGAGCCATTTGGCGTCTGGCGCCTCCATGATGGTCTCGTTGCTTCCGGTGCCGGCATCGTTGATGAGAAGGTCGGCCCCTCCATAAGCCGCTCCACGGCCTCGATCAGAGCCTGCGTTCCTGATATCGTGCTTACGTCGCAGGCGACGGCATGCGCCGTGACACCGTGACTGCTTGCGATGCGCGCGGCTTCTGCTTCCGCACGTTCGCGGCCATGTGCCGCCAAGGCCACATTGACCTTTTCGACGGCAAGGCCTTCGGCGATCGCCAGACCGATACCGACACTACCGCCGGTGATGACGGCAACCTTGCCGTCGAGACCAAGGTTCATCCACGTTCCTCACCGGGTGCTAACTATTGACTAGTTATGCAACTTACAGATTAGCTATTCACGCTCACGCCATCCCGTCAAGCGTTCAATGGTTGTTCTGCAAGCGATGACGTCCATGACCGGTGGTCCTGATCGACGCTTCCGCTTCTGGAGGGACCGGATGAGCAAATGCGGGTTTTGTGCGTCCTCCACCGATATTGCGCAGCGTGCGGAAGCGTCCCGGTCCGCAAACGTCGCCGATCGCTGATCCGGCTCAGGACGTGGACAGGGCCTTCTGCAGGCGTGCGATGGCGCCGGGCAGTCCACGCACCCGCAGGAGGCGGCCGCGCTCGTCATAATCCTCCGACAGCACGCGCGCGCTCTCATATACCTCGCCGATCAACCCCTGCTTCGCATAGGGAAGCACGAGCAGGTCCTCCACCATGGCGGCTTCGAAAAAGCCTTCGATCGTGTCGCGAAGCAGGCGCACGTCCGTGTCCGACTGCGCGGAAAGCAGGATCGCCTCCGGGTGCCTCGCCTGCAGGGCGGCCTGGGTGGCCTCGTCGAGGCGGTCGGTCTTGTTGAGCAGCAGGCGGGACGGGACGATGTCCGCGCCGATCTCCCGCAGCACGCCCCGGCTCACCTCGAGCTGCGCCTCGTAGGTCGGATCGGACGCATCGACGACGAACAGCAGCAGCGACGCTTCGAGCGCCTCAGCCAGCGTGGAGCGGAACGAGGCGACGAGGTCGTGCGGCAGCTGCTTGATGAAGCCGACCGTGTCGGACACCAGCACGCGCGGCCTGGTTTCCGGCTGCAGGATGCGCACGGTGGTGTCGAGCGTCGCGAACAGCTTGTCCTCGACCAGCACCTCGCTGCCGGTCAGCGCCCGCATGAGCGACGACTTGCCGGCGTTGGTATAGCCGACCAGCGCCACCCGCAGCTGATCGCGACGTGCCGAGCGGCGCTGGTCGTTGTTGCGCTGCACATCCTCCAGCTGCTCCTTGAGCTCCGCCAGCCGGTCGCGGATCTTGCGGCGATCGAGATCGAGATCGCTCTCGCCCGCACCCGGGCCGCGCTGCCGCCCGCCGCCGGCCGAGGATTCCCGCAGGCGCGGCGCCACGTATTTCAGGCGCGCCATCTCCACCTGCAGCCTGGCCTCTCGGCTGTTGGCATGGCGGTGGAAGATCTCCACGATCACGCCGGTACGGTCCAGCACCTGCGCACCCGTCGCGCGCTCCAGATTGCGTATCTGGCTTGGGGAGAGCTCGTGGTCGACGATCACGAACTCCGGCTTGCGTGCCGCCTCCGGATCGGGCTCGTCCCGGTCGGCGCTCTTCCTGTCCGCGGCACCCTCGAACCGCTCGCGCGCCTTGGATTTCGGTGCCACGGCCATCGATCCGATGATGCCGGTGCCGCCGGTGATCGCCGAGAGCTCGGCGAGCTTGCCGCTGCCGAGCACAGCGCCGCTGCCGGTGCCTTCGCGCTTCTGGGACAGCGTGCCGACGACTTCGTAGCCAAGCGTCCTGACCAGGCGCCCGAGCTCCTCGAGGTTGGCGAGGTGCGCGACGTCATCGACCTCCGGGGTCTGGATGCCGATGAGGATGGCGAGCGGAACGGGTGGTTTGGTCTCCATGGCAGGGAGCTAGCACGGATCGGCCCGGCCTGCCGGAAGATCGCGTCGGCCTGGCACGGCAGGCTGACCGATCGGCTAGGGCGTCAGATCGAGCCGGCTGTCGCTGCGGTCGCCGTCGGGAAGCCGCGAGTCCGGATCGAGCAGCACCGACCGCACGGCGTCGCGGGTCGGCAGCGTCACGTCGGTGCGGTCGCCTTTCATCCAGGCCTCGACCGGCACGGTGACGCGCATCCGGCTGCCGTTGGCGAGCCTCGCCTCCAGTGTCGCCGGCATCAGCAGCCAGCCCTTGTCGATCAGGCTGACCGTCACCCCCTTGGTCGGGTCGTGGTCTGGATAGGTGGCGCCGGTGATGGCCATGTCGAGCGTCCAGTTGTGCTGGTACCAGCCGCGCCACCACCATGACAGGTCCTCGCCCGCCTCGCTGTCCATGAAGCGGAAGAAGTCGTACGGCGTCGGGTGCTTGTAGGCCCAGGCGGCGATGTAGCGCCGGAACGCCGGATCGAAGCGGTCGGGACCCAGGATCTGCTCGCGCAGCAGCACGAGCCCGAGCGCTGACTTGAAGTAGGTGATCGGATGCCGGTAGGTCTCCAGCACCAGATCCGACGGGCTGAGCATCACCGGGGCCTTCGGGTCCTTCAGCCAGGGGATGATCTCCTCGACCGGATTGCCGCCGCCCGGCGCGTATTCGCCATCGCGCTTGGGCGCGTATTCGCCATGGTTGAAATGGTCGGAGGCGTAGACGTCGATGAAGGTGTTGAAGCCCTCGTCCATGAAGGCGAAGCGCCGCTCGTTGGTGCCGACGATCATCGGGAACCAGCCATGGCCCAGCTCGTGGGTGGTGATCCAGAACAGCTCCGGGCCGGAATCGCTGATCCCGTCGAAGGCCATCGCCGGATATTCCATGCTGGCGCCATGACCGGCGAGGTTGACCGCGTTCGGCCACGGGAACGGGTACCACTTGCCGGAGAAGTATTCGATCGCGTGCTTGACGTATTCGGTCGAGCGCGCCCAGTTCGACGCCGCCTCCACCGGATAGATCGACATCGCCAGCCGCGGAACCGGCGCATCCGCCCCAGGCAGCCAGGAGGGCAGCCAGGAG
>CAXSBC010000008.1:0-46096 GCA_964236105.1 uncultured Acetobacteraceae bacterium | reverse complement strand
GGCAGCCAGGAGGGCAGCCAGGAGAACCGGCCGGGTGCCGGCCTGATCGGCGGCAGATCGAGCCGGGCGGCATCCCAGGCGAAGGCGGCCGACGCGGCGAAGGCGACGTCGCGGGTGTTCTGCATGCGGAAATGCCAGGTGAGCGTCCCGCTCCGCACCGGGCGGGTGGCGGGATCGGTGACCTCGCCGGGGGCCCGGATCATCACCGTCTGCTCGCTCGAACCCGCCTGCGCCAGGCGTGCGCGTTCGGTCGCGGTCAGCACCTCGCCCGCATTGACCAGCGCGCCCGATCCCTGCACCAGGAAGTTCCAAGGCACCGTCACGCTGTAGTCGATGTCGCCGTATTCCAGGTAGAATTCCTGGCCCAGATAGGGGCCGGTATCCCAGCCGCGCAGGTCGTCATAGACCGCCATGCGCGGGAACCACTGCCCCATCTCGTAGATGTCGCCGTTCTTCGTCGGCGTCACCGCCGTGCGGCCGCCCCAGGTCCCCGGTACGGTGTGATGCCAGGCGACATGCAGCCTCAGGTGTCCGCCGTGCGGCGCCAGCACCGACGGCAGCCTGACCTGCATCCGCGTGTCGGACACCAGGAACGACACGGGCATGCTTGCGCCGTCCGTCTCGACGGCGACGCTCTCGATCACGTCGCCGTCGGTGGCATGACCCTCGAAATAGCGCGACGCGAAATGCGAGCGGGCGCCGGCCTTGTAGGTGTTCTGGTCGAGCTGCACCCAGAGCACGTCCAGCGGGTCGGGGCTGTTGTTGGTGTAGGCGATCGTCTCGCTGCCGTGCAGCACGTGCGGACCGGTCTCGATCGTCGCCTTGATGGTGTAGTCAGCGCGATTCTGCCAGTAGGCCGGCCCTGGCAGCCCGCTGCCCGAGCGATACGCGTTCGGCCGGTTGCCCTCCTCGAAGGGCGCAAAGATCACCGCCGGATCGGGCGCCGCCAGTGGCGCGGTCGGCCCTGCCGGCCCGGGATGGGTGATGTCGGCATGCGGAGTCGTGGGCGGCGTGGGCGTGCCGGCCGGCTCCGCGTGGGCAAGCCCCGCTGGCGCCGTGGCGCAGAACAGGATCGGGACAAGAAGGCGGCGCATGATCGGCATGCAGCATCGTCGCGAGCGTATCGGCGGAATGCAAGGCCTAGCCTGTGGTGGCAGACACCGCCCGATCGTCCTTCAATTAAGTACCTGACGATGTCGATGATCGCAGAGGAGCGGGCGGGCGGGCGTGCGGGCGATCGAACCGACTGTTTCAGTGGTCAAGGTGTCGCATGACGTCCTTTATCAGCGGCCACACACGCGCCGCAGAGCTATAGTCCATCCGCTCCTTGGGCGAATGCAGATCGAGGAGGTTCGTGCCGATGCCTATCGTGTCGAGGCCGTCGATCCGTTGGGTAAACATTCCAAGCTCCAGGCTGCAGACAGACACCAGCACTTCGGGCGATCACCCCATGACGCGCTCGTAGCACTGTTTGACCACCTCAAGCATGTGGGAATTTGGGTTCCAACGGAACTCGGGTGCATCCGATCCGATCTGCTCCGCCGTCACGCCGTCGCCAGCTAGTTTGGCGGGTGCCATCATCCGTTCCAGAACCGCATGCTTACGCGATGTCACCGCACTGGTGATCGTGGAGATGATTTGCACACCTCCCCCAGTCGTCATCATCCGGCCGACATTGTTGGCGGTCTCCCAATTTCCCGGCACCGCCAGATTCTGGCTCTGGATCCCGTTCGGCAACAGCGCAATAATTCTGATGAATTTGGCCGAAGCACGTTCGGAGAATGCTTTGCCATCATAACTGCTCAACCGCTTGGTCTCGATGCGCAGGCCAGGATCGGCGTCGCGGAACTCTCGTCTCAGATCGTCCGCCAGCAACGCCACCGCACGTTCGACGGCGTCGACCGTGGCGGATGGGACAAAGATGATCGCCTCGCCCTCGGCCGGAATTACGTTATTCTGTATCCCACCCGAAGTGGCTGCAACCTGTACAGTACCAGCCTGCATCGCCCTCCCGAGAAGACGGCCCAGCAGCACGATGGCGTTTGCACGCTCCAAGAATATCGAATTCGCAATGACCGCCTTGGAGGCCGTGGATGTTGATCAGCACGGGCACGGAGCCGGGTTTGGGTGAAGTCCATTCGGCATCAATATTGATGCTGCAGGACACGTCGCCGGAACAGTCCGTGAGCAGTTGCCTATCATTGATCCAGTTGAAGTCGATCATCCGCCGGCCGGTTAGCAGGGCAAGGTCGATGCCATCGCCGCCTACTTTCCCCATTTCCTCCATTGCAGTCATCACGCATTCGAGTGGCGGATGAGGAATGTCGCTCGAACTGAGCAATGCCAGCGGCGAAATCGTGAGTGATGCCCTCGTCGATCTTGCAGACCATGTCTATGTGACCGTGCAGGATGACGGTCGGCGCGTTTTCGTAACCGACAGTACCCGCCTTCTTGATGATGATGTTCTGGAGCTCATCCCGATGATACTCAAGCTGGGCTTGTCGGGCGAAGTCAGCGAGATAGTCGGTCGCGTCCTTCTCCTGTCGCGAGCAACGATGTCGCCGGCTCAACTCTTCAAAGAAATACATAACTTCGCGCGGCTCAACGTCCTCAAGTAATCTCATTACTGACGGTTCGAGTACCTCATATTGCCATTAAGCATTGATAAATGCCCATGTGCCATCGATCAATAAGAGTGAGTTTCCTTTTACCGATCTCTGAAAAAACGCTATTTGACTTCGCTATGTCGATCGCGGCGGTCAAAAGCGTTAGGTGTGAGTTTCAGGCTCTTTGCGGTTCGATC
The DNA here is from genome assembly GCA_964236105.1 of uncultured Acetobacteraceae bacterium. Taxonomy (GTDB): domain Bacteria; phylum Pseudomonadota; class Alphaproteobacteria; order Acetobacterales; family Acetobacteraceae; genus Lichenicola. The sequence goes on along the minus strand of CAXSBC010000008.1, from coordinate 43,293 downwards.
ATCTTGAAGCGGGAAGGCATACCGTGTCGACCGCGCCGGGCGGCCGGCCGCTTGGGGTGTTCCTGGCGGCTACGACATCTCGGCATTCAGCATCGACTGGGACGCCCGTGCCGTCGCCTGCCTGCAGGGGCACAGGAGCGTGGACTGGAATACCGGGCCAGGACCGGCAGGACACCGGCATTGTCCATATCGACTTTGCCAAGCGGACCTGCAGCACCTGTCCCACTCGCGCCCTGTGCACCCGGACCAGGATCGCACCGCGCGACCAGCACGAAGCCATCCAGGCCGTGCGAGGGGGGCAGGACACACCGGCATGGCGGGCGCTCTGTGGGGTACGCGCCGGGATCGAGAGCTGCCTGTCGCAGGGCGTGGGCGTCTGCGGGCTGCGCCGCTCGCACCATGTCGGACTTGCCAGGACCCACCTGCGGCACGTCGCGACCGCGGCAGCCCTGGAACGTCGTGCGGCTCAACGCGAGGGTGCAGGGCAAAGCACGGGCAGCAACACGGACCTCGTGCCTGGTTCGGCTTATAGGCGCCCGACCCAGGCCGGTCGCGATTCTAGCAACGGTATCAGCAACGGAACGGAAACCGACGTAAGGAGTCGAGGCATCTGAATGACCATGCCCGCTCCAAGCCCAGGTTTGACCATGTCTATGGGGCCATTACCCGTCCTTGCCTTTGTGGTCGAAAATCTGCCGTGCCTGTTCAACCTCGTCGAGGTTCTCAGCTGCCCAGACCCATACGCCGCAAAAGGCGGAGCCGAGGCTCAAGCCAAGTGCTGTGAGCCTGTACTCAACCTTGGGTGGCACGACCGGGTGCACCGTCCGCACCAACAGGCCATCGCGTTCCATCTGGCGCAGGGTCTGGGTGAGCATCTTCTGACTGATACCGGTCACCCGTGCGCTCAGATGGCTGAAGCGCAGCTCGCCGTGCTCGGTCAGGGCCTCGAGGATCATCATGGTCCATTTGTCGGCAACGCGCCCGATCAGGTCGTTGACGAGGGCCCCGATCCGAGGATCCAGGTCGGCAGGCGGCGTGGCGGCAGCGTATCGCCTGGCGCGCTCGAGTTCAGCAGCCGTAAATTGGTCCAGTCCGCGCATCTGCACACTCTCTTTCAGGTAAGTATGGCACTTTCAAGTGCCTTCTTCCTTATGGATCGTATGCACGACATCCTGACCGCATCAAGCGTCGGTAAGACGCACGGAGCGTTACATGCGGCTGGAACAAAGAACTGTCCTGATCACCGGCGGCACCAGCGGGATCGGCCTTGAGCTGGGCCGGCAACTGCTCGCACGCAACAACACGGTCATCGTCACCGGTCGGGACCAGAAACGGCTCGATACCGCCCGGCAGGCATTGCCCGGGGTGCATGCGATCTTGAGCGACGCGGCGAACCCTGACGCCATCCGGGCACTGCATGCGGAGGTCATCGCGCGCTTTCCAGCTCTCGACACCCTCGTCAACAATGCCGGCATCATGCGCAACCTGAAGCTCATGGAGAGCCATCATCTCGAGAACCTGACACGCGAGATCGTCAGCAATCTCTGCGGTCCGATACAGATGACCCAGCAGTTCCTGCCGCATCTCGGCAGCAGGCGCGAGGCGTTGATCGTCAACGTGTCGTCCGGCTTGGCGTTTCTTCCGTTGCCGGCGGCGCCGGTGTACTGCGCCACCAAGGCAGCCCTTCACTCCTACACGCAGTCGCTTCGGGTGCAGCTCAGGAATACGGGCGTCATGGTGGTCGAGTTGGCTCCGCCCGGTACTGAGACGCCGTTGTTCCGAGGCGAGTTCGAGCGCGAGATGAGGAACGAGAAGGCAATGGACCCCAAGGTATTGATCAAGCACGCGATCGCCGGCATCGAGGCAGGCAAGCTCGAGATCCGCCCCGGCGTCGCCAACGCGCTGAGGATGATGAGCCGCGTTGCACCCGGCTTCATGCTGAAGCAGATGACAAAACTGTCTTTCCCAAAATGATGTCTCCTCATCCGAACGACCAACCGTCAGAGAAGGCTCGTCAAATGGCACTGCGTTACGGACCGGACCGTCCCGACCAAACCTTCGTGCCTCACCATTACGCCGAACATGATGTCGACCTTGGCGAGGTCGTGATGAACTATGCTGCGGCCGGTTCAGAGGAGGCGACGCCGCTGCTACTCATCCCCGGCCAGACGGAATCCTGGTGGGGCTACGAAGCGGCGATGCGCCGTCTGGAAACCGACTTCCGGATCTATGCCGTCGATCTGCGCGGTCAAGGGCGCTCTACCCGCACGCCAGGTCGCTATTCGCTGGATAATATGGGCAACGATCTCGTGCGCTTCATCCAACTGGTGATCGGCCGCCCCTGCATCGTCGCGGGGCTGTCGTCGGGTGGGGTTCTGTCATGCTGGTTGTCATCCTATGCGCCTCCGGGTCTCGTACGCGCCGCCTACTACGAGGACGCTCCGTTGTTCGCCTCAGAGGTGGCGCCTGCCTGCGGGTTCGGAATCCGTCAGGGCTTCGGCGACATGTTCCAGCTCATGTCGCGCTTCCTTGGCGACCAATGGGCGGTCGGCGACTGGGCCGGCATGGTAGCGGCAGCGCCTGCCGCGCTCCCAGCGTGGATGGCGCCGCTCCTGCCGCGCGGGAACGAACCGCCGCAGAACCTGAAGGAGTATGATCCCGAATGGGCCCGGGCCTTCTGGAGCGGTTCCGCCACGCTGAATTGCGGACACCGGCAAATGCTGGAGCGGGTCAAGGTCCCGGTTCTGTTCACCCATCATTTTCGTCGCATCGACGACGAAACCGGGGTGTTGCAAGGAGCGGTCTCCGACGTGCAGGTCGCCTATGCCCGCAAGCTGATTGAGGGCGCCGGGCAGCGCTTCACTTATCACTCGTTTCCGCGGATGGGTCATGCCCTGCATGCGGCAGATCCTGTGCTGTATGCGAACACTTTGCATGATTGGGTGCAAACATTGCAGTAGCTTGAGATATTGATGGCTGACCGCGGGCGAGCTTTTCCTATCTCCATCAAGGCTTGCCGGACTTCTACTGTTATGTGCGATAAACGGTATCGGACTGGAACAGTGTGCGGCAATTCTGGATCGCAGGGTTTCCGCACATGCTGGTCGGCTGCATGCGCGTCTCGTCAGACGGCGATCGCCAGACCACCGCCTTGCAGCGCGACGCCCTGCTCGCGGTAGGCGTCGATGACCGGCACCTCTACGAGAGCTAGGCAAGCGGCGCTTGCGTTGAACGCCTTGACAATCCAGGCCCTTGGCAGCCGGACTACGACCAAATCGCTCGTCGTCGTCCGCACGTCCAGGGGGCGATCCGGCCATCGCGCTCGGGTAGCAGTTCATCGCGTCGGACAACGATCCTGTCGCCGATTGCTGCGCGCGAGACCTTCAAGCTCGGCGAGGTGCTGCGAGCCGATCCTCATCGTCCGTTCTCCCGCAACGACACAGGGCCGATGATGCGGTAGACCGCGTTCTCGACATCGGCGGCGATGTAGACGGTCCCATCCGCCCCGACGGCAAGGCCGCCCGAGCGAGGATAGGATTCGCTCAGGCAGCCCACCGGCAGGTTGCGAGCGATCTCCGTGCGTCCTCCCCCGGCATCGATCAGGACGACCGACCCCGCAGCCACGTCGAGCACCGCGACCATACCGCCAGGGGCTACAGCCAACGCCCGGATCGCGCCCAGGTCGCGCGCGATCTCCGATACTGCGCCGTCGGCAACCGCGATCCGCAGCAACCGGCCGGTCCCGCTCTCGGCCACGAGATCATGCCGTTGCCCGCGTCGGCCAGGGCCGCCGGGTGGCGGAGCCCCACGGCCACGTCGCGACGGTCATCGTCCAAAACCCGGACGATCCGCCCGGCGATCGGCTCGGCCACGATCAGGCTGCCATCGTCCGATAGGTGCAACCGTCGGCCACGTGGAGCCGCTCGCCCTGCGGGCCGGACGACAGCGCGATCGCACGGGGGAAACCAAGACTACCGGCGACAACCGTCCGCACCGCGCCGCTGCGCGGATCGACCTCGTGGACGGCGCTATCCACCATGCTGCTGACGTAAAGCAGGTCGCCCGGGCCGACCGCGAAGTTGTCGGTGCCGGTGTCGAGCCGCGCCAACAGCCGCCGGCTCCACGCATCCTCCCGCCCGTCGAGTGCGAACAGCTCGCCCGTCGCATCGTCCAGCACGTAGGGCCGCCCGGCCGAGTCGAGGCGCACGGCCCCCGGCTTGTTGAAACCCCTGGCGGGGATCGTCGTATGGCCGCTCTCGGGATCGATGCGCACCACCTGCCCGCGCTCCCAGGACGGCGCGTAGATCATCCCGTCTGCGCCGAATTGGAACGCGTTCAGTCCGCCGGTGTGATCCGCCACCAGCCGCGGCGGTGCCGAGCCGGTCAGGTCGATCTCCCAGAGCCCCTCACCCAGGAAGACCTGGCCGACGAACAGGCGCTCGCCGTCCCGCGTGAGTGCGATCGAGTTGGCGCCCGGCAGCCCGGCAGCTCGGTCGCCAGGTCGCGGATGCGGCCATCTACGGTGCGCATCCGCGCCGCTCCTTCCAGCACCGCGGTCCAGATCAGGTCGCCGGCCGGCGTGAAGACGAGGTCGTCGGACTCGCCCGCGAACGGGCCGACCACGATCTCGATCGCGCCGGTCGCGAGGTCGAGTGCGGAGATGCTCTCGCCCATCATGCTCGCCGCGTAGAGCCGGCCATCGGGACCGAACGCGATCCCGTTGATGGTGTGGAAGCCGGACCCCTCGACGATCCGCTCGATCGAATAGCCGGGTGCGGCATAAGGTATCCGAGCGTCTTCGATGGACATCGTTGGTCTCCAGAACCAGGAAGCCGAGCAGCGCGCGGGCGATCGCGCCGGTCTGCCGCGGCATCGCGTCGCCATGCGTCACGGGGATGGGCTGCGTCGTGGTGTGCTTCATGAGGGCAGCCAAGTGCTCGCTTTGCAGGCCATGGTGGCGTTCCTCCGGCGTGATGAACTCCAGCACCAGCGTTTCCGCCTCGATCCGCGACACCGCCTCGGCCAGATCACGGGCGAATACCGCCTGACAGATCGGCACCGCGCTACGCCAGCCAAGCAGGAAATCGATCGATTTCGCCTCGGCATCGGCGACGGCGGGGGTGTCTTCCCGACCCGTCAGCAGCGCGTCCGGCACCAGATCGCGTCGAGCGTCAGCCTGGTGCGCAGCCATTCGTGCAGGACGGCACCCTCCACGGGCTCGCCCTCGGCAGCTTGGCAGCGGGCGAAGGAGGGTGCCAACGCCGCGTTCCGTTTCTCCATCTCCGGGAACAGGCTGTGCGTCTGTCCGGCCAGTCCGCCGCCAGGGCCGCGGCCACCTTGTTGCCCGCATGCATGCCGAAGACGTGCGCGCGCCTGATCTCGAGCGCATCGAGAAACTCAATCGTGCAGCGTGCCATCGCGCGTATCGACATTGGCGCCGGCAGCGCGTGCAAGTTGCCGAGCCCGGGCAGGTCGACGGCGATCGTGCGGACCCTCGACGCCAGCAAGAGCAGCAGCGGGTCGAAGAACATGCAGGTGGTTGTTTGCTGATGTCGATAATGAACGAGCAGTCGCGACATCTCCAACCAAGAAGACAGGAATGCTCGATCCCCTCACCAGCATGGCCGTCTTCGTGAGGGCGGCGGACGCAGGCTCATTCGCAACCGCGGGGAACTCGCCTCGGCATGCCGTCACAGATGGGGGCCAAGTGTCAAACGGCGTTCAAAATTTAGATGCCGTCGGACAACCGTTCGGGTCAGCGACGTACCCTGCGTCGCCTGCTGGACGGCGTTACCCGGGTTTCATCCGGCGTCGCGCTGCGTGCCCGGGCCGATGATGTCGTTGCAAAGGCAATGAGCAAGCCGACGGTGCGGTATTGCAAGGTTGCGCGGTATCCACACATGCAACGATGATCCTGACAAAACTGACGCTGCGCTTCCATGTCATTTGAGCGTCTGTTTTGTGAGACCATACTGCAAGAGGTTTGTACGGACAGCACGTGGCTCAGATGGCCGGTTCTGGCGTCACCGGCAGCAATACCCGGACAATACAATGCGGTCCGGGTAAGAAGCCGACCGAGCCGCCGTGCCGTTGCACCACTTCCTGCACGATCGCGAGCCCGAGGCCACTGCCAGAGGAGGCCTGTCGGCCCTTGCGGAAACGCTCGAACATCATCTGGCGCAGCTCTTCCGGCACGCCCGGGCCTTCATCACTCACATCGAGCGTCACATGGGTACGATCGCTGCCCGCCTTCCCCGCACGCCGTCTTACGCTTCCCATCGTGGCCCGTAGACCGATGCGTCCCACGCCATGATGCAGCGCATTCTCGATCAGGTTGCGCACCATGTCCTGCAGGTCAACCGCATCCCCACGCAGGCCGAGAGACCCAGCCGACAGCCCCGGCAGCTCCAACGCCAGCTCGCGCTGCGCCGCCTCGACCAGCGGCAGCATCTGCGCCGCCGCTGCGCGAACCACGCGGCTGAAGTCCAGCATCGGACCGATCTCCCCGGCTCGACCGATGCCGGCTCCGGCCGCCTGCTTGCGAGCCAGATCGAGCAGCCGGTCGATCCTCCCGCTCATGCCGGCGATGTCCCGCTCGATGGCCAGCCAGTCCAGCGGCGCGTCGTCGTGGCGGACGCGCTGCAGCCGCAGCCGCAGCGTCGCCAACGGCGTACGCAGCTCGTGCGCGGCATTCATGGTGAAGCGCCGCTCGACCTCGTACGCGTCAGCCAGCCGGTCCAGTGCGGCATTCATCGCCTCCACCAGTGGCGACAGCTCTTCCGGCAAGTCCCGGGTGCCGATGCGGCGGCCGGGATTGTGCGGTCCGACCTCAGCCGCCTCCATCGAGGCGCGCAGCAGCGGACGCAACGTCCAGCGGCAGACCACGCCGACCAACAGCAGCATGAGGCCACCAAACGGCAGCAGCACCGCCAGGTCCTGCCATGGTTCCGGCAGTTCGTCTCCAAGCAGCAACCGACCCAGCTGCCGCTCGATACCCTTGCCGTTCTCGAGCAAGTGCAGCCCTGCCACCACGCCCAGCCCCATGCACAGCACCAGTCCCATCGACACGGTGAGCCGGCCGCGCAGGCTATGACCAAACCTCATCGCCGACCGTTTGCGCTGCGGATCAGGTGACGGGTCGCAACGAGACCGCAAGCCGATAGCCAATGCCGCGCACCGTCTCGATCGCGACCCTGGAGCCGGTTGCCGCCAGCCGGCGCCGCAGCCGTGACACTGTCGCCTCCAGGGCGTTGCCTGTGAACACGTCGGCAAATCCGTAGAGGCGATCCTCGAGCAGGTCGCGCACCAGCAGGCGACCGCCGCCGCGCACAAGCTCCTCCAGCAGCGCGGCCTCGCGCCGGGTCAATGCCAGCGTCGTGGCGCCGACCACTGCCTCACGCGACAGCGGATCGAAGCGCAGGTCGCCGAAACTCAGTGCAGCGGCGACGTCCGAGCGTCGCTCGGTGCGTCGGGTGATCGATCGCAACCTGGCATCGAGCTCAAGCATGTCGAACGGCTTGATCAGGTAGTCGTCGGCACCGGCATCGAGTCCCTGAATGCGGTCCCCGATCGACTCGCGCGCCGTCAGCACCAGGATTGGCAGGCTTGCTGCCGGCCCGGTGCGCAACCGTCGCAGCACCTCGACGCCATCCAGATCGGGCAGGCCGAGATCGAGGATGACGACGTCGTAAGGCCGCGTCGCCACCGCCGCGAGCGCATCCTGTCCACAGCAGACCGAGTCGGCGGCGAAACCCACCTGACGCAGATGCGCCTGCAGCATGTCACACAGTTCGACATGATCTTCGACCAGCAAAACCCGCATCTCGCCCCGCGATCTCCGCGACATCGCGTCCTGAACGATCGAGCGGTTGCCCGTCAGGATGATCCTGACGGGCAAGGTTAGGCGCTTTACCCCACGGCTAGGAGAAGATTTTGTGAAGATGCACGTCGAGCCCGTCAGTCGTCGTCGTGCGCCTTGACGACGTTGTGGAAGGCGCTCGGCCACAGCATCGACTTCTCGCCCGGATAGGCGCGGTGCCAGCTGGTCGCCGAATACCAGATCATGTGGTTGAGAAACTTCTCGTCCACGATGTCGGCCTTGGTCATGTTCGGCCGCATGATGCGGTTCGAGGCCACGTTCCACGCCTTCTCGAGTGGGCTCATCGTGTAGGTGTTCATGGTGTAGTTGGCGGGCCCGGTACCGGCGATCGGCGTATTGCCGGGGCCTACGTTCAACGGTGTGTTGGCCGGAACATGGTTGAAGGGGGTGTAATCAGGGGTGTCCTGAAACGCATCGAACATCGGACTCGCGACGCGGTCGAACTGCGACATGGGCTGCACGCCGAGGATGTTCTCGATCGTCCGCTCCATGTTCACCACCGTATAGGTCGTGTTGATGACCTTGCCGACGCCTGCTGATTGCGGCGCGACGGCATACGGGCTGATCACGTAGACCGGCTCGCGATGACCATCGACGTGGTCAACACCGTCCTGTGCGTCGTCCTCGGTGACGAAGATTGCCGAGGTTGGCCAGGCCTTGCTGTGGCTGATGGCGTCCACCAGCCGTCCAAGCGCCAGGTCGTTGTCCGCCTCGTAGTTGTTGGGCAGTGGATTGCCGGTGGTGGTGCCGTTGGTGTGGTCATCGGGCAGCCAGATCACCGTCAGGTCGGGAACCTGATCGGCAGCGTCCTCTGCGGCCAGGATCGGCAGGTAATAGTCCATCCGGTACTGGTCGGGAATGCCGAGATTGAAGGACGGATAATGCGGATCGAGCAGCGCGTTGACCGCCGGAATCTGGGACTTCTCGGAGTCGGCGTTCGCGGGCACGACGTTGCTGCCGGCCTTGCCGCCGCTCTCGGTGAAGAGCGATGTGTTGTAGAAGTCCGCCCAGCTGTAGGGCTTGCCGGTGGCTGGGTTGTTCGCCACCACCGAGCCGTCGCTCCACTCGCCGAAGATCTTGACGTTCAGGCCTTTCTTGACCGCATTCGTCCAGATATAGCCCTGCTGGGTGAAGGTCAGGGCATCGTCGTCGTTGCCGCCCGGATAGGATCGGATCCAGTCGGGCGACTGGATGTCGTTGGAGTAGAACGAGCCGGCCTCGATCGTCCACGGATGGCCGTCGGCAGACTGGCGGCTCGGCGCGTAGAAGTTGTCGAGCAGCGGAAAGCGCTGGATCAGGGCATGCTGGTTCGGCACGTTGCCGGCGAACACCGCGATGGCGTTGTCGCCCGCACCCTGCGTCACGTCGCCCAGCATCTGATCGTAAGTGCGGTTCTCCTTGATGATGTACCAGACATGCTTGATCAGCGACGGCTGGCCGATATGCTTGGGGATCGCGACGGGTGCGGCGTTCGGGTTGCCGTCGCCAAGATTTGCGTTGGCAGACAGCCAGTGGTTGTTGCGGACGACCTTGGCGGTATCCTCGATCAGCTGGTTGTTGCTCGGGATCGGGATCAGGTTGACGGTGCCGGTGTCCTGGTGGGTGTTGAAGGCCTCGACCCCATGGGCCGTGCCAATCGATCCCTGCGCGCCGGTGCCCTTGTCGTTGGCCACGACCAGCCGGCCGTTGGTTGGGTCATAGGCGATCGAGGTCGGGAAATAGAGGGTGGGGATGTAGCCGACCACCGCCTCGTTGTCCGACTTGGTCAGGTCGACGACGGCAACGGCGTTCGACTGGCCCAGCGTCACATAGAGCCGGTTGCCCACCACCGCGACATCGTCGACGCCGGCGCCGAACGCGCCCTTCGGCAGCGGTACGCCGACCGGGATCGTCCGCGTGACCTTGTTGGTCGTCGTGTCGATCACCGAGATGGTGTCGCTGTAGGCGTTCGCCACATAGACGGAGCCGTTTCCTTGGGCGAGGCCCACCGGACGCAGACCGACGTCGATGCTGGCGGCGACCTGGCCGCTGGCGTTGATGACCGAGACCGTGCCTGTGGTCGCGGCACCCGTTGTCGGGTCGGCGACGATCGGCGTGCCGTCGGACAGGGTGGTGAAGTCCGACGAGGTCGCCGGACGGCCGCCCTCGTTGGAAACATACGCATAGTTGCCGGCGACGATGACATGGCTCGGCGCGTTGCCGACCGGGATCTGCGCGATCAGCGAGCCGTTGGTCAGGTTGATGACGCCGAGCGCGTTGCTGGCGCTCAACGCCACCAGCCCTTCGGTGTTGTCGACCAGGGCGATGCCGCCCGGATCCGCGGTGCCGGGCGTGTAGAGGTTGGGATTGTTCGGCGGCGGGATGGCGACAACCGAACCCGGCGTCAGCCTGCCGGTGCGCAGGTCCACGTCGGCCACCTGCACGTTGCTGTCGTCCTGGCTGAACAGCAGCTTCCGGCCGTCGGGGGTATAGGCGATGCCGGCAAAGGAGCCGCGCGGATCGTTCTTGTAGGTCGTGCCGTTGACGGTGACCGGAACGAAGCGCTGGAGCACGGCACCGGTCCTGGTGTCGAACACGATGACCGACTGGGCGGCGTTCATCAGCAGCACCGCAGCCGAGTGCGTCGCAGCGTTGGGGTTGATTGCGACCGCCTTGGCGCGCACCGGGGAGCCGAGCTGCACCGTGATGCCGGCCGGCGTCAGCAGCTGGTTGTCGGACGCCAGCACCGATCCGTTCAATTGCGGCCCGACGGTGCGGGTGTCCGTATCTGCGGCCATCGCGAAGCCTGGTGCCGCCAGCACCATGGCCAGCACGCTTGCGAGCGAGCGGTTGGCATAAGTCTTCAAGCTGAAACTCCCTGGCTTGACCGAATTCCATCGACTGCCGCGGCGCGTGGGCTGGTGCTTGCGGCAGGTCGGGTCCGGTGACCGATCTTGGTCCATCACGACCGGCGGCGCAGTCCTAGCTGCCTTGGCTGACGCCCTCCTGACAGCCGGCGGCGGCTTTCATGAACATTCCATGTCGGATGATCCGGTCATTGCCGATGCGGGCGCACAAACATGTCGAGGACGGTCAGCTCGACGGGGCCATCGGAGGGCTCTTCGGGCAGCGGAGCGGGCTTTGGGCGAAGCGGCACTCCGTCACGACATCGGCTGTCTGCACCTCAGGCGCAGCCGGTTCAAGGCGACGGCGGGAGCCGTCTAGGCGGCAGTCCTGGCCCAGCGCCGCGGAACCCGACTGGTCGCGCGCCGACGCGCCGTTCAGGTCAGGCGTGCTGTTCGAGGCGCCTGGTCGCCGCACCTCGACCTTCGCGGCCCTCCGGCAGGCAGCCTCCACACGGCCGCCGAATGCTCTATGGCGTCTGACAAAGGCCAGGCTCCAGTTTGATGCCAGCGGTCACGATGCTGCGGAGCATGCGCTGCTCGCCGTTCATTCGGGCGACCAAAGCCACCAATATGCTGGGCACCGTGCTGGCCGAGGCAGGCGACGCAGATGCGGCGTGGACCTGCTACGAGCACGTGACCAGGCATCGCCTCACCACGCCGGCAGCGTCTGCGACCCCGTACGCTGCCGCACGATCAGAGCGACGGATCCGGCCTGATCTGCATGCGAAGGCGCGCCTGAAGCTGCACCTCGCACTTGGCAGGGTCGCCGACGACCTTGGCGATCCCGCAAGAGCGATGCGGCAGTTCCACCTTGCCGGCCGGATCCGCTTCGGCGACGACAATGACTGCCGGGCGATCGAGGTTCGCGTCGAGCGGCTGATCGACCGCTTCGGCGTGCAGCAACTGGCAGGAGCCGCCGATATCGGCCTGGTGCAACCAAGTAACGATCATTGGTGATCTACCATGCAAGCGGCTCCATCTCAACTTCATCAAGACCTTGATCTTCCTGTTACAGCACCAGAAGCGCGCAGCCGCGGTGGCCAAGCCGGATCATCCCGTATGTTGCAGGTGCCCCGAGCCGGTGTCTCAGAGCCTTTCATTGCCGATCGTTGGCCTGTCTTATGCATGTGCGACTCCGTAACAGAGAGTGGATCCCATGTTTCGATGTGACTTCAGCCTGATTGCCTCACTCTTGCTCGGCACCACGATTGCGGGTATGCCCGCAGCTCGTGCCGCTGCAGCGATCGGCACAAGCAATCCCGCTCCGATCGAGCCGGCTCCCTCACATCCCGACGAGACGCCGTGCAGCGTTCCACTGTTCAGCAACGCGACGTTCGGCGCCAATACGATGTCCTTCGGCTATACGCCGCCGGCGGCTTGTCCAGGCCCATGGGCAAAAATCATCCTCAGCACGGACGTGTCGGTGAATGCAGGTCGGCAGTTCGACCGCACAGCCTCGATCTTCATCGGCGGGGTCAACGTGCTGTTCGGCACCACCTCGGAGCCGCGGGCCACGGTCGCGCCCGCCTGGCACGTAGAACGGGACCTGACTGACGATACAGCCTTGCTGGAGAGCGCCCAGGCCGGGCATGTGCTGATCGCGAACTACCAGAGCAGCGTCTACACCAGCACCATCACCGCAAGCTCGACGCTGCTCTTCTATCCCGCAACCAAGCAGTATCCCGCGCCGGCGACACCGGATCTGGTGATTCCGCTCAACAACGATCCATCCCAGGGTACCACCGACCTGGCGGACGGCACCCAGATGCTGTCGCGCACCGGCGTGCTGCCGTCGAACGTGGAGAAGGCGCGGATCGACGTCCTGTTGCAGAGCCAGGCGAATGACGAGTTCTGGTACACCTGCGTGCCAGATGCCTACGCGAACGCACTCGAGACCTGCGGCGGCGGGTCTTTCCGCGAAGGAATGGTGTCGGTCGATGGCATAGCCGCGGGCGTGGCGCCGGTCTATCCATGGATCTATACCGGCGGGATCGATCCGTATCTGTGGCAGCCGATCCCGGGTATCCAGACGCTGGCCTTCAAACCGACACAGGTCGATCTGACACCGTTTGCCGGCGTGGTCGATGACGGTAAACCGCATACAATTTCATTGGCGGTGACGGGAGCGAACCAGCATTTCTCGGTCACCGGCACATTGTACCTGACGCTCGACCATCATGCGAGCCAACTGCGTGGTGCAGTGACCCGGAACACGCTGGCGACGGCAACGCCTGCTGTGAGCAACAGCATCGTCACCAACAACGGCGAGTCGACCGGCGCGATCAACACGACCGTGGTCCATGACTATGCCATCAGCGGCTATGTCGTGACGTCGCACGGGCCGGTAACGACGACCATCGAGCAGAAGGGCAGGTTCTCCAACGACCAGACCTTTGACGTGACCGATCTGATCGACGACCAGGCGATCGTGCAGCGGACCAACACGCTGACCACCGTCACCACCAGACAGGCCGGCCACAGCACGGTAGCGGTTCATGCCTCGTCCTACCCGCTGGACCTGCATTATCGTTATGTCGAGGCAGCCGACGGTTCGGCGACGCAGACGACCGCAGTGCGCCAGGCATTGGAGTCGGGTCGGGTGTCTCTGGCGGATGGGCTTCCGGTGGTGGCCAGTGCGATGCGTGAAACGGTCGCGCCGAACGATGTGCTCTCGTTCACCGCGGCGGGCGCGGTGTCGGGGCACACCGGAAGCAGCACGGCGGACTACCTGTCCGGCAACACCCGTAACGGGTGCATCAGCAACCATGAGACGGCGACCAACAGCGTGCTGTCCAGTGTTAGCGATACCGCGACCTGCGATCTGACAGGACTGCTGAACTAGGCGAAGACAGCGAAGCGGTCCGGACAGGTGCCGGACCGCATGCGAGGCAGGCCGCCGCGGCGCGAATGAACGGTGGGTGTCCGATACCGGGAACACGGGTCGCTTACCTCATTCGGGAGCGCGGCATGTAACAGCAACAGCAACAGCCCATCGAGCGTCGCCGTGCGTATCAGACGGCGATGCCCTTGCGGATCATCCACTGGCACGCGGCCTGCCTGCGGCTGGGGTGAACCGGACGTCCCGCGTGCGGAGCAGATGACGTTGCGCCAGGAAACGCCTGCGCGCAGCAATCGTTCTAGACCGAATGCGATTGCCTCCTGCCAAGTTTCGGATCGAACAACTACCGAAATGGCTGCTCTGTGTCCCGCTGATCCTGCATTGGTTCTGGCTGGGGATACGGTGGCGCAGCCTCACGCTGCCCTCGGCCGCCAACCCTGGCATCGAAGGGGGCGGTTTGGCCGGTGAATCCAAGGCTGCTTGCCTCGCCCTGATCGGGCAGCGCTTCACGCCCTACGTAGCAGCCTGGCATCGCATGCTTCCGGGCGACAACTCCGCCACCAGCCGCATCGTTGCTGGCTTGTCATATCCCCTGATCGCCAAGCCCGACATCGGCTGGTGCGGCTACGGCGTGCGCCTGCTGGAAGACGACGCCAGACTGGCTGCCTACGCCGCCGCCTTCCCCGCCGATGCCGCCTTCATCCTGCAACGTTACGTGGCGGACCCAGGTGAGGCAGGCCTGTTCTATCTGCGTTGGCCAGGCGCCCGCCACGGTCGCCTGCTCTCCGTCACCCTGCGCCACCCTCCATCCGTCATCGGCGACGCGATCAGCACTTTAGCCGAACTGCTGCATGCAGATCCTGTCTTACGCAGATATGCATGCAACCTGAGTATCGCTCGCCTAGCCCGTTGCCCAGCCTTGGGCGAGTGCGTGCCGATCACGACAATCGCCTCCCTGCGCGTCGGCGCCACCTACGAGGATGCTTCAGCCCACGCCACCCCCAGGCTTGTCGCCAGGATAGATGCCATCGCTCGCAGCATGGACGGCTTCCATTTCGGCCGCTTCGATGTGCGGTTCACGAGCTTGGCCGCGCTGCAACGCGGTCACTTCAGCATCATCGAGGTGAATGGAGCTGGCTCCGAAGCTATCCAGTTCTGGGACCCAGCCATTCCGGTCATCACCGCATTTGCAGGCGTTTTCGCCAAGACAGCGCTTCTGTTCCGGTTGGGTGATGCCATGCGCCGCCAAGGTCATCGGCCAATGGGCATCGCAGCCCTGTCCCGCGCTTGGCTGCGTCAGCAGCACCTGATCGGCCGCTATCCACCGTCCGATTAGATAGCACCACCTGGGCACTGTCAGATCAGGTGGCAGCCTGAACCGTTTCCTGCAATGCGGGCATCGGACGTACGGGATGAGGTGGGCGAACAACCTGTCGATGATGGCGCGGCGGATGGCGGCAGGCTCGGCTGGGGCCGCCCCGGTCGGTGGGTCTGCTTTCCCCGGTCAAAACGCCGTCGGGCCGCCCGGCTCGACGTAATCGCGCGTTGAGAATCACTAGATCTTTAGCGTTAAGTAACGCCACTGCAGCCAACTTTCGTCTTGCTCCCGCCTGCCGCCCATAGGATGGTTTCAGGAGAACCTGCAAGGTCGATCGCATGATGATACGGCGCATGTTGCTGCTGGGCGTGACCGTGCCGGCGCTGTTCTGCGTGGCTTGCAGCCCAACCTTGACCACTTCGCCTCCGACGCTGATGAGCGGTGTTCAGGATGCGCAAGGGCGACGAGGCAACGCCGACACGTTCCACCTGAACGACCGGATCATCCAGGTCGTCGACTTCACGTGGCCGGATGCGACCGAGGATGCCGGGATGCATCTCTGCGAGTGGAAGTGGTTCCGGGACGGCCAGCTCGTTTCGGACTCACACGAGCGACGCATCTACTTCGCCAGGACGCCGTTCACGCTGCGCGCCGCCAGACCGGCAGCCCCCTTTGGGGTTGGCCATTATACCGTCGAAACGTTGGTCGACGGCACCGTCGTCGCCACCAGCGCCTTCACCATCGTCGCCTAGAGCCAGTTTCGACCTGAACGAGTCGGAAGGGGATTCTTGAGCTGGCTTTGATCTGATTCAAGATCTGTGCTGGATTGGGGGCCAGCCTGAATGGTCAAGCCGATCTCGATTGATCTACGGCAGCGTGTCTGTTCGGCAGTTGCGGAAGGGCTGTCGTGCCATCAGGCGGCGGGCCGGTTCAAGGTCAGCGTGTCGAGCGTGGACGAACGCCGCGAGGCCAGGGTTGTGTCGCTGCCAAGGCTGCTCGACGGCCCCATGGATCGCGAAGCGTTCCTGGCTTCCGTCGAGCAGGTCCTGGTCCCAGACCTTTCTCCCGGCGACGTTGTCATCATGGACAGCCTGCCAACGCACAAAGTCGCCGGTGTCCGCCATGCCATCGAGGCCGCAGGGCGCGGAACTGCGCTGCCTGCCGCGCTGCTCGCCCGATCTCGACCCGATCGAGATGGCGTTCTCCAAGCTGAAGTCGATGCTGCGCGCTACCGCTTCGCGAACCGTCGACAACCTCTGGACGGCGGCTTCTCATGCTGCCGCAGTTCAGCAACCGCGAGCGCAGAACGTCCTCGCCGCCACCGGATACCGCTCCACTTGATCGACAATGCTCCAGCTGCAGTTGCACAGCTGCGGATGGCGTAGCAGCCGCTCACTCCCCTGCGCTCCGCAGGATCCTCCCGGGCAGTCGGCAGGCCAGCGGGACGGCCAGTCCCAGGAAAATCAGCAAGAACATGAGAGCGAGCAGGGCGAGCGCCGTGCGCAGTCCCTCGTGATCGATGACAAGCCCGATCATCGGACCGCAGATGGCGTAGCCGAACCGGGATGCACCGCTGCCCAGCGAGTTGAAGGTGGCGCGCAGGGCGTTCGGCACCTGTTGGTTGAAGGCCTCCCGCAGGGTCACGGCATTCAGGCCGCGGCTGACGTAGAACAGGAAGCCGGCCAGCACGCCCGGGGTGCCCTGGAACAGCGCCATCCCGCCATAGGCGGCGACCGGCAAGGCAGCCAGGATCAACAGCGACACCCGGTCCCCGACCGTGCGGCCGAGTGCTGGCGCCAGGCGGCTGGCGATGCCGACCGTGACCAGTGTTCCGGCCCAGAGCAGTCCGAACCAGCGAATGCCGACGCCCTGCTTCTGCCAGTAGGGCTGCAGCAGCCAGACGGCGATGAAGGTCGACAGGCCCCAGACGATCCAGTTCATGAAGAGGAGGCGGGGCAGCGTGGTGCGGAACACCGCCCGGACGGCGTTCGGGATCGAGCGCACCATCATGGCGGCGGCATCCGGACGCCGGGCGTCCTTCGGCAGGCGGAGGGCAAGCAGCAGCGGCAGAAGGGTTTCTGCCGCGGTTGCCCAGCCGAGCACGCGCAGGGACCAGGCAGCCAGCACGCCTCCTGCCAGCGAGGCCGCCGCCTCGCCGCAGACCTGTGCAAGCGTATAGTTGCCCAGGGCCCGTCGCCTGGCCTCGCGGTCGGCGCCTGCCCGTTCCAACACGTCGTAGATCAGCGCCACGTCGGCTCCGGATACCAGGCTCCAGGCGGCGGCAAGCACAAGCTGCACTGCCGCGTAGGCCAGGAAGCCGTGTGCGCCTGCAAAGCCCAGGAAGCCGAGACCGTTGATCAACGCGGCCAGGAGGATCGTGCGCTGCCGGCCGAGCAGGTCGCAGAGCGTTCCGGTCGGGATCTCGAACAGCATGACGGCGACGCTGTAGATCGCCTGGAGGTCGAGCACCTCCCCGACCGGAAGGCCGCGCGCCACCAGAAAAGGAACGTAGACCGGCATCACCAGCACGCCCATCCAGGCCGCGCCGAAGGCGTTGATGCGGGCAAGGTCGCCGGCACCCCTGGCTGGTGATGCGATGCCCCGTGTCGTGTCGACCTTCATGCTGCCGTGTAGCCCATCGTTGCGGCTGACGTCGTGGTACTGGGCGAGCGCGTGCGGGGTCCCACCACCCGGCATCCGAGGATGCGGGCACAACTTGAACAGCCCCATTAGAGCCTGTCAGCCCTTGATCCAGCCGCATGTGGCGGCGAGACAGAGATGCCCGTGACGGAGCGCTGTCTTTCCGGAGCGTGTGGCGACCGCGCGCCATTCTTCCAGCCCGGCCCACAGCCGCTCGACCTGAGCGTCTCGTCGATGCGCCCGGTTTGACGCGCTTTGCCGACTGATCCTAGCATCCGCCAGTGCGCGCCGACACGCAACGCCGGGGACCAGGACCGATGATCAATCTGCGTACCCCGCTCCTTGCCACCGTCGCGTCTGTCGTCGCGATCCATGCAGCCTTCGCCGCACCGACCTCCTGCACCCCGCACGGGGCTTCCGTGCCGCAGGGCGCCAACACGACCGACCGGAACGCACCGTTCTTCGTCGACACGAGGGGGCTCGACCTGCGGACCGCGCCGCCGACGCGCGACCCGCACGATCCCGCCTACCCGCCCGCGACCGAGCTTGCGGACGGGCAGCTCCCCACGCCGGATGCCAACGGCAACTTCATCATCGGCCCGACACACGCGCCCGCTTCCGAGACCGTCATCCGCACCGGCGTGCCGCATGGAACCGTCCGCTCCTTCACGATGACCTCCGACGACAGCGTGATCTACCGTCCCGGCGTGATCCGCGATGACGCGGCGGGCTGCGAGAACCAGGCGGTCAACACCGCCGCCACCGCGCCTGGCGACCCCTCGAACCTGCTCGTCACCGCGAGCCACGCCGGCCACTGGACCCGACAGGTGGACGTCTACGTCCCCGCCGAACTCGCCCCCGGCACCCCGGCGCCGTTCATCGTGTTCGGCGACGGCAGCCCTGCCGGCTTCTTCCACGAGCGCATGTTGTTCACGATACTCGACAACATGATCGCGGCGCACCGACTGCCGCCGATGGTCGCGATCGGCATCGGTGCCGGCGGTCAGGATGCGCAGGGCTCCGAGCGCGGCCGCGAGTACGACGCCGTCAACGGACTGTATGCCGAGTGGGTCGAGCGCGAGGTCCTGCCCCTGGTCGCGCGGACCGCGGGCGTCCGCCTCACCACCGACCCGGACGGGCGCGTCACCATGGGGTTCAGCTCCAGCGGATCTGCCGCCTTCACCATGGCCTGGTTCCATCCCGAGCTGTATCACCGCGTGCTCGCCTATTCGCCGACGATGGTGAACCAGGCGTGGCCGCATGACCCGGCCCTGCCCGGCGGCGCCTGGCAGTATCACGGCTCCTGGCCCGGCCCGGCCCGCGCCGATCTCGTCGTGCACGGCAAGGCGGTCACCCCGTCCAATCTTCCCGCCGACGCGCCGTTGATCCCGAACACGCCGCGAAAGCCGATCCGCTTCTGGTTCGAATGTGGCGACCGCGACTTGTTCTACTACGTTCCCGCGATGGCGGACGGGATGCACGACTGGACGCTGGCCGACGAGCGCACGGCCGCCGTCCTCGCCGCCAAGGGCTACGACGAGCAGTTCGTGTTCGCCCGCAACGCCAAGCATGTCGACGACGCGGTCGAGGCGCAGACCCTGCCCGAGGCGCTTGCCTGGGTCTGGAAGGGCTATCCCGGCGTCGACGCGCGGCCCTGAAGCGAGCAAGCCGCGCCGTGGCCCCGCGCTTCCGCGCCCGGCTTCGTCGGCGCGATCAGCGAGGGAGCCTTCAGGTCGATGCCGCCCGCTCACGCCGGGCGTCACTTGGCGGCGGCGGTCCTCATGCAGGCGAGCCTCACGCGGTCCTTCTGCATCAAGGTCAGTTGCTCCCGCACGCCCGGCCCGGACCAGCGGATGAACCTCTGAGTGGCCGTCCACCAAGGTCCCGGCACTCCGGCACCGCCTGCCACTTCACCCCGTTCTGATGACGCCACCTTCGCCGGCGGCCGGCACGCCTCGATCAGCGGCCCGAGCGCCGCCCACTGCTCATCCGTCAGCATCCAGCCCCTCCTTTCCGAGAATTTGTGAAACGCCGGACGGCGCCAGACAGGTTCAAGTTCTGGCAGGCCCTGGCCTTGTCGGTGTGCAGGAGGCAAGGTCGACTGATGCGGCACGTTGTCGCCGGGTTCGTCCTGCCCCGCGCAAATCGCTGTGGAGCGGAGATATCAATTTCGGAGCCATGGTGCCGGCCAGCAGGATCCTCATCAGCTCGATCGTACTGGGCATGATCGCGTCGGGTCCGGCACGGGCCGACACGCTCGTTTCGGTACGGCCGGGTGTCGCCTGCACGTCCGCGGACGCGCTCGCGCGGCTCACGCGGCCTGACGGCAGCAGCCGCAGCACACCGGCGAATGCCACGGCCGATGCTCGGGAGATCGCGCGCCGCGGTGGATGCCTTCCATTCGGGCCGGGCTTGACGGTCTTTCCGCATTCGATTCGGCGCCAGACCAGCATCGTCACCGCTTATGCGGGGGATCGTCTGGGTCCGCTGACGGTGTATGTGGCGAACATCGACTTCGAGCGGGTCGCAGTGCCGGCCAGCCATGGCGCCGGCCTGGTCGAGTCCCAGCCAGCGCCGGTCACGCAAGGCACAACTGCAGCATTGTCGGCGGACCAGCCGGCTGCCGAGGCCGGACCGGGCGGCGCGCACCGGAGCCTCTCCACCGGGCTGCTGTCGCTGGGAATGACGACACGCGACGCCAGACGCAGATTTGCCGGTTCCTATGTCGTCTTCGACCTTGCCGGGTCGGGAGATGGTCGGGACGCCGGGTTCATTGCAGAAACGCGGGACCAGAGCGAGCGATACGAGGTGCGCAGCCGTGCCGGCAGAGTCTTCCTCGTGATGCATGCCGTCCGGTTCGCACGTGGCCACCAGCAGGTCCTATCGGCACTGGTCGATCGACTGCTGGCACAATATGGAACCGGTCCCACCCTCGTCACCCTGCCGGCCGCCGCCGGCGCAGCCGCGCCGTCGATACCGCCACAGCCCGCCTGGCAGCGCGACTGGATCGGCCATCCTGTTGTCATGGCGCCGCGTGACAGCCTGCAGGACGCTACCCGAAACGCCGGCGATCTGACCCGCTGCGCGCAGCAGATGGCGCTGCTCGACCCGTCCGACACCGGCAACAGGCCGCCGGCTGGACCGAGCCCGGACGCGCCATCCTGCGGCAGGGAGGTGCTGGTCCGGCTGGAGCCGGGCACCACGCCGAGCGTTGTCGGACGGCTGCTGGTCATTCTGGCTGACCAGTTGGACGAGCCTGTGATCGAGCCGGATGCGGCGCCGGCGGACCCATCGATCCATTAGTATCCCAGCCCCGAGTTTCGTGCTTGTACTGGCTCGACGGGAGATGGGAGGATTTCCGCGAGTTGGAGAAGCCTGAGATGGGCAGTCAGGGGTCCCAGGCCTTCTGCCTCGGCGATGATCCGAAGCGTGTCGGCATCCGGGCGTCGAGCCTCGTCCTCAAACGTGCTCCTGCCATCACCGGTAAGATTACCTCACCACATCATGTCGAGAAAGCGTGCCTGACCGACGGCTTATGAACCACGCAGGCGTGGCAACTGTCTGCCGGCATGCTCGTATCTTCTGCGATTGGCCTGCTCACCGCCATCCTCATCGGAGCCATCGTGCCGTGCCACTTGATCAGACAGGAAGCTTCGGCAGTCAGCCGCATCGCGAACCCAGCCACAACGTGCTGGGCGGGAGGCTTCAAACCTGCTCGACAGAGCCGCTCACCGGGTTCTTCCGGGATGGCTGCTGCAACACCAGTCTACAGGATAACGGCAGCCACACTGTCTGTGCGGTCGTGACGGTAGAGTTCCTGCGCTTCAGCCAGGAGCACGGCAACGACCTCTCCACGCCTCGGCTCGAACATGGGTTTCCCGGGCTGAAGCCTGGTGACCGCTGGTGTCTCTGCGCGTCGCGGTGGCAGGAGGCGTTCGAGGCCGGCTGTGCCCCCATGGTGACGCTCGAGGCGACCCATATCGGAGCGCTGGACCATTGCGAATTGGAGGACCTGCAACGTCATACCACCCAATCTTGAAGAGGCAGCAACGTAAGGGATCAAAGGGTACGGCAATCTGAATCCGCGCCCGACGTGAGCGCAGGACGCCTCCGGGGCAATGTCCCCCCGGGTAACGCCGCAGTCAGAAAATCAAATTCCACCTCGTTGTGGCTTGGATCGAATGGGGAGCCGTCTTGTGATCACTCGGCTGAACTGGCGACCTTGCCGCCGGTGCCCTCGCAGAGTTGCTTGATGCTCGCCAGGGAAGCATGCAGACCATCGGTCATCGCGGCACTGGGACCGCCCTGGTGCTTGTCCATGGCATCCTTGATCTCCTGGGTGGGGGAGAAGCGCAGCGTGCATTCGACCTGGGACATTTGGCCATCGCCCTTGACGGTCATCTTCCCGGCATAGTCATTCTCGCCATCCGAACCCCAGCTCATCAGCTTGCTTGCAGGATCGGACTTGAACCAGCCGGTCGAGGCGTACTGGTGTCCGTTGGCAGTGCCGTCGACTTCCACGCGATCCGACCCGTGCGAGTGTGCACCATGAACCGTCGGTAGGTATTTGGGCAGATTCTTTACATCAGAAATGAAGGCAAAGACGGCGTCGGCAGGCGCAGCCACGTCTATGCGATCGCTATAATCAGCCATGGGAGCGTCTCCTCAAAGTTTTGATTTCCAAGAGCCTGCAGAACAGACGCCTCAACATAGTCGTAGTTCCGGCTGATCACGTCCGGCTGATGGCTCGCTACGTTAGACCCTGCTTGGCCATTCCAGTCCGCGGCTCAGTCCAACTCCGGAAGCAGGATCATAGCAGTCAGGGATGGCGGTCATGTAGCCACGTCCGGAGACCAGTTCATGCGGCGAGTCCGCTTGGTCACATGTCTCGCACACACCATCACAGCGAACGCTGGGTATGGATCACCGCTGGCCTCCCGCCCGGATCGTAGCTGGAGGCTGACCCACAACCGGATCGGGGCACGTTCGAGAACCGCCCAAGGCGACGGGAAAAGCAAGCTGCTGATCCACCAGATCATTCGTGGATTGCTGACATTGAGAATGTCTGCTTCGCGCGCACCGGCGGTCGGAAGCCCCATGGCTATTACCTGCGAAGGCTTCTCGATAATGCATGCAAGGCGGCTGAAGCCGCCGCCTGATTGCTTGCGGTATGCGACACCTCGCACGGATAGGTCAGCCAGGACTGCTCGAGAAGCACCGGCAGCTGTTACGTGAGACCCCAATGGAAGGCTGAACCCAGCTCAGTTCTGCGGAGGCGGAAGACTTCAGCCTGGGTCCAGCTTCGTATGGACTTGCGGCAGGCGGCCTGCCGTCACCTGGGCAGTCGTCAGGCACCGAAAGGTAATGTCGAAGGCAGTCGGGTAGTACGGTGTAAAGGGATCTCCATCTGGCCGGAGGTCTAGGATCAGGCTTACCCGGCCTTGCTGCAGGCAGAAGTCACTTGCCTTGGCCAGAACTACTCGATTTGCTTCGCGGCCTCCGCCGACCACCGGGGCGCGCTCTTCAGAAAGAGCATAGGTGTCAGGGCCGACCGCCCTCACGCCGCTGCTGAAGCCGCATCCTGCCAGGCAGGGCAGCAGCAGGACGCATAGGAGAACGGCTCGCATCGCTTTGCGTAGCACGAGGTGCTGTTCCCGACGAGCGTTGACTGGTCTGATAAGGCACGGAACTGAACGTCTACGTGCGTGTGCTCCCGGCCGGGGTAGTAACTGGGCGCCTCGCCGGCGCCCTAACGCGACCAATCCATCCGTGATCGTGACCGACGAGCCAAATCCTTCAGCCAATTCCGATCTGGCTCCTAACGATGCATTTGCTGTCTGCGATGTTCTCCACGTGATCGGGTCCTGGTCGATATGGTGGACAGGCGGGCTATAGCGGCATACTCGACCTCGATCTGGGCGGCGTCATCACCACCGACGCGACGACCCTCGAGTTCGAGGAAAACAACGTCATCGGCCCGAATGGACGGGTCGAGAACCTGACTGGACAGATCAACAGCTTCGACGCCCTCAGCGGCACCTATCTCGCTTTGCAGGCGACGCTCACGACGATCGCCACGTCTGGCCGCCTGGTGGTCGGCAGCGCCGTCTATACGGCCTCGGTCGCGTTCCGCGTCGACGGCGAGCTGATCTTGCAATCGGCCGGCGACGGACCCGGCAGCTTCAGGGGGCCGCTGCTGACGATCGACGCCGGGGGCGCCGTCGACGGGATCGGCACGGTGGCGGCCTCGATCGTGAATGACGGCGTGATCGTCTCGAACACCTCCGCCGCCGACGACACGCCGCTCGAACCGCAACCGCAACCGGGGGATCTGGTCCTGGACGGGCCGGTCAGCGGCACCGGCACGCTGGAGGTCGGCGTGATCAGCGAGGGGATCGGCATCCGCCCACCGCCGCTGCTTGTCGATCGCTCCGTCCTGGAGCTCGCCGGCGCCACCTCGCAGGCGGTGCAGTTCCTGGACGCCACCGGCCAGCTCATCCTCGACGATCCGGACAGCTTCTCCGGCATCGTCACGACGCAGCTGCCGGGCCCCTTCAGCGACATGATCATTCTGGACGGCGTCTCGCTCGACGACATCACCGCCTACGACTATGCCGACAACAGCGACGGCAGCGGCGGCACGCTCACCATCGCCGAGGGGCAGACGACGCAGACGCTGCGCTTCGCCGGCAGCCACCAGACGTCGGACTTCATGTTCTCGGCCGGCCAGCAGGAGCTGTCGAACTCGCCGCCCAGCCTGGACATCTCCATCGCGTGCTACGGCCGCGGCACCGCGATCCGGACGGACCAAGGCAATATCTCCGTCGAGGAGCTGAAGATTGGCGACCGCGTCGCGACCTTCGACGGCAAGACGCGACCGATCAGGTGGATCGGGCGGCGCGCGTATGGCGGCCGGTTCCTGGCATCCAACCCCGCCGTGCAGCCCGTCCTGTTCAAGGCCGGCTCGCTCGGCCGCTACCAGCCTCGTCGCGACCTGCGTGTGTCGCCAAGGCACGCCATGTTCCTGGATGGCTGCCTGATCCCGGCGGAATGCCTGATCAACGGTTCCAGCGTGCTGCGCGACACCGCCTGCACCGAGGTGGAATACTTCCACATCGAGCTTGACAGCCATGACGTCGTCCTGGCCGAGGATGCGCCGTCGGAAACGTTCGTCGACGACAACAGCCGCGGCATGTTCCACAACCTGGCGGAATACCAGGCGCTCTACGGGGATCGGCCGGGAATGCCTGCCGTCTACTGTGCGCCGCGGATCGAGGATGGCGAGCGGCTGGAAGAGATCCGACGCGCGTTCGGCCTGACGCCAACAGAGTATGGTGCCCTGCACGGTCACCTCGATGACGGGCAGGTTGATGGCCTGCGCGGCTGGGCGCAGGACCCTGGCCAGCCGGAGGTGCCGGTATGCCTGGAGATTGTGGCGGACGGCGTTGTCTTCGGCCGCACGCTGGCGAACCTGTTCCGCACCGACCTGGCCGAGGCCGGGCTCGGCAGCGGTCGTCATGGCTTCGTGTTCACGCTGCCAGGGGGAATGGGCGACGCGGCGGTCGAGGTCCGCCGGGCCGGCGATCACGCCAAGCTCGGCTCCACCCCGCAGCGTCGCCAGGTGGCCTAGTACCGCCCCAGCCTTCGGCATCCATGCTGATCGGCTCAATCGACGATGCCGATCGCCTGCGACTGCGCGGCTGGGTGCGCAGCTCGGTCAGGCCGGACAGCCCGGTCTGCTTGCTGGTCACAGCCGACGATCGGCTGCTCGAGCGGGTCGTCGCCAACCGCCATCGGCCGGACCTCGAGCAGGCCGGGATCGGCAACGGCCGGTTCGGCTTCGAGATCGCGTTCAACCCACCGCTGCCTCCGGTCCGATCCTGGCTGGTGCATGTTCGCGCCGAGGAGACCGGCGAGGACATGCCGGGCTCGCCGTTGCGGCTCGATCCGGCCTCCGACTTCGACGCGGCGGCACAAGCCGCCGTTGCGATGCTGCTGCTGACCTTCGATGACGACGCCGAAGCCGAGCGACGTCACACGTTCCTGCTGGACCAGGTCGAACGCCTGTCTCAGGTCCGTACCGACCGGTGCGCGAGCCGGGTGACGGAGTCGGCGCGGGCGCTGGTGCTCGACGCACATGTACCCGATCCGGACCGCGACGGCGGCTCGGTGGCGATCGTCTCGCACATGCGCGCGCTTCGCCGGCTCGGCTATCAGGTGACGTTCGCAGCGCAAGCGATGGCCACGGACGTCGCACCCGCGCTCGACCAGGCCGGGATCGCGCTTTGCCGTCATCCGGAGTTCGGCTCGGTGGAAGAGGTGCTGCGGCGCGAGGCCGGGCGCTACGATCTGGTCTACCTGCACCGGCTGCCGATCGCGTCCGGCTACGCTTCGCTGGCGCGGCACTACCAGCCCCGCGCGCGGCTGGTCTACAGCGTGGCCGACCTGCATCACCTGCGCCTGGCACGGCAGGCAGCCTACGAGAACCGGCCGGAACTGATGCCGGCGATCCGGCGCATCCGCCAGGACGAGTTCATCGCCGCCCGTGCCGCCGACGCGGTCATCACCCATTCCAGCGTTGAAGCCAGCAGGCTGCGGCAGGTGATGCCGGACGAGCGGGTGCATGTCGTCACCTGGTCGATCCCATGCCGGCGGCGCAGCACCGACTTCGAGCAGCGGCACGACCTGGCCTTCGTCGGGAACTATGGTCACGCCCCCAACCTGGCGGCGGTCCACCGCCTGCGTGACCGGATCATGCCGCGGATACGCAGCGTCGATGCCGGCATTCGCTGCCTGTTTGTCGGCGACAACCTGCCCGGCGCGCTGCACGCTCCGGATTACCAGGGACGGCTGGAAGACCTCGACGTCCTGCTCGAGCGCATCCGGCTGACCGTGGCGCCACTCGACTTCGGCGCCGGGCTGAAGGCCAAGGTCGTGCAGAGCCTAGCCGCCGGCGTGCCCTGCGTGTGCTCTCCGGTTGCCGCCGAAGGACTTGACCTGCCGGGCGACCTCGCCGCCCTGGTGGCTGACGACGACGCGGCGATCGCGTCAGTCATCCTGCGCCTGCACCACGACGCTGCCTTCAACGATTACCTCTCAGCCCTGGCCATCGCCTTCGCCCAGGACCGATATTCGGAGCCCGTCCTGGATGCTTCGCTCACCAGGGCGATCAGATGACTTTCCGCCAGCCGCCGTTCCGACAAGATCACCCGCAGCGGCACGCCGTCGCCCACCAGTCCGAGGACTCGAACGCGCACCTCCGGTCCTGCGCTTCGTCATGCTATCGAGATCCGGACGGAATATGCACGAGACTTCGGTGACCTTCCTGTCGCCCGAGGATCCGACAGCTTGCGGTGCCTATCCCCAAGAGCCTGAAGGCGGCCGGGGAGTCCGCGGACCCCCCCAGCCTGTTGCGGACGTCAGGTGAAGCGGATGTCGAGCGTGCGCAGGTAGGTCTGCAGACCGGCATCCTGGATCGGGATCAGCCGCGCCTCGCGACCGGAGCTGTTGAAGTGGGCGTGCCAGTAGCCGGGCGGGGTGACGAAGGCGCAACCGGACTCCCAGTCGACCCGAACCGGATCGACGATATTGCCGTCCGCATCCAGCTGCGTCCCGAGCAGGCTGTAGCAGCCCGGATCGCAGTCGACGATCAGGTCGAGGGCGATCGACTGGTGCCGATGCGGCTTCTGCTCCGTGTTGGGGCTGATCATGCCGTACATCGCCCACAAGACGTGGGTGACGGTCCTGGTCAGCGGAAACTCGGAGTTCGCGAGCAGGACGCTGATCCGGCTGCGGTTTGCGGCGTCGGCGTCGCTCGCAACCTTCTTCAGCTCCTCGTTGAGACGGTCCGCCTTGTAGATCACCGGCGAGAAGCGCGCCTGATCGACCCGGGCGCCGAGATAGGTCAGCAGCGGCGCGTCGTTGACGTAGTAGAGCGCCGCTTCGGCAGACGCGCGTAGCGCCGTCGTCACGCCGCCCGGTGCCGTGAAGAAGTCGCCGGTCGACCACTGCAGACGGTCCGATCCGATCTCGGCCGTGCCGGCGCCGCGGATGACGTAGAACACCATCGACGTGGCGTTCACGTCGAGGGCGATGTCGTCCCCGGCGAGAATCCGGACGAAGTTGGCGCAGAGATCCGGACCCGTCGCGGGCGAGGCGCACTTCAGGTCCTCGCTCAGGTCCAGCGGGACGACCCGGCTTGGCCCATCGGCATACAGGCTGGGCGAGAAGAAGTGGAAGGGAATGCGCGGCGTCAGGCTGGAACGGATCGGGTTGGCGGCCTTGCTGTACTCGAAGAACTGCGCGGTGTCGGCGTGTGCAGAACTGCGCGTGTCTGCCACGTCGCTCTGCGCCGGATGTGTCTGGATGATGGTGTCCATAGGAGCCTCCTCGAACCCGGTAGCGGGTTCCGTTGCCGTGTCCAGAGAATGGTCCTGCCGACCGGGCGCAGTGAGCCCGCCGCCGGCAAAGCATATTTGCTGAAAACGGCCTACCGGTCCCGGATGCGGATTGACGCGGCCGCACCGGCCGGCGGCCGATAGTCCCAGCGCGGCACGCGGCCGAACTGGGCTGCGAGGAACGCCAGGAACACCTTGACCTTGGGCGAGACGATTTTCTTGGGTGGGTAAAGACCCCAGATCGCGCGCTCCGAGCCAGGCGGCGGAAGCCACTGCCATTGCGGCAGCACCGCCGTCATCCGGCCGTCCCGCAGTTCGCCGTCGCAGAGCCAGGCGGGCAGCAGGGCGATGCCGTCTCCGCCGAGAACGGCGTCCCGCAGCACCTCCAGGTCGTTCACACGCATCCTGCCGCCGACCTCGATCTCCCCAAGCGACTGGCCAGCCGCTTCCCCATCGGTCCTGAAGTGCCAGGTCCTGCTGGGATGCGGGTCGGACAACAGGCACGGATGTCGCGCCAGATCGGACGGGGTTCGAGGCGGCGGACGGTCCGAGAGGTAGGCCGGGCTGGCGACGAGCCTGAAGGTCTCGGGCGCCAGCCGCCTGGCGATCAGCGCGGAGGAGGCCATCACCCCGATGCGTATCGCGACGTCCGTTCCAGACTCGATCAGGTCCACCGGCATGTCGGCAATGATCGCGTCGAGCCGGACATCCGGGTTGTCGCTCAGGAAGGCACGCATGTGCGGCATGACGTGACGCCGGCCGAAGGCGCCCGGCAGCGCGATCCGCAGCAATCCCTGCGGACGAGCGTTCAGGGACCGGGCCGCGTCCCGCGCCTCCTCGACATCCTGCAGGATCTGCACGGCCCGGTCGAAAAAGGCCTTGCCCGCTTCCGTCAGGTGCAGGCTGCGGGTCGAGCGGTTGAGAACCGCGGCGCCCAGGTCGGCTTCCAGCCCGGTCACGTAGCGCGACACGGTCGAGACCTTGACGCCGGCTTCCTCTGCTGCCCTGGAGAAGCTGCCGAGCTGCACCGCTCGCACGAAAGATCGCATCGCTGCGAAGTAATCCACGAGTCCGCACCTTTGCCTTGTGTGCAACAACTCTGTCATCGGCGTCGTTCTGCCGGAAGGCCTCATCGCATGGTGGGACCGGTCGTCGCGGATGAGCCGGCCGTACCTGGAAGGTGCAGATACGGCTTGCGGCGATCACGATGCGTGGATCGGCTGTGTTGCGTGGGCGGGAAGACGGACGTGGCAAGTACCTACCCGCATCGGCCGCTATGCGAGGTGTATGCACTCAGGGCGTCCGATTTCGAGCACGCGGTTCAGGACGCTGACGGCCAAAGTGCTCTCTGTCCCGCGTCATGGTTTCGTGCGCGAGCGCAGCCTGTTCCCGATCACCTGCCTGAATCGGCTGATATTGGCCTCAACTGAAGCGGGCCAGTGATGGTCTGGCTGCCAACTTCTGCGGCCGTGCCCGGCGATATGTCGCAGGTGGTGGTCCCGCAGTGTCTACGACGAGCTCCGCCGGGGTCTGGTTCGCGCTGTGGTTCAGGCCGAGGGTCGGCCGGATCCTGCCCGGAATGGCCGACGATCGGGTGTCAGGCGCCGCAGCGTGTCCGGCGTGAGATGCTCCGCCCGTGCGTCGGGAACGGTGGAGAACGCCTGCAGCCCGGTCGCCATGGCCACCAGGCAGAACGAGACGGTGCCGCGGAACAGCTCGGCGGTGATCGAGTTGACGACCCAGACCGCGTCCCCCACGTCGCACGCCGGGACCGTCTTCGTCGCGCTCAGGCAGATCGCAGAGGCAGGGATATCGGAATCCGTCAACGCGGCTTCGCCGTCGGCTGAGCGCTCATACAGGAAGACGCGCGACCGCCGTTCGGATCTCGTAAACAGACCATGCACCAGTACAGGCGCTTGTTTGTTCGTTGATGTCATGGTGAAGGCTTCGGACGCCGGAACAGCTGCGACTCAGAACCCTGCGCCCAAGCGCTCAAGGAACCGGCGGCCTGCCGGACCGGGCGGGCTGTCGAGACGATGGATGGCGTGGAACGGGTAGCTGCGTTGGCGCCATTCCGCCAGCGGGCAGCAGGCGCAGCCGCCCCGCTGCAAGATCGTTCTTGATGAGCGGTTGGGGAAGATTGCCCCACCCCAGCCCGGCGAGGATGACGCTGTGCTTCGTCAGGACGTCGGAGGGCAGCATTCGCCCGGATGCCAGGATCGCGAAATCCCGATCCTTGGACAGATCGGTGCGGTCTGTGAGCACGACCTGCGTGTGCTTGCTGGCCTCGCGGTTCGGGATCGGTTCCGACTGGGCACAGAAAGGATGGCTGGGTGCAGCGACCGGAAGCAACGTGGTCGCGCCCACCAGGGCCTGCTCCAGCCCGTCCACGCGGTAGAACAGCGGACCGCTGATGCCAATCAGGGCGGAGCGGTCGATGACGCTTGCGGGCACGCCGCCAAGGACCTCGATATTCACGCGGACAGTCACCTTCGGGAACCGCACCCGGAAGTCCGTCAAGGCGGCGACGACGTCGCTGGGCCGCATGGCGTCGAGCACGACGTTAAGTTCGGGCTCCAACCCCGCGCGGAGCCCTTCGACCCGAGCGCGCAACCCGTTCATCTCCTGCACGACCCGCCGTGCGTCGATCAGCACGGCCTGTCCCACGTCTGTCAGCGTGGGTCGACGCCGCGTGCGGTCGAACAGGACGACACCGCCCAACTGGGCCTCGAGCGCGGCGACCATGTAGCTGATGACCGATTGCTGCCGGTTCTGCCGCCGCCCGGCCTTGGCAAACCGCCGTCCTCGACCACGGCCAGGAACACGGTCAGCTGGTCGAAGGCAGGGGACTTGGCGTTCTTATCGATGAGACTGTTGTTAGCATGGACGATATGAGGATTATTCGATAGGTCAAAGGCTGTCATGTTGCCGCAGGCCGCCGCTGTCACCCGACGTCGTGGGTGCAGAACATGGAGAGCAGGAACGACCACGAGCCGTACGATCGCGCAGATCATCACAGCCCCGCAGGCCATCAACGACGGTAATCTGCGGCCACGCTGCGCGCGTTGCCACTGCCCATAGCGAGAGGCCCTCGGGCCCCGAGATGACGACGAGCCCCACGAACGAGTCCGGATCCACCGCCGCTCCTGCCGGCGAAGCGCGACGCTACTCCCGCGTCGCGCAGACGCTGCACTGGATCATCGCGGTTCTCATCCTGCTCAACCTGCTGCTGGGCTGGCGCATGGGGCACATGCACGGACTGACCCGATTCCAGGTGTTCCAGCTGCACAAATCCTTCGGGATCACCGTCCTGGTGCTCAGCGTCGCTCGCCTCGGCTGGCGCCTGACGCATCCGGCGCCATTGCTCAACAGCATTCGCCCCGTCGAGCGGGCCGCGGCGCATGCGACGCATGTCGCCTTCTACGGCTTCATGGTCCTCCTTGCCCTGCTGGAGCCGGAGGTGCTGCGAGCGGATCCGTTCCACCGGCCACCTGATCGTCTTCCGCGGCACTGGTGCGGGTTGGATCAAGCTTCTGGTCCATGACGGCACCGGATCGTGCCTGTTGGCCAAGCGGCTGGACCAGGGCGCCTTTACCTGGGTGAGCGCGCAGACTGCCGGCGATGTACAGCCCGACCCCACGCGGCGTCGACTTCCTGAGACCAGGCATGACATTCGAGGCGCGACCAGTCGCTTGACCTGCTGCCTGCCGATTTTCTGAAGTAAATGTCCATGTGCCGCCTCCTGATGGCGCACTCCCACGGCCATTGCTGTTACGGTCTATTAACCTCATACATGTAGAACGAACCGTGCCACCTGCTGGTTCGTAAAGACATGTCGACCGTATTTCGTTTTGCATGGCGCTTCTGCGCTGCCAGCCTCGTGCTTGCTGTTCTTCCTGTGTATGGAGCGGCAGCAGTTGAAGACGCAACGATGCCGAAGCTGCGGGATCTGCAGATTGCAGGTCACGTGCTTACCTTCCAGGCCAACTACCCATCCGGGGATCTCACCCTCGCGATTGTTTTCAATGCTCATGACCGTCAGTCGCGCGAAGAGGCCGCAGCCATTGCGGGCATCATTGGCGATGGATTGACCATTGGCGGCCTCGTCCTGAAGTCGGTCACGGTCGATCAGGCTCGTCTTGCCGAGACAAAGTCCTACGGTGCGATCGTCGACACGTCTAATGTCGATGACACCATCCTGAAGACTGCCGTGTTGCAACATGGCATTCCGTGCCTGACCAGGCATCTGGAACAAGTGGCCAGTGGCGCCTGCATCGTTGCCATTCGGTCCGAGCCAAACGTCAGCATTGTCGTAAACCGTGCCAACGCCGAGGCGGCCGGAGTGCATTTCGCAACAGCTTTCCGCATGATGGTGCGCGAGATATGACTGTAATGTTCCGGACACCCCTGCTGTTGCTGGTCTTGTCGACGACGTGTGCCGGCGCGCAGGAGATGAATTATACCTCATTCGAGCAGATGTTCGGAGAACCCGTAACTGAGTCCGTGACCGGCAAGCCGCAAAGGGTAAGCGATGCACCTGCCGACATGGCAATCGTTACGGCCGAAGACATTCGCCGCTCTGGTGCCGACAACATTCCGGATGCCTTGATACAGGTTCCCGGAATCGATGTCCGCCGTTATGGCGAACGGGATGTCTCGGTGGGTATTCGTGGCTACAATACGGCTCTCAATCCGCGCGTTCTGGTACTGGTCGATGGACGCCAAGTCTACCAGGATGATTACGGCCAGACCCTCTGGTCGCAGATCCCAGTCGTGATGAATGAGATCCGACAGATCGAGATCATCAAGGGACCGACCGCGGCTCTCTACGGTTTCAATGCGGTATCAGGGGTCATCAATATCGTCACGTTTGATCCCCTGGTCGATAAGGTGAACACCGCCTACGCCGAGGGAGGTACACAGAGCCAAGCCTATGGCGAAGCGGTGACCACCATCCACCCGTTCGCGCAGGCCGGGATCAAGCTATCTGCGAGAGGTTTCCGTTCGGCTGAATTTCTGGGCAACGAAGGCGGAAACACTCGGGAACAGCCGCACGACGGTACGCTTGCGCTCGATGCCCGGTTTCGGTTCGGGCACAAGATTGAGTGGGATCTGTCCGGCTCAGTTTCGAGCACGAACTCGAACTATTATATTGATACAGGAACCTATGAGCCGTTTGCGACCCACGCGAACAGCCTGCGCAGCCGCGTCAGCGATGACACCAGGCTTGGTATCCTGCAGCTTGACGTCTACCGCAACGAAAACCGTACTTCCTATTCAGTGTTTGACAGGAGCAGCGGTTGGCGAGAAGACGTTACAGTTGTGCAGATGAGCGACCTGATCAAGCTCGGCTCCAATCACACCCTGCGCGTCGCTGGTGAATACCGGGACAACTCGGTAGCATCGCTCGAGACTTTCGACGGCCGGTTAGGCTACAAGATCGCAGCCGGCTCGCTGATGTGGGATTGGCAGATCCTTCCCACGCTGTCCTTGACCAACGCCATCCGCGTCGACCACCTGTCGCTCGATCACCAGGGTATGCAGTTCGTCATTCCCGGAACCGGGGATCTGTTTCATCATGAAGTGATCCAGGAACCAAGCTTCAATAGCGGTGCCGTCCTCCAGCTGTCAGGTTACGATACGGTGCGTGCTACCGCTGCACGGGCGATCCAGCTGCCGAGCCTCGTGGATTTCGGCATCGGTCAGAGTTACGGCCCGGTGATCGTTGCTGGCAATGCGCTGCTGCAGCCTTCTGCGGTCACGAGCTATGAGCTTGATTATGACCGCGCACTGCCTGCACTTGGATCCACCTTTCGGCTCGCCGCTTTCGCACAGCAGACTGACACCGCGATCGGCTCTCCTTTTGGTTCTGGCGACACCATCCTGCCTACCGGGCAGCTTCTGCTGATGTCGCGCAATTTTGGCAGTAGCAGCGAGATCGGTGGCGAGATCGGCATCAAAGGCAGTTCCTCCTCCGGCCTGCGCTGGAACGTCGCCTACTCGCTGGCTGCCTTGCATGATGCGACCGACAAGGGCGAGCTGGCAATGGCTCCGTCGGTGAGTTACCAGCGACAGACACCTGTCAATGCTGTGACATTCGGCGGAGGCTATTCCTGGCGCCGGCTTGAACTAGATGCACAGGCGAAATGGCAATCTCATATAGAAGACTTCACAGCCAGCAATACCCAGCTGATCGCCCAAACGGTCACCATTCCGAACTACATCACGGTGAATGCGCGTCTTGCCTATCGGGTCAGGCAAGGTATCACCGTGTCATTGGTTGCCGAGCAGCTGCTTCAACACCGTCTCGCAGAAACGGCAGGGCTGGAGGTGGATCGTCGCGTGCTCGCCGGCCTGAAAATCCAGTTCTGAGCAGCGTGATATCGATCCGCCGGTAACGAAGGGGAGTCTTATCGTGACCCATCTGCTTGCAGGACTGCTGCGGCAACACGATCCAGTCACGCTGCTTCTGGTGCTGCTGGAGTCGCTGCTTTGCGGCGGCATGGCGATGCGGATCCTGCGCCGTCGTCGCTCGAGTTGGATAGAAGCTCTGGTCGTGGCTGTGGTGTTTCCGGCGATCGCCTGGTTCGCTTTCAGAACGACGCTGGCTGGGCGCTACCCGCAGTTGAGCCTGTCCGTGCCGGCCGCCTGGGGCGTCCCGGCGGTGCTGATGGTGCTGCTTGGGGGCTTGGCGGCGGCTGCAATCCAGTTCCGTGGTCGCCTGTCAGCGCGTAATGCGCTGCTGTCCGGCTCGCTGCTGGCAAGCGGCATTTCCTGCATGCTGTTTACCGGCATGGCTGGATTGGTACGGCCGTTCACGCTCGCCTACGACCTCACCGCGGTGATCGTCGTCATGGTCCTCGGCGCAGCGTTGTGCGCGTTCGCAATCTGGGAAGCGGGCTACCCCCGCGGCCGCCATGGTTGGGCGATTGGAACTGGTCTTCTCACCCTGGCGATCATCTGCCTGGTCGTCGGTTCGGTGGCGGCGATCTTGCCGTTCGACGGCTGGATGAGTGCTGCCGATCAAACGGACAATCTCGCCTTCTCGCCAATCGCCATCATCGTGGCAGCGGAGGCGGTTGTCGTATTGGTGCTGAGCCTCTCGGGCTCGCTGGTGGACAACCGCGTCGCGGCGCGGGACCAGCTCGAGGTCGGTCGCCTGCGGCAACTTGCCGACAGCACCCTGGAGGGCATCCTCGTCCACAGGGACGGCCTGATCATCGATGGCAACAAGAGCATAGCGCTGCTGCTCGGCCTCAGCGTCGCCGAGCTGCGCGTCAGCCCGGTCGCACGTTTCATCGTCCCGGAAGAAGACACCGCGCTATGGCAGGCCGATCGAACCGATGTACCCACCGAGACGATGATCATCGCTGCCGACGGTAGTCGGCTTCCAGTCGAGATCCTGTCGCGCTCGCTGAATTATGGCGGCAGTCCGGCACTGGTGACGGTCCTCCGGGACGTGCGCGATCGCCGCGCATCGGAGGAGCGCATCCGCTTTCTGGCGCATCACGACGTGCTGACGGAACTACCGAACCGCCTGTTGCTGAATGATAGCCTTACCCTGGCACTTCAGCTTGCAGCACGCAGCCAGACGCCATTGTCGGTGCTGTGCCTCGACCTGGATGGGTTCAAGCAGGTCAATGACACGCTCGGCCATGGTGCCGGTGACCAGTTGCTGCGCGAGGTTGCCGGTCGGCTGCGGAAGAACCTACGTGATGGCGATCTGGTGGCGCGAATTGGCGGTGACGAGTTCGTCGTGCTGCAGACCACCGGCGCACAGCCCGAGCAGGCGACGGTCCTGGCACGGCGTATCATTGAGTGTCTGTCCCCGAGCTTCCAATTAGACGGGCAGGAAGTTAATGTCGGCACCAGCATAGGCATTGCCGTTTATCCTCATGACGGTGATACCAAGGCGTCCTTGCTGAAAAACGCTGATATTGCTCTGTATCGCGCTAAAGAAAGTGGACGAGGGTGGTTCTGCCTGTTCGAGGCTGGCATGGATCTCGCCCTGCGCGAACGGCGCGAGCTGGAGAACGAGCTTCGCGGCGCAATCCAACGCGACGAGCTGACACTCCATTTCCAGCCGTTGTTCGATGCTAGGCAAGATCTGGTTTCGTTTGAGGCGCTGGTGCGTTGGAACCATCGTACTTTGGGCCCAATTCCGCCAACGCAGTTCATTCCTCTTGCAGAAGAATGTGGTCTTATCATCCTCCTGGGGGAGTGGGTGATGCGGAGCGCCTGCACGGAAGCAATGCTCTGGGATCACGACTGTCGGGTCGCCGTCAACCTGTCCCCGATCCAATTCCAGCGCAGCGACCTGCTCTCGACCGTAACCGATGTCTTGATCGCAACGGGGCTACCGCCACATCGACTGGAGCTGGAGATAACCGAAGGCGTGCTGATCGATAATGCGGAAGCCGCGTTGACGATCTTGAAAGACTTACGCGAATTGGGAGTTCGTTTGGTTCTCGACGATTTCGGCACCGGCTATTCCAGCCTGTCCTATCTGCACCGGTTTCCATTCGACAAGTTGAAGGTAGACCGTTCGTTCGTGCAGCGCTTGGAAGAGGACTCGCATTCACGCGCGATCGTCAATGCGATCATCTCCATGAGCCGCAGCCTTGATCTTGAGGTGACGGCGGAAGGCGTGGAAACAATCGAACAGTTCGAAATGCTTTGCGAACAGGGATGCGACGAGCTTCAAGGTTTTCTGCTTGGCCGACCCATGCCACAGGACAGCATCGAAGGATTTCTACAGGATCGGTCACAGAAAAAGGCAGTCAGGGCGCGGCATTCCGAACTGCGTCCTGACGTCATGCTGTCAAGCATAGTATCTGTACCCATGTCGAGAAGAGCACGGCAGGAGGAGTTGGATACAGAGACTGCCCGGCTCTGACATTTACAAAGAGAAAACTACCTGACTCATCATAAGATCTAGAAAATACTGCATTCTAAGCCAATGTATCAAGATCGAATGCTTATGTTGATATTTGAAGAAACTTAAAAGAACGGATGAGGCTGGTGCCGTTCGGCGCCATGTTGCGCAAGGGTTGGGCCAAGCGCGTGCGGCGTCGGCCGGCGGTGGAAAAGGGCTTCCACCGATCAAAGGAAGCCCCGATATCCTCCACTTCCACCGGATGGATTGCAACGACCAAAGCATCTCGACCTTCCACGCGCCCGGGAACGAAGGCCATTCCACGGCCGAGATCGGCCGGCGCATGAACCTCACCAAGAACACGATCGTGGGCAAAGCGTACCGCCTGCACTTTCCGGTCCGCCAGTCGCTGATCCGTGGCGGCCTCCAGGGTAGCGCGGCACTCCGTCCCGCTTACCCTGTCTCGGTGCGCCTGCCTCGCCAGACTACGAGGTTGCCAGTAGCCGATCGGCGAGCCCGGCAGGACCGACTTCCACTTCTGCGATGACCAACCTGCGCCCGGCAAGCCGTATTGCTCCAGCCACTGCGATCGAGCCTGCGTGCGCCCGTGTGAAGCTGCTTCTGCCGGCGCGGCCTGAACTCCATCGAGAGAGAAATCATGAGCACAGGTCACAGGTGCGTCTGGTATCGTGCTGTGTGCACACGTCGGCACCTGCGCGCGCCTCCCATGGAAGCGTAGGTCTTCACCTTTGCGTTCTTTGGAGCCGACGACCGGCGCATGAGCCGGCTCGCCATCATCGTGGCGCGTGGCAAGATGGGTCAGGCGGGCGCGATCCCCGTCACACCTCGACCAGATCTGCGCTGAGCACACAGGCTTTGGCGCTTCCTGGACTTGCTGATCGCCGTCGCCGATTACAGGCCGGCGATCCGCCTTGACCTTCTGGGGCGGGATGGCGCCATCTTGGAGCGAGCCTACGACCGCATGCAGGAACGCCTTGGCGACCCGCGTCGTGCTTCTGTCGCCGGTGGGTCGCCAATCGTCAGGACAAAATTCTGGGTCTCCGGCGGCCTTTTCACCACCACTGCGGACGCTACCGGTCGGACGAGCCGTTTGCCGTTTGCCGTTTGCCGTTTGCCGTTTGCACAAGATATCAGGCAACTTGCCGCCTACGTGGCGTTGCCGGATGTTGCTTTTATAGCTGGTAACGCATTGTCTTTGGCGACTGGTTGAAATACCAGACGGGCTTTAATTGGATTAGCCGTGTCGCTCCTCCATGTAATTCACCATTCTTAGCCTGTTGGCCATGTCAACGTATCGCAGAGCTCGGTAGGCAGCATTCACGATCACCGCGTCGGGAGAATTTGGTGGCGGCGCCATGATGATCGCCTTTGCGCGAGCAGCCATCTCGTCCGCCGTCAGGAACACGATCCGGTCGTGCGCTGCGCCATCTGTCAGCTGGTCGCCGCCTCGCTTGTTCATTAATGCACCGTGTTAGAGTTATGCTCCGATCGGTCAGGACGTCGAAGCAGAACGGGTTCCGCCTTCGACCCTTACCGCTTGGCAGAGTGGTCTGACAGTCAATAACGATGAGATATCTTAGGTCACGGAGAGTTAGATACAAACTTGATCTCTAGTGGAGACTAGCCTCATAGGACTATAGTAACTAGTCTATTTTTCTCTGGCGTTTCGGGGTTCTCGAAGGCTTGGTTCTGCCGGATGCTGCTGCCAGCAGTTTCTATCCTACGTGGGGATCGGATCTGTCAGCGTTCGGGCCAGAGAGTGACCTGATATTGG
Organism: uncultured Acetobacteraceae bacterium; assembly: GCA_964236105.1. Lineage (GTDB taxonomy): Bacteria > Pseudomonadota > Alphaproteobacteria > Acetobacterales > Acetobacteraceae > Lichenicola. The sequence continues at coordinate 4,665 of CAXSBC010000008.1, read as the reverse complement.
CTGGGTGGCCCGACGTGACCTCGAGGTAGCGAGTGAAGGGCTGGACTGGCAGGATGAGCTGCGTCTGCTGTGGCTTGGCTGCGGTGACCGAGCGGCTGGAGGTCATCGCGCAGGGCTAACGGCGGTTCTGGTGTCGGGACTGGGGGCAGCAGTTCAATGAGCGTCGTGCCGGCGTGCTGGATCAGACCTGTCTTCCCAGCGACGTTATCACCTAGAGCCTAATCCGACGGACCTGCGTCGACAGTGCTTCCTCGACGCGGTGCTGATCTGATTCACCATGCTGGCTGGATTGGAGGCCAGCATGGATGGCGCGGACACTGTCGCAGGACCTTCGAGACCGGGTGATTGCAGCTGTTGACGGCGGCATGTCCCGGCACGCAGCCGCCGAGCGGTTCGGGGTCGCAGTGGCGACCGCCATCCGTTGGGTGCGGGCTTGGCGGACCGACGGGGTGCCAACGCCGCGACCCAAGGGTGGCGACCTACGCTCGCAGCGGATCAAGAAATACCGAGACGTGATCCTGGCAGCGGTCGATGCGCAGGTGGACATCACCCTTGTCGAGCTCTCCGGACTGCTGCACGAGCAGCATGGCACGTCATTCGCGGCCAGCACGATCTGGCGGTTTCTCGACCGCCATGAGATGACCTTCAAAAAAACGGCGCACGCCAGCGAGCAGGAGCGACCAGACGTCGCCGTGCTCAGGCAAGCCTGGTTCGACGCGCAGCCGGACCTCGATCCGGCGCATCTGGTCTTCATCGATGCTTGAGCTCCGGAGGAGATCAAGGGAGCTTCCACCAAGATGGCGCGTCTTGGCGGCCGTGCTCTGCGTGGACAGCGTTGCCGCGCGCCTGTCCCGCACGGACATTGGAAGACCACCACCTTCACAGGTGCGCTCCGGCTCTGCGGCATGACGTCACCAATGGTGCTCGATGGCCCGATGAACGCCGAGGCCTTCCAGGCCTACATCAGCCAGGTCCTGGTCCCGACCCTGCGATCTGGCGACATCGTCGTGATGGACAACCTGCCCGCTCACAAAGGTGCTGCCGTCCGCGCCACGATCGAAGCCGCAGGCGCTACATTGCGCTACCTGCCGCCCTGTTCGTCTGACTTCAACCCAATCGAGAACGCGTTCGCCAAGCTCAAGACCATCCTGCGCAAGGTCGCCGCACGCACCATCGACGACCTCTGGAACGCGATCCGCGATGCACTTCCCGCCTTCGATCAACGCGAGTGCAGAAACTACTTCACCGCCGCTGGCTATGAGCCGGAATGATCAGATTCCGCTCTAGACAGCAACTGACGGTCAGACGGGACCTCGGCCCAGTCGTTCCACCGACTGTCGCAAGTGCTTTGGCGACGGACAAGCGTCACGCGTGACCGTCAGAAGTAATCCTGACGGCCTTGTCGTGCTTTGAAGATCAGGTCCGGCTTGGTTCAGAAGTGGAACTGTAGCTTGGCGTAGAAGAAACGGCCTAGCACGTCGTAGACGTTCGGATCGGTGTTGGTGGTGCTGTCCACCACCAGCAGCGGGGTCTTGTCGAACAGGTTGTCGATACCGGCAATGAACTGGATCTTCTTCCAGTTATAGGTCGCAACGATGTCGTGGTAGAACACCTCATTGACCTTGTAGTAGCGCGCAGTCGTCGCCGTCAGGTCTTCCGAGCCGTTATTGACAGTCATGCTGTCGATATACCGGGTGGTCCAGCTGAAGCTGAACGCATCCTTGGCGAGGGTTGCAGTGGCGTTGTCACGGATGACCGGGAATGCGGTACCATACAAGCCGGAGATCAGACGACCCTTGAAGTTCTGGAATGGACCGCCTGGAACCTGTTGCTCAATATAGGCAATGGTGTCAACCATCGAATTTGAAAGGTTAACGTTGAAGCCTTGCCGCAGCCGGATCAGGTAATTCAGGTCGAAATCAATGCCGCTGGTGCGGATCTCACCCAGGTTCTCGTAAATCGAGTTGACGGTCGAGAGCTGACCATTCGAAGCGCGCGGATTGATCTGGTTACAGAACCCATTGCTGTAGTTCACGCTCGTGTAGCAGCTATCCAGGATATACTGCGTCGAGACGGTGCCGATTGAGTTGGCGATCTTGGTGTGGAAATAATCAATTGCCGCCGTAAAATTCGGCAAGTAACGCGGTGTGAGCACGGTGCCGATGGTGTAGGTACGCGAAGTTTCGGGTTCCAGGTTGGAGTTGCCGCCGGAATTGGTCGGGATCTGGCCTGAACCGGCCTGAGCGAAGGTGCTGGCGCTATAGCCGCCAATCTTCTTGGCGCAGTTGGCGGCAACGACGCCCTCAAGTGCGCCGTAGCTGCTGATATGGCCGCTATCGCAAGGATCGTTTGCCGACGGGAAGCCGGTGGTGACGCCGGCGAACAGTTCGTAAATCTGGGGTTGGCGGGTCGACGAGCCGATGTTGGCGCGGAAGCGGATGTCGCGCGACGGCGACCAGTTAATACCGGCCTTCCAGTTCTCGACCGAGCCGAACGTGTTGTAGCTCGAGTAGCGGCCGGAGATGTCGGCAGACAGGTCCTTGGCGAACGGCAGGTTCTTCAGGATCGGGATGTTCAGCTCGCCGAACGCTTCCGTCACGTTGAAGCCACCACCGGTCGGGTGTTCGGTGTTGGCGAGCGAGGCGCCGCTCTCGACGATCGGATCCGGATGATACGCGCCATCCTCGCCACGATGCTCCATGCCGATCGCGAGCCCGAGTGGGCCATATGGCAGCTGGATCAGCTTGTTGTTGGTGATGGACACACCAAGATCGCGGACCTGATAAAAGGCGGTTGCATGCGAGGTGAAGCTCGCATAGTTGACGCCGGCCTGGCTCAGGTTCCCGGCCCCGAACGGGTCGCCCAGTACGCAGCCTTTGGCAGCGACGCAGACCGACGGATCGTAGACACCTTGATTGAGATTGGTGGCGCTGGTGCCGCGGAAGCCGGCTTCCTGCTCCAGGTTGACGAAATTGACTTGGTTGGTCTGGTTGATGACGTTGGTCGCACGGCCGTAGCTGTAATACGCGTCATAGTCCCAATTGCCGGTGATATTGCCCTTCAGGCCGCCGGTGAACTGGTACACGTCGGCATGTGTCATATACTGGCGTGGACCCCAGTCGATCGTCCGTCGATACTGGTAGACATTCTGGTTGATGCCCAGCGCTTCAGCATAAGGGTTGCCCTTGGGAATGTCGTATAGCATCGAGCCGTCGACGGTGCCGGAGATCGGCTGGCCGGACAGCTGCGTTTCCGCGTCCTTGTGGGTGTAGAACGCGTCGACATAGGCAGTGATGTGGTCGTTGATGTCGAAGTGGGCGCTGCCGTCGAGGTTGCCCTGCTTCAGCCGACCGTTCAGGTCCTGGTCATAACCATAGTTGTAACGGCCGGTCGCAGCATTGGAGCCATCGGCAGTGCCATTGTAAGTGGTCGAGAATGGCAGCAGGCGGGTGCCGACCACCGTACCAAGGGTCCTGCCAGCCGGCCCAGCTGCAGAGAAGACACGGCCGCCTGGTGTATAGCCGGAGCCGATCGTTACGGGGAGATTGGGACCGTTATCTGCGGAAATGACCGGGTTGGCCCAGTCGCGATCCTTCTGCGGCACCGAGCCGCGGTCGAGGTAGCTGCCGCTCAGCGCGAGATTACCCCGGCCCTGCGCGAAGTCGAAACCGGTGGTGCCTGAAACAGTGCCCTCGCGACCGTCGCCGGAAGCCGTGATGCCACCGTCGAGGTTGATCTGGGTGCCGATGAAGTTCTTCTTGGTGATGATGTTGATGACGCCAGCGACCGCATCGGCGCCATAGATGGTCGACGCGCCGTCCTTCTCGATGTCAATCCGGTCGATCATTGCCAGCGGAATGGTGGACAGATCGACGCAATCATTGCCGTCGCCGTAGGGTGTGTGTACGAAGCGCTTGCCGTTCACCAGTACCAGGGTGCGGGCGATGCCAAGATTGCGCAAATCGATACAGTTCGAGCCGTTGCCACCGTTGTTGGTTGAGCCGTAGGTGCCCGACGTTCCGATTGCCGGGATCTTGCGCAGCACGTCCTCCAACGTCTGAGCGCTGGACTGCTCGATTTGCTTGGAGGTGATGACGGTGATCGGTGCCTCGCTGGTCAGATTGCTGGTGCGCAAGCGTGAGCCAGTAACAGTGACGCTCTCAGCGGTTGGACCAGAGTCGCCACTGGCGTTTCCCTGCACCGGCAACGCGCTGAGCGGCGTCCCGGTCGCGTCGTTGGACGTGCTTTGAGCAGTATTGATGATGCCCTGCTGAGCGAAAGCGGATGTTGCACTTAAGGCTGGAGCTAATGCTAGTAAAACGACTGAACTTGCAGAAATTTGCTTTAAAGGCAAGTCAAAGCGAAGCCTCATCAAAAACTCCTCCTAGCCGCAAGCGCGGATCTATAAAGACCTCTGACAGCCTGCGAGGACCGGCACAGGCTGTCACTTCCTTGATTGCAGATGCGATATGAACAACTTTCCATGCAATAGCTGCATAGCTGTTTTGCAAAATTTTAGACATGTGTTACAATAGAGCAACACTCCATTCTCGATACGCTTTGTGCTAATACAATTAAACATAGATTTTCTTTATATTAATGAAGATACCAAATCACTTACTAATACCAAGCTGGATTGACGCTGACTCTCTCCGTTTTAGGCTT
>CAXSBC010000007.1:0-263147 GCA_964236105.1 uncultured Acetobacteraceae bacterium | reverse complement strand
CGCCCAGCCGCTCGTGATGCAGCTCGGAGAACGTGACGAGCAGGTAGTCGGACCTACCCTCATGGAAGTAGCCGCGAATCTCTGTTCCTGCGTAAGCCAGCACGACGTCGCTCTCCAAACCGTTTTGCGGCTGCATCTCGAAACTTGAAGACCAGGATGTCGATTGCGGCAGCCTGTCCAGGCTGCTGCGCTGACGACGCCAGAGACCGGCTGAACGTCTCGCAAGCCGCAGACACTACGAACAGCAACAGGGTCGCCTGTCGCATCCGGTACACGCGGCGCCTCGGACCGCCCGCTCCGGATCAGCGGGCCAGACCTGGCACCCCGATCCTCTGCAGCCGTGATATCTGGACGTCATGATCCCGCTGGCGCCCGAGAACCGACTTCACGTCGTTGCTTGTCGCCAAGGGCCGGGCCGGAAGCCGCCAGGCGAGTGGTCGTCACGCCCGCCCGCATCATGATCAGGCAGAACGACTGCGAGAGCCGCGCCGCCAACGATGTGGGACCCACCGCCGGAGAGCTGCATTGTTCCGAAGTCTGCATCGATTGCCATCCGACGGTGGAGTGATGGAGTGAACAGCAGTCACAAGACAGGTGACCGTAGTCCGGCTAACGTTAGGGTAGCCTAGCGATCGCAGTTTCACGAGAGGTTTATTATGTAGATTTTGCGACACCGCAACCAGCGAGACGCCCACTTGATCCGTGATCACGCTAATCGTCCATCAGGGCCTATTGCAGCCCTTCCTCGGTGCCACCGCCTGTTCCCTGGATATTGGTGCTGAAGACGCTCGGCCGCAGCATCTAGACCGGCCGCCATGTCGCGCGGGTCCGGCGAATGCGTCAGTCGGGGCTGAGGGTTGCGGATCGAGCCGAAGGAGATCGGCTCAACGAGCAGGCGCAACCCGTGAGGTCGACCGGGTCGCCGCACCACGATCAGTCAAAGCTCATCGACCCTTCATGATGCTCGTCAACCGCCTGCACAACCTGAAGTTGCAGGTGAACACAATGAGTTCTGGAGCGACCTCTGATCGTCCAGTGCGGTCGACAGCAGCTACCGCCGTCAGGCGCGACGACAATTTATCGGATGACCGGCCCGCTCAAGAGCCGCTGCCTCGATACGACCGGCACGTGTCGGATGCGGCGATGCGAGGTGGTCGCCGAGCCGGTAGACGATGCCGTGGAGGCCTGCTCCGCCATCCGGCCGTTCAAATGCATCGCGACCAGGCGAGGCGTCGAATGGACGAGCGGTGCTTCCAGCATGATCGTGCTGGAAGCACCGCCGACTTGGACGGCAGTTACCCGTTGGCGTTCAGCATCGTCTCCGCCAGGGCGGTATGCTGCTGATCCGCCTGCTTGGCTTCCTCAAGCGACAGCCGCATCGCCTGCTCGGTCTGGCTCAACCCAAGCTTGGAAGCATAATTGCCCAGTGTTCCAAACGACGCGATCCAGTAGTGCAGGGCAAGCTGGCCGGCGGCGACGATGCCGAGGTCACGGCTCATAGCGTCTGCCGCCTTCTGGCGGATCAACTTGCTGACCTCGAAGTGAGCTTCGAGAATGGGATTGCCGACATCGTCTCCGCCGCCGGATTCCTGCAACGCCTGATCTATGCGCTGCGACCATGTCTCGGCGGTCTTGTTTCCCGCCTGCAGAGCGGCCTTCAGACCCGGATTGGTCACGTCGCCCTCGATGTCGGCCGTGGCTTTCTTCGCAACTTCACCGCCTGCCTTCAGGGCCTGCAGGCCCTGTGCAACCATCATCTTGAGTTCTTGATCAGCCATTTCGTCCCTCTATCCGCGCTCTATCGCGCCAGTCGAGCAACGGCGTGCCGTTCGTGGCGGTTCATGTTCGTTGCAGTATCCAACAGCACATCGGCGAGATGATGATGGGGCCACGCGTTCTTCCGGCAAGCCTGGCCGTCGTGAAGCACAGACCCCATCCGGCCCATCGTCGATGCCGATGGGCCCCATGGCTGCGGCATGCCCAGGACACCGGATCATCGTCAGGCAGCGTTCAGCAACCGTCGCGAACGCGGGCCGGATCAGGGCGTTCGGGCTCGAACAGACATAAGGGGCCGCCGTGACGCCGAGACGAGTGCAGGGTTGTCTACCCCTTGAGGACTATGCAGCGCTCGGGGATGGCCGGAGCGTGGCGCTCATGGGCACCGACGGCTCGATCGACTGGTGGTGCCTGCCGGGCCTGGACAGCGTGCCGTTCCTGGACCGCCTGCTTGCCGGGGATGCCGGTGGACGCTTCTCGATGACCCCGGATCAGCCCTTCGAGGTCAGCCGCTGCTACCGGCCCGACAGCAACGTGCTGGAGCAGCTCTTCACCACCGCATCGGGGCGTGCGCGGGTGACGTCGTCCCTGAACAGCGGCATCTCCGGCAGGCTGCCCTGGAGCGAGCTCGCCCAGCGCGTGGACGGTCTCGACGGCAGCGTCGTCTTCGGGATCGAGCTCAGGCCCGGCCATCGGCTCGGGCAGGCGACACCCTGGCACGAGGCCAGCCCGCACGGCCGGGTTCTTCACATCGACGGCATTCTGGCCGCTTTCCGCGCCAGCGACGATGTCGAACGACGGGTCGAGCAGGACGGGATGCTGCTCGCGCGCCTGACCACCCATCTCGGCTCGCGCAGCGTCATCGCTCTCCTGGTCTCGGCCGACGAACCGCTGATGCTGCCGCCGCTGGAGACGATCGATCGCAGGATCGACCGGTCCGATCAGGCCTGGCGCGAGTGGAGCGGGAACCTGCGCGTCTCCGGACCCTACGCGTCGGCCATCCGACGCAGCGCGCTTGCCCTCAAGCTGCTGCTGTATTCACCGACCGGCGCCATCGCGGCCGCGGCCACCAACGGGCTGCCGGAGCGGATCGGCGGGGACAAGAACTACGACTACCGCTACGCCTGGATCCGCGACGCGGCCTACACCATCAAGGCCTTCATGCGCATCGGCGCCGTCGAGGAGGCCAAGGCGGCCTTCTCGTGGATGACCGCGACGATCCGGCGTCATGACGGCCTGCGCACGATGTACAGCCTGGACGGCAGCCTGGCGCCGGAGCAGCGGACGATCGATCTTCCCGGCTATCGCGACAGCATCCCGGTCCTGCACGGCAACAAGGCGCGCGAGCAGCTGCAGCTTGGCATCTATGGGGACATCCTGGAGACGGCGGCGCTGTTCGTGGAGAGCGGCCACGTGATGGACCTGACGACGCGACGCCTGCTGGCCGGGCTCGCCGACGAGTGCGCCGATTTCTGGCGGCGGCAAGACGCCGGCATCTGGGAGCTGGAGCAGCAGGAACACTATACGATGTCGAAGCTGGGCTGCTGGACCGCGCTCGACCGGGCGGTCGGGCTGGCCGCGTCAGGACAGATCGACGGCAGCAGACGCGACCGCTGGAGCCGCGAGCGCGACCACATCCGCGACTGGGTCGATACGCATTGCTGGTCCGAGGCCAAGCAGTCCTACACGCTGCATCCCGGAACCGAGAAGCTCGATGCGGCCCTTCTCCTGGTGACGCGGTTCGGCTTCGTTCGGCGCGACCGGCTGATGCTGACGCGCGAGGCGATCCGACGCGAGCTGGGCCAGGAACCCCTGGTCTACCGATACTCCGGAATGCAGGCCGAGGAGGGCACCTTCCTCGCCTGCGGCTTCTGGCTGGTCGAAGCCTACGCGCTTCTCGACGATCGGGACGCCGCCATCAAGCAGATGGATGCGATGCTTGCAGTAACCGGCTGCAATCTTGGCCTGCTCAGCGAGCAGCAGGACCCGGCGTCAGGTGCGATGCTGGGGAACATGCCGCAGGCGCTCAGCCACCTCGCCCTCATCCATGCGGCACTGGCCATCCATCACAGCTGAACAGGCGTGCGTTCCACCGCGCCGGCCTGCCTCGTCAGGCCGGTCCCGTTCGCCGGCCCGGCCTCGTCGATCAAGACGGCAGCGTGCAGCTGCGCCGCGATGTCGGGCACGCGGTCGTGTTCCGGAGCCGACACCTCGACCGACAGCAGGCTCGCGCTCGTGCCATGAGCAGTTCCGGTTCGAAAGTCCTCCACAAGCGAACACACCTTTTCCATGAAGTGTCGTTTGGCGGCATGATCGTGCAGGGAATGGTCCGCGTCGGGAATCACGGCCACCCGGATGCGCGGCAGACCGCGCAGCTGAAGATCCTTCAGCGTGAAATGGTGGGTGAGCTCCGACCAGCCGGGATCGGACTCGGAATACCAGAGATCGATGCGGGTATCGCGCGCCGACAACAGGTTCAACCATCGTCGAGCCTGACCCGACGATGTCTCGATCCCGGTCGCTGCCTCCAGCGCGAGGGACAGGTCGCGATAGGCGCGCAGCAGCGGCCGCTGCAGCAGCGTCGTCAGGATCGCCGCCGCGGCAGGGCTGTTGGTGAAGAAACGGCGCCAGGCCCCGCGCTGCCGGGCGGCGCGGAGGTAGAAGCCCAGCGGCCGCCGCTGCCGGCGATACTCGACGCCGAACGCCGCGCCCTGCTTCCAGACGAACTTCTGCAGGTTGACCAGGATCAGGCCCTGCACCCGCGAATCCGCCACCGCGGCATGGAACGCGGTGTAGGCTCCCGAGCAGATGCCGATGACAAGCGGCTTGTCGTGTCCCGCTCGCTCAAGCGCATCGAGTGCGGCCGCAACATCCTTGCGGTTGTGATCGGAATAGGGACTGAGTCCGACGCCCTCGACCGGAACGCTGTCGCCGAAGCCGCTCAGATCCATGCGCAGCGATGTCACGCCCAGGGCCGCCAGCCGCCGCGCCAGCGTCACGAAAACCCGCCCGTCGCCGATCCGGCGGCCAAAGGCCGTGTTCAGCATCAGCACGGGCGGTCCCATCGCCGCGTGGCCGGTGTCCGGTGCGCACAGGATCCCGAACAGGCCGTCAGCCTTGCCGAACCGCAGCGGCCTCTCGCTGGCACCAGGCAGCCGCAGCGTATCCGGGACAGGCTCCCAGGCCGGCTCGCCCGCAGGCCCCGGTCCGGACACGGACGTCGCGACAGGCTCGAGCCGGTCGCACCAGTCGGCAAGCTCGTCGAAGGCGCTCTGCGGCACCTGTGCGGCGATCCCTTCCTGGAGATAGGCGGCCATCCCCGGGAATGGCGCCACGGTCACCTCGCAGCCCTGCCTGGCCAGCAGATCGCCAAGCTCGGCGACCTGCGGGCGCGGACCGTCATCCATCAGCAGGACGCGACGAGGGGCTGTCTGCGTGCGACGAAGATCGATGGCGCCGAGATCGCGGAGCGTGTCGGCCATCAGCACGTCGCCGACGACCTCCAGACGGTCGTCCCGTGCGGGCCTCGGCCGCAGAAAGCTCGCCTCGTGCCGCGCATTGGCCAGCAGACGCAACTCGCGAAGATAGCTCCGGCCGACGACCACCGGCGCCAGGCAGGCGATTCCATCCACATGCGGCGAGTCTTCGGCCACCATCATCGCCAGTGCGGCGCCGAGACGCAGACCGACCAGGAGAACCGTCTCGGCCGGGGTCGCCGAGCGCAGGAAGTCGATCGCGGCGCTGATGCCGCCGCGCCAGGCCGCCAGCCGGTCGGGATCGGTTTCCGTTCCGCCCGAATCGCCGGTTCCGGGATAGTCGAAGCGCAGGACATGGAAGCCCCGCACAGCAAGCTGTTCCGCGAGCATGCGCCAGCCCCGGTAGGCGCGCATCTCCTCATGCCCGAACGCGCTGCACAGGACGATCCCCCTGCGACCGTGGCCGCGATGCAGCCACCCGAAGCAGCCCTCGAATACCGCCGGGGTCACGGGCGTGCCCTGAAGGACAGCGGCTGGACGCTGTTGAGGGCGTCGACGATCCCCGCCGGCGGGCTCGTCACGCCGGGGAACGCATGCAGCCGGATGCGACGCGGCCGTGCCGGCGGCAGGTGGAACCAGTCCTCGACGGCGCGGTAGCCGTCGGCCTCGACATGCACGGCCTGAGCGAACCGGGTGGCCGCGATGTCGAGGAACCAGTCACCCTGTTCACGCGCAACCACGGCGGTCAGTCCCAGATCATCGGGATGCAGCGCGCGGCCCGACGGGAAGTGGAACGCCTCCGACAGGACGCGTCCGGACACGGCGCAGCGGAGCGTCGCGACGGTGACGGTGTGCTCGGGCGGACCGAACCGATAGGCCCTGTTGATGTCGAAGAAGTGGTCGAACATGACATGGCTCGACACCGAGATGGCGTTTCGGGCGTCGACGACGACCGCACGCTCCGCCGCCGCGACCGGCACCGCGCCTCGCCGCAGACAGGTCAGCTCGAGCACTGCCGACAGCGATGCCTGCGTCTCGTTCAGGACATGCAGCTCGAGCCCGTTCACGCCTTCGTCCGACAGCAGGAGCTGGATCGGCGCCAGCACGCGTCGGAGCCCGTGCCAGGCAGGCTTGGGATGGCCGTGAGCATCGATGACCCCCCACCCGCTGCCGGGACCTAGGTCCTGCAGCTGCCAGACCAGACCGCCTGCACAACCAGAGCCGGGCCGGCGCCATTCGGCAAAGACGGCTTCCATGAGATCGGCGGTCACCGAACGCGACAGCTCCAGATACCGGTCGTGATCCTCGCTCCGCAGGCGCGCCGGATCGACCAGATACAGCTCGGCCAGATAGTGGTCGCGAATGTCGGCGAAGTCCCAGGACGCCCCGACGTCGCGTGGGACGGGCTCGATGACGTTTCCCGCCGGGGATGTCGCCGAGGGCGGATTGGCGAGCGCCAGGCACTCGGCGGCAAAGCGGACACCGGCCCGACGGGCATCCTCCAGCGGGCGCCGATAGCCACCGACGCCGTAGTAATGCGAGACGCCCGCATTCGCCACGACCGGAAGCTCTCCGCCCCAAGGCGAATGCGGCACGTAATGCAGCTCCGGCTTCAGCGTCCTGACCAGCTCGGGCAGGATCGTCTCGAACAAGGGCATCGCGCGCCGATCCGCATCCAGGCCAAGCAGCGTGGCCTGCTGCGCCATCTCCGACCCGCCGCACAGGACGACAAGCGAGGGACTTGCCGACAGACGCTCGACCAGTTGCCCGACCTCCTCGACCACGCCGTCGGGAGAGTCCGGCCAGACTGCCGGATAATCCATCCCGGCGAACATCAGGTCCTGCCACACCAGAATGCCCATCTCGTCGCACAGCTCATGGAACATCCTGGTTTCGTAGAGCATGGTCCCGGCCACCCTGATCATGTTCATGCCGGCTTCCTGCGCCAGCCGGAGCCAGCCCGCATAGGCCTGCCTGTCGCCGCCGAGCCCAACCAGATCGGCGCTGGTCCAGCAGGCGCCGCGACAGAACACCGGGACCTTGTTGATCTCGATGGCAAAGCCCCTGCCATCCGCTCCGCAACTGACCTGCGCCTCGCGGAAGCCGGTCCGTCCAAGCAGCAGTTCCGAGCCGTGATGCAGCAGAAGCACGTCATGGAGCACCGGCTGCCCATGCGTATGCGGCCACCACAAGGCGACATCGGGCAAGATGAGCTCGGCCGTGAAGCCCGCCGCGCCATCGTGACGCAGCGGCGCGGATCGTCCGTCGACCTTGACCGTCAGCTCCGGCAGTTCATCAGGCACGCCTGCCAGGGTGACGGACACCGACAGCACGCCATCCCCTCCCCGCATGCCGGCTGAGAGACGGCAGCGCTCCACCGCCAGCGCTCCCCTGATCTGCTCGACCGCCCGATAGGGGCCGATGGCATGGATCAGCGGACACCAGCCGGGCATGTGCCCGAGCAGCGTCTGCCGGTGCAGGCGGAGCTCGTTCGTGGTCACCAGTTTGGTCCGCCACCGTGGCCGGCGCGATGTCCTGTGAAGCGCCTGCGTCAGGGAACGGAAGCAGAGAGACAGCTCGACCCGGTCGCGCCTCGCGACCTCGACGACGTGCGCCACGAACATGTTCGCCGACCGCCCGACCAGGACATCGTCGATCCAGATCTCCGCCAGCCCGGCGAGGCCGGCAAACCGTAGCTTCTGGTCGATGCCAGCCCGGAAGGACGTCCTGTACCAGATGTCATGATCATGCAGCGGCGTCGGCGCACGGACGCTCCAGGCACTAACGTCCTGCAGCGCCTTCGCGGCGGTCCCGGGAACGGACGCCGCGTGCCACACGACATCCTGCGGCATCAACCCGGGTGTGCGGATCGCATCCGGCGGCGTGAGCGTCATCCACCAGTCAGCATCGAGCGACGCCGGCATGGCAAGCCGGAAACCCGGCCCGCATGCCGGATCGAGATCGAGACCACGCATCGTCGCCACGGATGGCTCAGTGTCCATCATCTAAGACCGTGTTGCACCGCGGCGCTGGCAAGGTTCTATGAGACATACCACTGGAGGCGCTCGATGATCTGGTCGTAGTCGGCCTCAAGGGTGTCGAAGCACTCCAGGCACGGATCCGGCCGTCGCCGCGCCACGCTGCGAGCCAGGCGGAACTGGATGATCTTCGTCGTCTGCGCGATGCGTGCGCAGGACGTCGCGACATCCTGCAGCGCCTGCGGATCGAGCCATGTCGCATGGCTGCCGAGAAGCTCGAAATTCGCACCGGCCTGCCGTGGGAAGTGGAACGCATAGTCGTGGAACGAAAGCGGCGCCGCCATGAGCTCCTCGACATGCCTGGCGAAGACGCGTCTCCAGGCGGAAAACGGATTGCGGGCCGGCCGGCGCGACAGATGACGACGAAGCGAGCGAATCGCCGACGCCTGTAGGGCCGTCGCGTCAAGCGACGGGGCGCACCGCCTGACGATCTCCACATAAGGCGGCAGCAGGTCGGGCTCGGCCAGGAACTCGGCGCGCATCCGGAAGGCGCCGAGATAGTCCTCCCCGGCAAGCAGGCCGCGTGCCGCGTTATGGAAATAGCCGCATTGCTGCGCCGCCGTGTCGAGACCGTCGATCGCGATCGTGGTCTTGGTATGGGTGCGGCGATACGTCGTCGCGGCGGTATCGGGGAGATAGTAGGCGTCGACCTCCATCAGGACGATGTTCCCGCGGGCGACGCCGACCTCCACGTGCTGTTCCAGGGATCGATAGACCGACAGTTCCTGGACGCTCAGGCCGTATAGGCATCGCAGGTCCTCGGCTGGAATCTTGGAGAAGGTGAACTGATCGTCTTCGTAGTCCTGCGTGACGGTGAAGCCGAACGCCGCCTCCGGCACCTCGCCCAGGAACGCCAGCACCTCGATCCACAGATCGACATAGCAGTTGGTTTCCGGCCATGACCGGAGCGGGTCGTGCAGCGGATGCTGCACGAAGCTGCCGGGCTCGATCAGCCGGCTCATCACGATGTCCATAATGTATCCCTCGCGCTGCGAGGCCAGGTGCTCAGGTCGAAGCCGTGGTGGCGCAGCAAGGCCAGCGCCAGGCGCTCGAAGCCGAACCCGACGCATGCGGTATGCGCCAGCGTGCCGTCGGCCATCTCCAGCTTCCAGGTCTCGCTGAAATGGTCCATGTGATAGTTGAAGCTGAGGCAGGCGGTCGGCTTGTCCGCGTTGCCGATCGGGATCAGCAGCTCGTATTTGAGGGCCTGGTCGCGCTGGCTCCTCGCCATGAACGTTCCGCCCCGGCCGAAGAACGGATCATTGGCAAGATCGATCGCCACCGGCAGCCCGAGAGCGCCCACGACGGCGCGTCCACGCTCCACCCACATGTCGCGGAAGTCCTGCACGTCGGCCGGCGACCCCAGCCGGACGTACTCCCGCATCCGAAACAGCTGCATGCGGGTCGGATCCAGCGACGGCTCATGCCGGAAGCAATAGGACGACACGTCGACCACATACCCGCTTGGCGGCAGGGAGCCGCGCGCGGCGATCATCGGGTAGACCGGATAGCAGGCCGCCGGCGTCAGGGTCAGGTCGACGCATTCCTGGCCGCGGGTCCAGTCGCCGCCGGTCTCCAGGCACTGCAGCAGGGCCTTATGGGCGCGCTCGTCGCCGCAGAAGCAGTGGATCGTTCCTGCGAGATGGGGAAATCCGTTCAGGTAGCCGCTCGTCTCCATCACGCTCCTGGGCATGGCGGGCGGGAAGCGGACGATCTCGGCGTCCTGATCGTGGCCGATGCGGGAGATCATCCGGTCGAGCCCCTCGATGATGCTCTCGAACGTTCCGCTCCTTCCATACACCCCGTCGACACCGCTCGGGATCAGGATCCCGGCCTCGACCAGCTCATCGTGAAAAGCCTTCTCTTGACGCATGACTCAGGCTTTCATGAGCGGCGCGCGTTGCGCGATCAGCAAGGTTGCGGTGTTGGTGGCGATCCGGTCGTTGTTGACCATCAACGGCGCTGAATTCAGGTCGCGCAGATGTCGGCCGATGCTGTAGGGCGTCCCGTATTTGTAGCCGGATATTCCGCAGATCATCATCGCCTGCTGGACGACCTCGAGCGCCAGTTCCGACAGCGCCACCTTGAGCCCGTTCACGTCGGCCAGGAAACGAAGCGGCAGAGCCTGCTGATCCGCAGCCTGGCTCGCGTCGTAATCGGCAACGGCGCCATCCAGCCGCGACCGCATCGCCGCCAGCAGCGAGGCTGCCTTCTCGAAGCGCAACGCACCCGGCGGCAGAACGCCAGGATTGCCCTGCGCCTGCACGCGAAGATAGGCCCGCGCCTTTTCCGCGGCATCCGCCGCGATGCCGAGCCACACGGCGCCCCAGAGGATATGCGACGTGGGCAGCATCGTATGCTGAGCGACGTCTCCGAACGGCACCGCGAGGATCTGGTCCGGAACCGCGGACAAGATGACGTCGAAGGCCTTGCTGTCGGTTCCCCGCATGCCGAGCGTGTTCCATCGGCTGGTTTCCGTCAGGGTCACGTCGTGTTTTTCGGCGACGATCAGGATCTGGTCCGAGGCTGCCGCATCGCGGTCGCGTCGTGCCGTCACCAGCAGCGCGTCCGCATGCTCGCCGTAGGAGATCGCCGACGACCGCTTGGTCAGGGTGATCCGGTCCCTTCCATAGTCGGGAGCACACAGGCTCGACCGGATGTTGCCGCCAATGCCGACCTCCGACGTCACCGAGGCCAGCAGGAGCTGCTCGTGGGCGACGCGCTCGAGAAAGGCGCGCTGCCACCGGCTGTCGGACGCGCCTGCCACCAGGCACGCCACCTGGATCTGGTGCATCGCGTAGATCAGCGCGCTGGAACCGCAAGCCTGTCCCAGGCTGCGGCAGACGAATACCGTATCGGCCAAGGTGGCGCCCGGACCACCCGCTGCCACCGGCACCAGGAGGCCGAGAAGCCGCTCCTTCCTGAAGGCAGCAATCGCCTCGTGCGGAAACCGTGCCTGCGTGTCGACATCGTCGGCATGTTCGGCCGCGACACTGGCTGCCGAGACGACGCCAGCGTTCAAGATGTGGCGGTCGATCAAGACGCGACGGCAACTGATTTGAGATCCCTCACCACGCCGGCGAGAGCTGCCACGGTCTGGAACGAACGCCGCGTCAGGAGATGGTCCGGGAACTCGATGTCGAAGGCCTCCTCGATCGCCAGCATGACATTCACCGTGGCAAGGGAGCTCAAGCCCGCATCATAGAGGTCGTCATCGTTGTCGATGGCCGAAGCAGGCTTCGAAAGCCGTCCAAACGTAACGACTATTTGACGTATCTGTTCTTCCATGTCCGTCGATTCCTCCCCCTAACGGCTCGTGATTCCAAATGCCAGGCGCAGCTCGATCGCCACATGTTCCTTTAATGGAACAAATCCGGCCGTGGCTCATAGGCGTTACGTTTAGCCTTCACACAGATTAAGTGCGAGTATTTTTAAAGAGAGATAGTTAACCGATTATGAACGACACTTCTTTTGTGTTGCGGCGGTATAGTTCTTTGATCGCAACACTCCTGGATGAAATCTAGGTCCGATCGTTCCTGATCTTGTCGGCGATGACGCCAGCCGACATGTCCCGGTGCTTGCGCGATCCGATGTCCGGCTCCGACCAGGTCTGCGGCTGACAGCGCCGCATTTTGGCCGTTGCTGCCGTGCGCTGCGGGTCATGATCCATGACAGCGGAACCCCGACCGGGCGTTGCTGACCGTCGGGCTGTCGGCGAACGGGCGGGCTGGTCCGGGAACGCCAGCCTCCGTCCGGCGGCAGCGGCGTCGGATCGACCGGCCGCTCCGAAGCCCGCCACAGGACGGTATCCGGACCATCGACGGCTTCTCCGGGACGAGCCGCAAGTCGAAACGCGTCAGCAGACGCTCTTATCGAAAGCTGCCCGGTCCGCGGTTGCCGACCGGCGTGGAACCTGTCGGGGAGGCAGCGACCAGTCGTGCCGGTCGGCCCGTCTACCGGCGGCGCGAGCGGCCGACAACCGGCAGCAGCGTCAAGGCGGACGCCCCCAGCCCTGCAGCTATGCTGAGCCCAACCGCGAAAGCGTCCCGGCTCCTCGAGGTGACGAACTCCTGCCTCGTCGACCTGACCTGATCGCCATGGGAGCCATCGATGCCCGGGTCCGCCGCATCGGCCTCGAACAGGTTGCCACCGGGAAGCGGCGGCGCTGCGGACCCGAGCTGGGCGTCATACATCTTCGCAGCCTGCCGGTCGGCGAATGCCGGCGCCGCAACCTGCACGGCGCCCATCAGCAGGGTCGACCGGCCGACCCAGACGTCACGGGTCGGCGAGTGTGCCGCCGCCAGGATGGCATTGGCACACAGACGCGGGTCGAACACCGGATCCGGCGGCGACTGCACCTGGCCGGTGTGATTGCGGGACCGGTCGAACTGCGGCGTGTTGACAGCCGGAAGATAGACGACGGTCAGGTGGACGTTCACGTGATCGTGGATCAGCTCGGCGCGAAGACTGTCGGTGAAGCCCGTCACCGCGTGCTTGGCGCCGCAATAGGCGGCCTGCAACGGCGCGGAGCGCAGCGCCAGGCCGGACGATACCTGGATGACCTGGCCCCTGTTGCGGGACCGCATGTGGCGCAGGGCGGCCAGCGTGCCGAACACCTGGCCGTGATAGGTCACATCCGTCACCCGGCGGAACTCGTCCGCGGTGATCTGGTGCGCCGGACCGATCACCGTCGCCATGGCATTGTTGACCCAGACGGCGATCGCGCCAAGCTCCTGCTCGATCCGATCCGCGGCCTGGTTGACGGCATCGGCGTCGGCGACGTCGACAGACAGCGCCAGCACCGGAACGCCGATCGCCGCGAGCTCGCTCTCGGTCGAACGCAGTCGGGCCTCGCTGCGGCCGAGCACGGCGACGGACCAGCCGTCCCGGGCGAAGGCCTGCGCCGTGGCCCTGCCGATACCCTGGGTGCCTCCGGTGATCACCACCACCCTGCGTCCGGCCATCTGCTTGTCGGTCATCGCCATTCCTCTTATCCGCCGAACGAGAGCGCGAGGCTGGACGGATCGTTGCAGGCGCCGGGTCGTCATGACCGTCCGCAGACGATCCTCACGAGACCGACCCTGGCCCGCAGCCGCATGATCGCGCGGCCGTCATGGCGCAGTCATGTCCGACCCGTGACTACCGGTAACGGGCCAGCCAATGCGCGTAGGGCGGCGGCAAGGTGGCCCAGGCCGGGTTCTCGACACCGAGCGCCTTGGCCGCCGCGTAGGGCCAATGCGGGTCCGCGAGCAGCGGACGCCCGAGCATGATCAGCTCGATCTTGCCGTCGCGAACCAATTCGTCGGCCTCGGAGGGCTTGGAGATGTACCAGCTGGTAGTGCCAGGCAGACCGGTCTCCCGACGCACCTGGCGGGCCACGTCGGCCATGAAGTTCGGCGCCCAGGGGATGTTGGCGTCGGGCGTGTTGAAGCCGATCGAGACGTCGACGAAATCGAGCCCCGCCTCCTTCATCCGCGACAGCAGCGCGATCGCCTCGCCGAGCATCGCATCGTTGCCGTCGAACTCGATCACGCCGAGCCGCACGGTCAGCGGCCGGTCCTGCGGCCATGCCGCGCGGACCGCCACCAGGGTCTCGAACAGGTATCGCGCGCGGTTCTCGGCACTGCCGCCATACTGGTCGGTGCGATGGTTGGAGATCGGCGAGAAGAAGTTCTGCGCCAGGTAGCCATGCGCCATGTGCAGCTCGAGCCACTCGAAGCCGAGCTCGCGCGCCCGGATCACGGCACTCACCGTATCGGCCTGCACACGGGCGATCTCGTCTGGGCTCATCTCCTGCGGCACCCGGGCCAGAATGCCGCCAAAGGCGAGCGGGGACGGCGCGATCGTCGTCCAGGCGTTGGGCTGGCCCTCGGGAATATGGTCGTCGCCCTCCCAGGGGCGGTTGGCCGACGCCTTGCGGCCGGCATGGGCGATCTGGATGCCGGGCACAGCACCCGCCTCGCGGATCGACGCGACCACCGGACGCAGGGCGTCGGCCTGGGCGTCGTTCCACAGGCCGAGGTCGCCCCAGGTGATGCGGCCCTCGGGCGAGACCGCGGTCGCCTCGACCACCACCAGACCGGCGCCGCCGCGAGCCAGCGTGGCGTAGTGCACCCGGTGCCAGTCGTTGATCACGCCGTCCGTGGCCATGTACTGGCACATCGGAGACACCGCGATGCGGTTGCGCAGCGTCGTGCCCTTGATCGTGTAGGGGTCGAACAGGCCCGGCATGGTGACCTCAATCGGAACAGCGCGAGCTTGGTTCGATCTTTCTCGAACGAACACAAGGGCCGAGCGTGAAGGCGGAGCAGCCAGGGATGCTGCAACAGGACCGCACCCTGCAGAACGACGCTGGCCGCTATCCGGCCTGGAATGCAACGTCCGCGCGCACCGCGCCGGACGTCACGGTTCCGCCCTGCGTCAGTTCTTGCGGAACTTGAGCACGAAGTTGTCCGCCTCGCCGATCGCGGCATATCTGGCATGGTCCTTGTCCTTCAGCGCGTAGCTGGGCGGCAGGGTCCAGACGCCGCCGGGATAGTCGGCCGTGTCGCGCGGATTGGCATCGATCTCCGACGACCCGGCCAGGGTGAAGCCGGCCTGCTCGATCAGGGCGATCGCGTAGTCCTGCCGGACGTAGCCGTTCCCGGCCTTCGGGTCCTGCGGGGTCCTGGTGTTGGCGCGATGGTCCTCGATGCCGAGGATGCCGCCCGGCTTCAGCGCCTTGCGGATCGCCGCCAGCATCTCGGGCGCGTCGCCGGCGTCCATCCAGTTGTGCAGGTTGCGGAAGGTCAGGATGACGTCGGCGCTGTTCGGCGGCGCCAGGTCCGGATGCTGCTTGCCGAACACGGTCAGCTTCACCTTGTCGTAGACCGCGTGATGGGCATCGAGCAGGCCCTGGAACTTCGGCGTCAGGGCGAAGTGCTGCTCGGTCCGGTCGCCGTCCTGGGGGCCCATGGCGAGGTAGTAGGTGCCGTGGTCGTGCAGATAGGGCGCCAGGATCTCGGTCCAGTAGCCGCCGCCGGGCCAGATCTCGGTCACCACCGAGGTCGGCTTCACGCCGAAGAAGGCAAGCTCCTCGGCCGGATGCCGGGCGCTGTCGCGGGCCACCAGCTTCGGTGTGCGGGTGGATGCGGCGACCGCACTCTGCAATGCCGGTTCGACCGCCAGTGCCGAGGCGGAACAGGCAAACAGGCTCGCGACGCCCAGCAGCAGTGCGTTTCTCATCGAGTTGCTCCGATAGTCACCGACATCGATGCCGGCGCTCATGGAGTTCCCTACCATCGATCAGGAGGCTTGGCTGTTGCTTACCGAGATTTCACCGCGTCTTTGGCAGTCGTTGCGCCGAGCACGGCCTCGCCTGGCGGGGCGGCCGGCAGAGCCACCACGTGCGGCATGAGCCTTCCAGAAGCCATCACCGGCCGGCCCGGTTGCCTGAACAACGACATGCTGTCGTGGTTCTTGATCAGGCCTTTGACAGGATCGTGATATAGAAATATCAACAGCAATGGCACCGGGACTGGGGATCGCGTCGTGAAACATGCCTTCGGCGGCATTCTGCTCCTCCTGTCCAGCCTCCCTGCGGCAGCCTACGGGCAGACCGCCAGACCGGCATCGGCTGCGGACCCGGAGCAGGTGACGGTCACCGCGCGGCGGCGCACCGAACCTCTGCAGAAGGTGCCGATCGCCGTCTCGGTGGTAACCGGGCAGCAGGCAGCGCGGGATAATCTGATCAGCCTGCAGGACGTGCTGCAGAAGGTCCCGAGTGCCGACTTCCGCACCGCGACCTCGAACAAGGATCGCACGATCTTCATTCGCGGGATCGGGACGATCTCCACCTCCCCCGGGGTGGAGCCCTCGGTCTCCACCGTGATCGACGGCGTGGTGCTGGCGCGCTCCGGACAGGCGACGCTCGACCTGCTCGATCTGGATCATGTCGAGGTGCTGCGCGGTCCGCAGGGCACGCTGTTCGGCAAGAACGCGTCCGCGGGCGTGGTCAACATCGTCACCACCCAGCCGACCGAGGCCTTCCATGCCTACACCGACACGTCCTACTTCTCCGGCGACGAATACCGGCTGAAGGGCGGCGTATCGGGCACGCTGGTGCCCGGCCGCCTGACCGGGCTGATCAACGTCCTCTACGGCAGCTTCGACGGCAACGTCCGCGACACGCTCGACAACAAGACGGTCAACGGCTACCGCCACCAGGGTGCCCGCGTGCGCCTCGCCTGGACGCCGGATCCGGACACCAAGGTGACCTTCGGGCTGGACTATCTGCGTTCCAACGACACCGTGCCGAACGGCGTGTTCGTTTCGGCCAACCAGATCACCTACCCGACCAACGTCATCACCAGCAGCGCGCCGCTGGCGACAGCACTGTCGCAGGGCGGCATCGTGCCGTCGCGCGACAACAGCGACATCAACCAGAACCTGCGCAGCCGGGTCATCGACAATAACGGCGGCGCGTCGGTGACGGTGGATCGCCGGCTGGGCGGCGGCTACACCCTGACCTCGATCAGCGCCTACCGCCGCTGGCAGAACACGCAGTTCCAGGATTACGACCAGGTCGCCGTGGTCACGCCAAGCCTGCCGGGCATCGCCGATCGCGGCGACCTCGATTTCGACCAGGTCTCGCAGGAACTGCGCATCGCCTCGCCGAAGGGGCGGTTCTTCGATTATGTCGCCGGGCTCTATTACCTGCGTGCCGACGATACCGAGACCTATGGACGGCAGGTCACGCGCGCGCTCGCGACGGGGCTGCGCACCGATATCGGCATCTCGAATTATGGCACCACGGGCGACAACTACGCGATCTTCGGCGAGGGCAACGTCAACCTGACCCGCTCGCTGCATGCCATCCTCGGCCTGCGCCTGCTGCGCGACGACCTGTCCTACGATTTCGACCGCAACGCGACCAACACCGCAGCCATCACCGGCGTGCGCCCCTCCTTCGCCAGCAACGGCTCGACCGCCCATAACGGCTATGTCGACCGGATCGGCCTGCAATACGATCTCGGTCCCGACGCGATCAGCTACTTCACCTATTCGCGCGGCTACAAGGGCCCGGCCTACAACGTCTTCTTCAACATGCAGCAGACCGACACCACGGTGTTGAAGCCGGAGACCAACAACTCGTTCGAGATCGGCCTGAAGTCGCAGTTCCTGCATCGCAAGGTGACGGCGAACCTGGCGGCCTTCCTGAGCGAGTTCGAGAACTACCAGGCGAACTTCCTCGACAACGTCGCCGGCGCCAACGTGACGCGCCTGATCAATGCCGGCAGCGTCTCGACCCGCGGTGTGGAGGCGGACCTGAGCGCCAGGCCGATCCGGCATCTGACGCTGGGCACGGTCGCTGCCTACACCGATGCCTATATCGACCAGTTCAACTGCCCGGCGGGCGCGCCGACCAGCTGCAACGTCAATGGGCAGCCGTTGCCGTTCGCGCCGCGCTGGAAGTTCGACCTTCGCGCCGACTACCTTGTCCTGCTGTCGCAGAACCTCGATCTCGATATCGGCTCGGACTATGCGTGGCAGAGCCGCACGCAATACTCCCTCAACGAGACCGCCGACACGATCCAGGACTCCTACGGGCTCTGGGACGTCAACGTGTCGCTAGTCGACCATGCGCGTCAGTGGCGCCTGACCGGCATCCTGAAGAACGTGCTGAACAAGCACTACGCCAACGTGCTTGCCGACGGCAACCTGGGCGGGGTCACCCAGGGCATCGCACGCGACTTCGGCCGCTATGGCGGCTTCACCCTGCACAAGGACTTCTGATTCCATGCGCCTCGCGGCGCTGATGGCGCTGTTGTTCGCGGTCTCCATCGTCGCCTATGCCGACAGGCAGATCCTGGCGCTGCTCAAGCCGGTGCTCGATCAGGCGCTGGGCTGGCGCAGCGGCGACTACAGCGCGATGACCACCGCGTTCCAGGCCTGCGTCGCCGTCACCCTGCTCGGCTCGGGCTGGTTTCTCGACAGGGCCGGCGTCAGAACCGGCTTCGCGGCCGGGCTCGGCGGCTGGAGTGCGGCCGCGATGGCGCATGCGCTGTGCCGGACGGTCGACCAGTTCATCACGGCCCGCGCGGCACTCGGCGGCTTCGAGGCAGTCGGCGGCCCGGCCGGGATCAAGGCGGTCGCGGTGCTGTTTCCGCCTGCCCGCCACTCCTCCATGATGGGGGTGCTGAACATGGCCCCCAACATCGCCGCGATGGCGACGCCGCTGCTGGCGAGCGCGCTCTATCCGGCACTGGGGTGGCAGGGCACCATCGCCCTGATCGGCAGCTCGGGCTTCGTCTGCCTCGGCCTGTGGCTGGCGATGCCGCTTCGCGCGATGGAGCACGATGCGGCAGCGCTGCGGCCGCCGGAGGACACGTCGCCGGTGCCGCTGCTGCGCGACCGCAATGCCTGGGCGGTGGCGGTGGCGAAGCTGCTGAGCGACCAGGGCTGGTGGTTCTTCCTGTTCTGGCTGCCGGACTTCTTCCATCGCCGCTACGGGCTCGACCTGCGGCATCTGGGGCCGCCGATCGCCGCGATCTATGCCATGGCGGCGACCGGCGCGGTGACGGGCGGGCTTGCCACCGACCGGCTGACCCGGCTGCGTCCGCGACAGGGCCGGATGCGGGCCCGTCGCGCGGTGATGGGGATCGCCGCCCTGCTGGTGCTGCCGATCGTGCTGGTGCCGCACACCGCGTCGCTGACCCTGGCGGTGCTGCTGACCGGGCTCGGGCTGGCCGCACACCAGGCCTTCTCGACCAACGTCTTCGCCTTCGCCGCAGACCGGTTCTCCGCAGGCCGGGTCGGTCGCGCGGTGTCGTTCGGCGCTTTCTGCGGCAATCTCGGCGGCACCGCCACCCTGTGGATCGCCGGCGCGCTGGTGACGGACGCGGCCAGCTTCGGATGGATGTTCCTGGGCTGCGCGCTCGGCTATCCGCTGGCCTGGATCGCCATGCAGATCCTGGCGCCGGCGGACGGGATCAGGCCAGAACCTCGTCCATCATGACGACGCGATGCTCGCGGGCACTCAGCTCCGCCGCCACACCCATCGCCACCGCGATCAGCCCGTCCTGCGCGCCGACCATGACGGGACCCGTGCCGGCGATCGCGTCGAGAAAGGCGCGCTGCTGATAGAAGGTGGCGCCGTGATGGTGGCCTGCCGCGAGTACCGAGGGATCGGTCTCCACCCGGGTGCGTTCGACACGCTTCTCCGCACCCAACGGCACGCGCGGACTGAAGGTCAGCAGGCCGCTCGGAATGCCGACCTCGAGCTTGGCCGCATCCCCGATCGCGGTGATCAGCTCCTGCTCCTCGGAGCCTTCGGCGAACATGCAGAGATCGAGCATGGCGCGAACGCCGTTCGAGAAATCGATGGTGGTGAAGCTGTTGTCGATGATGTCCGGAGCCGCACCGCCGTAGCGCTCGTCACGATGATTGACATCCATCGCACCGGAACAGTGCACGCGCACCGGCTCGGCGCCGATGATGCAGCGCATCAGGTCGAAGAAATGGCAGCATTTCTCGACCATCGTGCCGCCGGTATAGCGGCTGAAGCGGTTCCAGTCGCCGACCTTGGGCAGGAACGGGAACCGATGCTCGTGCATGGCGATCCGCTGCAGGCGGCCGGCGCGACCATCATGCAGGTCTGCGATGAATCGTTGCAGCGGCGGCATGAACCGATACTCCATGCCGACCCAGAACACCGCGTCGCGCGCGGCGGCGCGACGGGCGACGGCCCGCGCGTCCGCCACCGTGGTCGCGAGCGGCTTCTCGCACAGGATGGGCAGGGCGGTGTCGAGAAGCGGCTGCAGCACCGCATGATGGGTGAAGTTCGGCGACGCCACGATCACCGCATCGAGTGCCGGGCCACGCAGCATCGCCGTGACGTCCGCGAACGCCTGCACGCCGTCGGCATCCTGGCCGAGCGTCCGCCTCGCCCAGTCGAGCGAGGCCGGGACCGGATCGGCCAGCGAGACGATCCGTGCCTCGGGAAGCAGCCTGAGATTGCGGATATGCTCCTGGGCCATCAGGCCCGTGCCGATCAGACCGAACCGCATGCGTGCCTCGCCGTCAGCATGTCGCGGTGATAGCATGACGGGACGTGCACGAACACGACGCGCGCGCCCCTTAAGTCGGCAGAGGGCCGTTGATGAGCGTTGCATCGAAATCCGCCGGACCTTGCGAGGTGAGCTGGTTCGCCGCCTTGTGCGACGACGATTACGAGTTTCTGGGCGTTCCGGACGCGCGGCTGGCTTCCAGCTTCGCGCACTGCCGCGACATCGTGCTGTCTGCCGAGACCGGCGGTCTGGACAGCGTGCTGTTGCCGTCCGGCTATGCGCTGGGCATCGACACGATCGCGTTCGCGGCCGGGATGGCGCCCCTGACCCGCACGATCCGGCTGCTGGCGGCGATCCGGTGCGGCGAGATGTGGCCGCCGCAGCAGGCGCGTCAGCTGGCGACGCTGCAGCAGATGCTCGGCCATCGCCTGTCGGTCAACATCATCTCCAGCGACCTGCCCGGCGAGACGCTGGACAGCGCGCCGCGCTATCGCCGCACGCTCGAGTGCATGCAGATCATGCGCGCCCTGCTCTCCGGCGGCGAGCTGGATCACCAGGGCGAGTTCTACCGGCTCGCCCTGTCGCCGCCTCGCCTGTGTCCGCCCGGGTCGCCCGCGCCGCTGTTCTATTTCGGCGGCCTGTCGGAGGCGGCCCGGGACACCGCGGCCGCCGGCGCCGACGTCTATCTGATGTGGCCCGACCGCCTGGACGCGGTGGCCGCCATCATCGCCGACCTGCGCGCCAGGGCCGCGCGCCACGGACGCCGGCTGCGCTTCGGCTACCGGGTGCATGTCATCGTGCGCGAGACGGAGGCCAAAGCCCGGGAGGCCGCGCGCCGCCTGCTGTCGCGGCTCGACGCGAACACCGGGGCGGCGATCCGCAGTCGATCGCTGGATAGCGGCTCGGCCGGCGTCAGGCGCCAAGCGGAACTGCGCGACGACGCCGACGGCGAGGGCTTCGTCGAGGATACGCTCTGGACCGGCATCGGCCGCGCCAGGTCGGGATGCGGTGCAGCGCTGGTCGGCGATCCGGACCAGGTGCTCGCCAAGCTGCAGGCCTATCGCGCGCTCGGCATCGAGGCGTTCATCCTGTCAGGCTACCCCCACGCCCGGGAATGCGACCTGTTCGCCCGCACCGTGCTGCCGCGCCTGGATCACGCGCCGCTCGGCGCGGACCCGGTCTTGCGCTGATCGCCCCGGTTTGGCGGACAGGGTGGGATTCGAACCCACGGTACGCTTTCACGCACACACGCTTTCCAAGCGTGCGCCTTAAACCACTCGGCCACCTGTCCAGCCTGCGATCCGGCCACCTGTTACGCGGCCCGGGACGCGGCGGACCATAGCAAAGTCCGGTTCCGAAGCAAGAGCGTGGACGGCCTCAGCTTTCCATCTTCAGCGCGGCCAGGAAGGCGGTCTGCGGGATCTCCACCTTGCCGAACTGGCGCATCCGCTTCTTGCCTTCCTTCTGCTTGTCGAGCAGCTTGCGCTTGCGGCTGATGTCGCCGCCGTAGCACTTGGCGGTCACGTCCTTCGACATCGCGCCGATGGTCTCACGCGCGATCACCCGGCTGCCGATCGCCGCCTGCACCGCGATCTTGAACAGCTGGCGCGGGATCAGCTCCTTCAGCTTGGCACAGATCGACCGTCCGCGCGCTTCCGCCGCCGACCGGTGCGCCACGAAGCTCAGCGCGTCCACCGGCTCCTGGTTGACCAGGATCGAGATGCGCACGAGGTCGCTCTCCTCGTAGCCGTCCATCGAATAGTCGAAGCTCGCATAGCCGCGACTGACCGACTTCAGCCGGTCGTAGAAGTCGAACACTACCTCGTTCAGCGGCAGCCGATACACCGCCATCGCCCGCCCGCCGACATAGGTGAGGTCGGTCTGCTGCCCCCGCCGCTCGCTGCACAGCGTCAGGATCGAGCCGAGATAGTCGTCCGGCACCATGATGGTGGCCTTGATCCACGGCTCCTCGATACGCTCGATCTGCACGCTGTCGGGCATGTCGGACGGGTTGTGCAGCTCCTCCAGCACGCCGTTGGTGCGATACAGCCGGTAGACCACCGACGGCGCCGTCGCGATCAGGTTGAGATCGAACTCGCGGGACAGGCGCTCCTGGATGATCTCCAGATGCAGCAGGCCGAGGAAGCCGCAGCGGAAGCCGAAGCCGAGCGCTGCCGACGTTTCGGCCTCGAAATGGAAGCTCGCATCGTTGAGCCGGAGCCGGGCCAGGCTCTCGCGCAGCTTCTCGAAATCGTCGGCATCGATCGGGAACAGCCCGCACCACACCACCGGCACCGACGGCTTGAAGCCCGGCAACGCCTCGGCTGCCGGACGGCGATCCTCGGTGATGGTGTCGCCGACATTGCAGTCCGCGACCGTCTTCATCGCCGCCGTGATGTAGCCCATCTCGCCCGGCCCGAGCTGGTCCACCGGCTTCATGCTCGGGCTGAAGATGCCGACCTGCTCGACATTGTGCACCGAGCCCTTGGCCATCATGCGGATCTTGGCGTGGCGCTTCAGGTGCCCGTCCTTGATCCGCACCAGGATCACCACGCCGAGATAGGCGTCGTACCAGCTATCGACCAGCAGCGCCTTGAGCGGCGCGTCCGCATCGCCGGTGGGTGCCGGCAGCCGGGTGACCAGCGCCTCCAGCACGCCCTCGATGTTGAGCCCGGTCTTGGCCGAGATCTCGACCGCGTCGTCGGCCGGGATGCCGACCACGTCCTCGATCTGCTGGCGCACCCGGTCCGGCTCGGCCGCCGGCAGGTCGACCTTGTTCAGGATCGGCACGATCTCGTGGTGCGCGTCGAGCGCCTGATACACGTTGGCCAGCGTCTGCGCCTCGACCCCCTGGCTGGCATCCACCACCAGCAGCGAGCCCTCGCACGCCGCCAGCGAGCGGCTGACCTCGTAGGCGAAGTCGACGTGGCCGGGCGTGTCCATCAGGTTGAGCACGTAGGTCTGCCCGTCGCGGGCAGGGTAGCTGAGCCGCACCGTCTGCGCCTTGATGGTGATGCCGCGCTCGCGCTCGATATCCATGTTGTCGAGCACCTGGTTGGTCATCTCGCGCTCGGTGAGCGCGCCGCAGGCCTGGATCAGCCGATCCGCCAGCGTGGACTTGCCATGGTCGATATGGGCGATGATCGAGAAGTTGCGGATCAGGGCGAGCGGCGTGTCGGTCATGGCGGGAGAGATAGGCGAAACCTGGCGAAAAGTCAGCAGAGGCCCCGCCGCCGGTATCCGGGCCTACCCCGGGACCGGCGCGAACAACGCCCCCGCCCCCTCCGGCCCGGCCGCCCCGGACGCGGCCGCCGTCTCGTCGAGCGGCCGCACCCCGCACAGCGCCAGGAACCGGGCCGCCCGCTCCAGCACCGCCGGATCGCGGGTCGGATCGTCCGGATCGCCGCGCGGCACCCAGATGATCGTGTCGAAGCGGGCGCGCGTCAGCAGCACCCGGTAGGTATTGAGCCGCCACGCGATCTTGTCGGCATCGCGCGCCACCTGCCAGCGCGTGCCGCGAAACGAGCGCACCTGCCAGGCCGGTCCCGCACCTTCCCGAACCAGGTCGCCGTCCCAGCACAGCCCGACATGGTCGAGCTCCACGGTATTATGTAGCACCCGCCACCACGGCGTACCAGCGTCCTAGCCGCCGATCCCGTACCCTGCGTCCATGGAAAACGATAACGTCGTCAGCGGGCTTCTGCGCCGCCGACAGGAAGTAGCCGACCGGCTAGAGATCGTGCAGAGCCAGGTGCGGCAACTGGTCCTAGATCTCGACGCCCTGGACGCAACGCTGCGCTTGTTCCGGCCAGACGTAGAGATCGGCGTCGTCCGCATCAAGCCGATCCCGCGCCGTCATGCAGCGATCCGGCACGAGTCCAGCAGGATCATCTACAGCCTGCTCAGGGAGGCCAAGGGGCCGCTGACGACCCGCGATCTGGTGAGGGGGATTATGGAAGCGCGGGGCATGAACACAGCGGATCACGCGATGGTAGAGACCATACGGCTACGGCTGGCATCCACGCTCCGGAAGCTCAAGAACCGGGGAAAACTGACAGCCGATCAGGAAGCCGGCAGGAACATGCGCTGGGCTCTGGCCGACTGAGTAGCTCCGGGTGGCGTCGTCGCTGCGGGGGCTACGGGATCGGGGGGCGCTGACCAGCACTGAGGGGCGGGGAGCGAACGTTCGGTGGGATCTGGCGAGCTAACCGCGTATCGGTAAGCCTCTAATCCAGTAAGCTCCATTATCGAGTCGCTCGATATCCTCCCTAGCTCGCCATAGCTTCGTCGTTAGGTTCTTCAGTTCGTCAGCGCCGCCTATCGGCACACCCTTTTCCTTAAGGAAGCCGAGAAGCTGTCTTGAGGTCATTGGTCTCCCAGAGCTTGCGAGGATAGATCTCGCAATATTGGCAAATTCCCGCTGTGGAATACCTAAATTCTGATCAATATTCTCATCTATTTCCTCTTGAGGTTCGCCAAAATGTTTCTGATATAGCCTGATGAACATTTCGATTTCTGCGATCTCTTCTTGTAAGATATCTCTTTTACGCAACGCGTTCATTAAAATAGCTCTGTCGCTCATAACATTTACTCGCCCGGACCGGTCTTGAAGCCACATTCACGACGCCACTCTAACCCACTTAAGCATGGGGATGGAGTGAAATGTTCCGGCACTCTGAGTGAGTTCTTGCGGCGGGGATGCGTTGCTGCTACCTACTGTCCGGTAGAGACGCGGTCTGTCGCCCAACTTGCCGGGAAGACGACAGACCGCTATGGCGACCGTAGTTTAGTGGCAGAACGACAGGTTTGTACCCGGGAGGTGAGAGTTCGATTCTCTCCGGTCGCCCCAACGCTAATAAGGCTCGCCGTCGAGCAGGATATCCTATCTAGAAACGGATGGGAATCCCCTTTCGACGGCGGCCGCTTGCTAAGCGTTCCGCTGCCAATACCCGCAGAAATCCACGCTGGTCCGTGCCCGCAGCGCCAGCCCGGCCACCCCACGAACTTGCGCCCCATTGTCGTCCCGGCGGTGATCCTCACGCCACGCGCTCTCCTGGGCGTAGCGGGCGAGGTAGGCACCGGCGATGTGGTGGTGATGGCCCTGCTCGGCCCGGCGCATCCGGCTAAAGAAGCTCTCGGCGTTGTTCGTGCAGGCACCGTCCGCCGAGTAGGCAAGCTGATGGCTGATGCGCTTGACCAGATAGCGGCCCTGGAGGGCGTTTCAGCTGTTCGCCTCGTCCGCCACGATCTCGGTGCCCTGGGCGACGTGGCTACGGATGTAGGACGCCGCTGCGCTCTCGCTGGGGAACGCTGAGGGCAGGGTCCGGCCGTCGCGCTCACGCATCACGACCACGCACTGGCGCTTGCCGTTCTGGTTGCGGAGCAGGCGGCGGTCCACCCGGTTCTCGCGGTGATTGGCGGGCTTGATGTAGCCGCCGAAGTAGCCGCCATCGACCTCCACAGTCTTGCCCTCGCCGCCGAGGCGGAAGCCCTTCATCTCGGTCGCCATCGCCTCACGCAGCTTGTGGCTCAGCACCCAGGCGGTCTTGTACTGGACGTCGAGGTCGCGGCTCAAGGCCAGGGCGGACTTGCCCTTGACCTCGTTGCAGAAGATCACGATCGCCGCGAGGTAGGTCTGCAACGGCAGCTTGTGGAACGCGAACAGGGTGCCGCTGGTCAGGCTGAAGTCCTTGCGGCACGCTTTGCAGCGGAAGCGCAGGGCACCGCTCGGCCGGCGGGCCTCATAGAAGGTCGGGCAGCCGCAGTGCGGGCACACGGCCTTGCCGTTGGTCTCGGTCCAGCGGATCGACGCGAACATCGTCTCGGCGTCACGGTCCGACAGGCGCAGCACAGCAACGAGGCTGAGGGTGCTGGCCTTGGCGGAGAGGAGGAAGTGAGAAGCCATGTCATCGTATCCGGTGTGAACACCCCGAATATGATAATGACATATCCCGTAGTCAGTGGATAAAACATCAGATACGATGATATTTCTATCGTATCGGAGGATAGTGCTGTGCATAGCGCCGAAGAATGGACGGACTACACGAAGGGCATTCTGAAGGCCGAGCTGAAGCGCCGGAACATCAGCTACAAGGAACTGGCTAGCAAGTTAGAGCCATTAGGCATCTCGGAATCGGAACGAAATCTCGCTAACAAGATCGCACGCGGCAGCTTTACAGCTGTGTTCTTTGTGCAGTGCTTGGAGGCGATTGGGTGCCATACGGTCAGGTTGCGAGAGCCATAGTTGGAAAACTTCTGATTTTCGCTGGTCTATTGTTACAGCCTAGGAAAGACAACGAGCAACAAGATCTCCTCGATTGCCACCAAGATCAAAATAGCGCCGAGGACCATTCTTGGGAGTCCAGCAAACACCTTCACCAACTTAACGAAAACATTCGCTCCTTTGTTCAACAAAGCGCTGCCCATCACCAAGAGAACAAGACAAGCGGCGACGATGCCCTCCGCTGGTCCAAACGGGCTACGGTGTTTGTCATCCTCACTACCGTCATTTCCCTCGGCGCTGTTGGCGCCGCCAGTTGGCAGGCTTACGTCTCTAGCGACACGGAGAAGCGACAGCTCAGAGCTTATATGTTTAGAAGCGAAACTGATTTCGTCAGGCCGGCTTACCCAGTTCCACCAGACGGCGTTTATATGTCTGTCGGCGCTAATTTCAAGAACGGTGGTGAAACCCCTGCTTATCATACTGAAATAAAGATGTGGCTTACTGCACTTGCATACCCGCTCATTACCAAACAAATTTACGAAGTGATTGATAATAAAGTTCCGGCTCAGGGTGTTAATAACAGTACTATTATATTTAAAGACGACCAGATCGGAATTGTAGCGAGGAGTCAAGTGAAATACCCGCCTGCTCTTGTTGACGCTATTCTTCGCGGCAGTTCCGTTCGTCTGTATGCTTTCGGTGAACTGACGTGGCAAGACACCTTCAAACGCCCGCACTGGTTTCACTTCTGTTACATACTTGGCGGCCCCGAAAACGCCCCAGGGGCCGCTGCCAGCGTCGAACGTTTGGACTACTGCCAAACTTACAATGACGCAGACTAAAAAGCGGCGCACGACGCTCTACACCTCACCGCCCTCCCGTTCGGGGACGATCAGCGGCGTCCTGTATGTCGTGACCGGTTGATGTAGAAGAAGATCCCGCGTGGTGGCAGGTGCTACATAATACCGGAGCTCCAGCCCCTGCACCGAGAACTGCGTGGCCACCAGCTCCAGCGCATCCGACGCACGCACGTCGCGATCGCGCAGCCAGCTATCGAGAAACCAGCGCGCCACCGCATCGGCCTCCATGTGCGCGAGCTCGCAGCCGAGCCCCTCCGCCCGCAGCCGGCGCGCGCCGGCGCTGGCCACGAGGCCGGCGCGGTGCACCCCGCGCGCCATCCGCCGAAGCCCGGCGCGCAGGGCGGCGAGATCGCGCGTCAGCCGGAACGGCACGGCTCCCTGCACGGCGACGATGTCGCGTGCCGCCGCCGCATCGCCCCGCAGCACCGCATCCACCCAGTGCGGCGTCGCATCGTGGCGCAACGACCGGACCGGCACCGTCAGGTGCAGGGCCGGCTCCGTCGCCAGCCCCGGCAGCGCCGGCAGCCGGTTGCGCGGCTCGGCATCCGACAGCGCGGCCGGCGGCGCATGAACCCGCCACCCGGGCCGCTCGGCCAGGGCCGCACCCCACGCCGCCAGCCCGCCCTCCCCGTCATGGATCTCCTGGCCGTTGCCGATCAGGCAGACGATCCCGGCAAACCCCTCATGCCGGTCGAGGATGTCGAGCAGATGCGCCGGCTCCGACCGATCCAGCCTGACCGGCCGGTCCCGCGTCTTGGCCACCGCATGCGCCTGCGTCCAGCTCCGCTGCGCCTCGTCGATCACCATGACCCGCTCCGGCGGCGTCTCGCCGGCGCGCTGCACATACAGGTCGCGGAACCGCGGCAACGCCTGGATCACCCCCTCCATCCGATGCGCGGCCAACCGTCGTGCCGCCGGCGTTCCGGCAACGTTGCGCACCAGCGCCTCGCGCAGCACGTGCACGAGCGTCGGATTGCCGGTGAGGAAGGTGGCGCCCGCCGCATCGGAGACGGTCGAGAACGCGGCGTTCAGGCCGCACAGCGTCTTACCGGCCCCGGGGACACCGGTGACGAACAGGATCGTCTTGGTGCCCGCCGCCTCGCTCTCCGTCAGGATGGCGGCGATGCGCCCCGCGGTCAGCGTCAGGTTGACGGCGTCGGCCCGTGCGCTGGCGATCTCGGCCACCTCGTGACGGTCGTAGAGCAGACAGGCCGCCTCGATCACGTTGGGGACCGGCCGATACGGCGCGCTGTCCCAGCCTCGCACGTCGAGCTTCTGCCCCACCGCCGGCATCTGCGCGTCCAGCGTCCGCACCAGCGCCGGCAGGCTGGCGGCGTTGGCCTGCATGATGGTGGCGACGCCCGGCAGCAGCAGCGGCAGCGCGACAGGCGACACCGCCGCATCGGTCGCCACCAGGATCGGCAGGATCGGGTGACGGCGGCAGCCGGCGTGGAAGTCCTGCAGGTCGAGCGCGTAGCCGTCGAGCTGCAGCCGATCCGCGCCCTCGAAGCTCCCGGCGCCGACCTTGAACTCGATCGCGAAGATCGCCCGCGGCGACAGCAGCACGACATCGAGGCGGCCGCCCAGGCGGGGGATCTCGAACTCCAGCAGCACCTGCCAGCTGCCGCAGTCGGATACCGCCCGCAGCACCTCGCGCAGGATCGAGGCCTGCACGGCCCAGGCCCGCAGCTGCGGCGCCTCGTTCACGCGATACCGGCGCAGCGCATGATGCGACAGCGTCGCCAGCAGCGTCCGGTCCGGCAGATCGAGGAAGCTGCGGGCGCTGCCGCACCACCACGCGGTCAAGGGCTGCGGCCTGTCACGCGGCCACCCGATTGACGGCCACAGCCCAGCTGGCGACGCCGATCGTCCCGGTCTTCAGCCGACGAACACCGACAGCTCGTTGTCGCGCAGCAGGTGAACCCGATGACGGACCGCCTCGTCGCGTGCCCGCTGCGAGAACGGCGCGTTGGATGCCAGCATGGTGACCGAGGCCGCCTGCTTCGTGCCCATCACGTGCGCCTCGTCGACCATCTCGCTGGTGATGTCGTTCGGCGACAGGCGGCAACGCACGGCCAGGACGGTTCCCGCCCGCCGGCCGACGATGTCCGGGCCGCTGCCGTCGCCGGGAAAGGCAAGCTGCGTCACCCAGCCCGCGCGTTCCAGTTCGCCGGCGCAGTACCGGCGGAAGGCCTGCGGCGTCGGAAACAGCTTCGCATCCGGTCGGGCCGCCGGTGTGGGCGCCACCCTGCCCTTGGGGGACGGCCAGCCCTCCTCCACATGCGCGAAATGCCGTCGCCGCCGCGCCACGGCAAAGGCCACCGCCACGAAGGCCAGCAGCAGCAGCGTCACCAGGCCTGCGATCAGGCCGCCGATCCCGAGCCAGCCGCCCGATGCCACGGCAGCCTGTCGCGGTGGCCAGGGGGCCGGTGCGACTGGCGTGTCGGTTGCAACTCCAGCCGGTGCAGCGGGCACGGCCGGCGGCGGCGTGACCGTCGCGGTGCCGCCGGCCTGCGATGGTGCGGGCGTACTGACCCCCGCCGAGGATGATCCCGATGCTGCGGGAGGTGCCGGCGACACTGCGGCAGGCGGAGCAGCGGCTGGCAGTGCAGCGGCTGGTGGAACCGGCGGCACGACGGCGGGCGCGACCGCGCTGGGCGCCGGCGCGACCGGACCGGCTGCGGAGCCGCCGGCAGCGCCGGTCGTATCCGTCGGCGCTGGTGCCGTTGCAACCGGTGGAGCGGAAGACGGCGCCGGGGGCGACGTCGCCGGGGGAGCATTCGTCGGTGCCGGCGGCGGTGCGAGCGGACTTGCCATCGGCGCGGCCGCGACCGGCTCGCCGGTCTCGCGCCTGCGGCTCGGTTCCTGTTGACGCTCGGTCCTGAGCTGCCCTGCCAGCACATAGATCGGCGGCTCGCCGACCCGCGGCGGCACCCGGCGCACCAGGGCCAGTCCGGCGGTGCGCATGATCACCTCGAGCCGCAGCGCCGGCGTCAGCTTGAAGCAGCGTCCACCCTGCCGCACCGAGGCAACCCAGTCATCCGGATGCAGACGTCCGTCGCGGCCGGCCAGTGCAAGCGTCGCCCGCGGATCGACACAGCCATACACCGCATGGCCCACCTGGACGCGCGTATCGGCCATCGCTGCCGGCCCCGAGCCCAGCACAAGCAACAGGGCGATCGGCACGCAGCGCGTCATGGTGTCCCCTCTGGCATCCGGACGCATGAGCGGCCCGATCGTTCCGGCACCAACGGCAAATCCGCCTCAGGCGCGCAATGTCCCCCCGGTTGCCTTGATCACCGCCGCCACCACTTTCGCCGACGCCGCCTCCAGCTCCGCATCCGTCAGCGTGCGCTCGCGCGGCTGGAACACCACCTCGATCGCCAGCGACTTCGACCCGGCCGGCAGCCGGTCGCCTTCATAGACATCGAACAGGCCGACCCCGGCGATCAGGCTGCGCTCCGCCCCCTTCGCCGCCCGCAGCAGCGTGTCGGCGGCGACCGCGCTCCCCACCAGGAAGGCGAAGTCGCGCCGCACCGGCTGCAGCGACGGCAGATCCGGTGCCGGCCGGCGCTTGCGCTTCGGATCGGCGACCGCGTCCAGGAACAGCTCGAACGCCGCCGCCGGCCGGTCCTGGCCGAGCTCTGCCAGCAGCCCCGGATGCAGCTCGCCGAACCGTCCCAGCACGATCTTCGGCCCCTGCCGCAGCACGCCGGACCGGCCCGGATGATAGTGGCCGGGCGCGTCCGGCGTGATCGACACCGCGTCCGCCGGCACGCCGAGCGCTCCCAGCACCGCCATGGCGTCAGCCTTCGCGTCCCACACCGAGACCGCCTGCTGCCCCTGCCCGGGACGGCGCGGCGTGTGGCCGCAGCGCAACCCCGCCGCCAGCAGCCGCTGCCCGCCCGTCTCGAACCCGGCGCCGATCTCGAACAGCGCCACGTCGAGGGTCCCGCGCGCCGCGTTCCGTCCGGCCGCCTCCACCAGCGTTGCCAGCGGCGTCGGCCGCATCTGGTCCAGGTCGGCGGCGATCGGGTTCAGCAGATGCAGGCTCTCCGGCGCCTCCCCGAACCGGGCGGCGTGGTCGCGCGCGGTGAAGCTGAACCCCACGCACTCCGCCATCCCGCGCGACGCCAGCATCCGGCGCGCGACGCCGCTGCGCACCTGTCGCGGCGACAGCGACGGCAGCGGCACCACCGACATCGGCGGCAGCGTCACCGGCGGCACGGCATCCAGCCCGCGCAGCCGCAGCACCTCCTCGATCAGGTCGCACTCCGCTTCCACCGCTTCGACGCCGCGTCTCGCCTCCGTCTCGTCATGTCCGCCACCCGGCTGCAGCGCCAGCGCGATCGGCGCCGCCACGTCGTTGCGCCAGGACGGCACCTCGAACACCGCACCCGCCTCGTCGCGCGAGCGCAGCGCGAAACCGAGATGCTCCAGCGACGCCACCGCCTCGTCCGGCGCCACCGCGAGGCCGCCGAGCCCGGCGATGCGGGCGAACCGGAGCGACGCCTGCCGCTGCCAGCCGGGCTCCTCGCCCGCCCGCACGACCTCGCTCGCCTCGCCGCCGCACAGCTCGATGATCATCCGCGTCGCGGCCTCAAGCGCCGCCGCCGGCAGTGCCGGATCGATCCCGCGCTCGAACCGCTGCCGCGCCTCCGAGTTCAGCCCATGCCGACGTCCCGACAGCGCGATCCGCACCGGATCGAACAGCGCGCACTCCACGAACACCGACGTCGTGCCCTCCGACGCGCCCGTCGCGGCACCGCCCATCAGCCCGGCGAACGACTGCACGCCCGCCGCGTCGGCGATCACGCAGTCCCCGGCATCGGCCACGTAGTCCCGCCCGTCCAGCGCGCGCAGCGTCTCGCCCTGCCCGCGCCGGATCGTCAGCACCCCGCCCGTCACCTTGGCCGCATCGAACACGTGCAGCGGCCGTCCGAGGTCGAAGGCGAAGAAGTTGGTGACATCCACGAGCGCGCTGATCGGCCGCAGCCCCACCGCGCTCAGCCGCTCCTGCAGCCATGGCGGCGACGGCCCGTTCACGACGCCGCGAATGGTCCGCCCGAGCACGAACGGGCAGGCCTCGGCGAACGCGTCCTCCCACCGGATCGGGCTTTCGAACGTCCCCTCGACCGTCTGCGCCAGCCAGGGACGCAGACGCCCCATTCCCGCCGCCGCCAGGTCGCGTGCGACGCCCCGCACCGCCAGCGCGTCGCCCCGGTTCGGCGTGACCGCGATCTCGATCACCGGATCGTCCAGCCCGGCGAAGTTGGCGTAGGATTGCCCCGGCGTGGTGTTCTCCGGCAGCTCCGCGATCCCGTCATGCTCGGTGCCGAGCCCGAGCTCGCGCAGCGAGCACAGCATCCCGTCGCTGCTCTGCCCGCGTATCGCGCCCGCCTTGATGGTGATGGCACTACCCGGGATGTAGGTGCCCGGAGGCGCGAAGATCACCGAGATCCCCGCCCGCGCGTTCGGCGCCCCGCACACCACCTGCACCGGCTCGCCGTCGTCACCGGTATCGACCCGGCACACCCGCAGCCGGTCGGCATTCGGATGCGGCAGTGCCTCGAGAATGCGCGCGGTCCGGAACGGCGCCAGCGCGGCACCCCGGTTCTCGACGCCCTCCACCTCGAGCCCGATCTGGTTGAGCTTCGCCGCCAGCTCGTCCAGCGTCGCCCCGGTGTCGAGATGGTCGCGCAGCCAGGACAGGGTGAACTTCATCGCTCAGATCCCCTCATGCAGCATGGCCGGCGTCAGCGGACTGGACCCGTAATGCCGCAGCCACCGCAGGTCGCTCTCGTACAGCGACCGCAGGTCCGGGATCCCGTGCTTCAGCATGGTCAGCCGCTCCACCCCCATCCCGAAGGCGAATCCCTGCCAGACGCGGGGATCGAGCCCGCAATTGGCCAGCACGCGCGGATGCACCATTCCCGAGCCCAGCACCTCGAGCCAGTCGCCGCCGCCGCCGATCTCGCCCGTCCGCCGGCTCCAGCCGATATCGACCTCCATCGACGGCTCGGTGAACGGGAAGTAGGAGGCCCGGAACCGGACCGGCAGCGACGGCAGGCCGAAGAAGGCCCGCAGGAACTCGATCAGCGTCCCCTTCAGGTGCCCGAGCGTGATCGCCCGGTCGACCACCAGGCCCTCGCACTGGTGGAACATCGGCGAATGCGTCGCATCGTGGTCCGCGCGATAGGTCCGCCCCGGCACGATGATCCGGATCGGCGGCGGCACGCTCAGCATGGTGCGGATCTGCACGCCCGACGTCTGCGTCCTGAGCACCCGGCTGGCGGCACCCTCGCCGGCCAGCGGCGGCAGGTAGAAGGTGTCGTGATCGGTGCGCGCCGGATGATGCGCCGGCGTGTTGAGCGCCGAGAAGTTGTGCCAGTCGGTCTCTATGTCCGGCCCGTCCGCCAGCGAGAATCCCATCGCCCCGAAGATCGCCACCGTCTCCTCGATCGTCCGGCTCAGCGGATGGATCAGGCCGATCCCGTCGGGTGCTGCCGGCAGCGTCACGTCCACCCGCTCGGCCCGCAGCCTGGCATCCAGGGCGGCCGCCTCCAGCGCCCGGCCCCGCGCCTCGATCGCAAGCCCGAGCTCGTCCCGGAGCGCGTTCAGCGCGGCCCCGCGCGCCTTGCGCTGCTCCGGCGCCGCACGGCCCAGCTCCTTCAGCAGCCCGGTCAGCCGGCCGGACTTGCCCAGCGTCCCCACGCGAACGCCGTCCCAGGCACGCATGTCGGCGGCAGCCTCCAGGGCGGCCAGGGTCTCCTGCTTCAGCGCGTCCAGATCGTCGGGCATCGATACATACCTCAGGCCAGGGACAGGCCAGGGCTCTGCCCTGGACCCGCCAGAAGGCAGTCGCCCTCTGGACACCCGATCGCTCGGGGAAAAGCGGCGTTTGCCTTAGCCGATCCGGTCGGGACCGGCCAGGGGCGGCCTGGGTCCGCGACGGGCGTTGTTGAACGCGCGACGTCCATGGCAGACTGGCCGTCCAGCCCGCGAGACCCTCGATGAAGCTCGTTCTGCGCCTGCTCGTTCTCCCGGCCGTCCTGCTCGGCGGCTGCACCAGGAACTTCGACGGCCTGACCTTTCCGATCGCGCGGTCGAGCCTGCCTTTGCCTCCCGACCCCGGTTCCGCCGGCTCCAGAACCGACCGCCACTTCTCGATCCCGTTCGCGGTCGCCGAGAACCGGCCGAGCCGGATCAACGCCTGGTTCGACCTGAACCCCGACTGCTCGGTGGCCGGGACCGCCACCGTGCGCCTGCTCGACCCGCCGATGCACGGCACCATGACCATCAAGCCGGGACGATTCTATCCGGACTTCCCGAGGCAGGATCAGCGCTATCCCTGCAACCTGCACCCGCGTCCCGGCGTCGCCGGCTTCTACCGCCCCGTGCCCGGCTATACGGGACGCGACAGCTTCACCATCGCCGTCATCACGCCGACCGGCAGCGCCTGGACCAGCGATTTCCACCTCGAGGTGAAGTAGCGCTCCGGCCGGCCCCGGCCCCGTGCGTCACCTGCTGCCCGTCGCGCTTCTGGTGCTGGCGACCACGCTGGAGACCGGCGGCGACGCGATCATCCGGATCGGCCTCAGGCCGCACCCCCTGCCGGCGCGCGCCCTGCTGATGCTGGCGGGCGGCGCGACCCTGTCGCTCTACGGCCTCACCCTCAACCTGGCCCCGCTCGATTGGGGCCGGCTGATCGGCGCCTATGTGGCGACCTTCTTTGTTGTCGGACAGATCATCAACCTGGTCGTGTTCGGCAGTCCGCCGACGCTGCCGATCGCGGTGGGCGGGCTGTTCATCCTGGCGGGCGGCGCGATCGTCACCCTCTGGCAGCGCTAGCCGCCGGCATCCGGCGACCGCACGCGGCGGCTCAGGCGCCCTCGTCCACATCCGGATCGTGTGCCGGGTCGTGGTCCGTTTCCAGCCCCGCCTCCTCGGCGTCCAGCGTCGCCGCTTCCGCCGCAAACACCCCGAAGCGCGCCGCAACGTCCGGCGCATAGCGCAGCAGGTCCGGCCGCAGCTTCAGCAGGGAGATGTCCTTCGACTTGCCTTCCAGCATGATGTCGAACTCCAGTCCCGACGCGTCGCGCATGAAGCGCGCGAACTCGAACGGGTTGGTGAAGTCGGCGTGGCCGGTCCAGACCGGCGGCCGCAGCGTCTTCACCTTCTTCTTCGTCCTGCGGTCCACCTTCACCAG
Source organism: uncultured Acetobacteraceae bacterium (assembly GCA_964236105.1). Taxonomy (GTDB): domain Bacteria; phylum Pseudomonadota; class Alphaproteobacteria; order Acetobacterales; family Acetobacteraceae; genus Lichenicola. The sequence goes on along the minus strand of CAXSBC010000007.1, from coordinate 227,518 downwards.
CTCCCGCAGCTCGGTGCGCGGCGACGAGAAGTGGATCTTCGGCCGCACGTCGTCGGGCCAGGTGGCCAGGATGCGGCGCAGCACGTCGATCGTGTCCAGCCGCTGCGGGTTCAGGCACCAGTGGTGCTGATAGTCGAAGATCAGCCGCACGCCGGTCTGCTCGTGCACCCACAGCACGTCGGCGGCGGAAAAGCGGATGTCGTCATGTTCCAGCACCAGGCGTCGCTTCACATGCTCGGGCAGCGTCGGCCAGGTCTCGGCCCAGCGGGCGCGCGATCCCTCCACGTCGCCGTACGCTCCGCCGACATGCGTCACCATGACCGCCTCCGGTCCCAGCTCCATCCGATCCAGCATCTCCGCCTGGGACGCCAGGTCCCAGATGCTCTTCTTCGTCAGCGCGGGATCGGGGCTGTTGAGCAGCACGTATTGCGACGGATGGAACGACAGCCGGATGTCCAGCTCGCGCGCCTTTCTGCCGATCGCCCGCAGTTCGGCGTCGCTCTCGGCCACCATGCCATGGAACTGCGGCAGGTCCGGATGGGTGGCATAGGGTGCCAGCTCCGACGACAGGCGGTACATGCTGATCCGACGCTTCGCCAGGTAGTCCAGGATGCCGTCGACATATTCCAGCGACGTCTTCAGATGCGGATTCTGCTGCCACCGCCTGGCGTCGTTGCTCTTGAGGTCGGTCCTGCCCATCACCTTCACCGGAAAGCCGAGCCGCAGCGCGCCGCCGCTCATGCCACGCTCTCCGGAGCGGCCGGGTCCGGCACCGAGGCCTCGGGGCCGAACGCCAGCCCGGCGACGAACGCGTTCCAGTCCGCCGGCCGCAACGCCCCGCCGGTCGCCTGGCGATGGCCGGATCCGTACATCTCGTCCGCGCCCGGCGGCCGATGCGTCGCCAGGAACTCCACCAGGTCCCGATCCTCGCCCGACCGCACGGCGAAATGCACCCATCCCGGCCGGTATCCGGTGTTGGCCGCCAACACGATCTTGTTCCGCAGGCGTCCCCGCCACTGCTGGGCGATCAGCGGGTGGATCTGCGTTGGCGACGCGAACCGGATCAGCGCCACCTCGCCCCGCACCACGGGACCGACCCGGCGCGCCGCCGCCAGCGCCTGCTTCACTTCCTCACGGGCCGCCCGCACGACCCCGGCTTCCGGGCGCGTGCCCGACAGCACATCCTTCGGCCCGTCCGCCGCCATCAGCAGCGCCAGGGCCGGGGCGGCATCTCCCGATGCGCTGCGCCGCGGCGCGTTCACCAGCGCCGCCGCCTCCCGCAGCGCGGTCACGCCGAACCGCCGCGCGGCCTGCATCTCGGGGAACCCGGCCTTGTCGGCCATGTCCCCGATCAGCCCCAACGCCGCCAGCCACAGCCAGGGCTCCGCCTCCGCCAGCACCCCCGCGCACCAGAACGCCAGCAGCGAGGATGTCGGGATCGGGTCCTGGCCGTAGCCGCTGATCACCGTGGCTCCGGCCGGCTGAGCGCCGGGAACGTGGTGATCCACCACCACGGTGGGCACGCCGGGCTTCGGCAGCGCATCCCGCACGCCCAGATCGGTGACGACCATGCCGCCCGCCGGCTCGCCCGCCAGCTCGGCTCGCATCGCCTCCGACCACGCGCTCTCGCCCCGGCCCACGATGCGGGTCCTCACCGTCCACCCGACTGCCGTGAAAGCGCGTGCAAACAGCGCGGTGGCGGACAGGCCGTCCGCATCGTGATGGCCAAGGATCCAGACCGGTCTGCTCCGGTCGAACTGCTGGACGGCGCTGGCAAAGGCGGCGGCAACCTGGGTTCGCACCGCAAGATCGGAGGTCATCCGGCTACAAAGCATCGGCCGCCTGCGAGTTTGCCCGGGGGCCTGCTGCCGGCCAGGCTGCGGCACGGACGCAACGAAAAGGGCCGCTCCTGTCGCAGGAGCGGCCCCGTCTCAACCCTGGAGGCTGTGATCGGAAAGGATCAGGCCGCGATCGCCGCCTGGACCTTCTTGACGATCTCGGCGAACGACGTCGGATCGTCGAACGCGATCGCCGCCAGCACCTTGCGGTCGATCTCGATCTCGGCCTTGTTCAGCCCGGCGATGAAGCGGCTGTAGGTCAGCCCATGCTCACGGACCGCGGCGTTGATCCGCTGGATCCACAGGCCCCGGAAGTCGCGCTTCTTGTTGCGCCGGTCGCGATACGCGTACTGGAGCGACTTCTCCAGCCGCTCGAGCGCGATGCGGTAGTTGGTCGAGGACCGACCGACGAAGCCCTTGGACTGGGCCAGGACCTTCTTGTGACGGGCGTGCGTGGTGACGCCCCGCTTGACGCGTGCCATGCTTCAGATGCTCCTCAAACCAGACCGTAGGGAGCCCACTGCTTCACAGTCCGGCCGTCCATCTCGGTCAGCGTCTGCGAGCCGCGGTTGCTCCGCTTCATCTTCTGCGACCGGTTGATCAGCCCGTGGCGCTTGTTGCCGGGGCCTGCCAGCACCTTGCCGGTCGCGGTGATCTTGAACCGCTTCTTGACCGACGACTTGGTCTTCATCTTGGGCATTTTGGCCTCCTTGCCAGAACGCTGCCCCTTCCCCGGCGGGGCGGGTCCGCCATCGGACCCCAGGACAGCCGTCGCGGCCGGGCATGCCCATTTCAGGCCCGGACGCGCGAACAGGCGCGGACGTGTAGAGGCTTGGCCGCCGGCACGCAAGCCGCGTCCGGCCGGCGCCAGGGTGGGCAGACGCGTCCGCCCGCAAGACGCGATCCGGCGAACGATCCGCCGCCGTCGCCTGGCATCCGCTTTCAATTTCGAGAGAAGAACAGAAATTTCGAGCCGATCGTTTTATTGAGAAGCTCTGTCCGACACTTGGTTTCGACGATCCGATTACTGTTGCTTGGCTCCTCAATGACGTCATTTTACCTTGCGCACGTTTCCGTGATCGCGATAGGTTACGGAACCGTGATGAGGGCTTTTCCCATGACTGCCGCTCTTGATGCTTCCATCCTCTCCAAGGTCATCGCCGCCATCCAGCACGTCGCGTTTCTGGAACATGTGCAGATCTCCGCAGAGACCCGGTTCGAGGAGGATCTCGGTCTCGACAGCCTCGACGTGACGGAAGTCGTCTTCCATATCGAGGACGTCTTCCACACCGAGTTCACGTCCGAGGTCATCGCGCGCTTTCGCTGCGTCGCCGACGTCGTCCGGTATCTCAGCCGCCGGTTCTTCACGGATACCGCGGAGTTCGCCGCTCTCGAAGGCTGACGGACGATCGTCGGGATCAGCCCGAAGCGGGCGACTGCCGGCCTGTGACGCTTGACGGCGGGTGCTGTCCCGACGGCACCCGCAGCGCCGATCACGAACGCCCGGCCTGGCGTCCGGGTGCGACCCCTCTGGAGACGGCACGTTCGGACCGGCCTGCCTGCGGTCGATGACCAAACAGCCGGATGCCTTCTCGGACAGCGGACTCCACTTGCCGGCAATTTAGTCGAGAGATATATCGTAAGATATGTTTCACGATACAAACGATCATCACCATCACCGGCTCCGCCATCTCATCCACGCGATCGGCCATCATCGCGGCCGGCACGGGTTCCGACGATCCTCCGGCGACGGACGCGGCGGCTTCATGGGCGGCGACGGCATGCCCGGCGGCCGCAAGCTCGGCTCGGCCGACCTGCAGCTCGTCCTGCTCGCGCTTCTGGCCGCGCAGCCGGCACATGGCTACGAGCTCATCCGCATGCTCGAGGAGCGCTCCGGCGGCTTCTACACGCCGAGCCCCGGCATGATCTATCCAGCCCTCACCTACCTCGACGAGATCGACCAGGCCATCGCGACCGCCGAGGGCAACCGCAAGCTCTATGCCCTGACCGATGCCGGCCGCAGCCATCTCGCCGCCAACCAGGCCCACGCCGACACCATCCTCGACGCCCTCGCCCGCATCGGCGGCCGCATGCAGGAGGTGCGCGAAGCCTTCGCCGGCGTCGGCGATCACGACGCCCAGGGCGCCGAGGGCCTGCACCGGTCCCGTCACGCGCTGAAGCACGCCCTCATGCGCATGCGCGGCTGCACGCCCGACGAAGGCCGCCGCATCGCCCGCATCCTCGACCACGCCGCGGCGGAGATCCTGAAAGGCCGCGGCTGATCCTGTCATCCACCGGAGATCGGGCGTGAACTCCATCACCGCACGCCGTTCCGCCTGCGCCTCGTCCAGGTCGCCCGCAAGGAACAGCTTTCCCCCGCTCGCAGATCCGGGCGGCGAGATACTGGCGTCGCGGGGAAGCGGGCGTGCCGGGACGCATCGGGGCACAAGAGGCAGGGCTCTGCCCTGCACCCGCCAAAGGACAGTCGTCCTTTGGAAACCTGGGGTCAGGGCTTGGGGCGGGAGGGGGCGCCCTGGCCCGAGGGGTCCGGGCGCTCCATCTGAAAGAATGCCGCCGGCTCGATCTCGACATAGGCGGTCGGGCCGCCGGCCCGCAGGATCGGACGGGCGGCGGCGGTGTCGTACACGCCGTCCCGGATCAGGCTCCGGTCGATATGCACGGCCACCACCTGCCCCAGCGTCAGCCAGGTCGACACCGGCCTGCCGTCGAGATCATGCAGCTGGACCTGCTGCAGCAGCCGGCATTCGAACGCGACCGGACTCTCACCCACCCGCGGCACGTCGATCAGCCGGCTCGGCACCGGCGTCACCCCGGCGAGCGCGAACTCGTCCACCTCCGCGCCCACCGTGGCGGCACTCGCATTCATCGCCTCCGCCAGCGGCCGCGTCGCCAGGTTCCAGACGAACGCGCCGGTCGCCGCGATGTTGGCGACGCTGTCCTTCCATCCGGTCGAGGAGAAGCCGATGATCGGCGGCGTGTAGTTGAACGCGTTGAAGAAGCTGTACGGCGCCAGGTTCAGCACGCCGGCGGCACTCCGGCTGGCGATCCAGCCGATCGGCCGCGGCCCGACGATCGCGTTGAACGGGTCGTGCCGCAGGCCATGGCCCTGGGCCGGCTCGTAGGAATGCATGCCGCTCTCGTCCGTCATTCCGCGCACCCGATATCCTGCGTCCTCAACGCCGCCGCCGCCGCCGCGCTGCATGCGGCCCGCGCGTCAGGGCCTTGGTGCCGGAAACAGCGCGCTGCTCCGGCCGCTGGCGAAATAGGCGACCAGCCCGATCCACTCATGCGCCGCCCAGTCCAGCACCGCCAGCTTCTGCCCCATCGACTGCGGATACGCCGTCAGATGGTCGCGCGACTGGTAGCCGACCGGCCAGGGCAGCACGTCCCAGCCCGCCCTGCGGAACACGCCCACCGCCCGCGGCATGTGGCTGGCCGACGTCAGCAGCACCCAGCGCTCGCCCGGCTTCGGCCTGACCAGCGCGGACGTGTCGACCGCGTTCTCCCACGTCGTCCGCGACCGGCTCTCGAACAGCACGCGCTCCGGCGGCAGCCCGAGCTGCTCGAACAGGATGCGCGCATACGCCGCCTCGTTCGACACGCCCTGCGCGATCGAGCCCGACCCGCCCGTGAACACCAGCCGGGCCTGCGGGTAGCGTTTGGCCAGGATCACGAACGTCGTCACCCGGTTGCCCGCCGAGGTCAGGATCGGCGTGTTCCTGTCGCGGCTGGTCAGGTCGTCGATCCCGCCTCCCAGCAGCACGACGCCGTCGATGCGGTCCGGGTCCGTCGCGACCGCCGGAAACCGGTCCTCCAGCGGCCGGATCATCCATGCATCGACCGGCAGCACCAGGCAGGCCGCCAGGGCCGCCGCGCCGACCACCAGCAGCACCCGTCCCGCCCGGAACCGCCTCAGCAGCAGCCCGAGCACCACGCACTCGACCATCAGCGCGGTCGGCAGCATCACCATGGTCAGGATCTTGCCCACGACGAACATCGCACCCGCCCCGCCCGTTGAAAGGCCCAGTCTGCGTCAGGCGTCGGTGTCGGTCGACCAGGCGATCTCGCGCTGCGCCTCCAGTGCCGCGAGCCGGTCGCGCAGTGCCGCCTGCACCCGGACATAGGCGTCGCTGCCCAGGGTCAGCCGGCGCGGCGCCGGATTCCGGCCGGCGCACGCCATCATCGCCTGCGCCATCCTGTCCGCGTCGCCCTTCAGCACGAACGTGCCGGCGCCCAGCATGCGGCGCATCTCGGCCGCCGGCGTGTTCTCGTACGCAGCCATCGGCGCCGAGCCGACGAGATTGGCGCCGAAGCCCGTCGCGGCCGGACCCGGCTCCACGATCGCCTATGTGGCGGACTGGCTGGCGCGCCCGCCCTCGAGCGCGGCGAGCTGGTGACCGTGCTGGACGAGTGGTGTCCGCGCATCCCCGGCCTGTTCCTGTACTATCCCGGCCACCGCCACGTGCCGCCCGGGCTGCGCGCCTTCATCGACGTGCTGCGCGCCGCAGATGTGCCGTGACGGACCGTCGCGTCCTAGGCCCGCTTCGCCTTCTTGCCCCGCTTCTCCCGCGCCGCCGCCTGCGAGGGTGCCGCGGTGCCGCCGCGCGCCCGGTCGAGCACGAACTTCGCGTAGTCGTCCATGTCGCCGTCGAACGGCGCCACGGTGTTGTCGGCCGCCAGCCACAGCCGGTCCGCCACCAGCTCCATCAGCGAGCGGTCGTGGGTGATCAGGATCACCGCCCCCTCGTACTCGTTCAGCGCGTCCAGCAGCGCCCGCCTGCTGTCGATGTCGAGATGGTTGGTGGGCTCGTCCAGGATCAGCAGATGCGGTGCCGCCATCGCCACCAGGTTCAGCAGCAGCCGCGCCCGCTCGCCGCCCGACAGCGCCTCCACCGTGGTGCCCTGCTTGTCGAAGCCGATGCCGAACTGCGCCAGCTTGGAGCGCTGCGACTGGTCGCTGTCCGCCGGCCGGGCGCGCCGCATGATGTCGAGCGGCGTTTCCGCCGGATCCAGCGCCTCGATCTGGTGCTGGTGGAACCAGCCGACCTCGATCCGCGTGCTCCGCGTCATCCGGCCCGAGCGGATGCCGAGGGCGCCTGCCGCCATCTTGGCAAACGTCGACTTGCCGGCGCCGTTGACCCCCAGCAGCCCGATGCGGTCGTCGACGTCGAGCCGCAGATCCAGCCCGCGCAGCACCGCCGGATCGTCGCCATAGCCGATCTCGACATGCTCGAGCCGCATCAGCGGCGGCGCCAGCGGCCGCGGCGGCGAGGGCAGCAGGAACGGCGACACCCGCTCCTCGATGGTGGCCGCGATCGGCTCCAGCTTCGCCAGCCGCTTCATCCGGCTCTGCGCCTGCGCCGCCTTGCTCGCCTTGGCCTTGAACCGGTCCACGAACGACTGCAGGTGCGCCCGCTCGGCCTCCTGCTTCACCCGCTGCGCGCTCTGCAGACGAAGCTTCTCGGCCCGCTGCTTCTCGAAGCTGTCGTAGCCGCCGGTATACAGCTCCAGCTTGCGCTCGGTGACATGCAGGATGAAGCCCACCGAGTTGTTCAGCAGCTCCCGGTCGTGGCTGATGATCAGCGCCGAGTGCGGGTAGCGCGCGAGCCTGGCCTCCAGCCACAGCGCGCCCTCCAGGTCGAGATAGTTGGTCGGCTCGTCCAGCAGCAGCAGGTCGGGCGCCGAGAACAGCGCCGCCGCCAGCGCCACCCGCATGCGCCAGCCGCCGGAGAACTCGGCCATCGGCCGCTCCAGATCCTCGGTCGAGAACCCCAGCCCGTTCAGGATCTCCGCCGCCCGCGCGGGTGCCGTGTCGGCATCGATCTCCATCAGCCGCGACCAGATCTCGCCCATATGCTCCGGGTCCGCGGTCTCCAGCGAGGCCAGCAGCTCCGCCCGCACGGTGTCGGCGGCCAGGATGGTATCGAGCAGGCTGACGTCGGTCGCCGGGTGCTCCTGATCCACCGCCGCCATCCGGGCCGATTTCGGGATGCCGATCTCGCCGGAATCCGGCTGCATCTCGCCCTTGACCAGCTTGAACAGCGTGGACTTGCCGACGCCGTTGCGCCCGACCAGCCCGACCTTCGACGGGTTCGGCAGCTTGACGGAGGCGCGATCAAAGAAGCGGCGCCCCCAGGCGTTCAAGACGAGGTTGTCGATCTGCAGCATGAGGCCTGTTCCCGGACGCGGGTGCTTCTACGGCAAGCCCGGCAGGATTGGAATTATGGGCTGCCGCGCCTGGCGGAGGTGGAGCGCGTCACCATCCTGAAGGACGGCCGCAAGGCGGGCGACCATGACAGCGCCGCCATCGGTCGCGACAAGATCCAGGCGCGCAGGGTCGTCGCGGCCTGTCCACCGCCTGGGTCGGACGCAAGTCCGCCCCGGCGGCGGCCCAGCCGGTGCTTTTGGTGGACGCGCCCGGCCTGGCACGCGGTTGGCGCTGCTCGTGGCAGCCCTTGGCATGACCTTCGTGATCATCACCGGCTCGATCGACCTCTCGATCCCTACTTCCAGAACATCGTGAAGGGCGTCGTGCTGGTGCTGCCGGTCCTCGTCGCCATCGACCGCAACAAGATCGGCATCATAGAGTAGTCCGGCGCCGGTCCGGCGTGCACGACCCCGGCGACCGGAGTGCAGCAGTGACGGGAACGGGTGCCAGATCATGACGATCCTGTCCGCGTCCGGCCTGGGCCTTCCGACGACAGGCACCCGCGACCCTGCCCCCGCGGACGAGGCCGCGTGGCGGCGCCTGTGGGCGGGCTATCTCGCCTTCTTCGGCAAGAGCCTCCCCGAGACGGTGACCGCCACGACCTGGCGACGGCTGCTCGATCCGACCTCGTCCATGATCGCCAGGCTGGCGACCCGTGACGACGCGGTCGTCGGGTTCGCGCTCTGCGTGCTGCATGCCGGCACCTGGGTGACGACGCCGATCTGCTACCTCGAGGATCTGTTCGTCGACCCCGCCGCGCGCGGGACGGGAGTCGGACGCGCCTTGATCGAGGATCTCGTGCGGCTGGGCACCGATCGCGGCTGGTCACGTCTCTACTGGCATGCCCGGTCCGGCAACGGCGCGCGCGTGCTCTATGATCGCTTCACGCTCGCCGACGATGCCGTGCATTATCAGCTCGAGCTTCCCGGACCGGCACCGGCAGCCTAGGCATCGGGGCCGCTCCCGTCTCCTGCCGCGGGCCCGCCGCCCTGCGCGGCGCTGCGGGCGCGGGGCGGCATCGTCAGGCCCCCGAGCGCGAAGTTGAAGGCCACCGAGATTCGCGGCCGCTGCCCGGCATAGGGCGTCACCGAGTGCGTCAGCCAGGCCGGGAACAGCACCATGGTGCCGGCCTGCGGCGTGACCAGCTGTCCGCTCCCGTCACCGGCGCACGCCTCGATCGCGCAGCGCAGGTGCGGCGCCACCATCGCGGGCAGGATGCCGCGCGGATCGGCCAGCTCCAGCAGTCCGCCTTTCGCCGGATCGCCGCAGGCATCCCCGTCATCGACCCAGTACACGCCCGACCAGACCGCGCCCGGATGGGCATGCGGCCGGTTGCTGTCGCCGATCCGGTTCACGTTCGCCCACGCCGTGACCGTCCAGCCGACGCGCGCCGGAACCAGCCCGCCGCCGCGTTCGACGACCGTCATGTCGTCGACCAGGCACCGCGCCGCATCGAGCAGCGCCGAGCCCGCCCGGCCGCACCAGGACTGGAACTCGGCCGAATGCCATCCGCCCCGGTTGCTGACCGCGATGCCGCGCTCGACCCGCTCGCGCGCCAGGATCGTGGCGCCCAGCTCGGCGTTGCGGGCAGCGCTGCCATCCAGACGCGCCGAGATCAGGGGCGTGGGAAACAGGCCCTGCGCGACCAGCGAGCCCGGCTCGAACGGATCTGGTCCGACGTCATGATCGTGCATGCGGAACCTCTGCCGTCAGGCCGTGCAAGCGGGAGCTCGCGGGCACGATCCTAGCCTGAGCCGCGAGGGAACGGACACCGCCATGCGCGCCGGCAATCCACGTCAAAGGCGGGGATACAGACGAATAACAACTAGACCGCATCGTGCTATCTCAATTATGACGGATTGCGTCGCCTTGAACAGAAAGAGCAAGATGATCGTCCGCCGCCGCCTGCCGGCCAGCCTGGGCCTCCTCGTTCTGTGCCTCGTCGCGCCGGTCCGGGCGGCGACCGCCCAGCCGGCTCAGAGCCTGCTCAACGTCTCCTACGATCCGACCCGCGAGCTGTACAAGGACATCAACGCCCGGTTCACGAGCGCCTGGAAGACGCAGTCGGGCGGCGTGGTCGCGGTGAAGACCTCGCATGGCGGGTCGGCCGCGCAGTCCCGCTCGGTGCTGGACGGGCTGCAGGCCGACGTGGTGACGCTCGGCATCGCCTCGGACATCGACGTGCTTGCCGACAAGGGGCTGCTGTCCAGGGACTGGGCCGGCCGCCTGCCCAACCATTCGGTGCCCTATACCAGCACCATCGTGTTCCTGGTCCGGCACGGCAATCCGAAGGCGCTGCGCGACTGGCCCGATCTGGTGCGCGACGGGGTGCAGGTGATCACCCCCAACCCCAAGACCTCGAGCGGCGGCCGCTGGAGCTACATCGCCGCCTATCTCTGGGCGCTGCACCAGCCGGGTGCCGACGAGGCCAAGGCGACCGCCTATCTGGGCCGGCTCTACCGGCACGTGCCGATCCTCGACACCGGCGCGCGCGGTTCCACCAACAGCTTCGTGCAGCGCGGCGAGGGCGACGTGCTGCTGGCCTGGGAGGACGAGGCGCTGCTGGCAGCCCACGATCTCGGCGCCGGCCGGTTCGACATCGTCTATCCGTCGAGCAGCGTGCTGGCCGAGCCGCCGGTCGCGGTCGTGGACAGCGTGGCCGCGAGCCATGGCACGGCGACGCTCGCCGAGGCCTATCTCCGCTACCTCTACAGCCCCGACGGCCAGGAGATCGCCGCCAGGCACCACTACCGGCCGATCGATCCCGCCGTCGCCGCCCGGCACGCGGCCGACTTCCCGACGGTGAAGACCTACGACGTGGAGAGCATCGGCGGCTGGCGCGTGCTGCAGGCCCGGCATTTCGCGGAAGGCGGCGTCTTCGACACGATCTATACCCCGGGACGATGAGCGCCTCGCTCGCCCCCGGCCTGCGCCGGCCTCCGCGCACGCCGGCGGTGATCCCCGGCGCGCTGCCGGCCTTCGGCCTGACCCTGCTCTGGCTCGGGCTGCTGGTGCTGCTGCCGCTGGCCGCCCTCGCCGCGCGGCCATGGGAGCACGGACCGGCCTGGCTGCTGCACATGCTGACCGGCCGTCGCACCCTGGCTGCCCTGCGCCTCAGCTTCGGCAGCGCGCTGGCCGCCGCCGCGGTCTGCACGCTGCTCGGGCTGCTGCTGGCTTGGGTGCTGGAGCGGGTCAGGCCGCCGGGCTGGCGTCTGCTCGACGCGCTGGTCGACCTGCCCTTCGCGCTGCCGACCGCCGTCGCCGGCATCACGCTGACCACCCTCTATGCCCGCACCGGCTGGATCGGCGCCCCGCTCGCCCGCGCCGGCATCGATGTCGCGGGCACGCCGCTCGGCATCGTCGTGGCCCTGATCTTCGTGGGCCTGCCGTTCGTCGTGCGCAGCGTGTCGCCGGTGCTGCGCGACCTGCCGCAGGAGCTCGAGGAGGCCGCCGCCACCCTCGGCGCCCGTCGCGGCCAGATCGCCGCGCGCGTGCTGCTGCCGGCCCTGTTCCCGGCGCTGGCCACCGGCTTCGGCCTCGCCTTCGCGCGCGGCGTCGGCGAATATGGCAGCGTCATCTTCATCGCCGGCAACCGGCCGATGCTGTCCGAGATCGCGCCGCTGCTGATCGTCATCCACCTGTCGGAGGACGACTATGCGGGGGCCGCCGGCATCGGGCTGCTGATGCTGCTGACCGCGGCACTCTGCCTGCTCGGCCTGACCCTGCTGCGACGCCGGCTGCCGGCGATGCGCGGCGTCGCGCGATGAGCGGCGCGCTCCGGACCCGCTCGGGCCTGCGCACCCCGTCCGGGGCGCTGCTCACCCTGGCCGCCTGGGGGGTGGTGGCGGTGTTCCTAGTGCTGCCGATGGCGCTGCTGTTCGCCGAGGCGCTGCGCCAGGGACTCGGCACCGCGATCGCCGCCCTGGAGGATGACGACGTCCTGGCGGCGATCCGCCTGAGCGCGCTGGTGGTGGCGATCGTGGTGCCGATCAACACCGTCTGCGGCCTGTTCGCCGCCTACGCCCTGACCAAGTTCGACTTCCCCTTCCGCGCCGCGCTGCTGGTGCTGATCGAGCTGCCGCTGTCGGTGTCGCCGGTGGTGGCCGGACTGGTCTGGGTGCTGCTGTTCGGCCGTCACGGCTGGTTCGGCCCCTGGCTCGCGTCGCACGGCATACGCATGGTGTTCACCCTGCCCGGCATCCTGCTCGCCACCCTGTTCGTCACCTTCCCCTTCGTCACCCGCACCATCATGCCGGTGATGGAGGCGCAGGGACGCGAGCACGAGGAGGCCGCCGCCATGCTCGGCGCCGGCTTCCTGCCGCTGTTCCTGCGGGTGACGCTGCCAGAGACCGGCACCGCGCTGATCTCCGGCATCCTGCTCTGCACCGCGCGCGCCCTGGGCGAGTTCGGCGCCGTCTCGGTGGTGTCCGGCCACATTCCCGGCCTCACCGAGACCGTGCCGCTGCGCATCGAGGCGCTGTATAACGGCTACGAGACGGTGGCCGCCTTCGCGCTCGCCGCCCTGCTGGCGGTGGCGTCCGGGCTCACGGTAGGGTTGCGCGGCCTGCTCGACTGGCGTCGCATGCGCTGGAGCCCCGCACTGGAGAGGCAAGTCTGATGGGCGTCGAGCTGTCCGAGATCGCCTGCCTGTTCGGCGGCACGCCGGCGGTGCGCGACATCAGCCTGTCGGTGCCGGACGGCGAGTTCCTGGCGCTGGTCGGTCCGTCCGGCGCCGGCAAGACCACGCTGCTGCGCATCGTCGCCGGGCTGCAGCCGGGCTACTCGGGCCAGGTCCGGATCGGCGCCCGCGACGTCACCCAGGTGCCGGCGCGGCAGCGCAACATCGGCTTCGTGTTCCAGAACTACGCGCTGTTCCGGCACATGAGCGTCGCCGACAACGTCGCCTTCGGCCTGCGTATCCGGCCCCGCGCGCGCCGCCCCCACCGCGCCGCGATCGCCGCCCGCGTCGCCGAGCTGCTGGAGCTGGTGCAGGTGGCGGACCTTGCCCGGCGCTATCCGGCCCAGCTGTCCGGCGGCCAGCGCCAGCGCGTCGCGCTCGCCCGGGCGCTGGCCACCGAGCCCGAGCTGCTGCTGCTCGACGAGCCCTTCGGCGCCCTGGACCCGCTGGTGCGCAAGGAGATCCGCGCCTGGCTGCGAGGCCTGCATGATCGCCTCGGCCTCACCTCCATCCTGGTCACCCACGACCAGGAGGAGGCGCTGGAGGTCGCCGACCGGATCGCGGTGCTGCGCGACGGACGACTCGAGCAGGTCGGCACGCCGCAGATGCTGGAGGACAGTCCGGCCACTCCGTTCGTGCACCAGTTCCTCGGCGAGACGGTCGGCTTCGAGGCGACATCCGGTCATGGCCGTCTGCACCTGGACGGCGCCTGGAGCCAGGTCGCCGCGACCCTGCCGACTCCGGCCCAGGGCAGCGGCGCCGTGCTGCTGTCGCTGCGTCCCTACGAGATCCAGCTGGCCCCGGCCCTGGCCGGCGAGACCGGCGCCTGCATCCTGGCCACCGGACGGGCCGGCGCCTTCACCCGCTACACCGTGGCGCCGGCGCCGGACGGGACGGCGGGATCGATCGAGGTGCTGGCCCCGGCCACCCTGCCGCTGCTGGCGCCGGAACTGCGCTGTCGCCTCGACCTGTCGCGCGCGCGCCTGTTCCCCCACGCCGTGGCCACGCGGCACGCGGCGCACGACCGGCAGCCCGAGCCGGTCGCCGCCTGAAGCGCCGCGCCGGACGCCGCGCCGCCGGCATTGACAGGCAGCCGCCACCCGATACCGTCCGGCGATGCAGCCGGATGCGATCGACCGGCAGCTCATCGAGCTGCTGACCGCCAATGCGCGCCTGCCCGCAGCCGTCCTCGGCCGCAGGCTCGGCCTGTCGCGCACCACGGTGCAGAGCCGGATCGAGCGGCTGGAGCGCAACGGCACCATCCTCGGCTACACGGTGCGCGCGGCACCGCCGGCCGGGCATCCGCTGGTCAAGGCGCACGTGCTGATCACGCTGGCGCCGAAGCAGACCGCCGCGGTCGAGGCCATGCTGCGCCGCATCGACGCCGTGCGCGACCTGCACGCGGTCAGCGGCAACGTGGACCTGATCGCCGTCGTCAGCGGCGGCTCCACCGACGAGCTCGACCGCGTCATCGACCAGATCGGCGCCCTGGACGGCGTGCTGCGCACCAACTCCATGATCCTGCTCTCGACACGGATTTCCCGCTGATGCCGCACGCCTCCCCGATCATCGACCCGAGCGCCCTGCGCGCCCGCTTCTCGCAGGCGCTCTCGGAGATGTACCGGCGCGAGGTGCCGCTCTACGGCACGCTGATCGAGCTCGTCGCCGCCTCCAACCAGGCCCTCTCCGGCGACGGCGACCACCGTCTCGCGGTCGAGCGGCACGGCGCGATCCGCCTCGGCAGCGCGCGCGAGCTCGCCGGCATCCGGCGGCTGTTCGCGGTGCTCGGCATGCAGCCGGTCGGCTACTACGACCTCGCGGCCGCCGGCGTGCCGGTGCACTCGACCGCCTTCCGGCCGACCGACGCGGCATCGCTGGCGATCAGCCCGTTCCGCGTCTTCACCTCGCTGCTCCGGCTCGAGCTGATCGAGGACGCCGCACTGCGCGACGAGGCCGCCGCCATCCTCCAGCGCCGGCAGATCTTCAGCCCGCGGCTGCTGGAGCTGATCGCGCAGGCCGAGACGGCGGGCGGCCTGCCGGCGTCGCAGGCGCCCGCCTTCATCGCCGAGGCGCTGCGGACCTTCCGCTGGCACGAGACCGCCGCGGTCGATGCCACCCTGTATCGCCGGCTGAAGGCGGCGCATCCGCTGATCGCCGACGTGGTCTGCTTCCACGGGCCGCACATCAACCACCTCACGCCGCGCGCCCTCGACATCGACGCGGTGCAGGCGGCGATGCAGGTGCGCGCCATGCGTCCGAAGACCGTCATCGAGGGGCCGCCCCGCCGCGCGGTGCCGATCCTGCTGCGACAGACCAGCTTCCACGCCCTCGACGAGCCGGTGCTGTTTCCGGGCAGCGAGGGCGGCCTGCCCGGCACCCACACCGCCCGCTTCGGCGAGGTCGAGCAGCGGGGTGCCGCGCTGACCCCGAAGGGACGCGCGCTCTATGACCGGCTGCTGGCGCAGCTTCAGGCGGAGACCGCGGACGGTGCCGCCCCGGGCGAGGCGGGCGCGCGCATCTTCGCGGCCTTCCCCGACGATGCCGACGCCCTGCGCGCGGACGCCCTCGCCTTCTTCCGCGCGGACGGCGCCGAGCCCGTTCTGTATGAGGATTTCCTGCCGGTCAGCGCGGCCGGGATCTTCCGCTCGAACCTCGGTCCCGGCGGCGCCGGCAGCGCCATGGCCGCGTCCAGCCGCGACGCGTTCGCAGCAGCGCTCGGGGTGCCGATGCGAGACGAGATGGCGCTCTATGCCGCCGAGGCCGGCGCCACCTCGGCCTGATCCGGCGCAGTACGGCGCAGTACGGCGCCTATCCCGCCTTGCGCAGCACCCTGACATACCGGGTGCCCGCCCCGGCAAAGCCGGTCGCCCGACAGAACGCCTGCAGCTCCGGCTGTTCCGGCGGCGCCAGCAGCTCGAGCCCGCCGCACCCCGCCACCCGCGCCGCCTGGGCCGCCGCCTTGACCAGCAGCCTGCCGATGCCGCGCCGGCGATCGTCCGGCGCCACCAGCAGGGTCGTGATCTGGGCGGTCGGCTGATCCGCGTCGAGCGTGCGATACCAGTGCAGCATCACCAGGCCGCCGGGCGGGCCCCATTCGAGCGCCAGCAGCGCCGTGCCGGGCTCGTGCCGGAGCGCGTCCAGCCGCTCGCCGAGTGCCCGTGCGCCAACCGCGCGGCCCGCCGCCTGCAGCAGCTCCGACAGGCCCGGCGCATCCGACGCGGTCGCGGCGCGGATCTCCAGCCCGTGACGGGTCACGCCGCGCCGCCGTCTGCGGGCATCAGCCGGACGATGGCATCGGCTCCCGGCCGCTCAGATGCCGCGCCAGCTGCACCAGGATCGCGGCCGTGGCGCCCCAGACATCCTGCTCGGGATGCGGCCAGACCCAGGCGCCCGCCCGCGGGCCGTCGGCCATGCGGCGCGGCGCGTCCGGATCGGTCAGCGTGGACAGCATCAGCCCGAAGATCGCCGCCACCTCGTCCTGCGACGCGCTCCAGGTGGCGAGCGGCGACAGCAGGGCCACGACCGGCACGATGGTGAACCGGCTCGACAGCGTGTCCTGGTCCGGCAGCCGGCCGAGCACCTCGACGAGCCCCGGGTCGAGCCCGATCTCCTCGCGCGCCTCGCGCAGCGCGGTCGCCACCGCATCGGCGTCGCCGCGATCGGCGCGGCCGCCGGGGAAGCTCACCTCGCCCGCATGGTGGCGCAGCAGCGCCGAGCGCCGGGTCAGCAGCACGAACGGCTGCGGCGCCAGCACGATCGGCACCAGCACCGCGGCACCACCGCTTCCCGCCGGCCAGGGCGACGGTCGCGCCGGCGCCAGCCGGCTCAGCCTGGCGCGCAGCCACGCCTCGGTCCCGGCCTCCGCGACGGACGGCGATCCCATCGTGCCCGGCAGCGCCGCGTCGTCACTCTGGCCGCGACAGCGCGCCGCCATAGAGCACCGGACCGGTCGGCAGGCCGGTCGGCGAGCCGCCGGCAGGCTCGAGGCTGACCAGGATCTGCACCACACCGCCGGGGACGCGGCCGGCGGCCAGGGTCAGGCCGGAGGCCGGCAGCACGCCGATCGGACGCGGCACCTTGGCGCCGGCAGCCAGCGACCACAGCTCCAGGTCGCGTCCGGCCGGCACCACGGCGGGGCTGATCGGCACGATCGTCAGGCTGCCGTCGCGCCCTGCCTGCATCACGAAGGCCGCCTGCCTGGCGCCCAGCGGCGCCAGCACCGCCACCGGAACCGGCGCCGGCGAACGCTGCAGCACGGCGATGCCGGCGATCGACGCCGCGAGCAGGAACCCGGCCGCCGCCGCACCTCGCCAGAGTCCCAGGCTCCGGCTCGACGGGGCGTTCGCCGGTGCTGCCGGACGAAGCGGCGTGCCATGGGCGGTGGCCTCGATGCGCGGCCACAGCGTCGCCGGCGGCGTCACCGGCGCCACCTGCAGGGCCAGCGGCAGCAGCTCGCGCTCCCACACGGCGATCGCATCGGCGACGGCGGGGTCGCTCGCGGCCTCGCGGGCGAGCTGTGCCGCCTCGTCGCGCGGCAGCGTGCCCAGCACGTACTCGCCGGTCAGCACGATCAGCTCGTCGTCCGGGCCGGGGGCGCCGATGCCGCTCATGCCTCGAGACACCGGCGCAGGCCGAGCAGCGCGCGGCGCACCCAGGACTTGACGGTGCCGAGCGGCGCCTGCAGCCGCGCCGCGAGCTCGCTGTGCGACAGGCCCTCCATGAAGGCCAGCATCACCACCCGCCGCTGCCCGTCCTCGAGCTCGGCGAGGCAACGCCGCAGCGCCTCGCCCTCCGCCTGCTCGCCGAGCCGTGCTAGCGCGTCGGGCGACGAATCCGGCTCGTCCGCGCGCTCGTGCCCGTACTGCTCGCGCGACCGGCGGCGCAGGATGTCGATGGCGCGGTAGCGCAGCAGGCTGGTCAACCAGGCCTCGCCGGCGCCCCGCGCCGGATCGAAGCGCTCGGCGCGCTGCCAGACCTGGATGAAGGCGTCATGCACGGCGTCGGCGGCCAGGGCCGGCTGCTGCATCAGGCGCAGGGCCAGCCCGTAGAGTCGCGGCGACTGCATCTCGTAGAGCTGCCGGAACGCGGCACGGTCGCCGTCTGCGCAACGCAGCAGCAGCGCTTCCGTCTCGGTATCCATCGCCGCGCCCTGCGGGTCTCGTTGGTTCATGCGCAAGCGCGACCTCATCCGACGTGGCCGAATGATAGCGGCATCGACAGAACATGACGATACGGCTGAGCCGCTCTCCTGCAAGATCGATGGAGGTCATGCTGCGTTACGCACGGCGCCGTCCGCCAGATGATCGACCCGGTCGCAGCCCGGGTCAGGCTTGCAGAAACGACAAGCAGTCCGGCAGCGTGGGTGCCAGTATCCGCAACGGTGCCGCGATCGCGCCGACGATCTCGACGTGGTCGACGCCTTCATACAGCCGCGCCTCGACCGGACCGCCCTGCTTCCGGATCCGGCCGGCAAGGCGCGTGGTGTTGTCCGGCATGACGGTCCTGTCGGCGGTGCCGGCCAGCAGAAGCATCGGCGGGTTGCGGCCGTCGGCGTAGGTGATCGGCTGCGTCGCGGCCGTGGCGGGCCCCGGCCCGAAGATCTGCCGAAGCTCCTCGGTGTGCAGAGGCAGGAAGTCGTAGGGTCCGGCCAGTCCGATCGTGCGAGCCAGATCCTCGGCCGGCGACAGCCCGGACGCCGCCAGCAGCGACGCATCGAGGGTCAGCATGGCCGCGTTGTAGGCGCCGGCGGAATGGCCGATCAGAGCCGGGGGCGCATCACTGCCGCCGAAGCGGGCGGCATTCGCACGGGTCCAGGCCAGCGCCGCGACGCAATCGGCCAGGACCCCCCGGTAGCGGACCTGCGGGTAGAGCCGGTAGTCCGGGATAACCGTCACGATGCCGCTCGCCGCGAAGGTGCCGCCGACGAAACGATACATCTCCCGTGCGCCGTTGTTCCAGCCGCCGCCATACAGGAACATCATCACCGGAAACGGCCCGATCCCCACCGGTCGATACACGTCGAGCCGCTGCCGCGGATCGGGCCCGTAGGGAATGCCCTCGGCCGCGAGACGTTCCGGCGCCAGCGTGTTGAGGATCTGCACCGAGGAACAGCCCGTCAGCCCGACGCTGGCCAGCGCGCCGAGCGTGAAGGCACGGCGGCTCGGGCAGGAGGGTGCCGGACCCTGTCCTGGTTTCATGAATCATGCATCTCCGGAACGAAGCTCTGTCCGGTGCGATGGTGCGGGACAGATGGTTAAGGCGGACCGAAGAAGGGCGGCGGCCGGTCGGCCGTCCTCGATCCGGAGCCTTACGTCCGGTTGTCGGCATTGGATGGGGTTGGAGCCCGCCGCAGGATCGGCGGCGTCCGTGCCTGGGCCCCCTCCCCCGCGGCTTTGCGGGCGAGGGGACGTCAGGCGGCGGCGGGATCAGTAGCCCAGGCGCTCGACGTAGTGTCCGCGCAGCCAGACCCAGCGATAGCCGTCCCAGTGCCAATGGCCGGGCTGCCACCCCCAATAGGGATGCTCGCGCGGCGGCGGCGGCGGCCTCTCGACGATGATCGGCGGCGGGGGCCTCGGACGCTGCACCGGGACGGTGCGGTAGATCACCCGTGGCGGCGGCGGCGGTGCTTCGTAGATGCAGCCGGCGAGCGATCCCGCCGCCGATCCGATGAGCAGAAGACGCCGCAGTCGGTTCATTCCAATCTCCCGATGACGGACGACGCGGTCCGCCAGATCCGCCCGCAACGCGCGGCGCACGGGAACGACGCGACGCACGACGACAGGCTCAGCTGGAAAGCGGTCGCGCCACCTGCTCCAGCGACTTGCCTTCGGCATCGACGCCGAACTTCAGCGCCATCGTCCCGGCCGCGATCATCAGGAACGCCGCGGCGCCGTAGCCCAGCGCCAACGGCAGCCGCCCCCCCATCTCGATCAGGTTGCCGAACAGATAGGGCGCGCCCACGCCGCCGATCAGCGTGCCCAGCACATAGAACACCGAGATCGCCATCGCCCGGGTTTCCAGCGGGAAGATCTCGCTCGCCGTCAGATAGGCGGCACTCGCCGCGGGGGATGCGAAGAAGAAGATCGCCACCCAGCCGATCGTCTGCGTGACGGCGGTCAGATGGCCGCCTGCGAACAGCACCGCGACGATGATCATCAGCAGCCCGGACACGCCGTAGGTGGCGAAGATCATGCGCCGCCGTCCGACCGTGTCGAACAGCGAGCCCAGCAGCAGCGGGCCGAGCACGTTGCCGAAAGCCAGCGGCAGGATGAAGAGCCCGACGCGATACGGCGCCACCCCCTCGTCATGGGTCAGCACCTGGCCATAGGTGAAGAACACCGCGTTGTACAGGAACGCCTGGGCCGCCATCATCAGCAGCGCCAATGCCGAGCGCATCTTGTACTCGCCGATCATCGCGTTCCAGATCAGGCCGAAGCCGAATACATGCCGCGGATGCACCGTCAGCGTCTCCGAGACCGGCTCGAGCCGGTCGCCGGTCGCTTCCTGGACCTGCTCCTCGATCGCGCCGGTGGTCAGCTTGGCCTCCTCGTGCCGGCCATGCGTGATCAGCCAGCGCGGGCTCTCCGGCACCCACCGGCGCAGCAGCAGCACGACGAAGCCGAGCACGCCGCCGATCGCGAAGCCCACCCGCCAGCCGCCCGGGAACGAGCCGTCGCCATGGATCAGCAGCAGCGACGCCGCAGCACCCGCCGCCGCACCCAGCCAGAACGAGCCGTTCACCATCAGGTCGACACGGCCGCGCAGCCGCGCCGGGATGAGCTCGTCGATCGCCGAGTTGATCGCGGCATACTCGCCGCCGATCCCCACCCCGGTCAGGAAGCGGAACAGGATGAAGCTTCCGACATTCCACGAACAGGCGGTCAGCAGCACGCTGACGATGTAGATCCCGAGCGTCAGGCTGAAGATGCGCTTGCGGCCGACCCGGTCGGTCAGCCAGCCGAACAGCAGCGCGCCGAACACGGCCCCTGCGAGATACAGCGTCGCCGCCAGCCCGACATCGGCGATCGACAGCCCCAGCGCGCGCTTGTCCTGCATCGCCGGCCCGATCGAGCCGACGATGGTCACCTCGAGCCCGTCCAGGATCCAGGTGATGCCGAGCGCTCCCACCACCAGCAGATGGAAGCGGCACCAGGGCAGCCGGTCGAGCCGGGCCGGGATGTCGGTGACGATCGGCGGCAGGGCGCCGGGCCGGATGGCGTCGATGGCGATACGGGGCATCGGCGGCTCAGCCCAGGGGCTTCATGCGCGCCACCAGGCTGTCCACCACCGACGGATCGGCCAGCGTGGACACGTCGCCGAGCTGGTCGTGCTCGCCGGTGGCGATCTTGCGCAGGATGCGCCGCATGATCTTGCCCGATCGCGTCTTGGGCAGCTCGCTCGCCAGGATCACGTGGTCGGGTGCTGCGTAGCGGCCGAGCTCCTGCCCGACATGGCGGGCCAGCTCCGCCTCCAGCGCCGGGTCGGCGGCCTGTCCGGGATCGCGCAGCACCACGAAGGCAGCCAGCGCCTGGCCCTTGACCGCGTGCGGCACCCCGATCACCGCACTCTCGGCCACGGCATCGTGGGTGCCGAACGCCGCCTCGACCTCGGCCGAGCCGATGCGATGACCCGACACGTTGATCACGTCGTCGACCCGGCCGGTGATCCAGTAGTAGCCGTCCGCATCCCGCCTGGCACCGTCGCCGGAGAAATACAGGCCGGGATAGTTCGAGAAATAGGTCTGCCGGAAGCGGTCATGGTCGCCCCAGATGGTGCGTGCCTGACCTGGCCAGGGGCGGTCGATGCACAGATAGCCGTCCCCCTCGCCGTCAAGAACAGCACCCGTCCCGTCGACCAGCACGGTATTGATGCCCGGCAGCGGCAGGGTGGCTGAGCCGGGCTTCTGCGCCACGGCACCCGGCAGCGGCGCGATCATGATCCCGCCGGTCTCGGTCTGCCACCAGGTGTCGACCACCGGGCAGCGTCCGCCGCCGACCGCGTCGTAGTACCAGAGCCATGCCTCCGGGTTGATCGGCTCGCCGACCGAGCCCAGCACCCGCAGGCTGTCGCGCGTGGTGGCCGCCAGCGCCGCCGGATCCTCGCGCATCAGCGACCGGATCGCGGTGGGCGCGGTGTAGAAGCCGTTCACCGCGTGCTTGTCGATCACCTGCCACCAGCGCCCCGGCTCCGGCCAGGACGGCGTGCCCTCGAACAGCAGGGTGGTGCCGCCATTGGAGAGCGGGCCGTAGACCACATAGGAGTGCCCGGTGACCCAGCCGAGGTCGGCCGTGCACCAGAACACGTCGCCCGGACGGTGATCGAACACCAGCTCGTGGGTCAGGCTGGCCCAGAGCAGGTAGCCGCCGGTGGTGTGCAGCACGCCCTTCGGCGCGCCCGTGCTGCCCGAGGTATAAAGGATCAGCAGCGGGTCCTCGGCGCCCATCTCCTCCGGCACGCAGTCCGACGCCGCCGCCGCGGTCAGGGCCGCGTAGTCCTGGTCGCGACCGGGCTGCATCGGCACGTCGGCGCCGGTCACCCTGACCACCAGCACGCTCTCGACGGGGCTGCCGGCATCGTCCGCCACCAGGGCGGCCAGCGCCTGGTCGGCCAGCGCCTTGAGCGCGATGCGCTTGCCTGCGCGTCTGCCCTCGTCGGCGGTGATCAGCAGCCGGGCGCCGCTGTCGCGCAGCCGGCCGGCGACGCCGGATGCGGAGAAGCCGGCGAACATCACCACATGCACGGCGCCGATCCGGGCGCAGGCCAGCATGGCGACCACGCCCTCGACCACCATCGGCAGATAGGTGGCGACCCGGTCGCCGCGCCCGATGCCGAGCCCCTTCAGCACGTTCGCCAGCCGGCAGACCTCGGCATGCAGGTCGCGGAAGCTGACATGGCGCACCGCGTCTTCCGCCTCGCCCTGCCAGATCAGCGCGATGCGGTCGCCATTCTCGGCCAGGTGGCGGTCGAGGCAGTTGGCCGAGACATTCAGGGTGCCGTCGGAGAACCAGGTGAAGCGTGCATCGCCTGCGAACCCGCCGCCGCCGGCGACGGTGGGGAAACGCATCCAGTCGAGCCGCGTCGCCTGCTCCAGCCAGAACGGCTCGGGGTCGTTGAACGCGTGGTTGGTCATCAGGCCGAGCCGTGCGGCGTTCACATGCGCGGACACGGCGATGCCCGGCTTGACATGAAAGATCATTTCTTCGGACATGGTCGCTCCCGCCCGGCCGGGTTCGACCCGGTTCCGCATGGACCGCATGGTCGGCCCGAGCGGGCCTGCGGGTCAACCGGGATGCCCGGCGACGTTCAGGGACCGGTGCGCAGGTCCACCACGACGAGGCCGCGCCGAACGACCGGCCTGTCCTGAACAGCGCCGGCGGCCGCCACCGGGGCGGCGGATCCGCCGTGGGACCGGCCGACGACGACGATCGATATTCCGGACAGAAGCGACGCGGCGACGATCGCCTCGATCAGACGCCGCACTCTCAGTCGTGGCCTCGGCCCGTCCATCATCCACCCGATCCCACCGGGTGGACATATAATCGGTCGATGACGGCAAATCAACGAAACCACACCAGACAAACGTTGTTTGTGCGTTGCAGCAATCTGCGGCGTCGGGCGTTGAATACTCGTCTCGGTATCGCCCCTGATCCACCGACATTCATCGTTATTGTCCGGCCAGCATACCGGAGGCATCTCGGCCGAGGCACAAGACGGCGTCGCGTCATCCTCGGGATCATCCGGGTGACGACCATGTTACTGTGGCGTGACAAATACCAGGCCCGGAGACGTTGCCGGAGCACTTCAACGATGGGACCATGTTGCGTGGGCGGTAAGCCCGACCGGAACCGAGTCCCGCGCAAGACGGGAGCGATGCACATCAGCCGTCACGACGGCAGGGGAACAGAAACAGTGCCAAACGATTTCACCATGGAAGATCTGTCCGACATCAGGGATGCGGTTCCGCACCTGGACCTGATCGCCATCCGGGCGCTTCGCCGGGCCGGCTTCGACATCGTGCGGAGCGAAGCCAGCACGCCGGTGCTGCCGAACCGGACCCTCTGGAACAACATACCGCATGCGATGGTCAGCTCCATCCTGCGTCCGGAACACCTCGCCGCCGAGTAGAGTCCGTTCCTTCCGACACGCCCGGCGGCCGTCTGCCGCAGCGTGTCGGACGATGGCTTGCCGCCATCGCATCTGTGCAGGATCGACCGGTCGCGGCCGCCACCCAGTCCTGAACGGCCTTCGACCACACGCCAGGCTCGTCGCCGCACCGGACCCGTGCCTGACGGACCTTGAGGCTGCAGCTCAGCTCTGTCGCAACAGCACCGCAGGACTTGCCGCAAGCCCCCGCCGCGTGGCCAGGAAACCGGCTGTCAGCATCAGCAGGATGGCGGCACCCAGCACCATGGCGACCGTCCAGGGCAGGAACGCCCACGGCGCCTGCAGCACCCAGCGCATCAGCAGCCAGCTCAGGCCGGCGCCGATCAGCGCCGCGCACAGCCCTGCCGCGGCACCCAGCACGGCGAACTCCACCAGCCAGGCGGCCCGCAGCTGGGCCCCGGTCGCCCCCAGGACGCGCAGCACCGCCGCCTCGGCGACGCGCTGGCGTTGCGTCGAGGCCAGGGTCGCCGCCAGCACGAGAGCACCCGACAGCAGCGCCACGCTGCCGATCGCCGCCAGGGCCCAGGCCAGCCGCCCCACCAGGCTACCGATCTGGGCGAGCACGTCGGCCACCCGGATTCCGGTCACGTTGGGCAGGGCGTCGGTCACCGCGGTCAGGATGGCCGCGTCGTCCGAGGCACGGCCGCTCGAGGCGACGGTGGCGACCACCGTGTGCGGCGCCCCCGACAGCAGTCCCGGCGAGGCGATGAAGGCGAAGTTGAGCTGCAGCGAGCGCCAGGCGATCTCGCGCAGGCTCGCCACCCTGAGGTCGATGTCGCGGCCCAGCACGTTGAGCCGCACCACCGAGCCGACATGGATGCCCCAGCCTGCCGCCAGCCCGGCATCGAACGACAGCAGCGGCGGTCCGGCGTAATCTGGCGCCCACCACTGCCCGGCCACCACATGCGTGTCCGGCGGCGCGGCGCCCGCGATGGTCAGCCCATGGTCGCCGCGCAGCGCCCAGCGCGTGCCGGGCGTGGCCTTCACCTGCTCGGCCGGCACCCCGTCCACGGCCACCACCCGCGTGCGCAGGCTCGGCAGCGACCGGATCTCGCCCACCGCGGGCATCCGACGCAGCAGCGTCTCGAAGCGCTGCGTCTCGTCGGGCTGCAGGTCGATGAAGTAGAAGGACGGCGCGTGCTTCGGCAGCTGGTCGAGCAGCGCGGCACGCAGGTCGCCCTGCGTCAGCGCCACCGTCGCCAGCACGGTCAGGCCGGCACCCAGCGCCAGCAGCAGCCGCGCCGCCGGCGCCGCCGGCCGGCCCAGCGCCGCCAGCCCGAGCCGCACCGCGATCCGGGACATGCCGGGCCCGGCAGCCGGCCGCGGCAGCAGCCGGGCGAGCAGGATCAGGCCGCGGCCGGCCAGGCGGAAGGCGATCAGCACGAGGGCGGCGACGGCGCAGAAGCCGAGTGCGAGTCGCCGGTCCGGCGCCGTCAGCACGGCAAGCAGCACCAGCAGCACGGTCAGCCCGGCCAGGGCCGTCCCGGTGACGAGCCGGCGCCGGCGATCGGGCCCTGCCACGCCGGCCGGGCCACGGAACAGCACCGCCGGCGGCACCGAGACCGCACGCATCATCGGCGACAGGGTGAACAGTGCTGCGACCACGATCCCGAACGCCGAGGCGAGCCCCACCGGCGCCCATTGCAGCCCGCCATGCGGCGCCACCGGCAGCAGCCCGCCCAGCAGCCTGACCGCCAGCGGCGGCAGCGCCAGCCCGACCGCGACCCCGGCCAGGATCCCGACCGCGCACAGCCCTGCCACCTGCAGCCCGAACACGGTGGCAGCCAGCAGCGGCGGCGCGCCCAGCGAGCGCAGTACCGCGATCGTGCCCGTGCGCGATTCGAGCCAGCTGGACACCCCGGCCGCGACGCCCATGCCGCCCAGCAGCAGGGCGGCGAGCGCGATCAGCGTCATGAACAGCGCCACCTGGTCGACCACGCGCGACAGGGCGGGTGCCGCGTCGTCGATGTCGCGGATGTGCCAGTCCTGTCCCGCGAAGGCATCGGAAACGGCGCGCGCCAGCGCACGCGACCGCGCCAGCCGCGCCGCGGTCGTCTCGTGCCGCGGCCCGTCCGGCAGCGTCACGCGCAGCGCGCTCGTCAGCAGCGTCCCCGGCCGCAGCAGACCGGCCGCGGCCAGTGCGGACCGGGCGATCATCACCGAGGGCGCCAGCGACGCCTGACCGGCCGCGTCCGGCACCTTGTCGAGCGGCGAGGCAAGCCGGAAGCGCTCGTCGCCGACCCTGATCACCGAACCCGGCACGACCCCCAGCCGGGCGCCGACCAGCGCATCGGCCGCCAGCCCCGGCAGCCCGTCGCCGCCGGCAAGCGCGCGGGCGAACGGTGTTCCGTCCACGACCGTCGCCTGTCCCACCAGCGGATAGGCGGCATCGACAGCCGACAGCTCGACCAGCATCCGCCGCCCGTTCGGCGCGTAGGCCATCGAGCGCATCCGCACCAGCCCTGAGGTGCGCGCGCCCCGGCTCGCCAGGAAGGCCGGCAGCGCGTCCGGCAGCTCCTCCTGGCTCTCGATCGCCAGGTCGCCGCCCAGGATCGCGCGCCGCTGCTCCGCCACGCCCTGCTGGATCGCGTCGCGCAGGCCGCCGATGGTGCCGATCGCGGCCACGCCCAGCGCCAGGCACAGCAGCACGATTCCCATGCCGCGCAGCAGCCCGCTGCCGCCCCGCCAGTCGCGCAGCGCCAGCCGGAGCGCCAGGCGCGCCCCCGCCGGTCCCGCCCTGGTCACGCGGCGATCCCGCCGATCGCGTGCAGGCAGCCCTCGGCAACGGCGAGCCGCCGGTCGCAGCGCGCCGCCAGGGCCGGATCATGGGTGATCAGCAGCAGTCCGGTGCCATGCAGGCGCTGCAGCTCGAACAAAAGGTCCTGCACGCTCTCGCCGGTGCGCACGTCGAGATTGCCGGTCGGCTCGTCCGCCAGCAGCAGCGCCGGGCGCGGGGCGAACGCACGGGCCAGCGCCACGCGCTGCTGCTCGCCGCCCGAAAGCTGGCCCGGCAGATGCCCCAGCCGGTGGCCGAGCTCGACCTGGCGCAGCGCCGCCTCGGCGACGGCGAACGCGTCGGCGCGGCCCGCGAGCTCCAGCGGCACCGCGACATTCTCCAGCGCGCTCATCGTGGGGATCAGGTGGAAGGACTGGAACACGATGCCGATGCGCCGGCCCCGGAAGCGGGCGCGCGCATCCTCGTCCAGCGACGCCAGATCGACGTTGTCGACCAGCACCTGTCCGCGCGTCGGCCGCTCCAGCCCGGCCAGCAGCATCAGCAGGCTGGTCTTGCCGGAGCCGGACGGACCGACCACGCCCACGGATTCGCCGCCCATCACGCTCAGCGACATGCCGCGCACGATGTCCAGCGTCGCGCCGGGGGCATCGTCGTCGGACCGTCGCGCCGGCCGGGCCAGACGGCGCAACGTCCGCCGCCAGTCCGCGTTGACCGCGTCCGGACGGCTCGCCACTGTCAGCCACAGGTCGCGCGCCTCGACGAGAACCGGCCGATCGCGCGAAGGTATGTATCCATCCATGAGGGTTCCATATGGCCGCGCGCGGCGTCACACCAAGGGACGTCGATGGGTGCTGCGACGGGGTGCAGCACTTCTCGGCGGCCTGATGCTGACGCAAGTTTTCCGGGCGCCGGACGATGCCGCCGCCGCGACGCCGGCACGCCCGATCCGCATCCTCGCCCTCGGCGACTCGCTGACCGCCGGCTACGGGCTGGCGCACGCGCAGGGCTTCGTGGTGCGGCTGCAGGCCGCGCTCGACGCGGCCGGGGCACACGCGACCGTGCTCGATGCGGGCGTGTCCGGCGACACCAGCGCCGGCGGCCTGGCGCGGCTGGACTGGACGCTCGGCGACACTCCCGATGCCGCCATCGTCGAGCTCGGCGCCAATGACGGGCTGCGCGGCCTCGATCCGGCCCAGATGCAGCAGAACCTCGCCGCCATCCTCGACCGGCTTGGCGCGCGGCGCATCCCGGTGCTGCTGAGCGGCATGTATGCGCCGCCGAACCTGGGCGCTGCCTACGGCGCCGCGTTCCGCGGCGTGTTCGACCGGCTCTCGCGCCGGCCGGGTCTGCTCTACGACCCGTTCTTCCTGCAAGGCGTCGCCGGCGACCGCACGCTCAACCAGCCCGACGGCCTGCATCCGCTGCCGGCCGGCGTCGACATCATCGTGCGCCGGATCACGCCGCTGGTGCTGCAGCTCGTCGCCCGGGCCCGCGCCGCGCAGCCGCCCGGCCAGGACGGCGCGTCGACGACCGTCCCGGGCGGCCCGGCACGGCCATGACCCGGCACCAGCAGCCGCGCGGCTGGTGCTGCGCGCGGCCGTCGCCTCGGCCGACCTGGCGACGGTGCCGGCGCGGCACCTGCCGGCGCCGCCAAGCGGACGACCCCGCTGATCCTGGGCGACGCGCTGGAGGGCGAGAGCCGCGAACCCGGGCGGGCGCTGGCCGGCATCGCCGCCTGCGTGGCGACGCACGGCCATCCGGCGCGGCCGTCGGCCCTGCTGCTGTCCGGCGGCGAGACCACGGTCACGCTGCAGGGCACCGGAGCCGGCCGCGAGGGCCGCAACACCGAGTTCCTGCTCGGCTTCGCGGTTGCCGCCGCCGCCCGGCCGGCGCTGTGGGCGCTGGCCGCCGATACCGACGGGATCGACGGCAAACAGCGACGTCGCCGGCGCGGTCGCCGGTCCTGCGACGCTGGCGCGCGCGATCGCGGCCGGGCTCGGCGCCCAGGCGGTCCTCGACCGGCACGACAGCTGCCGGCTGTTCGAAGCGCTCGGCGACCCGATACGCACCAACGTCAACGACTTCCGTGCCATCCTGGCCGCATGAGGCGCGGCCCGCATCGGCGTCCGGCGCCGCAGGAGAACCGGCATGACCATCCTGGCCCCGCCTTTCACCGACGACAGCGCCGCCGCCAAGGTGCGCGCGGCCGAGGATGGCTGGAACAGCCGCGATCCGGAGCGCGTGTCGCTCGCCTACACGCCCGACAGCCGCTGGCGGAACCGCGCCGAGTTCGTCACCGGACGCGCCGAGATCGTCGGCTTCCTCGACCGGAAGTGGCGGCGGGAGCTCGAGTACAGGCTGATCAAGGAGCTGTGGGCCCACGGGCCCGACCGCATCGCCGTGCGCTTCGCCTATGAATGGCGCGACGACAGCGGCAACTGGTTCCGCTCCTACGGCAACGAGAACTGGGCGTTCGACCAGGCAGGGCTGATGCATGCCCGGTTCGCCAGCATCAACGACCTGCCGATCGCCGAAGCCGACCGCCTGTATCGCTGGCCGCTCGGACGCCGACCGGACGATCATCCCGGCCTGTCCGGGCTGGGCCTGTAGGTCCCGGCCAACGGTTCGACGCCACAGCCGTGCCGCACTTCTGGACGGATCTGCCGCCGGTTCAGGCCGGACCGGCCATCGCTCCGGTCCAGAACGACGCCTCGAGCCGCACGGTGGTGCGGAAGTCGCGCAGCAGGACCGCGAACCGGGCATCGCCGCCCCTGGCCTCGGCCATCGCGTTCAGCCGGGCGATGCCGGCCTCCGCCAGGCCCAGATAGGTGTCGCCGGAATACATCTCGATCCAGGACAGGTACGGGTTGCCGTCGCGCCGGGTCGCCGGATCGGCGGCGAGCCGCAGCCCGACCTCGGCATAGCCGCCGAGGCAGGCGGCCAGCACCGCCAGCAGATCGAGCAGGTCGCCCGCCTGCGCCCGGTCGATCATGAAGCCGGTATAGGCGAGCAGCTCGATCGAGGCGGGCTCGGCCTGCAGCGCCGTCTCGTCCAGGCCCCAGCCGCGGCAATAGGACAGGTGCATCGACAGCTCGGTGTTCAGCAGTCCCGAGACCGTCGTGGCGGCGGCGCGCATGTCGTCCACGCTGTCGCTCTTGTAGATCGCCAGCGCGCAGACCCGGGCATATTGCAGCAGGTAGAGATAGTCCTGCACCAGGAAGCGCCTGAAATGCGCAGGCGCCAGCGTGCCGTCGGCGAGCCCCCGAACGAAGGGATGCCCGACATAGGCCTCCCATTCCGCGGCCGCACCCTGTCGCAGCCGCCCGAACAGTCCCTGCGTCAGGCTGGGAAACCGGGTGTCGATGTCGCTGTCCATGGCTGGGGTCGCCTTTCTGCATCGCGGTGCGGTCTTGCAGGTCGGCGACCCGGCAACCGGCAGGCTCGCGGCCGGGAATGCCGCCGCCCGCGATGTGGACTACCCTGCCCCGATGAGCACCGCCACCCTGGAGACCGGTCCCGCACCCGCCGGCGCCGCTGCCGTGCCCGGCCTGCGCATCGAGCGGCTGACGCTGCGCTACGGTCGGCACACGGTGTTTCGCGACCTCGAGCTGAGCGTCGAGGGCGGCAGCTTCGTGGTGCTGCTCGGCGCCAGCGGCGTCGGCAAGAGCAGCCTGCTGAAGATCGTCGCGGGTCTCGACGCGCCGAGTTCCGGTCGGGTCGTGGCCACCGACGGAAGGCCGCTTGCCGGGCGGATCGCGTATATGGGCCAGCAGGACCTGCTCTATCCCTGGCTGACCGCGATCGAGAACGTCATGCTGGGCGCCCGGCTGCGCGGCGAGACGCGGGATCGCGACCGGGCGCTGCATCTGCTCGAACGCGTCGGGCTGCGGGATCGCGCCGGCGCCCTGCCGGCCCAGCTCTCGGGCGGCATGCGCCAGCGCGCGGCGATCGCCCGCACGCTCTACGAGGACCGCCCCTTCGTGCTGATGGACGAGCCGTTCTCGGCGCTCGACACCCTCACCCGAGCGCGCGTGCAGGAGCTCGCCGCCGAGCTGCTGGTCGCCCGCACCGTGCTGATGATCACCCATGATCCGCTCGAGGCCTGCCGGCTCGGGCAGCACCTCCTCGTGCTGTCGGGCGAGCCCGCCGCGCTGGGAGCGCCGATCCCGGTTCCCGGCACCGCGCCGCGTCCTCTCGACGATCCGGAGCTGCTGCGCACGCAGGGACAGCTGATGCGCATGCTGACCGGGCCGGGCCGGTGATGGACCGCCTCGCCCGGTCCGCGCGGCCGCTGGTCACGCTGGCGGGACTGGTCCTGGTCTGGTGGTCGATCAGCCACGGGGCCGACATCCCGGCCTACCTGCTGCCGGACCCGCTCTCGGTGGCCGTGGCCCTGTGGCACCAGCGCAGCCTGCTGCTGTGGAGCACGCTGACCACCTTCACCGAGACGGCGCTGGGTCTGGCGATCGGCACGCTGCTGGGGGCCGCCTGCGCGCTGGCGATGGTGTTCTCGGCCTCGCTGCAGCGCTGGCTGATGCCGCTGCTGCTGCTGAGCCAGGCGGTGCCGGTGTTCGCGCTGGCGCCGCTGCTGGTGCTGTGGTTCGGCTTCGGCATGAGCTCGAAGGTGGTGATGGCGGTGCTGGTGATCTTCTTTCCCGTCACCGCCGCCTTCGCCGACGGGCTGCGTCGCACCGACCTCGGCTGGCTCGACCTGGCACGGACGATGGATGCAGGCCCGCTCTCGATGCTTCGCCACGTCCGGTTGCCGGCGGCGTTGCCGTCATTCGCGTCCGGCCTGCGCGTGGCGACCGCGATCGCGCCGATCGGGGCTGTCGTCGGCGAATGGGTCGGCGCCTCGTCCGGGCTCGGCTACGTCATGCTGAACGCCAACGCACGCATCCAGACCGACGTCATGTTCGCGGCCCTGTTCGTGCTCGCCGTGATGACGATCCTGCTCTGGACCGTCGTCGACCGGGTCCTGCGACGGGTGCTGTACTGGGCGCCGGACACGACGTCATGAACCGGCGGCTCGAAGCCTGGTGGTGATGCCGCGAGTTCCAATCAGGTCGCGTCGACGAAGAACCGGCATGAAATACGGCGATCAACAGGAAAACGACCAGTTATCTGCACAGGCGCACCCTCACGGCGCCGCCTCCAGATTTTGGCGCAGCAGTTTACTGTGCAGGGACGAAACGATCCGCGACTTGTTCCGTCAGTTCGGGCATAGGAAGGGCGGATGCGGGATCAGATCAATGCCCAGCAAGACAGCAGTCCATGCCGTGATGCAACCTGCCAGGATTGATCCCGCAGCACTGATCGCTGTGGCTGACGCTGCCCTGCGGAACCGGGATTATGCGGCGGCCGTTCATGCCCTGAACGCGGTCGTGCCGATCAGACCCAATGATATCCGGCTGCTCCTGAATCTAGGCGGCGCCTTGAAGGAGCTGGGACGCTTCGACGAGGCCCTGCCCATCCTGGAGCAAGCGGTCGCTCTCGATCCGCAGCGTCATGGAGTGTGGTCCAATCTCGGGGCTGTCAGCCTTGAACTGCAGCGCTACGACGATGCCATCGCCGCCTTCTCCAACGCCATCCGTCTGAAGGCGGATCACGGGCCAGCACTGTCCGGTCTGGGCGTTGCCCTTCGGCGTCGCGGGCTGCCGCGGGAGTCGCTCGCGTTCTTCGACATGGCCGTGTCCTTGTCGCCTGGCGACCCGGATATCCGGACCTGGCGCGCCATGGCCTACCTGGCCGCCGGCGACTACCTGCGCGGCTTTGCGGAGTACGAATGGCGGCTGCACGCGAGCAACATGCTTCCCGCCATTCTCAACACGCCGCGCTGGAAAGGCGAACCGCTGGCAGGCCGTACCCTGCTGGTGCACGGGGAGGCCGGCCTGGGTGACTGCGTGCAGTTCTGCCGCTACATCCCGATGCTGCGGGAGATGGATTGCCGCGTCGTGGTGCAGATGCCCAAGCCGCTGGTCAGGCTGCTGTCATGCCTGCCGGGTGTCGAGACCATCGTATCGAGCGAGGAGCCGGTTCCGGCGCACGACCTCGCCTGCTCGGTGATGAGCCTGCCCTACGCCTTGCGAACGACCATCGATAGCGTCCCTTTCGCCGGCGGATACCTGCAGGCAGATGCGGCCCTATGTCGGGACTGGCACGGGCTGGTCGAGGCGGACGTGGCGTCATGGCGGACACGCACCGGGTCGAGCCGTCGTGCTCCCGTCAAGGTCGGCCTGGTCTGGTCCGGCGGCAAGCGGCCCTGGCACCTCGAGAACACGCTGATCGATCGCCGCCGCTCGATGGGCCTCGCCAGCTTCGCGCCCCTCGCCTCGGCGGCGCCGGCTGTCCTGTTCTACAGCCTCCAGCTCGGCGAGCCGCAGGCCACGGTCACACACCCGCCGCCTGGCCTTCATGTCGTCGATCACACCGCGCGGATCGCAGACTTTGCCGACACGGCTGGTCTCGTATCGTTGCTGGACCTCGTGATCGCCGTCGACACCTCGACAGCCCATGTGGCTGCGGCGCTGGGGCGTCCGGTCTGGCTGCTGTCACGCTACGATCAGTGCTGGCGATGGCTGCCCGGCCGAACGGACAGTCCGTGGTATCGCACCATGCGGATCTATACCCAGCCGGCTCCGTTTGTCTGGGACGCTCCCATCAGGGAACTCGCCTCCGACCTCGTCGACCTGACGGGTGTTCCGCCGTAGCTGCGTCTTGCCGATGGTGTGAGCACCCGGGTACGTGGAACGTCATCCGCGGTCCGGTTCACGGGCCTGACCGAACCCGGCATTTGGCAGGCGTGACGTCGCGGCTGCCGAACAGCGCCGTCAGCCGGACTGCTTGATCCACCACTTGACCGGCTGGGGTTCGGATGCGGCACGCCGGACCCTGCTGGAACCGACCTCGCCCTCGATCGGTTCGCTGTCGCCCGGCGCGCGTCGCCTGCGGCTGCGTGCGACTTCATCGGGAATCGGCGCCGGCGTCGCCGCGTCGGCCAGGGCGACGGTCTGCGCGCGGGCTTCTTCGAGAGCGAGCTCGACATGTCCCAGACGCGTCTGACAACTGCGCAGGCTCGCCTGCGCATCGCGCAAGGCGAGCTCGACGTCGGCGCGCGCCTGGCGTTCCTGCGCCAGTTCCGCGCGCAGGCCATCGATGCCGCTTGTATCCGCCGCAACAGGACGGGTGCGCTCCGCATATTCGACTGCGACCTCGCCGTCCTGGACGAAGCGACGACGCGCTGCGGGAGACGTCGACAGCGACGCCGGCCGTCTTCCTGAAAACTGCTGGCTTTTATTCGAACCGGCGCCGAGTCGGAGCAGGGCCTGACGTACCGCGTCGTCGGACGGCGGAAGAACGGAGTCTTGCGGCAAGATGTCTTCTTTCAGCATCTACTTGGTGGCAAGACCGTCCGGTCATCGCCAACATTGGAAAAGGATCATTTTCGATCCGCGTCGATGAGACACAACGGAGACGCGATAATGGCCAAAGTGGCCGAGCGACCGTCCGTGTAATTTCACCAATATAGGGTAATCCCTGCGCTTGGCAATAGAGACATCGATGCCGCGGCAATAGAACGCCCTGTTCACTTCGGATAGTCGGTCGTCGAGGATGTCGGCAACAGAGCAGAGCAACAGACGGCTCACCGAGCCTGGTCGCAATGACTCCACAGTGATGCAGACAGGCTGCGGTCAGTATCAACCGCGATCCGGCAGTTGCGGCGCCTGTGACGGTCTGATGTCAGGAACATGATCCTGCATCACCAAAGAGCAAGATTGTCTTCTACCAGTCATGCAGCGCCGATGGAGAGATCGCGCCTCGTCGTCATGCACGTCCGGTACGGACGGCGCGTCGGCGCGATCCGATATTCGCCTGCCGCCGCGCTGCAGCTCCTGAAACGCGTCCCGTGACGCGAACGTTGCCGTATCGTATTCATGCACGGTCGGGGTCACGACGCTGCCGTCGGACAGGTTTCGAACCGTGCGCGTCATCCGGAACGCCGGCGCGGCGTCAGCTCATGACGGGCAGCAGCGCCCCCGGAGTCCCGTCAGGCCGAACGCGGAGCGCCGGCCATTGCCGGACGATGGCGCATCAGCAGCGCGATGCCCAGGCTCACGCCATAGCCCCAGAGCAGCCAGGCCGCACCGAGCCGGCATGTCTGCTCGCTGTCGGCATACAGCAGATGCGCCCAGCGCAGCGCCACCGCGTCGATCAGTGTCGCGACCGCAACGACAACGGCCGTGCCGGGCACCAGCTGCTCGGCCGACAGGGACGCCGCGCGCCGACCGAGATGCACGCACAGCCAGCAGACCGGAATGCTGAACAGGAAGCCCAGGCTGCCTTGCAGCGGGTCGACGAGTGCCGCCGGAAACCATCGGATCCAGGCGGTCGCGGCGATCCAGAACAGCGCTGCGATCCCGGACAGGATGAGGACTTGTCGTGCACCGAGCATCCGATCATCTCCACCATGTAACATGCGTTACGTAGCATGGATATGTAACGGGTGCTACAGGCTGGTGATGATCGCACATCCCGAATCGGCAGAGCGGATTGCACGGCGCGACGCGCTGGCCGACGAGATCGCCTCGCTGGTGCTGCGCGAGGGGCTCGGGCAGCTCGGCCTGCGCGGCCTGGCTGTCCGGTTCTCCACCAGCGGGCGAATGCTGCTCTATTACTTCGCCACCAAGGATGCGCTGGTGGTGGCGGTGCTCGCCCGGATCTCCGGCCGGCTGGGCGCGATCATGGCCGCCCATTCGACCAGCCCGCCCGTCACGGCCGGCGCCTTCCTGGCCCAGGTGCTGACGCTGTCGCGGGATCCGGAGATCGCGCCGTTCATGCGGGTGTGGACGGAGGTGGTGGCGCGCGGCGCGCGCGGCGAGGCGCCCTACGTCAAGGTCGCGGCCGAGACCGTCGGCGACTGGCTGGACTGGATCGACAGCCGCCTGCTGCCCGACGCCCGGGCGCACGGCATGGCGGCGGCGATCCTGTCGATCGTCGAGGGGGTCACGCTGCTGGAGATGGCGCGACCGGGAACCACCCTGGCGGCGCGGGCACTGCTTCCGGGACTGCTGGACGGAACCGGTTGAGCCGGTCAGGCTGTGTCGTCCACCCTTTGTTCCGCGACAGACTGCCGAGGTAGCCATGACCGAGACGACCCATCCGTCCGCCCCGCCCACACCCAGGCATGGGTTTCGCACCCTCGTCGGCAGCTGCCGCACGCTCCCGTCCGGCAGTCGCGAGGTCGGCGCCGTTCCCGAGGATCATGTCGTGGAGGCCAGCATCTACCTGAAGCCGCGCGACGAGTCGGGGTTCACCGCGTCGTTCGGCAGCATCACCGATACCGACCTGCGCCGAAGCCAGCTTGCCGACGCCCGCACCGCGCTGTACCGGGAGGATCTGCGGCAGCTGTCCGACTATGTCACGTCGCAGGCGCTGACGGTGATGCAGGTGGCGCCGGCGCGCCGGCTGATCCGGGTCGGCGGATCGCCGTCCGCCATCGAGGCGGCGTTCGGCACCAGACTGGCGCTGTATCACGACGGCGGCAGCCAGTTCCGCGGCCACCAGGGCGACATCCAGCTGCCCGAGCACCTGCACGGGCTGGTGGAGTCCGTGCTCGGGCTCGACAGCCGGGCGATCGCCCACACGCACATCGTGCGGCCGCACAGGGCGCAGCCCTCCGGGCTCGAGCCCAACAAGATCGGGCCACTCTACGACTTCCCCACCGGCGTCGACGGCACCGGCGTCACCATCGCGCTGATCGAGCTCGGCGGCGGCTTCTCGGCGTCAGACAACAGGACGGCCTTCAAGGCGATGGGGGTGAAGCTGCCCCGCGTGATCGCGGTGTCGGTGGACGGCGCCACCAACACCACCGGCTCGGACGCGGACGGCGAGGTGGCGCTCGACATCCAGGTCGCGGGCGGGCTGGCGCCGGGGGCCGAGATCGCGGTGTATTTCGCACCGAACACCGACGCCGGCTTCTCCGACGCGATCAGCCAGGCGGTGCACGACACCACCAACAAGCCCTCGGTGATCTCGATCTCCTGGGGCGGTCCGGAAAGCAGCTGGACCGCATCATCGGTCACGACGATGAACGGGGTGCTGCAGGATGCGGTCCAGCTCGGCATCTCGGTCTATGTCGCGGCCGGCGACAGCTTCGCCACCGACGGCGTCGATGACGGCAAGGCGCATGTCGACTTCCCCGGCTCCTCGCCGTTCGCCACCTCCTGCGGCGGCACCCACATCGCCGTTGCCGGCAGCGCCATCAGCGCCGAGGTGGTGTGGAACGACAGCGGCACCGGCGGCGGCGGCACCGGCGGCGGCATCAGCGACCTGTTCGACATCCCCGCCTTCCAGGACACGGTGACGCTGCCGGCCAGCGTGAATGGCGGCCGCAAGGGACGCGGCGTGCCGGACGTGGCGGGCGATGCGTCGCCCGCAAGCGGCTACCTGATCGTCGTGGGCGGCAAGAAGGAGGTGGTGGGCGGCACCAGCGCCGTGGCCCCGCTCTGGGCCGGGCTGACCGCGCTGATCAACCAGAAGGCGACCACGCCCGTCGGCTTCCCGCCCGACTTCCTGTATTCCAAGGCGGCATTGGCCGAGAAGCTGACGGTGCAGATCACCAGCGGCAACAACAAGCCGGCCGGCTCGCAGCTCGGCTACAACGCGGGGCCGAGCTGGAACGCCTGCACCGGCCTGGGTCGGCCGGACGGCAAGGCGCTGTTCGCAGCCCTGACGACGCGAGGCGCCACCTCCGTCTGACGCAGGCCGGCCTGCTCCGGACAGATCGGGCAGTGCTGCGGCGGCGGGGGGACCACGTCGTCCACCCCGCCGGGATCACGTGCTGGCGTCGATCGCCTGCAGGATGGCGATGGTCTCGACGCAGGCGGCGGCGGCCTCCCGGCCCTTGTTGTGGAGGTCGGCGCGCGAGCGGGACACGGCCTGCTCGTCGGTGTAGGTGGTGAGCACGCCGAAGGCGATCGGCACCCCGGTCGCCAGGGCGGCCTGCATCAGGCCGGTCGCGGTGCCCAGGCTGATGAACTCGAAATGCGCCGTGTCGCCCTTGACGACGCAGCCGAGGCAGATCACCCCGTCGTAGCGGCCGCTGCGGGCCAGCGCCTGCGCGATCAGCGGCAGCTCGTAGGCGCCGGGTGCTGCGATCACGTCGCCCTCGCGCACGTCGATCCCCCGCTCGAACAGCCACGCGATGGCGCCGTCGCGCAGACCTCCGGTGACATCCTCGTTGTAGCGGCTGACCACCAGCGCCAGGCGCGGCGGCGTCGCGAACGGCAGCGACGGCGCTGCGGACGGGGCGTTGATGCTCATGGCGCCTATTCCGCTGCCCGCGAGGCCGTTTCCGGATCGACCAGGGTGTGGCCCATCTTCTCGCGCTTGGTACGCAGGTAGGCGCCGTTATGGGCGGTATGCGGCATCTCCAGCGCCACGCGGGCGGCGACGGTGAAGCCGCGACCCTCGAGTGCCGCGATCTTGGCCGGGTTGTTGGTCAGCAGATCCAGCGTTCCGAGCCCGAGCTGGCGCAGGATCGCGGCCGCGACCGACCAGTCGCGGGCATCGGCGGCAAAGCCCAGCCGGTGGTTGGCCTCCACCGTGTCCAGCCCCTCATCCTGCAGCGCATAGGCGCGGATCTTGTTGGCCAGCCCGATGCCCCTGCCCTCCTGGCCGCGCAGATAGACCAGCACGCCGGACTCGGCTGCGGCGATCCGGCCCAGCGCCGCCTGCAGCTGGCTGCCGCAGTCGCAGCGCAGCGAGCCGAACACGTCGCCGGTCACGCACTCCGAATGCAGCCGCACCAGCGGCGGCTGGCCGGCGGGTGCGGCCGCCGGATCGCCCTTCACCAGGGCCAGGTGCTCGCCCCCGGCCGCGTCGCGGAAGGCATGCATCTCGAACACCGTGTCGGCGAGTGCCACCGGCAGGCGCGTGACCGCGACGTGCTCGACGGTGGCGGCGACCGCCTGCCGCATCTCGACCATCGTGGCCACGAGCTCGGCGATGGTGACGATCGGCATGTCGTGGGCTGCCGCGAAGCGGCGGAGTTCGGGCATGCGCGCCATGCTGCCGTCGGCACTCATCACCTCGCAGATCACCGCGGCCGGGATCATCCCGCCCAGCCGGAGCAGCTCGATCGAGCCCTCGGTGTGGCCGGCGCGGGCCAGCACGCCGCCCTCGACGGCGCGCAGCGGAAAGACATGGCCGGGCGAGACCAGATCCTGCGGGCCGGCACCCGGGGCGATCGCCGCCTGGATCGTGCGGGCCCGGTCATGCGCGGAGATGCCGGTGCTGACGCCGTCGCGCGCCTCGATCGAGACGGTGAAGGCGGTGCCGCGCGGCGCCTGGTTGTCGGCGACCATCATCGGCAGGCCGAGCCGGTCGACCCGGGCCGCCTCCAGCGACAGGCAGACCAGGCCGCGCCCGTGGGTGACCATGAAGTTGATCGTCTCGGGCGTCGCGAACTCGGCCGCGAGAACCAGGTCGCCCTCGTTCTCGCGGTCCTCGTCGTCGGTCATGACGACCATGCGCCCGGCGCGGAGCGCGTCGACCGCGGCCTGGATGGCTGCGGGAAGTGCTGGCTGGGTCATGACGGGTTCCTGCAGAACTGCTCGACATACTTGGCGATCATGTCGACCTCGACATTGACCGGGTCGCCGGGCACGAGACGGCCGAGCGTGGTGTGGTCCCAGGTATGGGGGATGATCATCACGGCGGCCGAGAAGCTGTCGCCGTCCGGCTCGCCCGCCTCGTTCAGGGTCAGGCTGATGCCGTCGAGCGTGATCGAGCCCTTCGACACGCAGTAGCGGCGCAGGGCGGCCGGCATCGCGAAGCGCAGCGTCCGCGCCTCGCCGACCGGCTCGATCGCCGCAAGCCGGCCCACCCCGTCCACATGCCCCTGCACCATGTGGCCCGACAGGCGCGTGGTCGGCGTCACGGCGCGCTCGAGGTTGACGTCCGAGCCTTCGCGCAGGCGGCCGAGCGCGGTGACGGACAGGGTCTCGGGGCTGACGAACACCGAGGCGGCGCCGGTGTCGTCGAAGCGGGTCACGGTCAGGCAGACGCCGTTGACGGCGACGCTCTCGCCCAGCGCCAGATCCGGGAAGCCGGTCTCGAGATCGAGCCGGACGTCGTTCTCCCCCGGCACCACGGCACGCACGCGGCCGAGCCGCTCTATGATCCCCGAGAACATGGGCCCTCCTCAGTCTGTGTGGCGATGTCGCGCAGTTCCGGCAGCAGGCGCAGCGGCGACAGCGTGCCCGCCTGTCG
Source organism: uncultured Acetobacteraceae bacterium (assembly GCA_964236105.1). GTDB lineage: Bacteria > Pseudomonadota > Alphaproteobacteria > Acetobacterales > Acetobacteraceae > Lichenicola. The sequence continues at coordinate 187,601 of CAXSBC010000007.1, read as the reverse complement.
CGCCAGCACGATGCCGAGCCGGTCGGCCGGCTCCGGACCCGTCGCGGCATCCGGATGGGTGATGGTCAGCCAGTCGTCCCACAGGCCGGCATCGCGCAGGCTGCGCAGCACGCGCGGCCCGGCCTCGACCATCGCCCACAGCACGCCGGCCTCGGCCAGCAGCGGCAGCAGCCGGTCCGGCGAGGCCACCATGCGCAAATCGAGGCCGTTCTCGGCCGCCAGGCTGGCATAGCCGTCCGGCAGATGCTCCGCCCGGCCGAGCACGGCCAGCAGCCGGCGGCGGTCGGGATAATCGGGAAGATGGCGGACGGTGAAGCCGGGCCGGTCGGCGCGCAGCGTGCCGGTGCCGGTGACGATCGCGTCGGTGCAGCGGCGCAGCCGGTGCGCGAGACGCAGCGAGGCGGGCGTCGTGAAGGTCTTCGCCCCCGGCGGCGGGATCATGCCGCCGGCGGCATCCAGCGCCTGCTTGACGCTCACCCAGGGTCGCCCGGTGTCGGCCCAGCGACGGAACGGCACGATCAGCGCGTCGCACTCGCGCGCCAGGGCGGCCGCTCCGGCACCGGTTCTGCCGGCGAGCCGCTGCACCGTGCAGCCGGCCGCGCGCAGGCGCTCGGCGCCGTGGCCGGAAACGTGCGGGTTCGGATCGATGCTGCCGATCCAGACGCTGCGGACCGGGCTGGCGAGAATCGCCTCGGTGCAGGGACCGGTGCGGCCGCGATGGTTGCAGGGCTCCAGCGTCACCAGCAGGGTCGCAGCGCGCCGGCTGAGCCCCGCCTCGTCGAGGCGTCGCAGCGCCAGCGCCTCGGCATGCGGCTGCCCGGCGCGCTGGTGGGCAGCCGTCACCAGCACCGTTCCGGAGGCATCCAGAATGGCGCAGCCCACCGGAGGGTTTGGCGCGGTCGCGCCGATGAACTCCACCGCCGCGTCGATCGCCGAACGGAACCCCGCGGCGACGCCTGCCGGCAGATCGTCCGCGGACGCCCCGGCTGGATGCAGCGGATACCATGCCGCAGTCATGCTCGATCAATCCCGTCCCGACGGACGCGACCCGGGGCGCAGCGCTCTCCACGGCCGTCCCGTTGCCGGGCTGGCCTGCGGATCACCGTTCTCTCTCATCCGGACTATACCGTCGGCTCCGGGATCACACCGGATCTGCTGACCCCGCCGCACGACACGGACGGGCGCTCGCGGGCTGATGCAAGAGCCGGCCTGCGCCCGCTCCTGCAAATACCGCCGGTGGGGAGTTGCACCCCGCCCCGAGAACGTCTCTGTGATCTATTAAGGTCTGCCCGCCGCCGACCGCAAGAGCGACGTGCTCAGGTCCGCCCTGCGCAGGCCGGACCGATGCCCGCCCGTCCCGCGATGCGCCGCCGGCGTCACGTCATCGCGCGACCGGCATCGCCGCCGGCACCAGCCTGATGCGGTGGCCGGCCAGCAGACGGGCCGGGTCGGGGCTGGGACCGTCGCGGATCGTTCGGCCCGCACGAGGTCGGCAAGCCGGGGCTCGCACCAACCGCCGCCGTGCTTCGATGCGCAGCCCAAGCGGTCCGACGCTCAGTCCTCTCCGGCGGCCAGGCCGCGATGCCGGAGCATCGGCTCGATGTCGGCGTCCCGGCCGTTGAAGGCGCGGAACATCGCACCGTACTCGGCGGTGTGGCCGCGCGACAGGATGGTGTCGCGGAAGTGCTGGCCGTTGGCGCGGGTCAGGCCGCCATGGGCGGTGAACCAGGCGAACGCCGCGTCGTCGAGCATCTCGGTCCAGAGATAGGCGTAGTAGCCGGCCGCATAGCCGTTCGACCAGATATGCTGGAAGTAGCTGGACCGGTAGCGTGGCGGCACGTCTGCGGTGTCCAGGCCGCTCCGGGCCAGCGCGTCGGCCTCGAACCGGTCGACATCCTGCTTGGCGGCGCTGGCCGGCAGCGAATGCCAGTCCATGTCCAGCTTGGAAGCGGCCAGCACCTCGCCGAGCGCGTAGCCCTGGTTGAACTTCGCGGCCTTCCTGATCTTGTCCACCAGCGGCTGCGGCATCGCGGCCCCGGTCTTGTAGTTGCGCGCATAGTGCGCGAACACCGTCGGATCGAGCGCCCAGTGCTCGTTGAACTGCGACGGGAACTCGACGAAATCCCGCGCGACGTTGGTGCCGGCGAGCGTCGGGTAGGTCTCGGCCGCGAACAGCCCGTGCAGCCCGTGGCCGAACTCGTGGAACATCGTGGTGACGTCCTCGAAGCTGATCAGCGCCGGCTGGCCCGGCGACGGCCTGGGGAAGTTGGCCACGTTGTAGATCACGGGCTTCGTGTCCAGCAGCCTGGACTGCGTCACGAAGGTCGACATCCAGGCGCCGCCGCTCTTGTTGTCGCGCTTGAAGTAGTCGAAATACGCGAGCCCGAGCGGCGAGCCGTCGTGGTCGAACACCTCGTAGGTGCGGATGTCGGGCTGATAGACCGGGATGTCGGTCCGCTTCCTGAACGTGATGCCGTAGAGCCTGTTGGCGGCGAAGAACACGCCGTCCTGCAGCACGGTGTCGAGCTCGAAATACGGCTTCACCGCAGCCTCGTCGAGATCGAGGCGCGCACGCCGCACCTGCTCGGCGTAATGCTCCCAGTCCCACGGCTCCGGGCTGAAGCTCTGGCCGCTGCTGCGGATCGCCTGCGCGATGTCGGCCGCCTCCCGCCTCTGCTCCGCCGCTGTCGCCGGCACCAGCCTGGCCAGGAAACGCTGCACCGCATCCGGCGTCCCGGCCATCTGGTCGAACAGCACGTAGGCGGCGTAGTTCGGATAGCCCAGCAGGGCCGCCTTCTGCGCGCGCAGCTGCGCGATCGTGGCGATCGTGTCGCGGGTGTCGTTGGCGTCGTTCTTCTCGGTGCGGGTCCAGCTCTGCTCGAACAGCGCCTGCCGCGTCGCACGGTCCTCGAGCGGCTGCAGCACCGGCTGCTGCGTGGTGTTCTGCAGCGTGAGCACCCAGCTTCCGTCCAGGCGGCGATCCCGCGCGGCCCGCGTCGCGACCGCGAGCGCTGCCTCGTCCAGTCCGGCCAGCCTCGCCTTGTCCGGCACCACCAGCGCGCCGGCCTTGCCGGCGGCGAGCAGCTTCTGCTGGAACGCCGTCTCCAGGGTCGAGAGCCGCGTGTTCAGCGTGCGCAGGCTCGCCTTGTCGGCGTCGGAAAGCTGCGCGCCGGCATGGATGAACTGCCGGTGATAGACCTCCAGCAGCTGGCTCTGCTCGGGGTCCAGCGACGCGGTGCCGCGGGCCGCATAGATCGCCTGCACGCGGGCGAACAGCTTCGGGTTCAGGTAGATCGCATCCTGGTGCTGGGCGAGCCTCGGCGCTTCGGCCTTCTGCACCGCCTGCAGCGCGTCGTCGGTATTGGCCTGCGCCACGCCGAAGAAGGCCTGGCTCACCCGGTCCAGCATGCGGCCGGACCGCTCCATCGCCACGATCGTGTTGTCGAAGCTGGGCGCGGCCGGGTTGTCGGCGATCCGCTCGATCTCGGCGATCTGCTCGTCCATCCCCTGCTCCAGCGCCGGCTGGTAGTCCGCGTCCCGGATGATGTCGAAGCGCGGCGCCTGGAACGGCAGCGTGCTGGCGACGGCGAACGGGCCGTCCGCGGCGGCGGCGGGCAGGCTGCCGGCCCCTGCCGCCCAGCCGGCGACGCAGCCCAGGATCGTCGCGTGGCAAAGCCGGGTCCTGAGTGTCATGCGCCGTCCTGAGCTGTCCCGGCCGGGGCGGCCGCGCGGTCGGGGCTATCGGTGGCGGCTCGCCGCACCCGGGTCAAGCCGCTCTCAGACGGTTCGCGGGCGTTTCGACCCGCCGCCGATCGAGGCGCCGGCATCGGCCGGCAGGCGCAGGTAGCCGACGACGGAGACCAGCGTGATCAGGGCCGTCGCCGCGAAGCAGCAGCGGAAGTCGTCCAGCCCGAAATGCCCGCTCGCATGCCCGTGCAGGGCTGCCACCAGGCGCAGCAGCAGGGCGGCGACGGCGACGCCCATGGCCACCGTCATCGCCTGCGCGGCGCTGAACTGGGTGCTGGCCATGCCCCTCTGCGGGTCGGGGATGTCGGCATAGGCCAGTGTTGCCAGCGTGGTGAGCTGCATCGACCGGCCGACGCCGTAGCCGCCCAGCAGCAGCACCGTGAGCACGAGCGGCGTGCCGGGCGAAAGCCAGCCGCAGCACGCGATGAAGCAGACGGTCAGCAGCGTGTTGACCACGGCGACGGGCCGGAAGCCCCAGCGCGTCAGGATCTGCGTGGTGAACAGCTTCATGCCGAGATTGCCGACCGCCGAGCCGAGCAGCAGCAGCCCCGAGCGGAACGGCGTCAGCCCGAAGCCCACCTGGAACAGCAGCGGCGCCATGTAGGGCACGGATTCGATGCCCATCCGGCTGAGCGAGCCCCAGCCCAGGGTGGTGGCGAACGAGCGGGCGCGGAAGGTGGCGAAATCCAGCAGCGGCGCCGCCACCCGCCGGAAATGGCGCAGGGTCAGCGCCCCGAACAGTCCCGCCACCAGGATCAGGCCCAGCGACACAAGCAGCCGCACGTCCGGATGGCTCGCAAGCTCGGTGCCGAGCAGCAGCGTCGTCAGGGCGACGCCGCTGAGCACCAGCCCGACCCGGTCCAGCGCGCGCCGCTCGCCGGCGAACTGTTGCGGCACGGAGCGGATCGTGGCCAGCAGCACGGCCGCCCCGATCGGCAGGTTGATCAGGAAGATCCAGTGCCAGGACGCGAAGGTGGTGATGAAGCCGCCCAGCGTCGGCCCGAACACCGGTGCGGCGACCCCGGGCCAGGTGATGGTCGAGATCGCCTTGATCATCCGGGCGCGGTCGGTGTTGCGCACCACGATCATGCGTCCGACCGGCACCATCATCGCGCCGCCCAGCCCCTGCAGCATCCGCGACAGGGTGAAGGACACCAGGCCGGTGGCGGCGGCGCAGGACAGCGAGGCCAGCGTGAAGACGACGATCGCGCTGCCGAACACCGTGCGCGAGCCGAACCGGTCGGCGATCCAGCCGCTGACCGGAATGAACACGGCCAGCGTCAGCATGTAGGCGGTCATGCCCAGGCTGAGATCGTTCGGCCCGACATGGAACGACCGCGCCATCTGCGGCAGCGCGGTGGTGATGATCGTGGTGTCGAGATACTCCATGAAGAACGCGGCGGCGACGATGAAGGGCAGCAGTCCCGATCCGCGCGGCAACGAGGGAGGGGGCGTCGCGGCGGGCATGGGGGCCTCGGGATCTGGGTCGGGAGAGTGCTTATACAGCGGGAGCGGCCCAAGGAATGCCAGGGCGCTGCCCTGGACCCGCTCAAGGCGCGCCTTGAGAATCCACTTTCCGGGTCGGGAAGGCGACCACCGGGGCGGTGACGGCCAGGCGGACCGGCATGCCGGGATGCAGGGCGAGCGCGTAGGCGCCGCCGATCCGGGCCAGCAGCGGCGGGGCGGCGGGGTCGGCGGACAGCGTCAGGCGGAGGCTGGCGTCATGGCCGTAGTAGGACACCGACACGACGCAGGCCGGGCAGCCCTCGGCGTCGGCGGGACGAACCTCGATCTGCTCGGGGCGAACCATCACCCGCACCGGTCCGTCGGGCGTCGGCGAGGCCAGCGTCAGCGGGCCGAGGGCGCATTCGGCGAGGCCGGCGGCCGCCCGGCCGTCGAGCAGCACCGCCTCGCCGACGAAACGCGCGAGCTCGGCATCGACCGGATGGCGGTAGAGCTCCGAGGGGGTGGCGAGCTGCGCAAGCCGGCCGCCGCGCAGCACGCCCACCTGGTCGCCCATCGACAGCGCCTCGGACTGGTCGTGCGTGACCAGCAGGGCGGTGGCCCCGGCCTCCGTCAGGGCCCGGGCCACGGCCTGACGCGTGCCGGCGCGGAGGGCGGCATCGAGGGCGGAGAACGGCTCGTCGAGCAGCACCAGCCGTGGCCCGGGCGCCAGCGCGCGCGCCAGCGCCACCCGCTGCTGCTCGCCGCCGGACAGCGCCTGCGGCGCGCGGGCGGCATAGGCGGCGGGCAGGCCGACCAGCTCGAGCAGCGCCTCGGCCCGCGCGCGCCGGCGGCGGCCGGCGCGATCGAGGCCGAACAGGATGTTGGCCTCGACCGACAGATGCGGGAACAGCGCGCCATCCTGCGCGACATAGCCGATGCGGCGGGCCTCCGGACGCAGATGCAGCCCCGGGCCCTCCACCGGCACGCCGTCGATGGCGATGCTGCCGGCATCGGCGCGCTCGAAGCCGCAGATCAGGCGCAGCAGCGTGGTCTTGCCGCCCCCCGACGCGCCCAGGATCGCCACCAGGCTGCCCTCGGCCACCTCGAGCGACAGCTCGCGCAGCACCGGCGTGACGCCGAACGACTTGGACAGGGTCTGGATCAGCAGCGCGGACATAAACCGGCCTCAACCCGGCCCGGTCGCGCCGCCCGGATCGCCGCGCCCGAAGCGCCGGACCAGGATCCAGGTCGACAGCAGGGACAGCGCCACCATGACCGCGGCATAGGGGGCGGCGGCGGCGAAGGCCAGGGTGGTGGTGTCGGCCCAGACCTGGGTCGCCAGCGTCCGCGTGCCGATCGGCGACAGCAGCAGGGTGGTGGTGAGCTCGGTGACGACGGCCACGAACACCAGGGCGGCACCCGCGCCCAGCCCGGGGGCCGCCAGCGGCAGCACGATCCGTCGCGCGGTGGCGAAGGGACCCAGGCCGAGCACCCGGCCCGCCTCCTCCAGCCGCACCTGCGCCTGCACGAAGGCGGCGCGCACGCTGACCAGCGCCAGCGGCAGGAACAGGATGGCATAGGCGACGATCAGCAGCGGCGCGCTCTGATACAGCGGTTGCAGCAGCCGGATCGCCAGGGTGACCAGCGCGAGTGCCACCACGATCCCGGGCACGCCCTGGCCCAGATAGGCGCTCCGCTCCAGCAGCGTGGCGATGCGGCCGGGGTGGCGCACCGCCAGGAAGCCGAGCGGCAGCGCCAGCAGCAGGGTCAGCGCGGCGGCGGCAAAGGCGAGCGACAGCGACCCCGCGGTCGCCTGCAGCAGCATCATCCAGGACACGCCGACCGCCGAGGTGGCGGCCGCGTCGTGCTGGGTCAGCCAGAACAGGATGGTGCCGAGCGGCACGCCGAGGGTGGCAGCGGTCAGGCAGACGAAGAACAGCAGCGACGGGATCATGCTCCGCCCGAGCCGGTAGCGGGCCGCCGGCCGGCGCGCGCCGCGGGTCAGCGAGGCATGCACCGCACGACCGCGCACCTTCAGCTCCAGCACCAGGCACAGCAGGCACAGCAGGATCAGCACGGTGGCGAGCAGGGCGGCATCCGGGCCGGTCAGGCCGGTGCGATACTGCGCATAGAGCTGGGTGGTGAAGGTGCGGTAGCGCAGCAGGGCGAACGCGCCGAACTCGACCAGCACGTTCAGCGCCACCAGCAGCATGCCGCCCAGCAGCGCCGGCCTGAGCTGCGGCAGCACCAGGCGAACGAAGCACGTCCCGGGGCCCAGGCCAAGGACGCGGCCGCTCTCCTCGATCGCCGGGTCCATGCCGCGGAGCGCGGCGGCGACCGGAAGATAGACCAGCGGCATGTAGGCGGAACCGACCACCAGCAGCGCGCCCAGGAAGTCCTGCAGCCCCGAGCTCAGCGAGATCCAGGCATAGCTGGTGATGAAGGGGGGGATCGCCAGCGGCACCGCGGCCAGCACCGCGAACGCGCCGCGACCGGGAAGGTCGGTGCGCTCGACCAGCCAGGCGCACAGCACCCCCACCACGGCGGTGACGGCGACGCTGGCCAGGACCAGGCCGATCGTGTTGAGCAGCAGCTCGCCCACCAGCGGCCGCCAGAGCAGCCCGGCCGCCTCCTGTGCCGGCACCTCGAACGCCTGGCCCACCGTCAGGCCGAGCGGCAGCAGCACCAGGGCGGCGGCACACCCGGCCGGCAGCAGCAGCAGCGCCGGGATGCGCCGGCCGCGGCCGGGGACGGGCTGTGTCAGAGCAGGCCGGCCTCGCGCAGCAGCTTGGCCGCATCCTGGTCGTCGCCGAGATCCTTGACCGAGATGGTCGGCGGGTCGAGCTGGTCGAACGGCTTGAGCAGCGGGTTGGCGGCGACCCCCTTGGCCACCGGATACTCGAAATCGACCGGAGCGGCGGCGGTCGCGGTCTGCACCGGGGTGCTGACCATGAAGGCGAGCAGCTTCTGCGCCGCCGCCTGGTGCTTCGACGAGGCCAGTACCGCCGCACCCGACACGTTGATCAGCGCGCCGACGTCGCCGCCGCCGAAATGGTGGATCAGGCTCCTGGTCGCGGCACCCTTCTCCTGATGCAGCCGCGCCCAGTAGTAGCTGTTGATGATGCCGACGGCGGCAGCACCCCGATCGACCGCGGCGACCACGCCCTCGTCATCGTCGAACACCTGGGCGTTGGCCTTCAGCGCCTTGAGCCAGGCGAGTGCGGTGTCGCGGTCCTTGAGCTTCACCACCGCCTCGACGAGCGGCAGGAAGTCGGCGTCCGTCGGGGCGATGGCGAGCTTGCCCTTCCAGGCCGGGCGGGCAAGGTCGAGCAGCGATGCCGGCAGCTGCGCCGCGGCGATCATCGACGGGTTGTAGGCCAGCACGTTCTCGCGCAGCAGCACGCCGAGCCAGTGGCCGGTGTCGGCGCTGTAGCGCGCCGGCACCTCGGCCAGCGTGCCCGCATCGACCGGCGACAGCAGCCCCTTCTCGTCGAGCAGCACGAGCTCGGGCGAGTTCTCGGTGAAATACACGTCGGCCGGGGACGCGGCACCTTCCTGCACGATCTGGCTGGCGATCTCCGGCGCCTCGCCGAAGCGGGTCCGCACCGCGATGCCGGTCTGCCTGGTGAAGGCGGCGGTCAGCTGGTCGACCATCTGCTCGTGCTGGGCGCTGTAGAGGGTCAGCGTCTCGGCGCCGGCCATGCCGCCGCCGAGCGAGACAAGCCCGGCGGACGCGAGCAGCAGGCGCGCGAGCGGCATGGATGCCTTGAGCGACGGAAAACCCATGGAGCGGTCCTCGATTGGCCGCGGCGACTGCCGGCAGCACGAATTGCGAGCTGTTCTTAACTTCGCCTCCCGGCGCCGTCAAACGCCCCTGTTCCGGAGACGGCGACGATGACGAAGGCTTCATCTCGCAGACCCCGGCGCTCCGAGGCCTGCCCGCATCGTCGAGCGGAGCGCCCCGGCATCAGGCTGCTGGAGCCCGTCGGACCGTGCCGTCATCGTTTCGATGTCGGATTGACGCGCGCACGTGTCTGGGAGAGCCTGCCGCGGCTCGGCTGCTGCCGGCGCGATGCGGAGCCCTCCATGATGCGGCCGACAAGCCTGGGTATCGTCTGCTGGCTGCTGATCGTGCTCGGCGTGCTGGGCGGCCTGTCCGTGCTGTGGAGCCATTACAGCCCGGCAACCAACCCGCAGGTGATGGCGCTGATGGCGCGCAGCCCTGCGCCTCCGGTCGTGCAGGAAGCGGTGGGGCTGCTCGGCTGCATCGTCGAGATCGTCGCCGGCGTGCTCATGCTCCGGCGCATCGCCACCGGGCGGCGGCTCTACGTCGTCTGGGGGGCGTTCGTCGTCCTGTTCACGCTGTGGACGTCGCCGGTGACGGCGGCCGCCATCCCCAGCATCGCGGTCTATGCGCTGATCGTGTTCTTCCTGTTCAGGCGCCCGGTCAGCGCCTGGCTGCGTGCCGATGCGCCTCTTTAGCATCGTCCTGCTCGGGCTCGCCGGCTTCTGCCTGTATGTGGCGGCCTCGGGATCGCTGCTCTGCTTCTTGATGGGGCGGTCGAGCGAGGAGCTGGCGGTCGTAGGACTGCTCCTCGCGATCATCGCCTGGATCCCGTTCGCGGTGTTCCTGTCCCTGGGTCTGGTCTGCAGCCAGCGCGGCACCCGGCGCGGCCGGGCCGCGATCACCATCCTGATCGGTGGCTTGGTCACGCTGATCGTCTGGATGATGCTCGGCATGATGCTGCAGTCGCCCGCCTTCACGGCGATCCTGCAGCGCGGTCCCGACTACGCATCAGCCGGTCGCCTGGGCCTGCTCGCCTGTCCGGCGCTGCTGCTGCTGATCGCGCCGGCCGCGCTGCATCTGCACAGGGTGTCACGCCAAGCCGGACAGACGGCTTGAGAGTCACCCGGACGTCACAGTGACCGGCGAAGTTACAACCGGCGGAACCCCGCATGGTCGTGTTCCGTTGTCAGCGCAACGTTCCTGGAGATGAAGAAGATGTTTTCCGCTTCCTGCCGCGCTCTCGCCACCATCGGTTTTTTGGCGGCCGCGACCGTTGGCCTGTCCGGCTGCAACACCCTGAACGGCGCGGGCCAGGATGCGAGTGCGCTCGGCCACGACGTTTCCAAGGGCGCCAGCGCAACCCAGAGTGCCGTGACCGGCAATACCGGCCTCGCCACCCACTAGCCTGCCGGTGCGGCCGGGTCGAGGCCCGGCCGGCCAGACCGAACGGTGTGGTCGGGCAGCGACGTGGTCGCGTCGGGGGCCACTGGCTCCGGGCTAATTCTATCCCCCCATCGAACAGCCGACCTGCCGTCTATTGCAAGACTGTGGGATATTGCCGGACCGGGTGACGAGCGCGTCACAGCTCACCGTGACCGCCGCCACCGCGGAGCGCACAGACCCGTCGCCGGCCGAATCATTGCAGAATCCTGTCGCTGCGCCTCGACCGATCGGTCGTGCAACCGAGCGCTCGCGGTCCCCGAAAGGTGAGGTCGTCGGACGAGAACGGATCGCGGCCGTCGGCGTCCTAGTGCCGGGGACCGAGACAGTCAGGAGACCAGCGATGCAACAGGCAAAACCCACCCTGCCCGGCAATCAGGGTCAGTTCGGCGAGAGTGCGGCCACGGAAGCGCATCAGTCGTTGCGGGCGACCCATCGCGGGACGGTCAAGCCGGTGGTGCCGCGGACGCCAGCCGGCACATCCACCAGCGACCCGAACGAGAGTGCGGAGGACGAGTCTGAGGGTCACCCGACCTGAGAGGCTCACGCTCTGGCGGCGCTCAGCCCTGGTTGGCGTGCGCCGCCTTTGCAGCCCATGTCTTCACCGCCGCCAGCATGCGCGACACATGCCCGTCCGGATCCATGGCGTTGTAGGCCGCCAGGATCGTTCCGTCCGGTGCGATCGCATAGGACGTCCGGGCGGCATAGCCCGGCATCAGGGTGATGGTGGCGTCGTACGCCCTGGCGATCTGACGGTCATTGTCGGCCGCGACCGGGAAACGGCTCTGGCAGGCGCTGACGGAGAACTTGTCCAGCGTCTCGATCCTGTCTTCCGAGATGCCAAGCACGTGCACGCCCAGCCGCTGGAACTCCGGCATCGCGTCGGCGAAGTCGTGTGCCTCGACGGTGCAGCCCTTGGTGAAGGCGGCCGGATAGAAATAGACCACCACCGGCCCCTTCTGCAGCATCGCCGCCAGCGAGGCGTCGAACTCCTTGCCGCCGAGCGTCGCGCGCGCCTTGAAATCCGGAGCCTTGGCGCCGGGCGCCAGGGCCGCATGTGCGGCGGGGGCTGCCAGCGCGGCCAGCGCGAGCAAGAGGGCGACAGCCTTAGGAACGCGCATCGGGCGACACCACCATGCAATCGGACCGGCCGTGGCTCAGGCGCTCGCACGCCTGCAGCGCATCGCTCCGCGACAGGCCGGTCAGCCGGGCGCGATACACCTTGGCGCTGCGGCCCTGCCGGATGCCGGCGATCTCGGCGCGCGCATGATACAGGCTCGGCGCATGCGACTGCGCGGCACCGGCAGCCTGGCTGGCCTGGGCAGGCGTGCCGAAGGCCCCGACCTGGATCGACCAGGTGCGCGGTCCGCCGCTGCGGCCGACATCGCGCAGCAGCGGCGCCGGCTCCGCCATGGCGGGACGGATCAGGTGGAAGCGGCTGCGACGCGCCGCCTCGGTCACGGCGGCATAGCGCGCGGGCGCCGGGGCGGCGGCGCGGACCGTCGCCGGAGCGGCGGCGGCCGGTTCGGCGATCGGCTCCATGAGCTGCATCGGCGTCGGGGCCGGGGTCCAGGTCTGCGACGACGGCTCGGCGCTGGCGACCACGACCGGCGCCGCATCGGCGACGGGCGCCGGAGTGCCGCCGGATCGCGCGGCCCAGGCGGCCCGCACGCTGCCGGCGTCCGTCGTGGCGCCAGCGAGCCTGACCGGACGCGCGGCCGGAAGGCTGTCCCAGGCGCGGGTATAGGCGGGAGCCGCGACGCCGGCACCGGCGGCGGGAGCCTCCGCGACCTGCACCGGCTGGTCGGCATCCTGGTTCAGGTCGCGGCGCCGGCTCCAGGCGGTGCGGACCGAGCTGGTCTCGTCGCTGCTCTGCGCGGACGCATACTGGGCATCGGACCCGCCGGCGTGGCTCGCCACCATCAGGTCGGCCTGCGAGCGGTTGTTCGGCCAGATGCCGGCGATCTGCGGACCGATAATGGCGACATACTGCCGGGTCTCGCGCGGCAGCGAGCGGTTCTTGGTCAGGAAGTCGTCGAGTCGGCCGGGACCGGTATTGTAGGCGGCGAGAAAGCCCGGCGCGCCGTAGATGTCGTACATCTGGCGGATATAGGCGGTACCGGCCATGATGTTGTCGTGCGGCTCGAACGCGTCGTCGCCGAGCCTGTACTGGGCGCGCAGGTCGTCATAGGTGGGCGCCATGAGCTGCATCAGCCCCATCGCGCCGACCGGCGAGGTGGTGAGCTCGCCGTTCCTGAACTGCTGGCCGCCGGATTCGCGGCCGATCACCGCGCGGATCCAGGCATCGGGCACGTCGTAGCGCCTGGAGGCCTCCTGGATGTAGGGACCCCACGGGTCGTCGGGGGGCCCTGGCGGCGCGTAGTAGCTGCGGGCATGCGCCTGATAGCGCGCGGTCTCCTGCGCCACCGGGATCTCAGGACGATCCGGCGTGCCGGCGCAGGCGGCGAGCAGGCCCAGCATGGAGATCGAGCACAAGACGCCAGGCAGGCGGCCCGACGGCCGGACCCGCCGCGAGGCGGCGGCTGGAGACGGGCTGTCGGCGCGGCGGCTGGCGGGTCGCGTCATCGGGTCTGACTTCTCCAGCGTGTCCGACGCATGGCCGGACGGTCGGGTAGCGCGGCAGCCGCACCGTCGCCGCCGCTCCGTCCGACATCGATCCGCAAGGCGCAGCCGGCGACGAACGGAAGCCAGCCAGCGATGAGCAGAAGCCCCCGCTCAGCCATTAGCCTGCATCCCGAATTGCCGCAACATCAACCGGATGGGACGCCAGCTTTCCGCAGCGCGGCGCGACGATCCGGACCCGCGCCGCCAATCGTGTTGCCGCGTCCTGCCGGATCGGCTACGCCCCGACGATGAATGCCCCCCCGCCCGCGTCGGAGCGTCCGTCGGCCATGGACCAGGCCGCAGGCGATGCCGCACGCGAGTCGCCGTCCCGGACGGCACGTCCGGCGGTGCCCGCGATGTCCTATCCGCAGGACCTGCGGCTCGACGCCCGCACCGGCCGCGGCTCGCGCGAGCTCGCGGCCTGGGCCGATCTGCGGGACGGGCTGGCGCTGTGGCGGCTGGCGCTGGCGCTCGGCTGGCTCGACATCAAGCTGCGCTATCGCGGCTCGGCACTCGGGCCGCTCTGGCTGACGCTGTCGAGTGCGGTGATGGTCGGCTCGATGGGCTTCATCTACGGCATGCTGTTCGGAATCGTGCTGCGCGACTACCTGCCGTTCCTGGCGGTGTCGGTGATCCTCTGGCAGGCCGGCATCGGCGGCCTGACCAGCGATGCCTGCAACAGCTTCCTCGGCGCCGACCAGACCATCCGCTCGATGCGCATGCCCTTCACCGTGCAGGTGCTGCGCACCGTCGTCAGCAACGTCATCGTGCTCGGCCACAACGTGGTGGTGCCGCTGGTGGTGTTCGCGATCTTCGGCGCCTGGCCCGGGATGCACGCGCTGCTGTCGCTGCCGGGGCTGGCGCTGTGGCTGCTGGACGGGGCGGCGGCCTGCTACCTGCTCGGCAGCATCTGCGCCCGGTTCCGCGACGTGCCGCCGATCGTGGGCTCGCTGATGCAGATCGCCTACTACATCACGCCGGTGATCTGGAAGCCGTCGCAGCTCGGCGCGCGTGGCTGGTGGCTGCCGCTCAACCCGTTCGACTCGCTGCTCGAGGTGGTGCGCGCGCCGCTGCTCAGCGTCACGCCGAGCGCGCTGATCTGGGGCTCGGCGCTCGGCTACAGCGCGCTGCTGTGGCTGGCCTCCTGGCTCGTGTTCGTGCGCGCGCGGCCGCGCATCGCGTTCTGGATCTGACGGGATGGACGGGCCGCCCGCCGAGCTGGACCCGGTCGCCGCCGGCCTGTCGCCGGCACGCGGCGGCGCCGTCATCGAGGTCGACGACCTGTCGCTCGATTTCCCGCTCTACCATGGCGGCGCGCGCTCGCTGAAGAAGACCGTACTGTCGATGGCCTTCAGCCGGGTGGGCCCGCGCGCCACCGGCACCACCGGCGGCGCCGTCGCCGCGGACCGCACCAGGCGGGTGGTGGTGCAGGCGCTGCGCCATGTCAGCTTCCGGATCGTGTCCGGCGAGCGGCTCGGCATCGTCGGCCATAACGGCGCGGGCAAGTCGAGCCTGCTGCGGGTGCTGGGCGGCATCTACGAGCCGGTGGCCGGGCGGATCCATGTCCATGGCAGCATCAACACGCTGCTGGACACCAACTTCGGCATGAACCTCGACCTCACCGGCCGGGAGAACATCCGGCTGCGCGGCCGCTATGTCGGCCTGTCGCGGGCCGCGGTCCGGGCGCTGGAGGCCGATGTCGAGGCGTTCGCCGCCCTCGGGCCGTTCCTGGAGCTGCCGGTGCGGGTGTATTCGTCCGGCATGGTGGTCAGGCTGGGCTTCGGCCTCGCCACCGCGATCGCGCCGCAGGTGCTGCTGATGGACGAGTGGTTCATGGCGGGCGACTCCAAGTTCCGCGACAAGGCGCATGCCCGGCTGGAGACGGTGGTGCGCGGCGCCGAGATCCTGGTGCTGACCTCGCACAACCCCGACGTGCTGCGCACCTGGTGCACCCGGCTGCTGTGGCTGCAGGCCGGGCGGGTCGTCGCCGACGGGCCGGTGGACGATATCCTGGAGCGGTATGCGGCGGGAGCGGTGCCGGTGCTCTGACCGGCAGCGGCGCCCCGGGCGGCGTCAGAAGCCTTCGAGCACGATCTTGCCGCGCGCCGTGCCGCTCTCGATCAGCCGGTGGGCGCGCTTCAGGTTCGCCGCGTCGATGCTCCCGTAACGCTCGGCCAGGGTGGTGCGCAGCACGCCGGCATCGACCAGCCGCGAGACCTCGTTCAGCAGCGCGCCCTGGGCTGCCATGTCGGTGTCGAACATCGAGCGGGTGAACATGAACTCCCAGTGCACCGAGACGCTCTTGCGCTTGAAGGCCACGATGTCGAGCGTCGCCGGATCGTCGATCAGCGCGAAGCGGCCCTGCGGCGCGATCAGCTCGGCGATCTCCGCCAGATGCCGGTCGGTGCCGGTGGTCGAGAACACGAAGGCGGGCGCGCCCAGCCCGAGCGCCGCGACCTCGGCCGCCAGCGGCCTGGAATGGTCGACCACGTGATGCGCGCCCAGCGCGCGGACCCAGTCGGCGGTCTCCGGGCGCGAGGCGGTCGCCACCACCGTCAGCCCGGTCAGCCGGCGGGCGAGCTGCACCGCGATCGAGCCGACGCCGCCGGCACCGCCGACGATCAGCAGCACGGGCGCAGCGTCCGGCACCGGACGCGACACGTCGAGCCGGTCGAACAGGGCCTCCCAGGCGGTGATGGCGGTGAGCGGCAGCGCCGCCGCCTCGGCGAAGTCGAGCGAGGCGGGCTTGCGGCCGACGATCCGCTCATCGACCAGATGGAACTCGGCATTGGCGCCCGGGCGGTCGAGCGCGCCGGCATAGAACACCGCGTCGCCCGGCCGGGCGGCGGCGTCCGGCCCGGCCGCCACGACGGTTCCCGCCGCATCCCAGCCGAGCACCTTCCAGCCGCCCTCCTCCGGAGCGACGCGGCTGCGGACCTTGGTGTCGACCGGATTGACCGACACCGCCCGCACCGCGACCAGCAGGTCGCGCCGGCCGGGCTCCGGCCGGTCCAGCTCGATATCGACGAGCGAGGCGTCGGCGGCGATGGGGCCTGGGGTCCGGTAGCCGATGGCGCGCATGGGGTGTCTCCGACGTCAGGGGCTGTCGCCCGCAATGGAGGTGCGCCCTCCGCCTGCGCGCGACAAGAACGCGGCCGCGCCGGTCGCGGCTGGCCGATGGATCAGCTGGTCAGCTGCACCTTGATCGGGCCGATGCGCTCGATGACGTTGAGCGCCACCTCGGTGCCGACGCGCTGCAGATGCACGGTGACCTGCCCGCCGCCGACGGCCAGGTTGTAGAGCGTCACCTCGTCGAGGAAGGGCGGCAGCCGCGGCCGCTCGAAATGCACCGTCACCGTGAACGGATCGAAGCGCAGGCCCAGCGTCGCCTGCAGCAGGGACGGCAGGGTCGCCGCCGCCCAGGCCTGCGGGGAGCAGGCGACCGGATAGCGCACCGGGCCCTCGCCGCGCTGGCGGGCGAAGCCGCAGAACAGCTCGGGCAGACGGCGGAGGTCGGCATAGAGCGAGGCGTCGAACAGGCCGCCGAAGATCCGCGCCGCCTCGTCCTTGAAGCCGTAGCGGGCGCAGCCGAGCGCGATCAGGGCGTTGTCGTGCGGCCAGACCGAGCCGTTATGGTAGGCCATCGGATTGTAGCGCGCCTCGCCCATCGGGATCGTGCGCACGCCCCAGCCGGAAAAGAAGTTCCGGCTCATCAGCCCGGCGATGACCCGGGCGGCGCGGTCCTCCGGCACGATGCCGGAGATCAGCAGGTGGCCGGCATTGGAGGAGCGCACCCGGCAGGGGCGCTTCTGCCCGTCCAGCGCGATGGCGTAGGTGCCGAGCTCCTCGATCCAGAAGGCGGCGTTGAAGGCCGAGCGCAGCCGGTCGGCTTCCACGGTCATGCGATCGGCGAACGCCGTATGGCCGATGCGCCGCGCGATCGAGGCGGCGGCGCGCCGCGCGGCATAGACGTAGCCCTGCACCTCGCACAGCGCGATCGGGCCTTCGGCGAGCGTGCCGTCGTCGTGGAAGATCGAGTCGAAGCTGTCCTTCCAGCCCTGGTTGACCAGCCCGTCCTGGTTGCGCCGGCCATATTCGACGAAGCCGTCATTGTCGCGGTCGCCATAGCGCGTGATCCAGTCGATCGCGCGCTCGATGTTCGGCCACAGGCCGGCCAGGGCCGCGACGTCGCCGGTGCGCTCCAGGTAGTCGCCGGCCAGCATGACGAACAGCGGCGTGGAGTCGACGCTGCCGTAATAGTGGCGGAACGGCACCTCGCCGAGCTCGGCCATCTCGCCGTGACGGACCTCGTGTAGGATCTTGCCGGGCTCGGCGTCGGCGACCGGGTCCTCGGTGGCGGCCTGGTGGCGGGCCAGATAGCGCAGCACGCCGAGCGCGATGGTGGGGTCGAGCCACAGCGTCTGCATCGCGGTGATCAGCGCGTCGCGGCCGAACGCGGTGCTGTACCAGGGCACGCCGGCATACGGGTACGGCCCGTCCGGCTTGTCGGTGAGCAGCATGTAGATGTCGCAGATGCAGCGACGGATCGCCTCGTTGAAGATCTCGTTCGAGGAGGCGATCGCGGCGGCGCGCGCGGACGCCACGCGCAGCGCCCGCCTCGCCTCGACCATCGAGGACAGGAACGCTTCCGCGACGCCGCGTGCGGGCGCCTCGGCGGGATCGCAGGCGATCTCGATATGGATGAGCTGGCGCTGGCCGGGCTGCAGCGTGAGGGCAAAGCGGGCGCTGCCGGCGGTCAGCCGCTCGGGCTGCGGCGCGAAGCGCAGCCGCGTGGTGCGCAGCCGGTCGTCGAGCCCGTCATAGGCGAGCAGCACGGTGTCGGTGCCGACCTCGGGCGGCCGCAGCACGCCGCGGCGCAGGCGCTTGGTGCCGCGCGCCTCGAACAGGTCGGCGAAGTCGCCGCGGAAGGCCACCTCGATGACGACGCTGTGCGCGACCACGTCGTAGTTGCGCACCTGCAGCCGCTCGAACGAGATCTGGTCGCGCAGGAACAGCGTGCGCCGCAGATGCAGCAGGTCGTGGCCGAGCGTGCGGCCGTCATGCTGCAGGTCGGGGTTGGTCAGGTCGCAGGACAGGGTCGCGTTGTTCTCGCGCAAGGTCGCGCTGAGCAGGATCGGCGACTGGCCGCAGATCGACAGCGACAGCGACGACAAATGGCGGGTGTCGAGATAGTACAGCCCGTCGGCGATGCCGGGACCGGACAGGATGTTGCCGTTCTGGTCGTAGACCCCGAACAGGTCGCCGTATTTCAGCGTGTGCAGCCTGCGCTCCGACATCATGGCGCTGGCGCCGACCGGGTAGCTGTCCTGCGGCGCCGGCGGGTCGGTGTCGGCAGCCGGAACGGGAGCCGGGCTGCTGATCGGACGGTCGGGCTGGGTATCCAAGCGATGATCCTTGCGGGGGGCCGTCCCGGAAGTCCGGAGCGGCAGGACGCAGTGTGGGCGGATTGCAGGAGGGTGCAACCTCGCAACCGCAGGAAGAAGCGAACGTTCCACCGGGCATGGCATTCCGTTCGACCGGTCCCGGCGAGGCGAGACGTTCCTACGGCGAGATGCGCGATTTCGCGCAGACGCCGGAGCCGCCGCCGGCCAGCGGGGCCGGGCGGGACGCCGGCGCAGGACAGGCCGTATCGCAGCCGATCTTCGTGGTGCAGAAGCACGACGCGTCCCGCCTGCACTGGGATTTCCGGCTCGAGCATGACGGCGTGCTGTGGAGCTGGGCGGTGCCGAAGGGGCCGTCGCTCGATCCGCACGACAAGCGGCTGGCGATGCATGTCGAGGACCATCCGCTCGACTACGCGACCTTCGAGGGGGTGATCCCCGAGGGCAACTACGGCGCCGGCACCGTCGAGATCTGGGACCGCGGCACCTGGACGCCGCTGGCGGAGGATGCGGCGGCGGCGCTGGCCAAGGGCGAGCTGAAGTTCCGGCTCGAGGGCGAGCGGCTGCAGGGCGGCTTCGTGCTGGTCCGGCTGAAGCCGCGCGGACGGGAGAAGGGCGAAAGCTGGCTGCTGATCAAGGAGCACGATTCCCACGAACGGGCCGGCGCGGACGCCGCCATGCTGGAAGCGACCCCGCTCGGGGCCGCGAAGCCGGGCAAGGCCAGGCCGCGCGCGAAGACGGCGAAGGCAGCGGCCGGGGGCGGCCAGCCTCCGCCCGAGACGCAGGCCCCACAGCTGGCCCAACTGGCGCAGAGCCCGCCCGTCGGCGAGGGCTGGGTCAGCGAGGTGAAGTTCGACGGCTACCGCATGCTCGTCCGCAAGGATGGCCAGGACGTGCGCATCATCACCCGCAACGGGCTGGACTGGACGGGCAAGCTGCCGGCGCTGCGCGGGGCGGTTGCGGCGATGCAGCCGGTCAGGCTGATGCTCGACGGCGAGCTGGTGGCGCTCGGGCCGGACGGGGTGTCGAGCTTCGCCCGGCTGCAGGACGCCTTCTCGAGCGGGCGAACCAGGCCCCTGCTGTTCTATGTGTTCGACCTGCTGCATCTGGACGGCCGCGACCTGCGGCCGCTGCCGCTGTCGGAGCGGCGGAGCGCACTGGAGACGGCGATGCAGGCGGTGCCCGAGGCGGGGCCGCTGCGGTTCAGCGAGCAGCTGCGGTCCGACGCGGCCCGGGTGCGTCAGGAGGCCTGCGCGATCGGCCTGGAGGGCATCATCTGCAAGCGGCTGGACGCGCCCTACCGGGCCGGGCGGGGCGGCGACTGGCTCAAGGTGAAGTGCCAGAACCGCGAGGAGTTCGTGGTGCTGGGCTACACCCCGCCTGCCGGGGCAAGGCAGGGGCTGGGGTCGCTGCAGCTCGGCTTTCACGACGAGGCCGGGCAGCTCTATTTCCTCGGCGGCTGCGGCACCGGCTTCTCGGCACGCATGCTGCGCACGCTGACGGACCGGTTGGAGGCGCTCCGAGACGACCGGCCGCAGAGCCTGCTGGGCACGGAAAAGCCGCCGCGCGACACGATCTGGGTCAGGCCGGAGCTGGTGGCCGAGATCGGCTTCGCCGGCTTCACCGGCGGCGGCATGGTCCGCCACGCGAGCTTCCTGGGGCTGCGCGAGGACAAGCCGGCAGCCGACGTGATCCGGCCGGTGCCGCCATCGGACGTCAGGCGGATCGAGCTCCGTGGCGCCAAGGGCGGGCGGAGCGCCAGAACGCCGACGCGCGGCGGCATCGTCGTGGCCAGGAAGATCGAGCGCGACGCCGTCGAGATCGGCGGCCAGCGGATCAGCCATGCCGGGCGCGAGCTGTGGCCGGCGGATGCGACGGGTCCCGCGATCACCAAGCGCGACCTCGCCGCCTACTGGCAGGCGGTCGGTGCTGCGGCGGCACCCGGCATCGTCGGCCGGCCGCTCGCCTTCGTGCGGGTGCCGGACGGGATCGAGGGCGAGACCTTCTTCCAGAAGCATCTCGGCCGCGGCATGCCGGACGGCCTGCGCGAGGCGGAAGCGGACGGCGCGCCCTACGTGACCATCGACACGGTCCCGGGACTGCTCGGCGCTGCCCAGATCGCGGCGATCGAGCTGCATAGCTGGGGGTCCGGCGGCGGCGATCCGCTGCATGCCGACCGGCTGGTGTTCGATCTCGATCCGGGCGACGGGGTCGGCATGCCGGCGATCGTGCGCGCGGCGAAGGAGGTGAAGGCGCGGCTCGAGGCGCTCGGGCTCGCGGCGTTCTGCCGCACCTCCGGCGGCAAAGGCCTGCACGTGGTCGCCCCGGTGCGCACGACCACGAGCTGGGACGGCGTCCGGGCCTGGTGCCGGACATTCGCCGAGGCGATGGAGGCGGACGCGCCGGATCGCTACCTCTCGACCACGCGCAAGGCCGACCGCCAGGGCAGGATCCTGGTGGACTGGCTGCGCAACGGCCTCGGCTCGACGGCGATCGCGTCCTATTCGCCGAGAGCCCGGCCGGGGGCCGGGGTGGCGACGCCGCTCGCCTGGCGCGAGGTGACGGACAGGCTCGACCCGCAGGCCTTCACCCTGCGCACCATCCCGGCGCGGCTCGCGAAGCGGAAGGCCGATCCATGGGACGGTTTCACCAGTGCGGCGCGCGAGCTGCCGGGTGCTGCGAGCGATGCGCCACGCACCAGAAAGAAGGTCCGACACGATGGCTGATCATCCGATCTGGCGCGGCCAGCTTCGCCTCGCGCTGGTCTCCTGTCCGGTGGCGCTCTACAGCGTCAGGCAGCCGAGCCAGGAGCTGCACTTCCACTTCATCAACCCGAAGACCGGCAACCGGGTGCGCATGGTGACGCAGGACTCCGAGACCGACGAGGAGCTGCAGCGCAAGGACCTGCAGCGCGGCTACGAGTTCAAGAAGGACCACTACGTCCTGCTGGACGACGACGATTTCGAGCGCGCGCGCATCGACAGCTCGACGGTGCTGGCGATCGACAAGTTCGTCCGTGCCGACAGCATCGACCCGATCTACTACGACAGCAGCTACTACCTGGTGCCGGACGGCCAGGGGCGCGATGCGGCGGACGACGTGTTCGTGGTGCTTCGCGAGGCGATCGCCAAAACCGGCCGGATGGCGCTGTCGCGGCTGGTGATCTCGCGCCGCGAGCGCGCGGTGGCGCTGATGCCGATGGGCCGCGGGCTGGTGCTGCACACGCTGAACGACACGCGCGAGATCACCGCGCCGACCAAGCTGTTCGAGGACATCTCCGAGGCAGCACCCGACAAGGAGATGGTGGCGCTCGCGGTGCAGCTGATCGACCGGCAGACGGCGAAGTTTCAGCCGGGCGACATGGAGGATCGCTACGAGGCGCGGCTGCGCGAGGTGATCGAGGCCAAGCTCGCCGGCGAGGAGATCTCGGCGCCGGCGGAGGAAGAGGATCACGGCAACGTGGTCGACCTGATGAGCGCGCTGCGCAAGAGCCTGGGCGAGCCGAAGGATGCCGGCAAGGCGGCCGTGAAGCCCGCCCGGGCCGGGAAGACGCCGCCGGCCGACGCGCCGGCGACCAAGCCGGCGGCGAAGCGCAAGCGCGCCTGAGGCCGTGCCGGACTACCTGCCGCCCATGAGCTGCGTGTAGACCAGCTGCATCGCGTCGGGGCCGACCGAGACCTCGCCGCGGAACGGATTATCCAGCGTGCCGACGAGGAAGATCATCAGGCCCAGCAGACCGGACATCAGGACGGTCATCCAGATGTGCATGCTCAGCGACTGCGTGTCGAAGAACAGCGTCACCCCGATGCTGATCAGCGCGCCGATGATCACGAGCGCCCAGAGCGAGCCCGGCAGGCCGGTCGCGACGACATCCAGGCGCGCGCGTCTTGCTTCCACGAGGTTGTTGAACTGCTTGTAGGTCTCGGCGTGCAGGATCTGCTGCCCCGGGGTCGTCGGCTCGAAGGCCAGCATCCGGGCCTCCAGGCGGTCCAGGAACACGCCCGATCCGATCGGCACGATGCCCTGGCGCTGCTGCGGCCAGCTGACGGTCACGACATAGCGCGCGTAGTCCCGCAGATCGCGGCGCAGCGCATCGCGAATGGGCTCGGGATAGCCGCCCGCATCGCGGTAGATGCTGCTGATCACCTCGGCTTCCCGGTTCACCTTCGTTCCCACGTCGGAATAGGTCGTCCAGGTGCCGACCGCGACGAGCCCGAGGGTGATCCCATAGAACACGGTCACCGCCGCAAGGTAGTAGCCGACGATGTCGTTGTGGGAATGGTTGATCCGGTGCTGACGCCGGACCCATTTCCGGGTGGGCAGCAGCCCGGCCACGCCGAAGGCCACGAAGGCGAGGATCGCCAGCAGGCAGAACAGCCAGTTCGGAAGATCATAGACCCAGTAGATGGACAGAGGCATCGGGTCGTCCTTGATCCGGTGTCGGGGAGGCCACGCAGAGCCGGCTTGCGGTCGGCCGTCAAGCCGGGCGCCCGCATGGGGCGGAGGTCAGCCTGCGCAGGACGCTCCGCCCGACCGGCGGACATGCCGCTCCGCGCTAGGCGGCGGCCTCCGCGGCCTGCTCGTGCGACGCCTGCACGCAGGCGGCGACGGCCTGCGCCAGGGTGGTCGTATAGAGATCGGCGCCGATCTGGTCGCGGAGCGCCTCCAGCCCCTCCGCAGCGTCCGCGTCCGGCCACAGCCCGACCAGGATGGTCACGCCGGGGATGCGCTGGCGAAGCCGGCGCAGCAGCGCGCGTATCCGCACCGGGCTGCCGTTGAGATCCAGATACGACACGCACACCATGACCACTCCGGCCACGTCGAGGCTGTCGATGGTCTCGCGCGAGGCGTCCGGATGCGACACCACACGCGTGCCGATCGCGTGCTTACGCAGCAGCTGCGCCAGCATCAAGGACGGCGCCAGGTCGAGCGGGCCGCGTCCTGCGAGGCAGAGCACCGGGATCTGCCCCTGCCAGCGTGGCGACAGCCGCTCCCTCGCCGGCGCCGCGTCCGGCGGCGGCGGCGTGGTCGGGACCTGCCGGTCGTCGCGCTGCCTGCCGGCGAGCGGCGGCTCGCTGGCGCCGGGAGCGGGATCGAGGTCGTCATGGTCGTCGAGATCGTGCACAAGCTCCTGCACGGTCTCGTTGATCCGTACCGCCCGTTCGGGAAGCAGAACGCCGCGCTGCAGGTCGGCAGCGGCCAGCATCAGGCCCTTGATCACGATGTCGTCGTAGTACGAGGACAAGGAGTGCTGCTTCAGCGACATCTCCGCCTGGCGCAGGATCTCGTCATCGTCGGCGGCGAGCACGCGCTGATACAGGCTCTCGATCGGCGTCAGGGCCGGACGGTCGCCAAGCAGGACGTCGAGGAACTCCAGCCGCTCGACGTGGCGGCCCAGCACCACCAGGCACAAGGTCAGCGGCGTCGACAGGATCAGGCCGATCGGGCCCCAGATCCAGCTCCAGAAGATCGCCACCACGATGACCGCCACCGGCGACAGCCCGGTGGCGTGACCATAGACCAGAGGCTCCACCACCTGCCCGGTGATGCCCTCGGTGACGACGAACAGCCCGGCCGTCCAGCCGACCATCGACCAGCCCGGGTCGACGGCTGAGGCCAGCGCCACCGGCAGGATCGCCGCGATGGTCGAGCCGACATACGGCACGAACCGCAGCAGCGTGCTCAGCATGCCCCACAGGATCGGGTTCGGCACGCCGATCACCGCCAGCCCGATGCCGATGATCACGCCGAACAGGGCATTGATGCCGAGCTGGGTCAGGAAGTAGCGCCCGAGGCGCGACGCGGCATCGTCGAGCGCTGCCGTGGTGCGGAGCAGATCGTTCGATCCGAACAGCCGGATCAGCCGGTCGCGGAGGTCCTCGCGCTGCATCAGGACGAAGATCGCCACCACGAACACGACGCCGATCGTCTCCAGCGGGCCGACGACCGGGCTCAGCACCTGCTGCAGCAGGCGCATGGGGGTCTGCGGCGGCGGCTGCACCACCACCGGCATCGGCTTCTGCCCGTCGGGCGTGGTCGGTGCGGCGGCTGCGGCCCCTCCCCCGCCGGACGTCTCGCTGCCGATCCTGCTGGTGACCTGACTCAACTGCCGCGATGCGAAGGTCTGCACCGAGGCGACCTTGCGCTCGATCGTGCTCTGGTAACGGGGCAGGTCGCGGCTCAGCGACGCGATCTGGATGCCGATGACACCGCCCAGCACCAGAAGCACGCCGAGTGCGGTCACGACCGACAGCAGCACCGCCGGGACCTTCGGGACCCGCACGCGCTGCAGCAGCAGAACCAGGGGAGCCAGCACGAAGCTGAGCAGGATCGACAGGGTGATCGGGATCAGCACCTCGCGCCCGAGATACAGAGCCGCGACGATGACGACGCCGGCCACGATCCCGGTGAGCTTTTCCGAGCTCGGGGCATCTGCCGCGGGAACGCGGGCCCGTGGCAGGGCGGCAACCGGATGGTCTGCGCTGGATGACATGATGTACCGCCGTCGACGTCGCCGCAGGTGGCGGTTGGCTGAGTACATCGTAACGCAACCAGAACCAATTTGGTTGCGTGCCGAGGCGGCGGCGGCGATGCCGAAGCCGTGTGCCGGTCGGCAGGCGGCTGCCGACGCGGATCGCGTCGGCGCCGAGCGGTTGCGCATCGTCCCGTACGCGCCGACGTCGCCGCAGGCGGTCGCCTGCCGGCAGGGCCGCGACGGGGCTGCGTCAGTCCTTCGGGAAGTCGGTGGCCAGACCCGTCTCGCGCCAGGCCTGCACTTCCGCCAGCGTCTCCTCGAGCTTCTTGACCACGGCGTCGTGGCCCCAGAGCCCCAGCACCAGGTGACGGGGCGGGTTCTCGATCTCGGTGATGTGGATCATCGCCTCGCCCGCCCGCACCGGGTCGCCGGCCTGCTTGCCGCTGATGTCGGCGGTGCCCTGCAGACGCTTGCCGGCCGTCTCGGCATAGGCCTCGATCCGGTTCGGCGTCTGCTTCAGCGAGCGCCCGGCCCAGTCGGTGCGGAACGGCCCCGGCTCGACGCAGGTGACCTTGATGCCGAGCGGCGCGCCCTCGGCGGCGAGCGCGTCGGAGAAGCCTTCGACCGCATGCTTGCTGGCCGCGTAGTAGCCGGAGCCCGGAAAGCCGGCGAAGCCCGCGATGGAGGTGATGTTGATGATGTGGCCGTGCCGCCGCTGCCGCATGCCGGGCAGCACAGCCCGGGTGAGCGCGAACAGGCCGAACACGTTGGCATCGAACTGGGCGCGGATCTCGGCCTCCTCGCCCTCCTCGATCGAGGCCTGGTAGCCGTAGCCCGCATTGTTGACCAGCACGTCGATGCGGCCGAACCGCTCCTCCGCCTGCCGGGCCGCACGGGTGATCTGGCCCGCGTCGGTGACGTCGAGCGAGAGGGCGAGCGCGCGGTCCTCAGCGCCTTCCAGCAGTCCGGACACCCGATCGGCGTCGCGCGCGGTCACCACGGCGCGCCAGCCGCGGGCGAGAACCAGCCTGGCCAGCTCGAGGCCGAAGCCGGTCGAGCAGCCGGTGATGAACCAGACGGGGGATGTGTCGGATGGCATGGGCGTCGTCCTCGGCAACCGATGCTGAACGAGGCAGCCGCCGGGATGTTCCGCTCAGGCCTCGGTGGCGGCCTCGTCGCGCAGGTAGGGCTCGACGCGGCCCTGCAGCTTCATCGTCATCGGGCTGCCGTCGCGGGCCATGGTCTTGCCGACGGCGACGCGGACCCAGCCTTCGCTGACGCAGTATTCCTCGACGTTGGTCTTCTCGACGCCGTTGAAGCGGATGCCGATGCCGCGCGCGAGCAGGGCCTCGTCGAAATGCGGGCTCTTCGGGTTGATGGCGAGGCGGTCGGGCAGGGCGGCGGGCAGCTGGGTCATGCGTCGGTTCCGGATGTGGGGCGAGGCGGCGTCCGCCGGGTGCGGGCGGCGGCTGCATACCACAGCAGGGCCGCCAGGAAGCCGACATAGTAGCCAATGTCGGCGCCGCCCAGCAGCCGGGCGACCGGGCCCGTATAGAGGTCGCTGCTCGAGAACAGCGCGACCGTCAGGCCCGTGGTGACCAGGAAGATGGTGGCGCCCCGCGTCCAGCCCGGCGGGTCGCGCCGGGACCGGCCGTCGGTGATGAACCAGTCGGCCAGCACGATGCCGATCCAGGGCGCGATCCAGTACAGGATGACGACCAGGTAGCTGGTGTAGAGCTCGGCATAGCGGCCGGCGCCGGCGACGGCCAGGACGTAGCCGAGGGCCGCCGTGACGATCGCAGCCCACACGCGCGGCACCCGGAGGCCGGCCGAGATCAGGCTGTAGCTGGCGGTGTTGTCGTTGAGCGCGTTGCCGGTGATCGAGGACAACGCGATCGCGGCCAGCACCACCGGGCCCAGCAGCCCGGCGCCGTGCTGCAGGCTGCCGATGACCGCGGTGGGCGAGGCCTCGCCGATGGCGCCCGCGGTGAGCAGGCCGAGCAGCTGGAACGGGATCGCCGAGCCGAGCAGGCCGGCCAGGGCCAGCAGCGCCACCCGCCCCGCCGGCGCGTCGGCAGGAAGGTAGCGGGTGTAGTCGGAGGAATACGAGGCCCAGGACAGGTTGAAGCTGGCCGGGATCGCGGTGGCCAGGACGAGGGTTGCGGCCGACGGCGGATGCGATGCCGCGGGAACCGACCCGGCCCGCTGCAGCACCAGCAGCCCGACCCCTGCCAGGACCACCAGCAGCAGGCCGCCCAGATATTTCTGCAGGGCCTGCACCACGTCGTGGCCATAGATGCCGGCCAGCATCTGGACCCCGGCCAGCACGCCGAGCGCCAGCCAGAAGGGCGGAGCCGGGCCGGCCAGCGCCACGAAAGCGATCAGGGCCGCGGCGGCGGGCACGTTGTTCACCGCATCCCAGCCGACGCAGCAGATCCAGTTCAGCAACGCGGGCACGCGCAGGCCGGCGCGGCCGAGGGCATGACGGGAGGCCTCCATCTGCGGCAGGCCGGTGACCGGGCCGATGGTGGCGGCCAGCGCCACCGGGACCGCCCCGATCAGGTTGCCGCTCAGGATGGCGAGCAGTCCCCAGCGGACATCCAGCCCGAGATGCACCAGCAGCACCCCGGTGACCCAGCCGCCCGGGCCGAGATTGGGCGAGAAGTGGCTCCAGAACACCCGGTCCATGCGCATGGTCTTTAGCGCGGCCGGCACCGGCTCCGACACGGCGCCGACGCCGGTGGCCTCCATCGCGGGCGTGAGCCGACCTCGTGCTGCCATGCTGCGCCCCGCCGTGCGGCCGGCATGCTGCCAGAGAAGGACCGGGATCGGCCAGCGAGGGCCCGGCGATGCTGCGGGATGAACAAGCGGCGGTCTGCGGCGTTGCTCGCTGCAGCCAACAGGAGCGGAACGCATGGACAAGTATGGATCGGCCGTCTGGGAAGGCGGCCTGAAGGACGGCAAAGGCCAGATCTCGACCGAGAGCGGCGTGCTGAGCGCAGCGCCTTATGGGTTCGCGATGCGCTTCGAGGGCAAGAAGGGCAGCAATCCGGAAGAGCTGATCGCCGCCGCCCATGCGAGCTGCTTCGCGATGGCGCTCTCGCTGATCCTGGGCGAGGCGGGCTTCACCGCGGACCACATGGACAGCAAGTCGGTGGTGACGCTCGACAAGGCCGGAGACGGCTTCGAGATCACCAAGTCGCATCTGACCCTGAGCGCCAAGATCCCCGGCATCGATCAGGCGATGTTCGAGGAGCTGACCGGCAAGGCGAAGGCCGGCTGCCCGGTGTCCAAGCTGCTGAAGGCCGAGATCGCCCTCGACGCCACGCTGCTGTCCTGACGCGGTCCCGGCGCGTCGGCGGCTTCAGCCCGTCGGTGCGCCGGAGCGGGCGTCCGGGCTCCCGGCCAGGCCCCTGAACCGCTCCAGCGCCTTGTCGACCGTCAGGCGAACCGGAAGCGGCTGGAACATCTGAACCAGCCTGCGCCCGAGCAGGCCGTCGGCAGGTCCGAAACGCAGCGTCAGGATGACCTCCGTCTGGTCGGGCAGCGTTGCCGGCGCGGTCCTGACCTCGCCGGTGACGGGCAGGCCGGTTCCGGCACATGTCCAGACGATACGGTCGGCATGGGTCTCGGCTGTCATGTCCCAGCTCAGCGTGCCGCCCGGGCTGTCTCGGCCGGGCGGCAGGCGCACGGTCCAGCGCGTGCGTCCATCCTCGCCCGCATCGAGATCGGCCAGAAACGCCATCACCTGAGCCAGCACGGCGGGATCATCCCATTTCGCCAGCAGGGCGGCCGGGCTTCCATGCATCGTCATCGAGCGGCGGGCGGAGAATTCCGACGGCGGGCCCTGCAGCTCCCTCTGTCCCATGCGCCGGGCGGTGGCGACATCGACCGCCGTGACGCCGAGCACGGACATCAGGGTCAGCAGCCGGCGTGCCTTGCGCGGCGAGCGGCCGAAGCCCTTCACCAGGCTCAGCATGTCGAGCGCGTCGCCGGCGACGCGGCCCCACAGCCAGGGCGTCGGATCGCGCGCGTTCAGGATGCCGATGCCGGTGACGATCTCGCGCACCCCGTGGAGACGCGTGACGCCGCGGCGCCTGCCGCCAGCCAGGCCGACGAGCCGTCCCGGTCGGGCGAGCGCCACGGCGCCGAGGCCGATGCCGATGCCGAGCCAGCCGAGAGTCCTGGCGGTTCCTTCCGGCCCGGACCCGCCGCGATCGCGGCTCGATCTCGATGCCCAACCCGGCTGCTGCATCATCGGTTCTCCGGTGTCGGGCTGCCGCATGGTCCAGGGAGCCGGACGCGTCAGCCCGGAAGGCGGCTGTTGGCGGAGTTGCGCTTGAGCTTGTTGTCCTCCTGCCCGGGCTTGGTCTCGTGATCGCTTTCCTTGTCGGTATGCTCCTGTCCGTCGCGCGGCGGCGGCGGCACCGGCAGCTCCTGGCTCTTCATCGACGGCTCTCCTGGAACAAGACTGCAGGTCGAACAGGGCGGAGCCGTTGCGGTTTCGCGCCTGCGGCGAGGGGTCGCGCAAACATCCGAGATTTCCGGAATCCGCCGCTGCGGGCTATATGCGCGCGCAGATCGCAGCTTGCTTGCCCAAGGACAGACCATGAGCCAGGACTACAAGGTCAAGGACATCAGCCTCGCCGGATGGGGGGCCAAGGAGATCTCCATCGCCGAGGGCGAAATGCCCGGACTGATGGCGCTGCGCGACGAGTTCGGTGCCAGCCAGCCGCTGAAGGATGCCCGCATCGCCGGCTGCCTGCACATGACCATCCAGACCGCGGTGCTGATCGACACGCTGATCGCGCTGGGCGCCACCGTGCGCTGGTCGTCGTGCAACATCTTCTCGACCCAGGACCACGCCGCGGCCGCGGTCGCCGCCGCCGGCGTCCCGGTGTTCGCCTGGAAGGGGCTGAGCGAGGAGGAGTTCTGGTGGTGCATCGAGCAGACCGTGCGCGGTCCCGATGGCTGGACCCCGAACATGATCCTCGATGACGGCGGCGACCTGACCGTGCTGATGCACGACAAGTATCCCGAGCTGCTCGAGCATGTGCGCGGCATCTCGGAGGAGACCACCACCGGCGTGCACCGGCTGTGGGAGATGGCCAGGAAGGGCACGCTCAAGGTGCCGGCGATCAACGTCAACGACAGCGTGACCAAGAGCAAGTTCGACAACCTGTACGGCTGCCGGGAGAGCCTGGTGGATGCCATCCGTCGCGGCACCGACGTGATGATGGCCGGCAAGGTCGCGGTGGTGGCCGGCTACGGCGATGTCGGCAAGGGCTCGGCCGCGTCGCTCCGAAACGCCGGCTGCCGCGTGCTGGTGACCGAAGCCGACCCGATCTGCGCGCTGCAGGCGGCGATGGAAGGCTACGAGGTGGTGACGATGGACAAGGCCGCTCTGCGCGGCGACATCTTCGTGACCGCGACCGGCAACATCGACGTCATCACCATCGACCATATGCGCGCGATGAAGCACCGCGCGATCGTCTGCAACATCGGCCACTTCGATTCCGAGATCCAGATCGAGGCGCTGCGCAACTACGTGTGGGACAACATCAAGCCGCAGGTCGACGAGGTGGTGTTCCCGGACGGCAAGCGGCTGATCCTGCTGTCCGAGGGCCGTCTCGTGAACCTCGGCAACGCGACCGGGCATCCGTCCTTCGTGATGTCGGCCTCGTTCACCAACCAGACGCTGGCGCAGATCGAGCTGTGGACCGCGCCCGACGGCAAGTACGAGCGCCAGGTCTACACGCTGCCCAAGCAGCTGGACGAGAAGGTCGCAGCCCTGCATCTGGCCAAGGTCGGCGCCGAGCTCACCACGCTGTCGGACCGGCAGGCGGAGTATATCGGCCTCGAGAGCGCGAACGGCCCGTTCAAGCACGAGCTCTACCGCTACTGACGCCGGTCCGGCCGGGCGATGGCGGCACGCACGGCAGGAAACGCGGCCGCGGGCGGCCAGGGTTCACGATTGGCGGCGACCATCTGTCCGCCATCGCGATGCCTTTGTTTCGACCCGATCGATCCCATCTTCTAGGCATCAGCAAATCTGCCTGGGAGACGACAATGCGCAGACCGGTCTTGATTGCAGCGGCGGTGCTCGGCCTGATCGGCGCCACCGCGTCGCAGCCCGCCGAGGCACGCTATGGCGGTTACGGCGGCTACCATGGCGGCTATGGCTATCGCGGCGGCGGCTACGGCTATCGTGGCGGCTACGGGTATCGCGGCTTCGGCCTGGGAGTCGGACTGCTGGCGGGTGTTGCGGTCGGCGCCGCGATCGCCGCACCTTACGGCGGTTACGGAGGCTATGGCGGCTACGGATATCGCTATCCCGCCTATGGCTACGCGGCACCCGTCTATGGCTATCCGGCGCCTGTCTACAGGTATCCGGCACCCGGCTATGGTTACTACGGATATTGAGACGCCAGGCTCCGGAGGTCCGACCCGGCCTCCGGAGCGACTTAATTGACGCAGCGATGACTTTTTGAGGTTCTTCTGCAACCGTCCTGGCTGGCCGACCTTGTCGGGCAAGTGACTTGGACGGGAACACAAGATGGACTCCGCGAGCTGGCTCTGGCTGACGACGATCATCATGCTGCTGGGAGGGGTGGCAATCCTCCTTCTCGGCAAGCGCCGCACTAAGACCGAGGAACTGCACACGGTTCTTCACGGCATCGTGCCCATCATCGCCGCCTGCTCGTATTTCGCGATGGCGATCGGTCAGGGCGCAGTGATACTGCCGATCCTGGGCGCTCCGGTCGGCGAGCACACCACGCGCATCTTCTACTTCGCCCGCTACATCGACTGGACCTTCACCACGCCGCTGCTGCTGATCACGCTGTCGATGACGGCGATGCATGCCGGACCGAAGCGCTCCGGCGCGATCGCCGGCGTCGTGCTGGCCGACATCATGATGATCCTGACCGCCCTGTTCTTCGGTGCGTCCGAGATCCTGTGGATCAAGTGGACCTGGTTCATCATCTCCTGCGTGGCGTTCCTGGGCGTCTACTACGTCATCTGGATCTCGCAGATGGAAGCCAATGCCTCCGAGCGTGACGACGTCCGCAGCAACTACCGCCGCAACGCGACGATGCTGTCGGCGCTCTGGTTCGCCTACCCGATCGTCCTGCTGTTCTCCCCGGACGGGCTGTATTCGATCGGCGACACGCTGGCGATCGTGCTCATCGCTATCCTGGATGTGGTGTCCAAGGTGGTCTACGGGCTGATGACCGTGCAGTCTGACACCAAGACGACGGATCGCGATCTGTCGGAGACCCGCACGACGACGCCGATGACCGCACGCGTCGCTGCCTGAGACCATGCAGCAGGGAGCTGGCTCTTTGGCAGCTCCCGGATTGCCGTCGGTGCGCCGGCCGGCCTGGTGTGGCCCGGTCCTGCTTGCAGGGCCGGGCATCGCCTTGACCGCCCTGCTGCCGCCGGCGCCGCAGACCCTGACGGCCCTGGCTGCGATCATCGTGCTCGGCGTGCCGCACGGCGCGCTGGACGGCGAGATCGCACGCTCGATCCTGCGGCCGCGCCTCGGACGCGGATGGTTCGCGGCCTTCTCGGTTCCCTACCTCGCTCTGGCGGCCCTGGTGCTGCTGGCCTGGCACGCGACCCCGGTCTCGACCTTGGCCGCGTTCCTGGCGGCATCGGTCTGGCATTTCGGTCGCGAGGAGACCGGCTCCGCCGATCCCCTGGAGATCGTTGCGGTCGGCGGGCTGCCGATCGCGATGGCGGTGCTGACGCATCTGGCCGCCACGGCCTCCATCTTTGCCGCCGTGTCGCAGACGACGATGCCCTGGCCGCCCGTCTGGCTCTGGACGGCGTCGATGCTCTGGGTGCTGCCGGCGGCGATCTGGACGACCCGCCGCCTGCGGGCCGGACGGGAGCGCGAGCTGCTCGTGCCGGCAATGCTGGCACTGTCGTTCCTGGCGCTGCCGCCGCTGGTGGCGTTCGCGATCTACTTCGTCTGCGTGCATGCGCCGGCGCATACGGCGTCGGTGATCCGCGACCGGACCGGCGCGCCCCGTGTGCAGGACGGCCTGAGCGCGATCCGGCTGGCGCTGCCGGTCACGCTCCTGACGCTGCTGATCGGCGCCGTGCTGTGGCCGCTCTATCCCGGCACCCCCGACCTGAGGCTGCTCAGCCTGACCATCCAGGGCCTGGCGGCGCTGACGCTGCCGCACATGCTGTTCGAGCTCTGGCGCGACCGCCAGGCCCCGGGCGAGGCCCTCAGCGGCTGAGCCTGCACAGCCGGATCGGCTCATAGACGATGTTGGCGGTGATGATCCGGCAGTCGCCCCGGCGCAGGCCGTAGGCCGCCATGACGGTGTCCGCGTCGCCGAAATGGTGGTCCGGGCGGTCGATCCCCCACAGATCCGACGGGTCGTCGCGAAGCTGGGCCGTGATGCCGTCGCGGATCCGGCTGGCGAGGCCGGTCGGGCTGTCGGGCTGGGTCAGGTTGTTGCTGGTGCCGTAGAACCGCACCGAGGCCGGCTGGTAGGCGGCCAGGAACGCCAGCGGGCTGGCATCGAGCATCAGCACCAGCGACCTCGCCGGCAGCTGCGGCATCGACACCACGAGCGGCCGCCCGCCGGTGTGCGCCAGCCGGCCCCATCTGGGCTGCACGGTCCAGGACATGGCCAGGAACAGCACGATGATCGCCCCGTTCAGCGTGGCCTGCCGTCCGGCCGGGCTGCGCAGCACGACCGAGGCCAGCATCGCCAGCATCGGCCCGCTGAGCAGCTCGAGCAGCGACAGGTAGCGGAAGATCGAGAACTGCCGCTCCCACAGCACGAAGCCCACCAGGAACAGCACCGCGACGAAGCGGACCGCGCCGGATACGAGCGTGCGCGTGACGACGCTCAGCACCAGCAGCGCCAGGGCGGCCAGCAGGGCCAGCGCGATCCGCGGGTCGCGCATCTGCTGGTCCGGTTCGGTCACCACCGGGTCCGGATGCAGGGCCCAGCGGAACGGGTAGGCGATCGCCTGCAGGATCGAGTGCGGCAGGAAGCGTATGTCGACGAAGTCGCCCGCCGCCGCCAGCGGCGAGCGGAACAGGTTGTTGTAGAGCGGGAACATCGGATTGCCGGAGAAGGCATAGAGCCGGGCCCACCACCAGCCGAGGCAGCCGAGGACGCCGACGACGGTGCCGATCGAGACCAGCACCGCCAGCCGCAGCCGTGCCTGCGCCGGCAGGCCGGTCCAGCACAGCAGCCCGGCCACGATGCCGACGGCGGCATAGGACAGGGTCAGCTTGAGCCCGAGTGCCACGCCCACCAGCAGCCCGGCCAGCAGCACCGGGCCGGCCCGCACCCCGGCGAGCTCGCCCTCGCGGCGGAGCAGCATCAGCACCGCACCCAGGATGAGCGCGCAGGACACCATGTCGCTCATCGCCGTGGCGAGCACCGCATGGGTGGCGGCCCCGGTGGCGCTGAGCACGATCGCCACCAGGGCGATGAAGCGTTCGGTCACGCTGGCGGCGCGGGTCAGCCGCAGCGTGATCAGCAGCAGCAGCGACAGCGCCACCACCTCGGGCAGCACCAGGATCACGTCCAGCACGCGTACGCTGCGGATGGACCGGCTGAGCAGGTAGTACGGCACGTCGTTGAGCGGCGGCAGGTAGCTCTGCGCCTGGGCGGGCGCCAGGTCGTAGCCGAGCTTGCCGTGCAGCAGCGCGAACGGCGCGTAGATGTGGTAGTTGGCCAGATCGTAGCAGGCATCGCCCGGCAGCCGGAACGCGGCCAGCGCCAGCCAGCCGAGCAGCGCCAGCATCGAGAGCGATACCTGATGCCGGGTGAACGCGGCGGCGAGCCGTGCCGGCAGGCCCTCGTGCACCGCCGGCACCGGTCGATCGATCTGCATCAGTCCTGCCCCTGCGGCCGTTGTTGCATGGTGGGTGACGGTGGCTTCGAGCGTCAGGCCGCCGCCACGCCGCGGGCGGCCGCGACGAAACGGCGGATCAGCGCCGGATCCTTCGCGCCGGGCTCGCGCTCGACGCCCGAGGAGACGTCCACCGACGGCGCGCCGCTGGCGGCGATGGCCTCGGCGACGTTGTCCGGCGTCAGGCCGCCGGCGAGCAGCCAGGGTGCCGGGGCGATCCAGTCGCGCGCGATCGACCAGTCGAAGCTGGCGCCGTTGCCGCCGGGACGGTCGGTCCCATCGGGCGGCTTTGCTTCAACCACCAGCCCGTCGAGCCGGGTGGCGTCCGGCAGCTCCGCCCGCCGGCGCACGCCGCATGCCTGCCAAACCGGCAGGCCGAACCGGCGGCGCAGGGACAAGGCGCGGTCCGCGTCGGCATAGATCTGCAGGATATCGAGGGCCGCGACGTCGAGGATGCGGGCGACCTCGTCGTCGCCGGGCTCGACGAACAGGCCGACACTCGTCGCCCTGCCGGCAAGCCGGCGATGCAGCACCGCCGCCCGGCCCAACTCGATCACCCGCGGCGAGCGGCGGAAGAACACGAAGCCGATCCAGTCGGCGCCCGCCTCGACCGCCGCGTCGAGCGCCGGCTCGTCGCGGATGCCGCAGATCTTGACGCCGATGCGTCCGCGCGGCCCGCTCATCCGGCCGGATCGGCGGCCAGCTCGGCCGCGATGGCGGCGGCCGCGGCGGCGGGATCGGCGGCGCGGGTGACGGGACGGCCGACCACGATCCAGTCAGCACCTGCCGCCCGCGCCGCGGCTGGCGTCATCACCCGCCGCTGGTCGCCGGCCTCGGCGCCCGCCGGCCGCACGCCGGGAACCACCAGGCAGGGCCCGGCGCCGAACGCGTCACGCAGCGCGGAGACCTCGTGCGGGCTGCACACCAGCCCGTGCGCGCCGGCCGCCAGGGCCAGCCGCCCCAGGCGCAGCACCTGCTGGCGCGGTCCGCCGGCGATGCCGGTGGCGTGCAGCGCCTCGGCATCGAGGCTGGTCAGCACCGTCACCGCCAGCAGGATCGGCTGCGCGTCGGCCGGGAACGCGACCTCGACCGCCTCGCGCGCCGCGGCCACCATCGCGGCACCGCCGGCGGCGTGGATGGTCAGCATCGCCGGGCGGAGCGGCGCCAGCGCGCGAACGGCCGCCGCCACCGTGTTGGGGATGTCGTGCAGCTTCAGGTCGAGGAACAGGGAGCGTCCCGCCGCGAGCCGCGACACCGCCTCCAGGCCGCAGCCCAGGGTGAACTCCAGCCCGAGCTTGATGGCGTCGCAGGATGCGCCGGCCTTCCCGATCCAGGCCGCGGCCTCGACGGGATCGGCGGTGTCGAGCGCCAGGATCAGCCCTGTGCGGCCTGTCCCCGCCACGGACCGGGAGGCGAGCACGCGCCGGTCAGTAGCTGACCGGCGGCAGGCCGGGCGCTGCCGTCACGGCCGTGCCGCCCTGGTAGGCGACGTTGTGCGCGACCGACTGCGCCAGCTGGCCGCGCAGCTCGGCGATCTGCGTCTCCAGGGTGCGCACCTGCTGCTCGGCGCGGCGTGCCCGGCGCCGCTGCCGGAGCTCGGCGAACCACATGAACAGCACGCCGACCAGGAAGAACACGACGGCCACGATCAGGGCGACCACGCCCGTCGAGGACTGCCACGAGAAGTAAGGCAGCTCCATCGTCCCGGCCGTCTGGTTGAACAGCACGAACACGACGAGAAGGATCAGGAAAGGCAACGTGATGATCAGGCGCAGCATGACCGGCTCCTATCGTTCCGCTGCCGTTCCCGCAAGCGCCGCCGCATCGGGCGCGGCGGCTGGGATCAGGCCCTGCCGCCCTCGCCCGGCTTGCGGCGCTCGTGCTTGTTGCCGTCATGGGCGCTGCGGGCGTCCTCCTTGGGATGCTTGGCATCGGCCGGCTTGTTCTGGTGGTGCGCGCCGGCGGCGTCCTGCTTCTTGTCGCCGGAGCCCACATGGCTGCTGCCGGGGCCCGACTGCGAGCGGTCGGTCGCCGGGATCTTGTCGCTGGTGCTCATGCTGGACGTCCTTGCTGGAACTGGACGGCAACGGAAGCGGATGGCGGGGGTTCCGGGCCGGCAGGAACAGCCTCTTGCGCTCGAACCCGCCTGTATGGTGTCGTCGCGCCGATGCCATGCCTCGCCCCGCCGCATCGTTCGCCGGTGCCCGCGCTCGCGGTCCGTGCCGCATGAGCGACGTCATCCCGTTCTCCCGCGACCGCGACGAGCGCACCCGCGAGGACAGGATGTGGGCGGTGATGGCCGATGCAGGACGGATCAGCCGGATCGCCGACATCTATGCCAGCCGCGATGCGGCGCTGGCCGACCGGGACTGGCGCGAGCAGCAGGTGAAGGCCTACGCCCACTTCCTGCGCAGCGCCTCGCAGCCGATCCCGCGCTACAGCATAGCGCCCATCCGCCGTGCCGACCTGCCGCGAAGCTGGACGCCGCTGCCGGCCCTGGGCTTCCTGCGCGGCCGCTTCATCTAGCGGTCAGGCCGTCATCTCCGGATCGGGCTCTGCCAGCATCGACAGCGTCTCGCGGAAGATGAAGACCCGGTTGCGGCGGATGTTGGAGTGCGGCGCCAGGATGCCGAGCCGGACCAGGGTGGCGACGGCGGCGTTGGCGGTCTGGAACGAGACGTCCAGCATCTCCTGGGCGGCGCCGACCGTCAGCACGGGAAAGCCGAAGGCGAGCTCGGTCAGGCGACGCGCGGTCGAGTCGGAGCGCAGCGCGACGATGTCGGCCTCCCGGTCCAGGCGCAGGCGCTCGGCGCGCTGCAGCCGGGCGGATGCCGCATTCGCAGCACCGGTCAGGCAGGACAGGAAGAAGCAGATCCAGCCCTCCCAGCGCCCGTCCCGCTGCAGCTCGGCCAGGGCCGCGTCACACGCCTGGCTGCGGGCGGCAAGGGTCTGAGCCAGGAACAGCGGCGGCCGGCCGTCGGCCACCGCCATCAGCGGCATCAGCAGACGGGCCAGCGGCGCGCTGGCCTCGCCGAACGGCGCCAGCAGCTCGAGCCGGGCCGTCACCAGGGCAAGCCGGATCACCAGCGGCAGCGACGGCGGCTCGATCAGGAACTGCTCCAGGTCGCGCATCGCGGTGCCGGCCTCACCCTCGACGGGCAGCCGCGACCGGAGCGGTTCGCCGCGCGGCGAACCGAATCCCGCGGGCGCCCCGTTGCGGAGCAGCCAGTGCATCTCGCCCAGCAGAGCCGCATCCAGACCCGCGCGGCCCCGCGCCTGCACCACGGCCAGACCGTGGCGGAAGGCATCGAGCGCATTGACCGCCGCCCGGAGGTCGCGCGGCGCGGAACGTTCGCCCGCCGCGTCGATGATCATGAGCCGCAGCAGCGCGCCGTGAGCCGGGCCCGTGCCATCCAGGGCGAGCGCGTCGAGCTTGCTCTCGACCCGGATCATGTTGTCGTGGAACGGCACGCTGCCGAGCCGGGACTGCAGGGCGCTGCTGGCGTCGATCGCCTGCTCGAGCGGCATCAGGGCCGCCGACAGCTCAAGCCGACGCGGCAGCGCGGTCGGAACGAGGTGATACGGGGACGCGACGTGGCGGCGGGGGATCTGGAGATCGTCACGGTTCGCTTGATGAAGAAGCATGGCGAGGACGCTGCTCCGCTTGCAGGGCGCCGCCATCGAATTGTGGCGTCTTCCGGGTTACGTTGCGATCCAAGCACTGGATGCAACGCATTGGTGCAGGCTGCGAGCGCATGCCAGATTTTTCGACATGCCCGATGGCTGCCACCACCGGGGCAGGCCCCCGCCCTCGCCGGACGCCCGATGCTGCTGTAGTCTTGGGTTGCTCAGCAGACGAGGCGAACGCCATGCCAGACACGTCCACCACCGGCCTCGGCAGCGTCAGCATGGCAGGCGGCCAGGCGACGGTGCCGGGCGCCCTGGGCTCGACGCCGCCGCTGCTGCTGAGCAGCCAGTACGTGCGCGACATGACCTTCCATGTGCCGAACGCGCCCGGCATCTACGCCGCAATCCAGCAGATGCGGCCGCACGTGACGCTGGGGCTCGACGTCCAGGTGCGCCCGGCGCAGGAGAACCATCCCGTCTACGAGGTGGCGCTGCTGATCCGCTGCAGCGCCACCACCCATCCGCCGGTCGAGGGCCAGGAGGGGCCGCCGGTCGCCTTCGTGGTCGAGCTCACCTATTGCGGCATCTTCACGCTGCAGAACGTGGAGCAGGCCCTGGTCGAGCCGGTGCTGCTGGCCGAGTGCCCGCGCCTGCTGTTCCCGTTCGCCCGCAACGTGCTGGCCGACATCACCCGCGAAGCCGGCTTTCCGCCGGTGATGCTGCAGCCGATCGACTTCGTGGCGATGTGGCAATCCAGGCGCGCGGCGCAGCCGGCCCAGGCCATGCCGAGCCAGACGGCAAACGTGCCGGCGCTTTGAGGAGGCACGCGCCGGATCGGCGTCGCTTCGGCGGCTGACAAGCGACGCCGGGCGGTGCACGGTGGCGACCATGAACGCAATCCCTCCCCGTCCATCCGGCGCAGCCGCTGCGCTGGATCATGTCGACAGCCAGCTCGAG
The DNA here is from genome assembly GCA_964236105.1 of uncultured Acetobacteraceae bacterium. Classification (GTDB taxonomy): domain Bacteria; phylum Pseudomonadota; class Alphaproteobacteria; order Acetobacterales; family Acetobacteraceae; genus Lichenicola. The sequence goes on along the minus strand of CAXSBC010000007.1, from coordinate 148,207 downwards.
GCCAGCCTGGAGCGGCTGTTCGCGCTGCTGCGCATCCCCAGCATCTCCACCCAGCCCAGGCACGCGCCCGACTGCGCGCGCGCGGCGGACTGGCTGTGCCGGGACCTCGCCTCGCTCGGCCTGGAGGCCAGCGTGCGCGAGACCGCCGGCCTGCCGATCGTCGTGGCGCATGACCGCAAGGCGACCGCCGGCCCGCACGTGCTGTTCTATGGCCATTACGACGTGCAGCCGGTGGACCCGGTGACGCTGTGGACCAGCGGCCCGTTCGAGCCGGTGATGGTGGACGGGCCGGACGGCGAGCGCTGGATCACCGCGCGCGGCGCCTCCGACGACAAGGGCCAGGTGATGACCTTCCTGGAAGCGCTGCGCGCGATCCGGTCGGCGGACGGCGCTTATCCGGTGCGCATCTCGGTGCTGCTGGAAGGCGAGGAGGAGAGCGGCGGCCCGAGCCTGCGGCCGTTCCTCGACGCGCACAGGGACGAGCTGAAGGCCGACGTGGCGCTGGTCTGCGACACCGACATGCTGGAGGACGGCGTGCCGGCGGTCACCACCATGCTGCGCGGGCTGGTGGGCGAGGAGATCACCGTCACCTGCGCCGACCGCGACCTGCATTCCGGCCTCTACGGCAACGCCGCGCGCAATCCGCTGCACCTGCTGGTCGAGCTCCTGGCCAGGCTGCGCGACGCCGACGGACGCGTGACGCTGCCCGGCTTCTATGACGGGGTGCAGGAGCTGCCGGCCGCGGTGAAGCAGGACTGGGCGCGCGTCGGCGGCGGCGACGAGGCGCTGCTGGCGCCGATCGGGCTGAGCATCCCGGCCGGAGAGAAGGGCTACACGGCGCTGGAGCAGACCTGGGCGCGGCCGACCTGCGAGATCAACGGCATCAGCGGCGGCTATGCCGGCGAGGGCTTCAAGACCGTGCTGCCGGGCAAGGCCTCGGCCAAGGTGTCGTTCCGCATGGTGGCGGGCCAGGACCCGCAGAAGGTGCAGGACGCCTTCCGGGCGCATGTGCGGGCCCATATCCCGTCCGACTGCAGCGTGACGTTCCATTCGCACGGCTGCTCGTCGGCCAGCGCGCTGCCGATCGACGGGCCCTACCTGAAGGCGGCGCTGGCGGCGCTGTCGGAGGAATGGGGCAAGCCCGCCGCCGTGGTCGGCAGCGGCGGCTCGATCCCGGTGGTGCGCGACCTGCAGGAGTCGCTCGGCATGGACAGCCTGCTGATCGGCTTCGCCAAGAACGACAACCGCATCCATTCGCCGAACGAGAAGTACGACCTGACCAGCTTCCATCGCGGCACCCGCTCCTGGGTGCGGGTGCTCTACGGGCTGGCGGAGGCCGGGCGTCCGGGCTGAGGGACGCCGCCTCAGGCCGGGGCGGGGGCGGACGACAGGACGGGATAATCGACATAGCCGGCAGCGCCGCCGCCGTACATCGTGTCTCGGTCCAGCTCGTTCAGCGCCGCACCCGCCTGCAGCCGCGCGGGCAGGTCCGGGTTGGCGATGAACTTGACGCCGAACGCGATCGCATCGGCCGCACCGTCGGCGAGCGCCTGTTCGGACTGCTCGACGGTGTACCGCTCGTTGGCGATATAGACGCCGCCGAACGTGCGCTTCAGCGCGGCACCGATCGAGTCGCCGGCATGGTGCTCGCGGGCGAACAGGAAGGCGAGCCTGCGCTTGCGCGCCTCCCGCGCGACATGGGTGAAGGTGGCGAGCGGGTCGGAATCGCCCATCGAATGGGCATCGCCGCGTGGCGCCAGATGCAGCCCCACCCGGCTCGCGCCCCACACCGAGATCGCCGCGTCCACCGCCTCGAACATCAGCCGCGCGCGGTTCTCGACCGGGCCGCCATACGCGTCGGTGCGAAGGTTGGTGCCGTCCTGCAGGAACTGGTCGAGCAGGTAGCCATTGGCGCCATGCAGCTCGACGCCGTCGAAGCCCGCCGCCTGCGCGTTCTCGGCGGCGCGCCGGTAGTCGGCGACGATTCCCGGGATCTCGTCGGTCGCCAGGGCGCGCGGCAGCGGATACGGCCGCTGCGGCCGCAGCAGGCTGACATGGCCCCCGGCGGCGATGGCGCTCGGCGCCACCGGCGGCTGTCCGCCGAGCAGCGACGGGTCGGACACGCGGCCGACATGCCAGAGCTGCATCGAGATGCGTCCGCCCGCTTCGTGCACCCCGTCGGTGACGCGCCGCCAGCCCGCCACCTGCTCGGGCGACCAGATGCCGGGCGTGCGCTCGTAGCCGACGCTCGACGGGCTGATGCAGGTCGCCTCGGTGAGGATCAGCCCGGCGGAGGCGCGCTGCACGTAGTGCCCGCGCATCAGCTCGGTGGGCACCCGGTCCTCGGTGGCGCGCGCGCGGGTCAGCGGCGCCATCAGGATGCGGTTCGGCAGATCGAGGTCGCCGATGCGGATCGGATCGAACAGGGTGGGCATCGGCGGCTGGCCTCCGGGTCATCGTTTGATGTTCGACGAACCTCGAATATGCTAGGCCCGCGCCATGGTGCAAGAACCCTACCCGCATCCGTCGATCGACGGCATCGGCCTGCCCGAGGTGCTGCACGCGCTGAGCGACCCGCTGCGCCTGTCGATCCTGCAGGCCTTGGCGCCGGACCGCGAGACGGCCTGGAGCGCGTTCGCGGGCGAGGTCGCCCCCTCCACGCTCAGCCATCACATGAAGGTGCTGCGCAACGCCGGGCTGATCACCCACCGCCGCGACGGCACCCGCTGCTTCGTGTCGCTGCGGCCGGAGCTGGCCCGGCGCTTCCCCGGACTGCTCGACGTGGTGCTGCGGCTGGCGCCCGGCTGAGGCTCAGCCGACCGCTGCCAGCAGCGCGTCCACGTCGGCGGCGTCGGTCTCCAGCCCGGTCACCAGCCGGACCGCGGCGGTGCCGGGGGTGACGGGCTCATGGGGCGGCAGATACCAGCGATAGAACAGGAAGCCGGCCGCCTCCAGCCGGGCGATCGCCGGCTCCGGCAGCACCGCGAACACTTCGTTCGACTGCACCTCGTGCAGCAGGCGCGCATCCTGCAGACCGAGCAGCCCGCCCGCGAGGCGGGTCGCCATGGCGTTGGCCTGGCGGGCATTCTCCAGCCAGAGGTCGTCGGTGAGGTAGGCGACCAGCTGCGCGCTCAGATAGCGGGCCTTGGACCAGAGATGCCCGGCGCGCTTGCGCCGCCGGGCGAACTCGTCGGCGAGATCGGGGCGGAAGAAGATGATGGCTTCCGCCGCCATGGCGCCGTTCTTGGTGGCACCCAGCACCAGCACGTCGATGCCGGCCTGCCAGGTGATCGCCGCCGGGCTGCAGCCGAGTGTCGCCAGCGCGTTGGCGAAGCGGGCGCCGTCCATGTGCAGCGACAAACCGAGATCGCGCGCCGTGCTGCCGATCGCCCGCACCTGCTCCAAACTGTAGATCGTGCCCCATTCGGTGGCCTGGGTGATGCTGATCGCCATCGGCTTGCTCTTGTGCACGCCGATGACGCGGCTGGCCTCGACATGGGCGTAAAGGGCGGCCGGAGACAGGCGACCGTCAAGGCTGGGCAGGGTCAGCAGCTTGGCGCCGCCGGTGAAGAACTCCGGCGCGCCGCACTCGTCGTTCTCGATATGCGCGGAAGCGTCGCAATAGACGCCGCCATAGGGCGGCACCATCGCCGACAGCGCGAGCGCGTTGGCTGCGGTCCCGGTGGCGACGGCGAACACCTGCGCCTCGGGGGCCTCGAACACCGTCCGGACCACCGACTGCAGACGCGCGGTCCACGGATCGCCGCCATAGGAGGGCACGGCGCCTTCGTTCGCCGCGACCATGGCGGCGAGGATGGCAGGGCTGATCGGACCGACATTGTCGCTGCCGAAGTTCTTTCGTATGGGCTTCATGCGACGCATCCTGCCTGCATCGCGGCGGAGGTTCCAGTCGGCCGATCCGAGGGGAGCCAGACCAGGAGGGACGCATGAGCGTCGAGACGCGCCTGATCGACGGCAAGGCGTATGCCGCGCGGCTCACCGAGGAGATCCGCCGCGAGGTCGCCGAGTTCGAGGCGCGTCACGGAACGGTGCCGGGGCTGGCGGTGGTGCAGGTCGGCAGCAACCCGGCGAGCGAGGTCTATGTGCGGTCCAAGATCGTCCATACCGGGCAGGCCGGCATGCGGTCGTTCGCCCATGTGCTGCCGGGCTCGACGACGCAAGGCGAGCTGCTGGCGCTGATCGCCACCCTCAACGCCGATCCGGCGGTGCACGGCATCCTGGTGCAGCTGCCGCTGCCGACCGGGATCGATGCGGCCGCGGTGACCGGCGCCATCGACCCGGCCAAGGACGTGGACGGGCTGGGGCCGATGAATGTCGGCCGCACCACGCTGGGGCTGCCGGGGCTGGTGCCCTGCACGCCGCTCGGCTGCCTGCTGCTGCTGCGCGCCGAGCTCGGCACGCTGAAGGGGCTGCATGCGGTGGTGGTCGGCAAGTCCAACCTGGTGGGACGGCCGATGGCGCAGCTGCTGCTGCAGGAGGAGTGCACCGTCACCGTCTGCCACGTCGCCACCCCCGATGTCGGCGCGCTCGCCTGCCAGGCCGACATCATCGTGGTCGCGACCGGGCACAAGGGGCTGGTCCGGCGGGACTGGATCAAGCCGGGCGCCACGGTGATCGATGTCGGCATCACCCGGATCAGCACGCCGGAAGGCCGCACCAGGCTGGTCGGCGACGTGGTGTTCGAGGAGGCCATGGGACGGGCCGGGCGGCTGACGCCGGTGCCGGGCGGGGTCGGGCCGATGACCATCGCCTGCCTGCTGCGCAACGCCCTGACCGCCGCACAGCGCTCGACCGGGCCGTGAGCGTCGCGGCGGTCCGGTGCCCGGCGGCTCGGAGACCCCTGCCCCGCTCGTCCGGCAGGTTCATGCGATGCCACCGCAACGATCTCGGTTCCTCCTCGTTGTGATGCTCACTGCGACATGCAGACCACCAACGAGGAACGTACGATGAAGTCCGCTACCCTCTTCGCCGCCATCGCCTTCACGGCCCTGGCTGGCGGGGCCTATGCGCAGACTGCCCCGGCCACGACCGCGAACCCGGCGACCGGCAACACCGCCACGCCCGGAACCACCGGCACGATGGCGCCCGGCATGTCGGCGACCGGCAACAGCCCGACCGACCACAACCAGGCCGTCGCCACCACGCCGGCCAGCACGACGACACCGGCCCACGGCGCCAACAGCTTCACCATGAAGCAGGCACGCCGGCGCATCATGAAGCACGGCTTCACGCAGATTAAGGACCTCACCAAGGACGACCAGGGCGTCTGGCACGGCATGGCCATGCAGAGCGGCAATTCGGTCAAGGTGTGGGAAGACTACAAGGGCAGCGTCGGCACCGAGTGATCGGGCGCATCCCCATCTGAACCGCGACAACCCCTAGAGGAGCCACACATGGCACAGCGCACCGTTACGCGCGCCTATGACAGCTACGCGGACGCGCGCAGCGTGGTCACGGCGCTCGAAGAGGCCGGCATTCCGCACAGCGACATCAGCCTGGTCGGCCGCGACACCGGCACCGGCACCGGCACCGGCACCACCAACGCCACCGACAACGCCATCGCGGCCGACGACAAGGCCGAGGATGCCGAGAAGGGTGCCGGCACCGGCGCGTCGCTCGGCACCATCCTCGGCGGCGGCGCCGGCCTGCTGGCCGGCATCGGCTCGTTGGCGATTCCGGGCGTCGGTCCGGTGGTGGCGGCGGGCTGGCTGATCGCGACCCTGACGGGTGCGGGCGTCGGCGCTGCCGTCGGCGGCGGCGCGGGCGGGCTGGTGGGCATGCTCACCGGCGCCGGCGTGCCGCACGAGGATGCGCACGTCTATGCCGAGACGGTCCGTCGCGGCGGCAACCTAGTCACGGTCCGCGTGGACGAGACGCAGGCCTCGACGGTTGAGGCCATTCTCGATCGCCATACCGCGATCGACACCACCACCCGCCGGGGCGAATACCAGTCCGGCGGCTGGACCCAGCACGACGAGACCGCGGCGCCATGGGTTCCGGCCAACACCACCACCAGCCTGCCGCCCCGCACCGACATTCCGTGAGGTGAGCGCCCGTCCGGGGGCATCCGCCTCCCGGACGGGCGCTAGCGGTCGGTCAGGAAGCTCCGGAAACGCCGGGCCACCTCATGCGGCGCCACGGTCGGACGACCGAGGACGGCCATCGATCCCGGCACGATCCGCACATGGACCAACGCCGGACCGGGCCCGGCGAGCGCCGCGAGCAGTGCCGCCTCGAATCCCGCCAGATCGTCCACCGAGGCCGCCATGCGATAGCCGCAGGCCGTCGCGACGCCGGCGAAATCCACCGACGCCGAAACGGTGGCCTGGCCGCCCGTCGAGTCGTGCACGCCGTTATCCAGCACCACATGCACGAGATTGGCCGGCTGCCGCGCGCCGATGGTGGCGAGCGAGCCGAGCTTCATCAGCGCGGCGCCGTCGCCGTCGAGCACCACGACCGGGCGGTCCGGAACCGTCAGCGCCACGCCGAGCGCCATGCCCGACGCGCCGCCCATCGACCCCACCTGATACAAATGCTGCGGACGGTCGCACAGGGTGAAGAGCTCCCGGCCGCACTTGCCCGTCGTGGCGATCACCGCCGCCTGCTCCGGCAGAACGGCCAGCAGACGTTCCAGCACCGCGGCACGCGCCGGACGGCCGCCGTGGCGACGATGGTCGATGCGGCGACCGGCCGGCGGCGGCAGGGGCTCCGAGCGTGCGAGTTCGACGCCGGCGACGCTGTCCTGCTCCATCACCAGCCCGAACGGCAGGCTGTCCCGCCCGAACCGCGTCGCGGCGGCATCGAGCGCCGGCACGATCTCGTTGTCCTGCTTCGGGAATGCGCGGTTCGGCACGTCGCACAGATCGAGCAGCTGCTGCGTGATCCGGCCCATCAGCCCGTGCTGCGGCTCGTCCTGCACGCCCGGCTGTCCGCGCCAGGTGGTGATCAGCAGCAGCGGGATGCGGAACGGCGCGTTCAGCGAGGTCAGCGGGTTGACGCAGTTGCCGAGGCCGGAATTCTGGCAGATCACCACCCCGCCGCGTCCGCCGAGCCAGGCGCCGGACACGATCGCCACCGCCTCGCCCTCGCTGGCGGCGCCGACGTAATCGAGTCCGACGCCTCCGGTGCTGGCGTTGATCACCTGATTGATCATCGGGGTCAGGAAGGAGCAGGGCACGCCGCTGTAGAAGTCGAGTTTGCGCGTGGCGGCCGCGTCGATGAAGGTCTGGGCCTGGATCATCGCCGGGACGCTAGCCCGGAACGTGGACCGGAGGAAACCGCGCGGTCAGCGGAGCAGGAGTTCGGGCGGCGCCGGGGTGTCGGTCGATTGCGGGATGCGGCTGCCGGTCAGGTCGATGGCGTGGTCCTGCTTCGGATCGTGGTTGACGAAGGGCAGGTTCAGGCTGCGGGCGAGCACCTGGTAGTAGCGGTCGCCGGTCAGGTCGACGGTGCGGCTGCCGGCGCACTCCCCGGCCGCGATCTGGAACGGCACCGCGCGCGAGGGATAGTCATAGAGCCGGTGGATGCAGCGCACGTCGGTGTCGCCCGCGACCCGGACGTCGGCGTTCGAGCAGGCGGCGAGCAGAGGCAGTGCAAGCAGGATCAGGCGGTGCATGACAGCCTCCGGTTGGCATCGCTTCCGATATGGGAGCGATGCCGGCCGGCGCCAGCGCGCGACCTCAGGAGAAGTTCCGGGCGTCCGCCAGGTCGGCCATCGTGTCCACGTCGAGCCAGTGGCCGGTGATGTAGTGCACGGCGACCGCGTGCCGTGCCGCCAGCCGCTGCAGCAGCGCCGAGATGTCGGCCTGCCGGGCGGTGCCGTCGGCCTGCATGAGGTCGAGCTCGGCGCGGACCAGTGCCGCACCCCGCGCGCTCAGCCGGACCAGGCCGATCCATTCGCCCATGCTGTCGGCCGGCGCCACCGTGCCGATCGCGCGCAGGCTGGCCGGGGCCTCGTCGAGATAGCTGGCGGTGAACGGCTTGTCGGCCAGCACCAGGTCGCGCGGATGCGGGTGGTGCGCGCGGGGCCTGCCCTCGGCGCGCTGGCGCAGGGCGTCGACGGCGATGACGATGTCGGCGTCGACGCCCATCAGCGCATCCAGGATGTAGCGTCGGAACAGCACGTCGCCATAGACCAGCACCGTCTCGCCGCACAGCCGGTCGGCCGCGCGCAGCAGCGACGCGACCTCGCCGGTGCTGGCGTAGGCGTCGTTGTCGAGCAGGGTGAGGCCCTCGAAGGGCACCGTGTCCGGGCCGATCGCCTGCTTGGCATAGCCGCGCACCACCGCGACGTCGCGCACGCCGCCCTGGCGCAGCGTGTCGAGCAGCTGGCTCAGCAGCGGCCTGCCGCGCACGTCGACCATGCATTTCGGCCGGTCGAGGGTGAGCGAGCCGAGCGCCTCGCCCTGGGAGGCGGCCAGCACGATGCCGCGCGCCGGCCCTTCGGGCGCGACCCGGTTGCCGGCGGCCGCCGTCGCCGCCCCGAATGCCGGCAGCGACGAGGCCGCGCCGCCGCTCGCCGGCAGATAGCGGTCGCCGGCGGTCTCGAGCTCGTCATTGTCCATCAGCGCGAAGATGTCCTTCACGCTGGCGACCCGGCCCTCGATGTCGGCCAGGCTCTGGTCGGCGTGAATGCGCGCCGCCGTCTCGCGCATGGCGGTGATGGAGGTGCGCACCAGGTGGTTGGCCCAGATGATCGTCGAGACGCCGGCCTTGCGGAACAGGTCGGTGGGGGTGGCGTAGTACATGGTGGGCACGATCACCACCGGGCAGCGGTCGCCCCAGCGCGTCATGAAGCCGGTGATCTCGTGCGCGGTGCGCTTCTTGGAATGGATCAGGATCGCGTCGGCGCCGGCCCGGTGATAGGCCTCGGCGCGACGCAGCGCCTCGTCCATGGAATGGCCGGAGATCAGCGCCTCGACGCGGGCCACGATGGAGAAGTCGTCGTCGGTCTGGCTGTCCTTGCCGGCGCGGATGCGGCCGCAGAACTCCTCCATGTCGGCAAGCGGCTGCGCCTCGCCGATGAAGCTGTTGGTCTTGGGGAACAGCTTGTCCTCGATGCAGACGCCGGCGACGCCGCGCGCGCACAGCTTGGCGACCAGCCGGCGCACGCTGTTGAAGTTGCCGTAGCCGGTATCGCCGTCGAGCAGGATCGGCAGCGACGTGGCATCGGCCATGTACTCGACCTGCTCCAGCACCTGGGTCCAGGAGGCCTCGTTGTTGTCGCGCAGGCCGAGCGAGGCCGACATCGACAGGCCGGAGCCCCAGATGCCCTGGAAGCCGGCCTCCTCGACGATCTTGGCGGACAGGCCGCTATGCGCCTCCATCAGGAAGGCGAGCTCCGGACCGGCCAGCATCGCGCGCAGCCGGGCGAAGCGGGAGGCGGGCTGCCGGGGGGCCCAGGACGGGATGCTGCTCAAGGACTGGGAGCCGCCCGATGTCGTTGCGTCCGGACCACGGGCGATCACGCGATCCGTTTCACGTCCAGTCGACAATTTGCGCAATCCTCACGGGAGTGTCATCTATCTGACCACTTCCTGCCTCATTCCGTTCGGATCGGCCACAGAAAAAATGCCTGCCCGCGACCATGCCCAGGGGCGCCGCCCGGCCGTGCTGATCCTCGCGGCAGGGCGCGGCAGGCGGCTGGCTCGGGGCTCCGGCGGCGACCCGGACCAGCTGCCCAAGATCCTGCTCCGCTTCGGCGGCCGCACGTTGCTGGAGCGTCATCTGGAGCGTCTGGCGCGGGCCGGCGCCGGACCGGTCACCCTCGTCGTCGGCTATCGTGCGGAGCTGATCGAGGCGGAGCTGGAGCGGGTCGGCCATCGCGACCAGGTGGCCCTGATCCACAATCCCGCCTGGCGGCAGGGCAGCGTCGTGTCGCTCGATGCCGGTCGCGGCGTGCTGGAGCGCGGCGGACCGGTGGTGCTGATGGATGGGGACGTGATCTACGACCAGCGTCTGATCGACCGGCTGATGGCGACCGCGCACCCGGCGGCGCTGCTGCTCGACCGGGAGCTCGAGCCGGGCGACGAGCCGGTCAAGATCTGCGTGTCGGACGGCGGACGGATGGTGGACTTCGCCAAGCTGCCGGAGGCAGCGCATGCCTGGCACGGGGAATCGGTGGGCTTCTTCCGCTTCGACGCCGAGGTCGCCGCCAGCCTGGCGCTGCGTGTGCGGGCGACTGTCGAGAGCGGTGGATGCATGCTGGACTACGAGGAACCGATCCGCGCCCTCATCCGCGAGGACGCGCAGAGACCGAAGACGGCCGGTCCGCCGACATTCGGATACGAGGACATCACGGGCCTGCCCTGGACGGAGATCGATTTCATGGAAGACGTCGCCAAGGCCCAGGCCCTGCTGCCGCTGCTGGCAGGGCTGCCGGCATGAACGCGGTCTCGCAGCCGCGGCCGCCCGCAGACGGGCTGGGCGTCGGCGCCAGGCTGCCGACCGACGCCGAGATCGCGGCGATGCGTCGCGACGGCTACCTGGTGGTGCGCGGCTTCTATTCCACCGCCGAGACCGAGGCGCTGGTGCGCTGGACCGGCGAGATCGCGGACGCTCCCGAGGTCGCCGGCGGGCAGATGGTCTATGGCGAGGACAGCCTGCTCGAGCCGGGCCATCGCGTGGTGCAGCGGATCGAGGATTTCTGCACCCACAGCCCGCCCATGGACGAGATCGCCCGCTACGGCGCGCTCAGCCGCTGGCTGTCGGTGCTGATGGGCGGCGAGACGGTGCTGTTCAAGGACAAGATCAACTTCAAGTATCCGGGCGGCGACGGTTTCAAGGCGCACCAGGACCAGCAGGCCGGCTGGAGCGCCTATGCGCCGCTGCTCGTCACCGCCCTGGTGACGATCGACCCGGCGACGATCGCCAACGGCTGCCTGGAGATCGCCACCGCGCCGCGCGCGCATGGGCTGATCGGCGCGGAATGGACGCCGCTTGCCGAGGACGAGCTCGGGCTCATGCCGGTGCCGACCGAGCCCGGCGACGTCATCTTCTTCGACAGCTTCGTGCCGCACGCCTCGAAGCCGAACCTGACCGACAGCCCGCGCCGCGTGCTCTATCTGACCTACAACCGGCTGGACCAGGGCGACCATCGCCGGCGCTACTTCGACGAGAAGCGCGCGGCTTTCCCGCCCGACATCGAGCGCAAGCCGGGCGGCACCTACGTGTTCAGGGTGTAGCCGCCGCACTTCATGTCGGCAGTGTGGCGGCGTTGCTCTTTCGCCCGCTCCCGCCAGCCCGTATCCATGCCGCCCAAGGCGCGAACGAACGCGTGGAGACGAGGGATGCGGCAGTTGATCCGGAGCGGCTGGGCGAGATCGGTCTTCCCTGGGCCCGTGCGCACGGCCCTGGCCGGGGTGGCAGCCTCCGCCCTGCTGGCGGGCTGCGCCACCCCGCCGCCTGCCAGCGATCCGGAGGCGCTCGCCGACTACAAGGCGACCAACGATCCGTTCGAGCCGACCAACCGCGTGTTCTACGCGGTCAATGACGGGTTGCTGACCTACGTGCTGACCCCGGTGGCGCGCGGCTACAACTACGTGTTTCCCGCTCCGGTGCGCACCGGCATCCACAACGTGCTCAACAATCTCGGGGCACCGGTGCAGTTCGCCAACGACGTGCTGGAAACCAAGCCGCGTCGCGCCGGCGACACCTTCATGCGCTTCCTGATCAACTCGACGGCCGGGATCGGCGGCGTGCTCGACGTGGCCAAGCGCGTCGGCTATCCGGACCATTCCGCCGACGGCGCGACCACGCTGGCGCTCTGGGGCATCCCGGCCGGCCCCTATCTCTATCTGCCGGTGTTCGGTCCGTCGGGCGTGCGGGACGGCGTCGGCCGCGGCCTGGACACGCTGATCAGCCCCTATACCTGGGTGGCCTTCAACGGCATCAACCACCTCAACTCGATCTCCACCGGGCTCGCCGCCGTCGACGCCATCGCGCCGCATATCGACGACCTCAAGAAGCTGAACGAGGGCGCGCTCGATCCCTATGCGACGCAGCGCTCGCTCTACCGGCAGCTGCAGAAGACCAACCAGGACGCCGCGCGCAACGACCACCGCGCGACCGTGCCGGACTGGTATCCGGACGCGAACAGCACGGTCGGGCAGCGGCCGCCGGCAGACAGCGGCAATACCGGACGCGGCACCCTGCCGGTGCCGACCGTCAGCCCTGTCGTGAGCAAGGCGGGGCTGCAGGGGCAGTAAGGCCAGGGCGCTGCCCTGGACCCGCTGGGGCCGCCGGCCCCAGACCCGGATCAGGGGTCCAGGGTTCGGGGTGACAGGGTGGCGGTCACGGTCTGTATGATGGTGCTGGACGAGGTGGCGAGGCGGAACGGGTAGCGGCCGGCCTTGATCACCCAGCGGTCGGAGCGCCCGTCGAACTCGGCAAGCAGGCGCGGATCGCCGGTCATGGCGACATGCCTGGTCTCGCCCGGCTTCAGATGCAGCTTGGTGAAGGCGATCAACCGCGCCGGCGCCTCGCCGCGTCCGAGCAGCCCGAGATAGAGCTGCGGCACCACGGCGCCGGCACGGCTGCCGGTGTTGGTCACGTCGAACGTGACGCTCGGCGTGTCGGGCGACGTGACGGCGAGGCGGGAGAAGGCGAAGCTGGTGTAGCCGAGCCCGTAGCCGAACGGGAACAGCGGCGTCAGGCGCTGCTGCTGGAACCACTTGTAGCCGACAGCCGCACCCTCGATGTCGTAGTTCACGTGGAAGTCGGCGCGGCCGGGGGTGGGAGCGTCGAGCACGGGACGCGGCAGCTGTTGTTCCGAGGCGGGAAAGCTGATCGGCAGGCGGCCGGATGGGTCGACGGCGCCGAACAGGATGTCGGCGATGGCGGCCCCGCCGCCGGAGCCCGGATACCAGGCCTCCAGCACGCCCTTCACCTGCCGCAGCCATGGCATCAGCACGGCGCCGCCGCTCTCGACGACGACAATGGTGTTCGGGTTCGCCCTGGCCACCGCACGGACCAGCGCGTCCTGGTTCACGCCGGTCTGGCGGTCGGTGGGCAGCGACAGGCTGGCGGCGTCGACGGACTCGGTCAGCCACTGGTTGACGAAGACGATGGCGACACGCGCTTTCGCGGCCAACGCCGCAGCCCGGGCGGGATCGGCTCCGGTATCGTAGGCGAAGCGCGTCGCCGGTGCTGCGAGCCGCATGGCAGCCAGCGGCGAGGACGGGTTCCAGATCAGCGGCCGCGGGAACCCGGTCTCGGCGTCGACCGGTGGCGCCGGACCCCCGACCGGCCAGACCACGGACGAGCCGCCGCCTTCCAGCACGCCCGCGGCCGCGTTCGAGCCGATGACCGCCACCGACCCGACGGTCCTGGAGAGCGGCAGCACCGCGTCCGCGTTCTTCAGCAGCACGATCGCCTCCTGCTCGACCGCCCGCGCCACCGCGGCGTCCGCGCCCGCGTCGATCGGCACGGTTCGCGTGGCCGGATCGTCGAACAGGCCGTGGGCGAACTCCGAACGCAGGATGCGATGCGCCATGTCGCCCAGGCGCCGCGACGTCACGGTGCCGTCGCGGAGGGCCGCCCGCAGCGGCGCACCGAAGAAGCGGCCGCCATTGGCCTGATCGAAGAAGCTGCCGGACTCCTGGTCCAGCCCGGCATTGGCATCGGTGGCGGCATGCACCGCGCCCCAGTCCGACATCACCCAGCCCTTGAAGCCCCAGTCGCGCTTGAGCGTCCGGTTCAGGAGCATGTCGCTGCCGCAGGCCTGCACGCCGTTGACACGGTTGTAGGCGCACATCACGGCACCCGGATCGCCGACATCGAGCGCCAGCTCGAACGCCAGCAGGTCGCTCTGCCGCGCGGCCGTCCAGTCCATGTCGGACGAGAGCGCGGTGCGTCCGGCTTCCTGGTCGTTGAGCGCCCAGTGCTTGATCGTGGAGACGACGTGCTGCGACTGGATGCCGCGCACCTGCTCGCCGGTCATGATCCCGGCCAGCAGCGGGTCCTCGCCCGCATACTCGAAGGTGCGCCCGTCGCGGGGCTCGCGAGCCAGATCGACGCCGCCGGCGAGCAGGACGTTGAAGCCCAGACGATGCGCCTCCCGGCCGATCATCGCGCCGCCGCGATAGGCGATGTCGCGGTTCCAGGTGGCGGCGGTGGCGAGGCCCGACGGCAGCGCGGTCGCATAGCCGGCAGGGCCGCGACTCGGCCGGCGGGTCGTGCCGTCGACCGGATCGGCGACCCCGATGCCGCCATCGCTCTCCTGCAGCGCCGGAACCCCGAGCGAGGCGATGCCCGGCACGAAGCCGGCCGATCCGATCGCGCCGGGCGGGACCAGGTTGGCCGGACGAAGGAAGCTCGCGGCGACGGCGTAGTCGCCCCGGACGAGCTGCAGCCGCTGCGTGTCCGACAGCCGCTGTTCCAGCAGCGCGGCTCGACGGTCCGGCGACACGGCAGGGTCCATCCATGGCCTGGCTGCGACGGACGCGGTCGCGGCGGCGGCCTGCGGCGCCTCGGCTCGACAGCAGGCGGCGGGAATCAGCGCGGCGCAGATCATGAGCAGGCCTGCGCCGGTCCGGACGCAGCCGGTTGCCCGGCAGGCGATCGCCGTATCCGCGGCTTCAGGCATAGCGGGCCAGCACGGTCGCAGGCACGACGCACCAGACCAGCAGGAGGAAGCCGGCAGCGAACCGGCGCTGCGCCGGCGGCAGCGCCCCGGCCGGATCGACACGCGGCAGCAGCAGCGTGGAGAATAGCAGCGGCGGCAGCAGGTAGCGGCCCTGCACGCCCTCGATCAGCGCGCCGCCGACCGGCGTCCAGACCAGGTAGAACAGCGCGAAGATCATGGCCACGGAGCCTGCCAGCAGGATGGCGATCGCCCAGCCTGCGCCGGCCGGCCGCAACGGCGGCGGCGATGGCGCCAGGGGCCAGCGGTCGGCGCCGACGGCACAGCACAGGCACAGAAACGCGGCCGCATAGAAGGAGGCCGGCAGCACCGTATCCAGCAGGCCGAGCACCCCGACGGTCTCGCGCGCCAGGGTGGGGCCGAACACGTGCAGCGTCTGGAACGCGACCAGCCCCGCATGCAGCGGATGCGTCAGCACCAGGCCAAGCTGCCGGGACGGCGACACCCCTGCCCGCTGCAGCCCTCCCATCAGCGGGACGGCGCCGACCGTGAGCCAGCCCAGCGAGACCAGCAGGGCGGCGGCCGAGGCGGCGAGGCCGGCCCGGCTCCGCCCGCACGCGACGCCCAGCCAGGCCGGGATCAGGCCGAACAGGATGGAGGGAAGCTTCGCCGCGCCGAGCGTGCCCAGCAGCAGGCCGATGCCGAGCCAGCCGGCGGTCGTGCCGGGCGCCTGCGCGTCGCGTCGCGACAGCCAGGCGGCGGCGAGCGAGGCGGTCGCCAGCATCGGGCCTTCCTGCGAGCAGGAGCCGAACAGCGACAGCGTCATCGGCAGGCTGAGCAGCAGGAACAGCACGAGCCGGCCGCGTCGGGCGATGCCGAGCGCCAGTGCTGCCAGCGCCGCCGAGACCAGGCCCTGGGCGATCCGGCCGGCCCGCAGCGAGGCGGCGAGGCTGGCGCCGCAGAGCCGCGAGGCATCGATGGCGAGTGCTGCCGGCAGGTAGAAGACCGGCGGATAGACCGCGGTGTTGCCGAAGAAGGCCGCCACCGGACGGCTGTTCCAGCCGGCGCGCCGGAGCCCGGTCCGGGCCTGATACCAGCGCACGGTCTCGCCCGCAGCCGGCGGCTGGTCGAGGCCGCGCGCGAAGCGGACGGCGCTCCCGGGGAGCAGGCCGTTCAGCGTGTCGGGCCGGCTTGCAGCCAGGACGCCGCCCTGGCCGAGCTGGACCGCGCGCAGGAAGTGGGCGTCCTCGTCGGCGACCTGCATGGGCGGGGTCGCGATCGCCAGGAACGCCACCATCGGCAGGGCGCCCAGGCCGTAGATCAGCCACAACGGCAGCACCGGGACCCCGGCACGGCGCACCGTGCCGGGGGGCGTCACGGCGCGAAGGCCGGGTCGGTCTCCGGAGCCGGGTGGGCCAGGTAGGTCAGGCGCTTGAACTCGAGCCGGCCCCGCGTGACGCTGTCCAGGATCAGGCCGCAGACGAAGCTGAGGCAGGCGATCAGCACCAGCCCCAGCGCCAGCACGGCACTCGGCAGCCTCGGCACGCTGCGGGTGCGGAAGAACTCCACCACCACCGGCACGCCGAGCGCGAAGCCGGCCAGCAGCGCCAGCAGTCCGATGCACGAGAAGAAGGCGAACGGGCGTTCCTGCTTCATCAGCACGACGATGGTGCGCAGGATGCGGACGCCGTCGCGATAGGTGCGCAGCTTCGAGGCCGAGCCTTCCTGGCGCTCGATGTAGCGGGTCGGCAGCTCGGCGATCGGCATGCGCAGCTCGAGCGCGTGGACGGTGAGCTCGGTCTCGGTCTCGAAGCCGGACGACAGGGCCGGAAACGACTTCACGAAGCGGCGCGAGAACACCCGGTAGCCGGACAGCATGTCCGACAGCCGCTTGCCGAAGATGGTGGTGACCAGGCCGGTGAGCACGCGGTTGCCGAGCACGTGGCCGCGGCGATAGGCGGCGGTGCGGTCGGTGACGCGGGCGGCGTTGACCATGTCCAGCCCGCCCTCGCGCAGCCGCCGGATCAGGGTCGGGGCGGCGGCGGAGTCGTAGGTGCCGTCGCCATCGACCAGCACGTAGAAGTCGGCCTCGATGTCGGCGAACATGCGCCGGACCACATGGCCCTTGCCCTGCAGCGTCTCAAGCCGCACCACCGCGCCGGCGGCGCGGGCGACAGCCCGGGTCTCGTCGCTGGAGTTGTTGTCATAGACGTAGACGATGGCATCCGGCAGGGCCGCGCGGAAGTCGCGCACCACCTGGGCGATCGCGACGGCTTCGTTGTAGCAGGGGATCAGCACGGCGACGCGCCCGGCTCCGGCCACGCCGGGCTGGTGCACCGGCGCCGTGACGCTCACGAAAAGAACTGCTGCGTCGAATGGGTGAGGATGGCGGTCTCGATCGCGATCAGCAGCGGCACCGCGAGATACTGCAGCACCAGCAGCACCACCAGCGGGCTGAGATCGACGTTGCCGAACTGCGGCAGGATGCGCCGCACCGGCCCCAGCACCGGCTCGGTGGCCCGGTAGAGGAACTCGCCGATGGTCCGGACCAGCCGGTTGCGGCTGTCGAGCACCTGGAAGGCGAACAGCAGACTGAACAGGCAGGAGATCAGCAGCACCGCCACGTAGATGCGGATCAGCAGGTAGAGCAGTGCGAAGATGGCCGTGATCACGGCAGGCGGTCCTTATGTCGAGGCTGCGCGGCAAGCTACCGATCCGGCCCGGCCCACGCAACAATCCGCCCCTGCCCGGCGGCGATCCGTTCACGGCCCTTGACTTGGGCCTCGCCTTGGCTACTTTTCAGCCCTCGCATGGCGGGGCTGTAGCTCAGTTGGGAGAGCGCCTCGTTCGCAATGAGGAGGTCAGCGGTTCGATCCCGCTCAGCTCCACCACCGCCCTGCATGAAACTCCGAAATCCTGACGATGCCGCGGCGCGTGACGTGTCTCAGGCGAACAGCGCGTCCGGGAGCCAGGCGCGGTGCGCCTCAAGCAGCTCGTCGACAAGCTTGCCGATCTGATCGAGATCGAGCTCGGCGGCGGTGTGCGGGTCGAGCATGGCGGCGTGATAGACATGCTCGCGACGGCCGGTCAGGGCCGCTTCCACGGCCAGCGCCTGCACGTTGACGTTGGTCTGCATCAGTGACGCAAGCTGCAGCGGCAGGCGGCCGACGCGGACCGGGTGCAGGCCGGTGCCGTCCACCAGGCACGGCACCTCGACGCAGGCCTCCCTGGGCAGGTTGTCGATCAGCCCGTCATTGGGAACGTTGCCGTAGATCACCGCCGGGCGGCCGGTCTCGATCGCGTTGATGATGGTGCCGCCGTACTCGTTGCTGCGCACCACGCGAAGCGGGCGCGCCGGATCCTGCAGGTCGCGCTCCAGGCTCTTCCAGTCGGCGATCTGCAGCTCGCAGCGGCGCGGATACTCGTCGAGCGGGATGTTGAACCGACCGATCAGCTCCTTGCGGTTCTGCTTGATGTACCACGGCACGTACTCGGCAAAATGCTCGCTCGACTCGGTCACGAAATAGCCGAACCGCCTGAGCAGGTCGTAGCGCACCCGGTTGTGCGGCGGCACGCGGCCTTCCGCCGCCACCTGCCGGATGCGCGGATACAGATCCTGGCCGCCGCTCGCGAAGCGCAGGTAGAACGCCATGTGGTTGATGCCGGCCGCCAGGTAGTCGATCTGCTCGACCGGCACGCCGATATCCTGGGCCAGCTCGGCCGCGCTGCCCTGCACGCTGTGGCACAGGCCGACCGTCTGGATGCGGCTGGAGCGGGCGAGCGCCCAGCAGTTCATCGCCATCGGGTTGACGTAGTTGAGATGCAGCACGTCCGGGCAGCGCCGCTCCATCTCGGCCACCATGCCGGTCAGCACCGGGATCGTGCGCAGCGCGCGCATGATGCCGCCGATGCCGAGCGTGTCGCCGATGGTCTGGCGCAGGCCGAACCGGTTGGGGATCTCGAAATCGGTGACGGTGCCGGGTCGGTAGCCGCCGACCTGGATCATGTTGATCGCGTAGTCGGCGCCGTCCAGCGCGCGCCCCAGATCCGTGGTGGTCTCGATCCGCGCCTGCACGCCGAGCATCTGCACGATCCGCCCGGCGACGACCTCGGACACCCGCAGGCGTTCGGGATCGATGTCGTAGAGGCAGATGCGGCTTGCCGACAGCGCGGGCTCGCTCAGGATGTCGCCGAGCAGGTTCTTGGCGAACACCGTGCTGCCGGCGCCGATGAAGGTGATCCGCAGGGCGTTGGAGACGTGGCGAAGCGGCTGGCGTTCGGGAGCGGAACTCCAGCCGCCCATCGTCGGGCTGCGGTCGATCGCGGCGGCGGCACGGGCGGCGGCGCGCGCCAGCGCCTGCGCGGCATTCTCCTCGCGCGCCCGGTCGCCCACCGGGGCATAGATGTCGAGCGCCTTCTCCTGCCCGGCGGCATCGACGACCACCAGCACCACCGCGCCGTCGAGCAGCTCGTCGGTGGTCGCCACGGCCGCGCAGTCGATGACGAAGGCGGCCGGGATGGCGACGCTGCCGGTGACGTCGAGGCGCGGTCCGGCAGGCGCGGTGCTCAGCAGGACGGTCTGGCCGCGCCGGGCCTGGATCTGCAGGTCGGCGCCGTATTGACCGTCGCGGCTCCTGACCGCCCACCCGCTGATCAAACCGGGCAGGCTGAAGCCATCGATCGCGCCGTAGAGGTCGGAGGCTTCGGCCGGCTGGCGCTCGTCCGGCGGATCGGCCGCATCCTGCATCTGGTGGTCTCCGCCATCACGCGTCCGGCCGAGACTAGTCCCCGGCCGCAAGGCTTGTCTCGATCAGCAGACGGCCGGCTGCGATCAGCCGGCCGTCTGCTGCAGGTGACCTCCCTCCGCCTTGACGTCGGCGAGGATGGCCGCCAGCCGGTCGTGGTATCCGGCCTGGTCGTTCTCGGTCTCGATCCGGTGCAGGGCTCCGGCACGCACCGCATCCCAAAGCTCGCGGCTTTCGTACAGATCGAGGATCCGATCGGCGAAGCGCTGCGCGTCGCCGGTTCCCCCGGACAGGATGTCGACGCCGTCGACCCATCCGACCTGGCGGCACAGCAGCTCCGTCGCCACCACCGGCAGTCCGTAGGCGGCCGCCTCGTGCACCTTGAACGGGATGCCGCCGGCAAAGCGCGTCGGCGCCACGAAGATGCGGTGGCGGTCATAGAGGGGGGCGAGATCGTCGATCGGGCCGATCAGGTCGACGCGGCTGTGACGCCTGAGCGGCGACATGTCCACCCGGCGATCGACATAGCCCGCGATGGTGAACCGCACATCGGGCGACAGCCGGTCGTGCAGCAGCGGCAGCACCTCGCCCACGAACCAGATCAGGCTGTCGTAGTTGGGGCTCGACGCCTCGTGGAACGCGCCGAGGAACAGCAGGCCGGCCCGCTCGCCCCAGCCGGCCGGCGTGGGAGCGGGCTCCTTCATGTGGCCGAGCACGGCGACGTTGGTATGGCCGGTCGAGCGGATCAGCGCGGCGTCGCGCTCGTTCACGGCGACGATCTTCTGGCAGAAATAGGCGCAGGCGAGCTCCTTGCGCAGCATCGCGTCCAGGTCCTCGTCCTGGGCCAGGCCGAGCACGCGCGCGCGCTCCACCGTCCGCGGCGCGCTGACCGCCTCGGTGTCGAGGACCACGCTGTGCTCGGGCAGGGACGAGGACGCATCGCTCAGGATCGGCAGCAGGCGTTCCAGGTTGTGCGTCCGGCCGATCCAGACGATGTCGTAATAGCCGCTGCGCTCGGCGATGAAGCCGGGCAGCTCCTCCAGGCCGCGATCGTAGAGAAGCTCGACGGTCTCGGGGAAGTCGGCGAGCGTGTCGAGCACGCTGGTGGTGGCCGGATAGATCGGATACACGCCGACATGGTAGCCGAGGGCGGCCATGGCGCGAACGATGTCGTTGGAGCGCACATAGCCCGAGCCCAGGTCGCGCATCGGGATCCGGTCCTCGATGAACAGGATCCGGCCGCAGCCGGGCCTGGGCGAGCGGGCGAACAGCGCGTTGCGCGGACGCGGCGGATACTTGTAGCGCAGCCAGTCGCGATGCTTCTCGACGAACACCTTGTGGTTGCGCTGGATCATGCGCTCCGAGCGCGCGGAGCCGGCCGAGCCGAACTCGACATGCTGGATCACGACGGAGGGATCGTAGACGATCCGGTAGCCGGCCTTCCTGAGCCTGACGCAGAGGTCGGTCTCCTCGTAATAGGCCGGCCGGTAGTCGTCGTCGAAGCCGCCGAGCGCCTTGAGACAGGACGCGCGCACCATCAGGAAGGCGCCGGAGCAGAAATCCACCTCCCGCACGAAATTGGCTTCCGGGATGCCGGGGTCGGCGTCGCGCAGGTAGCCGGCGGTCGAGCCGTCGCGCCAGATGATCGATCCGGCCTCCTGGAGCGCGCCGTTGGTGCGAATGAACTTGGCGCCGACCGCGCCGATCCGCACGTCCGACGCGAGCCGGTCGAGTGCCAGCTGCACCGAGCGGTATCCGAGCGTCACGTCGTTGTTCAGGTAGAGCACGGCAGGGGCCGTCACGTGGTTCAGCGCCGTGTTGCACGACTCCACGAAGCCCGCATTCTGCTCGAACCGGATGATCCGCGCGCCGGTCACGTAGCGCGCGATGCGGCGGGTCTCGTCGCGCGAGCCGGAGTCGACGATGATCAGCTGGATGTCGCCGCCAAAGCAGCTGCGCAACGAGGCCAGGGCCGTCATCGTCAGGGCGAACTGGTTGTGCAGCACGACGATGACGCTCACGGCAGGCGCGTCGCGGACTGCGAAGTCCAGCCTGGCGCGCGCGAACTGCGGCAGCATGGTCTCGGCCATGCGCAGGAACAGCTGCTTGCTCTGCGCCTCCAGGATCGGTGCCGCGACCAGGCCGTCGGCCTCCGCGGCCCGGCCTGACAGCCAGTGCGCGAACGCGTCGGGGAAGTCGCCCCGCTCCAGTTCGGTCTGCACGCGCAGGGAATGGAAGTGACGCACGAGGTCGACGTCGGGATGCGGCTTGCGCCGTTCCGCGGCACCGTGCCGGACGAAGTGCTCGTAGGTGTTGCGGAACACGCCGTCCATCACCGCGTCGAGCACGTCGGGATAGGTCTTGCCGTAGAGATCCTCGGAGAACCACTGCAGGGCCGCGTAGCGAAGCGGCGTGCGATTGGCCAGGAAATGATGCAGCGCGCAGCTCCACCAGCCGTCGGCGATCTCGGTCTGCACGTCGGGATAGGTCTGCAGGTACCAGTGCGGATCGAAATACCAGGACAGGCGCGCGACGCTGCCGGCGCGGCTGCCATCGGCGAGGAAGCGCTCGAACGGGCCGCCATGGCTGCTGCGGGCCGCATCGCCCTCCGCCGCGTTCTGCTGGTAGAGCTGCGGGTCGAAGAACTTGTGGCCGTGCCGGTACTCGGCATCGCCGATGGTCAGATAATGGTCGTAGCCGTTGACGAGCTGCAGCTGCTTCAGCAGGGCGGGCGTGACGTCCCGGTTGGCTGCGAGGTAGTGGCCTTCATCGAACAGCCAGTGCGGGGAGCGCCCGGCATGACCGTCGGTGCAGTAGTGCGCGAAGCCGGATGCGGCGCCGCCCGCGGCGACATGGGCCGCGATGTCGGGATAGACCGAGAGATACCAGGTCTCGTCGAAGAACATGTTGGGCGAATGACCCAGCTTGCAGCCGCGTTCGCGGTAGTAGTGCTCGGCGTCGGCAAAGCCGTCGGCGGCAAGCTGCGGCGCCACGTCCGGATAGCGGTTCAGATACCAGCGCTGGTCGAACCGGCCCCAGACGGACCGGCGGCAGTGATCCGCTGGTTCCACGAGAGCTGATCCGCCGAGGGAAGCCGGTTCCACGGGATCAGCTTCCACCAGCCAGCCGCTGACGTCGACTGTTCTCGTGTCATCCACGACGCGACCTCGCCTGTGACCTCAATTCCACGATGTCCGAGTTCCTGATCCGCCAGCAAGGCGCAACAACAACGTAGGCGAGAGCCAAAGCCCGATGCAAGACTTTACAATGAGCCGAGACCAGTCATCGAGGCGTCAGCTGCATGTCCAGAACCGGCGACTGCGGATCATTTTAGATACTTCGCTGTTCATGATGAGACGAGCCACGTCCTCGATCAAGACTTTGCCATCCCTGCCGGTAGCCGGGTCGGACCGGCAGGGTCAGCGATTGATCGTGAAGCCGTCATAGAGCGTCTCGACGCGGCTCAGCTCGCGCACGGAGATGCAGTTCCAGCTCACCTGCCTGATGGCGTCCAGGAGATGGTCGTCGGGCGCCGTCCAGGTCACGACCAGGATCGGACCGAACGGCATGACCCGCAGGACGCTCAGTGCCCGCTGGATGGCGTCGAACTGCACGCGGCCGGTCACGAACAGGAATATCATGTCCTTGCCGTTCTTGCGGAACCGGCAGACCTCGACGAAGATCCGCGACCCCCCGCCATGGTAGCTCCAGCCATCCTGGTAGAGATAGTCGATGCAGGCGCCCGAGAACTCCTTCAGGCTCGGCTCGCGCGGCCAGTCCAGGCGACGCCACCGCGAGCGCCGCCGGATGCGGTGCCAGATCGCGGCTCCGGCACCGGTGATCGCCACGACGGCGATCAGGACGATCCAGACGGCGGCGGACACTACCATGAACCGCAATCGATCGATCGTTGCGGGATCGTTCGCAGCGCCTTGACCGGACAGCCCGGTCTCAGCACGAGCGTCGGCGCCCCGCTGGCAGCTCGGTCCGATCGGCGGGACGGATGATCCGCAGCCGCGGCAGCACGCAGTGCCGCGAGATCCCGCTCAGCGGAGCCCCTCCGCCTGGTTGACATTGATGCGGTGGAAGTTCGCGAGCTTCTCCCGCAGGTAGTCGTCGCCGCGCTTCATGAAGGTGTCGTAGTCCTGCTTCCAGTGCGCGCCGCCGACCGTGACCGTCTGCGCTTCCAGCGCCTTGCCGCCGTTCAGGATCTTCTTGCGCATCTGCTCGATGCTCCTGATCGGATAGTGCTTCAGGAAGATGCCGTACTGGGAACCGATTGCGATCTCGGACGGATCCCGCGCGATGCCGCGGCAGTAGTGGTTGCCCTGCTCGATGACGGCGCTCGGCGCATGGCGAAAGGCGACCTTTCGCGTCGGACTGTTGTGATGGAGCGAGAAGGTGTCGAACCGCGCGGACAGATCGTCGTTCGGGTCGATCCGCTCATGGGCCATGCTGTTCGACGCGTTGCAGAGCCAGTAGGCGAGCATCTGGGTCTGCTGCATGTCGGCACGCGACAGCAGGGAATGCAGATCGAGCCCGGGATCGGTGACGTGCAGCATCTCGTCCGCATCCAGAGCGAACACCCAGTCGATCGTCTTGCCGGCTCCCTCGAGCATCGTCACGGCCAGGTGGACGAGCCCCATCGTCTTGGCGGACTGGTAGTAGCCCACCACCGGGTCGCGGACCACGTAGACGATGCAGTCCTGGTGGTCGGCGATGAAGCGGTCGATCTCGCCGCGTGTGCCGTCGGTGCTCAGATTATCGGCGATGGCATAGAACCTGATGCCGTTCTCGTATGAGGATGCCAGACTGGCATAGAGGATATCTTCCTCGTCCTTGACGAGAGACACCCTCACCGCGTTGTCGAGAACCTTGCCTGCCACGTTCTGCTGTCGCAGCCGACGACGGATCTCGTCGGGAGGGGGACCCAGGACGATGGACCGGATGTCCGACAGCGACTTGAGGATGTTGGTGTATTCCTCCTCCGAGACATGTCCCTTGCACTTACGTGCCGCCATCGTCAGGCATTCCATGCTGGCCGCACGGTCCCCGAAGCGCTCGCACAGCTTCGCCTTGAGGTAGTAGGGCCAGAAGTTCCGGTCCGAGACGCGCTGGGCCCGGTCGTACCACTGCTCGGCCTCGGCTCTGTCCCCGAGCTGGGCTGCGATGTTGCCGGCCTCCAGATAGGCTCGCAGATCGTGGGGATCGCTGACTGTCAGATCGGACAGGCGCTTCAGGGCGCCGACGACGTCACCGTCCTTGAGCCGGGCAGCCGCATCATTCAATGCAGTCTGATAGTCCATCCGTCGTCCCCGATCACCATCCACACCTTGCCTGATCGCCGCAGGCGGCTCAAGCCGACCCCGGGGCGCCAGGCCAGCTCGGATGCATCAGGTCAGGTCGGCAAGCGCCCGGTCGGACGCGATGCCCGCGGCCTCGAAGATGCCCAGGAAGCGCTTCTTGTAGGTTCGCCTCAGGTCGGTGTAGCGGTCGACATCGAAGCTGAAGTAATCCATGACGTTGCGATGCGTCAGCGGGCCGGCGATGTCGCCGTAGTGGCAATAGGGGATGCCCATCGTCTGGCAGAGCTCGGTCGTTCTGCTGTCGTGAGTGATGCAGCCCGCAGGCACGCCGGCCTGGATGGCCAGCATGACGCCATGGAAGCGGCTGCCGACGACGAAATCGAACCGCCTGAGGTAATCCATCCAGGACGGCACGTCGAAGAAGGCATGGGCGTACTGGCGACACCAGCGGATGAACTCGCCCCGGGACTTCTCCGGCATGATGTAGGCGCGGCAGTCTTCCAGATGCTGCTGATCCATGCTGTCGAACTGGTTGCGCGCGATCTGGACCATGTTGATGCCGTGCTGGACGATGTAGGCGCCGCCGGTCAGGGTGACGATATCGGCCAGATCGCGCTCGATCGAGGTGAGGGCGGGCGTGTAGGGGATGCCGGCGGTGACGGCGATGCTTGTCGGCCGTCGTGAGAATCCAGTCTTCACGCTGGCCACGAAATCGTTGCTCTTGTTGATGAAGTTGGACGGGCAGCCGGTGACCAGGCCGGCCTGCCCGAAGCCGAGCTTGGCCATCTGGTCGGCGGTGAAGGCGCCTCGCAGGCCAAGGCTCGGCCGGGACTGGTCCGGGGCGAGCCTGATCAGGGTGTCGAGCCAGCGACGGGTGCCGGGGGTCAACTGGATGTCGTCCGCATCGGACGGCGCCTGCGCTCCAAGCCCCAGGCCGACGACAGGCAGGTCGATCTCGTCGAGCCGTTCCGCAAGCCAGCTCTGATCGGTATGGTTGCCGAGATGGTTCGCCATGGGAACGGCCAGGATGTCGCCGGCCTCGCGTATCTCCGCAGCCGGCGTCGTCCAGGACAGGAACCTGATGTCGGGCTCCAGCATCGAGGCGAGCCCGAAGGTGATCGCCTGGTTGCCGGTGTTGGCGCCCATCTCGGCAAAGAGGTTTGCGACGTCCCTCTTGTAGTAGTCCATCTGGTAGGGACGGGAACCGACAAAGACGACACGCCGCATCTCGGAAACTTCCTTCAGCTCGTGCAGTCCGGCAAGACGGATGGAGCACCAGGCACGAGACGCAACGAGGTCGACCCGATCGTTTCATCCTCGTGGCAGCCGTATTGTCGTTGCCGTGCCGGTCCCTGGATGTGAACCGTCTTAGCGCTTAATCAAACGGTGTCAAACGTTGACTGCCTGCTGTCACGATTTGCTACCCGAAGCGCGAGATCGCCTGAACCACGCCCGGGACATTGATGGTCCAGGGATTGTGCGGATAGTTCCCGGCGGCCTGGTTCTGCTCGCCGAAGATGAAACCGTAATTCAGATCCAGGGATGCGAACAGTCTTGCGTGATTCAGCGCAAAACCCGAGGTGCTTTCTATGCTGATGAGATTCGTCCCAGGCGCTGCGAACACTGCGTTGAACATCGCCGCACCGCCCAGTCCGACGATGAACTTCGCGTTGCTGAAGGTGCGGACCTGCTCCTCGAACGGCAGCAGCTCCGGCTCGATCACGACGAAGCCGAGCCGTTCCAGCGTCTCGGCCAGATGGTCCTCGTTCTGCAGCGCCCGGTAGTTGCTGCCGGACTGCCGGGTGATCGTCCGCCTGGACACGAAGATCTTGGCAGGGGTCGGCGCCTGCCCCTTCACCGCGCAGCGGCCGACGATGTTGCGAAAGATTGCCCGCGCGGTCTCGTCGGGAACCAGGTCGATCATCGAGTACTGGTGAAGCACGATCTCGGCGCAGTGATAGGTGTGCCACGGCGCCTGGTCGATTAGCTTCTCCGGAGCGACACCCATGAACAGCAGCAGGTTTCTTTGCCACTCCGAGGGCGCGTAGCACAGGAAACGGCCGACCTGGCCGGTCGAGACGAAGGCATACGCGTTGGGCAGGCCGTTGAGCAGCCACATCCCCCAGTTGGCCGGCTCGATCGGGCTGCCGAAGAAGACCGGCCCGTCCAGCTTGGTTACCGCCTCGTCCACCAGCCGGTCGAAGCTGACCCGGAAGCCCGGCCCGTCGCGCCGGATGTCGGGGACCACGTAGCTGGGCGGCGGCACGTTGGACAGGTAGTGCGCCAGCCGGCCGGGATAGTTGTCGATCTCCTGGCAGTTGAACTCGCCGTTGCGGCCGACCAGCGCATGCAGGTGGTGGAACCCGAACAGGCACTGATCCTGGTAGTGTCCGGCATGGGTGGAGTGGACCTCCAGCACCGATTGCGAGGCAAAGTCGAAACGCACGCCCTGCGTCGACAGGTCGAGGGAGAGGGAGGGCGGCCGCAGCTTCCGCGTGACCTTGCGCTGCAGCTCGCTGACATTCGGACGGCTGACCAGCTCGGACGGCGCAGGCAGCTTGAGAATCTGATCACCGACACGAAACATATGGGCTTTGACTTCTCACCAATCGGGCCGCGCTGGTTCCGTTGTCGACCATATCCGCGCGTTATTCCACACGCTAGGCGGGCGTCGAAACTTCGACGTGAAGCAGAAGCCGTCCAGGTCAGGCGATCCGGGCCCGCAGCAGGTCATGGACGTGCACCAGCCCGATCGGCACCCTGCCCTCGACGACGAACATGCTGGTGATGCGCGCCTCGTTCATCCGCGCCAGCACCTTGACCGCCAGCGTCTCGCCGGTGACGGTCTGCGGCCGCGCGCCCATGGCCTCGACGATCGGACGATCGGTGAAGCTGGTCTGGAAGGCGCGCCGGACGTCGCCATCGGTCAGCACGCCGATCAGGCCGCCTTTCGCATCCACCACGCCGACGATGCCGAACCGCTTCGAGGTCATCTCGACGATGCCCGCGGAAAGCCTGGCCGATATCGGCACCAGCGGCATGTCAGCGCCCCCATGCATCAACCGGCGCACCTGCATCAGACGCAGGCCGAGCTTGCCGCCCGGATGGAACCGGTTGAAATCGGTCGCGGTGAAGCCGCGGCGTTCCAGCAGCAGGATGGCCAGGGCGTCGCCGGCGGCAAGCTGCATGGTGGTCGAGGTGGTGGGCGCGAGCCCGTTCGGACAGGCCTCCTCGGCGCTGGGCAGGAACAGGCCGATATCGGCGGCACGGCCAAGCGCGCTGTCCGGCCGCGAGGTCAGGGCGATCAGCGGCACGCCGAACCGGCGGCTGTACTCGACGATATCGGCAAGCTCGGTGGTCTCGCCGGACCAGGAGGCGGCCAGCACCACGTCGGTGTCGCGCAGCACGCCGAGGTCGCCATGGCTGGCTTCCACCGGATGCACGTAATGGCTGGGCGTTCCGGTCGAGGCGAGGGTGGCGGCGATCTTGCGGCCGACATGGCCGGACTTTCCCATGCCGGTGACGATGACGCTGCCGGCCGCGCGCTCGATGACGTCGGCCGCCCGGGCGAACGCTTCCGCCAGGCCCGCCTGCAGCGCCGACTGCACCGCCAGCAGGCCCTGCTGCTCGATCTGCAGGGTGCGGGCGACACTCGCGGCAGCGGCCGCCACCGAGCCGGCATCGAGCTCGGGCGGCATGGCGATGCCGCTGGCCATCGGACGCTCGCGCACCGTCACGTCAGGCCCCGGCCGGCGACGGGGCGGCAAGCGGGTCGAGCAGCAGCCGGGCGCGGGCGAGATCGTCGGGGGTGTCGACGCCGAGCGGCACGTCGTCGACCAGCACCGCATCCACCCGCATGCCGGCCTCCAGTGCTCGCAGCTGCTCGAGCCTCTCGCGCCGCTCCAGCGTCGAGGGCGGCAGCGAGACGAAGCGCTGGAAGGCGGCCCGACGCCATGCATAGAGGCCGATATGGTGGTAGAGCGGACCCTCGCCCCAGGGCGCCCGGACGCGGGTGAAGTAGAGCGCCCGGAAGCGGCCGCCGCCGAGCGGGCTGCCCACCATCTTCACCACGCTCGCCGCCTCGGCCTCGCGCGGATCGGCGATCAGGGCGACCGCCGTCGCCAGCGCCACGTCCGGATCGTCCAGCAGGGACGCGGTCTGGCGGCTGACGTGGGGCGCCACCGTCGGCAGGTCGCCCTGGAAGTTGATCACCACGTCGTGCAGCGCCTGCGGGTCGATGCCGGCCAGCGCCTCGGCGATGCGGTCGGTACCGGATGGATGGTCCTGGCGGGTCAGCACGGCCCGGCCGCCCGCCCTGGTCACGACCTCGCCGATCGCCTCGTCGTCGACCGCGACCAGCACCGGGCCGAGCCCGGTCTCCATCGCGCGCCGCCAGACATGCACGATCATCGGTTCGCCCGCGATCAGGGCCAGCGGCTTGCGCGGCAGCCGCGTCGCGTGCAGGCGCGCCGGCACCACGACAATCGGGTTCATGCGCGCCTCCCTGGCCGGCGTCCGGTCAGGCCGCCTGCTCTGACAAAGCAGCCTTGGTCAGCCGGTCATAGCCCAGCAGCCGGCGCAGCAGCCCCTCGAAATCGCGCAGGGCGATCATGTTGGAACCGTCCGACGGCGCGCGGTCGGGGTCCGGATGGGTCTCGATGAACAGGCCGGCGACGCCGACCGCCAGCGCCGCCCGCGCCAGCACGGCCACGAACTCGCGCTGGCCGCCGGAACTGTCCCCCTGCCCGCCCGGCTGCTGCACCGAATGGGTGGCATCGAAGATCACCGGGGACCCGAAGCCCGCCATGATCGGCAGCGACCGGAAGTCCGAGACCAGCGTGTTGTAGCCGAACGAGGTGCCGCGCTCGGTGGCCATGACGTTGGGGTTGCCGGCAGCCGTCACCTTGGCGAGCACGTTGCGCATGTCCCAGGGTGCCAGGAACTGGCCCTTCTTGACGTTGACCACCCGCCCCGTCCCGGCTGCCGCCACCAGCAGGTCGGTCTGCCGGCACAGGAAGGCCGGGATCTGCAGCACGTCGACCACCTCGGCGATGATCGGACAATGCTGCCGCTCATGCACGTCGGTCAGCACCGGCAGCGCCAGTTCGGCGCGGATGTCGGCGAAGATCTGCAGCGCCGCCTGAAGCCCGACGCCGCGCGCCCCCTGGATGCTGGTGCGGTTGGCCTTGTCGTAGGAGCTCTTGAACACGACGCCGATCCCGAGCCGGCCGGCCATCTCCTTGATCGCCCCCGCGCACTCGAAGGCGTGGGCACGGCTCTCGATCTGGCAGGGCCCGGCGATCAGCGACAACGGTCTGTCGTTGCCGAACACCACGTCTCCCACGTGGACGGTCGCGTTCGGCTCGATCTGGCTCAGGGTTCGGCTCCTTGTCGGCTGCCCGGACGCAGGGCCGCCGACCGGAGGCTACACCCGAATGCGGGCACCGGAAACGTGCCCGACCTCGGTCCAGGTGCCGTCGCCGCTCAGGAACCGGGTCGGGGTCACGCGCCGGGGTGCGGCCACCGCCCGCATCGCCGGCGCATCGCCGGTGGCGACGACGCGATGCACCAGGCCCGGACCGACAATCGCCACGTCGAGCGCGTCGAGATCGATGCTTTCGATCGAGAGGCCGGCCTCGGTGGCGAACCGGCTGAGTTCGTCCGAGCCGGCGCCGGTCCAGCGCGAATGGCCGCCTGGACTGAACTCCGGCAGCTCATGGCTGTCGCGCACCAGGTCGATCCGGATCGGGCCGTTCGGGTTGCCGATATAGACGGCCACGCATTCGGCCGGAGACGGCAGGCCCTCGAAGGCGGACGCCTGTCCGAAGCTCGTCGTTCCGCTGAAGCTGTCGAGACGATAGACCACCGGATGATCGTCGAACACCGCACGCAGCAGCCGCACGACCGACTCGCGGAACAGCAGGGCGGCGATGCCGGTGAGCGCGCCCTTCAGCGCGGCATCGTCCTCGACGAGACGCGGCGCCGTCGCGGTCTGGATGCTGGCGATGTCCTTGCCGCTCACGCCGTTCGGAGCCAGCGCGTTGTGGAGCAGCACGTGGCCGTTGCGGATCAGCTCCTGCAGCGGCGGCTGCAGCTCGGCCGCGCAGGCGCCGACGGCGACACGGCCATTGAGGAGCTGCGGCGCGTCGGTCCGGTCGGTCCACAGACCGCCCAGCACCGAGCGGTTGCGGCCGGCGCCGGAGAATCCCACCAGCACGGCATTGACCAGGTCCAGGTAGGCGCTGCTGTTGAGCGACACCGGCAGATGCAGATCGACATCCTGCGGCTTGATCGTCACGAAGGGCAGGTAGCTGGAGTCGATCGGCCGATCGAACCGGATCTCGAAGCCGCAGCGACCATCGCCGAACCCGACCTCCTCGAGATCGGGGCGGTGGGCGTCGGCGACGCTCTCGCCGATCAGGTCATGGTGGAGGAAGGCGCGGATCAGCGGGGGCGACGTGTATTCGCTGCCATACAGCCAGCCAACTGCACCTTCGCTGTCCAACCGATCGATCGCACCTCTGATCGTGACACCGTTCATGCGTTTTCGCGCTCCTGGTTAGATCTTGCACTGCAGCAATTTCGCAGTATGCCGACTAAGGACAATTTCCGCGAGTCGTTCAAGCGACAAGGTGATGGCGACCAAGCGGGGTCGGCGCGAGAACGGCGTCATAGAGCGCCAGATGCAGGTCCAGCACCTCCTGCGCCGTCGGCGGCGGCCGGACACCCGCGGTCAGCGCCGCCAGCTTCTGCGGATGGGTCGCGAGATCCGCCAGCACCTCCGCCAGGCTCGCCGGCCGGCTCACCTCGAAGTGCAGGCCGTTGACGCCGTGCGTGATCTTCTCGGCCATGCCGCCGATATTGGAGCAGATCACCGGCTTGCCGTTGGTGAACGCCTCCTGGATGACCACCGGCGAGTTCTCCCACCAGGTGGACGGGATCACCATCGCGTCGATCTGCTGCATCAGCGCATTGACCTGCGCGTTATCGTAGGCGCCATGGAAGACGACGTTCTCGCCCGCGTCGTCGAGAGCCTCCTCGACCACCTTCTGGAACTCCAGCGGCTGGCTCGAATAGTCGCCATAGATCTCGATGACCGCGTTGCGTATCCCCAGCGCGTTCAGGCGCTTCGCTGCGTCCATCAGCACGGTGATCCCCTTCAGCGGCGACATCTGGCCGAAGAACCCGAACCGGATCGGACGCAGCTCCGTCATCGACGATGCGCCCGCCGATCGCCCCGGCATCGACCCCGTGTTCCGCAGCCGGCGCGATGCGGCGCCGGACGAGGACATGCCGTCGGCGACAGGCGGCGACACCGGGACAGGCAGGGGGGTCACGGCAGGCGGCACCCATGTCTCGGCAAACCGGCTGCCGTCGCGCTCGGGCGGCATGTTCTCCAGAACCGCCAGCTTGGCATCCGGCAGGCCCCAGCTGCGGAACCGGTCGGCCAGGAAGTGGCTGGGCGAGATGAACAAATCGACATCGTCGAAGAACATCTGCAGGTAGCGCTTGCGCAGGAAGAAGTCGCGCTCGCCGAACTGCGGGAAGCAGGCGGCGCAGGCGGAATAGCTTTCCTTCTCGCACAGCCGGAACGTCTTGGTCTTCATCATCTGGCCGTGATGATTGCAGATGGCCAGATACTCGTGGAGGCTCAGCACGATCTTGGCACTCGGCCAGCCGCGTCGTATGGCGCTGAACATCTCGACGCCGAACCGGACGAAATGATGGGTATGCACGATATCGGGCTTGAGCTCGGCGACGAGCTCCTCGATCACCTTGGGAAATTGCGGATCGGGGTTGGCGAACTTGAAATAGTCGAACGCCGCGTTGGGATGATAGACATAGTCGTCCGGCCCGTACGGCTGGGTCAGCGTGGCGCCGAGCCTCACCTCGCTCTTCGGGCTCGAGCAGCCGAGCAGCCAGGCGGTGCCGCCGCGGGCCTTGAGCTCGCGGTAGAGGGTGAAGGCCGAGATCTCAGCGCCGCCGCGGGTGAGCCTGGGGTGCGAATGCGTCATCACCAGCACGCTGGGAAGACCTGCCCGGCCGGCGGTCGGAGCCTGTCCGTCCGACGCTGAGGCGGCGGCGGGCATCATGTCGGTCGGCGAATCGTTCATGTCGATGCGTCCGCGGTCTCGACCGGCATCGAGACCGGCGCCGATCCGGCCGCCGGGATCATCCAGCGCTTCTGGAAGCGCCAGGCATTATAGAGCGTGAGGTTCAGCCGCCACGACGATTGCTGGCCGCCCTGGCTCTGGCGCTCCAGATGATACAGCCGCGCCCGCCGATCGACGACGCAGATACGCCCCTGCTGCTGCGCCTTGCGGCACAGATCGACATCCTCGAAATCGCCGATCACGTAACCCTCGTCGAAGCCGCCGACATCGCGCGCCAGCTGCATCGGCATCAGCAGGCAGGCGCCGGTCACCGCCTCGACCTCCCGCACGTCGTCATCGTCGCTGGGATAGCGTCCCTTGCGCGGATGCAGGCTGAAGCTCCAGCCGGCGAACTCGGCAAGCGCCTCGTAGGAGCAGCCCTCGTGCTGGACCGTCTCGTCCTCGAAGACGAGCATCGCCCCCACCACGCCGACCTCGGGCCGTGTCGCGGCGGTCTCGATCATGCTGTCGAGCCAGTCCGGCGTCTTCGGGAACACGTCGGAGTTGAGGAAGCAGACATACGCGCCGCGCGCCAGCCGCAGCCCGACATTGTTGGCCGGCGCGTAGCCGAGATTGGCCGACAGCGCGACCAGCCGGAACGGCAGGCGGAACCGGGCGAGACAGGAGGTCGCCAGCGCCTCGGTGGCGCGCAGCAGCGTCGGATCGTCCAGCACGTAGATGATCTCGTGCTCGTGGCCCAGCGTGCGCGAGAAGAAGGCCAGCTGCAGCTCCATGAAGTCGATGCGACCGTAGAGCGGCACGATGATCGAGCAGCGCGGGGCGGGCGGGACGTCGCCGAAGGTCATCTCCTTGAAGCCGACGGCGTCCATGAGCCGGAACCGGTTCATCGCCGCGACCGCCGGACCGAGCACATGGTCGTAGCCCTGCGCCAGCTCGTCGTAGCGCAGCTCCAGGTTGCTCAGCGTCTCCTTGATGGTATCGATGCCGGCGCTACGGATCTCCGCGATCCGCTTGAAGGCGATGTCGCCGGACCGGGTCTGCACCTCGAAATACGCCGTTTCGCCGGAGGAATGGATGTCGTCGACGAAGGACAGGAAGCCGCACGCATCGACCAGTCCGCCATATTGCCGGGAGAAGCCTTCGCGCACGTCCGGACGCGGGATCGGGATCCAGTGCCGCGTGTCCAGCAGGCGGGACTCGCTGCCGCAGCGGACCCGGATGCTGACGACCGACTTGAACGGGTCGATGAACCAGCCACGCAGCAGCAGCCCGCCCGGCGGGCAGAGGGCGGCGGAGTCCAGCTCCAGGAACACCGGCGGCTGCAGCGTGCCGAGCGTGTCGGTGCCGCTGTAGGAGGGCCGGTTCAGCAGGCGAAGCAGGTGCGCGCGGCGAGCGGACCGGCTGGCGCTGGTGATGAGGCCCTTGGTGCGCAGGATAGCCTCGGCCTCGGATGGCTGGTCGAGCGGCTCGGAGGGAGTCAGGCGAAACCGGCGTCCGTCCCGGGTCAGGATCGCGTCCTGGAACGCGTCGGCGCGCCGGGTCGCGCCCGGCACGAAGATCAGCACGCCGACCCCGATCTTGCGCACATCGGGACGCGCGAAGATGCAGACGGTGGCCTCGCCGGTCACCTGTGCATCGCCGAACTCCAGCAGGCAGTCCGGCGCGAGATCCTGATCGTCCCAGGACAGGTCGATCCAGCCGCCGGCGAGCCAGCCATCCAGGCTCGCCGCATAGGACAGGAAATCGATGCATCCATGCGTTGCTTCGATCGCGGACTGCGTGATGGACATCGCTTGGATCACTTCGGCGTCGTGTGCTCCATCATACCAAGCCGGTCCCCCCTAGGGAACCGCAAAGCGGCGCGGCCCCCGGGCGGGGCGCACCAGCGCCGGCTCAGGGAGCCTCGAGAAGGCTCACGTCGGTGCCGACGCCGGATGGCTGCGCCGACGGCGCAAGCAGCTCGCGATACAGCCGCAGATGCGCTGCGAGCGGATCCTCCCCGGGGGGCAGGCGGGCCACCTCGCCCTCGAGAACGCCCAGCTGGACCGGATCGGCGACGAGCGTCTTCAGGACGCCTGCCAGCGCGCGCGCGCTGCCCGCCTGGAAATGCAGCCCGGTCCTGCCCGGCGTCACCTTCTCCGCCATGCCGCCGATGTTGGAGCAGATCACCGGCCGGCCGTTGCGGAACGCCTCCTGGATCACGACCGGCGAGTTCTCCCACCAGACCGAGGGGACGAGCACGACATCCACCTCGGCCATCAGCTGGTCGACGTCGCCGTTCGCGTACGCGCCCTCGAACACGATGTTGCTGCCGAACGCCTCGACCTGCGACAGGAACTCGGTCTGGAACGAGGCCGGCTGGTTGCTGTGGTCGCCGTGGACGGCAAACAGGATGTCGCCGCGCTGCTCCTGGTCGAGCAGGGCGGCTGCGTCGATCACCACCTGGATGCCCTTGAGAAGCGAGATCTGGCCGAAGAAGCCGACGCGCAGGATGCCGGGGCGGCGGGCGCTGCGGACCGGATGCGGCGCCGGGGGCGTCGATACGTTCTCGACGACGCTGATCTGGCCTTCCGGGATGCCCCAGTCGACATAGCGCCGCGCCAGGAAATGGCTGGGGGCGAGGAAATGATGTACGTGCTTGAGGAAGTGCTTGATGTAGACGTCGCGGATGAAGAAGTCGGCAGACTGGAACTCGGGAAAGCAGCGGCTGCATTCGACGTAGCCCGAGCGGCGGCAGAGCTTTCCCTGCGGCCGCGTCACCATCTGGCCCTGCTGATGGCAGATCGCCAGGAACTCGTGCAGGGTCAGGATGATCCTGGCGTCCGGCAGCACCTCCCTGACGTAGCCGAACACCTCCATCCCGAAATTGATGTAGTGGTGGAAATGCACGATATCGGGCCGCAGGTTGCGCAGCAGGGTGCGGAAGTCGCGGGCGAACGCCGTGTCGCGGTTGGCGAACTTGAACCATTCGAACTGGCCCAGCGTGTAGAGATACTCGTCGCGCTCGAAGGGCTGCGTGATCGACTGTCCGGCGCGCGCGAACGATGCCGTCCGGCTGCATCCGCAATACCAGGCCTTGATGTCGCTCCGGCTGCGCAGCCGGTCGAACAGCGCATAGGACGCGACCTCCGAGCCGCCATTCTGCACCCGCGGATGGCTGTGCGAGGCGACCAGGACACGGAGCGCGCCGGCCGGCTGGTCGTCGTCAATCGCGAACGGCACGATGCGCCCTCAACGCCAGTTGGGCACGGATGCGGGTACCGGCGCGTCCGGCGCTGCCAGACCCGCCACGAGCGGTGCTGCCGCCGCGACCCGGACCCGCGGTCCGGCCGCATCGGCCGCCAGGCGTCCGGCCCAGCGCCGCTGATGCAGCCATGCGTTATAGAGCGTGACATTCATGCGCCATGTCTCCGCGCCGGATGCCTGCGACTTGCGCTCCAGATGATACAGGACGACGCCGTGATCGACCGCGGACGCGGCGCCGAACTGCCTTGCGCGCAGACACAGATCGGAATCCTCGAAGTCGCCGATGATGTAGGCCTCGTCGAAGCCGCCCAGATCCGAGGCGAGCTCGCGCGACATCACCATGCAGGCGCCGGTGATCGAGGGATGCACCGCCAGCGTCCGGCTGGTCATGGGCCGGCTGCCCTTGCCGGGGTGCATCGGAAACAGCCAGTGGCTGAATTCCGGCAGCGCCTCGTAGCGCAACCCCTGATGCTGGATCGTGCCATCCTCGAACAACAGCAGCGGCCCGACGATGCCGACCGATGGGTGCCGCGCGAAGTCGTCGAGCAGGGCATCGAGCCAGTCCGGCTGCAGCGCAAAGACGTCCGAGTTGAGGAAGCAGACATAGCTGCCCTGGGCGACGCTGAGCCCGGCATTGCTGGCTGGCGCGAAACCGACATTCTCCTCGAGCAGCAGCAGGCGCAGCGGCAGGCCGAAGCGCCGGAACAGCGAGTCGGCCAGCAGCGATGCGGCGTCGGCGCCGTCGGGATCGTCGACGACGTAGATCAGCTCGTGATGCTGCGCGAACGCGCCCTGCGCCAGCAGCGCCACCTGCACCTCCATGTAGTCGATCCGGCCGTAGAGCGGCACGATCACCGAGCAGATCGGTGCTGCGGGCGGCGTGCCGAAGCAGATCTCCCGGTAGGTGCGGGCCGCCTCCAGCCGCTCCTCGTTCAGCAGCGAGATCGCCGGCCCGATGAGGTCGAAGGTCCGCTGCACCTCGTCATAGCGCGGTGCCAGGTTCGACAGCGTGTTGCGGATCGCGCCGAGGCCGCGCAGGCGCGACGGCCGCAGCCGCACATAGGCGACGTCGCCGCTGGTGGCCTCGATCTCGACATAGGCCATGCTGCCCCGCTCGACGCAGTCGACGACATGCACGACGAAGCCGCAGTTGGTGGTGTGGCTCCGCAACGCGTCGCCATACTTCGCCACCACGTCCGGCCGGCCGACCCGAACGGCATCGCGCAGGCCGACCCGGACCGACCGGCGGCCGCATCGGATCCGCACGTCCCTGATGCCCGGAGGTGCCGCCATGAGCCAGCCATTCAGCAGGATGTCGGCCTTGCCGCAGAACACCGCCTCGTCGGCCTTGAAGGCGAACTGGCCCTCGAACTGGTCCAGCGTGTCGCGGCCATCGAAGCCGGTCCACTGCAGCACGAGCCGCATGCGATTGGCGTGGAAGCCGGTCCCGCTCAATCGCTGTGCCCTGAGCGCCTCGACCAGGACGACGTCGTCGTCCTGCGTGACGTCAGGCGTCGTCTGCATCACGACGCTCTCGCCCTGCGAGGAGATCTCGGCCGAGCGCAGCATGCCGAGCGCCTCGTGCGACGCGGCCAGGTGGATCGCCACGCCGAAACCGAGATCGCCCAGATCGCCCCGTACCGTCTCGACCACCAGCGCGTCGCCGGCAATCTCGCCGCGATCGAAACGAAGCAGCAGCCTGTGCTGGCCGGTCAATGACTGCGTGGAGAAGCCCGGGGCCCAACCGCAGAGGAGCCAGCTGCCGGTCGCCATGGCATAGCCGTAGATGTCGATACAGCCTGTCACGATCGGTCGCCCGACACTCCGTCACGCCTCGTGGATGACACGCAAGCCGCGCGCAACTCCATGAGTTTAACCACCTATGGTAGCAATCCGTCAAGGCCGCTCAACAGGCGGCCTGCACCCCCGCCGGCCGGGACGGCCGGCTACGGCGCGTTGCCGTAGCCGTTCGGGTTCTTCCGCCGCCAGGCGAGCGCTGTCGCCACGATGTCGTCGAGCACGGTGAAGCGCGGCGTCCAGCCGGTCTCGGCGCGGATCCGCTCGGAGCTCGCGACCAGCACGGCCGGGTCGCCCGGACGGCGATCGGTGATGCGCATCGGCACCGTCTGCCCGCTGACCCGCTCCACGCTGCGGATCACCTCGAGCACCGAGTGACCGGTGCCGCTGCCCAGGTTGTAGGTCACGCTGCCGCGGTCGAGCTGCGCCAGTGCCGCCAGATGCGCCTGCGCCAGATCGGCGACATGAACATAGTCCCGGATGCAGGTGCCGTCTGCGGTCGGGTAGTCGTGACCGAACACGACGATCTCCGGCCGCAGTCCCAGGGCCGCGTCGATCACCAGCGGAATGAGGTGGCTTTCGGGTCGATGGTCCTCGCCGGAACGGCCGTCAGGGTCGGCGCCGGCGGCGTTGAAGTAGCGCAGGCACGCATAGCGCAGGCCATGGATGCGGTCGGCCCAGTACAGCGCGCGCTCGATCATCAGCTTGCTCTCGCCGTAGGGCGAGCCGGGATCGATCCGGGTGGTTTCGGTGATCGGCATCGTCTCGGGGTTGCCGAACAGGGCGGCGGTCGAGGACAGGATGAACCGGCCGACCTGGTGGCGGACACAGGCATCGATCAGCTGGATCCCGAGGCCGGCATTCTCGGTCATGTAGTGGAACGGGCGCTGCATGCTCTCGCCCACCAGCGACAGCGCCGCGAAGTGCAGCACCCCGTCCCAGGTTCCGTCGCCGAGGGTTGCATCCAACGCGGCGCTGTCGGCGAGCTCAGCCTCGACAAGACGCACCTCCGGAGGCAGGGCCTCGCGATGACCCTGGCGCAGGTTGTCGTAGACCACGACTTCGTCGCCGCGGTCGCGCAGCGCCCAGACCACATGGCTGCCGACATATCCGGCTCCGCCGGTCACCAGAAGTCTCACGGGCGTCGTTCCCTTTTGATTTGGTTTCAGAACGGCTTGCGCACGACCCGACTATGAAGGAAGCAGACTGCGCGGTCGAGCGTCGTCTACGACAGGGGCCGGTCGCCAACCCCGACAGCCAGGATCGAGATCGGTCGAGCGGTTGCGGGTGCTCGCATCAGAAGCTGCTGATGTCAGAGGCGCTGATGTGCGAGAGTCCGCTCAGCGTGATGGTGGCGCCGTCGGACAGCTTCAGCACGGTTCCCGACGCTGCGGACGATGCGACCTGGTTCTGCACCAGCTGCTGAGCTGCCGTCGTGCCGTAGCCGTTCAGCGCGATCAGGTCCTTGCCCGACACGAAGCCGTTGAGGAAAAGCTGCGCGTTCGTCGCGGCACCGTGCTGCAGGCTGATGGTCTCCATGCCGGCGCCGTCGGTGAGGATCGCATGGCTGCCCGTCCCGACCAGAACCGTTTCGTATCCGGAACCACCGGTCACGGACACGCTGCCGGTGCCGAGCGTGACGTTGAGGTTGCCGGCACCACCGGTGACGCTCATCGCGCCGCTGCCGCCGCCCACCGTCTCGTTCCCGGCCTGCGCCTGGATGATCGCCGTGCCGCTGGCCGGGCCGACGATGCTGGAGCCGTTGGCACCGACCACGGTGTCGCCGCCGCTGGCGTGCAGCACCGTCGCATTGTTGGCCGAGCCGTAGAGCGTCGTGCCGCCGCCGCCCATCAGCGTGTCGTTGCCGCCGGCAGCCCGCAGGATCGTCGTCCCGCTGCCGGCCGTCAGCAGTGAATGACCCCCGGTGCCGGCCGTGAAACTGCCGCCGCCGGCACCTCCCTTCACGATGTCGCCGGCACTGGATCCACCGACGAAGGTGAAGGTCTGCGCGCCGCTGGCGAACACCGACCCCGAACCCGCCGAGATCGTGTCGCCCAGGCCTGCGACGATGGTTGTCGCCGTGCTGCCGGTATGAAGGCTGTTGCCGCCGGCCGAGGTGATGGTGTCGTGGCCGACACCGCTGTCGATCAGGTTGACCGCAGCGCCCGAGAGCTGGATCTGCAGGCTGGGTGCGGCGATCGCCGTTCCTGCGGACACCTTCAGCCCGGCCAGCGCCGCCGCATCCGCGGCTGCGGTGCCGGAGATCTGGAAGGTGCCGTTGGTCACGGTGCCGCCTGCGGTCGCGGTCAGGACGTCGTGCTCCGATGCCGGAGTGGAGACGCTGATCGTGGTGGTGGCGGTGCTGCCAGCACTCAGGGCAGAGACCGACACTGCAGCCGATTGCCCGAGATTGCTCACCGACACCATGGTCTGTCCCTGGATGGTTCCCTTGGCGTCGGTGACGCTGAGGTCGAGCACGGCCTTGCCGAGGGCGCCGGCGGCTGGGGTGAAGGCGATGGCGGCAAGTGCTGCGTCGAGGCTGGCGGGGGTGCCGGTGACGGTGACGGTGGAGCCGTCCGCCGACACGGTCCCGGCGCCGCTGGTCGACAGGGTGCCAAGGCCTGGGCTGTTCAGCGCCACGATGGCGGTCATCTGGTCGCTGCCGCTTTCGCCGAACAGCTGCACGCCGCCATAGGGGGCGATCGCGGCCGTGCCGGTCGCGGTCTCGGCGCTCTTGATGCCGGTCATGATCGAGCCGGTGGTGCTGCCGCCCGTGGTCGACAGGCCGGACTCCGAGGCGGTCGGGGCGAGGTTCAGGCCCGCCACATACTGCGCCACCATGTTGGTCAGCTCGGGGTTGGTCGGCGTCGCGGTGCTGGCGTTGCCCACCACCACCGCCTGGCTCGGCAGCGCGCCCGCCGCCTGCAGCTCGCCCAGCAGCGTCTTGGTGTTCTCCATGAAGCTGGGATCGGTGTAGGCGCGCAGCGTCATGGTCGAGCGCAGGCCGTTGGCATCCGCCCACTTGATGTCGTCGACGATGGCACCCAGCGTGGCCGAGCCCAGCGACAGCAGGTAGCCGGGCGGCAGGTCGAAGTCGATGCCGCCGCCATACAGCGCTGCGCTGCGCAGGCTGGCGGTCGCATCGGAGCCGGAGATGTCCAGCACCGCGTTCGAGCTGGTCACCACCGGGGCCACGTTCATGATCCCAGAGCCCCGCAGCGTGTCGACATAGCCCTTCCACGAGGCGAGGTCGGCTGTTGTGAACTCGGTCGTCAGCGTCAGGTTGGTGTTCGCCTCCGACGGCGTGAAACCCTGCCCGGTCACGAAGTAGCCGTAGCCGCGATCGGTCAGGACGCCGGTGTTCGCCCCCCAGTTGCCCCAGGTGGCCCCCTGTGCTGCCGTGGTGGGACCGACCGCGACGATGGCGCTCGAGCCGGTGATGCTGATGCCGGCAGGCAGGCTGCTGCCGCCGGTGACGGTGTTGGCGGCACTGGTGGTCTGCGCCAGGATCTGGCTCAGCGAGGCGGTCGTCGAGGTGGTGACCACGCCGTAGATCGGCACGGTCGTGCTGCCGCCGGCCGGGATGTAGTAGATGCCGACGCTGCTGTCGTTCGTGCGCAGCGAGTAGTCGGCCGCCGTCGGATCGTTGCCGATCACGTAGGAGCCGTTCGCACCGGTGACCAGGGTGCCTTCGTTGACGACGATGGCGCTGCCGGTGCTGTTGGTCAGGGTGACGGTGCCGCCGGCATACTCGGTGGCGAGCAGGCTCGGCGTCGAGCCGGTGACCACCGCGTTCGGGGTGCCGCTCAGCGTGGTGATGGCACCCGCCGACACGTTGCCGACATAGCCCTGCGCCAGCGCTTCCACCGGCACCGTGATCGAGGCGCCGGCCGCGATCGTGTAGACGCCGAGCGAGCCGTCGCCGCTGCTGCCGGCCGACCAGTTGGCGTTGGCGCCGGTATACTGGATCACCTGGAACTGCACGCCGGACGCGGTCGAGGCCAGCGTGCCGACCGGGACCGTGATCGACGCCGTGCCGCCGTTGCGCACCGTGATCGTCTGCACCGCGACGTCGCTGCTCTCGCCGTAGCCGAACACGCCGGCCGAGGCGCCGGACCATCCGGAAGCCAGGCTGGGGCCAGCGCCGGCGATCGCCACCGAGGTCAGGCCGTTATAGTCGTCGAACAGCCCGACCTTGCCGGTCGCCAGCAGCGGCGCCGCAATCGTGCCGCTGGCGTAGGTGCTGTCGTTGCCGTCGACCGCACCGACATACACCGTGTCGGTGGAGACGATGTCGAGCGTCGTCGTCGTGATGCGGCCGTTGATGTTGAGGCTCAGCGTCTCGGTCGAGGCGGTCTGGCTCGCCGGCACCGACAGCTGCAGCGACCTGAGCGCCGCCTGCATCTGAACGGCGGTGCCATTGAAGCTGTAGCTGAGGCCGTTCGCCGAGACCGTTCCGCCGGCGCTGTCGCTCAGCTTGGCGATGCCGGCCGGCAGCGTCACGATCATGCCCAGGATCTGCGTGGGCGTGAGCAGCTTGCTGATCAGAATATCCTGATACGGCGCATCCGTCACGAACGGCGCCGTGATGTAGCTGCCGGGCAGGTTGCTGACGACGACGCCGACCAGGGTCGTCAGGCTCATCGTCGCGGTCGCGGTCGTCGTTCCGGTGCCGTCGCTGACGGTGATGGTCTGGCTCTCTGTACCGGTGGCATTCGGTGTCGGCATGAAGACGAGGTTGCGCAGGAAAGTCTGCACCGTGCTCAGCGAGCCGGTCATCGTCACGCTGCCGTTGCCCGATGCGGTGGCGCCGGCGACGTTCCAGTACGAGCCGAGCGCCGGGTTCGACAGCTTGACCGTCGCCGTGACTGTCGTGGCGGACGAGGGCGCGGTGATCGTCAGGGCTGGTTGCAGCACCTCCCAGCCATTGACGCTGAGATTGGCCATGCCGGAGATCGACAGCGCGTCATCCACGGCGATCATGGTCTGTCCCTGGATGGTTCCCTTGGCGTCGGTGACGCTGAGGTCGAGCACGGCCTTGCCGAGGGCGCCGGCGGCTGGGGTGAAGGCGATGGCGGCAAGTGCTGCGTCGAGGCTGGCGGGGGTGCCGGTGACGGTGACGGTGGAGCCGTCCGCCGACACGGTCCCGGCGCCGCTGGTCGACAGGGTGCCAAGGCCTGGGCTGTTCAGCGCCACGATGGCGGTCATCTGGTCGCTGCCGCTTTCGCCGAACAGCTGCACGCCGCCATAGGGGGCGATCGCGGCCGTGCCGGTCGCGGTCTCGGCGCTCTTGATGCCGGTCATGATCGAGCCGGTGGTGCTGCCGCCCGTGGTCGACAGGCCGGACTCCGAGGCGGTCGGGGCGAGGTTCAGGCCCGCCACATACTGCGCCACCATGTTGGTCAGCTCGGGGTTGGTCGGCGTCGCGGTGCTGGCGTTGCCCACCACCACCGCCTGGCTCGGCAGCGCGCCCGCCGCCTGCAGCTCGCCCAGCAGCGTCTTGGTGTTCTCCATGAAGCTGGGATCGGTGTAGGCGCGCAGCGTCATGGTCGAGCGCAGGCCGTTGGCATCCGCCCACTTGATGTCGTCGACGATGGCACCCAGCGTGGCCGAGCCCAGCGACAGCAGGTAGCCGGGCGGCAGGTCGAAGTCGATGCCGCCGCCATACAGCGCTGCGCTGCGCAGGCTGGCGGTCGCATCGGAGCCGGAGATGTCCAGCACCGCGTTCGAGCTGGTCACCACCGGGGCCACGTTCATGATCCCAGAGCCCCGCAGCGTGTCGACATAGCCCTTCCACGAGGCGAGGTCGGCTGTTGTGAACTCGGTCGTCAGCGTCAGGTTGGTGTTCGCCTCCGACGGCGTGAAACCCTGCCCGGTCACGAAGTAGCCGTAGCCGCGATCGGTCAGGACGCCGGTGTTCGCCCCCCAGTTGCCCCAGGTGGCCCCCTGTGCTGCCGTGGTGGGACCGACCGCGACGATGGCGCTCGAGCCGGTGATGCTGATGCCGGCAGGCAGGCTGCTGCCGCCGGTGACGGTGTTGGCGGCACTGGTGGTCTGCGCCAGGATCTGGCTCAGCGAGGCGGTCGTCGAGGTGGTGACCACGCCGTAGATCGGCACGGTCGTGCTGCCGCCGGCCGGGATGTAGTAGATGCCGACGCTGCTGTCGTTCGTGCGCAGCGAGTAGTCGGCCGCCGTCGGATCGTTGCCGATCACGTAGGAGCCGTTCGCACCGGTGACCAGGGTGCCTTCGTTGACGACGATGGCGCTGCCGGTGCTGTTGGTCAGGGTGACGGTGCCGCCGGCATACTCGGTGGCGAGCAGGCTCGGCGTCGAGCCGGTGACCACCGCGTTCGGGGTGCCGCTCAGCGTGGTGATGGCACCCGCCGACAC
Source organism: uncultured Acetobacteraceae bacterium (assembly GCA_964236105.1). Lineage (GTDB taxonomy): Bacteria > Pseudomonadota > Alphaproteobacteria > Acetobacterales > Acetobacteraceae > Lichenicola. The sequence goes on along the minus strand of CAXSBC010000007.1, from coordinate 104,007 downwards.
GTTGCCGACATAGCCCTGCGCCAGCGCTTCCACCGGCACCGTGATCGAGGCGCCGGCCGCGATCGTGTAGACGCCGAGCGAGCCGTCGCCGCTGCTGCCGGCCGACCAGTTGGCGTTGGCGCCGGTATACTGGATCACCTGGAACTGCACGCCGGACGCGGTCGAGGCCAGCGTGCCGACCGGGACCGTGATCGACGCCGTGCCGCCGTTGCGCACCGTGATCGTCTGCACCGCGACGTCGCTGCTCTCGCCGTAGCCGAACACGCCGGCCGAGGCGCCGGACCATCCGGAAGCCAGGCTGGGGCCAGCGCCGGCGATCGCCACCGAGGTCAGGCCGTTATAGTCGTCGAACAGCCCGACCTTGCCGGTCGCCAGCAGCGGCGCCGCAATCGTGCCGCTGGCGTAGGTGCTGTCGTTGCCGTCGACCGCACCGACATACACCGTGTCGGTGGAGACCGTCTTGACGGTCGCGGTGGTGGTGAAGCCGTTGATGTCGAGGCTCAGCGTCTCGGTCGAGACGGCTTGGCTCGCCGGCACCGACAGCTGCAGCGACCTGAGCGCCGCCTGCAGCTGGGCCGCGGTGCCGCTGAAGCTGTAGCTCAGACCGTTTGCGGACACGCTGCCGGTTCCGGGAGATACCAGCGTCGCAGCACCGCCCGGGAGCGTCACCGTGGCGCTCAGCACCTGCGACGGGTTGCCGGCGTCGCCGACCAGCACGTCCTGATACGGCGCATCCAGCACGAAGGGGGCGGCGACGATATCGACGGGCAGGTCGCCGACCGCAAGGCCGGTCGCCGCCGTCACGGTGATGGCGATGCCCAGCGACGCGGTCTGCGTGCCGTCGCTGACCGCGATCGTCTCGCCCTGGTGGCCGGACATGCCGGGCGCCGAGATGAAGATCAGCTGACGCAGGAAGGTCTGCAGCGTGCCGGCGGTGCCGCTGAGGGTCAGGGTGCTGCCATCGGCCGACATGGTGGCGCCGCCGGTGTTCCAGAACGAGCCCAGCAGCGGGTTCGACAGGGTGACGGTCGCAGTCAGCGTCGCGTTCGGCGAGGCGGAGGTCAGCAGGATGGAGGAATTGGTGGTGATCGGCGCGGTGGCGGTGGCGGTGGATGTCGCCGAGGGGTTGGACAGCGAGATGGTGTTGTCGATGGACAGCGCAGTGCTGCCCGCGATCGTTCCGGCCGCATCGACGATCGTGGTCGTCAGCGTGGTGCTGCCGAGCGCTCCGGTGGCGGCGGTGAAGGACAGTGCCTGGAGCCCGGCGGTGAGCTGCGCCATCGTGCCGGTCATGGTGAAGGTGGCACCGTTCGCCGAGACGCTGCCGAGTCCGGACGCGGCCGTCAGCTTGCCGAGCGATGCGTTGCCGAGCGTGGCCGTGACGGTTGCGGTCGTCGACTTGCTCTCGGCAAAGACCTGCGCCAGCGCGTAGGGCAGAGCCGCGGAGGCGTTGGTGATGACCTCGCTCTTCTGGACACCGGTCATGAGATCGTCGGGGCGGACGGCGCTACCGCGGCTCTCGAGCCCGGACTCGGAATTGGACGGTGTCAGGGTCAGGCCCGACAGCCAGTTACCGACATTGTTGAGCGAGTTCGGATCGGTCGTGGAATAGATCACGTCGCCGCCGGTGATTCCGCCATCCTTGACCACGATCTGCGTGGGCAGGGCGCCGGCCGCCCTGAGGATCGCCACCACCTGCTGGGTGTCGGACAGGAAGCTTTGGTCGTCGCCGCTTTCCGGCGACAAGGTGATCGAGCTGCGCAGGCCGTTCTGCGTCGCCCAGCGGATCTGCGCCTCGATGCTCTGCTGATACGCAGGCTCGCGGGCGAGGAAGAACCAGGACGGCATGTCGAAGGTGATGCCGCCGCTATAGAGCGCGCCGGCCCGGGCATTGGCGGTGGCGGCCGACGTCGCGAAGTCGACGGTCTCGAACTCCGACATCATCGGCGCCAGGTTCAGGATGCCGAACGCACGCGCGTTGTCGACATAGGCCTCCCAGTTGACCAGGTCCTGCTTGGTCCAGATGTAGTCGTCGTAGGTGTTGACGTTGGCTTCGGTCGGCACGTAGCCCTGATAGGTGGTGAAGAGGGCGTCGGCGCTGTCGGTGAAGAAGCCGGTATTGGCGCCGGTGCTGGCGACATGCCCCTGATCGGAAGGCTGCACGACGCCCTGCGTGGTGATCGCGCTGGAGCCGGTGACCGAGACCCCGGCCGGCAGGTTGCCGCCGGTGATCGAGTTCGCGGCCGCGTCCTCCGCCTGCTCCTGCTGCACGATGCCGTTGGCGACGGTCGCGGTGATGGCGGCGATCGACGAGATCGGCACGGTGATGCTGGCACCCGCCTTCAGCACGTAGTAGCCGGAGCTGCCGTCGGCATCGGTGGCGACGAAGCCGCCGACGGTCGGATCGATGTCGACCTGATAGGCGCCGCTGCTGCCCTTGACGACCAGCCCTTCGTAGATGATCTGGTTCGCGCTCGAGCTGTTGCTCAGGGTGACGGTGCCGGCACCCCACTGGGGAGCGGCCGTGATCAGCGCGGACGAGGTGATGGCGGCTCCCGGGACCGCGATGTGCGTCACCTGGTTCGCCAGCAGGTTGCCCGAGGGACCGTCGACCAGCGCCTGGGCGAACAGCGCCAGGGATTGGCCGGGCTGGATCGTGTAGGTGCCGGCCGTGCCGGCGCCGGTGGCGGCATCGGACCAGCCCGGCTCCAGCCGCGGCATCTGCACGAGCTGATACTGCACGCCGCTTGCCGAGGACACCAACGTGCCGATCGGCAGGGTGATCGCCGTCGTGCCGGTGTTGGCGATCGTCACGGACATGATCGCCATCGGCTCGGTCTGGGTGAGCTCCACCAGTCCGGAGCCGGTTCCAGACCATTCGGACAGCAGCGACTGCTCGGTGCCGTCCTCGTAGGACGTCACCACGCCGCTCATGTGGCCGTAGAAGCTGACATTGCCATCCGACAGCAACGGACCGGCGATCGCCGCCTCTGCCATCTGGTCCAGGTCGAGCGAGCTTCCGACGAAGATTGTCGACGTGCCGCCTGCATTCGGGACCGTGCTGGATGTGGTCATGCTCATGCCCTCCGCCGATCACATCTCCGTATTAACGGAAATGTGATGATAAACGCGATATCTCAGCGTTACCGTCGCGGAAGGCGGATTACAACGGAATAAGTAAATATTCCGTTACCGATCAGCCTGACCTATGGGGGATTGCCGTATTTTTCCCCTCTATTTTGTTGTTACATCCATAGAACATGCACAAATCGTCATGTCCACGGAAAACTGACAACAATTCCAATGTTGAGACGCTCTGTGGCGGGCGTGTCGGCGGACTTGACCAACCAAGCGGACTGCTACAGCCGCTCCGACATCTCTGCGGCCGACCAGGCCATGCGTTCGGTCGGCCGCGAGACGCTGTCTGGACCTACCAGCGGGTCCAGAGCAACCGGTCGTTGTCGTAGAGGAAGGTCACCGGCGTCGTCGGACCGATGCTGGCCGGTGCGCCGAGCACGCTGGCCGACGCGGTGCCGGGCGTGACGGTCAGGGCGGTGATCGAGCACTCGGAAGCGAGATGAAAGGTCTGCTTGGGGCGAGGATTGGCCGGCAGCACTTCCGTCAGCGAGGCGAGCGTGGTCGAGGTCGAGGCGCAGACCAGGATCTGGCCGGCGGTGTTGTCGGTCGCGGTGATGGTGATGCCGGCGGTGACGCCAACCGGTACCGGCGAGCCGTCCACGATCCCGCCGCTGGTCACCAGCCCGCCCTTGCAGGCGAGGTTCATCGTGCCGAGGCCGGACGTGCCGCTGGTGCCGCCCGAGATGGTCTGGCGACAGTCGTAGTCGTTCAGCTTTGCCAGGGTGCCGTCGGATGACGGGACGCTGTGCCAGTCGATCTGGCCGTAAAATCCCGGGCCGACGCCGGGGATCGTGACTCCCGGCATGCCGACCTCGAAGCCGGAGCTGAAGAACTGGCTGTAGGATCCATGCAGCACGGTGTCGTGGCCGGCATCGGCGACGACCATGTTGTCGGCCGGAACCATGTTCAGGAAGTGCGGGTTGAAGCGGCCGTCGGTGCCGGTGTAGGTGTTCTGGAAACACATCGTCGACCGGCCATTGGTCGTGTTGGGCGCGCAGATCCCGCCCTGCACCAACACGTTCGGACCCTGGGCGGAAAAGCCGTAATCCGAGCCTGCGACACTGATGTTGCTGAACAGGCTGGGCAGGCCGTCATAGACGCCGCTGCCGTTGGCACCCTGATTGACGACGATGCCATAGGCGTTGTTGGCGGTGCCGCCGCCGCCCTGAGCGCCGGCAGGTGGCGCGGTGATGGTGTCGCCTGTGACATTGACCCAATCCACGCCGTCATACCATTCGCCATACCAGTTGGTGCCGGCCACGTTGGTGTTGGCGTAGTAGAAGCTGCCCTGCGAGAACACGGTGCCGATGTTGGAGACGTGCACGTTCGCGACAGCGGCGCCGCCGGATGCGGCATGGATGGACAACGAACCGTTCAACGCCTGCAGCGCCGAGAGCCAGGTCACGCCCGTCGTGACCTCGAGCCAGAACGGGCGGTCCAGGAAGACGCCCTGGATCGCGCGCCCGCTGATGTCGAAGAAGGCGCTGCCGCCATAGCTGCCGCAATCCTGGCAGACGATCTCGCCATGTCCGGTGCCGCCGGCCGGCGCGTCGCTGACGATCTGGAAGCCGGCCGTCTTGCCTTCCCTGAGGTCGATTGCCACCGCACGGCTGATGAACAGGAAGTCGGGGTCGGTGAAGCGCAATCCGACCGCCCAGGCCTGGGTGGCGCCGATCCAGCCGGCACGGTTGGTGAAGGCCACGTCCTCGATCACCTGCGTGGGCGCCACGTTGGCGAGCACCAGCGGGATGCCCTTGATGTTGAGCGCCACGCCGGTGTTCGCCGCACCCGCATAGGCGGTCGAGAACTTGATGCCCTTGATGAACAGGGCCTGGCCGGAATAGCCGGTGACCGGGTTGTGCACGATGTCGTTGCCGAGGGTGTTGGCGGCGAAGTTGACGTCGAGGCCATCGCCGGCGTTCGTCCACACCAGCTCGGTGTGCGAGGTGCCCTCGCCCACCATGGCGAAGCCGCCGTTCTGCAGCATGTTCGCGGTCAGCGTGGCACTGAGGATGCAGGCGCCGGACGGCACGATGATCTTCGCGCTGCCGTTCCTGTTCGGGCCGATGCCGACGATGCCGCTGAACTGCGCTGCCGAGCCGCCGATGGGCACCTGGCCGGTGGCGACCGCGATCGTCGCCTGGAACGCCGCCGTATCGTCGGTCGCGCCGTCGCACTTGGCGCCGTAGTCGCGCACGTTGAGGTCGTCGGAAAAGCGGCTGGCGAGCGAGCGCGACGCGATGGCGAGCGAGGGCAGCGGGGTCGCGGCCGCAAGCTGGGCGGTCGGCAGGGCGGCGGCAGCCTGGGCGACCAGCGAGGCGAGGCTGGTGCCGGACACGGTGGCGGCACTGTTGATGCTGCGCACCGTCATGTCGCGTGCCGCGACATCGCCGGCTCTGTTGAAGACGGGCTGGGCCTGCGCCGAGGACGCAATCGCAAGAAGAATGAGTGCCAACGGCAAACGCGTCATGGGTTCTCCACTATGACGGCCGGCCAAGCCGGCGATGGACCCATGATACTTGGCTCAATACGCAGACCAAAGAATTGCGCCATCCGCTTCCGCCGCGTCCGTCAGCGCGTGCGTCGCATCCAGGCAAGCAGGCCTCTGCGCTTCTGCTCCGCGACCGCCGGCATCGCGCTGGTCGCGGCAGGGAGCGCCGTCACTGCAGCATCGGCGCGGGCTTCGGCGTCCGGTGCCGTCGCGTGCGGTTGCGTGGCGCCGACCGCCGTCCCGGCGGGTGCCGTCGGCTGCCGGACGGCATGACGCCGCACCAGCTCCGTGAACTGCGCGAAGATCGGCGCCCGCTCGACAACGAAGTTCCCGCGCCCGTCATGACCGCCGGCATCGCGCTCGGGCGTCAGATCGCGCACGTGATCGGGGCTGTTGAACAGCATCTCCGACGAGCCCTCCAGTGCCGCGGGAGAATCGTAGATGTGCAGATCGCCGCGATGCTCGAGATTCCAGCGGCTGGTGAGCGCCAGGCCGGGCGTGTTGCAGACCCACCGGTATTTCGCGAGTGCCGCGCCGAGCGGGGCGATGAAGCAGTCCGCCCGGCTGCACCAGACGACACTGCGCAGGGCCGAGCGGTTGATGTTGTCGACGACGTGCACGCCGAGCTGATCCGCGATGACCTGCAGCGTCCGGGCGATGCGGAACTCCTGGTCGAGGCCGCTGCCCGGTGCGGGATCCGGGATGTCCCGGCCGCGGTCGCCGGCGTCGTTCAGCCCGTCCAGGATCACGGTGCAGCCCGGAAAGGTGCGGCCGAGATGACCCAGCAGGTCGGACGCGAACGCCTCCATGTCGTCCACGGAACGGTCGCCGACACGGATCCCGAACAGGATCACCGGGGCCGGGCGGCCACGAGCCGCATCGGCGGCCCGGCAGGCGGCCGCCAGTTCCGGCGTCGCCTCGGCGGCGGCTTTCACGAAGGTCCGGACGTCGGCCGGAACGCTGATCGCGGTGTAGGTGATGACCCGCTGGTTGCGTCGGTAGAATTCGCCGACATAGCCGCCGAAGGTGACCTCGTGCCGGGTCAGCCGTCCGGCGAACATCGGGAAGATGCGCTCTTCCGGACCGAAATACTGGTGCGTGCTGTTGCAGTCGAACAGCTGCAGGTGCGGCAGGCGGCGCTGGTCGGTCACCTGGCGCAGCAGGTGGGCGAGGCCGGCCAGATCCTGCCAGACGTAATGCCCGATATGGATGGCGCAGCCGCCGAAATACTGCTGGATGGTGTCGTCGCGCGCCGTCCGGCTGCCTTCCGTCAGCTGGCGTGAGACTGCCAGCAGGTGGCGCATGATGGCCTCCCGCCCGCGCGCGAGATGGCGCAGGCAGGCCGCCGCCATGTCCGGCGTCCGCGCCGCCAGCAGGTTGGCCGATGGGAAGTAGATCCCGTAATTGTAGAAGTGCGTGCCGGTGCAGACGACATGGAAGACGAGCCCCGCCGTTTCGTGCCGGAAGCGGTAGGCGAAGCAGTCATGGCCGAGCAGCAGCGCGAACCCGTCGCTCTCCACCAGCGAGCCGTCGAACGGCGACGGCCAGCACATCCGGCCGGTCTGCAGCAGGCGGTCCATCTCGTCGCGCAGCCCGTGCAGCAGGGCGCGGGTGAGCGGCGGCTCGCTGCAGGCGCGCAGGCCGCTGTCGGTCGGGATGACATAGGACAGGCCGGACGGCAGCGTGGCGTCCAGCGTCCAGACCCGCGTCTCCGGCTCTGCGCCCTTGCCTGCGAGATGCAGCGGAACGATCTCGCCCAGGTCGGCCGGCGGCACGTCGCCGATCAGGTCCGGCACGCTGTCCAGCGCCACCGGCTTGCCGAGCGCCACGCCGTTCCAGAGCGCCTCGAACAAGGGTGCGGCGATGCGCGCCACATGCCGCTTGCAGGGAACCGGCAGCAGCCCGACGTGATGGCCGATCAGCCGGCCGTGCAGGTCGCTGAACCAGGTGGCACGGGAACCGTCCTCGTGACGCAACACCAGGGTCAGCAGCGGCGCGAGGGCGGTCTGGATCTCCTCCACCTGCCAGCCTGGCTGCAGCTCGGCCGGCCCTGCTGCGGCCGCCAGCGGCACCAGCGACCCGTGATGCCCGATCAGGTAGCGGCGCGTGTCACCGATCCGCTCGAACAGGATGGGCCGTGCCTCGGCGGCCAGGCTGTCGCGCAGCATCGCAGGCTCCGGAAGCGACGGCGCCAGCGGCTCGTCCAGCAGCGCATCGAGTTCGCGCTGCACGACCGGGGGCAGTCCGGCATAGGCCGGCACGGCGTCGGGAACAAGAAGATGGATCACGGCCCCGGGCAGGGCCTGCAGCCAGAGCGCCACGGTCTGCAGGCGCTGCGCGAAGTCCTGCCGCTGCGGCTCGGCCTGCCGATGCGGCGCTGCGGCCAGCAGGCCGTCGCTGGCGACATACCAGCAGGCAGCCGTGCCGTCCTCGTGCCGGAGCACCAGGACCCATAACGGGTCGAACAGGGTGAACAGGCTTTCCGCCTGCCATCCGGGATTGAAGTGCCGCACCGGGTCTGGGCCGCCGCCGAGCCGGATCGGCGCGCGGTCGGGCACGATCAGGTGCAGCGCCTCGTTCTGCTGGCGAACCGGGTGCTGGATCAGCAGCGGCAGCGTGCTCACGTTCGTCACCCCTCGAACCGGACCGCCCGCCTGCTGGATGGCAGGCAGGACGCCGTCCGGGCTGGCCCGGGTGCCAGGCAGAGTGACATGGGCCAGTGCCACCGACAACACGGCGATGGCCGGCAGTCAGGCCAGGGCGAGCGCGTAGCGCACGAAGCCGCCGGCGCCGTCGCCAAGCCGCGTGACGTCCGGCCGGCCTGCCAGATGGCGCGCCGTCTCGGCGGTGCCGTTGAAGGCGAGCAGCACCGGCTGGCCGAGCGGACGGAAGTGCCAGACGCGCTCCACGACAGGAGAGACCTGCCGGTGCTGCAGGACGTAGCGGATGATCACGTCGCGGTTCAGGTCCGGCGCCTGCAGCACCAGATGCGTGTCGCCGGTGCCGGGAAACGCGCCGCCGCCATCGGCGCGGTAGTTGTTGGTCACCACCAGGAAGGCATCGTCCGGGACCACCGGCCGGCCGGCATGATGCAGCAGGACGATGCGGTGCGCCTCGGGACGGATCAGCGCGCCGTCCCGGTCGTATCGTTCCGGCTGCGACAGGTCGATCTCGTAGGTCAGGCCGGCGATGGTGTCGAACAGGTAGCTGGCGGCGCGCGGCGCGGCCAGCTCCTGCGGGGCGCGGATGGCGGGATCGATACGGTTGAAGATCGCGCAGGAGCGTTCCAGCCATTCGCGGATCTCGGCACCGCTCACCTTCACGACGCACAGGGTGTTGGCGAACATGTAGAGGTTGGCCACGTCCTTCATGTCGAGCGGGCCGGCCGGGATGTCGACAAAGGAGTCCGGCCCGGCGCCGCCCGCCTTGAACGGCGAGGCCGCGGACAGCACCGGAAGGCTCGCATGCGGCGTCGCCGACAGCAGCGGGCGCGCGTACCAGAGCTGCGCGTCGTTCACCAGCGCCAGCGCCGCATCGTTGCCGATCAGCGAGAAGTAGGTGTTGATCGCCACCGTGGTGCGGCCGACCGGCTGCTCCATCCAGCGCAGCGTCGCCTGGTGCTCCGGCGCCGCAGCCGCCAGTACCGCCGCATCGTCTGCCACCAGCGGCAGCGCCTGCCGGCCGTCGCGCCGATAGATCGGCCGCACCTCGACCCGGGCGTCGCGCACGCGCCAGCCCGGCGTCGCCACGTCCGGGCCGCGCTCCAGCACCAGGTCGACCACGCCGAGATGGCTGCCCCAGAAGCCCGGCATCACCGCGGGGATCCCGTCCAGCGTGCCGCGGACGGCGTCGACTCCCGCCAGTCCCGCATAGTCGGGACCGGGAAACACGCGGTGGGCATGGCCGGTGAAGATCACGTCGATCCCCGGCACGGCTGCCAGATGCAGCGCCGCGTTCTCCTCGCCGCCGCGGCGCGGCGCGTCGGAGATGCCGGCATGGCAGAGTGCCACCAGGACATCGCAGCGCGCGCGCAGAGGCGGCACGTGCCGCAGCGCCGCCTCGACGATGTCGCCGGCGGTGACGTGGCCGTCGAGCCGCGCCTTGTCCCAGATCATGATCTGCGGCGTGACCAGGCCGATCACGCCGACGCGCAGGCGGTGCACGGCACCGCGCTCGTCGACCATGTCGCGCTCGATGACGATGCTGGGCGGGATGAAGGGCCGCCCGTCGGGCGTCTCGATATTGGCGCAGACGAAGGGGAAGCGGGCGGTCCGCGTCGCCAGCTCCAGGAACTCGAGTCCGTAGTTGAACTCGTGGTTGCCGAAGGTCGCGACGTCGTAGCCGAGCAGGTTCATGGCCCGGAACATCGGGTGCCCGTCGGCCTGCGTCAGATGTCCGGGCAGCGCCATGTAGTCGCCGAGCGGGTTGCCCTGGATGATGTCGCCATTGTCGAACAGCACCGTGTTGGCGGACTCTGCGCGCGCTGCCGCCACGAGCGTCGAGAGCCTCGCCAGTCCGACCGTGTTGTCCTGCCGACCGTTGTAATAGTCGTAGTCGTAGACGAACATGTGCAGGTCCGACGTCTCGAGAAGCCGCAGCCTTACGATGGACGTCGCGTCTGTCATTCCCTGCCCTGCCGCTCCGTTCTGACCGGCCCGCGTCGCGACCGCCGGCCCGTCGCACCCGATGATCAGATCGCGGCCTCGGCGAAGATCCGCGTGACGTCGCCGTTCCAGGCGCTGCTATAGCGCGACAGCCAGTGCTCGGCCTGGTTCGGCGCGCCGTCCACGATCGGCAGCAACGGCTCGAGGTGGCGTCGCTCGTCCCGTCCGCCCGCATCCGGCCTGTTGCGCGCGGCCAGCCCCTGCATGGCGATCGCCACCATGCGCGCGGCCAGATCCCGCACCGCGCCGCCAGCCCAGTCGGCCTGGAGACCGCGCCTGGGCACCTGCGCACGGAGCGCCACATACGCGTCCCACGGCTGCTCGCGCACCAGCGCGTCCGCCGCCGCCAGCGCCGCATCGTCATACAGCAGCCCGACCCAGAGGGCCGACTGCGCCACCATCATCTCGACCGATCCCGCGTCCGCGCCGCGCATCTCCAGGAACCGCTTGATGCGCACGTCGGAGAACACGGTGGTGAGGTGATCGTCGAAATCGCCGAGCGTCGGACGCAGGCCGGCGAGTGCCGGGTTCCGGCCCGCCATCCAGTCGCGGAACGAGCTGCCGGCCACGTCGATCAGCCTGCCGTCGCGGCTGACGAAATACATCGGCACGTCCAGCACCCACTCGACATAGCGTCCGAAGCCAAAGCCCGCGTCGAAGAACAGGGAGGGCATGCCGCCGCGCTGGTTGTCGGTGTCGGTCCAGACCTCGGCGCGGGTGGAGAGCAGCCCGCTGGGCCGGCCCTCCTTGAAGGGCGAACTCGCAAACAGCGCGGTCGCCACCGGCTGCAGCGCCAGGGACACCCGCAGCTTGCGCGCCATGTCGGCTTCCGAGGCATAGTCCAGGTTCACCTGCACCGTGCAGGTGCGCAGCATCATGTCGAGACCGAGCGTGCCGACCAGCGGCATGTAGCGGCGCATGATGGCGTAGCGGCTCTTGGGCATGAACGGCATCTGCGCCCGGGTGCCGGTGGGATGAAATCCGAGCGGCGCGAAGCCCAGACCCAGCGCCGAGGCGAGCGGGCGCAGTGCGGCGGCATGGCCGCGCAACTCGGCCTCGGTGTCGTGCAGGGTGGCGAGCGGGCCGCCCGACAGCTCGAACTGGCCGGCCGGTTCCAGCGACAGCGAGCCCCCCTCGTTGGCCCCGAGTCCCTTCAGCCCGATCAGGTGCCCGGTGTCGCGGATCGGCTCCCACGCGTCGGCGTCCCGGGCGAAGGCGCCCAGCAGATCGGCAATGCCGTGCGGTTCGTAGGGCGGCGGCGCCCAGGTCGGCTCCGGCTGGCCCGGCAGGCGGAAGCCGAACTTCTCGTGCTCGGTGCCGATACGCCAGGCGTCGGGCGCCTTGCCGCCTTCGGCCAGATGTGCGGCGAGCTGGTCCACCGAGGCGATGGGCGTGTCGTCTTGATCACCGGGGTTGGACATCGGCGCGCGGGCATCCTTGAGGGGACGGTGCCGTGAGGCCCGCCTGGTTGTCGTGCTGTCTATGGCGCGGCCGGCGCGCGGGCAACTCGGCTCAGACCTGCAACGCGGCCAGGGCGGCCAGCGATGCAGTCTCGGCTCTCAGGATCCGCCGCCCGAGCGAGATCGGCACCACGAAGCGGCAGGCGCGGAGGGAATGCAGCTCGGCGTCGGAGAATCCGCCCTCCGGCCCGATCAGCAGCCCCGGCTGCACCAGCGGCTCGGCGACTGCCCGCCAGGCGGCGATGCTGACGGGCTGGCCGGCATCGCGGTCCCCTGCCCGCTCGATCGCGGCCAGCAGGGGGCGCTGCGGGTCCCAGCCGCCGAGCAGATCGGGCAGCCGCACCAGTTCCGCGATCGCAGGCAGGCTCAGCCGCTCGCACTGCTCCGCCGCCTCGGTGGCGATCGCCTGCCAGCGTCCGGCATTGATCCGGGCGGCGTTGCTGCGCTCGGTGATCACCGGCGCGAAAGCGGCCGCCCCGAGCTCGGTGGCCATCCGCACCACGAGATCGGTGGCATCGCGCTTCAGCGGCGCGAACACCAGCATCGGCCCGGGCTCGGGCGCGGCCGGCCGGACCTGTTCCAGCAGCCGGAAGCTGCCGCGATCCCGGCGCAGCGCCTCGATCGCTCCGAGCCACTCGCCGTCCGTACCGTTGAACAGCCGCACCCGATCGCCGGGCTGGCGGCGCAGCACATGGCCGAGATAATGCGCCTGGCCGTCGGCCATCGGCAGGGTCGCATCCGTCGCCAGTCCCGCCTGCTGCGGATCGACGTAGAGTCTCGGCAGGTCCTGCACCGCATCCGCTCCGTTGACCAACTGACGGCATGGCCATAGCAGACGCGCATGTCCCATACAGACATCGTCGTCGCCGGCTGGGTCCGCCACCTGCCGGCTCCGCTGCGTTCCTACGCGCTGCTGGCACGCCTCGACCGGCCGGTCGGCACCTGGCTGCTGTTCCTGCCCGGGCTGTGGGGCATCCTGCTGCCGGCTGGCGTGCCGGCGGCGGAGCGGTTGCGGCTGACGGCGCTGTTCGCGATCGGCAGCCTGGTGATGCGGTCGGCCGGCTGCGTCGTCAACGACATGTGGGACCGCGACATCGACCGGCAGGTCGTCCGCACCGCCGGCCGGCCGCTCGCCTCCGGCGCGCTCCGGATGCGCCAGGCGGCGATGTTCCTTGTCCTGCTGCTCGCAGCCGGGCTTGCCGTGCTGCTGTCGCTGAACCGGCTGTGCTGGGCGCTCGGGGCGGGGTCGCTGCTGCTGGTCGGGCTGTATCCGCTGGCCAAGCGCGTGACCTGGTGGCCGCAGCTGGTGATGGGCTTCACCTTCGGCTTCGGTGCGCCGATGGGCTATGCGGCCGCGACCGGCCGGATCGACTGGAGCATGGGCGCGCTCTATGCGGCGGCGATCCTGTGGGACCTCGGTTTCGACACGATCTACGGCTTCCAGGACATGGAGGACGACGCGCTGGCGGGCGTGAAATCCACCTCCCGCCTGGTGGCCGACCAGCCGCGCCGCTTCATCGCGGGCTGCTACGGGCTGACGCTGGCGGCCCTGGCCGGCGCGGGGCGGCTCGGCGGGCTCGGGCCGCTGTTCTGGCCGGCGCTGCTGCTGCCGGCGCTGCTGCTGGCGATGCAGGTGCGACGGCTCGACATCGCCCGGCCGGAGGTCTGCCTGCGCCTGTTCCGCAGCAGCCGCGAGGTCGGCATCGCCGTGGCACTGGCGCTGCTGGCCGGACGGATGCTGCGCTGAAAGCCACCAGGACCGTGCCGGGCGACAGGCTGGCCGGATCGGTTCCGGGACATGACCTGCCGTGACGCGCATGGCGGCTCGGGCATGACGGCGCCCGTGCCGAGGTTCCATGCCAAACCGGCGGCTGCCGATCCGCCAGCTGGCCGTTGCGAGCACTCAGACCACGCTGAGCTTCACGTCGATGTTGCCGCGGGTGGCGTTCGAATAGGGGCATACCTCGTGCGCCTTCTCGACCAGCGTCTGCGCCGCCGAGCGCTCGACGCCAGGCAGGGACACCGCCAGGGCGATCTCGAGACCGAAGCCGCCTTCGGAGCGTGCGCCGATCCCGACGGTGGTGGTCACCTTGGCATCGGCCGGCACCTTCGGGCCACCCTGGGTCGAGACGAACTTCATCGCGCCGATGAAGCAGGCTGAATAGCCGGCCGCGAACAGCTGCTCCGGATTATGTCCGGGGCCGCCGGCGCCGCCCATCTCCTTCGGGGTCGCGAGCTGGAGGTCGAGGCTGCCATCCTCGGTCGCGGCACGGCCGTCACGGCCGCCGGTCGCATGGGCGGTCGTGGAGTAGAGAACGTTCACGGACATGATCTTCTCCTTCTGGATGGTGTGGCGGGTGGACCCAACCGGCCCTGCAGTGCAGGTTACGTATCGCGGACGGTGCATCGGCTTACGACCGACCTCCCTGCATGGCAGACATGTGTTTTGTCGCGCACGATGCAATCGCGGACGATATAAGCAGCTGCATGACAATGGCGGTGGTTGACCCGATCGTGACTCATCCGACCCGGGAGCTCGACGAACTGCTCTGCTTTGCCGTCTATTCCGCCGGCCATGCCTTCACCCGTGTCTACAAGCCGTTGCTGACGGCACTCGGCCTCACCTATCCGCAGTATCTGGTGATGCTGCTGCTGTGGCGGGCGGACCGTCGCACCGTGGGCCAGATCGGCGAGGCCCTGCTGCTGGACTCCAGCACGCTGACCCCGCTGCTGAAGCGGCTGGAGGCGGCCGGCATGATCCGTCGAGTCCGGGACACGCGTGATGAGCGCCAAGTGCATGTCCTGCTGACGCCGCAGGGCCGCACCTTGCAGCAACAGGCCTCCTCGATCCCCGATTGCATGCGGACTGCGATCAGCGACGTGCCGATCACCTCGCTCACCCGGCTGGCCGACGAGATCGCGCATCTGCGCAATCTGTTGAGCGACGCTGCCGATTGAGCCACGGCTCAACGCTTCAGGTGCCACGATCTGCGGCATACCCGCGCGGTCCGGACGCTACAGACGAACACGTCGATCCATGACGAGGTCCGAGACACGGAGTCGGACACTGGCTGGGTGTCCAGGGCATGCGGTGATCCGGCGGATATTGAGCTTTCCGCTCAACATCGTCTGCACGCTGCCGCCCGCAGGCCTTCTATGCAGTGGTGACGATCGGATTTTCGTGGAAACTGATGCCGGGTGAGGGATTTGAACCCCCGACCTTCGGTTTACAAAACCGCTGCACTACCACTGTGCTAACCCGGCAGACCATTGATACTGCTCAGCTTGTAGACACGAACTGCCGTCAGGTCGAACGTTTTCGCCATGCGCCTGGTTCTGCCTCCGTGCGGCCTTTGTAACCGCTTCGGCGCGTCTTGCGCAAACGTCACGTCAGGTTACCTGGGTCTCGACAACCGTCTTGATCCCGCGACCGGATCCGACCACCAATGCATCCTGCTGCCGTCGACACCGGGCACGCCTGCTTTCGGTCGGCACAGCTCGGCTTGTCCTGGCTCTTGCGGTGGTCCAAGCCCGCGCCCTCGTCAGCCAGGACGACCGGGTACTCAAAGCATCTACCCGCATGCAATCGACTCGACGGGATGGCTCGTGGTGAACGCGTCCATCCAGGTCCGGAGGTCATTGGGCGGACAGGGTCGGCCGATCCGGAAGCCCTGGATTTCGACACATCCCAGATCACGGAGCAGCTCGATCTGCTGGTCGGTCTCGACGCCTTCCGCAGTGACAGCGGCATCCAGGCTGTCGCACAATCCGGCGATGGCCCGCACGATGGCGGTCGCTTCAGGCCTGACACCGAGTTCCTGCACAAAGGACTTGTCGATCTTGATGCGGGTGAACGGCAAGGTGCGCAGAAAGCTCAGCGATGAGTAGCCCGTTCCGAAGTCATCCAGCGCGATGCTTATTCCAAGTGCCCTGAGTTGCTCCAGCATGCCTGTGGCTGCCGTGGTGTCGTCGATCATGGCGGTTTCTGTCACCTCGAGTTCAAGTCTGGTTGGCTCCAGCCCGGTTTCGGCCAGGATCTCGAGGATCCTTTCCACCAGGCCCGGCAGGTGAAACTGCGACGGCGACAGGTTGACGGAGACCTTCATCGTTTTCGGCCAGCTCACGGCCTCTCGGCAGGCAGCAAGCAGCACCCAGTCGCCGATCTCAGGCATCAGCCCGGTCTTCTCGGCGAACGGGATGAAGTCGGCTGGTGACACGTTGCCCCGGGTCGGGGACCGCCACCGCAGCAGCGCCTCGCACGACGTGACCACATCGCGCACGATGTCGACGACGGGCTGGTAATGCAGCACGAACTGTTCGCCGGCCAGTGCTGCGCGCAGGTCATGCTCCAGCTCGCGCGATGCGTCGCTCGAGTCCTCCGCTTGCCGTTCGTCGGCAAGCGACCTGGAGCCGCGCCGGCGATCCGTCGTCGGATTAGCCGGTTCGCCTCGAGGCGGCTGCGCCCATGTCGTCCCTTCCGGACATTCCATCTCGATCCGGTTCCGGCCGTTCTCCTTGGCCTGGTAGAGGGCAACGTCGGCGCGGGCGACGAGCGTCACTGTGGTATCGGTGGTCCGAAGAAAGGCGACGCCTCCGCTTGAGGTGACGATACGGCTTGCGTCACCGAAATGATAAGATGCATCGGTGATGGCGGATCGGATCGCGGCGACGCGTTCCATGACCATGTCGCCGGCTCCTGGCAGAACAATAAGGAATTCTTCTCCGCCATAGCGTCCCGCCGTCTCGGGTGGTTTGATGACGGCACTCAGCCTGCCTCCGAACGCCGCAAGCACCTTGTCGCCTGCCAGGTGACCGAACCGGTCGTTGATCGCCTTGAAATGGTCGATGTCGCAGAGCAGCACCGCGAGCGGGGTCTCCGAACGCGAGGCCGCAGCGACAGCCTCATCCAGCGCTCCCATGATCGCGCGCCGGTTCGGCAGGCCGGTGAGGACGTCGGACATGGCGAGCCGCTGAAGTTCGCTCCTGGCCTGCTCGATCTCGGCGGTGCGCGCGCCGACCATCTCCTCGAGGCGACGCTGGCGGCGAAGCAACAGCCTGACGCGCCCCTGCCAGGCAACGACGAGGATGGCGGCGGCGGTCAGCGCGCACAGCGCGTAGAACCACAGACGCCGCCACCAGGGCGCCCGGATGTGGATGGTGAAGCCGACAGGGGCGGACATCTCGGCGTGGGCAAAGTCGACGGCAACCAGTTCGAACTGGAACGTGCCGGCGGGCAGGCCCGCATAGCGGACGTCGTGCCCCGTGGTGTCGTTCCAGCCTGTGTCGAGCCCACGCAGCCGGTAGCGGAACGCCACATTCCCGCGCGCATAATCGAGATCGACGAAGCGGATCACGAGCTGCCCGGCACTCCAGTTAATGTGAATCGATGATGCCAGGGACAGCGGCCGATGCCCGATCGAGAGCCCTGTGACGCGCGGATGGAGTGCTGTCGTCGTCGGGAGGCGGACAGGATCGACAAGATGCGTCAGCCCATGGCTTGTCCCGAACCACATCGAGCCGTCGGTATCCTCATAGACAGCCCACTGGTCCATGTCGTTGCTGATCAGACCGTCGACCTTGTCGAATCGACGCCAGGATTGTCCGTTGAACATGTCGATCCCATGATCGGTGCCAACCCACATCCAGCCGCGACGATCGCGGTGCAAGAACAAGATGTTGTTGGAACCAACCACCGGCGCAGTGATCGGAGGAAGCCGCTCAAGGCCGCCAGCAGCCAGATGGAAGCGCAGTATGCCGTCGCTTTCGGTGAACACCCAGAGATCGCCATCCGGAGCGAATGCCATTCCGCCGCTCTGGCCGCCCGGCAGGATGTCGGAGGCCATGAGCTTGAAACGGCGTGTCGCGTCGCGCCGGAACAGGCCGTCCCTGGTCAGGGCCCAGATCACGCCCGCCGGGTCGGCGGCCACCTGGAAGGTCGCATGGGGCAGTGCGACATCGGCCTGTATGGCCGACGCAGGCGCGTCGGCATTCGCAACGACGTAGAGGGCCTTGGGGGAGCACAGCCAGAGATGATCGTCGCGATCCACCAGAGTCGTCGACACGTGGCCGACCAGCGGAAACCGCTCGATACGGTTCGCGACGGGATCGAATCGGATGAGCGGGGCGTCGGGAGGCGCTGCCCAGAGCCGACCGCCCCGGCTCGCTTCCACGCTCGGACTTCCGCCCGGAATGCCCTCCGTCCTGCCATCGAGCCGAACGGTGTCACCAAAGGTCGCAACCCAGAACTGTCCGTTGCGAAGCCGTGTCATCCCCCAGATCAGGTCGCTCGGCAGTCCGTCGTCGGCCGTCCAATGCTCCCAGATGCCAAGCCCGAGGCTTCGAAATGCCCCATGTCCCATGCTGCCGACCCAGAGCGAGCCCTCGCGATCGAACAGGAGCGCCTCGATCGGCGTCGCAGACAGTCCGCCTTCATGATGACCGTAGCTGTTCCATCTGGTCCCGTTCCAGTCCAGCAGCCCGTCCCCGCCCTGGGTCAGGACGCCGCCGTGGCGGTCATCCAGAAGATTCAGCGAGGCCGGGATCCTGTCATAGGACTGACCGTGCCCACTTGGGACCATCACGACGCTGAAAGATGATTCATGCGGCCGGCGCCAGGCGAGACGGTTGACGCTGCGAAGCCAGAGCGTGCCATCCGGTGCACGAACTGCCGTGCGCCAGATGTCCGAAGGCAGGCCGTCAGCAGTGCCGAACACCATCGTTCGTCCGTTCTTCACGCGGCAGATCGCGTTGCCGCATCCGATCAGGAACGCACCATCGGTATCGGCGGCGACGAACCGGGCCTGCGCCAGTCCAGGGATCGCGGTCAGCGTCGCCTGATCCAACAACGGCGAGAATGGTCCCAGGGCGTTCACGCCGACCAAGGCGTGCAGGAACCGTCCGCCGCTACCGATCACAATGCTCCCGCCACCCAACGCCACGAGTTGGGGCGATCGCACGTCCAGTGCCGCGCCGACGTCGACCTTGGTGAAGCGCTGCCCGTAGCGGACATAGACGTCATCGCTGGTGACGACCCAGATCCGACCGGCATCGTCGATCGCGATCTTCCTGATCCAGGCGCCTGACGGCAACCCGACCGAAACGTCGTAGGGCGTGATCCGGGATCCATCATACCGATACAAACCGGCTTCCGTGCCAAGCAGGATATAGCCGTCTGCGTCCTGCGCGAGAGCCGATACGGACCCGTTTCCGAGGCCACGGTCATCCGTATAGTTCTCGAACCTGGCAAACTGTGCCTGAACACTCCAGATCGCTAGCATCTGGAACATGCAGGTGAACAGGACGCCGTACAGCCACTGTCGCATCGGGCGGTCAGACCTGGTCGACATACTGGCCGGCGTTGCGCGGTGACATGGCGGGCATCCCTGGATGAGGCCAATGTCGCTTCAATGGGTTAGGATTGGCTGAAGATATCGGTAAACCCCTGGGCTGCGTGGTCCCGCCGACGACATGTCGTCGGCGGGAACAGTTTGGTCAGGGATTGGAGGCAGACTGTGGTGCACCGGCCAGTGGCACCTGTGACAGGCCGAGCATCGCCGCAACGTTCGGCGTGCCGTTGCCGGTCGTAAAGCTGTAGGTGCCGCTGTTGGCGGTCACGCCGTTGAAGCCGGGAATGGACTGATGGAAGGCGGCGGGACCACCGGATCCCTGACCCTGTGCCAGCAGGTAGAGATAGGGATTGAGGTTGCCCTGACGTCCCTGGATCTCAACAAGCAGGGCGACTGCGCTGGCCATTTCCGGAGCCGCGGCGCTTGTGCCGATGACGCTGTCCCACGAGCCGTTGAAGACCACGTTGACGGCGGAACGATCGGTATTGCCTGAACCATCGCTGGGCAGATTGCCTCCGTTGCAGGGTGCTTGCGCGATGTCCGGGCAACCGCCCATCTCCATGCTGACATCCGGCACCGTTCGGAACGAGGACGAACCGGTATTGACCGCGGACTGGTAGAGCGGCTTGAAGTACAGCGAAGAGACCCCGCCGCCGGCGCCCCATACGCCGCCCGTGACGCCGACGCCCATGCCGTAGGGGTCGAAGGCGATCTCAGGGTCCGACCAGGCATTTTCGTTCGGGTAAGTCGAGCCGGAGCTGGCGGGCGTCGACCCCGCAAGAAGGTTGGTGCCACCAACCGCAGTGACATTGGGGTCTGCGGCCGGTTCGGACACCCCTGTGATGAACTGGCCGGTTCCGCCCGAGAAATAGTTGGGATTGATGCAGGCGCGGCCGCCCGCATCCCCCGATGCGGCAATGAAGGTGATGCCCTGCGCGTTGCCCTGCTTGAAGAGCTCCGTGTAGGTGTTCAGGATAGCCGTCTGATCCAGACCGCTATTATAGGCAGCGGTATAGTACAGCTCGCACTGACCGAAAGACAGCGACACCACGTCGGCAGTGTTGTCGTTCAGGATCGCCGTATAGCCGGAAATCAGCGACTGATCGCTCAGGTCAGGTGTATTGTACAGAACCACCTGAGCTCCCGGTGCGCCGCCCAGGACCTGCTGGACGTCGACGGTCGCCTCCTCCGAGGCAGCGCTGCTGGCGGAGAACGGGGCACCGCCATTGACCAGCCTGCGTGCATAGAGATGTGGATCCGCGGTCTGGCCCGAGCCGGCGGTGAACTGCTCGTGGTCGAACAGGGTCGATATGTCGGAATCAAGCACGTCGCTGGCCATCAGCACGGCGACCGTCACCCCACTACCATCCAGGCGCTGCGGCTTGCCTTGCACGGTGGTCGTGGCCTGATAGGACGGATAGCCGTAGGCCTGCTTGAGGTTGTTGTAGAAAAGGCCTCCGGTCGGGCTGGACTGGCTGGCGGGCAGTGCGTAACCGGCGGCGCTCTGGCGCACATACCCGGCAGCACTCTGGCGCACGAGAGACGAGGCATCGAAGCCACTGGCGCTGAAGGCCGAGATGATTGCGCCCGAGGCGAACAAGGCTGGCGGCAGGATAATCGGCCTGCTCGCGACCACGCGTTGCTGACCACTTCGGTTGGCCGCCAGGGCCAGAGTGGTGTTGAAGGCCTGGCTGACCTGGTTCGTTGTGCCGACCACGTGCAGGGAGCGGCTCTGTATCGTCACCTGCAACCCGAATATCTGAAGAGCCGCCGCGACAATCTTCATGACCCCCAGGTTGGCGCCATAGGCGGACGAGAACTGGGCAGGCGTAAGCCAGTGATGATATTGCGACGAGGTCGGATCCTGCTGCTGAGCCAGCAGCGCATCGAGGGAGGCGGTGTTGCGCAGCGGCAGGATGACATCGAATTGCACCTGCTGCGACGGCGGAGCCGAGCCGAGCAGCGTCAGCTTCGGCGGCGATGCGGCGTGAGCCGGCATACCGGCCATACTCGATACAAGAAGCGCCGCTGTAGCGAGCAGCGTGGATTTGTTTAAGCGCACGGTTACCTCATCGAACTGACGGCAATCCTGCAGGTCGTTGCGGATATGGCCGGACAGCCCGGACTAGTCCCAGACAGCTTAATGAGCGCTTAACGATGATTTGGATCGCGCGAAAGTTAGCTTGATTGCTCGAAACGCTTGGGATCACGTCGAAGCCGGACGGTAGCGTTCCCCGATTGATGACCATTGCCGCCAGTTCCTGCTTGCGAACATCGATAGGACCCAGCCGGACGTGCATGCATTCTTTTCCAGACAGCGGCTTTCATGCTGCGGCCGCTCATCTTTCGTTAACCGACGATAGGCATTCTGCGCCGGCCTCGAAGCACGTGACGCTTCACGTGCCTTCTGCGTATTGACCTAAGGAAAGAGGTCCTGGGCAGCGAGTTCATGACAAAGGATTATGCAGGAGACGTACGATCAGACCTTCAAGCCGACCTATGATCTTTCGGTTTCGTCTCGATGGTGCATGTCGGCAAGAGATTGATCCGATCGACAGTCATCTTGACCATCAAAGACGTCTAAAGCCTGTCCCGCCCTGCTACTGGCCGCAGGAAGCGTATCCAGACGGCTGTCGATGAGTAATGTTCAGGCCTTACGGTACCCCAACAGCCGGAGGCAGGCACGGGTCATGTGATACCAAATACCATAGAAGTAACGGTCGCAAAATTGACTGTCCATCATCTCACCGCCGCCGAGGGTAGACCTCTGCTCGATAAGTCTTTGAGCGAAGAGCTCAAGTAGACTTCAACACTGCTTTGCTCAAAGGTGCAGGTTCGTGCGCGTGACGTAAAGGATCAGGCAACGTCTCGCCCTCTTTATGACAGCTTTATGGATACGGGCAAAATCGGTGTTGCGCCTTTATGCCTGTTACCCGTTTATTGCCGTAGCGATATGTCCGATGTCGCGTGAGCGACGCAACCGGTGCCCGGCACCCGATCGCCGCTCCTCGCGTACGCGTGCTGTATCGCCAGGATGAAATTGGATGCCGATCAGTGATCAAGAAAAAGCTGCCTGTTCCGTCGCGCCGGCGCATTTTGGGTATGGATCTGGCACGCTCTCCCGGAAGGATTGCGCTGCTGGCAGGTGTCTGGGCTCTGCTGCCTCATGATGCGGCCCGTTCGCAGAGCGTCGCACCCGCGCCGACGCCGGCTGCAAATCCCAACGCGTCCGGCCAGACGGCCTCACCTGCTGCGCCGGCTGCACCGAAGAGCTGGGCAAGCACGATCACCTACGGCGCTCAGGTCGATACCGGCATCACCGGCAACTTCGACCGGCCATCGGATGGCCTGAACTACGGGCGTCTCTTCGACGACAAGGCCAACACGGTTCTGCTGAACCAGATCCAGCTCACCGCCACGCGTCCGATCGACAGCTCGTCCAGCGGCTACGATCTCGGCTTCATCCTGCAGGGAAGCTATGGATCGGACGTGCGCTACACGCATTATCTCGGGGAACTCAACTACCTTACAAGCGACCGCAACCAGCTCACCGTGCTGCAGGCCGACCTGCTCCTGCATGCTCCCTGGCTGGTCAAGGGCGGTATCGACTTCAAGCTCGGCCAGTTCGTGACGCCGATCGGCTTCGAGACCACCGACCCGAGCACCAACCCGTTCTACTCGCATTCCTACATGTTCAATTTCGGGCCGTTCCAGCACACCGGTCTCGAGGCCGTTGCCCATGTCAGCCCGACGCTCGACCTGTATGGGGAGGTCGATACCGGCGAAAGCACGACGTTCGCGGGAGGCGACAACAATGCCGAGCCTGCGGGTCTGGTCGGGTTCGGATTGAACAGTCTGGCAGGCGGCAAGCTGACGATACTGGCACTGTCGCATCTCGGTCCGGAAAACCCGACAAACGCGATCGGCACACAGGCCAACAAGGAGATGCGTTACGAGACGGACGTCATCTCGACCTACAAGGCGACAAGCAAACTGAGCCTCACCCTGGAGCTGAACTGGCTGCATGATGACCTGGTGGGAGCGGAAGCCTACGGTGCTGCCGGATATGTCAGCTATGCCGTGACGCCTGCCTTGACGGCGAACTTCCGCGGCGAGGTGTATCGCGACAATGCCGGCTTCTTTGTTGCCGCCTATCCTGGCAACCTGGACGCGGTGCGATCGCTCAATGGACGGCCGAACACCTCCTTCTCCGCCGGTCGCCAGACCTATAGCGAGTGGACCTGGGGTGTTACCTACAAGCCGACGGTTCCTCACGTCGCCATTCTGGCCTTCAGGCCGGAGCTTCGATGGGACAAGTCGTTCAGCGGTGGCCATCCCTATAACGGTCTGATGAGCAATGGCAGCTTCACGCTGGCGGCCGACATCATCCTCGGCTTCTGAAGCCCCTCCGACAGCGACGTCAACGCTTATGCGTTCTTTATGTCCGGCCTGGAATGACGAATGTCTTCTTTATGCGGTCGGGCCGTAATCTCCGGCAATCTCGAACGAGGCGTCTCCATGCTTGACATTCTCCTGCTCCTCGCAGGCGTCGCGACCATCCTGCTGATGGATGGGTACGCATCACTGTGTGCTCGGATCTAGACCATGAGCTTTGACCTGATCCTTGCCGGCGCCGTCGCATTCGGCCTCCTGATTTACCTCGGCTGGGCGCTCATCCGCCCGGAAGATTTTTGAGGAGCGTGCCTCATGACGTCCTTCGGCATCCTTGAAATCCTGATCATCCTCGGCTTGACCATCGCCTGCGCGGTCCCGGTGGGACGGTATCTGGCCGCGGTCATGGAAGGCGGTGCGACGGCCCTGTCGCCCGTACTGGGTCCGGTGGAGCGCGTCACCTACAGGCTGTGCGGCGTCGAGCCGCTGCAGGGCATGTCCTGGCGCAGCTACGTGACCGCGCTGCTGCTGCTGAATGCGCTGCACTTCGCGCTGCTCTATCTGATCCTGCGTCTGCAGTTCTATCTGCCCTTCAATCCGCAGCAGATTACCGGCATGCCGCCAGCGATCGCCTTCAACACCGCGGTCTCCTTCGTCACCAACACGAACTGGCAGGCCTATGTGCCGGAAAGCGGCGTCTCCAACGGAGCGCAGATGCTGGGCCTGACGGTGCATAACTTCCTGTCGGCCGCGACCGGCATCGCCGTGGCGGTCGCGGTCATGCGCGCGCTGGCGACCGGCGGCATCAAGACGCTCGGCAACTTCTGGGTCGACATGACGCGCGCGACGCTCTACGTGCTGCTGCCGCTCGGCTGCCTGTTCACGATCCTGCTGATGGCGAGCGGCG
Source organism: uncultured Acetobacteraceae bacterium (assembly GCA_964236105.1). Taxonomy (GTDB): domain Bacteria; phylum Pseudomonadota; class Alphaproteobacteria; order Acetobacterales; family Acetobacteraceae; genus Lichenicola. The sequence goes on along the minus strand of CAXSBC010000007.1, from coordinate 79,609 downwards.
TGCCGCAGACGCTGCACGGATATGCGCAGGTGACGACGCTGGAAGGCGTCAAGCAAACGATCGCCCTGGGGCCGGTGGCGTTCCAGGAGGCCATCAAGGAGCTCGGCACCAACGGCGGTGGCTTCTTCAACGCCAACAGCGCACATCCCTTCGAGAACCCGACCGCCCTCACCTGCGGACTCGAGACCCTGATGCTGCTGCTGATCCCGTTCGCTCTGCCGGTCTGCTTCGGCCGCATGGTTCGGGAACCCGGCCAGGGCCGAGCCCTGCTGGTCACGATGGTCGGCATCCTGTTCATCGGCGTGTTCTGCTCCTATGCGGCAGAAGCCGGCGGCAACCCGATCCTGCACGCGCTCGGCGTCGATCAGGCTCAGGGCAACCTCGAAGGCAAGGAGGTACGGCTCGGCACGGCGTTGACGGCACTGCTGAATGTCGGTGCGACCGGCACCTCGACCGGCGCCGTCGCCGGTGCGGCGGAAAGCTTCATGCCGCTCGGCGGCCTGGTGTCGCTGTTCCTGATGCAGCTTGGCGAAGTCACGCCCGGTGGGATCGGCTCGGGCTTCTACTTCATCGTGGTGTTCGCCCTGCTGTCGGTGTTCGTGGCGGGGCTGATGGTCGGCCGCACGCCGGAATATCTTGGCAAGAAGGTGCAGGCGCGCGAGATCAAGCTCGCCATGCTGGCGCTGCTGATCCTGACGCTCTGGATCCTGTGCGGCGCCGGGTTGTCGCTGGTGCTTCCGGCAGGGCTCGCCGCGATCTCGGCGGCCGGGCCGCACGGGCTGACCGAGATGCTCTATGCCTGGACGTCTGCCACGCAGAACAACGGCAGCGCCTTTGCCGGCATCACCGCCACGGGGCCGCTGCTGGCCTACGGACAGGCGTTCGCGATGCTGTTCGGGCGCTTTGCCGTGCTGGTGCCGATCCTGGCGATTGCCGGTTCGCTGGCTGCCAAGCCGAAGCTCAAGATGACGAACGGCACCTTCCCGACGACCGGCGTGCTGTTCATCGGTCTGCTGGCCGGCGTCATCGTCATCCTGGGGGGATTGCAGTTCCTGCCGGCCGACGCGCTCGGACCGATCGCTGAACATGTGGTGCTCCGCACCGGTACGACCTACTGAGGGCCAGACGATGTCCGCCACCACCTCAATTCCGGGCGAGGGCGCCGTAGCGTTCTCGCTTTTCGACCGCAAGATCGCGTCGCGGGCGGCGCGTGATTCCGTCGCCAAGCTCAACCCGCGTCAGCTGATGCGCAACCCGGTCATCTTCGTGACCGAGATCGTGGCGATCCTGACCACGATCCTGGGCGTGCGCGACCTGTTCGCGCACGGCGCGCATCCGGCGTTCGCGCTCGCCATCGCCGTGTGGCTCTGGCTGACCGTGCTGTTCGCGACCTTCGCCGAGGCCATGGCCGAGGGGCGGGGCCGGGCGCGCGCCGAGAGCCTGCGCCGCGCCCGCAACGAGACGCTGGCCAAGCGCGTGCCCAACCCGGACGATCCTGCCCTGTTCGGCACCGTCTCCTCGACCGACCTGCGGGTCGGCGACGTGGTGCTGGTCGAGACCGGCGACCTGATCCCGCTCGACGGCGAGATCATCAAGGGCATTGCCTCGATCAACGAGAGCGCCATCACCGGCGAGTCGGCGCCCGTCATCCGGGAGGCCGGCGGCGACCGCTCCGCCGTCACCGGCGGCACGCAGGTGGTGTCGGACTCGCTGCTGGTGCGTATCACCGCCGAGCCCGGCAACACCTTCATCGACCGCATGATCGCCCTGGTGGAGGGCGCGTCGCGGTCGAAGACACCGAACGAGATCGCGCTCGACATCCTGCTTGCCGGCCTGACCATCATCTTCCTGATCGCCGTCGCGACGCTGGTCGGCTTTGCGCACTACTCCAACACCGTCATGTCGGTGCCGGTGCTGGCGGCGCTGCTGGTCACGCTGATCCCGACCACGATCGGCGGCCTGCTCTCGGCGATCGGCATCGCCGGCATGGACCGGCTGGTGCGTTTCAACGTCGTCGCCACATCCGGTCGCGCGGTGGAAGCGGCCGGCGACGTGGATACGCTGCTCCTCGACAAGACCGGCACCATCACCTTCGGCAACCGGATGGCGGCTGCGTTCTATCCGGTGCCGAGCGTGGAGGAGCGCCATCTCGCCGAAGCCGCCGTCATGGCGTCGATCGGCGACGAGACGCCGGAGGGACGCTCGATCCACACGCTGGCACGCGACGCGTTCAACGTCGTCCTGACGGCTCCCGCCAATGCCGTACCGGTGCCGTTCACGGCCAACACCAGGCTGTCGGGGCTTGATGCCGGCGGACGCTCCTGGCGCAAGGGGGCTGTCGATTCGCTGCTCGCCGCGGTCGGCGAGACCAGGCCGCCGCTGGCCTTCACCGCCGCGGTCGAGAAGGTCGCCCGCTCCGGCGGCACGCCGCTCGCGGTGGCCGAGGACGGACGGCTGCTCGGCGTCATCGAGCTCAAGGACGTGGTCAAGCCCGGCATCCGCGACCGGTTCGCGGCCCTGCGTCGGATGGGCATCCGCACGGTGATGGTGACCGGCGACAACCGTGTCACCGCGGCCGCGATCGCAGGCGAGGCGGGTGTCGACGACTTCATCGCCGAGGCCACCCCGCAGGACAAGCTCGGCTACATCCGCAGCGCCCAGGCCGAGGGCAGGCTGGTGGCGATGTGCGGCGACGGCACCAACGACGCGCCGGCGCTGGCGCAGGCCGATGTCGGCGTGGCCATGCAGACCGGCACGCAGGCGGCGCGCGAGGCGGCCAACATGGTCGATCTCGACAGCGACCCGACCAAGCTCATCGAGATCGTCGAGATCGGCAAGCAGCTGCTGATCACCCGGGGCGCGCTGACCACCTTCTCGATCGCCAACGACATCGCCAAGTATTTCGCGATCCTGCCGGCAATCTTCGTGGTCGCCTATCCGGGCCTGTCGGCGCTGAACGTCATGCGCCTCTCGACGCCGCAGAGCGCCATCCTGTCGGCGGTGATCTTCAATGCCCTCGTGATCATCGCCCTGGTGCCGCTGGCCTTGCGCGGCGTGAACTTCCGGGCGGTCAGCGCCGCCTCGCTGCTGCGCCGCAACCTGCTGATCTACGGGGTGGGCGGCATCGTGGTGCCGTTCATCGGCATCAAGATCATCGACATGCTGCTCACCGCCCTGCATATCTTCGCCTGAGGATCCGCATCATGCTTGCTCATCTTCGTCCGGCCCTGTCGCTGGTCGTGCTGTTCACCCTGCTGCTCGGACTGGTGTTCCCGCTCGGGTTCGTCGGCTTCGGCAACCTCGCCTTCCGCTTCCAGGCCAATGGCAGCCTGATCCAGCGCAACGGACAGCCGGTCGGATCGGCGCTGATCGGCCAGAACTTCACGTCCGACCGCTACTTCCACACCCGCGAGTCCGCGATCACCGGGACCGACCCCAAGGATCCGAGCAAGACCGTCGCCACCCCCTATGACGCCAGCACCTCGTCCGCCTCCAACCTCGGCCCGACCGCCAAGGCGCTGCACGACCGGGTCGCCGGCGACGTGGCGACGCTGGAGAAGCAGGGGGCGGCTGCGGGCGCGATCCCGATGGACGCGGTCACCAGCTCCGGATCGGGCCTCGATCCGGACATCTCGCCCGACTATGCTGCGCTGCAGGCTCCGGTGGTGGCGCGCGCGCGCCATCTTCCGGTCGGGCAGGTGCAACAGGTGCTGGCATCCGTCACACAGGACCGGCTGCTCGGGGTGTTCGGCGAGCCACGCGTCAACGTGTTGCGCCTGAACCTCGCGCTGGACGGGCTGGCGACGAAGAACGGCTCGGGAACGGAGACGAGCAGCCGTTGATCGGCTGGACGACGCGCCCCTCCGGCCGGCAGCGGATGCAACCGGTCGGAGGCGTGCGCGTCGTCGGCCGCCGGAGGACCATCCATGCGAGGTGAAACGGAGCGCCGGCCCAGTCCCGACGCCCTTCTCGTGGCACAGGAAAAGGCCTCGCGGGCAAAGCTGAAGATCTTCCTGGGCGCCGCACCCGGTGTCGGCAAGACCTACGAGATGCTGAGCCAGGCGCGTCGGCTGCTGACGGAAGGAACGATCGGCGTCGTCGCCGGCATCATCGAGACGCATGGCCGCGCCGAGACCGAGGCGCAGCTTGGCGATCTGCTGGTGCTGCCGCGGCAGCAGATCCAGTATCGCGGGCAGACGCTGGAGGAGTTCGATCTCGACGAGGCGCTGGCCTTGCGTCCGGCGCTCATCCTGATCGACGAGCTCGCCCACAGCAATGCGCCGGGCAGCCGCCATGCCCGGCGCTGGGAAGACGTGGTCGAGCTGCTCGCTGCCGGGATCCCGGTCTGGACCACGCTCAACATCCAGCATCTGGAAAGCCTGAACGACACGGTGCTGCGCATCACCGGCGTCCGGGTGAGCGAGACGCTCCCCGATCACGTGCTCGAGCTGGCGGACGAGATCGAGCTCATCGACCTGTCGCCGGCCGATCTGCGATCGCGTCTGGCGCAGGGACGCATCTACCGGCCGGATGTGGCCACGCGGGCGCTCGGGGGCTTCTTTCGCGAAGGCAACCTGCAGGCCCTGCGCGAGATCGCGCTGCGGCAGGCGGCCCAGCATGTGGATGCCGGACTGCTGGACTACATGCGGGCGAGCGGGATCGCCGGGCCGTGGCCGGCCGGGGAGCGGGTTCTGGCTCTGGTCGGACCGGACGCGGGCGAGCCGGTGCTGCGGGCCGCCAAGCGCCTCGCCGATGCGCTGCACGCGCCCTGGCTGGCCCTGCATGTCGAGGCGGCGGGCGAGGCGCCGCAGGCCGCCCAGGCTGTCGGCCGCATCATGAGCCTGGCGTCCGAACTCGGCGCCAAGATCGAGATCCGGGCCGTCCGCACGCCGCATGAGGGGATCGTCGGCATCGCGCTGGAGGTGGCGCAGGCCCGCAACGTCTCGCAGATCGTCGTGGGTCGGGTGGCGCGGCGCACCCTGCTCCGCCGCCTGGCCGCCGGACGCGGCCTGCGCGGCAACCTGGCGGCGACCCTGCTGGCCCGCGCGCCGGACTATGCGGTCCACGTCGTGCCGACAGGAGCAGGGCCGGCCCGGTCGCGAGCCGTCCGCGTCGGGCTGCCGGCAGACTGGCAGCCCTGGCTGGTTTCCGGCCTGCTCGTCGTCCTGGCCGTCGGGCTGGGCGAGCTGCTGCGCGGCCTGATCGAGCCGGATGCGCTCGGCATGCTCTTCCTCGCGGTCGTCGTCGGAGCGGCTGCCTTGTACGGCCTGAGCGTGGCGCTCTGCTGCGCGCTCGTCTCGTTCCTGACCTGGAACTTCTTCTTCATCCCGCCGCTCTACCAGTTCACCATCAACCAGCCCCGGGACGTCATGGCGATCGTCGTCTTCGGCACGGTCGCGGCCGCCACGGGCCTGGTCGCCAGCCGGCTCGGCGCGGCGGCGCGCTCGGCGCAGGGGCGCATCGAGGGGCTGCGGCGGATCGGCGCCTTCTCGCGCGCCCTCGGCGGTCCGGTGACGGAACTCGACCTGCAGGACGAGATCGTCCGTCAGGCCGCATCGATCGCCGCGCGCGCGATGGTGCTGGCCACCCGCGAGCCGGACCAGGCGCTCGACATCCGTGCCGCCGAGCCGCCCGCCGACACCATGGATGCCGGATCCTGGGCGGCGGCACTCTGGTCATGGCGGCACGGCGAGCCCGCCGGGCGCGGCACCGCCACCCTGCCATCCGCCCCCTGGCGGTTCCTGCCGATCCGGATCGTCGGCGCCGGGCACGCGGCCGACGGCGGCGCGGAGGGGCTTCTCGGCCTGCTCGCGGTGCAGTCGGCCACGATGCTCGACGGACCGGCCCTGCAGGCCCTGCAGGCCCTCGCCGATCAGGCCGCCCTGGCGCTGGAGCGCGTCCGGCTGGTCCGCAACGCGGCCGATGCCACCGCGCGCGACGAGACCCAGAAGCTGCGCACGGCGCTGCTGAACTCCCTGTCGCATGATCTGCGCACGCCGCTCACCGGCATCCGAGGTTCGGCGGAGACCTTGCGCACCGCCTGGAGCCATCTCACGCCGGACACGCGCGACGACCTGCTGCTGGCGATCGAGCAGGACACGATGCGGATGACGCGCTTCCTTGCCAACATCACCGACATGACCCGCCTCGATACCGGCGCCATCGTACCCCGCCTGGTGCGCGTGGAACCGGCGCGCATCGTCCGGGACGCCGTGGCCCGGCTGGACGATCCGGTCCTGGTCATGGTCACGGAAGACAAGCCCCACCCCTTCGTGCTGGCAGACCCGCTGCTGCTGGATCAGGCGGTGTTCAACGTTCTGGACAATGCGGTGAAATACTCGCCGCCGCCGCAAGCAGGATCCGCCCTGGCTCAGGTCACGATCTCGCTTGAGGCCAGCAAGGCGGTGATCCGCATCGCCGACGGCGGCACCGGGATCGCCGAGGTGGATCTGCCGCACGTATTCGACAGCTTCTACCGCGCGCAGCACGGAGATCGCGTGGTTCCGGGTACCGGCCTCGGCCTCGCCATCGCCCGGGGGCTGGTTGAAGTCATGGGAGGAACGATCATCGCCGTCAGTCCGGTGCCGCAAGGCCTGCCTGGAGGAGGCCTCGGCACCCTCGTCACCATAACCCTGCCGGCCGTGCGATGAACGAGATCGACGGAACTCTGGTCCTGATCGTCGACGACGAGAAGCAGATCCACCGGTTCCTGCGGCCGGCCCTGGAGGCGATCGGCTACCGCACGCTGTCCGGCTTCAACGGGGCGGAAGGGCTGCGGCTCGCCGCGTCGCAGGCGCCCGGCGCCATCGTGCTCGATCTGGGCCTGCCCGACATGGACGGCAAGCTGGTGCTCGAGCGGCTGCGGAAGTTCTCATCGGCGCCGATCATCGTGCTGTCCGCGCGCGACCGGGAGGCGGAGAAGATCGCCTCGCTCGATGCCGGTGCCGACGACTATGTCGAGAAGCCGTTCGGACTGGGCGAACTGCTGGCGCGTCTGCGGGTGGTGCTTCGCCGCCGTCATGAAGCAGCACCCGACATCCGGCACGACGAGACCCTCGCCTGCGGGCCGTTGACGCTCGATCCGGGTCGGCATGAAGTCAGGGTCGATGGCGAGAAGGTCGTGCTGAGCCCGCGCGAGTATCAACTCCTGGCCATGATGATGCGCCACGAGGACAAGATGCTGACGCACCGCCAGCTGCTGACGACGCTCTGGGGACCGGCGCACAGCGAGAACGTCCAGTACCTTCGCGTCTATATCGGACAGCTCCGGCACAAGCTCGGAGCAGCCGTGGCCCAGATGATCGTCACCGAGCCGAACGTCGGCTATCGGCTGACACGGGCGCCAGGCTAGACAGGCCGCCCCGCACAGCCCCACGTCACTGCCAGGATCTCATCGCGCTGCAGCCCAGCTGTCGCTTATGCGCTCTTTATGAGAATGATCGTATTCAGGATGTCGTCTTTATCATGCCCGGCCTAGCCTGTTTCCGGTAACGCCGGAGCCCAGACGTGATCGTTTCGTCCTGATGGAGAGCAAGCCCAGCAGAGTATTGCCGATGAGCGTCGCGGCACTCGGGATCGTCTATGGCGATCTCGGGACCAGCCCGCTCTATACCTTCCAGACGGTGGTCGGCGACGCGGGCGGAAAGATCAGCGCGGAAGTGGCACTCGGCAGCCTGTCCTTGATCGTCTGGGCGCTGATCCTGACGATCTCGGTCAAGTACTGCCTGGTCGTCATGCGCGCCGACAACCAGGGCGAAGGCGGCATCCTCGCCTTGATGTCGCTGCTGAGCAGACCGTTCGAGGGACCTCTCAATCGCGGCAAGCTGCTGATCGCCGCCGGCCTGCTCGGTGCCGCGCTGATCTATGGCGACGGGATCATCACGCCGGCCATTTCCGTGCTGAGCGCCCTGGAAGGGCTGAACGTCGCGACCAACGTCTTCAAGCCATACGTTCTGCCGCTCGCCATCCTGGTCCTGATCGCCCTGTTCAGCGCGCAGCCCTTCGGGACGGCCAGGCTGGGGCGGCTGTTCGGACCGATCATGCTGGTGTGGTTCGCCGTCATCGCCGTCATCGGCCTGATCGCGATCATCCGCAGTCCCGGCGTCGTGGCCGCGTTCAATCCGCTGCTCGGACTGCGCTTCCTGGCGACCCACGGGTGGGGCAGCTTCATCGTCCTCGGCGGGGTGTTCCTCGCCTTGACCGGAGGCGAGGCGCTCTATGCCGACATGGGCCATTTCGGCCGACGGCCCGTCCGCATCGCCTGGACCGGGATCGTGCTGCCTGCCCTGCTCCTCAACTATGCCGGCCAGGCGGCGCAGCTGCTCCGCGATCCGAAGCTCGCCGACAACCCGTTCTTCTCCGAAGTGCCGAACTGGGGGATCTACCCCCTCGTCATCCTCGCCACCATCGCCACGATCATCGCGAGCCAGGCCATCATCACCGGAGCCTACTCGCTGACCCGGCAGGCGATGCAGCTCGGATGGCTGCCGAGCATGGTCATCCACCAGACCTCCGACGCCGAATACGGCCAGATCTATGTCCCGCTGGTGAACTGGATCATGATGGTCGCCACCATCGCGATCACCATCGGCTTCGGCAGCTCGGCGCGGCTGACCGGCGCCTTCGGGACGGCTGTGGCGACAACCATGATGCTGACCACCTTCCTGCTCTACGACGTCATGCGGGAGCGCTGGCATTGGCGCCTGATCAGCGCACTTCCCGTCGTGGCGTTCTTCCTGCTGATCGACATCGCCTTCTTCTGCGCCAATCTTCTCAAGATCCTGGATGGCGGCTTCATACCGCTGCTGTTCGGCGCACTCCTGTTCACGATCATGATCACGTGGCACCGCGGGGTGTTTCTCGTCAGGGCCGGTCTTGCGCCGGAGACGCATCACGGTCGCGACCTGTTGTCGCTCCTGAAGAGTGGAGCCCTGCCACGCACGGACGGAAGCGCTGTGTTCCTCAGTCGCAAGGCGTTGCGACTGCCGCCCCTGGTATCGCGTCACATCAGTCTCTTCGGCGCGCTGCCGAAGCAGATCGTCACGCTCTACATCAGGTTCGAGCCGATCGCCCGGGTCTCGGACCGCACGCGTGTCACCGTCGAGACGGTGATGGACGACGTCTGGTATCTCGAGGTTCGCTTCGGCTTCTTCGAGGTTCCGAACCTGCTCCTGGCGCTGGAGGAAGCCCGGGCGCAGGGCTGTCTCATCGATCTTGAGAAGGTCCTGTTCTTCGCAGCCAGCGATGACGTGACCGCAAGCAGATCCGCGCCGAAACTCGCTGCCTGGCGGCGAATGCTGTTCGGCTTCCTGTATCGCAACGCGGTCCGCGGTCCCGACCGCTTCGCACTGCCCCGGGACCGCTTCATCGAGATCGGCCGACAGGTCGAACTGTGAGGACGGATCGCACGGCTCGGCCCCGATCGCGGCGCCAGCCGAGGGCCCTGCCGGCACCCGTCCTGGCCAGACCTCGGCTGCGCCCGTCCGATTCCTGTGCAGGGCTCCCATCGGCTGCGACCTGATCGTCTCGGGGGCGACAGGCGAGGCGTAACCGCGCGCAGCCGCAGCGGCAGTGACGCTTGCGCGCCGTCGGCCGATGAGCCAGCTAAGGCTGGTCGACAGCAGTCTTCAGCCTGGTCGCGCCACTCCCGAGCGGGGACCGTCATCCATGCACCAGCCGCCCTTGTCGCGGGCCGCGCGTCCGCGCGTGCGTCGCAACCCCTCGACGGTGTTGCGTCATCTCCTCTACGCGCTGCGCGGCGGCTTCCTGGTCCGCCCGATGGTGATCGCCATCAGCCTGGGGCTGAGCGGCACCATCCTGTCCTCGCTCGAGGAGACCTATCCGGTGCTTGCCGCCTGGGTGCCCCGGCTGCTGTTCCCGAGCCGGTCGGATCCGCAGGTTGCGCAGGTGATCCTCGCCGGCATCGCCGCCTCGATCATGACCGTGGTCTCGATCGTGTTCGCGATCCTGCTGATGACGCTGACCCTCGCCTCGATGCAGTTCTCGCCGCGCATCCTGGTCAGCTTCGTGCGGGACCGGGCGACGCAATGGACGCTCGGCCTGTTCCTTGGCACCTTCGCCTACTGCCTGGGAGCCCTGCCGGCCGCCCGCACCATACCGCACCCGTTCGCGCCGGTAGCCACCACCGTGGGCGCCATGGCGCTTGCCCTGCTGTGCGTCGGCTGGCTCATCTTCTTCATCCAGCACATCAGCCAGGCGATCAGCGTCAACCACATCGTCGACCGCATCGCCAGCGAGACCGAGGACGTCATCGACGGGTTGATGCCGCATGACCGGACGAACGACTACCGCGACGGCGTTCCCGCCCTCGACCTGAACGGCACCCAGACCCCGGTGCTGAACCTGGTGTCCGGCTACATCCGCTTTGTCGATATCGGCAATCTGGTCGCCGTCGCCAAGGCGTCCGGCCTGCAGATCCGGGTCCTGCGTCGGGTCGGCCACTTCGTGCCGGCGGGGATCCCGCTCCTCGTCGTCGGCAGCAGGAGGGCGCTGCAGCCTCCGCTTGCGACGGCTCTTCTGGCCGCCTTCGACATCGGCCCGATCCGGACCCTGCAGCAGGATGTCGAGTTCGGCGTGATCCAGATCGTGGACATCGCGCTCAAGGCGATCTCTCCCGCGGTCAACGACCCCAGCACGGCCATCACGTGCCTCGACCAGTTGAGCCGGATCCTCATCCGCTGGATCTCCCGCTACGGTCCCGAGGTCATCCTGTCGGATCCGCCACACGTGGTGCGGGTCGTCATGCCGGCCATCGAGCTCGACGGGCTGCTCGATACCGCGTTCGAGCAGATCCGCCACTACGCCGTGACGGATGTCGTCGTCAGCGCCCGGCTGCTGCGCGCGCTGGACGATATCGCCATGAGCACGGACGATGCCGGAGTCCACAAGCGTCTCGCCGCCCGTGGCCGCTGCGTCTATGACGGCTGCTGCACGCGTCTTGCCGAGTCCGATCTGGACGTCCTGCGCGATCGTCTCGACCTGCTGGAAGACCGCCTCGTCGGACACGAGACGATGATCGCCGCCGACCGGCTGGCGACGGGCCAGGAAAAAATCCGCCTTCAGTAGGACGCGCGCAGGCTCGTCGTCATCTTGAGCCGGCTGTTGCGATGAGTCGCAGCCGCATGCAAATTGCTCATGAAACCGGTTCTCGTCTCGATAGATACGCAAGACCGCCGAGCTCAGGAATTTCGGCAATGATATTGCAGCGAAACAATCGCATCGAGACCGATGCCAATTTAAGCTTTTGAAACTCGCTAGAACCGTCGCACCCTTCCCGGAACGGAGGAGTTTGCAACATGAGGCATTTCTACCTCGCTGCGTGGACCGCGATGGTGGCAAACGTGATTGCGCCGGCGCTGGCGGACGGAGCAACCGCTACCCGGCCGGATGTCTACAACATCGCCGACTATGGCGCTGCGGGCGACGCGACGTCCGACAACTCGGCCCTGAACCTGGCGCTCACCTATGCCGGGTCGCATCCCGGCACCCAGATCCTGATTCCGACCGGCACCTGGGCCTTCAGCGTCGACAGCAGCAACGGCTACGGATTCAAGGTCCCGTCCTTCACGACCGTGACGGGGGAGGATCAGAACGCAACCACGATCACCTGGAACGATACGGCCGGCGTGTATCTGTTCAGCGCAACGTCGAACACCAGTGCCACGCGCACCGCCAGCATCACGTTCCAGAACTTCACCGTCAAGGGCACCTGGGGCACCGCGACCAACGGCTACACCGCCTACCAGATCGGCAACGCCCCGTTCCTGCCGACAGGCGTCGATGGCCTGACCTTCGACCACATCACGTCCGAATACAGCCGCGGCTTCGGCATCTCGGCGCGTGGCAGCACCAACGTCACGGTCCGCGACAGCCACACGCTCCAGACCTTTTCCGATGCGATCAATCTGTCGCAGACCTCGAACGCGAGCATCACCAATAACTTCATCGAACATACCGACGACGATGCGATCTCGGTCCATTCAGACATCTATGACACGTGGGGCGTGCGTCGGCATATTGAGATCACCGGAAACCACATATTCGATGCCCAGGGCATCGATGTCGAGGCGGCGCGTCAGGCGAACATCTCCGACAACACCCTCGACAGCATCAGACAGGTCGGCATCAGCGTCGTCACGAGTCCGGCCTCAAGCCTCACCGGTCCGACGGAAGGCAACTCGGCGGACGCGTCGATCCTCATCACCGGCAACAAGCTGACCAATCTTCTCAACAGGCAGAACATCGACAACATCAACCAGGGTGTTGTCGGCATCGTCATCAACGGTCTGAGCGCACGCGCCGGTCAGTATTCCGCAGCGCCTGGCGAAGCCATCGCCTCGACCGGCAAGGTCGTCGATCCCTACCGGGAGTTCATGGCCAACAGCCAGCTTCCCGGCGTCGCGGTGTCGGGCGGCCACGCCATCCTGGTCGCCAACAACATGATCATGCGCGATCTCCCGGCCAGCAACGGCGGCGACAGCCGCTACGCGCAGTGGACCGACTTCAGGCAGGGCCTCATCACCAGCCGGATCGGACCGCAGAACCCGAAGCTGGCCGAAGGCGACATGGAGGGCGCCTGCGTCGCACTCACCGGCGGAAGCCTGCGCGACGTGATGATCACCGGCAACGACTGCCACGGCATGTCGGACGGCCTCAGCGTCGCGGGAAACGGCAACTCGCATTACGCCGATGTCGTCTACCGGAACAACAACGTCGTCGACTTCACCGGGCACGGCATCCTGGTCAATACGGCAGGCAAGCTGAGCCTGATCGCCGAGAACAACCTGTTCAATGGCGATCCCTTCCAGAAAAGCTTCGCGCGCGGAGCCAACGGCACCTGGACGAGCGGCTCAGGTCCGGCCGGGATCTATGTGCAATCCGGCACCGGGGTGACGTTTCGCGACAACACCCTGCTCAACGTGGCGATCGACACCAATGTCGACCCGACCCTGCCGACGGGCGGCTGCCTGATCGAGGGCAATATCGATGAGGCCGATCCCTCCGTGATCAACAGCTTCTCCACCGCCAACAAGGGCATCGCCGAAGTCCACAGCGCCGGCTTCAGGCTTGCCCAGCTCGACAGCGATCCAGCCAGCCCGACCTACGATACCCTGCTGTCGGCGCCGGTCTCGGCGGCCTTCTCGGCGCCGACCGCCGGCAAGTGGATGCTGGGGGCCTATGTCCGGAACGCCGCTCCGGCCGCGACGGCGCCGGTCGGCTGGCTGCGCCTGACGACGGGCTCCAGCAACCTGCCGGGCACCGACTGGCTTGCGGTCCAGAACGCCAACGGCGGCGTCAGCGTCAATAACGGCACGGCGACGATCCTGCCATCCGGTGTCATCACGGGAACCACCGCGACCCAGGGTATCGGAAACAACAGCGGCTCGCTCTCCTCCACCGCCTACGTGGACCGGGCGGTCGGGACCTACGCCGGCGTCTTCACCAAGACCGGCAGCTACGTCGCGAACGTGAATGATTGTGGTCTCGTCTTCCTGATGAACGCAGGATCGAGCATGACATTCACCGTGTCGGCGGGCTGGCCGGTCGGCTGCCATCTCACGGTGGTGCAGAAAGGCACCGGCTCCGTCACGATCAACGGCGTCTCCGGCTTCACCCCGTATGGCGCGGCCGGATTGACCACCACGGCCCAATATGCCCGCCTCGACCTGCTGGTCGACAGCAGCTCGACGATCAACGTGAAGTAGAAGCGTCCGGTCGGGGCTGCCGCTCGGTGTCGCGGCGTGACGCCGCGCGGCCCGGGCCGAAGCAGGGTTCCGCCACCGCCTGCCATTCGCAGGCAGGCGCTCGACATCCGCGCATCGTGGTCCCACCATGAATGGATGTGTGGCCGCTTCGCAACCGATCTTCCCATCGACCTGATCCGAACCTGGTTCAAAGCCACCGGACCGGTGCCCAACGACGCGCCGAACTACAACGTGGCGCCGACGCAGAGCGTGCCGGTGGTGCGCCGGCATCCGGAGAGCGGCGAACGGCGTCTCGATCTGCTGCGCTGGGGCCTGATCCCGCATTGGAGCAAGGAGAAGGGACGGCAGCCGATCAATGCGCGGGCCGAGACGGTGGCCTCATCGGGCATGTTCCGCGGCGCGCTCGCCGCCCGGCGCTGCGTCGTGCCGATGCGGGCCTTCTATGAGTGGGATCAGGCGACCAAGCCGAAGCAGCCCTATGCCTTTGCACGGTCCGGGCAGACGCCGCTCATGCTGGCCGGGCTCTGGGAAAGCTGGACCGACCCGGCCGGCGAACTGGTCCGGACGTTCACCATCATCACGACGACCGCCAACGCGACGCTGGCCTCGATCCATGACCGCATGCCTGTGGTTCTCGGCGAAACGGACTGGTCGATCTGGCTCGATGACGGGCCGGTCGAGCTGCTGCGTCCGGCGGCAGACGACGCGCTCAGACGCTGGAAGGTCGCCAGCCAGGTCAACTCGGTGCGCAACAACGGACCGTCGCTGCTGGATGAGGTGGCGGCCGCCGGCGCGCGGGACCAGCAGGACGCAGGACCGGACTCGGCCTGACGCCGAACGGCCCGCACGGTTCAGCCTGGGCGGCGCTGCCTCGGGACGCCGACGACCAGCATCCCGGCGGACGCGCCCCGGTCCTGGACTGACCGTGCCTGACCCGGATCCGTCCGGTTCCTATCGGCCGGTCTGCAGGAACGGGATCGGCGCACCGGCATAGACCGAACTCGGCAGCGTGCCGTTCCAGCGCTGCGCGCGGGTGTAGTCGACCAGAGCCGGGTTGGCGGACACCGCAGCGGCGAGCAGCCGGGCGGCATTGGCCTGCGCCTCGCCGTTCTTCTGCGTGGCATAGGAGGTGGCATCGGCCTGCAGCTTGGTCGATTCCGCCAGGCCGCGTGCCTGCTCGATCGCCTGGTTGGCCTGGCCCGCTGCCACGATCTTCGCCGTGTCGGCCTCGATCTGCGCCTTGTGCTGCAGTCCCTGGGCCTGCTCGACCTGCGTCTTCACCACCGAAGCCTGCGCCTGCGCCTCGCGGAAGCTCTGCGCGTAGTCGAGGTTGGTCAGCTGCACGTCGGTGACGTCGAGATGGTAGAGCGCCTTCGCGCGCTCCTTGACGATGGTGTCGACCCGCTTCACCAGCACGCCGCGGTTGCTCGCCACATCGCTGACATTGACCGTGCCAGCGGCGATCTTCCACTCGTTCACCACCATCGACAGCAGGTTCTGCTGGTAGCCCTGGTTGTGCGCGTAGATGTAGCCGACCTCGTCGACCGGGATCTGGAACTGCACCGTCAGGGCCGCGTCGATCTCCTGGTTGTCGATGGTGTAGGTGTTGAGCATGGGCGTCTCGAACTGCTGGGTGTCGACCTTGAAGTAGTGCACCTCGCCAATGAACGGCCATTTCAGGTGGAAGCCGGGATCGGCGGTGCCGGCATAGGCGCCGGCATTGGTCACGACCGCCCGTTCGTTCGGCGACACCGTGTAGCCGGTGCTCAGGATCCCGGCCGCCAGCAGGAGGCAACCCAGGCTGATCGCGATCAGCTTCGGGCTTATGACCAGCGGAGACCGGCGATAGTCGCGTGGCACGCCGCGGTCAGGAACGTAGTTCGGAACCATGAATGATCCTTCGTGCGCACGTCACAAGCCGGGCCGCCAAGCCTTCCATCGGGAACGGCTGACGCGCCTGAGCGGATGCGTCGCCTTGCGTGAGCTTTTGACCGGAACGGGCGCCGGATCTGTCCCAAGGCCGTGCCAGTTTACAACATCTCAGAACGCTGCACGAGCCAGGACGTCGCACGGGGTCCTAACGCCGGCCTCCATCCCGTCCACGCAGTCGCCGCCGCAGGTCCGGCCCCGCGCCCGGTCGGTGAGGCTCGATTTCTGGAACCTGTCACTGCCGATCCGGCGCCCCCCTGAGGTTCGACAGGCTGTCGGAAAACACGGTGCCGGCGCGAGCGCCATGGTTCGGCGGCGGATCGTGAGGCGATCCGGCGCGACGCGGTCGCAGCCACGCATCCTCGTGCTGTATTCAGGCATCAACGCAGGGCCCATTCGTTCGCCTGCTCCAGGCCCAGGTCATGATCCCTGGGGTGATGGCCAGCCATTTCCTCGACGCCTCTATTCGAGGGGAAGCGGAGGCTCGCCGGAACCCTGCAGCAGTTCCGCCTCCGCGTGCGTCTCCTTGATCGCGTTGAGGACCGACTGCGGATCGGCGGGCACCGCCATCGCCTCGGCTTCCACGTCGACACGATTGCGGAGGTTGGGGTTGTCGCGACGCATCTCCTCCAGCAGCTCGATGACCTTGGCGGTCTTCTGCTCGCTGAGTATCGCCAGCTCCAGGGTAAGCTGCTCACGATGCTGTGCCAGCTGGTCCTCCCGTCGCTGGGTGGTGAGGATGAGCACGGCGATATAGAGCGCTCCCAGGGAAACGACCCCGTCGAACCAGGCGAATGGCGGCGGGTCCAAGGGCGTATATCCTGCCACGGCGACGAGGCCGTTGCCCCCGATCCAGAGAACGACCAGCAAGGTCAGCAGGCCGATGAACCGCGGGCGTCCGACCAGGGCGGTGAGGCGGTCGACAATGCGCTGCAGGGGCGTCGCCGTGCGATGATGCTCGGCATGCAGCATGGCGATCGACCGGATCGTCTCCTCGATATGCGCCGGCAGAATGGGAGTGACATCGTCCATGAAGCTATCCTGCACTCAGCATACCGCCGACGCGGCACGGCAGTACCATCGCGCCGAACGGATCGTGAGCCATAGGCAAACGGGGTGCCTGACCTTGGAGGCAGGCATCCGGCAAACAAGACCAACAGATGCCGTAATAACGAGCCATCGCCGACTGGCGATGCCCATCCATTGAGCTATGCCGCACGGTCAAGTGCTGTCCTGCGTCAAATAACCATTAATCGAAGATGTTCAGCATCCAATATACAGGTGGCTGCATCTTCATGCCGTTTGCGCGCAAGACTTGTCCAACTCCCGGTGATAGACCGCGTTGGTGCTACTTCACGGGCCCCTGGTTGACGGGCAATCGTCGTCGAAACCGACAGCGTCAGGATGCCAACATGGACGCGGCCGTGGCTGACAGGGAGCGGACCGCCCGGCGACGTCGCTTCCGGAGCTGCCCGGTTGGAATGACGCCGCTCAGGACGTTCAGACTCTTCTGCCCAGCTAGACAGGACCATCCATGATCGAGGCCGACGATGACAAGGTTCTTCGTCTTCATGCCGAGCAGCTGCAGGTATCGCGCCGGCGGCGTGCGGGCGAGACCGTACGGGTGCAGACCGTCACGACGGAACATGGCCAGCTTGTCGAGGAGCCGCTGACCCACGAGCGGGTCGAGGTGCTTCGGGTGCCGGTCGGTCGTGTCGTCGACACCGTTCCGGAGATCCGGCAGGAAGGCGACGTCACGATCATGCCGGTTGTCGAGGAGCAGATGATCGTCCAGAGGCGCCTGGTCCTGAAGGAGGAGGTGCATGTCCGCAGGGTCCAGACGTCCACGCTTCATCGGGAGACGGTGATCCTTCGACAGCAGGAGGCGGTCGTCACTCGCATCCAGGCCGAGATCGGCCAAGGCCACGGGCCGACGGGCACGACCGAGACACTATCGGGCGGGGACTGACCCCGGTGGCGCAAGAAACCCTGGTCGCGGTGTTCGACAGCGCGGCCCATGCGAACGCGGCGGTCGACGAGCTGGAACGCTCCGGCATCCCATCATCTGCCATCGAGCGGCACGCCAGAGAGGCGCTGGGCACGACTGCGTCCACGGCACCCGAGGCAGCGCGATCCGGAGGTTTCTGGCGCTACCTGTTCGGTGATGCGACGACGCCCGAGCAGAACGCCGTCTATGACCGGGTCGTCCGCGCCGGCGGCGAGGTGGTCACGGTGCTGCTGCAGGACAGTGACCGCGACGCCGACCGCGTCATGCTGATCGTCGAGAAGTACGGTCCGGTCGATGTGTCGGAACGTGCCGCATCCTATGGCCTTGCCTCGGCTGCCATGTCCGGGGCTCCGGCTGCCACCGCCGCTACAGAGGCCAGCCGCGAGCAGACCCTGCAACTGTCGGAGGAACGCCTCACGGTGGGCAAGCGTGCGGTCGACCGCGGCACCACGCGGCTGCATCGTTTCGTCCGAACGAACGCGATCGAGGAAACCATCACCCTGCGTGACGAGACGGTCTCCATCCAGCGTCGTGTCGTCGCCGATGGCGCCGTCGTGGGTCCGGATGCCTTCGCCGACAAGATCATCGAGATGACCGAGGTCAGGGAGGAGGTCGTCATCGCCAAGGTGGCTCGCGTGCGGGAGGAGATCGTTCTGCACAAGAACGTCACCGAGCGGGTAGAGACCATCCGCGACAACCTGCGAAGCGAGGAGGTCGAGATCGAAGCGGTAGCCCCAGCGGCGACAACCGCCATGCAACCGACATCTCCAAGCCCCGTTGGTGTGCCCAAGCAAGCTCTTTGACCATACGGTCGGCGCTCCTGTCCTGTGAGACAGGAGCCAATCATCGAGATGACGCTGCTGCGGTTGCGGTGGACCACGATCTCGCACCGGCTGCGGGTGACTCCAACTACTCAGGCTATCCTGCCGCTGGCCTTCTCAAACTCGCTCATCGGTATCATCGGCGGCTCTCCGGGTCGTTCACCAGCACAGGAACGAGTTGATGCTGAAGGCAGTCATTTTCGATATGGACGGCACCTTGCTCGACTCCGTCGACTACCATGCACAAGCCTGGCAGGACGCCTTCAAGGACTTCGGCTATGCGTTCGACTTCGAAGCGATCCGCAAGGAGATCGGAAAGGGCGGAGATCAGCTTCTGCCGGTGTTCCTGTCCGAGGAGGATATAAGGAGCAAGGGCAAGCAGCTCGAGAAGCACAGGAGCGAGTTACTGAAGGAGCGCTACCTGGACAAGTTCGAACCATTCCCGAAGGTGCGCGAACTGTTCCAGCGGCTCGCCGATGACGGGATTCAGCGGATCCTGGCCTCGTCGTCGAAGTCCGATGAGCTGGAGGTCTATCAGGGCATCGTCAAGATCGAAGGACTGGTCGACCATGGCGTCTCGTCCGAGGACGCGGAGCGGTCCAAGCCGGACCCGGATATCTTCCACGCTGCCTTGGACAAGCTTTCCGGCATAGAGGCCGCGGAGGTTCTCGTGATCGGTGATACACCGCACGACGCCGCGGCTGCGAAGAAGGCCGGCCTGCGCATGATCGGCGTTCTCTGTGGCGGCGTCGAGGAGACCATGCTGCGAGAGGCGGGCTGCGTTGCGGTCTATCGCGATCCGTCCGACCTGCTCCGCGCCTATGACAGCTGGACGGCGCTCGCACGATAGCTGGGTCAGACCGTGACTGTCACTGGCTCGGCGATAATCTGACGAGCGATCCCGCCCTTGCCTTCGAAAACCCCTTGCAGCCTGCGCAACTGCGACCGCGGGATGGGTTTATTGTTACACCCGATCAAGGTCATCGCAGGCCATGATCACCACGATCTGGCGCAAGTGTGCTGCCTGCTCTCCTGCATGAGGCAGCAGAGCCTGACACGACGCTGCCGATAACAGATAGCAAGAAGGACCAGGTTTCATGTCAGCACCCGAGAGTCTCAAGGACGTCTACGCCGACGAGCTGAAGGATCTGTGGTCGGCAAACGACCAGATGACGCCGGTCGTCAAGGCGATGGCGGAAAAAGCCCATGATCCGAAGCTCAGGAAGATGCTCGAAACGTCGGTCGCGGGGATCAACCAGCATGCCGACTCCCTGAAGGCGCTTCTCAAGGAGGCCGACGAGACGGTCGAGAAGGAGCATTGCAAGGGCATGGAAGGGCTGGTGAAGGAAGCCCTGAAGCACACGACCAAGGAAGCGCCGGAAGCCGGTGATCTGATGGACATCGTTATTGTCGCCCAGTATCAGCGCATGAGCCACTACGGCCTTGCAGGTTTCGGCTCGGCTGCCGCCTATGCCGAGGCTCTGGGCATGAAAGAGCATGTGACCAAGCTGAAGAGCATCGTGGCCGACATCTACAAGGCGGACGAGTACGCGAGCACGCTTGGCGAAACGGCGGCGAAGATCGCACCGAAGCAGGGCTGAAGCGTTCGCGGGGGGCTTGCTGCCCCCCCCCTTGTTCTTCAACGTGGCGTCCTCGATTGTCAGACCCGCGTCATTGCCTCGCGGCGCCCCTCGGCATCGGCGGCTGGCATTCGGGGTGGCGGCGTCGGCTTCGCTTCTGCGACCGGCGGCCACACCCAGCTCGACGCAATGGCCGATCGAGCGATCAGAATCATCTCGCTGCCGGACACACCGCCAGTTGCTTCAGAATCATGTCGCGTTTCCTGGATACATACGTCTGCGCATGACAGCACCGAGCCAGCTGCTCTTCTGCAGGCGGCATCACCTCACATTGTGATACCGAGGCAATCCGATGCGGTTGCCCGTCGGCCACCCGTCACTGTTTCCAGGATCCGGCCGAGATGGTTCCAAACGGCACCGCCGGCTGACAAGCTGTCAGGCGAACCGGAGACCAGACGACATGCTCGACTCAGCTCGCTGCCGCGGCACCATACTCGCCTGCCTGCTGCTGAACGGCTGTGCTCGCGCCAGCGCGCCCATCACGATCGCGCAGGCACTGCAGGAAGTGCAACGCGAGCTGGCCGGAGCCGGCGCGGTCAGCGCCGTCGGCAGCAACCCGATCCGCTTCGCCGCTGCCGCGCGGGCGGCGCAGTGCGCAGCCCAACAGGCCAATCCGGAAGTGCCCTTGATGGCACACGATCTCACCCTTGATCTCACCGGAAGCTTTTCCGCCACCGGCGGCTTCACCGTCGGCTCCGCCGTCGTCGGGCTGGCGGTCACTGCCAGCGGCACACGCGGCCAGACGCAGGAACTGGTGCTGCCGCTCAGCTTCGTCGCCTTGTCGGAGGTGCCGGCGGCGGTCGCCGCACAACGCCTGGCGCCTCTCGCAGCCCTGCCGGACGCGGACCGCAAGGTTGAGACAGAGCTGATCCTGGCCGACCGCGACGCGCTTCGCGCCCGGATCGCCGAGCTGGTGGCTGGCTGGACACCCTCGGTCTGCGAGGCCGCGCCACCAGGTACCCTGTTCCATCCCAATCTGCGGCCCGCTGCCTGACGCGTCCGATCACGTGCGGCCGATCGGTGAACAGCCCTCTCGATGTCGTCGGCGATCCCGCTCGCAGCGTCCGCCCACCGCATCGCCTGTCCTTCCAGCGCGCCTGGCCACTGGCAGCGGAACCGACCCTGTCGGGATTTGTTGACAGGGGGCATTGAGCGAAGGACGACCCTTGAAAATTCTGTCGATCTGTCTTCTGCCTGTCGCGCTGATGGCGGTGTCGCTGCCGGCGGCTCGGGCGGCCGGCACGGTGTCCGCCGCCGACACGGCATTCGTCGCCAAGGTCAGCCAGGGCGGCATGTTCGAGGTAAAGGCCGGGCAGCTCGCGGCCGAGCAGGGGCATGACCAGGATATCAGGGACCAGGGCGCGACCGAGGCGCATGATCACGGTCTGGTCGGCGACAAGCTGAAGTCGATCGCCTCGCAGGCCGGCATCACGCTGGCAGACACCCTGAACGCGCAGTTCCAGAAGGAACTCGACGATCTCAAGGCCCTGTCCGGCACCGCGTTCGATGCGTCCTACCTGAAGGACATGGAGGCGATCCACCTCAAGGATGGCGCCGCCTTTGCGACCGAGGCCAGGAGCGGCACCAATCCGCAACTTCGGGCCTTCGCGACCGAGACGCATCGCATCGTGGTCCGACATCTCGGCGAGCTTCGTGCATCCGGGCCAGGCACCGACTGAGACCGCGATCCAGACACGCTAGCTGGAGGGAATCGGATTGGTTCCGGCCGGTATGTTCTCGTGCAGCACCGCCGCCAGCCGCTCGAAATCGGGGCCGCGCGGGTCGGTCGCCCGCCAGACAAGCCCGATGGTGCGTCCAGCCCTCGAATCGGCGAGCGGGCGCAGGCGCACCAGCCCGCTCAATTCCGACACCTCCCGGGTCGCCAGCGCCGGCATCAGCGAGAACCCTTCTCCTGCCGCGACCATGTGGCGCAGCATCTCGAGACTGGTCGCAAAGCGCGGCTCCTTGTCATGCTGGACGGATCCGACCCGGCCTGATGTCACCGGGTCCGCCGGCCTGCAGAGGGAGATCGCCTGATCACGCAGGCAATGGCCGTCCTCCAGCAGCAGCAGATCGTCGGTATCGAGCACGGCCAGCTCAAGGCTCGGCTCGTCGGCGAGCGCATGGCCGGCTGGCAGCAGCACGCGGAACGGCTCGAAGAACAGCGACCGGGAGAACAATCCGTCCTGCTCCACCGGCAGGGCTACCAGCGCCGCGTCGAGGACGAAGCGGGACAGGGCGTCGAGCAGCAGCCCGGTCTGGTTCTCCTGCAGACGCAGCACCAGTTCCGGGAAGTGCTGCCGGAGGTCGCGCAACACCAGCGGCACGTAGTACGGTCCGAGCGTCGGGATCACGCCCAGTGCGAGCCCCCCATTCAGCGCGCCCGTGCGGCTGCGCGCCATTTCCATCAATCCGCGCGCCTCGCCAACGACCACGGCGATCTGGCGCAGCAGCACCTGTCCGTCGGTCGTCGGACTGACGCCGCCCCGACCGCGCTCGAACAGCGGCATTCCGAGGATCGCCTCCAGCTTGCGTATCTGCTCGCTCAGGCCCGGCTGGCTGACGCCGCAGCGCTCAGCCGCCCGGCCGAAGTGGCTCAGCTCCGCCACCGCCAGCGCATAGTCGAGATCGCGTAGCGACAGGCCGCTCAGTTGTTGCGCCATCAGCCCTCCAGGCCCAGTCTCATAGCCCATCCCTATCGAAATGGTAAAGCCGATCGATTTTATCGATCGACGCTGGCAACTGGCACCGGATGGCAGCCCGGTTGTCCGATCATGGCCTGCCGCGGCCAGACGAGCCGCGGTGAGCATCCTGGACGGTGGCAATGCCCATGACGCTGCACCAGATGACGCCGTGGACCGTCCCTCCAAACGATGGGCGTGTGTGCCTGCAAGCGGGTGGTCGCGCGTGTCGTGATGGCGCCGCGCCGATGGCTGCTCGCGGAACCGCACGGTTGAGCTATGGTTGCATCATCATGAGCTTCATCGACGCCAGAAACCGCAAGACCGGCAATCCCGGAACCGCTGCCGCGACCGTGAAGACCGGTGTGGCGGGCGTGCTGCTGGTCAATCTCGGCACCCCGGATGCCGCCGACACCAGGTCGGTCAGGCGCTATCTGTCGGAGTTCCTGTCCGATCGCCGGGTCATCGAGGCGAACCAGCTGATCTGGCAGCCGATCCTGCAGGGAATCGTGCTGAACACCCGGCCGCGCAAGAGCGCTGCGAACTATCGGCGCATCTGGAACACCGAGCGCAACGAGAGCCCGTTGCGCACCTACACGCGTGGCCAGGCCGAGGGTCTCGAGGCACGGCTCGCGGCCGATGGCGTCCCGGTGGAATGGGGCATGCGCTACGGAGCGCCGACGACGGCATCGGGCATCGATCGGCTGATCGCGCGCGGCTGCGACCGCATCCTGCTGCTGCCGCTCTATCCGCAATATTCCGCCACCACGACCGCGACCGCCAACGATCAGGCCTTCCGCGCCCTGATGCGTCTGCGCCGCCAGCCGGCCCTGCGCACGGCGCCCTCGTTTCCGGACGATCCCGCCTATATCGAGGCGCTGGCCGCCAGCGTGCGCAGGACCCTGGCCGGGCTGGACTGGACGCCGGAGATCCTGATCGCCTCCTTTCATGGCCTGCCGGTGGAATATGTACAGCGCGGCGACCCTTATGTGACGGAATGCGCCCGCACCATGAACGCGCTGCGCGAGGCGCTCGGGATGACGCCGCAGGAGCTGCCGCTGACCTTCCAGTCGCGCTTCGGCCCGACCCGCTGGCTCGGCCCCTATACCGAGCCGAAGGTGAAGAAGCTGGCGGCGGCCGGGGTGCGCCGGATCGCGGTGCTGACGCCGGGCTTCCTCGCCGACTGCATCGAGACCCTCGACGAGATCGGCAACGAGCTGCGCGAAGCCTTCCTGCATGCCGGCGGCGAGCGCTTCGTCACCGTGCCCTGCCTCAATGATAGTCCCGACGCGATCGCCATGCTGGAGCGCCTGGTGCGCCGGGAACTGGGCGGCTGGCGCTGAGCGAGGCTTCAGTCGGTGCTGACGCGAAACACCGTGTTGTTCGGCGACACGGTGATCCGGAAGCCGGTCCCGGGCCCGTTCGTCACGTTGGCGCCGCTGCCGCCGAGCAGCATGGTCGCGCCGCTCGCCGCCGCGGCGGTCACGGCGGCGGAGCCCTGCTGGATCAGCTCGATCTCGCAGCCGCTATAGAGCGAGCCCACGGTCACGGTCACGGCCGATGAGGCGTTGACCCAGAGCCTCTGGCCGCACTGGGCGGTGCCCAGTCCCTGCGACGCGGTCAGCGTGGCCTGCGGATAGGCGCCGACGGCAAGGGTGGCGCCGCCGTTGATCTGCGTGTTCTGGGTGGTCGCGAGCGCGCCGGCCGGGGAGATCGTCAGCCCGGTCGTTGCCACCGCGAGGCCGGCATTCGGCTGCAGCAGGCCGGACAGCACCCCGCCGCAGGCCTGGCAGAGGGCCAGCCAGTCGCTGCCGGCGACATTGCCCGAACCCGTGGTCAGGCGCAGCCATCCGGTCGGTCCGGTGGCGGTCGGGATCGAGTTGGCGACATAGGCGCCCTGGATCCACTTGCCGGTCGTCGGCATGGCGGCCGCAGCCGGCACCGGCACGCTCAGGATCGTGTCGTAGGTGGCGCTGGCGGGGTCGCTGTCGAGCTGCACCTGGCGGAAGCCGGCGTTGTGGACCCAGCCGATCCCCTTGTTGGTGGTCTGGAAGCTGTTGAAGTTGAGCGGGTCGCCCTCGTCGGTATTGCCCTCGAACAGGTAGCCGCCGGCCGGGTCGCTCGTGCCGATGTTGGTGTCCATCGCGAGGTTGAGCAGGGTGTTGTTGCGGAACACCACGCCGGTGCCGCTCTGCTTGTAGAGGCCGCTCGGCCCCCCCGCATTGGCCCAGGTCCCGTTGGCGCCGCGCGCGGTGCTCTTCTGGAACGGATCGCCGTCGAACAGGTTGTTCTCGGCGAGCAGGCTCAGCCTGCCGCTCGTGTTCACCAGGATTCCGTGCCCGGTGTAATCGACGTCGTTGTTGCCCCGATAGACGATGTCGGCATAGTGCGAGTTGGCGTCGCCGCTGATCGTCAGGCCGTCGGACATGCCGTTGCAGTCGTTGCCCTGGATCAGCACGTCGCGCAGGCTCCCGCCCGTCAGGGCAACGCAGGCATTCTCCAGGTCGGTCTCGCCCAGCGTCGGGTTCTGCGGCCCGAGCCGGCTGGTGATGGTGCCCTGCCTGAAGTCGGTCCAGCTCTTGTAGCGGCTGTCGGTGCCGTTGCTGGCCGGCAGCGTCCGGGCGATCATGTTGTTGGCGACCAGGATCGCATGGCCGCCCGCCACCGCCACCGTCGCTGACTGGCTGTTGCCCATGAACTCCGGATACGGATCGACCACCTTGGCGGTGGCGGTGACGTTCTCTCCCGGGGCTGCGCCATAGCCGCCGGCGCGGGCGCTGATGCCGTTGATGACGATGGCGTTGGCGCCCCGGTTGACGTTGTCGATGTTGTCCCGCCTGAGCAGGTTGGTCGCCTTGTTCCCGGTGATGAGGATCGCCTCGTCGGCCGAGTTGCCTTCGGTGGCCGTGGAGCCCGCCGTCGTGGTGGTGACGCTGATCACGGTCTGCCGCACGGTGTCGAGCGTGTTGTCGGAAATGTTGGCCTGGCGAGCCGCCAGCACGTCGATGCCCTGGGCGTCGACGATGTGGTTGCCGACGATGTCGATGTTCCGCCGCACGCCGAGCGTGTCGTAGATGTCGGAATGCACCGAGATCGAGTCGTCGTCGGTATGCTCGATGTGATTGTTGTCGACGCTGACATCGGAGCATTGCGACAGGTTGATGGCATCGGAGTCGGTGTAGCGCGTGTGGTTGTCATGCACCGTGACCGCCGTGCTGCCGCGTGCCGAGATGCCGAAGCCGCGGCTGTATTCCGAGGTGATGTGAAAGAAGGTCAGGCCATCGGTGTTCGTCGGAATGAACGGCGCGTTGCCGAGCGCATAGGCGGTGATGCTGCCGACGGCGGTGCCCCAGGTGCCCTTGACGGTGAATTCCTGGAAGGTGATGTCGGCGGTGCGCGTGCTGCTGGTGTTGGACGCGGCGGTGAACAGGTAGTCGCCGGCGGTATCGTTCCAGGTCAGGATCGTCGCGGCCTGGTCCTCGCCTTCCACGGTCGTGAAGGACGGGATCTGGAACCCGTTGCTCGTGCTGACCGTGAAGGCCCATGTACCGTCCGGCATGAGGATATGGGTGCCCGGATTCACGGTGGCATAGGCGATGGCCTTGTTCATCGCCAGATCGTCGGACACCGCGTCGCCGAGCGCGCCGTGCTCGGCGATGTTGTAGACGTCCGACAGCCGGGCCGCGAAGGTGCGTCCGGTGGTCTCGCCGGGTGCCACGGCGATGGCGGCGGAGGCATTGCCGCCCGCCGCCTGGATGGCGCCGAGCGCTGCCGCGCGCGCGACGGCATCGACGCTCGGCGATCCCGAACTGGGTCCGGCGGCAAGCAGGGTCTGCAGCTGCACCGCCGACAAGCCGTCCGCCCGGGCGCCCTCGACCATCCAGGCGCCCAAACTCGCTGCGACGAGCGCCGCCACGCTGAGATGCTTCATGTTGAGTTTCCCGGAGACGATCATGGGCCGGCAGACGCTGCGGCACAGCCAGGCATGATCAGGCGCAAGACGGCCAGCCCGGCCTGTTCGCGCATGACCATCCTGGAGACGAGGATGTCGGTGTCGGCCTGTCTGCAGGACGACAGGGCGAAGCGGCTTGCGGGTCATCATCGGCCATGGAACCTAACCGTCCCAAAGCCGCAGAGCATCATTTAACGTGGCGCATCGTTCAGTGAGAGGGGCGCCCGGCGGCGATCGGGCCGCCCGGACCGGCAGGGTCCGCTGCCCGTCGACCTACTCTGCTGCAAGGCCTGGTCGGAGTGAGAGGATTCGAACCTCCGGCCCCTGCGTCCCGAACACAGTGCTCTACCAGGCTGAGCTACACTCCGGCTGGAGCGCGTCATACAAGCCACCAGCGGGGGAGGCAAGAGCGGTCGGCCGGTGGCCGACGCCTCACAGCCTGGCCGTGTCGCCGGCACGGGTCGGCGGCCCGATCCGGCCGAGGCGCGCCAGTGCGGCCGTCGCATCCGGCACCTGCTCGAACAATGCCCGCGAGGACGGGTGGGCGAAGCCATCGGCGATCGCGCGGTCGACGGTCTCGATCAGGCAGCGCGCCCAGCCCTTCACGTCGACGACCAGGATCGGCTTGTCATGCAGCCGCAACTGCCGCCAGGTGACGATCTCGAAGAACTCGTCGAAGGTGCCCAGGCCGCCCGGCAGCACCAGGAACGCGTCCGCCTCGGCGAACATCCGCTGCTTGCGGCTGTGCATGGAATCCGTGACCGTCAGATCGGCCACGCCCGCATGCATCACCTCGCGCGTCTGCAGGAAGTGCGGGATGACGCCGGAGACCTCCCCGCCCGCCGCCAGCGCCGCGTCCGCCAGCACGCCCATCAGCCCCACCCTGCCGCCGCCATAGATCAGCCGGATGCCGGCCTCGGCCAGACCGCGCCCGATCGTCTCCGCCGCCGTGCGGTAGCTGGCGTCGTTGCCCAGGCGCGAGCCGCAGAACACGGCGACGGACGAGATGGCGTTCGGCATCGCCTGAAGCTCCACGGGGGATCGGGATGGTGCCGCAGCCTATCCGACCGGCCGACGAGAGGTAAGCTCGACCGCCGCCGCGGACGCGCCGCCTCGGATGGTCGCGGACCCGAGACAGGTGGCTCCGCGAACCGGCGCAGGCTGCTAGCATGTGCCGATGCCGCGACCGCCCGGACGTCGCGGCAGCTGGAGTTCGACGGCCGATGCGCAACGATGGCGGCTTCACCACCCTGTCCAGCCGGATCGCCTACGAGAACCGGTGGCTCCGGCTGCGCGAGGACATCATCCGCCGGCCGGACGGCTCCGACGGGCTCTACGGCGTGGTCGAGCGGGACGACTTCGTGGTCGTGGTCGCTGTCGGCGAAACCGGCGGCGGGACCGGGCGCAGCATCACCCTGGTCGAGCAGTTCCGCTATCCGATCGGCCAGCGCCTGTGGGAGCTGCCCATGGGCATGTGGGAGGAGCGGCCGGACGCGACGCCGGCGCAGATCGCCGCGGGCGAGCTCGCCGAGGAGACCGGGCTGACGGCAGCCTCGATGAGCCATGTCGGGACGCTGTTCCAGGGGGCCGGCTACTCGAACCAGAAGGGCCACCTGTTCCTGGCCACCGGGCTCGGGCACACCGTGCCGGACCGGGAGGCGAGCGAGCAGGACATGGTGTCGCGGGCCTTTCCGCTGGCCGAGGTCGAGGCGATGATCGCAGGCGGCCGAATCACCTGCATGGTGACGATCGCGGCGATCGGCCTGCTGCGGATCAAGGGACTCGTCTGACCGATGGAACGCATCCCGACCCTCGACCTGCGCCGGCTCGAGACCGACGGCCCGGCCTTCGCCGCCGAGCTCGGCGCGTCCTGCCGCCGTTACGGCTTCTGCTGCTTCAGCCATCACGGCATCGATGCGGCGCTGGTCGCCGACGCCTATGCCGAGTTCGCCCGCTTTTTCGCGCTGCCGGCCGCGAGCAAGCAGGACTGCATCGTCCGCACCCGGGGCGGCGGCGGCCGCGGCTATGTCGGCTTCAAGGTCGAGACCGCCAGGACCAGCACGATCCCCGACCTCAAGGAGTTCTTCCATGTCGGCCGCGACGACGCGCCGCCGGACGATCCGGTGCTGCGGCCGAACATCTGGCCTGAGGACGTGCCGGGCTTTCGCACGCACGCGGTGGCCCTGTTCGGCGCCATGGAGGCGGCCGGTGCCAAGGTGCTGTCGGGCATGGCGCTGGATCTGGGTCTGGCGCCGGGCTTCTTTGCCGGCATCGCCGGCCGCGGCGATTCGATCCTGCGCGCCCTGCACTACCCGCCGATCGAGCCCGAGGACCTGCCGGCGGTGCGCGCCGAGGCGCACGAGGATATCAGCCTCATCACCCTGCTGGTGGGCGCCACCGCGTCCGGTCTGGAGATCCTGACGCGCGCGGGCGACTGGCTGCCGGTCGAGGCCGAGCCCGGCACGCTGGTGGTCAATGTCGGCGACATGCTGCAGCGCCTGACCAACGACGCCTACCCGTCCACCACGCATCGGGTGGTCAATCCCACCGGCGAGGCGGCGAGATCCAGCCGCTACTCGATGCCGTTCTTCCTGGCGCCGAACATGGACTACCTGATCGAGACGCTGCCCGGCTGCATCGGCGCCGACGGCGACCACTATCCGGACCCGATCACGGCGCACGACTACCTGCTGCAGCGTCTGCGCGAGATCAGGGTGCAGGCGGCCTGAGCCGGGCCCGCGCCGACGGCCGGGCGGGCGGTATCCGCGCGGCTCAGCTGCCGCGCGATCTCTGCAGCGCCTCGCCGGCGATCGCGCCGCGCAGAAGCGCCAGCAGGGCCGGATCGCGGTAGTCGTCGACAGTCATGTCCGCGCCGGCCGCGACGAGGGCGGCGTCGTCGAGGGTCGTCCTGATGGCGACGGTATAGATGCCGGCGGCCGAGGACGCGGTGATGCCGGCGGTGGAGTCCTCGAAGGCGATCGCCTGTCCGGCGGCCCGGCCGAGGCGGGCGAGACCGGTCAGGTAGGGTAGCGGATCGGGCTTGCTGCGGGCGATCTCCTCGCCGACCACGACGGTCGCCAGCAGGTGATCGAACCCGAGCACACGCAGCACGTGCTCGGCGTTGGCACGCGGCGCGTTGGTGACCACGCCCACCGGCAGGCGATGTTGGTCGGCCTCGGCGAGCAGGTCGCGCAGCCCTTCCAGCGGCTCCAGATGCCCGGACCGGCTCCGGAACAGCACCTCCTTGCGATCCGCCAGCTCGGCATGACGCCCGCTATCGAGCTCGGGAAACAGGGTCCGCATGATGCGCGCGTTGGCGGCCCCCATCACCGTCGTCTTGTAGGCATCAAGCGTGAGGGAGCGGCCGAACTCGCCGAGCAGCAGGTTGAACGCCTCGAAGTGCAGCGTGTCGGTGTCGGCCATCGTGCCGTCGAGATCGAACAGAAGCCCAGGGATCATGGCAGCTCATCCGGAAGAAGACCGACCCCATGACAGATCGCCCTGCGCAGCGCCATCGACGGGCCTGCAGGCACGCCGCCGGCCTCAGCGCCGCCCCTGTCGGCTGTCGATCGCCCGGTCCAGCGGGATGGCCATGATGATCAGGCCGGTGCTGCCCAGCACCATGGCGGCGATGGCGTCAAGCTCCAGAACAGCGCGCGCAGGAAGCTGGTGCGGCCCGATCCGTTCAGGTTGGACCCCCCGCCAGGACGATCGCTGCCGGATCAGGCGTCCTGGACCCCGTCTGGAGTAGCCAGCGCCGTCGGCTCGTCGGTGACGACGCCGCATCTCGGCGCCGCCAGCACCACCGTATGCGTCCTGATGCTGACGGCGACCCGATTGACACCGTCTCGCGGCGAAGCGCGTCGAGGTCGGGCCTCCTCATTCCACGCATGGCGGTTCCTCACATTCGAGCGTTGCCCGCGCCTATGGGAAGAAGCCACAGGCAGCCCGATCGATGCTGTCAACGTCGATCGGGCAGGTCGCGACACGCAGGTGCCGCGTCCTGTCCGGCCTGGTCGGTGACGATGGCGGCAAAGGCCGAGAGCGGCGCGAAATGCGCCGGCTTCACCTGGCCGAGCTTGCTGCTGTCGACCACCAGAAAGGCGTGGAGCGCGCGGTCCAGCACCGCCCGCTTCACCGGGACCTCGTTGAAGTTCGAGCAGCTCGCCCCGTGCCGCTCGTGCACGCCGCCTGCCGACAGGAAGGCCTTGTTGACGCCGATCTGCAGCAGGCTGCGCATGGCATCCTCGCAAAAGAACGTGGCCGATGCCGGATGGAACAGGCCGCCGAGCAGGAACAGCTGCGCCTGCGGCATCCGGCTGACGGTCGCTGCCACATTGAGCGCATAGCAGACGATGGTGACCGGCAGCTCCGCCGGCAGGGCTGCCAGCAGATGCGGCATGGTGGTGCCGCAATCGACGAAGATCGTGTCGCCCGGCCGCACGAGGGCTGCCGCGCGGCGTCCGGCCTCGGCTTTCGCGGTCGCGTGGCTGCCCTGCTCGGCATCGAGCGTATAGGAGGACGGCTCGCTGCGGCCGCGGGCGACGATGGTGCCGCCCAGCAGGTCGAAGCCGGTGTCGCCGTCGGCGAGATCACGGCGGAGCGTCATGCTGGAGACGTCGAGCGCGCGCGCGGCCTCGTCCAGCCGCATCGCGCCCTCCTGCGCCACCAGGCCGCGCAGCCGGTCGAGCCGACCATCGCGCCGGTTGGGCAACCCCGGCGCCCCCGACGCCGTCGTCCTGGATCGTGCGCTCATCTGGTCCCCGGCGAGCCAGCCCGGACCCGCGGGCCGCTTGACGGGTCGTGACCGGCTGTGACTAGATTATCAAATGTGAGACGGTTAACAACCCGGTGCGTCACCATCCGGGACGAGAGGATTGTTTGTTGGCCGATGCCGTGTCCGGTGCGGAACTCGCACTGCTGATCGATCATACCATCCTCAAGCCGGACGCGACGCAGGCGCAGATCCGCCAGTTCTGCAGCGAGGCGCGCGAGCACGGGTTCCGCTCGGTCTGCGTCAACTCGATCCACGTGCCGCTGGTGGCCGAACAGCTGCGCGGCAGCGAGGTGCGCGTCTGCGCCGTGGTGGGCTTCCCGCTCGGCGCCATGCCGTCGGCGATCAAGGTGGCGGAAACCGCCCAGGCCGTCGGCTTCGGCGCCCAGGAGATCGACATGGTCATCCCGATCGGCACGCTGCGGGACGGGCATCGCGATGCCGTCCGCGCCGATATCGCGGCGGTCCGCGCGGCCTGCCCGGGCGCGGTGCTCAAGGTGATCATCGAGACCTGCCTGCTGAGCGACGACGAGAAGCGCACCGCCTGCCGCCTGTCGGTGGAAGCCGGCGCCGATTTCGTCAAGACCTCCACCGGCTTCTCCACCAGCGGCGCCACCGTGGCCGACGTGGCGCTGATGCGCGCCGCGGTGGGCCCAACGATCGGCGTCAAGGCATCGGGCGGCGTGCGCACGCTCGAGGCGGTGCAGAGCATGGTCGCGGCCGGCGCCGATCGCATCGGCACGAGCTCGGGCATCGCCATCGTCACCGAGACCGCGCCGGCCGCCGGCAGCTCCTGATGGCCGGCCGTCCATAACCGTTCTAGGATCACAACGGGCCAAGCGCGGCGTCAACAAGCCGGCAGCCGACAGGGGAGACCATCATGACCAGGATCACGCGACGCCAGTTCTCGCTGCTGGCGACGGCAGGTGCGGCGGCACTTGCCGCCGGCGCCGGCCTTCCCGCCCCGGCCCTGGCGGCAGCCGCCGTCGAGGCCGGCGGGGTGCCCAAGGACATCAGCGCCGGAGCCACCAAGAAATACTCGATCGCCACGGTGGTGAAGGTCGACGGCATCGCCTGGTTCGACCGCATGCGCGTCGGCGTGAAGCAGTTCGGCGCCGATCAGGGCCACGACACCTGGATGGTGGGACCGAGCCAGGCGGACGCGGCGGCACAGGTGCAGATCGTCGAGAGCCTGATCGCGCAGGGGGTGGATGCCATCTGCATCGTGCCCTTCTCGGTCGAGGCGGTGGAGCCGGTGCTGCAGAAGGCGCGCGGGCGCGGCATCGTCGTGATCTCGCACGAGGCCTCCAACCTTGCCGCGACCGACTATGACATCGAGGCGTTCGACAACCACGCCTACGGCGCCAAGCTGATGCAGGATCTCGGCAGGCAGATGGGCGGCACCGGCCAGTATGTCGCCACCGTCGGCAGCCTGACCTCGACGTCGCAGAACGAGTGGATCGACGGCGCCGTCGCCTACCAGGCGGCGAACTTCCCCAAGATGAGCCAGGTCACCCGGCGCATCGAGACCAACGACGACGCCACCACCGACTACAACAAGCTGAAGGAGATCCTGACCACCTATCCGGACCTGCGCGGCATCCTCGGCGCGCCGATGCCGACCTCGGCCGGCGCCGGGCGCCTGATCGCCGAGCGCGGGCTGAAGGGCCGCCTGTTCTTCTCCGGCACCGGGCTGGTGTCGGTCGCGGGCCAGTATCTCAAGGACGGCGACATCGACTACATCCAGTTCTGGGACCCGGCGATCGCCGGCTACGCCATGAACGTGCTGGCGGTGATGGCGCTGGCCAAGAAGCCGATCAAGGCCGGGCTGGATATCGGCCTCAAGGGCTACAACGACCTCAAGGCCAACGACCCGAAGCGCGCCAACGTGCTGTTCGGCGCGGGCTGGGTCGGCGTCACCAAGGCCAACATGGGCGAATACAACTTCTAGCCGGCAGGATCCGCCGGTGGCCGTGCCCCTGCTCGAGCTGCGCGACGTCGCCAAGCACTTCGCCGGCGTGAAGGCGCTGGACGGCGTGTCGCTCAGCATCGCACCCGGCGAGATCCACTGCCTCGCCGGCGAGAACGGCTCGGGCAAGTCGACGCTGATCAAGGTGATTTCCGGGGTCAACGCGGTCGATCGCGGCGCCATCCTGATCGATGGCGCCGAGGTCGCCGGCATGACGCCGCGCCACGCGATCGGGCTCGGGGTGCAGGTGATCTATCAGGACTTCTCGCTGTTCGGGAACCTGACCGTCGCCGAGAACCTGTCGATCGGCGACGAGCTGCGCCACCGGCGCCGGATCGTCAGCTGGCGGCGCATGCGCGCGCATGCGGAGGCCGCGGTGCAACGGCTCGGCGTGCATCTCGATCTCGATGCCGCCACCGACAGCCTGCCCACCTCCGGACGGCAGCTGGTCGCCATCGCCCGGGCGCTGACGGCCGACCCGCGCCTGCTGATCATGGACGAGCCGACCACCGCCCTGACCGGGCGGGAGGTCGCCACCCTCTTCGGCGTGGTGCGCGACATCCAGGCGCGCGGCATCGCGGTGCTGTTCGTCAGCCACAAGATGCGCGAGATGCTCGACATCAGCGAGCGCCTCACGGTGATGCGCTCCGGGCGCGTGGTCGCCGGCGGCCCGATCGCCGAGTTCGACGAGGCCGCCATCACGCGCGCCATGACCGGCAGCGACATCGCCCAGGAGCCCTATAGATGGGCGCCGACTGCCGGGGCCGCGCTGCTGGAGGTCGAGGGGCTGACGGTGCCGGGCGAGCTCGACGAGGTGTCGCTGCGGCTGATGCCGGGCGAGATCGTCGGCATCTCCGGTCTGCTGGGCTCCGGCCGCACCGAGCTGGCGCTGGCGCTGTTCGGCATGCGGCCGCGCTATCGCGGCACCATCCGGCTGGACGGACGCGAGGTCCGCCTCGACAGCGTGCGACGCGCCATCGCCCAGCGCATCGCCTACGTGCCGGAGGATCGCCTGACCGAGGGGCTGTTCCTGCCTGAAACGATCGACCGCAACATCATCGCCACCTCGCTGGCAGCACTGAGCCGGTTCGGGCTGCTGCGTTCCCGGGCGGCCAACGACGCCGCCGCGGAAACGATCGCCGGGATGGCCATCGCCACGCCGACCGGAGACCGGCCGGTGATGCAGCTCTCCGGCGGCAACCAGCAGCGCGTGGTGATCGGCCGCTGGCTGCTGCAGGAGCCGCGGCTGCTGATCCTGAACGGGCCGACGGTGGGCGTCGACGTGGGCTCCAAGGCCGGCATCCATCGCACCATCCGCGCCCTGGCGGCCGAACGCGGCCTCGGCGTGCTGATGATCTCCGACGACCTCCCCGAGCTCGCCTCCAACTGCAACCGCATCCTGGTCATGCATCGCGGCCGGCTGGTGGCGGAGCTTCCGGGCGACGCGCCGGTGCCAGAGCGCGAGCGAGAGCTGTCCGACCGGCTGAAGGCGCTGGCATGAGGAAGGCTGGCATGAGGAAGGCTGGCATGAGGATGCGGGCATGAGCGCCGCGACGATCCCGGACCCGGCGCGTCCCGGCCTGCTGCGTCCGCTGCTGCGGCGTCCGGAACTGGCGGTCGCCGCGGTCGCCGTGCTGGCGATGCTGATCATCGGCGCCATCAACCCGGCCTTCTGGAACGCGGCCAACCTGTTCAGCCTGCTGCGCGCCAACGTCATCACCGGCATCCTGGCGCTCGGCGTGATGATCGTGATGCTGTCGGGCGGCATCGACGTGTCGTTTCCTGCCTTCGCCATCGCCGCGATGTATCTCACCATCAAGGCGATGATCGCGCTGCCCTATGACGGGGTGGTGCTGCCCTTCCTCATGTCGACCTGCATCGGACTTGCCCTGGGGCTGGTGAACGCGGTGTTCGTGCATGGCCTGCGCATGATCCCGCTGATCGTGACGCTCGGCACCGGCACCGCGGTGCGCGGCTTCCTGCTGGGGGCGGTGAGCGCCAGCCAGATCAACATCGACCAGATGCCGCCCTCGCTGATCGCCTTCGGCCGCGCCGAGATCGTGCAGGTCACGCAGGCCAACGGCGAGCATGTCGGGCTGTCGGCGATGGTGCTGGTGTATCTGGCGCTGGCGCTGGCCGTGCACCTGCTGCTGCGCCACACGCTGATCGGACGCAGCATCTATGCGCTCGGCGGCGGCGAGGAGGCCGCCCGGCGTGCCGGCTTCAGCGTGCGCGGCACCACCTTCTTCATCTACGGGCTGGCCGGCGCGCTCGCGGGCTTCGCCGGCCTGCTGCACGGCTCGATGATCTGGATCGCCAACCCGCACGACATGGTGGGAACCGAGATCGACGTGATCGCGGCGGTCGTGCTGGGCGGCGTCAGCATCTTCGGCGGCCGCGGCAGCGTCGTCGGCACCATGCTCGGCGTGTTCACGCTGGTCATGCTGAGCAACAGCCTGATCGTCATGCATATCGACACCACCTGGCAGCGCATCGTCATCGGCGCGATCGTCATCGTCGCCGCCGGCGTGACCTCCTGGCGCGACCGGAGGCGCGGCGCATGAGCGCTGCCGCCGGGCGCCGGCGCCTGCACCGCCTGCGCAGCCTCGATCCGGCGCTGCTGCAGCTGGTGGGGCTGACCGCGCTGATCTTCGTCGCGATGTCGCTGCTCGATCCGCAGAAGTTCCTGCGGCCCTACGTGTTCGAATCGATCACCTACGTGGCGCCCGAGCTCGGGCTGCTGTCGATCGCGATGATGCTGGCGATGCTGACCGGCGGCATCGACCTGTCGGTGATCGGCATCGCCAACCTGTCCGGCATCCTGGCGGGCCTGTTCTTCCATGCGCGCGGCGGCGCGCATGGACCGGAACTGATGCAGCTGGGCGCCGGGCCGGTGCTGCTCGGCATCGCCCTCGCGCTCGGCGTCGGGCTGGCCGGCGGGGCGGTCAACGGGCTGCTGATCGCGCGCGCCCGGATCACCCCGATCCTGGCGACCATCGGCTCCGGCCAGATCTTCACCGGCATCGCCCTGGTGCTGACCGGCGGCCCGGCGGTGGTGGGCTTTCCGGCACTCTGGAGCGCCATCGGCAACGGCCAGCTGTTCGGCATCGCGGTGCCGCTGCTGGTGTTCCTGGTGGTCGCCGTGCTGGTGGCCGCGATGCTGGCCCGCTCGCCGTTCGGGATCGCGCTGAAGCTGATCGGCACCAACCCGCGTGCCGCCCGCTTCGCCGGCCTGCGCACCGGCCGCACGGTGTTCCTGTCCTATGTGCTGAGCGGCGCGCTCGCCAG
This sequence comes from uncultured Acetobacteraceae bacterium, assembly GCA_964236105.1. Taxonomy (GTDB): domain Bacteria; phylum Pseudomonadota; class Alphaproteobacteria; order Acetobacterales; family Acetobacteraceae; genus Lichenicola. The sequence goes on along the minus strand of CAXSBC010000007.1, from coordinate 42,823 downwards.
CATCGCCGGCATCATCCTGTCCGGCCGGGTCAATGCCGCCAAGTCCGACTACGGCGTGTCCTATCTGCTGGAGGCGGTGCTGATCGCGGTGCTCGGCGGCACCAATCCTGCCGGCGGGCGCGGCTCGGTGCCGGGCATCGTGCTGGCGCTGCTGGCGCTGATGCTGCTGTCGTCGGGGCTGCAGCTGATGCGGTTCAGCAACTTCCTGGTCGACTTCATCTGGGGCGCGTTCCTGCTGCTGTCGATCGCACTCAACGCGCTGCGCAGCCGGAGGCGCTGAGCCGATGCCGCGTCTCGCCGCCATTCCGCTGCACCGCGACGGGCTGACCCGGGCCGACCGGACGGTGGTCGAGCTGGACGGGCTGTCGGCGTCCCTGTTCCGCTACGACAGCGGCATCGAGGCGCTGCGCCTGCGCAACGGTCGCGGCGAGCTGGTGATCCTGCCCTGGTTCGGCCAGATGATCTGGGACGCGCAATTTGACGGCGTGGGCCTGACCATGCGCAGCGGCTTCGAGATGCCGCTGCCGTCGGACAGCATCGCCGGCACCTATGGCTGCTTTGCGTTCCATAGCGGCCTGCTGCGCAACGGCGTGCCGGGGCCTGCCGACGATCACGCGGCCCACGGCGAGTTCCCGTGCGCGTCGATGCGCCGGGCCTGGCTCGAGCTGCACGACGAGGATGGCGTGCGGTCGCTGCGCGTGGTCAGCGAGCGCGATCACGTGGTCGGCTTCGGGCCGCACTACCGGGCCTGGCCCTCCGTCACGCTGGCGCGGGACGCCACGCTGTTCGACATGGCGCTTTCGGTCGAGAACCGCTCCGGCCGGCCGATGGAGCTGATGTACATGGCGCACGTGAACTTCGCCTTCGTGGCGGGCGGGCAGATCGTGCAGCCGGCGCCGTTCGCACCCGGCACCGTCAGGGTGCGTCGCGCGGTGCCGGCCCATGTGCGGCCGGACGCGGCCTATCTCGCCTTGATCGACGCGCTGGCCGAGACGCCCGCGCGCATGGCGAGCCTTGATGAGCCGGAGCGCTACGATCCCGAGCAGGTGTTCTATGTGAGCGGGCTCGGCACCGACGCGGCCGGGCAGACCGCGCTGATGCTCCGGCGTCCGGTGGGCGACGCCTTCGCTATCGGCTATGCGCCGGCCCAGCTGCCGCACTGCGTGCGCTGGATCCTCGACGATCCCGACCAGGGCGTCGCCGCCTTCGCGCTGCCCTCGACCTGCGAGCCGGAAGGCTACGCGGCCGAGCTGCGCAAGGGGCACGTGCGGAGCCTGCCGCCGGGCGGCGAGGCGCGGTTCGCGCTGACGCTCGGCTATCTCGATGCAGCGCAGGCCGCACTGATGGCGCAGCGCATCGCGTCCCTGCAACCCGGCCCCCTGCAACCTGGCCCCCTGCAACCTGGCCAAGGAGACGCGCCATGAGCGCACGCATCGGCGTGATCGGCAGCAACATGGTCGACCTGGTCACCACGGTGGTGCGCATGCCCCATCTCGGCGAGACGCTGGAGGCGCCCCGCTTCGAGATGGGCGCAGGGGGCAAGGGCGCCAACCAGGCGGCTGCGGCGGCCAAGCTCGGCGCCGACGTGCTGATGGTCAGCCGGGTCGGCGACGACCTGTTCGGGGCCGACACGCGGCGCAACCTGGAGCGGCTGGGCATCGACAGCCGCCACGTGCGCGTCGTGCCCGGCAGCTCCAGCGGGGTGGCGCCGATCTTCGTCGACGCGCAGGGCAACAACAGCATCCTGATCGTCAAGGGCGCCAACGATCACCTGCTGCCGGCCGACATCGACGAGGCGGCGGACGACCTGCTCGGCTGCGACCTGATCCTGCTGCAGCTCGAGATCCCGCTGGACAGCGTCTATCACGCCATCGACTGGGCGCGGGCGAACAACAAGCGGGTGCTGCTCAACCCGGCGCCGGCCACCGCCACGCTGTCGCTCGAGCGGATCGCCGGCGTCGACTTCTTCATGCCCAACCAGAGCGAGCTCGCGATCCTGACCGGGCTGCCGACGGAGGATCGCCCGCAGGCGGAGCGGGCGGCGCGGCATCTGCTGGAGCGCGGCATGGGGACGATCGTGGTGACGCTCGGCGCGGACGGCGCGCTGCTGGTCACCCGCGACGAGACGCTGCACGTGCCGCCGGTCCGGGTGCAGCCGCGCGACACCACCGGCGCGGGCGATGCCTTCATCGGCGCGTTCGCGGCGCACTACGTGGCGCAGGGCGACCTGCGCGCGGCACTGCGGCAGGCGACCCGCTACGCCGCCCATTCGGTGACCCGGAGCGGCACGCAGAAGGCGTTCGCCAGCCGCGAGGAGTTCACCGAGTTCTGTCTGGAACATGTGCCGGCAGCCGGCGCAGACTAGGCTCACATCAAGCGGGCCGCCGCGCACCGGTCGAGACCCGCGCAGGGAGAGAACGTCATGGTCGAGAAAACCCTGGCCGAGGTCGCCAAGTCGATCGCGATCCGTCCGCACTACGACAACTTCATCGGTGGCCGCTGGGTGGCGGCGACCCGCGGCCAGACCTTCGACAACATCTCGCCGATCGACGGCCAGGTGATCTGCACCGTCGCCCGCTCGACCGCCGAGGATGTCGAGCTGGCCCTCGATGCGGCGCACGCCGCCAGCCAGGCCTGGGGCGCCACCTCGCCCGCCGAGCGCGCGCGCGTGCTGCTGCGCATCGCCGACCGGATGGAGGAGCGGCTCGACCTGCTGGCGCTGGTCGAGACCATCGACAACGGCAAGCCGATCCGCGAGACCACCGCTGCCGACCTGCCGCTGGCGGTCGACCATTTCCGCTATTTCGCCGGCTGCCTGCGCGCCCAGGAAGGCGCGCTTTCGGAGATCGACCACGACACGGTCGCCTACCACTTCCACGAGCCGCTCGGCGTGGTGGCGCAGATCATCCCGTGGAACTTCCCGCTGCTGATGGCGGTCTGGAAGCTTGCCCCAGCACTTGCCGCCGGCAACTGCATCGTGCTGAAACCGGCCGAGCAGACGCCGATGTCGATCATGGTCTGGGCCGACATCGTCGCCGACCTGCTGCCGCCGGGCGTGCTCAACATCGTCAACGGCTTCGGCGTCGAGGTCGGCAAGCCGCTGGCGCAGAGCCCGCGCATCGCCAAGGTCGCCTTCACCGGCGAGACCACCACCGGCAGGCTGATCATGCAGTACGCGTCGGAGAACATCATCCCCGTCACGCTGGAGCTCGGCGGCAAGTCGCCCAACATCTTCTTTGCCGACGTGATGGCCGAGGAGGACGACTTCCTGGACAAGGCGCTCGAGGGCTTCTCGATGTTCGCGCTCAACCAGGGCGAGGTCTGCACCTGCCCGTCGCGCGCGCTGGTGCATGAGAGCATCTACGACCGCTTCATGGAGCGGGCGATCGCCCGCGTCGGCCGGATCAAGATGGGCAACCCGCTCGACGCCGGCACCATGATCGGCGCGCAGGCCTCCAACGACCAGCTGCAGAAGATCCTGTCCTACATGGATATCGGCCGCCAGGAGGGTGCGAAGACGCTGATCGGCGGCGAGCGCGCCGATGTCGGGCCCGAGCTCAAGGACGGCTTCTACATGCAGCCGACGGTGCTCGAAGGCCATAACCGCATGCGCATCTTCCAGGAGGAGATCTTCGGGCCGGTGCTGTCGGTCACGCGGTTCAAGGACGACGCCGACGCGCTGGCGCTGGCCAACGACACGCTGTACGGCCTGGGCGCCGGGGTCTGGACCCGCGACGGCACCCGCGCCTACCGCTTCGGCCGGGCGATCAAGGCCGGCCGGGTCTGGACCAACTGCTACCATCTCTACCCCGCCCATGCGGCATTCGGCGGCTACAAACAGTCCGGCATCGGCCGCGAGAACCACAAGGTCATGCTCGACCACTACCAGCAGACCAAGAACATGCTGGTCAGCTACAGCCCCAAGGCGCTGGGCTTCTTCTGAGGAGGTCGCCATGGTGGAGCAGCCGGTCCCGCGCGTCGCCGTCACCGAGGCGGCACGCCTGATGATCCGGCAGCTGCAGGATCGTCATGGACCGCTGATGTTCCACCAGTCGGGCGGCTGCTGCGACGGCTCGTCGCCGATGTGCTATCCGGCGGGCGAGTTCCGCACCGGCGCCCAGGACGTCCATCTCGGCACGATCGAGCAGGCCGAGGTCTATATCGGCGCCGCCCAGCACGCGCTCTGGTCGCACACCCAGCTGATCATCGACCTGGTGCCGGGTCGCGGCTCGGGCTTCTCCCTGGAGGCGCCCGAGGGCGTGCGCTTCCTCACCCGGAGCCGCGTCTTCAGCGATGCCGAGGCGGCACGGCTGAGCCAGGACCTGCGTGCCGGTGCCTGAGCCCACCCGTATCGGCTTCCGGCGCCGGCGTCATCCTGCGCCGTCATCCGCCCGGGACGGCCTCGGGGCTCGGGCCTCCACAGCATTTGGAGCTGCGCCGGCTTGCGCCTAAGGAAGCCGGAGCGGTCCTGATACGTCCAGATCGCCCACCACAGGCCGACGCGTCAGGATCGCGACGGCAGCAAGAGCAAGGAAACGAGCCATGCAATACCGCACTCTGGGGCGATCCGGGCTGAAGGTCTCGGTGCTCACCCTTGGCACCATGACCTTCGGCGGCACCGGGCCGTTCGCCAAGGTCGGCAGCACCGATCTCGCCGGCGCCACACGGCAGATCGACCTGTGCCTCGATGCCGGCGTGAACCTGATCGACACCGCCGACATCTACTCCACCGGCCTGTCGGAGGAGATCGTCGGCGAGGCGCTGCAGGGCAAGCGCGACGAGGTGCTGGTGGCGACCAAGGCCCGCTTCCCGATGGCGCAGGGCCAGAACGACGCGGGCTCCTCGCGCCACCACCTGATCCGGGCCTGCGAGGCGAGCCTGAAGCGGCTGCGCACCGATTACATCGACCTCTACCAGCTGCACGAGCGCGACGGCATCACGCCGCTCGAGGAGACCATGGAGGCGCTCGACCACCTCGTCCGCTCCGGCAAGGTGCGGTATGTCGGCGTGTCGAACTTCTCGGCGTGGCACCTGATGAAGGCGATGGGGATCACCGAGCGCCACCACCTGGCGCGGCCGATCAGCCAGCAGATCCACTACACGCTGCAGGCGCGCGAGGTCGAATACGAGCTGGTGCCGGCCTCGCTCGACCAGGGCCTGGGGATCATGGTGTGGAGCCCGCTCGCCGGCGGGCTGCTCTCGGGCAAGCATCGCCGCAACCAGGCGACCCCGGAGGGCACGCGGCAGCTCGCACAGTGGACGGAGCCGCCGGTTCGCGACACCGACGCCCTCTACGACATCGTCGAGGCGCTGGTCTCGGTCGCCGAGGCGCATGGCGTGTCGGCGGCCCAGGTGGCCCTGGCCTGGCTGCTGACGCGGCCGGCGGTGAGCACCGTGGTCATCGGCGCCCGCACCGACGCCCAGCTTGTCGACAACCTCAAGTCGGTGGATCTCACCTTGACCGCCGAGCAGATCGCCTCGCTGGAGGCCGTCAGCCGGCCGCCGCTGCTCTACCCGTACTGGCATCAGGCCGCGACCGCGTCCGATCGTCTGTCCGAGGAGGACCTGGCCCTGCTCCGGCCGCACCTCAAGCAGGACTGATGCCGGCTGCGAGGTTTAGGCGTAGAGTGGACCTCCCGGGCGGTCGCTGAACGCGCCCACCCGGGATTTTCTCCTTCTTCGGAGCGTATCGGCACAGATGTGGCCTCGATCCCTGGCATGGTCCCCGACCATCGCCCTGACCTGGTTGTGGGGGCTGGGCTTCTTCTATGCCATCCACGTCACCTTCCTCTATGGCTGGCCGGGCTTCCTCGCCTTCGCCCTGCCGAACGCCGTCGGGCTCGGGCTGTTCGGCTGCCTGATCGAGTGGTTCGGGCCGCGCACCGACCTTGAGGGCAGCTTCGGACGCCTTTCGGCCCGGTATGGCGGCATCCTGCTCGTCTTCCAGGTGATGGCGACGGCGATCACCCTGTTCGCCTTCGCGGCCGACTACCTGCACCCCCTGATCGGCAGCCTGGCGATCCCGGTGACGCTGCTGCTGGCCCTGCTCGCGTCGGCGGTCGGACACGTCGTGCGGATCCAGGACTTCAAGATCCTGCACGGCGTCATGCTGGCGGTCGGCGTGACGCTGGCGTTCGCAGCCCTGCACCTGCTTCCCGTCTCCGGCCCGCTGCACGTGGCACCTGCACCCGGTCCGCGCTTCTACGGCCTGATCGTGCCCTCCCTGGTCGGCTTCCTGCTCGGCCCCTGGCTGGACGTGCAGCACTGGCAGCGCGCGCTGCGCATCCGCCAGGAGGGCGCCTCGATCGCGCGGGCCTATGCGGCCGGTGGCCTGCTGTTCTTCTGCCTGATCGCGATCAACGCCGTCTTTGCGGCAAGCCTGCCAGCCACCTCCGTCCTGCAGCTGCATCGCGGCCTCGACGGCATCGCCGAAGGCCCGTCGATCCTGGCCGCCAGCTTCGCCGCCATCGGGCCGACGGCAGCCCCGGCCGCCTGGCTGTTCGGCCTCTGGGCGAGCATCGCCGTCGTCTCCACCATCGACAGCGCCTATGCCGCGACCCGCTGGTTCCTGGTCTCGGTGACGACGCGCAGCAGCAATCCGGTGTTCGCGCTGCTGCCCAGGTCTCTGGTACAGACCCCGCTCTGGATGCTGCTCGCAGCCGTCGCTGTCGCCGGCACGGCCTATGCCGCCAACGCGCCGCTGCTTCTGCTGATGGCGCCCTTTGCCACGCTGTTCGTGGGCTACGCCGCCTGCCTGCTGCTTCAGGTCACGCACCGCGCGGGCACGCATGACCCGATGCTGTGCTTCCTGCTCGGGATCGCGGCATCGGCCTGCTTCGCGATCGGCTACTACGCGCAGCTCGTGCCGATGATGGCGATCTCCTCGCTGCTGCCGCTGCTGGCTGCCGTCCCGCTGCTGACGCGTCCTGCCGCAGCCACCCCGGACCAGGCGACGTCGGACGCCGTCGCCACCGCGACGACGGCCACCGTGGCCAAGCGCTCGAGGCCCGCGGTTCCGGAGACAGCGGACGTCGCGGGCGAGGGATGGGGCGGGAACGGTCCGCTGATGGGACGGTTCGACGGCAACTGGTTCCAGTACGACGTGATCCCGACCTACGACGACACCAACTCGGTCGGGAACGTCTACTTCGCGAACTACATGCGCTGGGTCGGCAAGACGCGCGAGCTGTTCTTTGCCAGGTGCGTGCCGAACTTCGATCTCAAGACGACCAGCTTCTTCATCCTGACGCGCGACTTCTACCATAAGTTCGTGCGCGAGACCCGCGAGTTCGAGGCCATCCTGGTGCGCATCCGCGTCGGCAAGCACAACCGCAAGTTCGTCACGCTCGAGCACGAGATCCTGAGCGCCGATGGCGGCCTGCTCGGCAAGGGGTCGCAGCAGCTCATGTTCGTCGACGTGGCGAGCTACCAGCTCATCGACGTGCCGGTGGACATGCTGCGCGGCTTCCTGCCCTACGTGACCAATGCGCCGGCCGGAGCCTGAGCACGCGGACGCGGGGGCTGGCGGGATGGGCTGGCCTGCTGCTCCCGGCGTGACGTGATCCGTGCCGCCACTGCCCGGTGCTGGCCCACGCATCTATCTGGCAGGGCCTGATGTCTTCGTGCCTGATCCTGTCGCACGAGGGACCACGCTGAAAGCCCTTTGCGCGGCATACGGCGCCGTCGGCCTCTTCCCCATCGATGGCGAGATCGCCGAGGCGGTCGACCGTCCCGGCGCGATCCGGGAGGCGAACATGGCGATGATCAGGTCCTGCGATGCCCTGGTCGCGAACATGACGCCCTTCCGCGGACCGTCCATGGACCCCGGTACGGCCTATGAGATGGGCGCCGCCGCCGCGCTGGGAAAGCTGGTCGTGGGCTACACCCTGGATGCACGGTCCTATGTCGAGCGCGTGTCGGCAGCCATGCCGGTCGAGCGGACGGCGGACGGCATCCTGCGTGATGCGCACGCCATGGCCGTCGAGGAGTTCGGCATGTCGCTGGTCGACAACCTCATGATGGCGCGAGGCGTCGAGGCGATCCTGCCCGACGTGGCCCAGGCGATCGGGTTCGTGGTCAGCAGGTTGCAGGGGCGCTGACCATGACGCTCGGCAATTCGGCCGGCAGGCCGGATGCGACCGTGCGACGGTCTGACCTGCTTGAACAGTTCCATCGCTGTCAGTATGACGGCGACGACCACCGCCGCGTCTGCTGCGCGACCACCTGGTTCATGCGTCTGTCGGAAACGGACCGGGATCTGCTGTCGGCCGAAGCCTGACCTGTTCGGCCTTCCGGGCTGCTGTCAGCACATCTGGATCATGAAGGATCATCATCATCGGCATCATTCGACTTCATGCATCCTGTCCGGGCGGATGGGAGCGGTCATGAGCCGGATCCAGGCCTTGGCGAGAGTGCCGGGCCGCATCGCCACCGCGTCGAGACGCTCGTCGACGCGTGGACCTTGCATGCAAGCCTGCGTCCGGAGCATGCCGCACGGCGCCAGACCGCACGACGCGCGATGAAGTGCCTGATCGTCGCCGCTGGACAGGGCGTCAGGCTCAGGGAGCGCGGCAGCCTCAAGCCGCTGGTGCTCATCAAGGGAATGTCGCTCATCGAGCACGTGATCAGGCGCGCCCGCCGCGCAGGCGTTGACGAGTTCTTCGTCGTGGTCGGCTACCGCATGGACGACCTGCAGAGAGAGCTCGAACTGATCTCCGCGCGTCAGGACGTTCCCATCACCCCCATCGTCAACGTCGATTGGCGCCGGGCGAACGGCGTCTCGCTGCTCGCCGCGAAGCCGTATCTCGCGGAGCCGTTCCTGCTGACGATGTGCGACCACCTGACAGACCCGGAACTCTATCGGACCCTGATCGCTGCGCCGCATGATCCGGACACGGTCACCCTCGCGGTCGACTACAATGTCGACAGCCCGCTCAACGATCCGGACGACGTCACGCGCGTCAGATGTCTCGACGGACGTATCCAGCAGATCGGCAAGCTGCTGGCCGACTTCAATGCCATCGATACGGGAACCTTCCTGTGCAGTCCCATCATCTTTGCTGCGCTGGAGGCAAGCCAGGCCCGCAACGATGACAGCATCTCTGGCGCCATGAACGTCCTCGCAGGATGGAACAAGGCGCACGTGCTGGACGTCGGAACGCTGCTTTGGGTTGATGTCGACGACCCGGTGGCATTCGGAAAAGCCGAGCGCCTTCTCGAGTCAGGCCGGCTTTGATCGATCGGCACCGCGGCCCGCGCGGCGATCGAAGGCGACAGGGCCGATCACATGGATGATCCCGAACCGGTTCGGCGAACGTCGGAGATCGAAGACGTCACCAACCTGTACTTCATCCACCCGATAGCCAATCGCCTCGCTCCCATGCTGAGGGACCTGCATATCGTCCCGAACGCGGTATCCATCGCGGGCATGCTGTTCGGCGTCATGGCGGCACTGGCCTACTGGCACTATCGCGATCCCTGGTGGGCTGCCGCTGGCTTCATCCTGATGATCGCGTGGCACGTCATGGACGGCGCCGATGGTCAACTCGCGCGTCTCACGCAGTCGCAATCGCAGCTCGGAAAGGTCCTCGATGGAATCTGCGACTACGTCACCTTCACTGCCGTCTATGCGAGCCTCGGTCTGAGTCTGAGCCGGCAGTACGGCAATCCTGTCTGGGTTCCGGTTGTCGTGGCTGGAGTCTGCCATGCTGTTCAGGCAGCCGCCTACGAGGCGCAGCGCCAGGAATACGAGTTCTGGGGGCTGGACCGGAAGTCGAAGAGGCTTCTTGAGCCGACCAGGCTGCCACCGGATGCCGCGTCCATGCGGTTATCGGATCGGCTCGAGCGTCTCTACGGAAGGATCCAGCTCCTGGCGATCGGGGCCACGATCAGTTTTCACGAGCAGCTGGAACGGGTCCTGACGTCGCATCCTGCGCATGACGCCTTCATCCGCAAACGGTATCGGGCGGTGTTCGCAAAGCCGGTCCGGCATTGGTCGATCATGTCCGCCAACTACAAAACGCTTGGCATCTTTATCTGCTCGATTGCGAAGGTGCCTTTGGCCTACTTCATATTCGAGATCTTCGGCTTCAGCATCGTTCTCGCTCTGCTGAATCATCGGCAGCATGTACGATATGCAGCGTTCCTCAGCGGTCTCGTGGCTGCCGACCAGTTCGATGAAGCCCCGTCATGATGGCATACAGGATCACGCTGCCGGCCACCACGGCGGCCAGTCCCAGGATCTCGTCGCGCGGCGCCACACAAACCAGCAGCACCATCGCCGCCATGCCGACCAGCGCCGAAGCAGGCAGGGCAGCGAAATCGACAGGCACGCCGAGCGTCCGCGTATCGCGTCGGTGCAGTATCCAGGCTGCCCCGCATCCCAGGAAGTAAAGCCCCATGGTGTTCAGCGTGGATGCGACGACGAGCCCGTGAAAACTGCCTGACAACGCCAGGGCCGTCGCGATGCCGGCATGCGCCAGGATCGCCAGGTCGGGCGCCTGCGTGCGCGGATGCACGTGCGCCAGCACACGAGGCAGCAGGCCATCCTGTGCGAAGGCAAACAGGATGCGCGGTGCGCCGAGGATGTCGCTGCCCATCCAGCCGAGCATCGACAGGGCAGAACCCGCCACCATGATCGTGCGCGCCACCGGACCGATCCGCGCGGCCGCGGCGGTGAGGGGCGCCGCCTGGACGCCGAGGGCCGGTCCCAGCAGGGACTGCGCCACCAGCTGGATGCTGACATACAGCACGAGCACGAAGCCCATGGCGCCGAACAGGGCGCGAGGCACGTTGCGGTGTCCATCCGCCACCTCGCCGCTGGCGGCAAGCGGCGTCTCCATGCCGCTGAAGGCGAATATCCCCAGGATCACCGCATCGGCCAGTCCCGATGCAGGTGCCGTCCGCGGCCCCGTTGCCGCCGGCACGCCCGCCGCGAACAGAACCGCCGCGCCGACCCCCACGAAAAGCAGCAGCGGCACGAGCTTCATCAAGGAGAACTCAGAAGGCCCTCAGGAAGAGGGCCCAAGGAATTCTCTTATGCTTGCCCTCCCGGAAGCGCCCAGGACGTTGCAGTCCTGCCTGTCATTCGACAGCGATGGACGATGGAACAGAAAAGGCAGCTGGTTTGGGAGGGGGCTTAAGTCGGGACAGCCGTTGTCACGTTTTGCAGGCGACCGGATCTTTGCCGACGACACGTCGCTGCCGGTACTTGAGCCAGAGCTCGGCCGGACCCGAACCAGCTGCCCCCGGGCCTATACCCAAGACGACTGCTCCTACGCCGACAGCAAGGTCAGGCCGGACCTCGGAAGGCCCGAAATCAAATGCAGCGCCTGCATTGGCACGATCCCCGATCACTGGTTTGATCGGATGGCCTGCCTTGCTCTGCCTCACGGGACCGGCGGACAGTCTGGCATCTGCTCGGGCTTCCAATCCGACGACACAGACTTGAGCGTGATCGCCTCCTCATGATCGTGCTCACCTTCCTTCAAGCGTCCGACAAGCTCGGACTTGCTCGCTATGCCATCGAATTTCACCAGTTCGAAGGGAGTGTGCAACTGGAACTTCAGATGGCCGCTCCCCGGATCGAAGCTGACCCGGTCTGTGGTGATCGGTTCCATTAGTTGACCTTCCGAGTAGCTGTAACTAACCCGATAGGCTTTATGATATGGGGTGATACTGATTTTCCAACCCGCAACGTCGCCACTTTGGGATGTGCTACAGAAGTTGGTGTAGGTCTGACTGGAACCCGCCATCGCCAGCATGGGCCAGGACACCACTGCCGCGGCAGCCAGGAATGAGGGTCTCATGTTGCTGTCTCCAACTTCAATTGGAACCGCACCTCAACTGTGATCAAGGCGTCGGTTATATCGTCACATTGCCTCGACTGTCGCTGTCGCTTGTCCACTCGCCGCTCGCTCCACCATTAATCGAGACGATCAGTACGGCGTCATGGGTCAAGTCAGCGTGTCAGTACCGGACGCATACGCCGCAGGGTGGTATCGCGCTGCAGTTCTCTGCTCATGCCGAGGCTGACCGGAGCGCACCGTCGGCGCAATACGGCACGTGCCGTTCGATACTCCGCCTGCTGCGCGGCAGCACCGGGATCGTCGGCTGACGGCTCGGGACGACAAAGCTGCCCGCAGTCAGCGGCCGCCCCATGGGCCGTGCGACCTGCCGCGGGCTGACGGTCGACCGCATGGCAGGCCTTCAGGCGCTCAGGCCCGACAGGCTGTCGATGCTGTTCGTCGGCGCGGTGCCGTAAGCCCGCATCGCCTGCTGAATCGCCCGTTGCAGTGTCTGTGCGCCTGCAACGCCGGTCTGGGCCGAACCGGTCGAGGCCGTCGCCATGTTCGAGGTTCCCGTGGCGGAAGCGGCGGCGCTCGAGCCGGCGGAGGCGGAGACGCTGCTGTCGCTGGATGACTGCATGGCCGACAACAGGCTGCTGCCGGCCTGTCGGGCACTGCCGACATGGTGGTGATGGCCGTGTGCGCCGCTGGTTCCGCCAGCGCCGCTCGCGCCTGCGCCCGTCGCGATGGTGCTGGATGCCGTGCCCGAACCGCTGACCGAACTGGAGCCCGCAGCAGCCATCGTGGTCCCCTGACTGCTCGACGTGCTCGACCCCAGCAGAGACTGCAGGTTGTCGGCGAAGCTTGAGAGTGCGCTGCTGCCGTCCGTGGAGCCGCTCGACGCGGCATTGCTGCCGGTTGATGTGCCCGACGATGCCGGTGACCAGGGGTTGAGGCTTGAGAGGATGCTATCGATCGACATGGCAGGTTTTCCGTTCGCGATCACGGTTCGGCTTGGTCCCCATGAGTTGCAACGGCCGTGCCACGCCAGACAGCCCGAAATCGGGGTGGGCGCGAGCCGGCGACTGCAGTATCTGCCGACTATCGGCATAATCTGCCGGGCTCTGGAGCGCTCTCGACACCCCGATCAGGCGCGGCGCCGTGGCGGATGATGCAGTCGCCGCCTGTGCCGGGATCGACACGGCTGTCGAAAGCTCGGCCAGATCAGCGGCTACCGTGGAGTTGGTATAGTTTTTTGCGCCATTCGATCAGCGGATCGGACGGTGGCCCCTCGCAGACGGTCGTTGTTGCCGTGATGTCGCCCACGCCGCTCTCCGGCAACTTGACCGACGCCGCACGGCACGAGACGAGAATGGCCGCCACGACTCCATGCCTGCCTACAGCAGGGCCTCGATCCGGATCGGCAGCGTGCGGATGCGGTGGCCGGTGGCATCGAACACCGCGTTGGCGATCGCGGCGTTGGCGCCGATGATGCCGATCTCCCCCAGCCCCTTCACCCCCTCGCCGTCCGCCTCGCGATCCTCGTCGACTATCGTGAGCGCGGTCAGCTCGCCGATATCGGCGGCGGTGGGAACCAGGTAGTCGGCGAGATCCTCGTTCACATAGGTGCCGGTGCGCGGGTCGATCAGCGTCTCCTCGAGCAGCGCCGATCCATGTCCCCATACCATCCCGCCGAGCAGCTGGCTGCGCGCCGTCAGCGGGTTCAGGATACGTCCGGCCGCGAATGCGGCGACATGTCGCCGCACCTGGATCTCGCACGTCGATGCATGCACACGCACCTCGATGAAGTGCGCGCCGAATGCCCATGCCAGCTTGCCCGCAGGCGGGGTTACCAGGATCATCTTGCCCTGATCGAGCTTCTGCAGTGCGCCAGCGTCGGCGCCCGGCGGCACGAAGCCGATCTCGGCCATGCCGGACAGGCGCCCGCGAAGCACCGCACAGGCCTGCCCGAGCGCATTGGCCAGACTGGTCGTGGTTGATGAGCCGCCCGAGATGCTCGCGGCCGGCAACGCCGTATCGCCCAGCCTGACCTCGATGGCGGCGATCGGCAGATCCAATCGCTCCGACGCCATCATCGCCAGCACGGTCGCGATCCCGTTGCCGATCTCGTGATGCGCGGTCTCGATCAACGCGGCATCCGGGGTCCGGGTGACCCGGATGCGCGCGGGTGCGATCTTCACAGGTCGCGCCGCTGCAGCACAGCCCTGCCCGACCAGCCAGGCGCCCTCCCGCCGCGCATGGCTGCGTGGTGGTCCCGCACACCAGCCGAACGCCTCCGCTCCGACATCGAAGCAGCGCATCAGCAGCCGCGTGGTGAAGGGATGACCGGTGACAGGATCAACCAGGGTGTCGTTGCGGCGGCGCAGCAGGATCGGATCGATCGCGAGGGCTGCCGCCATCTCGTCCACGGCACTTTCCAGCGCGAACAGGAACGGCACCTCCGGCGGCGCCCGCATCGGACCTGGCGTATTGCGGTCCACCCGCACCACCTGCTCGGTCGCAGCGATCGCGGAACAGGCATAGAGCCCGGTGCTGACGTCGGTGCCCTCCATCGCGAAATCGTCGAACTGCGAGGTGACCGTTTCGGCATCGTGCCCGAGGGCGACGAACCGGCCATCGGGATCCGCGCCCAACCGGATATGGTGCCGCGTTTCGGTACGGTGGTTGGCGATCGTGAAGGCGTCGCGACGGCTGATCTCGAGGTGCACCGGTCGCCCGGTTCGCTTCGCCGCGAGGGCGCACAGCACGGTATGCTGTGACAAGGCGAGCTTCGATCCGAAATGCCCGCCGATCGTCTGCGCGATCACCCGCACATGCTCCGGCTCGATCCCCAGCTGAGCCGCGAGCCCATGCTGCGCTGCGTTGACGAAACGCGTCGGCTCCCAGACGGTGAGATCGTCGCCCGACCAGAGGCAGATCGTGCTGGGAAGCTCGATCGGGTTGTGGTGCTGGATGGGAGTCGCGTAGCGCTGGTCGACCACATGCGCCGCGGCGGTGAGTGCGGCTTCGAGATCGCCGATGGCGCGATCTTCATAAGTCTTCTGCAGCTGACCGAGCGGAATTGGCGGCGCATCGGCATCCTCGAGCCGGGAGACGTGCGGTTCTGCGGCGTAGTCGACCATCAGTGCGGCTGCCCCCGCACTTGCCGTCTCCAGCGTCTCTCCGACCACGACCGCGACGATCTGCCCGCCATAGCGAACCTCGGCTGAGGCCAGTGGACGCGCGCTACTGTTCGCCCAGCCACCCGCCATGACGTGCCCGACCGGCCTCACCGCCTCGCCGACCTCGGCAAAGGTGAGCACGTCGAGGATGCCCGGCAGTGCCAGCACCGCAGTGCGGCCTATCGCCGTGATCCGCCCCCGCGCGATCGGGCTCCTCACCAGCTTGGCGTGCGCCATCCCCGGCAGCCGCATATCCCCGGCATACGGCGCCTGCCCGGTGACCTTTGCCGGACCGTCGATCCGTATCTCGGAGGTGCCGAGCCTGGCATGGCCTGGGAGTACAGGAACGGACGAGCGATCACTCATGTCGATTGAACGCGCGGCCTTCCAAAAGGTGCCTGTGGTTGGCGTGCACTGCGTGCCGTCACGGTCGCGGCGCGGGCGATACGGCGGCACTCCCGGTTTTGTCGGCGATTTCCCAGCCGCCGCCGAGTGCGCGGTAGAGCGCCACGAGATCGGTCTCGATCTGGGTGTCGCTGTTGGCGAGCGTGCTCTGGTTCTGCAGCAGCATGTTCTGCGCGGAAAGCACGTTGAGGAAGTCGACCGCGCCCTGCTGATAGCGCTGACGTGCCGCATCCAGTGCCAGCGCGCTCTGCCGCACCGCTTCGGCGACGCTGTCGCGACGGTGCTGCGCTTCCGTGTAGGCGGTCAGCGCGTTGTCGACGTCCTGCCAGGCCTGCAGCACGGTGCTATGGTAGCTGATCGCGGCCTCACGCTGCTGCGACCGGCGCAGACGCAACGTCGCGCGCAGCCGGCCGCCCTCGAAAAGCGGCACATCGATCGTCGGACCGACCATGTAGTAGGCCGAGTAGAGGTTGAACACCTGCGGAAACTGCAGCGCCTGGGTGCCGACCTGCCCCGTCAACCGGACATCGGGGTAGAAATCGGCGATCGCGACCCCGGTTTCCGCGGTTGCCGCATGCAGGCGAGCCTCCGCCTCACGCACATCGGGCCGCCGACGCGCCAGCTCGGCCGGCAGCCCGATCGGCACGGTCGGGGGCACCGGTGGCTGTGCTGCCGGCCCGAGTTCCGGCTGCAGCGCGCGCGGCGGCTCGGCCAGCAGGGTGCCGATCGCATTGACGAGGCTCGCTTCCGCGGTGCGCAGCGACGGCAGATTGGACGCGATCGTCGCGCGCTGCGTTTCCGCGTTCGCGATGTCGAGGGTCGTGCTGGTGCCGTTGGCGAACTGGTTGCGCACCAGCGCCACGTTGCGCTCGGCGTCGATGAGGCTTGCCTGCGTGATCGCCTTGGTGGCCTGCGTTCCGCGCAACTGCATGTAGTCCTGCGCCAGATCCGCGATCGCCATCAACGCGATCGCGTGTCGCGCCTCGATTGCCGCCGCCGTGTTGGCGCGCTGGACCTCGACCGCACGTCGCACCCGGCCGAACAGGTCGATCTCCCAGGACGAGGACAGGTCGTCCTGGAACAGGTCGAACTGGACCGGCGCACCCGGTGCCGGAACCACCAGCGCGTTCAGCACCGGCGGCGACGAGCGCACGCGGTCGTACAGGCCGTTCGCATCCAGCGTCGGCAGGCCCTGCGACGCTGCGATCCGTCGCTGTGCGCGCCCTTGCTCGATCCGTTCCGCAGCCGCCTGCAGATCGAGGTTCTGCCGTGCGAGCCGGTCCACCAGCGAGGAGAGTTCCGCGTCGTGGAACCGGGTCCACCACGTGACGTCGACCGTCCCGCCGAACGTCGGCGCGCTGGCGAGCTGGTCCGCCGGCCTGCTCCACCATGTCTTCGGCGCATCATCGTCCGGCCGATGGAAATCGGGCCCGACGGTGCACCCGGCAAGTGCGGCCGCCATCGTGACGGCCAGGACTGCACGCAACGTTTCCATCCTCAGCGCGCAGTCAGGCGCTGCGGCGTCACGCTCTGCCGACCCTTCACATCGGCCTGTCCGGTATCGATGGTGATCTCCACCGAGAAGCCGATCCGGAGCAGCTTGGCCTCGTTCTGGCCCGGCAAGACCAGGATCTTGATCGGCAGGCGCTGCACGATCTTGGTGAAGTTCCCGGTGGCGTTGTTGGGCTGGATCGGCGCGAACGCGGCACCCGACGCCGGCGGCACGGAGTTGACGACGCCGTCGAGGTCGAGGTTGTAGGCATCGACGTGGATGCGCGCATGCTGCCCGGGCAGCACGTGCCTGAGCGACACCTCGCGATAGTTCGCCACGATATAGAGGCGATCGAGCGGCACCAGCGCCATCAGCGCCGTGCCCGGGCCGACGAAGTTGCCCACCTGCACGGCGCGCTGCCCCACCGTCCCATCCAGCGGCGCCAGGATGCGCGTGTAGGACAGGTTCAGTCGCGCCTGCTCCACCTGCGCGCGATCGGACTGGATGGTCCCGAGGGCGGCCTGATACTGCGCCTGCAGGATCGGCAGCTGGTGCCGCGTCGAGCTGACCGAGGCTTGCGCGCCGTCGACGGAGGCCTGCGCCTGTCGCAGCGACATGTCGGCTTGCTGGCGCTCCTGGAACGAGCCGGCGCCGGTGCTGGCGAGGTTGCGGTAACGGGTCTCGTTCTGCTGCGCGAATATCAGCTGTGCCGAGGAGGATGCGACGTTTGCCTGTGACTGCGCGATCTGCGCCGGCAGGCGCCCAATCTGCGCCGCGATGTCATCGGCTTGAGCCCGGTCGCGCGCCAGCATCGCCTCGTCGGTGGCAAGCGTGGTCCGGAAGTCGCGATCATCGAGCGTGGCCAGCACCTGGCCGGCCTGCACCGGCTGGTTGTCGTCGACATCGACGCTGGAGACCTGCCCGGAGATGCGTGGTGCGATCGTCGCGTAGTGCGCGGTGACATAGGCGTCGTCGGTCCAGACCGAGTTCGACGGCGCGTAGATGATCACCAGCACGCCGACGATGAACCCGACCACGACAACGCCGCCAAGCAGCCAGGGCCAGAGCGGCTTGGACTGCTTCTTGTCCGGCTTCTCGTCCTTGCCGTCTTTCTCCTTCTCGTTCTTGGCGCCCTTCTCCTTGTCGTCCTTGCCGTCTTTCTCCTTGTCGTCCTCGTCGGCCATGGCTCGCCTCCTACTTCTTGGCCAGCGCGATGCGCGGCGGATAGGTGCGCTCCGGTAGCACCGCCAGAACGATCATGAGAAAGATGACCAGTGCTCCGAATATAACGAAGGAGTCGCTCAGCGTCAGCACTGTCGACTGGATCTGCACGTCGGCCCTGAACGCGTCAAGACTGCCGGGAAAGCGAGGCAGGCTGTCTGGCAGCAGCGGCGGCGGATCGCCGGGGATCAGCCCCGATCCGCTGAGGACGCTGTAGCTGCCCTGTCCGGACTGGTCGACGATCCGGTTGTAATGGAGGCCGCCGCGCCAGCGCATGATCAATGCCAGCAGCCAGGTTCCGACCGGTTCGGCCAGGCCACGGCAGGTGTTGATCAGTGCCGACGCCAGCGGTCCCTCTTCCGGCTTGGTGATCGTGTTGGTCGACATCATCAGTAATGGCAGGACGATCAGCGGCTCGCCGACTGCCTGGAGCCCTTGCCAGATCAGGAAGCCGCCACCCTGGACGACGCTGGTCAGAAACACGTTGCCGATGCAGGCCGTCAGCACGCAGGCCAGGCCCGCGAAACTCACGATCCGCGCATCGACGTGGCGGTAGTTCAGCAGCACCGCCACCAGCGGCAACAAAACCAGCTGCGACGCGGCCACGACCAGCGTCACCGCATAGGCCTGTATCGGACGAAATCCCTGGACATCGGTCAGAAAGATGGTCGGGATCGTCGAGGCCGACTGGCCGATCAGCAAGAAGGTGAACAGGGCGATCAGCCCGTAGGCCAGGTTGCGCCGCTTCAACAGTCTGAAGCCGAACAGCGGCGACGGAACCAGGAACTCGTTGATCACGAAAAGCGGCAGCACCACGACGCTGATCAGCGCCAGCACGCAGATGGTTCGCGAGTTGAACCAGTCATATCGATCGCCCTGCTCCAGCATCGTGACCAGGGCGCTGAAGCCGATGGCGCCAAGCAGCGCCCCCGACCAGTCGAACAACGGCAACCGCTCGTATTTTGGCGCATCCTGTTCAACGCCATACCAGACCAGCAAGGCAGCAAGCGTACAGAGGGGCAATGCCGAAAAGAACACGAACTGCCAGGCGACGACGTCGGTCCACAAGGCTGCAAGCGTGATCGACATATTTGGTCCGAATGTCGCGGTCAAGGCATACAGCGCCAGACCATAGAGCCGGATCGGCGGTGCGAGGACACGCAGCCCGACAATCAGCAGGCACGGAATGATGAGGCCGCCGGAGAACCCCTGCAGAAAGCGCTGCCCGTAGAGCAAAGTGAGATTGGACGTGAATGGGATGAAGATCGTTGATGCGCAGCAGAGCGCGATCGCGAACAACACCCAGCGACGGACCGTCAACGTCACCGCCCACCAGGGCGATAGCGACATGCCGATGACCTGGCCCGTCGCATAGAGGCTCGTCAACCAGGTACCCTGGTCGAGGTCGATCCCGAGGCCGCCGCGTATGTCCGGCAATGCGCTTCCCGATACGCCGTCGTTGAATTCAGCCGTCAGGGCTGCAATGACCACCCCAAGCAATCCGACAAGTGGCTTGATCTCCATAGGGTGCCGCTTCCACAAAATGATGCATCGTCGCGAACTATCGTCGGGCTGACTGGTACCAGCATAGTTTCATTATCGCACCACGATGTGAAGCCGCTGCATGGCGTGTCGGAGAGCGATCAAGAGCGATCACGACTGGCTGATGTGGCGGAAAGACAGGCTTGGCTGGATGTTGCGACAGGCCTGGAACTTTAAATGCTCACGGTCGGATGCACGATCTCCCAACAGGAAGACCGGAATAACGCCTCATCTACCAGCTTTCCGCTTGTGCAAGCACTCGCGGTGAACAGGTGTCCTGCCGTGCGGGCATGCTCAATATAAGCTGTGCATGCCCCGAGTGCCCCCGCACGGTTGGAGCCGGTCTGTTTGATCGATCGGGCAGCGCCAGGTTTGCTCGGCTAACCCCTCGCCATCCCAGGCGCCGCTGAACGCCAGCTTGTTGGCGATTGTGCCGTCCCGCACGGGCTGAGCTGGATCGGGTTGCGCTCCTCTTCACTTTATCTCTGTCACATTCCGGTCGCATCGACCCTGCTGGCAGTGCTGGGATCGACTGCATGGCTGCCGCGGTGGTCCCATCACAAACCCGCAAATCGACTGCCGATGAAAAGAGCAGAGACCCGGACAGCCAAACCGCGGTCGAGGCAGGGATCTCGTCGAGGCAACTACCCTGGCTGGTCCCGATCGGTGGATCGACGGTCGAGCACTTACCATCCTTGCCCGAGCAGCGGAGGGACTTCTTGCCGACGACGCTGCTCCTTGAACCGTGATGCGCTTTTGCGCTTGCTGGACGCTAGGAAGGCGTATGAGCTTCATGCGCAACCCTCAATCTTATCAATCGAACGACGCAAGCGCAGCCATTCGGCGTTTGAGCAGCCCATCCCAGCAGATGTCGCCGGCTTGTGCCACACATGGCTGAAGCGAACAGCCATTGTTCTGTTGCCACCTCTTGCACACGCTGCGATGCGCTTTCCATCCCGCCGCGACGAAAGGGCTTCGCTTGAAAAGGTTGAGATTAGGTTTGTGTTATCGAGCGGTTGCGCTGTCATGCACATCGATCTGCGTCAGCTGCGCGCCGAACGGCTTCTGGCTGCTGCATCCTCGGGGGCCGGTCGCCAGCGCCAGTCTCCAGTCCTGGATTGTCGATACAGCCGCGACGTTTCTGGTCATCGGGCCGGCGACGCTCTTGGTGCTGTGGGCCATATGGCGGTATCGTCGATCGACCGGAAAGGGGCGCTATGTTCCCGGCTGGTCGCACTCCCTGCCACTTGAGATCACGTTCTGGGGCGCCCCGCTCGCGATCGTCATCGCTCTCGGCTTCTATGCGGTCAAGGGAGCCTACGAGACTGATCCGGCCGGTCCCGGCGTGATGGCAAAGGGTACCAGTGCGGACGCTGAGACTCCGCCAGTCAACATCGACGTTATTACAACAGACTGGCAGTGGCTGTTCATCTATCCGGACAGGCACGTGGCGATCGCCAACGAACTTGTCCTGCCTGTGCATACGCCGATCCGGTTCCGGCTGACGTCGTCCACCGTCACTACCGACTTCTTTATTCCGCAGCTAGCCGGACAGATCGACGTCATGCCCGGAATGCGGACATGGCAGGGTTTGATCGCAGAACAGATCGGCACCTACGAAGGCTTCGCTTCGGACTACAACGGACCAGGATTTTCATGGATGCGGTTTCGCACCCGGGTGGTGTCGCCGGCGGACTTCCAGTCCTGGATTGCCGGCGCCGGGCAGGCGCCGACGCATCTGGACGATGCGACGTTCAAGAAATTTGCCAAGCCGACAATCAACAAGGATGGCGGTACCGTAGAGTTCTCGAACGTCGAGAATGGCTTTTTCGATCACATCATGCAGAGCGTGATGATGGGGGTCACGTTCGATACGCCCAGCAGCATGACCGAAAAGAAGGCGCACAAGGTGAATGGCGGCCAGCAGCCGAACAACGCGGCGTTTTCTCCTGACCAGGAACAGAATCGATGAGTGACGTCCAGGACCACTGGGATCCGATCTTTGGGCGGCTGACGCTGGCGCAGATCCCCTACGACAGCCTCATCGTCGGCTTTGCCTTCGTGTTCGCGGCCGGGCTTGCCCTCGCGATCCTCGGGCTGCTGACCTATTACCGCAAATGGGGCTACCTGTGGCATGAGTGGCTGACGACTCTCGATCACAAGCGGATCGGCATCATGTACGCCGTGGTCGGGACCGTCATGCTGTTCCGCGGCTTTGTCGACGCCATCATGATGCGTACGCAGCAGGTCATGGCGGCCGGACCGGCATCTCCGGGCTATCTCGGCGCCGATCATGGCTATCTGCCGCCTTATCACTACGATCAGATCTACGGGTCCCACGGGACCATCATGCTGATCTTCGCGGCGACGCCGATACTCGCCGGCTTCATGAACTATCTCGTGCCGCTGCAGATCGGCGCCCGCGATATGGCGTTCCCGTATGTGAATGCCCTCGCCTTCTGGATGACGGCGGTTGGCGCGGGTCTGACGATGGTATCGCTCTTCGTCGGCGATTTCAGCCAAGCCGGTTGGGTTGGCCTGGCACCGCTGACCGAGCTTTCTTACAGTCCGGACGTCGGCGTCGATTACTGGAGCTGGGCGCTCCAGATCGGCAGCATCGGCACGACGCTGGGTGCGGTGAACATCATCGCGACGATCATCAAGATGCGCGCGCCGGGCATGACCTGGATGCGCCTGCCCCTGTTCACCTGGACGGCGCTCACCACCAACGTCATCGGCCTCACCGCCTTCCCGGTGCTGGGCGTGGCGATCGGCCTTCTGAGTCTGGACCGCTACCTGGGGACCCATTTCTACACGACCGGTGTCGGGGGCAACTTCATGCTCTACACCGATCTCTTCTGGATCTGGGGCCATCCTGAGGTCTATTTCATCATCCTTCCCTCATGGGGGATCATGTCCGAGGTGATCCCGACCTTCTCGGACAAGAAGCTGTTCGGCTATCCGGTCATGGTGGCCGCGACGCTGAGCATCGGCTGTATCTCCTGGACGGTCTGGCTGCACCATTTCTTCACCATGGGCGCCGGTCCGGTCGTCAACGCGTTCTACAGCGTATCGACGATGCTGGTCGCCATTCCGACCGGGGTAAAGGTGTTCGACTGGGCGCTGACCATGGTCCGCGGGCGCCTGACCTTCACGACGCCGATGCTCTGGGCGGTCTCGGCGATCTTCATGCAGATCATCGGGGGTTGGACCGGCATGATGCTGGCCATCCCGGCCATCAACTACATGACCCATAATGGCGTCTTCGTGATCGCGCACTTCCACTGCGTGGTCATGGTGACGGTGTTTGCAGCCATCGGCGGCGTCACCTTCTGGTTCCCGAAGGTGTTCGGCTTCACCCTCCATGAAACGAGCGGCAAATGGGTGTTCTGGCTGCTCGTCGGCGGGACGTTCATTGTCTTCACCGCGATGTTCGTGCTCGGCCTGACAGGCATGCCGCGCCGACTGGCCTATGTTCCCTATCAGAGCTGGTGGCCGCTGCTCGCGGTCGAGGAGCTCGGCATCTTCGTCGACATCGCGGCACTGATCGCCTTCATCTACCAGATGTATGTCAGCATCCGGGATCGAGCCTTGAACCGGGCTGGCCAGGACCCCTGGAACACCAGCCGCAGTCTTGAGTGGCTGACGCACTCGCCGGTCCCGGACTACAACTTCGCGGTGATCCCGCAGATCAACGCACGTGACGAGGCGGCTTGGCGGCGCGAGCACGGTCTTGATCAGGTGATGCCGGACCACTTCCATGATATCGAGCTGCCGCTCAGCACACCGGTACCGATGCTGATCGGCGCGTGCACGGCGGCGTTCGGGTTTGCCATGATCTGGCGCATCTGGTGGTTGGCGATCCTGTCGCTGATATCGATTTTCGCCATCATCATATTCCGATCCTTTGGTGGCAGTACTGGATCGACGATTCCGGCCGATGAGATCCGACGGCTCGAACGCCTGGCGGCGAGACCGGACATGCACTCACGGCCAAAGGTTCCCGTCGCAGGTGGCGTCGTGGCGCTTGGTGTCGGAACAGGTCGGGGAGACACGCGATGACGTCCGGTGTTGAGAATGCCGGACCGGCTCCCGGCGTCAGGCTGTGGGTTGAGGCCAACCACGAGCACGACATGATGAGCACACGTATGCTCGGCTTCTGGCTCTATATGCTCAGCGACTCGTTGATCTTCGCCGCTCTGTTCGCGGCCTACACGGTGCTCAGCTATCCCACGAGCTTCGCAGGCGGCCCGACCCCGCGAGATGTCGCCTCGCCGGTCTACGGCTACGTGGAAACGATCGTGCTGTTCAGCAGCGTGCTGGCCTACGGCATGGTGATGGTCCAGCTGAAACACGACCGTCCTAGACCGGCAATGGCCTGGCTTGCGATCTCGTTCCTGATCGGACTCGCGTTCATCGGGATGGAAGTCCACGAACTGCACGGTGTTGCAGTAGCTGGCGGGCCGCCGCAGCGTAGCGGCTTTCTTTCGATCTTCTGGACGATTGTCGTCGCCCACGGCGTCCATCTGGCGGTAGGCCTGCTATGGATGGTGGTGATGCTGGCACAGATTGCGCGGGACGGTTTCACCCACCTGGTGACCTACCGGCTCGCCAACCTGAAGGTCTACTGGCTGTATCAGGGGCTTATCTGGACGTTCGTCTATACCTTTGTTTATCTGCGGGGTTCGATCTGATGAGCGTCAATAACGCCAAGCCGTGGGAACATCCCGAGATCGAGCTGTCGAGCGGACGTCAATATGTTCTCGGCTATGTGCTCACGCTCGCTCTTCTGGGCGTGTCGTTGCTGCTCGTCGAATACCACGCGATGTCGGCGTTCAACCTGCTCGCGACCATATCCGTTCTCGCGTTTCTGACCACGATCGCCAAGCTTGTCCTGTTGTTCCACCTCAACTTCTCGGAGGCCCAACGCTGGAACACCCTGACCCTCATGTTGAACGTTCCGCTGCTGATCCTGTCGGTCGGACTGACATCCTGGATGTTCGGGATCCTGTACGACCGGGTGATGATGCATTAGGTCGTCGACCCGCTTTCGGCTGAACCCTTCGAACCGGTCGCCAAACCACATCTCTGCGACCGGTTCCCCGTATCTTATCGATCCATCCGGCGACCGGCCTGCTGGTGAGCAGTCGACGCCAGCCGTTCAAGGCGGCCAGCCGGTTTCGTTCTCGTCATGCAGCAGCGGCCTGATCAGGCGCTGGACGTTGCCAGGATCAGGCGTGTGGCGATACTCGAACGAGGCGACGCCGTCCGGCACCGCAAGCCCGAGACTGTCGGCCCCGGTGGCGAATACGACCACATCGACGCGGCGCAGCATCGGCGTAAGTTCCGGCGCGTCGTGCTGCGCCACCGACACCTCGGCGACGTGCGGCGCGAAGCGCAGGACGCCTGCCTTCATCAGCGGCGTGAACTCGGGATAGATCGAGACCACGCCGACACGAGCGCCCGGGTCGAGCGCTGCCAGCGCCTGACGTGTCGCGGCGGACGGGATGAAGGTCATCGTGGCCACCGCCGTGTCGGGCAGCAGCGCCATGACCTCCGTGCGGCGATGCGGGAAGGTGATCACCATGTCGGCGAGTGACGCGCGTCGGCGCGCATCGGCGTCCTGCTCGATCATGGCGAGGGTGGTCGGCTCGAAGGCCGCCGCATCGTTCACGGCCTGCGCCATCTCGATGCAGTAGGTCGCCGTGGTCTGCGCGAAATGGCCGACCACGGCGATCACCGGCCGATTGTCGACACGGTCCGGCTCGCCCATGCGAGCAGCGATCAGGCCGGCGAGATCGCTGCCGCGCAGGCCGAGCGCCCGTCCCTGGGCGATCACGGCGTCGATGGCGCGGTGCAGCCCGATCCCGTGGCGCGCCGGCCGTCGCTCGACCGGCGCCAGGTCGGCCACGAAGGTGCCTGATCCGGTCCGGCTGACGATCACGCCCGCGGCCTTCATCTCGCCGTAGACCTGCGCCACCGTCATCGGTGCGACGCCGAGATGGTCGGCGAGCTCACGTACCGACGGCAACCGCTCGCCGGCACGCAGCGTGCCGAGTCCGATGCCGAACTCGATCAATCCACGCAGCTGGGTGCCAAGCGGAACCGGAAGGTCCCGGTCGATCGAGAAGGCGGCCAGATCGGCACGAGCGAGGAGCAAGAGTCGTTCTATCATTCTGGGACGGTCTTGGCGTGGACGCCGACCGTATCGCAGCCCGTCCGCACGGGCCATCCCGATGCGAGGCCGATCCGAGCCTTGCATGTCCAAGGAACGCATCGGCGTCTCCTGCCATGACATGAAACCGGTTGACCGTCCGAGAAGCAGCCCCCTAGTGTTCTAGTTGCCTAGAACGGACATGCACCAGAAGGGGCCTCCGATTGGACTTCCGGCGCGCCCTCGCAGTGAGCATCGCCCTGCTGCCCGTCTGCGCGCACGCCTCCGTATCCCCCCTGCCGGCACCCGCTGTCATGCGCGGCGGCATCATGAGCTATGGCCGCTATATCGACAGCCTGCTGCTCGACCCGGTGTTCAACGACAGCAACGCCGACATCTGGATCCTGTCGAACCTCTACGACACGCTGCTGCTGCCGGCCGCCGACGGGCGGGGGCTGCGGCCGGGACTGGCGTCGGCCTGGCAGGTGTCGCCGGACGGCATGCTGGTGACGCTCGCCCTGCGGCCGGGGACCAGGTTCTCCGATGGAACCGCGATCACCGCGGATGATGTCAAATGGTCGCTCGATCGGGCGCGAAATCCGGCCAACGGGATCTGGAACTACCTGCTCGGCGCGGTGGGCGAGGTGCGCGTCGTTGATCCGCACACCGTGGCGCTCCAGCTGCGCCATCCCGATCCGACGATCCTGCCGGCGCTCTCCGTGTTCAACACCGCGATCATGCCGCGGCGGCAGTTCGAGGCCGCGCCCGGTGTCGGCGACGCGGACAAGGCCGTGAGCTTCTCCGCCCATCCGGTGACCTCCGGTCCGTTCATGCTGACCTCCTGGGTGCATGGCGCGACCATGCAGCTGCGGCGCAACCCGTTCTATTGGCAGCAGGGGGTCGATGGCCGCGCCCTGCCCTATCTCGACGGCATCCGCTTCGAGGTGATCCCCGACGACGCCACCCGTATCCTGCGGGTGCAGTCGGGCGAGCTCGACGGCGCCGAGCTGGTGCCGTTCTCGCGGGTGGCCGAGCTGCGGGCGGATCCGAGGCTGCATCTGGAGCTGTTCCCCTCGACCCGCATCCAGTACGTGATCCTGAACGTGCGGCCGACGATCGCCTCGCGGGACAACCCGCTCAGCTCGGCTGCCGTGCGGGAGGCGCTGAACGACGCGGTGTATCGGCAGGGCCTGAGCGAGATCGTGACGCGCGGCATCGGGGCGGCGATGAGCTCCTACATGTCGCGCGCAACGCCGATGCATGTCGATGTGGCTGACGGCGACCGCTACGATCCGGCACGCGCGCGCGCGCTGCTGCGGCAGGCCGGCTACCCGCACGGCTTCTCCCTCACGATGCAGATCCTGGCGGGCAGCGAGGACGAGATCGAGATCGGCACCGCGCTGCAGGAGATGTGGAGCGAGGTCGGCATCGATCTGCACCTGCAGCAGCTCGACAATGCCAGCCTCGTCGACCTGTATCGTGCCGGCCACTTCATGATGCGGCTCAGCACCTGGACCGACGATGTCGCCGATCCCGGCGAGATCACCTCCTACTTCGTCTACACGCCGGTCAACGGCGCCCAGCATAGCGGCTGGCACAGCGCGGAGGCGGAGCGGCTGTACGTTGCCACCAGCACCGAGCTCGATCCCGGCAGGCGGGCGGCCGACTATGCGCGCATCCAGGCGCTGTTCCAGGCGGGCCCGATCGTGCGTCTGCTGGAAACGCCCTACGTGGTGGTGCTCCGGCGCGCGGTCCGCGGCTTCCTGCAGCTGCCGCTCGGCAACAACGTGTTCAGCGGCGCGTGGCTCGCGCGATGAGCGCCGCGCGGGTGCTCCGCCGCGTGCTGCAGGCGGTGCCGACGCTGCTGGCCGTCCTGGTGCTGACGTTCCTGCTCGTGCATCTGCTGCCAGGCGACCCGGCCAGCGCTGTGATCGGCGATCGGGTGACCGATGCCGAGGTGACACGCGAGCGCGCGCTGCTCGGGCTGGACCGGCCGCTGCCGGTGCAGTTCGGCGAGTATGTCGGCGGGCTGCTGCACGGCGATCTCGGCCACTCCACCAGCCTCGGCGTGCCGGTCAGCCTGCTGATCCTCGCCCGCCTGCCGGTCACGCTGATGCTGACCGCGATGAGCGCGGCGATCGCGCTGCTGATCTCGGTGCCGCTGGCGCTGGTGGCGGCGCTGCATCGCGACCGCCCGCTCGATCTGCTGCTGCGCGGCGTGTTCCAGGTCGGGCTGTCGATGCCGGCCTTCTATGTCGGCCTGCTGATGCTGACGCTGCTGGCGGCACGGCTGCGCCTGTTCCCGGTCGGCGGCTACGGCACCGGATTTGCGAGCCATCTGTGGCACCTGCTGCTGCCGTCGATCTCCCTGGCCCTCAGCCTGTCCGCGGTCCTGCTGCGCAACCTGCGCGCGTCGATCTGCGAGGTGCTGGACTCGCCGCACGTGGAGTTCGCCCGGCTCAAGGGGCTCGAGCCCGCGCTGGTGCTCCGCCGGCACGTGCTGCGCAACGCGCTCGGCTCGACCGTGGCACTGTTCGGGCTCAGCACCGGCACGCTGCTGGGCGGGGCGGTGATCACGGAGACGGTGTTCGCGGTTCCGGGCGTCGGCAGGCTCATGGTCGACAGCGTGTTCGCGCGCGACTATCCGGTGATCGAGGCGCTCACCCTCACCCTGGCGGCCCTGGTGGTGCTGACGCTGCTGCTGACCGACCTGCTGCAGGCGGCACTCGATCCGAGGACCACGTCCTGAGTGCCGCCGCGCTCGCCGCCCGCGCCACGCCGCGCCGTCTGCCGGGCTCGCTCGCGGCCGGCTCGGCGATCCTGCTGGCCAGCATCGTGCTGGCTGCGGTGCCGCAGCTGGTGGCGCCGCTCAGCCCGCTCCGGTTCGACTACGCGAATCTGCTTGCGGGCCCGAGCCTGCGCCATCCGCTCGGCACCGACGAGTTCGGCCGCGACATGCTTTCGCGCGTGATCTGGGGCTATGCGGTCGACATGCAGATCGCGGTGTTCGCCACCGTGCCGGCCCTGCTGGTCGGCACCGTGCTGGGCGCGCTCGCGGGCTTCTTCGGCGGGCTCGGCGAGGTGCTGCTGGTGCAGCTGGTCGGCGTGGTCGTCGCCTTCCCGTTCCTGGTGCTGGTGATCGCCATCGTGACGGTGCTCGGGCCAGGACTGGTCAACATGTACGTGGCGACGGCGCTGGTCGGGTGGGTGTTCTATGCGCGGCTGATGATGGCGGAGATGAAGCTGCAGCGGCGGCTGGACTACGCGGCGGCGGCGCGGGCGATGGGCTACGGCCGCATGCGGATCATCTTCCGCCACCTGCTGCCGAACGCGGCGACCGCGGTGCTGATCTACTGGATGACCGACATGGCGCTGGCGATCCTGCTCGGCTCCAGCCTCGGCTATCTCGGGCTCGGCGCGCAGCCGCCGGTGGCCGAATGGGGCGCGCTGATCGCCGGCGGCAAGAACTACATGTCGACCGCCTGGTGGATGACGGTGTTCCCCGGCCTGACGCTGGTGCTGACCGGGCTCGGCTTCAGCCTCACCGGCGACGGGCTCGGCACGCTGCTGGGGGTGCGCCGGTGAGCGGCACCCCGCCCCAGCTCGAGCTGCGCGACGTCACGGTGCGGTTCGGCGCGGCGCCCGACACGCCGCGCGCGGTGGACGGCGTCAGCCTGAGCCTGGGGCGCGGCGAGATCCTGGGCGTGGTGGGCGAGAGCGGATCGGGCAAGAGCCAGCTGCTGCGCGCGGTGCTGCGCCTGCCGCCGCGCGAGGCGAGGCTGGGTGGTGCCGTGCTGTGGCGCGGGCGCGACCTCGCGGCGCTGGACGAGCGGGCCCTGCGTCCGGTGCGCGGCGGCGAGATCGCGCTCATCACCCAGGACGCCTCGGCCGCCCTGAACCGCGTGCTGACGGTGGGCTTGCAGATCGACGAGAGCCTGGCTGCGCATACCGTGCTGGCGCGACGCCAGCGACGCGCCCGCGCCGTCGAGCTGCTCGAGCTGGTCGGCATCCCGGACGCCGCGCGCCGGCTCGACGACTATCCGCACCAGTTCTCGGGCGGCATGCTGCAGCGGGTGATGATCGCCATCGCGCTGGCGAGCGAGCCCGGGCTGCTGCTGGCCGACGAGCCGACCACCGCACTCGACGTCACCGTGCAGGAGGAGATCCTGCGGCTGCTGCTGTCGCTGCGCGACCGGCTGGCGATGAGCATCGTGCTGGTCACGCACGATCTCGGCGTCGTGGCGCGGCTCTGCGAGCGCGTGGTGGTGATGTATGCCGGACGGGTGGTGGAAAGCGGCACCGTCGCCGCACTGTTCGCCGCACCCCGCCACCCCTATACGCGCGGCCTGCTCGCCTCGGTTCCGGGAGAGGTGCTGCCGCGCAGCCGGCTGGCCGCGATCGAGGGCACCACGCCGTCGGTCGCCGACCGGCCCGCCGGCTGCGCCTTCCACCCGCGCTGCCCGGCGGCGATCCCGGACTGCGCCAGTATCGTGCCGCCGCTCGAGGAGCAGGTTCCGGGGCACCAGGCGGCCTGCCTGCGCCAGCGCGCGCTGGCGGACCCGGTGCCGGCATGAGCCTGGCCGTCCCGATCCTGCAGGCCGAGCGGGTCAGCAAACGGTTCGGCCGCCGCCCGTCGCTGTTCGAGCGGGCCCGCGGCGCGCAGCCGCCGGCGATCCGCGCGCTGGACGAGGTCAGCCTCGCGGTCCGGCCGGGCGAGGCGTTCAGCATCGTGGGCGAGTCCGGCTCGGGCAAGTCGACGCTGGCGCGCTGCCTCACCGCGCTGCACGGCTGCGACGACGGGCGCGTGCTGTATCGCGGCCGCGACCTGGCGCTGATGGAGCCGGCCGAGCGCAGGCGCTTCCATCGCCAGGTGCAGATGGTGTTCCAGAACCCGCTGGCAGCGCTCAATCCGCGTATGACCGTGGCCCAGCTGCTGGACGAGGCGCTGCGCGTGCACCGGGTCTGCCCGCCCGCCTCGGTGCAGGACGAGATGCTGGCGCTGCTGGACCGGGTGCGCCTGCCCGGCTCGGTGCTGCACCGACGGCCGCACGAGTTCTCCGGCGGCCAGCTGCAGCGCGTCGCCATGGCGCGCGCGCTCTCGGTGCGCCCGGAGATCATCGTGGCGGACGAGGTGGTCTCGGCCCTCGACGTCTCGGTGCAGGCGCAGATCGTCAACCTTCTGGTCACGCTGCAGGACGAACTCGGTTTGGCCATCGTGTTCATCGCCCACGACCTCCGGCTGGTGCGCCACATCTCGCATCGGGTGGCGGTGATGTATCGCGGCAGGCTGGTCGAGTTCGGCGACAGCGAGGCGCTGTTCGCGGCACCGCTGCATCCCTACACGCGCCTGCTGATCAGCTCCGCGCCGACGCTGGAGCCCGTGCGGGACGTCCGGGCGCCTCGTGCCGTGCAGGCGCCGGCGGGCGGCGGCGTCGCGGCGGCATCTGCGACCGGATGCGTGTTCCGCGCCCGCTGTCCCGAGGCGATGCCGCGCTGTATCGCCGAGACGCCTGCCCTGCGCGCGGCAGCGCCGGGACGCGGCGTCGCCTGCCATCTGGTTCCCGGCTCCACCGAGCCGGCCGTGCTTCAGACATGACGCCGCCGCAGGCGCGCACCGGGCTGCTGGATCCCGGACGGGCCCGTCCTCGGCCGATGTCAACCCGACCGGAGGTTCCATGCGGATCAGCGAGATGAACTGGATGCAGGTGGAACGCTACCTGCAGACCGACGACCGCTGCGTCGTGCCGCTCGGCAGCACCGAGCAGCACGCGCAGCTGAGCCTGTCGGTGGACAGCATCCTGAGCGAGCGCGTGGCGCTCGACGCGGCGGCGCCGCTCTCGGTGCCGGTGTTCCCGGTGCTCGCCTACGGGGTGACGCCGTATTTCGCGAGCTATCCCGGCACGGTGTCGCTGCGCGTCGAGACCTATCTGCGCGTCGTGCAGGACGTGCTGGACAGCCTGTTCCGCGCCGGGTTCCGGCGCATCCTCCTGTGCAACGGCCATGGCGGCAACGCGTCGGCCGCGAACTACGTCCAGGAATGGATGGCCGAGCACGCCGGCTGCCGCGTGCGCCTGCACAACTGGTGGAGCGCGCCGCGGACGATGGAGAAAGTGCTGCAGACCGACCCGGTGGCGTCGCACGCCTCCTGGATGGAGAACTTCCCCTGGACCCGGCTCGGCAACCTGCGCGGACCGGAGGAGGCCAAGCCGATGACCGATCTCGACCGGCTGAAGCTGCTGTCGCCGCCGGAGGTCAGGGCCATGCTCGGCGACGGCAATTTCGGCGGCCTGTATCAGCGCAGCGACGAGGAGATGCTTGCCATCTGGGCGGTCGCGGTCGAGGAGACGCGCACGCTCATCGAGAGCGGATGGGCATGAGCGGGACGATCCTGATCTGGGGCGCCGGCGCGATCGGCGGCACGATCGGGGCCTGCCTGGTCCGTGCCGGAGAGGACGTGCTGTTCGTCGACAGCGCGGCCGACCACGTCGCGGCCATGCGGCAGGACGGGCTCGGGATCGAGGGACCGATCGAGCGGTTCGCCGTGCCGGTGCGGGCGGCGATGCCCGGGGAGGTCACGGGCCGTTTCGACCGCATCCTGCTCTGCGTGAAGGCGCATCACACGGCCGAGGCGGCGCGCGCCCTGCTGCCGCACCTGGCCCCCACCGGCTATGTCGCCTCGTTCCAGAACGGGCTCAACGAGCCGGTGATCGGCGCCGCCACCGGCATGCAGCGGGTGGTGGGCGCATTCGTCAATTTCGGCGCCGACTACCTCGCACCCGGACGGATCCTGTTCGGCGGGCGCGGCGCCTGCGTGATCGGCGAGGTGGACGGAACCCCGAGCGAGCGCGTGGCGGCGCTGCGCCGGACCCTGCTTTCGTTCGAGCCGGAGGCGGTCGCGACCGACGACATCCTCGGCCACCTCTGGGGCAAGCTGGCCTACGGCGCGCTGCTGTTCGCGACCGCCGTCACCGACGACTCCATCGCCGACATCCTGGCGGCTCCCGAGCACCGCGCGGGGCTGCTGGCGGTCGGGCGCGAGGTGGTGGCCGTGGCGGTGGCCCGGGGCGTGCGGCCGCGCGGCTTCAACGGCTTCGATCCGACGGTTTTCGCACCGGGCGGCGGTGCCGCGGCCATCGACGCCTCGTTTGCGGAGATGGTGGCGTTCAACCGCCGCTCGGCAAAAACCCATAGCGGGATCTGGCGCGATCTGGCGATCCGCAAGCGGCAGACCGAGGTGGATGCGCAGCTTGGACCGGTGGTGGCAGAGGGTGCCGCCTGCGGCATCGACACGCCGCTCACCGGCCGCCTGATCGGCCTCGTCCACGAGATCGAGCAGGGCAGGCGTCGGCTCGACCGCGCCAATCTCGAGGCTCTCGTCCCGGCTCCACTGGAGGCATGCTGATGCGGATCGGCTTCGAGGAGCGGCGCGCCGTGGTGACGGGCGCCGGGCACGGCATCGGCCGCGGCATCGCCCGGGCGCTCGCGGCTCTCGGCGCCCGGACGCTTGGCCTCGACATCGACGCCGCCGGCCTGGCCGAGACGGCGGCCGGCGCCGACGGCTCGCTGCACACCGCGGTCACGGACGTCACCGATGCGGCGGGCATCCGCGGCGCCATCGAGGCGTTCGGCCCGGTCGACATCCTGGTGCACAGCGCCGGCGGCGTCTGCGGCCAGGTGGGACAGCCGGCGGAAGAGGTCGCCGCCACGGACTGGCAGGCGATCCTGGCGGTCAACCTCACCGGCGCGTTCCTGATGGCGCAGGCGGTGGTGCCGGCGATGAAGGCGGCGGGGCGCGGGCGCATCGTCACCATCTCCAGCGGCGCCGGGCTCGGCATCAGCCTCACCGGCATCCAGGCCTATGCGGCGGCGAAGGCCGGCGAGATCGGACTGACCCGGCAGCTCGCGCACGAGCTCGGACCGTTCGGCATCACGGTGAACAGCGTGGCACCCGGCTTCGTGCGCTCCAATCCGACGACGGAACGGCAGTGGGAGTCTTACGGGCCGGAGGGGCAGACGCGCCTGCTGGAGTCCGTGGCGATGCGCAGGCTCGGCACGGTCGACGACATCGTCCACGCCGTGCTGTTCCTGGCCAGCGACCTCGCCGGCTGGATCAACGGCCAGACCCTCAGCGTGGATGGTGGCAAATGACCGCAGCGCTGGCGCAGGCCTGGGCCGACCGGCATGACGGCGAGATCCTGGAGACGCTGCTCTCCTTCGTCTCGATCCCCAGCGTCAGCACCGATCCCGCCTACGGCGCGGAGATGGTGCGCGGCGCCGAGTTCCTGGCCGAACATCTGCGCGCCTGCGGCATCGAGAACGTCGCCCTGCGGCCGACCGGCGGCCATCCCGTGGTCACCGGCGACTGGCTGCACGCGCCCGGCCGGCCAACGATCCTGGTCTATGGCCACTACGACGTGCAGCCGCCCGACCCCGTCGAGAAGTGGCGGACGGCGCCGTTCGCTCCGGAGGTCCGTGACGGGCGGATCTATGCGCGCGGCGTGTCCGATGACAAGGGTCCGCTGATCGTCGCGGTGTCGGCGCTGGCTGCCTTCCTCAGGACGACCGGCACGCTGCCGGTGAACGTCAAGCTCCTGCTCGAGGGAGAGGAGGAAATCGGCAGTGCCCATCTCGATGAGTTCGTCGCGGACCATGCGGCGGCGCTCGCCGCGGATTTCGTGCTCTCGGCCGACGGCGCCATGTGGCGGCTCGACCTGCCGACCGTGACGGTGTCGAGCCGCGGGCTCTGCGCGCTGGAGATCACCCTGTCGGGGGCGGCGAAGGATCTGCATTCCGGACGGCATGGCGGCGCGGTGGCCAATCCGCTGCAGGCTCTGAGCGCGCTGCTCGCCGGGCTGCATGCCAGCGACGGCAGCGTCGCCGTGCCGGGCTTCCATGATCGGGTCCGCCCGCCCTCGGATGTCATGCGCCAGGAGATCGCCGCGGTGCCGTTCGACGAGGCCGAGTACCTGCGCTCGATCGGCGCGCCGGAGGGTGCCGGCGAGGCAGGCTGGACGCTGCTGGAACGCAACTGGCTGCGGCCGACGCTGGAGCTCAACGGCATCTGGGGCGGCTATAACGGCCCGGGCACGAAGACCGTGATCCCGTCCGAGGCGCACGCCAAGATCACCTGCCGCCTGGTACCCGACCAGGACCCGGCGGAGATCCTCGATGCGATCGCGCGCGACCTGCAGCGTCGTGTCGGTCCCGGGGTCACGCTCACCGTGTCGCGCGAGGAAGGCGGCGCGCATCCCGCCAGCATCTCCGGGAGCCACCCGGGCCTGCGCCTCGCCATGCAGGTGCTGGAGGAGCTGTACGGGCGCGCGGCGGTGCCGGTGCGGATGGGGGCGACATTGCCGGTCGCCGGCATCTTCCGCCATCGGCTGGGCCTCGACACGGTGTTCTTCTCGTTCTCGACCACGGACGAGGATTATCACGCGCCGAACGAGTTCTTCCGTCTGGAGCGGCTGCGTGACGGGATCCGGGCCTGGATCCGCTATCTCCAGCTGCTTGGCGACGTGCCGTGAGGATCCCAGATCGGCAAACAGGTCCGATCGTTCCGATCGTTGTGACGTTCCACGCCTCGACCGGGCGGCACTCGGCTCCACAGCGTCCGACGTCCCTCCCGGGGCCGGACGCGCTTGCCGGCACGTTCCGGATCGGCTGCATCAAAGGCGTGACCGAGGCGACGCCGGCGGTCGCCGAGGCCATGGCCAAGAGGGACGTCGATGGGCCGGGGACGGCCTGAACCGGCATGGCAGGGGAAGGCGGCATGCTGTCAAACGCGCTGCGGTCTGAGCTGGCACCGGGAGGTGTCCTTCGCGTCGCCATCAACCTGAGCAACTTCCTGCTCGTGACCAGCCGGGGTCCGGCCGGAGAGCCGGTCGGCGTGGCACCCGACCTCGGGCGCGAGATCGCGGCGCGCCTGGATGCCGCGTTGGTCTACGTGCCCTACGCCACGCCCGGCGCGCTCGCCGACGCGATCGTGCGCGACGAGTGGGACATCGGCCTGATCGGCGCGGAGCCGGCCCGTGCCGAACGGATCGCGTTCACCCCCGCCTATGTCGAGATCGACGCCACCTATCTGGTTCGAGATGAGTCCGCGTTCGACACGATGTCGGCGGTGGACCGGCCGGGCATCCGCATCGCGGTGACCGCGCGCACCGCCTACGACCTCTGGCTCGATCGCAACATCCGCCACGCGACGCTGGTGCGTTCGGAGACCTTCGATACCGCGTTCGAGGCCTTCTCGACCGGCCGGGTGGACGTGCTGGCTGGCCTGCGCGCGCGGCTGTTGGTTGACGCCCAAGCGATGCCCGGCACCCGGCTGCTGGCGGGACGCTTTGCCGCCGTGCAGCAGGCGATCGGCATCGCACGGAGCCGGAAGGCGGGCGCGGCGTTCCTGTCAGGCTTTGTCGAGGAGGCGAAGGCGTCCGGCCTGGTGGCCCGCCTGATCGAACGACACGGCGTCGTCGGACTGTCCGTGGCGCCGCCGGCCGGACCGGATGCAGGATAGAGTGTTACGACGGCGAAGCGGAATTCGGTCGGCCGGCCCGGGTTCCATCGAGCTTCGAGCCCGTGCTTCAGCGCGCCGAGAGTCATCCGCACCAGCCTCGACTCCTGGGGGTCGAAGGGCCCCAAGGAGATCGTGTCGGCGTCGATTGTGTTGCCGTATCGATACGGCAGTTGCCGATCACAGCCGGCGTCAGTGACGAGACGCGGCACGAGACGTACGATCATGTTACGAAACATCGTGGTCTCGTCGCGAAGATAATTCTGTTGACCGATAATAATACGAATTCATAATGTTCTGGTGAGATAGAACCAACAGAGCGCAAGTCGAGATGGATGGCGTGTCGGTTGGTTTTCCCATGCTGCCATGAGTACGGCCGCGGCTTCGGCAGATGATCTTGTTTGCGGTTCTGCCCACACTTTGCCCAGGAGATCGACCGATGCAGGACGCCGCACTCGCCGAGGAGACAGCACGCCTGAACGACCTGCTGTGCAGCATCAACCTGCTGTCGTGGGACGCCCGCACGCACATGCCGGCGAGCGGCAGCACGGCACGCGGCAACCAGGTGGCAACGCTGACCGCGCTGGCGCGTGACGTCGCGATCGGCCCGCGTCTGCGCGATGCGGTCGCGGCAGCGCTGGATCGCGGGGACGGCGATGCCGACGAGCGCGCCCTGCTGGACGACTTCGCCTCCGGGCTGGAGACGATGCGCCGGGTGCCGGCCAAGCTGCTGGTGGAGATGGCGGAGCTGAAGACCACCTCGCATGCGACCTGGTTGGCAGCACGCGAACAGAACGATTTCTCCGTGTTCGCGCCGTCACTTGCCCGCATCTTCGCGCTGCAACGCGAACTGGCCGAGGTGATCGGCTACAGCGACCATCCCTACGACGCGCTGATCGGCCAGTACGAGCCGGGCATGACCCGGACCTCGCTCGAGCCGCTGTTCGCGACCCTGCGGGCGGGCATCGCACCGCTGCTCGACTCCCTGCGCGAACTGCCGCCGGTGGACGGCTTCCTGCGGCAATCCTTCCCGGTCGAGGCGCAGCAACGCTTTGCGGCCGGGATTGCCGCACGGATGGGCTATGATTTCTCGCGCGGGCGGGTCGACGACACCGTGCATCCGTTCGAGATCTCGATGACCCGCGACGACGTGCGCATCACCTCGCGCTTCCGCGAGAGCTACGTCCAGGGCGGCCTGTTCGCGCTGTGGCACGAGGCCGGCCACGGCATCTACGAGCAGGGGGTGGCGACGCGCTGGACGCGCGGCATCGGCGCCACCGACCTTCGCAACCTCTACGCGGTGGGCGGCAGCAGCTTCGGGCTGCATGAGTCGCAGTCCAGGCTCTACGAGAACCGCGTCGGCCGGTCGCGGCAGTTCTGGGAACTGCATTACGCCACCATCCGCGACTGCTTCCCCGAGCAGCTCGCCGACGTGGACGTGGCCACGTTCTGGCGCGCGGTGAACCAGCCGCGACAGGGGCTGATCCGCATCGAGGCCGACGAGCTCACCTACGATGCGCACGTCATGCTGCGGTGCGAGCTCGAAGCGGCGCTGGTGGCGGGCGAGGTGCATGTCGAGGATCTGCCGGCGCTGTGGGATGAACGCATCCGCGCGGCCTTCGGGCTGGCGGTGCCCGATCTCACCCGCGGCGTGCTGCAGGACGTGCACTGGTCGCACGGCTATGTCGGCTCGTTTGCGACCTACACGCTGGGCAACGTCATGTCGTCGCAGTTCTTCGCGACCGCCAGCCGCGAGGCGGCGGTGAGCGAGGGCCTGCAGGCGGGACGCTACGAGCCGCTGACGGCGTGGCTCGGCGAGCATGTGCACCGGCATGGCCGCAGCCGCGGCCGCGACCGCATCCTGCGTGACGCCACCGGCAGCGGGCTTGATCCGCAGCCCTACCTCGCCGACCTGCGTGCCAAGACCGCGGCCCTCCTGGCCGCGGAGTCCTGAGTGCCGTCCGGAAGCGCTACGGGACCGGATCCGATCGAGGGAGATGCCGATGAACGAGTGGCGGTTCCCACTCGTCGCCTCGCCGATGCCTGTCGAGAAGCAGCAGGGGCATGTCGTGTGGGACGACCCGGTGCTGATCGGGTGGGATTGGCCGTATGTCGCCGTTCGTGGTGCCAAGCCGGGACCGACGTTGCTCGTCATGACGAGGATGCATGGATCGGAACACAGCTCGATCGACGCCGCCATGCGTCTTGCCGCCGGGATCGATGCGGGGCAAATCAAGGAACAGCTGCTTGTCCTGCCGCTGCTCAACCCGGCTGCGTTCTGGCAGCGCACCGCCTATGTATGCCAGGTCGACAGCCTGAATCCGAACCGCGTCTTTCCAGGCCAGCCACTCGGCAGCTTCACCGAGCGTCTGGCTTGGCACATCACAGAACTTCGCATGGGCCCGTTCCCGGCAGGCCGGTTCTTCAAAGCCATGCGTGATGGTGGATCACACCCGTCGTGGCCGGGTCCGCCTGTCCACCATCATGCCGGCAACATCCGGCTTGATGAAGGCCTCCATGTCCCGGGCGACGGACATCACAGCATAGATCAAGACCAAGTCACCGCATCGGAACCGGCTGTCCACCAGCGCCACCGCTACCCGACGACCTACGCCTGTCGATCACGGCCCGGATCACCGGCGCGAGAGCCGAGGGCTAGCATTACGATACAGACCGCCATGGTATGGTAGTGTCTTTCAGCTTGTTCGTGACTGTTTTTAAAGACCGCAGAACCAGGACAATCGTTCTTTCGGGACGAATGCGTGATTCCAACTTGCATCATCATAGACAGCGCGCTCACCGAGGATTGGCGCATGATCCGCGTAGAGGCGAACGTCACGGTAACCGCTTTGGTCGATAAGCCGGTTGAGGCAGTCAACATCGGCGTTTGGCAGGATTTCAATAAAGATGATCGGTCGGTAGCGCCGAATTGTCCATCTGGCTCCGGTCATCACCGATGCTTCATGACCTTCCACATCGATCTTGATCAGCGAAATCCGTTTGGCGAACGGCGCTAGACGTAACATGGCGCGGTCCAGGGTCCGGACCAGAACTGAACTGGTGGAGGAGTGCACGTCTTTGAAGTCTGCCTCAAGCGACGCGCTGGTTTCTATCGAGCCATGCTCCTGGGTCGGCATATAGAGAACGGAGCGGCCGCTTGAGCTACTGAGCGCACAGCTTATGGGACGCACGCGCTTTTCCAATCCGTTTTGACGGATATTTGCATCAAGCATGTTGGCAACCATCGGCACAGGCTCGAAAGCGAACACCTTGTTACCTGACGAGGCGGATGCTGCAAGCAGGGAATAGAAGCCTGTGTTTGCGCCAGCATCGACGATCAGACCTGGAGAGGCGCGAGCCACCTTGTAAACGTAGTCCGGCAAAGGCCGTTCGAATGCCTGCCAGCCATTCAGAACGATCTGACCCACGACCAGATCGCGATCATCTTGCCTATGCAGGCAAAAACTTTGCAGGTCAGCGTCATACGGAAGCTGTATCGTAGCCCATGTTGTCGTATCAGCCATACGTCACCCCGATCGTTTGCTGCCGAAACTGAATGATAGGTGAGACGAAGGCAACCGCTGCAACGACGTGAAGCAGGTAGAAGATCTGCGACCAGTTTAACAAAGATCCGACACACGCAGCCTGGAAGAGGGGTGAGGAGGCACCCGCCGGTTCAGCGAACGTCAACCAGTTCCCGGCTTCCTGTCACGACAAACAATCTGAAATTGGTTTCAGACTTGCAGTGATGGATTGGCTGCTGCTCCCGCTGAACAGATTGCGGATGATGCGGCTCCTTCCTGGCATTGGCACGGCTAACGTGTTCGCAATGATCAAGATGCAACGCAACCTGAGTACCAGGCTTTTCGCGCGGGGCAACGTGACGCCTGGTCTCAGCATTCCTGGAAACGTAACTTACCCGACAGAGCGCCGGCACGATGCACGCTCGACATGTCTTGACCGGCCATCGGACTGCTACGCCCAGGGCGTGGCTTTCTTCTTGCTTAGCGCACGGTCGAGATAGCTGGCTGCGCTGATCAGGGAAAGGTGGGTCAGTGCCTGAGGATAGTTGCCCTGTTGCCGGCCGGTCGGCGAGAGTTCCTCGGCGTAGAGACCCAATGGATTTGCGTAACCGAGCAGCTTTTCAAACAGCAGCCGCGCCTCGCCCACGCGCCCCATCCGTGCCAAGCACTCGACATACCAAAAAGAGCACGCGAGGAACGAACCCTCCTCGCCCTTGAGCCCGTCGAGTACCCTGTCGTCGGCGGTACGACGGAAGACCAACGCGTCCTCCACCAGGGTACGCTGTATCAGCGCCATGGTGCCGATCCAGCGCGGATCGCACGGTGAGATGAAGCGGACCAGCGGCATCAGCAGCATGGAGCCATCGGGCGATTGTGCGTCAGGATAGGATACGAAGCTTTGCAGGTCCTCCCGCCAGAACTCGGTATGAATGGAACCATGGATCTCCATTCGCAGCGCGTTCCAGTCGGGAAGCGGCGCTGGAAACGAACGCTTCTGCGCCAGCCGGACCGCGCGGTCCACCGCGACCCAGCACATCACCCGGGAATGCAGGAAGTGCTTGGCCTCACCCCGCCCCTCCCAGATGCCGGCATCGGGGCGGCGCCAGTTGTTGCCTAGCCAGTCTATGGCTTTGATGATTCCCCGCCAGTCCTCGTAGGAAGAGGAGCGGCCGTACTTATTGGCGAGATAGACGGAATCCATCAATTCGCCATAGATGTCGAGCTGGAACTGCTTGGACGCTGCGTTGCCGATCAGCACCGGACGGGACTGCTGGTGCCCCTCCCAATGATCGAGCGTCTGCTCAGGCAGGTCGCTCTCGCCACGCAGTGAATAAGCAACGTGCAGCTGTTCGGTGCCGTCCGATTGCCGGGCACGCGCAGCGATCCAGTCCACGAATTGCTCAACCTCCTCAGTCATGCCCAGGCGGATGAACGCATACATGGCAAAGGAGGCATCGCGTACCCAGACGAAGCGGTAGTCCCAGTTGCGTTCGCCTCCGGCCTCCTCCGGCAGGCCGAAGGTTGCTGCGGCAACGGGCGCTCCATGCACCGCTGACGTGAGCAGCTTGAGCACCAGGGCCGAACGGGTCACCACCTCACGCCAGCGCCCGGTATATTGGGAACGATCCACCCAGCTATGCCAGTAGGCCATCGTCTCGGAGAAGGTGCGGTCCGCCGCCGCGCAGTCGGTCACCACAGGCGTGTCGTCAGGATCAACGTCCAGGAAGAAGCAGGCATCCTCCTCACGCTCCAATCGAAACTCCGCATAAAGATCGCCATCCGCTTCTCGCAACGGCACAGTCGCGCGCAGACGCAGTCGGGGGCCATCGCCGGCTGGAAGAAATGTCCCGCTCCCATCCAGCGTATGGGTCGCGCGTCCATAGTCGAACCGTGGAGCACAGACCATGTTGAAGTCGAACGCTCCACGGATCACACGGATACGGCGCTGCAGCCGCTGCAGCCGCTGCGGACCGGCGGAGTCGTGGACCGGCATCAGGTCCGTCAGCTCGGCGATGCCATCTTCCGACATGAAACGCGTGATGAGCACATTCGTGTCCGGGAGATACATCTGCGACGTTCGCAGAGCATCGTGCCGCGGCATGATGCGGAACGTGCCGCCGGCCGGGTCGAGCAGCGATGCGAACACGCTCGGGCTATCGAATTCGGGCAGGCAGAGGAAGGCGACGGCGCCGTCGCGTGCGACGACCGCCGCGGTCCGGAGATCACCGATCACACCGTGATCCTCGATCGGCTGCGGCGTGCTGATGGGCAAAGCGGTCATGAAAGATCCAGAACAAGGGAGCGGGTTGCCAGGATCATGCTGTCACGGCCATACCGCACAATCGAGAGGCGCCCCCATCACCAGAGCGGTGTCCAGCACAGGGAACCGGCAGGTCCGCTTCTCCGCGGTCGATCGCTGTCGGTTCAGACGGGCTACCGTTCAGTATCAGGCTGCCAAATCGACCGTCTGCTACTCATACTCCCTTGTCGGTTGATCAATCCAGTGGGAACCAGTTCCAACAATCCAGGTGCCAGCTTCGGAACGGCGTTGCTACGGGTCGATCAGGCTGATGTCGGCGATCCAACAGGGATTTGAACAAAGCCAGCTCTTCCTTGAGATCGGTTCACGATCGCTGATGCAGGCTGCGACCAGAAACACGGCGGAATGCCGTTGACTTTGATCCAACAGCCTCCTCCCCAGCCGGCGCAGGCCGATCGACACGAAGCAGCACCACAGACGAGCCGGCTGCGATGGTGGCATACAGGACATCGATGCGACGCACCTCGCACGGCTCCTGAAGCGAACTGCCGTCCGGCACCTTGATCGCCAATACATACGATGCCGGCGGCAATGCGAAGAGAGATCGGATCGCATTTTCATTGCTTGAACTGCGATAGTCAGAAAGGGTGCGACGCAATCCTGCTCGGCCCCGTCACACGTCGATGAGCGTGACGTCAGCCCTGACGTGTCAGCCAGTTCATCAGGGCGTGCTGCTGGCGGAAGAAG
>CAXSBC010000006.1:0-293524 GCA_964236105.1 uncultured Acetobacteraceae bacterium | reverse complement strand
TAGCTCGTCAGGCTCATAACCTGAAGGTCACAGGTTCAAATCCTGTCCCCGCAACCAAAATATACCAACAGCGTCAGACCTCTTGACGCATGGCCTGTCCAGTAAGGCCCTCTCGGTTGACCGGCTCAACCAGGTCAAGAACCGGTCCAAGCGGCACGATCGAAGTCGGATTGATCGTCTTGTGGCTCATATAGTAGTGCCGCTTGATGTGGCTCATATCCACCGTCTCGGCCACGCCTGGCCACTGGTAGATCTCACGCGTGAATGCCCAGAGATTTGGATAGTCGACGATGCGTCGCAGGTTGCACTTGAAGTGACCGTAATAGACGGCGTCGAAGCGGATCAGCGTGGTGAATAGCCGGATATCGGCCTCGGTCGCCTCCGTGCCC
This sequence comes from uncultured Acetobacteraceae bacterium, assembly GCA_964236105.1. GTDB lineage: Bacteria > Pseudomonadota > Alphaproteobacteria > Acetobacterales > Acetobacteraceae > Lichenicola. The sequence continues at coordinate 293,135 of CAXSBC010000006.1, read as the reverse complement.
ACCAGATAGCGTTGCCGCGACAACCGCTCCTCGAGCCAGTCCAGGCTTTCGAACAGATCGCCGACCGCCTCCTCGTAGGCGGGCTGGGTGGTCGCGAAGCCGGCACGATAGACGCCGTTATTGACCGTCGCATATACCCGGTCGTTCACCGTTGCGAGCTCGACCAGCGACGATGCCGGCACGTAGTCGCCGGGCTTGGCGCCGACGGCATCGAACGCGCTGTTCAGCATGCGCAGGATATCGGCGCTCTCGTTCGAGACGATGGTGCCACGCTGCCGGTCCCACAGCACCGGCACGGTGACGCGGCCGGTGTAGCGCGGCTCGGCTTGGACATAGAGCTGATGCAGGAACTCGGCACCCAGGATCGGGTCCGCGATCACGCCCGCTGCCGGCTCGAAGCTCCAGCCCTGCTCGCCCATCAGCCAGTGGGTCACCGACACGCCGATCGCCGGGTCCAGCCCCTTGAGGCTGCGCATGATCAGGGTGCGATGCGCCCATGGGCAGGCGAGCGAGACGAACAGATGGTAGCGGCCGGGTTCGGCAGGGAATCCGCCATCGCCGGTCGGTCCGGGCACGCCATCCGGCGTGATCCAGTTGCGGAACCGGCTCGCCTGTCGCTGGAAACGGCCCTCCTGGTTCTCGTACCAGCGATCCTGCCAGACGCCCTCGACCAGCAGTCCCATGATCCTACTCCACCGCGATCATGACGTCGGACGACTTGATCACGGCACTCGCCCTGGTGCCGACCGCGAGCCCGAGCTCGTCGACGGCCTCGTTGGTGATGGACGCGGTCACGATGGCGCCGCCCGGGAGCTCGAGTCGGACATGGGCGGTGGTGGCGCCCTTGGTCAGGGCGACGATCTGGCCCTCGAGGATGTTGCGTGCGCTGATTTTCATGGCATGTCCCTGGGTATGACGGCTCGAACGATCCACTTCATCTCAGGTTTGCCACGCTCGGGCTCAACCCTGCTCGCCGCCCTGCTGCGTCAGAACCCCCGCATCCATGCCGAGATGAGCAGCCCGGTCGCCGTGCTGTGCGAGCGCGTGCTGCCGGTGATGGGGCAGGGCGAGTATGCCACGGCGTTCGACGACGAGCGGCGTCGGCAGGTCCTGTCCGGCATCATCGCCGGCTACTACGCCGACATGCCGCCCGACATGGTGCTGTTCGACACCAACCGCGCCTGGTGCGGGCACATGCGGGTGCTGGCCGACCTGCATCCTGACGCCTTCGTCGTCGCCTGCGTGCGCGATCCGGTCTGGATCATCGACAGCTTCGAGCGGCTGCTGCGCCGCAACACCTACCTGGTCTCGAAGCTGCACGGCATCGCCCAGTCCGCCACCGTGTTCGACCGCGTCGAGCAGCTGATGGCCGTGGGAGGCGCGTTCGGCGCCGCATGGCAGGCGCTGCAGGATGCCTATTACGGCGAACTGGCGCACCGGCTGATCCTGGTGGATTACGACGAGCTCGCCCAGGAGCCGGGCCGGGTGCTGGCGCTGCTTTACGACCTGCTGGGTCTGCCGCCTTTCGTCCACGACCCGAACCGGGTCGAGTATGCGGGCGGCCACGCCTTCGACGCGGCGCTGAACACGCCCGGGCTGCATGCGGTGCGCCCGACGGTGGCGCGGACGCACCGGCGCACGATCCTGCCGCCGCAGATCGTCGGCCGCCTGGCCGGCACCAGCTTCTGGCGCGATCCCACGCAGAACCCCGGCGGCGCCTTCGTCATCGCGCCCCCCTGAAGCGGCGGGTCGAGCCGGATTGTCGAAACCAGCCGTCTGCCTATGGTGGAACGTCATCGGGGAGGGCGTCGTGGCATCTGACACCATCAAGGCCGGCACGGCGACGTCGCCTGCCGATCGACGCACCGCCACCCACGTCGTGGTCGCCTGCTATCTCGGCTGGACGCTCGACGCCTTCGACTATTTCATCATGGTCTTCGTGCTCGACACGGTCGCGCGGTCCTTCGGGGTCACCATCGGCGCGACCGCGTTCGCCCTGACCGCGACGCTTGCCTGCCGGGTGATCGGCGCGGTGCTGTTCGGCCGGCTCGCCGACCGCTACGGCCGCCGGCCGACCATGATGATCAACGTGCTGTGCTATGCCGGCATCGAGTTGCTGTCCGGTTTTGCGCCGTCCTTCACGATCTTCCTGATCCTGCGGGCCCTGTACGGGGTCGCCATGGGCGGCGAGTGGGGCGTCGGCGCGTCCTTGGCGATGGAGAGCATCCCCGGGCGCTGGCGCGGCATCGTGTCCGGAATCCTGCAGACCGGCTATCCGAGCGGCTACCTGCTGGCGTCGCTGCTGTTCCTGGCGGAGCCCTGGATCGGCTGGCGCGGCATGTTCATCGCCGGCGCCGCACCGGCGCTGCTGGTGCTGTATATTCGCAGCAACGTGCCGGAAAGCCCGGACTGGGCGCCGCAGGAGGCCGCCGCCCGCGAGCCCATCCTGTCCGTGCTGCGCCGCCATCTGGCCTTGAGCGTCTATGCGGTGCTGCTGATGACCTGCATGCTGTTCTTCTCGCACGGCTCGCAGGACCTCTACCCGAAGCTGTTCCTGAGCGGCTGGCACCATCTGTCGCATCGCACCGTCGTGACCATGATGGTGATCTACAATCTCGGCGCGATCGCCGGCGGCCTGCTGTTCGGCTTCCTCAGCCAGAAGATCGGCCGCCGCTGGGCGATCGGCATCGCCGCCGTGCTGGCGCTGCCGGTCATCCCGCTCTGGGCGTTCTCGAACGGCGTGGCGGCGCTCGCACTCGGCGGCTTCCTGATCCAGGTCTGCGTGCAGGGCGCCTGGGGCGTGATCCCGGCCTACCTGAACGAGATCTCGCCCGGCGTCATCCGGGGCACCTTTCCGGGTGCGGTCTACCAGCTCGGCAACCTGCTCGCCTCGCCCAACGCCAACCTGCAGGTCTGGATCGCGGGCCTGGCCGGCAGCGACATACGCTGGGCGCTGGGGGGCGTGATCGGCGTCGTCGCCATCGCCGTCGCCGTGCTGGCAGCACTCGGCCAGGAGACGCGAGTCGTGCGGATGGGACGCGAGCGGCTCACCGGCTGACGCCGTCGCGCCGGGCCGAGTCGTCCCCCGGGGTAGGCCGGTCGGACGGGTCGCCCTAGAGGCTTGCCCAGACGATGCGGTGCAGCCAGGCGAGCTCGCTGCCGCCGCAGGACAGCCCGGAACCGTCCGTGCCCAGCATGTCGAACTCCATGCGCTCCGGAGCGCGGCCGGTGACGATGCCGGCCTCGACCGGTCCCTCCGCGCGACGCAGCAGCACGCGGTCGCCCGGCCGGACCGGCGCCTCCGGCGAGACGATCACCGTGCCGCCCTGACGGAACACCGGCTCGAGCCGGTCGCTGTCCACCTGCACCGCGTAGCCGTGCGGATCGCCGGGCTGCGGCACCTCGGTCTGCTCCCAGCTCTGCCCGGACGGATGTCCCGCCTCGTCGAACAGGCCATCGACATCCAGCCGCGACAGCGGCAGCAGCGGCAGATGCCGGGCGCGGTGGGTGCGGCCGATGGTCAGCGCCCGGGCGCCGCCGACCAGGGTGGTGAAGGTCTCCAGGCTGGCGCCGGTCGCTGACAGCACGCGCGACAGGCTCTCGGTGCTGGGCCAGCGCAGGCCGCGCCGGGTGGTGCGCTTGGAGCGGTTGAACGCCGTCGGATCGAGCCCGGCGGCGCGCGCCAGCCCTGAGGGCGACAATCCCTTCTCGGCCGCCAGCGTGTCGATCGCGCGCCAGAGATCCTCGTGCTTCATGGGTGCGGTTCCTCAGGCGACCTTCATGATCTCCTGGTCGTGCCGCAGGCAGCCCGCGGGCGTGATGCGGTAGCGATGACCGGTGCAGGCGGCGAGGCCGACCTGCTCCAGGCGATCGAGGCAGCGCGCATCCTTCAGCTCGGCGCGGCTGGCGTCGGGTCGCCCGGCCTCGCCGCAGAGCCTGAGGCGGTGCAGCGCCGAACGGCAGCAGGTCTCGAGATAGGGCTCGTTCCACATGCCGGCCAGGATTGCCGCATGCGGTGCCGCTGGCAAGCGGTCCCCTTCCCAGGAGGCGCCGTATGCGGCAGGAACGGAGCGCATGATGCCGCAATCGCTTCCCCTCCCGCTGCTGCGCCGGCTCGATCCGGAGCGGGCGCATGGCCTGGCGCTCGGCGCCCTGGCGCTCGGCCTCGGCGGCGGCAGCCGGCCGCAGGACGATGCCGGCCTCGCGGTCACGGCCATGGGGCTGCGGTTTCCCAATCCGATCGGCATCGCCGCCGGCTTCGACAAGAACGCCCGCGTGGTCCGGCCGCTCGCCCGGCTGGGGTTCGGCTTCGTCGAGGCCGGCACGGTGACGCCGCTGCCGCAGGCCGGCAACCCGCGGCCGCGTGTGTTCCGGCTTCCCGAGGCCGGCGCGGTGATCAACCGCCTGGGCTTCAACAATCACGGCCTCGACCGTTTCCGCAGCCGGCTGCGTCGGCTGCGCGACGACCGGCCCCTGGCCGTGCCGTTCGGCGCCAATCTCGGCATCAACAAGGAGGGCGCCGATCCGCCACGCGACTATGCGCGGCTGGTCGAGGCCCTGGCGCCGCTGTCCGACTACCTGGTGATCAACCTGTCCTCGCCGAACACGCCCGGCCTGCGCGAGCTGCAGCGGGTGGAGCGGCTGCGCGAGCTGCTGCAGGCGGTGGCCCAGGCGGTGCCGTCGCGGCCGCCGCTGCTGGTCAAGCTGGCCCCGGACCTCGCCGCCGACGCGCTGCCCGCCATCGTGGAGACCGCGATCGACGCCGGGATCGACGGGCTGATCGTGTCGAACACGCTGCTGGCACGTCCGCCCGGGCTCTCCGGACGGCACGCGGGCGAGGCCGGCGGCCTGTCCGGACGGCCGCTGCGGGCCCACAGCACCGCGATGCTGGCCGAGGTCTCGCGCCTGTCCAAGGGCCGGCTGACCCTGATCGGCTGCGGCGGCATCGAGACCGGCGCCGACATCCTGGAGAAGATGCGCGCGGGCGCTCATCTGGTGCAGCTCTATACCCGCTTCGCCTATGAGGGGCCGGCGCTGCTGCGCCGGCTGAAGACCGAGCTCAGGCAGGCGGTGCAGGATGGCGGCTGGCCATCGCTGGACGCGGCCTGCCGGGACGGGGCGCCGTCGGCGACGGATCGCTGATGCAGCATCTGGACGGGTTCGAGACCCTGGCGTCGCGCTATGACGGCTTCATCGTCGATCTGTGGGGCGTGATCCATGACGGCGTCGTCGCCTATCCCGGGGCTGTCGACTGCCTTCTGCGGCTGCGCCAGGCGGGCAGGCGGGTGGTGCTGCTGTCCAACGCGCCGCGCCGTACGCGGCTGGTGCAGGCGACGCTGCGTCGCATGGGCATCCCGGACGATGCGTACGACGCCATCCTGACCAGCGGCGAGGCGACCCGCACGGCGCTGATCGCGCGCAGCGACCCGTGGTTCGCCGCCCTCGGCGATCGCGTCTGGCATCTTGGACCCGACAAGGACCGCAACCTGCTCGAGGACGTACCCCTGCAGCTCGCGGCAAGCCCGGCTGAGGCCGACTTCGTGCTGAACACCGGTCCGGACGACGAGCTGGGCGAGACCGACGTCGAGCCGTATCTGCCGATCCTCAGGGAGTGCGCGGCGCGCGGCTTGAGGATGGTCTGCGCCAATCCGGACCTGGAGGTGGTGCGCAGCGGCGGCCAGCGGCTGATCTGCGCCGGCCTGCTGGCGCGCTACTACACGCAGTACGGCGGCGAGGTCAGGCAGGTCGGCAAGCCGTATCGCGAGATCTACCGACCGGTGCGGGAAGCGCTGGGCCTGCCGGACGCGCGGATCCTGGCTGTGGGAGACTCGCTCGCCACCGACATCGCCGGCGCCAAGGCCGCCGGGATCGCCTCCTGCTGGGTGCTGGGCGGCATCCATCGCGAGATGATCGGCGACGACCATGCGCTGGCCGAGGCGCAGGCCGACGCCGCCGGCCTCGCACCGGTGGCGACGATCCCGCGCTTCCTCTGGTAGCTGGCCATCCGCAGCGACGCGCGCCGCTCAGGCGTTGCCGACCTCGCCGACCAGCCGCAGCGGGTCCACGCCGAGGGCCGCGAAGGCGCGTCGCCACTTGCGGTCATGCTCGGTGCCGAACACGAGGGCCTCGTCCGCCGGCGCCGAGAGCCAGGCGTTCTGCCGGATCTCGGCCTCCAGCTGTCCCGGCCCCCAGGCCGCGTGGCCCAGCGCCAGCAGCGCCTGCCTGGGCCCATGGCCGTCGGCGATCTCGCGCAGCACGTCGAGACTGGCGGTCAGGACGATGCCGTCATCGACGGTCAGGCTGCCATCGCCGCTCCAGTCGCTGCTGTGCAGCACGAAGCCGCGCGAGCCCTCCATCGGGCCGCCGGCGCAGAGCGCGATCCGGCGACGCGGCGGCATCGGCGTGATCTCGAGCTGGGCCAGCAGGTCGTCGAAGCCCGGCTCGGACAGGCGGCGATTGACCACCAGCCCCATGGCGCCATCCTCGGCCGAGTGCGCGCACAGGAAGATCACGGTCTGGCTGAAATTCTTGTCGAGCAGCGACGGCATCGCGATCAGCAGGTGCCCGGTCAGGCTCACGTCGGAGTCGTCGAGAAGGGAAAGCATCCCTCCAGATGTGGCGAAGGCCGCGACGGACGCAAGACGATCGGCATCGGCTGCGGGCAAATCCACGCGGTCGCGGCGCGGCCGGCACGCCGGTTGCGCAACCGTCTCCAACGGTGAGAGCTTTACCGGCAGGCCGCGGCCCATCCGCCTCGCCCGTTCCCCGCCTGCAAGGTGCAGCATGCCGTTCACCCTCGCCTACCTCGACAGTCCGGTGCCGACGATTCCGGCCCGGCCCGGCCCGGATGCAAGGGGACAGGCGCGTCCGGCGGACCGGCAGGAGCATTTCGGCACCGAGGAGGCAGCCATGAAGCGCGCGGCGCTCCTGCTGCCGGGACCGGACTGGCTCGACCTGCGCCTGTATGGCCCGGACGGCCGCCGTCTGGCCGATCAGGCCGAGCTCGCGGCCCATCTCGGTCTCGAGCCGAGCTGACCCTGCCGCATCACCGACCCGTCGTTCCTGGAGGTATCATGAGCCTGACTGTCTTCATCACCGGCGCCACCGCCGGGTTCGGCAGGACGATCGCCGAGCGCCTGGTCGCGGACGGGCATCGCGTCGTCGCCACCGGCCGCCGCCGGGAGCGTCTGGATGCGCTGCACCGGCAGCTCGGCGCGCGCCTGCTCCCCGTGGCGCTGGACGTCAGCGACGCCGCCGCGGTCGCCGCGCTGCCGGCCAGCCTGCCCGAGGACTGGCGCGCGGTCGACGTGCTGGTGGCAAACGCCGGGCTGGCGCTCGGGCTGGCGCCCGCCTGGCAGTGCGAGCTCGGCGACTGGGAGCGGATGGTGGCGACCAATGTCGGCGGCGTCATCGGCACCACGCGGGCCCTGCTGCCGGGCATGGTGGCGCGCAACCGCGGCCACGTGATCACGATCGGCAGCACGGCCGGCTCGTACCCGTATCCGGGCGGCAACGTGTATGGCGCGACCAAGGCGTTCGTGGCGCAGTTCGCGCTGAACCTGAAGGCGGACCTGGTCGGCACGGCGGTGCGGGTGACCAACATCGAGCCCGGCCTGGTGGGCGGCAGCGAGTTCAGCCAGGTCCGCTTCGGCGACGAGGAGAAGGCGGCCGCGACGTATCGCAACGCCGATCCGCTGCTGCCCGAGGACATCGCCGAGACCGTCGCCTGGGTGGTCGGGCTGCCCGCGCGCGTCAACATCAACCGGATCGAGATGATGCCGACGACCCAGGCGCCGGGGCCGCTCGCCATCAAGCGGCGCGAAGGCTGAGCCCGCGATGGACCACGAGACGCGCAAGCGGCTGCTGAAGCGCTGCCGGGTGACGTCGGCGAAGGGGTTCTGCCTTGCCGACCACGATCCGGGCGACAAGGGCGGCCTCGGCATCGAGGAGGAGCAGGGCAGGCTGCTGCTGCAGGAGGGGGTGGAGCGCCTCTCGAGGCTGCAGCAGTCGCTCTACTCCAACGGACGCTGGGCGGTGCTGGCGGTGTTCCAGGCGATGGATGCCGCCGGCAAGGACGGCACCATCCGGCACGTGATGTCGGGCGTGAACCCGCAGGGCGTCAGCGTGACCTCGTTCAAGCAGCCAGGCCCGGTGGAGCTCGGGCATGATTTCCTGTGGCGCATCCACGCGGCGGTGCCGGCGCGCGGCCGGATCGGCATCTTCAACCGCAGCCATTACGAGGAGGTGCTGATCGCCCGCGTGCATCCGCAGGTGCTGGAGACGCAGGATCTGCCGCAGGAGCGCCGCGGCCCGAAATTCTGGGACAACCGCCTCAAGGACATCCGCCACTTCGAGCGCTACCTCGACCGGCAGGGCATCGTGGTGGTGAAGTTCTTCCTCAACATCTCCAAGGAGGAGCAGCGGCAGCGCTTCCTGTCGCGTCTCGACGACCCGGAGAAGCAGTGGAAGTTCAGCACCGGCGACCTGGGCGAGCGCGACCACTGGGACGAGTACCAGACCGCCTACGAGCAGGCGATCGCCGCCACCGCGACGCCGGAAGCGCCGTGGTTCGTCGTACCGGGCGACAGCAAGTGGTATGCCCACCTCGTCGTGGTGGAGGCGATGAACCAGGCGCTGGAGCGGTGCGATCTGTCGATGCCGGAGGTGACGCCGGCGATCCGGGCCGAGCTGGAGCAGGCGAGGCAGCGGCTCGAGGCCGAGGGCTGAACGCAGGGCGGCGGAACCGGGCTGGTTCCGCCGCTCGTCGTCGGTGCAGGTGAAACGTCTCAGTCGGCGATCTCGGCCTCGCGCTCCGAGCCGCCCTCGTCGCCATCCTCTTCCTCGGACCGCGGGGCAGGGGCCGGGTTCTCGATGAAGTCGAACGTCAGCTTGCCGTCCTTGAAGCCGACCTTGACCGCGCCGCCATGCACGAGCCTGCCGAACAGCAGCTCCTCGGCGAGCGGCTTCTTGATGTGCTCCTGGATCACGCGGGCCAGCGGACGGGCGCCATACAGCCTGTCGTAGCCGCGCTCGGCCAGCCATTCCTTCGCCGACGACGAGACCTCGATGGTGACGTTGCGGTCGGCGAGCTGCGCCTCGAGCTGAAGCACGAACTTCTCGACCACGCGGCCGACGATCTCGGGCGTGAGGCCCGCGAACGGGATGATCGCGTCGAGACGGTTGCGGAACTCGGGCGTGAAGATCCGCTTGATCGCCTCCTCGTCCTCGCCAGCGCGGTTGTCGCGGCCGAAGCCGATCGCCTCGCGAGTCAGGTCGGCCGCACCCGCGTTCGTCGTCATGATCAGGATGACGTTGCGGAAGTCGACCGTCTTGCCGTTATGGTCGGTGAGCTTGCCGTGATCCATCACCTGCAGCAGGATGTTGTAGAGATCGACATGCGCCTTCTCGATCTCGTCGAGCAGCAGCACCGCATGCGGATGCTGGTCGATCGAGTCCGTGAGCAGGCCGCCCTGGTCGAAGCCGACATAGCCCGGCGGTGCGCCGATCAGGCGCGAGATCGAGTGCCGCTCCATGTATTCCGACATGTCGAAGCGGATCAGCTCGATGCCGAGCGTGGACGCGAGCTGCTTGGCCACCTCGGTCTTGCCGACGCCGGTCGGGCCCGAGAACAGGTAGTTGCCGATCGGCTTCTCGGCATCGCGCAGGCCGGCACGGCTCAGCTTGATCGCCGCCGCCAGCGCCTCGATCGCCTTGTCCTGGCCGAACACCATCGACTTCAGGTCGCGCTCAAGCGAGCGCAGCGTCTCCTTGTCGTCCGCGGACACGCTCTTGGGCGGAATGCGGGCGATCTTGGCGACGATCTCCTCGACGTCGCGCAGCGTCACCACCTTGCGGCGCTTCTCCTCCGGCTGGAGCATGCGCGACGCGCCCGCCTCGTCGATCACGTCGATCGCCTTGTCCGGCAGCTTGCGGTCGTGGATGTACTTCACCGCGAGCTCGACGGCCGCCCGGATGGCGTCGTCGGTGTAGCGGACCTTGTGGTGGGTCTCGTAGTTGGTCTTCAGGCCGCGCAGGATCTTGACCGCATCCTCGACCGACGGCTCGTTGACGTCGATCTTCTGGAACCGGCGCACCAGCGCGCGGTCCTTCTCGAAATGCTGGCGGAACTCCTTGTAGGTGGTCGAGCCGATGCAGCGCAGCGTGCCCTGGGCCAGCGCCGGCTTCAGCAGGTTCGACGCGTCCATGGCGCCGCCCGAGGTGGCGCCGGCGCCGATCACGGTGTGGATCTCGTCGATGAACAGGATGCCGCCCGGATTGGCTTCCAGCTCGGTCACGACCGCCTTCAGCCGCTCCTCGAAGTCGCCGCGGTAGCGGGTGCCTGCCAGCAGCGCGCCCATGTCGAGCGCGTAGATGGTGGACTTCGCCAGCACCTCCGGCACGTCGTTCTCGACGATGCGCTTGGCCAGCCCCTCGGCGATCGCGGTCTTGCCGACGCCCGGATCGCCGACATAGAGCGGATTGTTCTTGGTGCGGCGGCACAGGATCTGGATCGTGCGCTCGATCTCCTGGTCGCGCCCAATCAGCGGATCGATCTTGCCGGCCAGCGCCTTCTTGTTGAGGTTGACGCAGTAGGCCGCCAGCCCGTCCTGCTGCTTGGAGCCGCCGCGGCCGCGCTCCTCGCGCTCGCCTTCCGGACCGTCGCCACCGCTGCCGCCGCCGCCCGCCTGGCCGGTAGCCGGACGCTGCGCCGTGCGGCCCGGCGCCTTGGCGATGCCGTGGCTGATGAAGTTGACCGCATCGAGCCGGGTCATGTCCTGCAGCTGCAGGAAATACACCGCATGGCTCTCGCGCTCGGAGAACAGGGCGACCAGCACGTTGGCGCCGGTGACCTCGTCGCGTCCCGACGACTGCACGTGGATCGCGGCGCGCTGCACCACGCGCTGGAAGGCCGCGGTCGGCTTCGGCTCGCTGGAGCGGTCCGACGCCAGGCCGGCCAGATCCTTGTCGAGGAACTCGGTCAGGTCGGCGCGCAGCTTGTCCAGATCGACGCCGCAGGCGCGCAGCACGGTGGCGGCATCCCCGTCATCGACCAGCCCCAGCAGGAGATGTTCGAGCGTCGCATATTCGTGCCGGCGGTCGCCGGCGAGCGACAGGGCACGATGCAGCGTCTGTTCGAGGTTGCGTGACAGCATGGTTTGACGCTCCTTCGCCGCTTAGGGCCAGGCCGCTTCCAGCCACCCCGGACCAACCGAGGCCGCGAACTCCAGCCGCAGCCCGGTCATCTTTGGGGGGTTTCTGGCAGAAGGCCAGTAAAAAACTGGTATGGAACACGCTCGTCCGGCTCGGAGGCCCGGCAGCGCGCGATGTCCCAGATAGGAGCGGGCGGCCGCGATTACATCCCTCCGCGGGGCGGCGCTCAGTCCTTCTCGATCGTGCACTGCAGGGGATGCTGGTTCTGCCGGGCAAGATCCATGACCTGCGTCACCTTGGTCTCGGCGACCTCGTAAGTATAGACGCCGCAGACCCCGACGCCGCGCTTGTGGACGTGCAGCATGATCCGGGTCGCCTCGTCGCGCGACTTCTGGAAGAAGCGCTCCAGCACATGCACGACGAACTCCATCGGCGTGTAGTCGTCGTTCAGCATCAAGACCTTGTACATGGCCGGCTTGCGCGTCTTGGGCCGCGCCTTCACGACCACGCCGATGTTGGGCGAGTCCGGCGTGTTGGTCTTGTCGTTGTCGCTCATCTGGGGCGATGTCGCAGCACCCGGCCGCTGCGCGCGACGCGCCGGCAACGGACGGGTCGGCGGGACCGCATCGCGGGAACCGGAGGAGAGAGGGTCAGGGCGCATCGGGGCACCATATTGGAACTCGAAGCGGCGGTGAAAGCCCCCTGCCGCGCAGGAATACGGATGTGACGCCGATCGGCGGGGGCGGGGCCTGCCGCAACGGCATCGATCGCGACCCCTGCCAGCCTGCGGGCTCGATCAACCCGTTGGCATTCCGGGAATTAATCTGGACGAAAGATTTGACGGTCCATAAGATCGGTGCTGGGAACCCTGGGGGTGCGCATGGCGCAGGATTCGAAGGATCGTTGCGCCGGTCGGCCTGGCCGCTTTCGCTCGGCGCTGCTGGCCGGCGCGATCGGCGCCCTGCTCGCCCCCTCCGTCGCGCACGCCCAGTATGTCGGCCAGCTCAGCACCTTCGTCATGGATGCCAATACCGGCGCCGTGCTGGAGCAGGGCAATCCGGATCTGCAGCGCTATCCGGCCAGCCTGACCAAGCTGATGACGCTGTATCTGGCGTTCGACGCGCTGCGTCAGAACCACATCTCGCTCGATCAGGCGGTGCCGGTGTCCAGCCACGCCGCCTCGATGGAGCCGTCCAAGCTCGATCTGGTGCCGGGCAGCTACCTGACCGTCGAGCAGGCGGTGCTGGGGCTGGTCACCAAGTCCGCCAACGACGCCGCCTGCGCGCTCGGCGAGCTGCTGGCCCAGGGCGACGAGCAGCAGTTCGCGCAGATGATGACCCAGAAGGCGCGCTCGCTCGGCATGAGCAACACCACCTTCCGCAATGCCTCCGGCCTGCCGGACGCCGAGCAGGTCTCCACCGCGCGCGACTTCGCCACCCTGACCCGTCACCTGATCCAGGACTTCCCCGAGCAGTATCACTACTTCTCGGTGCCGGCCTTCATGTTCCATGGCCGCGAGGTCATGAACCACGATCCCATGCTGCAGATCTATCCGGGCGCGGACGGGCTGAAGACCGGCTACACCGTCGATGCCGGACGCAACCTGGTGACGTCCGCGGTGCGCGGCAACGTGCGCCTGATCGGCGTGGTGCTCGGCGCCCGGACCAACCCGCAGCGCAGCGCGGTGATGGCCGAGCTGCTCGACCAGGGCTTCCAGCAGGAGGGCGTGCCGGTGATGGCCCATCCGGGCTTCCGCCGCCGGCCGGCGCTGCTGCTCGCCGCCGACACCACGGGCGACGAGCAGCCGGCCCCTGCGGTCCGCCGCCGGGTGATCCGCCTGCACGGGCGCACCGTCGTCCGCTTCGTGTCGGCGCAGGGCCCGGTCGCCGGCGGGCCGTCGGACTGGCGGGCGTCGCGCGCGCACGGGCCGCGGGTCCGCCTGACCGGCGCCCATGTTCATCTCGCCGGCGCCGAGGTGCTGGCGCCGCACCGCCATTCCCGTGGCAGGGGACGTTTCCAGAAAAGCTGATCCGGCGGCGACCGCCGGTCGGCGACGCGCGTTCCGGCGCGCGATCGTCCCGAACTGCCTTGCATGACCGGTGCCGGCCACGCATCTTGAACGGACATGCCTGCGATGCCTCGTGTCGTTGTCGGGACGGGGCGCCGGCGGCATCCGTCGGACGACCCGCATCGCGTCGGGCAGTTCCGCATACGGACCAGCACAGCCCGCTCATGATGTGACCGGGCGCCAGGGAAAGACGGCACCATGGACGGCGAAGCGGACGGGCGTCGGATCATCATCCATTCGGAGGCGGATTTTGCCGGCATGCGCGTCGCCGGACGGCTGGCCGCCGAGACGCTCGACATGATCACCCCGCATGTCCGCGTCGGCGTCACCACCGGAGAGCTCGACCGCATCATCCACGACTACACGATCGAGCGCGGCGCGATCCCGGCGACGCTGAACTATCGCGGCTATCCGAAATCCTCCTGCATCTCGATCAACCATGTGGTCTGTCACGGCATTCCGGGCGAGCGCCGGCTGCAGGATGGCGACGTGCTCAACATCGACGTCACCGCGATCGTCGATGGCTGGTTCGGCGACACCAGCCGGATGTACACGGCGGGCACGGTGTCGCGCCGCGCCGCGATGCTGATCGACGTGACCTACGACGCGCTGATGCGCGGGCTGTCGGCGATCCGCCCGGGCAACACGGTGGGCGATATCGGCCATGCCATCCAGAGCTTCGTCGAGCCGCAGCGCTTCTCGGTGGTGCGCGACTTCTGCGGCCACGGCATCGGCCGGCACTTCCACGGCTCGCCGAACATCCTGCATTTCGGTCGTCCGGGCGAGGGCACCGTGCTGCGTCCGGGGATGTTCTTCACCGTGGAGCCGATGGTCAATGCCGGGCGTCCGGACGTGAAGATCCTCGATGACGGCTGGACCGCCGTCACCCGCGACCGCAGCCTGTCGGCGCAGTTCGAGCATATGCTCGGCGTGACCGAGGAGGGCTGCGAGATCTTCACCCTGTCGCCGGCCGGGCTGACGAAGCCGCCCTACGCGACCGCGGCATGAGCCTCGCCGCGCGTCGCGCCGCCGCCTCGCTCGGCATCCTGCTGTCGGCCGTGCTGCCGCTGGCGCCGATGAACCCGGCGCGTGCGCAGACGCCGCCCGCTCCGGCCCGGGCGCCGGCGGCGACCGGCGGCTGGGAAGGCGCTGGCGATCCGCTCTCGTTCGGCCCGGCCGCTCAGGCCGCGGGCCGGCCGGTGCCCGCCTTCGGCCGTCACGGCATGGTGGTGAGCGCGCAGATGCTGGCGTCGCAGATCGGGGCGCGGATCCTGGCGCAGGGCGGCAACGCGGTCGATGCCACGGTGGCGGTGGCCTATGCGCTCGCCGTGGTCTATCCCGCCGCCGGCAATCTCGGCGGCGGCGGCTTCCTGACCCTGCGCCAGCCCGACGGGACCGCGCTGTTCCTCGACTTTCGCGAGCATGCGCCGCTGGCGGCAACCCGGACCATGTTCCAGGACGGCCAGGGCAATGTCGTGCCCGGCCTGTCGGAGTTCGGCTGGAAGGCGGTCGGCGTGCCCGGCACCGTCGCCGGCATGGACGAGGCGCTGGTCCGCTGGGGCCGTCTCAAGCGCGACGTGGTGATGGCGCCGGCGATCCGGCTGGCCCGCGAGGGCTACGTGCTGACTGCCGGCGACGTGATGCTGCTGCGCACCGCCACCGAGGGGTTCGCCAAGGATCCCGATGCCGCCCGCATCTTCCTGCATGCCGACGGCACGCCCTATGCGGTCGGCGAGCGCCTGGTGCAGTCCGATCTGGCCGACACGCTGCAGCGCATCGCCCAGGGCGGCGCCGCGGCGTTCTATCGCGGGCCGATCGCCGCCGGGATCGTCGGGGCGAGCGGCCAGGGCGGCGGCATCCTGGCGGCTGCCGACTTCGCCGGCTACCGCACCCGGCTGCTGCGCCCGGTCACCTGCCATTATCGCGGCTTCACGGTGGACACCGCCCCGCCGCCGAGTGCCGGCGGGGTCGCGCTGTGCGAGATCCTCAACATCCTCGACGGCGACGACCTGCACGGGCTCGGCCTGCGCACGACGGCCGGCCTGCAGCGCCAGGTCGAGGCGATGCGGCATGCCTATGCCGACCGCCAGAATCTCGGCGATCCGGCCTTCGTCAACGACCCGGTGGCCAAGCTCATCGATCCCGCCTATGCGGCCGAGATCCGTCACGACACGCCCACCGACCACGCGCTCGCCTCCACTGCCCTGACCCCGCTCGATCCGGGCGCCGCGCACGAGAAGGCCGAGACCACCCACTTCTCCATTGTCGACCAGGAGGGCAGGGCGGTCTCCATGACCTACACGCTGAACGGCTGGTTCGGCGCCAAGGTCGTCGCCGGGCGCACCGGCATCGTGATGAACGACGAGATGGACGATTTCGCCACCAAGCCGGGTGCTCCGAACATGTACGGGATCGTCGGCTCGGCCGCGAACGCCGTGGCGCCGGGCAAGACCCCGCTCTCCTCGATGTCGCCGACCATCCTGTCGCGCGACAACAAGGTGGTGATGGTGATCGGCAGCCCGGGCGGCTCGCGCATCCCGACCATCACGCTGGAAGCCATCCTGGCCGTGGTCGATGGCGGGCTCGATATTGCCGGCGCGGTCAACCAGCCCCGCTTCCACGAGCAGTGGACGCCCGATCCGATCGAGGCCGAGCGCGGGGCGATCGCGCCGGATGTCGCCTCCGCGTTGCAGGCGATGGGCTACCAGATCAAGCCGCACGAGAACTGGGGCGCTGCCGAGGGCATCCTGGTCGGCGGGCCGTCCCTCGCTGCCAGGAGCCCCGGCTATTTCGGCGGTCTGGACCTGCGCCACCCGGGTGGCGGCGCGGTCGGGGAGTAGCGCCGGACGCTCAACCCAGCGGGATGTGGTAGTGGCCGAGCACGTCGTGGCTGCCGTGCACGATCAGCTCGACCGACACGCCCAGCACGACCAGCAGGCCGATCCAGGCGATCCAGCGATAGCGCTCGAGCAGCCGCGCCATCAGCGAGGCGGCGGCGCCCATCAGGGCCACGGAGACCGTGAGGCCGGTGATCAGCACCCACAGATGCTGGCCTGCGGCGCCGGCGACGGCGAGCACGTTGTCCAGGCTCATCGACAGGTCGGCGAGCACGATCCGCAGGATCGCCCGCCGCAGCGCTCCCGGCGGCTGGCGCACGGCGCCGGGCCCCCCCTCGGCCGCCGCACGATCCTGCTGGCGCAGCTCGCGATACATCCGCCAGCACACCCAGAGCAGCAGCAGGCCGCCTGCCAGCATCAGCCCGACGATGGCCAGCAGCTGCAGCGCCACCGTGGCCAGCACGATGCGGATCACCGTCGCGGCGGCAATGCCGAACAGGATCGCGATCCGCCGCTCGCGTGCCGGCAGCCCGAGCACGGCCAGCCCGACCACCACCGCATTGTCGCCCGCCAGGGTGACGTCGATCACCAGCACCTGCAGCAGATCGAGCAGTTGCGGCAGCAGGTGATGCGGCATCGGCATGGTCACTCCCTCGGATCGGACCTGCGGCGCGGTCCCGGACGTGCTTAAAGCCATCCCCAGCGCCGCATAACCCCGCCGGCGGCACCGCCGCATCCAGGAGAGTCCCCCCCGATGGTCCCACGCTACACACGCCCGGCGATGGCGGCCATCTGGGCGCCCGAGAACCGCTACCGGATCTGGTTCGAGATCGAGGCGCTGGCGGTCGAGGCGATGGCGCGGCTCGGCGACGTGCCCGAGGAGGCCGCCCGCGAGATCCGCCTCCGCGGCGACGCGGCCATGGCCGCCTTCTCGGCCGAGGATCTGGCGCGCATCGATGCGATCGAGGCCGAGACCCGTCACGACGTGATCGCCTTCCTGACCTGGCTTGCCGAGAAGATCGGGCCGGAAAGCCGCTTCGTGCATCTCGGCATGACCTCGTCGGACGTGCTGGACACCTGCTTCGCGGTGCAGCTCACCCAGGCCTCCGACCTGCTGCTGGCCGACATCGACGCGGTGCTGGCGGCCTGCCGGCGCCGCGCCTTCGAGCACAAGCACACCCTGACCATCGGCCGCAGCCATGCGATCCATGCCGAGCCGACCAGCTTCGGCCTCAAGCTCGCCGGCCACTACGCCGAGTTCGCCCGTAACCGCATCCGGCTGCTGCAGGCCCGCGCCGAGATCGCCACCTGCGCGATCTCGGGCGCGGTCGGCACCTACGCCCATGTCGATCCGCGGGTGGAGGAGTACGTGGCCTCGAAGCTCGGCCTGCAGCCCGAGGCGGTCTCCACCCAGGTGATCCCGCGCGACCGGCACGCGGCCTTCTTCTGCACCCTGGCGGTGATCGCCAGCGGCATCGAGCGGCTGGCGGTCGAGGTGCGCCACCTGCAGCGCTCGGAGGTGCGCGAGGTGGAGGAGTTCTTCCATCCCGGGCAGAAGGGCAGCTCGGCGATGCCGCACAAGCGCAACCCGGTGCTGTCGGAGAACCTGACCGGCCTGGCGCGGCTGGTGCGCTCCCACGCGATCCCGGCGCTGGAGAACGTGGCCCTCTGGCACGAGCGCGACATCAGCCACTCCTCGGTGGAGCGCAATATCGGCCCCGACGCGACCATCGGGCTGGACTTCGCGCTGTCGCGGCTGGCCGGGATGATGGAGAAGCTGGTGGTCTACCCCGAGCAGATGCGGGCCAACCTGGAGAGTCTCGGCGGGGTGGTGCATTCCGGCGAGGTGCTGCTGGTGCTGGCGCGCGCCGGCATCTTGCGCGAGGACGCCTACCGGATCGTGCAGCGCAACGCGATGGCGACCTGGACCGCGCTCGGCAGCGGCGATGCCCGCAGCTTCCGCGAGAACCTCGACCGCGATCCCGAGGTCGCCGGCCGCGTGTCGCCGGAGCTGCTGGATCGCGCCACCGACCCGGCCCGCCACCTGGCGGCGCTCGACGTGAGCTTCAGCCGCATCTTCGGCGAAACCGGTCCCGCCGCCACAGGCTGAAGGTCAGCCCTGCGGCCGCTGCCATTGACATCGATCGCGCGTATGTCGCATTGCGGCATATTGTGTCGAGTTGGCGGCCCAGCGGCTGCGGGAATCGTATAACGTGTGCACCGTCATCGTCTCCACGACCCCCGGCGACGCCTGGCCGCTTCTGCTTGCTGCCAATCGCGACGAGCGGATCGACCGTCCCTGGGAGGCTCCGGGCCGCTACTGGCCGGACTATCCCAACGTCGTCGGGCCGCGCGACATGCCGGGCGGCGGCACCTGGCTCGCGCTGAACGACCTGGGCGTGGTGGCGGCCGTGCTGAACCGCGTCGGCAGCCTCGGTCCGGCGCCCGGCAAGCGCTCGCGCGGCGAGCTGCCGCTGATCGCCGCAGCCCAGCCGACGGCCGAGGCAGCGGTGCAGGCGCTGGCCGCCACCGACGCCGGCCGCTACCGCTCCTACAACATGATCATCGGCGACCGGCACCAGGCCTTCTATCTGTGCGGGCTCGGCTACGGCCATCCCGAGATCATGCCGCTGGAGCCCGGACTGCACATGATCGCGACCGGCGGACCGGACGACATGACCATCCCGCGCATCGCCCGCCACCTGCCGCGCTTCCAGGCGGCGATCCCCCCGGCGCCGCCGGACTGGGGCAGCTGGACGGCGCTGCTGTCTGACCGTTCGCTGCCCGCCGGCAGCGAGCTCAACATCCCGCCGCGCTCGGGCTTCGGCACCACCAACTCCTCGCTGCTCGGCGTTCCCGCCGATCCGGACGCGGCCGCCAACTGGATCTTCGCCGCCGGACCCCCGGACCGGGTGCCGTTCGCAGCCGTGCCCTTCGCCCCCGCCGCCTGACGCCAGGCCGTCCGAAGCCGCGCGGCAGCCGGGCGGAGCGGCCGGCTGTATCCTCCCGAGGCGGACGCTGCTATACCGCGGCCGCGCTGCCTGAGCCGACAGCACCTGGCTCCGGGCCCGGGCAACAGCCCGTCTCAGCCCGTGCGCCACCAGCGTGAAGTAAGGACCGTCATGGCCCGCCGCCGACAGCTCTACGAAGGAAAAGCCAAGATCCTCTTCGAGGGTCCGGAGCCCGGCACGCTCGTCCAGTACTTCAAGGACGATGCCACCGCCGGCAACGGCGCCAAGAAGGGCATCATCACCGGCAAGGGCGTGCTCAACAACCGCATCAGCGAGCACCTGATGCTCAGGCTGCACGATATCGGCGTGCCGACGCATTTCGTGCGCCGGCTGAACATGCGCGAGCAGCTCATCCGCGAGGTCGAGATCATCCCGCTCGAGGTGGTGGTGCGCAACGTCGCCGCCGGCAGCCTGAGCAAGCGGCTCGGCATTCCCGAAGGCACCCGCCTGCCGCGCTCCATTCTCGAGTACTACTACAAGAACGACAGCCTGAACGACCCGATGGTCGCCGAGGAGCACATCACCGCCTTCGGCTGGGCCTCGACCGCGGACATGGACGACATCGTGGCGCTGGCGCTGCGCATCAACGACTTCCTGACCGGCCTGTTCCTCGGCGTCGGCATCACGCTGGTGGATTTCAAGCTGGAGTTCGGCCGGCTGTGGGAGAACGAGGACATGCGCCTGGTGCTGGCCGACGAGATCAGCCCGGACAACTGCCGGCTGTGGGACGTCAAGACCAGCGAGAAGCTCGACAAGGACCGCTTCCGCCGCGACATGGGCCGGGTCGAGGAGGCCTACCAGGAGGTCGCCAAGCGTCTCGGCATCCTGCCCGAGGCCGGCAACAACGACATGAAGGGCCCGGAGGTGATGCAGTGAAGGTGCTGGTCACCGTCATGCTCAGGCAGGGGGTGCTCGACCCCCAGGGCAAGGCGATCGGGCATGCGCTGCATACGCTGGGCTTTGCCAATGTCGGCGAGGTCCGCGCCGGCCGCCTGATCGAGCTTGAGCTCGACGGGACCGATGCCGCGACGGCCAAGGCCCAGGCGGACGAGATGGGCCGGCAGCTGCTGGCCAATCTGGTGATCGAAAGCTTCACGACCGAGGTGGTGGCATGATGAGATGTTCGCTTCTTGCAGCCGGCGCGCTCGCGGCCGGTCTGGCTGCGGTCGGCAGCGCGCACGGCGCCGACAGTTCCGGCCCGCCGGTCGGCAGGCTGACGCACCTCCCGGCCGGCACGCTGCTGCGGCTGTGCCAGTCGCCGCAGACGGTGAGGGTCTGCGACGGCTATGTCAGCGGCATTGCCGATGGGATCACGCTGGTCGAGAGCGCCGCCGGTCCGGGTCCGGCGCGCAAGGTCTGCATTCCGGCGGCGAGCGGCGCCCAGCTGCGCAGCATGACGGTCGCCTGGCTGTCCAAGCACAATGATCGTCTGTCGGCCGATGTGGGGCCGGTCGTCTATGACGCGCTGGCCGAGGCCTATCCGTGCGGCGCCGGAGCGAGCGGCACGCGGTGAGAGCCGGGATCGTCGTCTTTCCGGGGACCAACCGGGAGCGCGACATGGCGATCGCGCTGAGAGGTGCCACCGGACAGGCGCCGGCGATGCTCTGGCATCGCGAGACCGCGTTGCCGCCGCTCGACCTAGTGGTGCTGCCCGGCGGCTTCAGCCACGGCGACTACCTGCGCTCGGGCGCCATGGCGGCGCACGCGCCGATCATGACGGCGGTGCGGGCGTTCGCGGCCGCCGGCGGCCATGTGCTCGGCGTCTGCAACGGGTTCCAGATCCTGACCGAGGCGCAGATGTTGCCCGGCGCCCTGCTGCGCAATGCCGGCATGCGGTTCCTGAGCCGTGACTGCCACCTGACGGTGGAGCGCAACGACACCGCCTTCACCCGCGGCTGGCAGACGGGTGACCGGTTCCGCGCGCCGATGGCGCATGGCGACGGCAACTACGTCGCCGACCTCGACACGCTCGACCGGCTCGAGGGCGAGGGCAGGGTGGCGTTCCGCTACGCCGCCGTCGACGGCGAGGGGCGCGGCCCGAACGGCAGTGCGCGCGCCATCGCCGGTGTGTTCAGCGACAACCTGCGCGTCTGCGGCCTGATGCCGCATCCCGAGGATCTGGTCGACCCGCTGATGGGCGGCATCGACGGCCGCCCGCTGTTCGACGGGCTGGTGCAGGCCTTCCTGCAGTGAGCGCGTCCCGCACCGTCGATGCCGGCCTGGCGCGCGAGTTCGGCCTGACTGCCGACGAGTATGCCAACGTTCTGGCCATCATGGGACGCACGCCGAGCCTGACCGAGCTCGGCATCTTCTCGGTGATGTGGTCCGAGCACTGCTCCTACAAGTCGTCGCGGGTCTGGCTGAAGACGCTGCCGACCACGGCGCCCTGGGTGATCCACGGCCCCGGCGAGAATGCCGGCGTGGTCGATATCGGCCAGGGGCTGGCTGCCATCTTCAAGATGGAGAGCCACAACCACCCGAGCTTCATCGAGCCGTATCAGGGGGCGGCCACCGGCGTCGGCGGCATCCTGCGCGACGTGTTCACCATGGGCGCGCGTCCGGTGGCCAACCTGAACGCGCTGCGCTTCGGCGATCCCGACACCCCGAGCACGCGCCGCATCGTCGATGGCGTGGTGCGCGGCGTCGGCGGCTACGGCAACTGCGTCGGCGTGCCGACGGTGGGCGGCGAGATCAACTTCCACGCGGCCTACGACGGCAACCCGCTGGTCAACGCCATGACCGTGGGCGTCGCGCGCCAGGACCGGATCTTCCTGTCGGCAGCCGCCGGCGTCGGCAATCCGGTGGTCTATGTCGGCTCCAAGACCGGGCGCGACGGCATCCACGGCGCCACCATGGCGTCTGCCGAGTTCGACGAGGACGCGCAGGCCAAGCGCCCGACGGTGCAGGTCGGCGATCCGTTCGTCGAGAAGCTGCTGATCGAGGCCTGCCTGGAGCTGATGGCGACCGACGCCATCGTCGCGATCCAGGACATGGGGGCTGCCGGCCTCACCTCGTCCTCGGTGGAGATGGCCGGCAAGGGCGGGGTCGGCATCGAGCTCGACCTCGACGGCGTGCCGCAGCGCGAGACCGGCATGTCGGCCTACGAGATGATGCTGTCCGAGAGCCAGGAGCGCATGCTGATCGTGATCCGGCCGGACCGGACCGACGTGGCGCGGGCGATCTTCGACAAGTGGGAGCTCGACTTCGCCGTCATCGGCCACCTGACCGACACCGGCCGCATCGTCGTGCGTCATCAGGGCCGGGTCGAGGCCGACATCCCGCTCGACCCTCTCGCCGAGCAGGCGCCGCTTTATCACCGTCCGACCGCGCCCAAGGCCCCGCCGCCGCCGATCGGCCCGCTCACCGATCCGGTCGGCATCGAGACCGCCCTGCTGCACCTGATCGGCTGCCCGGACGTGGCCTCCCGCGCCTGGGTCTGGGACCAGTACGACAGCACCGTCGGCGGCCAGACCGTGCGCCGCCCGGGTGCCGCCGACGCAGCCGTGGTGCGGGTCGAGGGCACCAGCATCGGACTGGCGCTCACCACCGACTGCACGCCGCGCTATGTTGCCGCCGATGCCCGCCTCGGCGGCGCGCAGGCGGTGGCGGAAGCCTGGCGCAACCTGACCGCGGTCGGCGCCCGTCCGCTCGCCGTCACCGACAACCTCAATTTCGGCTCGCCCGAGAAGCCCGAGGTGATGGGCCAGTTCGCCGACGCCATCGCCGGCATGGGCGAGGCCTGCCGCGCGCTCGACTTCCCCGTCGTGAGCGGCAACGTCTCGCTCTACAACGAGACCAGGGCGCCGGACGGCAGCACCGTCTCGATCCTGCCGACGCCGGCGATCGGCGGTCTCGGCGTGCTGGAGGATGCCGGCCAGGCGATCGGCATCGGCCTTGGCCCCGATCTCGACCTGGTGCTGCTCGGCCGCACCCGCGGCGCGCTCGGCCAGTCGCTCTGGCTGCGCGAGATCCATGGCATCGAGGCGGGCGCCCCGCCGCCGCTCGACCTCGCCCTCGAGCGCCGCACCGGCGACTTCGTGCGCGAGCGCATCCTGGCGGGCCACGTCGCCTGCTGCCACGACCTCTCCGACGGCGGCCTGCTGGTCGCGGTCGCCGAGATGGCGATGGCGGGCGATGTCGGCGTCAGGCTCGACACGCCGCAGTCCGGCATGCCCCCGTATGCGTACTGGTTCGGCGAGGACCAGGGCCGCTACCTGCTCGGCGTCGCCGACGGGGCGGCGCTGGTCGCGATCGCGCGTCGCGCCAACATCGAGGGCAGGGTGCTCGGCCGTACCGGTGGCGACGGTTTGACTTTGCCGACCGGCGCCACAATATCGCTGGCTCGCCTGCGCGTCGCCCACCAGGACTTCTTCCCCAGGCTGATGGGCAGCTAGGCCGACCAGACGGAGACTGTTCCCCATGCCGATGGCCGCCTCGGAGATCGAGACGCTGATCCGGGCGTCGCTGCCGGATGCCCGGGTGACGATCGAGGACCTGGCTGGCGACGGCGACCACTATGCCTGCACCGTGGTGAGCGAGGCGTTCCGCGGCCGCTCGCGCGTGCAGCAGCACCAGCTCGTCTACGCAGCGCTTGCCGGCCACATGGGCGGCGCCCTGCACGCGCTGGCGATCCAGACCAACGCCCCCTGACAACCGCCTTCCACCAGGAGCCTCCATGTCCGACACGGTGTTCCAGCGTATCCAGAGCGAGATCGAGACCAACCCGGTCATGCTCTACATGAAGGGCAACGCGATGTTTCCCCAGTGCGGGTTCTCCGCGCGCGTGGTGCAGATCCTGTCGCACATGCAGGTGCCGTTCCAGACCGCCAACGTGCTTGAGGATCCCGAGCTGCGCGAGGGCGTGAAGGCGTTCTCGAACTGGCCGACGATTCCGCAGCTCTACGTGAAGGGCGAGCTCGTGGGCGGCTGCGACATCGTCACCGAGATGTATCAGTCCGGCGAGCTGGAGAGCCTGCTCACCGAGAAGGGCGTGGCGTTCGTCGCCGCCTGACCGGCTGCTTCCCCTGCGAGGGCGCATCGCGCCTTCGTGCTTTACCGCGGGCCTCGGGATGTCGTATCGATTTCTCGTGATCAACGGGTTTGGGGAAGCTCCATGGCATTACGCGCCGCTGTCGCAAGACGCATTTTTGCCTGTTTTCTGACGGCAGCGGCCGGGTCCGCCGTGGCGGCGCCGGCTTTCGCGCAGCACGTTGTGACCGACGGCGAGGCCGGCAAGCTGACCCTCGACGCCCTGACCGCGACTCCGCGGCCGGTCTTCCGCCGCGTGGTCTATCGCCCGGCGCGCAGCAGCTGGATGCAGAGCCGGAGCCGCTCGATGTCGATCGTCCATCTGGCCAGCTTCCACCACAGCGTCCGCGAAGCCAGCACCATGAGCCATTACGGCATCAGCCGCCGCCGTCGCCGCAGCTGAGCGTCGAGCGTCTTTCGGACGCCGGCCTGACCGGGGCCGCCGTCGCGCTGGTTGAGCCGTCCGGCCATGGCTGGCCTGTCCGGGGCTTCTAGGCCCGGATCAGTCTCGATACCGGCGAGACGTGACGACTGGCCGGGAACACCGGCTGCAGCCGGCCGGCGCCGAGACCGAGATGAGCCGACAGCAGCCTCTTGGCGAGGCCGCTCAGGTTGGCGGTTGGCGCCAGGTCGCGACCCTTGAACAGTTGCGATAGGGCCAGGCTGGGCCAAGTGCCGCCGAGGCGACCGCCCGTCGCCGCGCTGCCGGCGAGCAGGGCCGTTCGCCTGAATTCCGTCATCACCAGGATCGCGGTGTCGCTCCAGGCCGTGCCCGGCCCGTCCCGCAACGCCAGCAACCCGGCATCAAGCCGCGGCGACGGTGCCGCGAGTCGCTTTGCCTGCCCCGCACGGGTGTCCCAGCCGCCGAGCTTGAGTGCCGCGATGCGTGGGCCGTCGGCGGCCGCCAGCAGACGGGCCGGTCGTGCCAGCCGGCACGGAGAAGGCGCCGTCGCGTCCGGCAGCATCGCCCGGTGGAGCCTGCGGGCCGAGCGTCTGCATCGAGGATCGGCGCGCGCATGGCCTGCGCGATTGCGGGGCCGGCCGCGTGTGCAGCTCCAGGCATCTGCGCGCGAGGTTCTCGTTGAGGTCGCGTCTGCCCGTCCGGCCGGACTGTCGGGGCCGACGGAATTCTGGTTGTCGAGATGGATCAGCATCGCCGGATGCCGGATGGCATCGCGTGACGACCGATCTCAGCAGGCCTGCTCCCGCCGGAACGCGTCGGCGATGCGCCGTACGGTGCCGGCGGGATCCACCAGCAGCAGATCGAAGCGGATGCCGTCCGCCATCCAGCCGGGGTGGCGGCCGAGCAGGATCTCGGCCGCGTCCAGCAGCCGCGCCTGCTGACGGGGCGACAGTGCGGCCGCCGCCTGACGCAGGGCGGGGCGGGCCTTCACCTCGATGAAGGCGAGCAGCGACGTGCCGTCGGGCGGACGGCGCTCGGCGACGATGTCGATCTCGCCCGCCGGCGTGCGGGCGCGTCGCATCAGGATGGTCCAGCCATCGCGCCGCAGCGCCAGGCAGGCGGCGTCCTCGGCATCCAGGCCGGCCTGCCAGGCGGCGGCGCCGCGGCGCGCGCGGGCGGTGCCGACAGGGTGGGCGGGGGGACTGTTCAAAGACGGTCCGGAACCGCATCGTGTTGGAGCGTTCGTGCGTCCGGGTCCGGGCGCTCCTGTCATCGCCGTGCCACTCCCTTCCAGAACCGGAATCGAACCTTGCGCGGCAACCCTTATGATTTCGTTACCGCGGCATGATCCATCCGATCTGGCTGCTGCTGCACCAGCTGCTGTGGCCGCTTCGGCTGGCGCTGTCGATCATCGTGACGCTGCATGTGCTGCGCACCAAGCGCGACATCGGCTCCTCGATCGGCTGGATCGGGCTCTGCTGGCTGGCGCCGCTGAGTGGCGGCGCCCTGTATGCGATGTTCGGCATCAACCGGGTCAGGCGGCTCGCCAGGCGGCTCAGCCGCCGGCGGCAATGGTCGAGCCGGCATGGCGTGTCCACCGGCAAGCGGGTGCTCGAGGGCGAGTATGCGCTGCTGTCCGAGGCGGTCGGCCGTCTCACCGGACGACCGCTGCTGGGCGGCAACGCCCTGCACCGGTTCCATGACGGCGACGGCGCCTACCCGGCCATGCTGGAGGCGATCGACACGGCGAAGACCACCATCCTGCTCTGCTCCTATCTGTTCCACGACGATGCGGTCGGCAGCCGCTTCGTCGACGCGCTGATCGCAGCCCATGGGCGCGGGGTGCAGGCCCGGGTGATCGTCGACGGGGTGGGCAGCGGCTACGTGCGCTGCCGGGCGGCGAACCGGCTGCGGGCGGCCGGCGTGCCGACGGCCCGCTTCATGCACTCGCTGCTGCCCTGGCGGATGCCGTTCATCAACCTGCGCACCCACAAGAAGATCCTGGTGGTGGACGGCGTGGTGGGCTTCACCGGCGGCATGAACATCGCGGTCGAGAACATGCTGCGCTTCCGGCCGAGGCATCCGGTGTCGGACACCCATTTCCGGCTGCGCGGTCCGATCGTGCACCAGCTGACCGAGGCGTTCGTCAAGGACTGGTCGTTCAGCACCGGCCAGGAGATCGACCACCTGGACTTCTTCCCGAGGCAGGAGGAGGTGCGTCCGGACGGCCAGGGCGCGCTGATGCGGGTGATCACCTCGGGTCCCGACAGCGACCTGGAGAAGATCGAGTTCTCGATGATGCAGGCCGCCGCCATGGCGCGCCGCTCGGTGCGGATCATGACGCCCTACTTCCTGCCCGACGAGCGGCTGCTGACGGTGCTGGCGATGGCGGCGATGCGCGGCATCGAGATCGACGTCGTGATGCCGATGGAGAGCAACCAGAAGCCGGTGGACTGGGCGCGCGACGCCAATAACGGGCCGCTGCTCGATGCCGGCGTCAGGCTCTGGCTGGCCAGGCCGCCCTTCAACCACTCCAAGCTGATGACGATGGACGGGCAGTGGGCGCTGATCGGCAGCTCGAACCTCGACGTGCGCAGCCTGCGGCTGAACTTCGAGCTCAATGTCGAGATCTATGACGACGCGGTCGCCGCCGACATCGACGGCTTCATCTGCGAGCACCGGCATGTGCGCCTGACCCACCACGATCTCGACAAGCGCCGTTTCCTGCACCGGCTGCGCGATGCCAGCGCCCGTCTGATGCTGCCCTATCTCTAGCCTGGCCGGGTGCTGGCGCCCGCCGCCGGCCCCTCATGGTGGACGCCCGCCCGCGTGCGCAGCACGACGCGGATCGGATGGTGATCCGACGGCCGGTGCGGCAGCACGCGCCGCTCGATGCAGTCGAGGCCGCGCGCCAGGCACCGGTCGAGACGGATCGGCAGCACGTCGACCATCCGGTGCGTGGGCTCGCGCGGGCCCACGTCGCGAAAGCCCGGCAGCAGGGCCGGCCCCAGCAGGTTGAAGTCGCCCAGCACCGCGCCGCGCGCCGGCAGGAAGGTGGCGATGCGGCGGAGCTGGCGCCGGTTCAGCACCTGGCCGTGCGACAGGTGCACGTTGGCGATCGAGAACTCACCCATGTCGATCACCTGGCAGACCCGCCGGATCAGCGTGCCCGGCTGCAGCGCATGCACCGCGGGCGTGCTGCGGAACGGCAGCGGGCTCCAGCAGGCGACGCCGTGGATGCGGCCGGGCAGCGGCGAGCGGGCATAATGGCCGCCGATCCGCTCCGCCAGCCGGTCGATCTCGATCGTCGCCTCCTGCATCAGCAGCAGGTCCGGCCGTTCGTCGCGGATCAGGCGCACGACGTCGTCGAGCGAGGCGCCGACGGTGCGCAGCAGGTTCCAGCTGACGATGACTGTCCCGCCGGGCGTGGCGGCGGCCGGTCGGCGGCCGTGCGAGGGGACGTCGTGCATCGGTGCCCTAGCGCCCCGCCATCCGGATCGTTCCACCCTCGGCCGTCATCAGGGGCCTGGCCTGATGCCGGCGATCGGGTGCGGCAGCGGCTGGCCGGCCGCGGCGAACTCGACCGCCAGCGTGTAGCCGAGCCCCAGCAGCACCGGTCCCAGGAAGATGCCGAGCGGCCCGAAGCTCAGCACCCCGCCCAGCACCCCCAGGGCCGTCAGCAGATAGGGAAGCTGGGCGCCGCGGGCGATGAACACCGGACGGATCACGTGATCGGCGCCGGAGATCGCCAGCACGCCGTAGATGCCGAGAAAGATGCCCCAGCCGAGATGATGCGACAGCCCCAGCCAGATCGAGGCCGGCACCCAGACCAGCGGCGCGCCGATCGGCAGCACCGCCACGAAGGCGGCGATGCCGCCGAACAGCACCGGGCTCGGCACGCCGGCGATGTAGAAGCCGACCCCGGTCAGGATGCCCTGCACGATTGCGGTGCCGAGGATGCCGTAGACGGTGCCGCGCACGGTGCTGCCGGCGACGCCGAGCAGCCGGTCCGCATAGGGGCCGGCGATGCGCCGGATGATCGCGGTCAGCGTGCCCCCCAGCGTGTCGCCGCTGACCCAGAAGAAGAAGCCGATGAACAGGGCCAGCACCAGCTGCAGCAGCCCGCCTGCGATCTGCACCAGCACCGCCAGCACCCTGCCGGCGATGATGCCGAGATAGGGCTGCACCGTGGCGCCGATCTGGTTCAGGTCCGCCGACCAGCGCTGCAGCGTCTCGGTCAGCTGCCGGCCGACGAGAGGCACCCGCGCCACCCAGCGCGGCGGCTCCGGCAGCACGATCGAGGCCAGGTTGGTGGCGGCGTGCAGCAGCCCCGGCGCGTCCTCGACCCCGGCCGAGGCGACCAGGCCGATCGGCAGCACCACCAGCAATGCCGTGAGGATCATCATCAGCACCGCGGCGGTGAAGCGGCCGGTGCGGGCGCGCAGCCGCGTGTAGACCGGCCAGGTCGTGAAGACGAGGATACCCGCCCACAGGATCGCCGAGAAGAACGGGTAGAGCACGAACATGCAGCCGGTGGCGACGCCGCCGAGGAGCAGCCCCATCATGATGCGCTCGGCTATCATCCCGTACCCCGTCCCGGACGCAGCCCGTGCTGCCGCAGGCGGCCAGCCTGTCATGAAGCCCCTGCGCCGCAAAGCCGCCGCGCCTCGTGCGGCGGCGAGCCGTCCCGTCCAGGGCGGTGTTTAGACGCTGTTTGTTAGAAGTTGTACAGCCGCGGCGGCCGGCAGCCTGCGTGCCATCCAGGCCTGCGTGCCCGGATCGTGAAGCCCCTGCCACAAACTTTGCACGTCGTATCGTCAGCCGATCATTTCGTGATGGCAAATCGCGCGCGACCGGATTAACGTTAGTTTTGTGTTAATGAATGTCGAGCGAGATCGACGTCAGTTTGTCAGCGGCAACCAGGATCTGCCATGCGTCTCAATGAAATCGGCCAGCAACTCCGTGCCTACCGCCTCGAGTCCGGCATGCGCGCGGAGGAGATCGCAGCACGCCTCGGCGTGTCGCGCGCGGCCCTCTACCGCTACGAGAAAGGCGAGGTCATCAAGCTCGACACGGTCCAGCGGCTGGCCGAGCTGCTGAAGATCTCGCCGCTGTCCCTGCTGGGCATCGGTGTCGAGTACTACAGCCGCACCGTGGGCTTCTTCGAGCGGCTGCGGCAGATCGAGGAGACGACCGACCAGGTGCTGCAGGTCGGCGCGCCGCTCTGCTACCTGACGACGGCGGACGCCTACGACACGGTCCTGACCCAGAGCCTGTTCGAGCTGGCCGACGAGGCCGGCGAGGAGGCGGCGACCGCGCGGGCGCTGGCCGAGCAGGTGCTCGGCATCCTGTCGAGCCGCAAGCGCGTCTATCAGGCGCGCCGGCCTGGCATCATCGCCATCCTGTCCGAGCAGGCGCTGCAGAACCTCCTGCATGAGGGCATCTGCGGCGGCCTGGCCGTCAGCGATTCGCTGCGCCAGCGCTGCCGCGAGGTCGCCGCCGCCGAGGTCGAGGCGATCGCCTCGCTGCTGGAGACCGAGCCGATGGGGCTGCAGTTCAGCCTGCTGCCCAGCATCGAGCCGTCGACCAACTGCGTGCTGCTCAGGCAGCGCGACCGGGCGACCCTGGCGATCAACCCGTTCCGGAGCGACTCCGGCTGCAGCCTGTCGACCGGTGTCGCCCTGATCACCGGCGCGCCGGAGGCGGTGGCGACGCATCAGCGCGTGGCCGAGGGGATGTGGCGCGATTCGATCAAGGGCGCCACGGCGGCCAAGCGCGTGCGGGCGCTGCTTGCAGCGCATCGCGTCCGGTGATCTAGACTCGGCGCCTCACGTCGGCGGACATCCGGCGGCCGGCCGTCACCCCCGGCCAGCCCCGGCCGTCCGGCTGCCGGCTCAGGAGGATTGCCGCATGGGTCCGCTCATCTCCACAGCCGAACTCGCCGCGCGCCTCGGGCGGCCGGCGGCGGATCGGAACGGCCTGGTGATCCTGGATGCGACGACGCCGCTTCCGGGCGAGCGTTTCGATCCCGAGGCCGCCTTCCTCGACGTCCATGTTCCCGGCGCGCGCCGGTTCGACCTCGAGGCCTTCTCCGATCCCGACACCGGGCTGCCGCATACCGTCCCGGGTCAGGGCCGGTTCACGCGCCTGATCCAGGCACTCGGTGTCTGCAACGACAGCGACGTGGTGTTCTACGACCAGACCGGGGTCGTCTCCGCGGCCCGCGGCTGGTGGCTGCTGCAGCTGTTCGGCCATGACCGGGTCCGGGTGCTCGATGGCGGCCTGCCGGCATGGCGTGCGGAGGGTGGGGCTGTGGAGGCAGGCGAACCGCAGCCGGCGGCCCCTGGGCGGTTCGTGCCGGCGCTGCGGGCGCGGCGCCTGGCCGGGCTCGGCGACATGATGGAGCTGTCGCGTCAGGCCGATGCGGCCGCACCGGCATCCGGCACCGCGCGGCTGCTGGACGCTCGCAGCCGGGGGCGCTTCGAGGGCACCGCGCCGGAGCCGCGCGCCGGACTGCCGGGCGGTCATATCCCCGGTGCGACCAGCCTGCCGTTCGGCGAGCTGCTGATCGACGGACGCTGCTTCCGGCCGGCCGCCGAGCTGCGGATGCGCTTCGCTGCCGCCGGCGTCGCCGAGGGCGATCCGGTGGTGACGAGCTGCGGCTCCGGCCTCACCGCGTCGGTGCTGTCGCTCGGTCTGGCGGTCTGCGGCCTCGGCCCCGGCTCGCTCTATGACGGCTCCTGGACCGAATGGGCGCAGGCGCCGGTGCCGCGCGCGACGGGAGCCGGCCGATGAGCGGCGACGAGGTTCCCGCCGCCGAGGCGGGCTGGTCCGGCCTGACCGCCAAGCTGGTCCGGCTTGGCCGGCCGACCGGCACCGAGCCCGGCTTCGTCAATCCGCCGGTCGCGCGCGGCTCGACGGTGCTCTACGAGAGCATGGACGCGATGCGGGCGAGGTCGGCCCAGCGCTATGACCACGAGCTCATCTACGGGGCCATGGGCGGCCCGACCCAGGCGCTGCTCGAGGAGGCGGTCGCCGCGATCGAGGGCGGACGGCATACCCAGGTCGTCTCGTCCGGGCTCGCCGCCTGCACCACGCCGCTGCTGGCCTTCCTGGGTGCCGGCGGCCACTGCCTGATGCCGGACAGCGTCTATGGTCCGACCCGCCGGTTCTGCGACACCATGCTGCGCCGGCTGGGCGTCGAGACCACCTACTACGATCCGCTGATCCCGGAGCCGGCGCTGCACGCGCTGATGCGACCGGCGACCCAGGTGCTGTTCACCGAAAGCCCCGGCAGCCACAGCTTCGAGGTCCAGGACGTGGCGATGCTGGCCCGGGTCGCGCACGAGCACGGCGCCAAGCTGATGCTCGACAACACCTGGGGCATCCACGTGTTCCAGCCGTTCCGGCACGGCGTCGACATCTCGATCCAGGCGCTGACCAAGTATCCGGTCGGACATGCCGATGCGGTGGTGGGGGCCATCACCGTGGTCGATCAGGCGGACTGGGTGGTGGTGCGCGACGCGGTGGTGCAGCTGGGCCAGTTCGCCAGTCCGGACGATTGCTGGCTGACGCTGCGTGGCCTGCGCACCATGGGCGTCCGGCTGGAACGGCAGTCGCGCTCGGCGCTGATCGTCGCGCGCTGGCTGCAGGACCGCCCGGAGGTGGCGCGCGTGCTGCATCCGGCGCTGCCGGGAAGCCCCGGACACGAGTTCTGGCTGCGCGACTTCAGCGGCGCCGCCAGCCTGTTCGGCGTGGTGTTCCGCGCGCAGTACTCGGCCGCCGCGGTCGAGGACATGGTGGGCGCGCTCGCGGTGTTCGGGCTCGGCGCGTCGTGGGGTGGCTACGAGAGCCTGGCGCTGCCCACCACCGGGATCGTCAGTCGCACCGCGGCCCGGCTGCGGCCGCACGAGGCATCACCCGCGGGGGCGGCGCTGCGGCTGCATGTCGGGCTGGAGTCGCCGGAGGAGCTGATCGCCGATCTCGAAGGCGGTCTCGCGGTGCTGCGCGCCGCGTCCGCCTGAACCGGCTGCCCGCGTAAAAGCATCAGCTCAGTGCCGGGCTTCGAGTCCGGGGTCTTCCCGTGTTGATCAGGCCACCTGGCTGTCCGGTCATCGCGGATGCTCGTCCTTGTGTCCCGGCGGCGCCGGATGTGGCGGCGCCGGGCGAGGCGGCTGTGGCGCCGGACGAGGCGGCGGCGGTGCCGGGCGAGGCGGTGGTGGTGCCGGACGGGGCGGCGGTGGCGCCGGGCGAGACGGTGGCGGTGCTGGATGCGGGGGCGGGGCGGGGCGCATCGGCTGCGGTCGCGGCGCCTCGTGCGGAGCCGCACGTGGCTGAGGCTGTGGCGGACGAGCCGCCTCGTGTGCCGCCGGCCGAGGCGGCTCGACGCGCGCAGCCGGCGGCGCCTGACGCGGTGCCGGCGTGGGCGGGCGCACCGGCTCGGGATGCGGCGCGGTCTGGCGGGGTACCGGAGGGGCCGCCGGGCGAGCGGCCGGCGGTGCAGGCGGCGGTGCACGGTTCGCGGGAATCGCCTCATGCGCGGCCGGCGCTCCGGGCCGTCCGGCAGGCGGAAGTCCGGCAGGCGCTGCTGCGGCCGGGCCCGGCCGCGGTCCGGTCTCGACATGAGGGGCGGGAGGCGCCACGGGCGGCACGTTACCGGGTGCCCGCAGCGCCGGCAGGCCGTTCGACCGCCCCTGCTGCAGCGCGGGTCCGGCTGCGGGCGCAGGATGAGGGATCGGAGCGGCGGCGGAAGCCGGGGGCGGCGGACGACCGGGCGCGGCTGCCTGCGGCCGGTCCGCCTGGGCAGCGACCGGCTGGGTGCGGAACGGCGTGCGGCCGGCCGGCAGCTCATGCGGCCGGAACAGCACCGGGTTGACGACGGGTCCCGGCGCCGCCGGCCGGTCCGGGCCGCGCGCGAGCGCGAAACGCTGTGCCACCGCCGGCGTCACCCCGCGCGTCGCGGCCACCGGCTGCAACGCAAACGCACCGCGCACCGGCTGGAACGGTGCCGCGCCCCGGTGATCCGGACCGCCTGCGGCCTGCAGCGCGGCGCCGGTGCGGGCAACGCGGCCGACCGGCTCGGAGCGAGCCATGGCGGCCGCCGGCACCACTGTCAGGGCGCCATGGTTCGCATAGCCGCCGATGGCGGTGACGGCGGCAGCGCGACGCTCGTCCTGGCCGGGATTGACACGCTGCAGGTAGCCCTGGCTGGCGGCGAACTGCGGCTGGTATCGCTCGCGGGGTCCGAGCGGGATCCAGCCGACGTCGCCACCGCCGCCATCCCGGTCGCCGCGTCCGCCGAGCCCGCCCGCGAGCAGGCCGATCCCCGCGCCGACCGCCGCCCCGGCCACCACGAAATCGACCAGGGCCGGCGCATAGACGGGCTGCTCGTCGACATCCGGGGGTGCCTGCGGTTCGGCCGGAACCCAGCCCCAGCGGCCGTCGAACTGCGACCAGCGACCGTAATGGAACGGGGCGAAACCCCACGGCTCGTCATCGACCCAGGTCCAGCCCCAGGGGGCGACATAGTGCCAGCTGCCGTCGCGATAGGGTGCCCAGTCGTGATCGACATGCGGATACCAGACCTGCCCGTAGTCGGGACTGGCCTGCCAGCTGCCATAGGCGGCGAGCGACGCGCAGCCGGTCATGTGGCGGATCGCCTGCGGCCCCGAGGGCGGCGGCGCCAGGCGCCGAAGCTGGTCGGACAGGAACGGGTCGGGCGCCAGCGGACCGACCGAGCCCTGCAGCGCGTCGCTGCCGCTGACGATCTGCGCCGAGCCCGCGACGACGCTGACGGTCGTGGGCGTCGCGCTGTCTCCGGCGACGATGTCGTAACGGCCCACACCGGAGAGCTTCACCACGCCGCGCGGCGTGGCGATCGTCGTGCTGTCGCCTGCCGCGACATCGCGGATGTCGAGGAAGATCTCGCCCTGCGGCTCGGTCGCGATGAGCTGCTGGTTGTCGAGAGTCGCCAGATCGAACTCGGTGGACCCGCTCAGCGCGACGAGGTTGTCGGCGACCTGGATCGCGGCACTGGCGGTCGGCTGCGTCCAGATGGCGTCGCCGCTCGTCAGCGGCAGGTTCAGGCTGGCGACGCTCCATTCCGTGGCGCCGCTGCCATGGGTCGATACGCTGCCGCTCAGCTGCGCCAGTCGTCCGACGCGCGAGGGCGGATCAACCGCCGGCTGCGCCAGCGCCGGCATGCCGCCGGTCGCGGTCACGGTCAGGCTGGTGGCGGTGAGAAGCCCGGTCAGGCGGAAGCGGCGGGAGCTGGTCTTCATAAACGGCACGCCCGGAAGGCGCCTCCACGATGGAACCTGATCCGGGCGTCGATCCTGGTCGAAAATCAGTCAGCACGGTGTCTGGAACGAGACGTTACAGACAACGATACTAACGAAACGTCAATGATTATGACCGCGACCGGTCTTGGATTGCAGCGCATCGATCATCTTCGAGGCTTCCGCCTTGCTCAGCGTCTCGTCGAACGGCTCGCCGGCTTCCTCCGACAGGGTCTTGAGATAGGAGGCCTGGGCGCCGGTCATGGATTCCTGGCCGGTGGTCCAGTCGTCCGGATTCTTCACGGTGTTCGACGGCAGATCCTGCTCGGGCACCGGGTCGTTCTTCGGGTTCTTGCTCATGCGGGCTGAACGGCATCGTCCTTGTTTTGTTCCTGCCTCACCGCAACGTCACCGCAATAACCGCTCAGGCGCGCGTCGGCGTGCGATGGCGGTAGCCGAGCGCCTCGGCGACATGCGGCCGCTGCACCGTGTCGCAGTCTTCCAGGTCGGCGATGGTGCGCGAGACGCGAAGCAGCCGCGTGAAGCCGCGTGCCGAGAGCCGCAGCCGGTCGGCGGCCTGCTCGCCCAGGCTGCGAGCCTGCTCGCTCAGCAGGAAGTGGTCCGGACTGGTCTCGGCGTTGCACATCCCATCCTGGCGCTGATGCTGCCGCGCCCGGCTGCAGGCGATACGCGACGCGACGTCGCAGCTGGCCTCGCCTGCCGGCGCGCGCGAGATCTCCGATGCCGGCACCGGCTGCACCTCGACGCTCAGATCGATGCGGTCGAGCATCGGGCCGCTGATCTTGGCCATGTATTCCTCGCCGCATCGCGGTGCGCGGCGGCATTCACGGCCCGGATCGCCGAGATGGCCGCATCGGCACGGGTTCATCGCCGCGACCAGCTGGAACCGGGCGGGATAGGTGAAGTGACCCGAGGCCCGCGCGACGGTGGTGCGGCCGGTCTCGATCGGCGCCCGCAGGGCTTCCAGCGACTGGCGCGGCAGCTCCGGCATCTCGTCGAGAAACAGCACGCCGCGATGCGCCAGGCTGACCTCGCCGGGCTTGGCGCGCGGTCCGCCGCCGACGATCGCGGCCTGGCTTGCGGAATGATGCGGCTCGCGGAACGGCGGCCGCTTGACCAGCTTGCCGTCCTGCAGCAGGCCCGCGATGCTGTGGATGGTGCTGACCTCAAGCGCCTCCTCGGGCGAGAGATCCGGCAGCAGGCCGGGCAGCCGTGCCGCGAGCATCGACTTGCCGGCACCCGGGGGTCCGATCAGCATCATGCTGTGACCGCCGGCGGCTGCGATCTCCAGGGCGCGCTTGGCGGTCTCCATGCCTCTGACGTCTGCGAGATCCAGGTTCCGGCCGGGATCGGCCACGCCCGGCACGACCGGCGGGCTCAGCACCTGGACGCCCCGGAAGTGGTTGACCAGCGACAGCAGATCCGGCGTCGCCAGCACCTCGATACGTCCGACCCAGGCGGCCTCCCCGCCCTGGCTCTGCGCGCAGATCAGCCCCAGATCGCGCGCGGACGCGCCCATCGCCGCCGGCAGCACGCCCGCGACCGGATTGACGCTGCCATCGAGCGACAGCTCGCCGAGGGCCGCATAGCCGCCGACCTCCTCGCGCGGCAGCACCTCCATCGCCGCCAGCACCGCCAGCGCGATCGCCAGGTCGAAGTGGCTGCCTTCCTTCTGCAGGTCGGCGGGTGCGAGGTTGATCAGCACGCGCTTGGGCGGCAGCGCCAGGCCCATCGCGGTCAGGGCGGCGCGCACCCGCTCGCGCGCCTCCCCCACCGCCTTGTCGGCGAGACCGACGATCAGGAAGGCCGGCAGCCCGCCGGAGATCTGCACCTCGACGGTCACCGGAACGGCATCGACGCCGAAGAAGGCGAAGCTCTGGACACGGGAGATGGTCATGCGTCGGTTCCGGATCGTGTACGCCGATCCTGCGGCCGACAGGCTTAAGGCTTCGTTGATGCGGAGCGCGCTCGTGGACGCGCTCCCGGATGCCTAACGCTGGTACAACAACCTTGCGCGGATCGTGCCGTCCAGCGCGCGCAGCCGCGCCAGGATCGCCATGTCCTCGTCGCGGTCGGTTTCCGCCTCGACGACCACATAGCCGAGCTCGCCGTCGGTCTGCAGGAACTGGGCGGCGATGTTCGCGCCGGCTTCGGAGAAGATCTCGTTGACGCGACGCAGGATGCCGGGCGTGTTGCGGTGCACGTGCATGAAGCGCGTGCCGCGCGGCCGTGGCGGCAGCTGCACCTGCGGGAAGTTCACGGCCCCCAGCGTCGCGCCCACGTCGCTGTACTCCACCAGCTTGCGGGCGACCTCGACGCCGATCCGCTCCTGCGCCTCCGCCGTCGAGCCGCCGATATGCGGGGTCAGGATGACGTTGTCGCGGTTCTGCAGCGGCGAGCGGAACGGCTCCTTGTTGCCGCCGGGCTCGGAGGGAAACACGTCGATCGCGGCACCCAGCAGGTGACGGTCGTCGAGCGCGCGGGCCACGGCATCCAGATCGGCGACCGTGCCGCGCGCGTTGTTGAGCAGGAAGCTGCCGGGCTTCATCGCCCGGATCTGCGCCTCGCCGATCATCTGCTCGGTTTCCGGCGTCTGCGGCACGTGCAGGCTCACCACGTCGCTCTGTCCCAGCAGCGCCTCCAGCGTGGCCACCGCGGAGGCGTTGCCGTGACCGAGCTTGTCGAGGATGTCGTAGTAGATCACCCGCATGCCGAAGGCCTCGGCCAGCACCGACACCTGGCTGCCGATGCTGCCATAGCCGACGATGCCCAGCGTCTTGCCGCGCACCTCCCAGCTGTCCGCTGCCGACTTGTCCCAGCCGCCGGCATGGGCCGCGAGCGACTTGGGGAAGATGCGCCGCAGCAGCATCACGATCTCGCCCATCACCAGCTCGGCGACGCTGCGGGTGTTGCTGAAGGGTGCGTTGAACACCGGGATCCCGCGGATCGCGGCGGCGTCGAGCGCCACCTGGTTGGTGCCGATGCAGAAGCAGCCGACGGCGATCAGCTTGTCGGCCCCCTCGATCATCCGGGCGGTCAGCTGCGTGCGCGACCGGATGCCCACCACATGCACGCCCTCAAGCGCCTGGGCGAGCGCCTCGCCCTCCAGCGCGCCGGCATGCCGGGTGATCGACGCGTAGCCGCTGCGCGCGAACAGCGCCACCGCGCTGTCATGCACGCCTTCCAGCAGCAGGATCCGGATGCGGTCCTTGGGCAGGGAGAGCTGGCTGGCCATCGGGATACGCTCGCTGTTCGGGCAGGAGCCGCGACCTAGCGGAAACTGTCGCCCTCGTGTAGCGCGTGCGGGCGTATGGCAGCTATCGCGACGCCAGCGCCTGCCGCGCGGCGTCGGCCAGCGCCGGATCGCCCAGCGCCAGCACGGTGCCGTCGCCGCCCGCGCGCAGGGGCCGGCCCGCCCAGTCGCTGACCTGGCCGCCGGCACCCTCGATCACCGGCACCAGTGCGGCCCAGTCCCAGATCTTCATGTCACGCTCGGCCACGATGTCGATCTGGCCGAGCGCCAGCAGCCCGTATGCGTAGCAGTCACCGCCCCAGGAGATGCGCCGGACCCCGGCCTGCAGCGCCGCGAAGCGGGGGCGGGCATCCTCGTCATCCATCATGGCCGGCGACGTGCAGGACAGCTCGGCCCGATCGAGCGACGGGCAGCGCCGGGTGCCGGCGGTGCCGCCGAACGGGCCGGTGAAGCGGGTCGCCTCGCCGGCGACCCCGGTCCAGCGCTCCCCGGTGATCGGCTGGTCGATGACGCCCAGCACCGGCACCTCGTCCAGCAGCAGCCCGACGAGCACGCCGAAGGTCGGCCGTCCGGTGATGAAGGCGCGGGTGCCGTCGATCGGGTCGAGCACCCAGCGCAGACGCGCCTCGGGCCGGTCGAGCCCGAACTCCTCGCCCAGGATGCCGGCCTCCGGGACGCGCTCGGACAGCACGGCGCGCATGACCTGCTCGGCGGTGCGGTCGGCGATGGTGACCGGGGTCTGGTCGTCCTTCAGCTCGGCGCCGACGCCCGCCCGGAAGAACGGGGCGATCACGGCGCCGGCGACGTCGGCGGCCGCCATGGCGGCGGCCAGCAGCCGGGCGCGGTCGGGTTCGGGGAGGGTCACGCTCTAGCCGGACAGCGAGCGGAGATAGGCGATGACCGCGGCGCGCTTGCTGTCGTCGGCGATGCCGGGGAAGCCCATCTTGGTGCCGGGCGCGAACCGGCGCGGGTTCCTGAGCCAGTCATCGAGCGTGTCGGCCGTCCAGCGGTCGTGATGCGCCGACAGCGCGGCCGAATAGCTGTAGCTGGCATCCTGGGCGATGGGGCGGCCGAACACGCCGTACAGGGCCGGACCGACCTGCGCCTCGCCGCCCTTGTCGAAGGAGTGGCAGGCGCTGCAGGAGGCGGTGGCGATCGTCTCGCCGACCTTCACGTCGGCATGGGCGACCCGGGTCGACGGGTCGGTCGCGGCGACCCCGGTGGAGGCGGCCGGCCGCACGGGCTGCGCGCCGGCATGACGGTCCGACAGGGTGAGCAGGTAGGACACGACATCGGCGCGCGCGCCGTCGTCGGGGATGCCGCCGAAGCCCATCCGCGTGCCGGGCGCGAAGGCCTGCGGCCGGATCAGCCAGGCATCCAGCCGTTCCGGCGACCAGCGCCCGCCCACCCGCTTCAGGGCGGGCGAATAGTTGTAGTCGGCCACCGCGGCTACCGGGCCCCCTGCGACGCCGTACAGGTTCGGCCCGACGAGGGCCGGCGCGCCTTCGGCGAGGTTGTGGCAGGCGACGCACAGATTGCCCGCAAGCCGCTCGCCGCGTTGCGGCGAGGCGCTCGCCAGACGGATGCCGATCGCCGGCCGTTCCGGCGTGGCGGGCGCGCCGTCGGGTGACAGTCCGGCGATGACGAACGCCGGCCGTGCCGGATGCCGGACCGGCACGAGGGCTGCACCCGCCAGGTCGGCCGCGCCGAACGCGACGCCGGCGCACAGCACGGCGGCTGCGATCTTGTTGAGTTCCCGGCTGTCCAAAGGCGGCGACCCCGATCATCCATCCCGGCTGCTGCGGGGCGCCGCGCGGGCGCTTCCTTGCGGTCGCGGGAAGCGTATGGGATGCAGCCCTGCGGAACAACCCGGAGCCGCCGGGTGCCGACCCTCGAGCGTTGCCAGCGAAAACCGGCCTCATGACCCTTTCGAAGATGTCGTCTGCCTGCCTGGCCACCGCCGCGTCGCGGGCGCGGTCCCGATGACCGGGCCGATCGCCTTCCAGGGGCAGCGCGGGGCCTATTCCGATCTCGCCTGCCGCATCGCCTTTCCCGGGCGCGACACGCTGCCCTGTCCGAGCTTCGCGGCCGCGATCGAGGCGGTGCATGACGGACACGCCGGGCTGGCGATGCTGGCCTGCGAGAACAGCCTCGCCGGTCGGGTTCCCGACATCCACGCGCTGCTGCCCGATAGCGGGCTGCATATCGTCGGCGAGCACTTCCAGCGCGTGGAGCACTGCCTGCTCGGCGTGCCCGGCGCCGCGGTCGCCGACCTGAAGCGGCTGCACACGCATCCGGTGGCGATGGGACAGGTGCGTCGCCTGATCGCCGAGCTCGGCCTTGAGCCGGTGGTCGAGTTCGACACCGCGGGGGCTGCCGAGCTGGTCGCGTCATGGGGCCGCAAGGAGGAGGCGGCGATCGCCTCGGAGCTCGCCGCCGAGCTGAACGGGCTGGTCGTGCTGCGGCGCAATGTGGAGGATGCCGCGCACAACACTACGCGCTTCTATGTCGCGGCGCGCGAGCCGCTGGCGCCGGCGCGGGGCGAGCGGCTCGGTGTCATGACGACGATCCTGTTCCGCGTCCGCAACGTGCCGGCCGCGCTCTACAAGGCGCTCGGCGGGTTCGCCACCAACGGCGTCAACATGACGCGCATCGAGAGCTACATGATCGACGGCGTGTTCTCGGCGACGCAGTTCCTGCTCGACGTGGATGGCAATCCCGATGATGCCGGGCTTGCGCGGGCGCTGGACGAGCTCGGCTACTTCTCGGATTCGATGCGCATCCTTGGCAGCTACCCGCGCTCCCCGTTCCGGGATCCGGCGCCAGCCTCCTGACGCCGGACGTCCGGCATCGGCCTCAGGCGGCCAGGGGCTGGGCCCGGTAGAGCAGGGTGGCGGCCAGCGTGATTTCCAGCGCCCGCGATCCCTGCAGCAGCGAGGCCGGAACGACCGCGGCCCCGTTGGTCCAGCGGCCGCCTTCCTCGGCATCGTGCCAGCCATCCACCAGCTCCGGATGATCGAGCGGGACGGCACGTCCGTCGATGCGCAGGGCGGCGATCTTCACGCCGAGCACGCGGCGATCGACTGGGCTGAAGGTCACCTCGGCCGGTATCGCCGTGCGGCTTTCGATGCGGGCGGTCTCATCGAGGTAGCGGATCTGCAGGCCCGCATCGGCAGTCAGCTCGACGTCGGCGCGCCACAGGATGTCGGCGCGGATGCGCTCCACCAGCGGGCCGGTCTCGAGCAGCGGCGCGCAGCTTCCGGTCTCGCGACGCCGCTGCGCCAGGTCGGGGTGAACCACGACCGCCGCGCTGCGGTCGCCGAACACGCCGTGATTGCCGGTATCGAGGTAGCTCTCGGCCGGCGTCTTCTCGGCCAGCAGGATGGCATGCCCGGGCAGTTCGACATGGTAGTACGTGACCGTCTCGACATCGAGCTGGACGATGTTGCAGCCATTGACCAGGGTCTTGGCCGGAACCAGGTGGCCCTGCAGATGGATCGCATGGTCCGGCGAGACCACGAGATCGCGAGCGGGAACGCCTGCCGCCAGCGCGCCGGCACTGATCCGGACCGGCTGGACCGTTTCGGGTCGGGAATGACTGCGCGGCTGCAGCGTGCGGCTGCCGATCCAGACGATCGGCGCGAGCGCTCCGTTCTCGAGCAGCACCAGGTCGCCGACGTCCAGCGCCTCGACCGCGACCTCGCCGGTCGACAGCGAGATCCGCGTGCCGGCGGCAAAGCACGCGACCGCATCGGTGACGGTGCCGGTGCCGGTGGTCGCGAGCTTGATCGGCGTCGTGTCGGAGCCTTTGACAATCGAGGTGTATTGCGAGCTGTTGCCGGCATCCAGCGTGGTCGGCTTCTCGCCTTTCCAGTCGAGATACAGGCTCGAATAGCTGCCGCCGCTCGTGCCGCCGAACCTGATCTCGTAGGTTCCGCTCGCCGACTGCGCATAGGGAAGCGTGCCGGCCTGCGTGAAGGTCGTGGACCCGCCGGAACCGGTGACGGTGATGGTGGCGTTGCTGACGGCGACCAGCGTGCCGGAGCTGTCGTATTCGGCGGTCCAGGATCCGGACAAGGTGGAGCCGTCGGCAAACTTGGCGTTGCTGACCGTGGATGTGATGAATGTGTCGGCCATGGAGACTTCAACCTGGAGCGCAGTGTTCGGTGCGCCGGATCTAGCGGGAAGACCTCAAGAAACCGATAACGATGCGGTTACATAACCATTAAACAAACGGAATGATTACCGATTGACTGTCGATCGACTTTACCAGTCGAGACCGTATCGAAATCGGCTTTTTTCTTTATTCCGCGACATTGCGTCATTCACGCCGCTTCTTGCGGTTTCTTCCCCCCGACCGGCGGTTCCGCATCGGCCTTCAGGCGGCGGGATCGTGCAGCCAGCTTTCCACCAGCTGCCAGGCGATCGCCGTGGCGTTGGGCATCGCGAAGCCTTCCGCTTCATGATCGCGAAGCTGCGCGCGGGTGACCCATCGCGCCTCGGCGATCTCCTTCGGATCGAGCGTCAGGGCGGTGTCCAGCGCGTTGGCGTGGAAGCCCAGCATCAGCGAGCCGGGATACGGCCAGGGCTGGCTCGAATGGTAGCGGACGTCGCGCACCCGCACGCCCACCTCCTCGAAGACCTCGCGCGCCACCGCCTCCTCGGCGCTCTCGCCCGGCTCGATGAAGCCGGCGAGCGCGGAGAACAGGCGCGACTCCGGCGGGAAGCGGGTGCCGCGCGCCAGCAGCGCCCGGTCGCCGTGCCGGACCAGCATGATCACCACCGGATCGGTGCGCGGGAAATGGTGGTGCCCGTTGCCGCAGGCGAGGCGATGGCCGCCCTGCTCCGGCCGGTTCGGCAGGCCGCAGACGCCGCAGTGCCGGTGCGTCGTCCGCCAGTGCACCATGCCGCGGACCTGGGCGAGCAGCGAGGCCTCCCCCTCCGGCAGCAGGGCTGCCAGCGGCCGCAGCTCCTCGAAGGCCGGGCCGTCCCCGAGGGCGCCGAACCGAAGCCCCGGCTCCCCGAGCGCGCTCATGTCGAGCGCGAACAGCGGGCGGCTCCCGTCCAGGCCGAGGAAGGTCCAGGACAGGCGCTCGAACTCGTCGCCCTGCAGGCCGAGCTGTCCGCGATCGGGCATGGCGATGCGCACCCCGCCCGCATCCGGATGCTGCATCAGGTGACGGCCCTGCCAGACCGGCAGGAAGCGGGCCGCCGGGTCCGCCAGATGGCGCGCGATCGCCGCCTCGTCGTCCCGGCTGTTGGCGGCGCGGTCGATGCGGCTGCCGGCATAGAAGTTGACGATGGGCGACAGGCGGCCTGGTTCCATGGTTCGGCTCCGATGCTGCCGCCCCGCGCGGGGGGAGCGGCAGCCCCTTGTCGCGCATGGGGCCAAGCGTGTTAAGGTGCCTCCGGGAGGTCGGCAGCGGACGGGCGCCTTGCCAACCCGGTCAGGTCCGGAAGGAAGCAGCCGCAGTGAGTTTCCGCTCGGGTCGTTTGTTCGGCCTCCCACCCTGATGCACGTCATTCCCGACGATCATTCATCGAGCAGCGGGCCGGACGACCGGCCCGGCCTGCCGGAGCCGCCAGCCGCGGACGGACCCGGCCTGTTCGGCGACGCCCCGATCGCGCCGGCGCGGGTGACGCCGGCTCAGCCGCCAGCACCATACCGCGTTCTCGCGCGCACCTACCGTCCGGCGCGCTTCGACGACCTGATCGGCCAGGAGGCGATGGTGCGCATCCTGCGCCGGGCCTTCGCGGTCGGGCGGGTGGCGCACGCCTTCATGCTCACCGGGGTGCGCGGCGTCGGCAAGACCACCACGGCGCGCATCATCGCCCGCGCGCTGAACTGCATCGGGCCGGACGGCGCCGGCGGACCCACACCCGATCCCTGCGGCGTCTGCCCGAACTGCACCGCGATCCTCGCCGACCGGCATCCCGACGTGCTGGAGATGGACGCGGCCTCGCGCACCGGCATCGACGATGTGCGCGAGATCATCGAGGCGACCCGCTTCCGGCCGATGCAGGCGCGGATGAAGGTGTTCATCGTCGACGAGGTGCATATGCTGTCGCGCAACGCCTTCAACGCGCTGCTCAAGACGCTGGAGGATCCGCCGAGCCAGGTCACCTTCATCTTCGCCACCACCGAGCTGCGCAAGGTGCCGGTCACGGTGCTGTCGCGCTGCCAGCGCTTCGATCTGCGCCGCGTGTCGCAGTCGGAGCTGTCGGCGCATTTCGGGCGGATCGCTGCCAGGGAAGGGGCCGCGATCACCGAGGACGCGCTGGCGCTGATCGCGCGCGCCGCCGACGGCTCGGTGCGCGACGGGCTGTCGCTGCTGGACCAGGCGATCGCCCAGGGCGGCGAGGGCGGCGGCGAGGGCGGCGATGCGACCATCCGCGCCGACCGCGTCGCCGACATGCTGGGGCTCGCCGATCGCGGGCTGGTGTTCGACCTCCTCGACGCGGTGATGGCAGGCCGGCCGGCAGCCGCGCTGGCGATCACCGACCAGGCGCATGAGCGCGGCGCCGATCTCGGGCTGATGCTGGCCGACCTGCTGGAGCTGATCCACACCGTGTCGCGCCTGAAGGCGGTGCCGGGGCTGCGCGACAGTCGCGAGCTGCCGGAGGCCGAGCGGGTGCGGGGCGCTGCGCTGTCGGACGCGCTGTCGGTGCCGATCCTGGGCCGGGCCTGGCAGATGCTGCTGAAGGGCGTCGCCGAGGTCGAGACCGCGCCCGACCGTCGCGAGGCGGCCGAGATGGTGCTGATCCGGCTGTGTCATGTCGCCGACCTGCCTCCGCCGGGAGAGCTGGTGCGGCAGCTGCAGGGCCAGCCGCAGCGTCCGGTCGCGGCAT
Source organism: uncultured Acetobacteraceae bacterium (assembly GCA_964236105.1). Taxonomy (GTDB): domain Bacteria; phylum Pseudomonadota; class Alphaproteobacteria; order Acetobacterales; family Acetobacteraceae; genus Lichenicola. The sequence goes on along the minus strand of CAXSBC010000006.1, from coordinate 248,237 downwards.
CCGCGGGCAGCGAGGCCGTGATCCCGGCGATGCCGCCGGTCGCGACGGCGGCGGAGCCGGTGCCGGCCGGGCCTGCGTCGCTGCGCTCGGTGACGGGTGGTGCGCTGCGGGCGGCAACCGTGCCCGAGCCGGCGCCGGCCCCGCCTGACCCCGCGCCGCCGCCGCCGTCGCTGCGCTCCTGGCGCGAGGTGGTGGCGTTCGTGGCGACCCGCGGCGAGCCGATCCTGCACGGGCACCTGCGCCACTGCGCGCATCTAGTGCGGTTCGCCGCCCCGGTGATCGAGCTGCGGCTCGAGCCGCAGGCGCCGCGCGACCTGTCGCAGCGGCTGGCCCATATTCTCAGCGACGCCACCGGCACCCGCTGGACCATCGCGCTGGGGCGCGACGCCGGCGAGCCGACCATCGCCGAGCAGGCCGGGGCGCTGGATGCCGACCGCAGCCGCTCCGCCGAAACGCATCCGCTGGTGCAGGCGATCCTGGCGGCGTTCCCGGGCGCCAGGCTGGGCCCGGTGAGCGATGCCACGCTGGACGAATACGGCCTGCCGCCGGAGCCGGCGGTACCGGCGCCTCTGGACGCAGGCAGCGAGCCTCCCGAGATGGAGTTCGCGCCGCTCGATTCCGAGCCGGTCGGCCTGGATGATCTCGAGGGCGAGGTCGGACGGTCCGACCCCTGAGCAGTGAAGGAACAGATCGCATGAAGAATCTCGCCGGCCTGATGAAGCAGGCCTCCCAGATGCAGGCCAAGATGGAGGAGATGCAGACGGGCCTCGCCAACCTCGAGATCGAGGGCAGCGCCGGTGCCGGCATGGTCACCCTGACCCTGAACGGCAAGGGCGACCTCAAGCGCATCCGCGTCGATCCGAAGCTCGCCGATCCGGCGGAGACGGAGATGCTCGAGGACCTGATCGTCGCCGCCCATGCCGAGGCGCGTCGCCATCTGGAGACCCGGACGGCGGAGGAGATGCAGAAGGTGACCGGCGGCCTCGACCTGCCGCCCGGGTTGAAGCTGCCGTTCTGAACGCCGGCTGAGCCGGAGGAGGCGCCTTGGGCGGCCCGGAGATCGAGCGGCTGATCGAGCTGCTGGGACGGCTGCCTGGACTGGGGCCGCGCAGCGCCCGCCGCGCGGCGCTGACCCTGCTGCGCCAGCCGCGCACCCGCCTGCTGCCGCTGGCCGCCGCGATGGAGCAGGCGGCGCTGAGCGTGCGCACCTGCGCGCAGTGCGGCAATCTCGACAGCCGCGATCCGTGCGCGATCTGCGGCGATCCGCATCGCGACCGGTCCATCGTCTGCGTGATCGAGGGGGTGGGCGACCTCTGGGCGCTGGAGCGCGCCGGCGTGCATCGCGGGCTCTACCACGTGCTCGGCGGCACGCTGTCGGCGCTCGGCGGCACCGGGCCGGAGGATCTGAGCACGGCGCCGCTGCTGGCCCGTCTGGACGCGGGCGGCGTGCGCGAGGTGATCCTGGCCCTCGGCGCCACGGTCGAGGGCGCTACCACCGCGCACTGGCTGGCCGACCGGCTGGCGGGCTTCGGCGTGACCGTCACCCGGGTGGCGCAGGGCGTGCCGATGGGAGGCGCGCTCGACGTGCTGGATGACGGCACCCTGGCGGCCGCCCTGATGGCGCGCCGGTCGTGAGCGTGATCTGGCCGATCCCGGCGGCGATCCCGCGCGCCGTGCTGGTCACCGGCGGCGGCGCGCGCCTCGGCCGGGCGATGGCGCTGGCCTTCGCCGAGGCCGGGTTCGCGGTGGCGCTGCATTGCCGGCCGGGCGACGGCAAGGCGCGCGAGACGCTGGAGACGATCCAGACACTGGGCGTGACGGCGGTGCTGCTGGAGGCGGAGCTGTCACGGGAGGCGGAGGTCGCCACGCTGGTGCAGCGCGCGACGGACGCGACCGGTCCGCTCGGCGTGCTGGTGAACAATGCCAGCACCTTCGAGCGCGACGAGTGGGACGACGCCGACCGCGCCTCCTGGGACCGGCACATCGAGCCCAACCTGCGCGCGCCGTTCCGGCTGATGCAGGAGTACGCCCGCCGCCTTCCCGACGGGGCCGAGGGCATGGTGCTGAACATGCTGGACCAGCGTGTCTGGTCGCCGACGCCGCATTTCGTGTCCTACAGCCTGTCCAAGGCCGGACTGTGGGCGCTGACGCAGTCGATGGCGCTCGCCCTGGCGCCGCGGCGGATCAGGGTGAACGCGATCGGGCCGGGACCGGCGCTGCCGAGCCTGCGCCAGAGCGAGGCGCAGTTCCAGGCGCAGTGCGCCAGCGTGCCGCTCGGCCGCGGCACCAGCCCGGGCGAGGTGGCGCGCGCGGCACTGTCGCTGCTGTGCCTGCCCTCGGTGACCGGCCAGATGCTGGCGCTCGATGGCGGGCAGCACATGCAGTGGCAGGCGGGCCCCGGCCGGGCCGGCGCAGGCGTGGAATAGGCGATGAACGTGTTCCCGCCCTGGCCGGACGATCCGCCGCTGCGCCTCGTGTTCCTGCGCGACCTGGTGACGCTGGCGCATATCGGCGTGCATCCGCACGAGCAGGGCGTGCAGCAGCGGGTGCGGGTGAACATCGCGTTCGGCGTACAGGACCAGCCGGGACTGGAGATCGGCCGGGACGACCTCAGCCGGACGGTGTCCTACGAGCGCGTGGTGCAGCTGGTGCGGCGCATCATCGATGACGGCCACGTGCGACTGGTGGAGACCCTGGCCGAGCGGATCGCCGCGGGCGTGCTGGCGGATGGCCGCATCCGCGTGGCGCGGGTCCGGGTCGAGAAGCTGGACGTGTTCGCCGGGCTGGAGTCCGTGGGGATAGAGATCGAGCGGCGGCAGCCCTGAAGGCTGGGCCCTGCCCAGATCCGCCAAAGGACAGTCGTCCTTTGGAAACCTGATGGTTGGGGGCTGGGGCGGGGGCTCTTGCCGTCGCAACTCCTTCGGCTTCCCGCCCGTTCGACAGCGGCAGGCGGGAGGGGGACAGCATGGACGTCGACATCGCGATCATCGGCGGCGGACAGGCCGGGGTGCCGCTGGCGCGCACGCTGGCGGACCGGGGGCAGCAGGTGGCGCTGATCGAGCGCGAGCATCTCGGCGGCTCCTGCGTCAACTTCGGCTGCACGCCCAGCAAGGCCTTCATCGCCTCCGCCGGCATCGCCTTCCAGGCCCGGCACGCCGAGCGCTGGGGCATCCGGGTTCCGGCGGTGGCGGTCGATTTCCGGGCGGTCATGGACCGGGTCCGGCGGATCGTCGCCGATGCCAAGTCCGGCCTGGACGAGAGCTTCGAGGGCAGCGCCAACCCGCGTCTGGTGCAGGGCCATGGCCGGCTGGCCGGACGGGATGCCGACGGACGGGTCAGGGTCGAGGTCGACGGCCAGACGATCCGGGCGCGCAACGTCGTCCTCGATACCGGCACGCGTTCGCTGCTGCCGAAAATCGACGGGCTCGACAGCGTCGCGTTCATCACCGCGGAGAACTGGATCGAGCTGGACGCGCTGCCGAAGCGGCTGATCGTGATCGGCGGCAGCTACCTTGCCCTCGAGTTCGGCCAGGCCTTCGGGCGGCTTGGCGCCGAGGTGGTGATCCTGCAATCCGGCGAGACGCTGGCAGGGCGCGAGGACCCGGACGTGTCGGAGGCGATCCGCGCCATCCTGGCCGAGGAGGGACTCGACATCCGGCTCGGCGTCGAGATCCGGCGGGTGGAGCCCGGCGGGACCGGGGTGCGGGTGCATGTCGACGGCGCGGTGCTGGAGGGTACGCATCTGCTGGTCGCCACGGGGCGTCGTCCCAGCACCGACGATCTCGGGCTCGACGCGCTCGGGGTGCGGACGACCGGGCACGGCATGATCGAGACGGACCAGCGGCTGGCGACGAGTGCGGCCGGCATCTGGGCGGCGGGCGACATACGCGGCGGCCCGGCCTTCACCCATACTGCCTATGCCGACTCCAAGGTGCTGGAGAACCAGCTCCTCGGCGACGGCACCATGACCAGCGAGCGCATCGTGCCCTATGCGATGTTCCTCGATCCGGAGCTCGGCCGGGTGGGCCTGACCGAGACCGAGGCACGCGCGGCCGGGCATTCGATCCGGGTCGGCCGCAAGGACATGACCAGCAGCGGCAAGGCCCGCGAGATCGGCCAGACCGCCGGCTTCATCAAGGTGGTGATCGATGCCGGCACCGACCGGTTCCTGGGTGCTGCGTGCCTGTGTCACAGCGGCTCGGAGGTGGTGCAGGTCTTCACCGCGCTGATGAACGCCGGAGCGACGGCCCGCACGCTCGTCGGATCGGTGGCCATCCATCCGACCATCGCCGAGGCCGCCAAGAACGCCGTGATCGCCGCCGAGTAACCCCAGCCTCGCCAAGCCCACGTCCTTCAAAAACCGATCCCTAAAACAATCGGATTCTCAAGGCTCCGCCTTGAGCGGGTCCAGGGCAGAGCCCTGGCCTCCTCGCCCATACCCGCGGTGCCGGGTCCGCCGCAATCGCCGCCGGCCCGCGAGACGATGTCGTCCCGGGCGCGTTGTAGCCGGAACCGTTGCATGCAGGAGATCATGATGCGCATCAACAAGCTCGGCCGGACCGGCCTGTTCGTCTCGGAACTCTGTCTCGGCACCATGACCTTCGGCGGCGGCGAAGGCATGTGGCAGAAGATCGGCGCGCTGAACCAGGACGAGGCGGAACGGCTGGTCGGCCGGTCGATCGATGCCGGCATCAACTTCCTCGACACGGCGGACGTCTATGCCGAAGGCCTGTCCGAGCAGATCACCGGCCAGGCGCTGCGCAACCTGAAGGTGCCGCGCGAGAACGTGGTGGTGGCGACCAAGGCCTATGGCAGCACCGGCACCGGCCACAATTCCGGCGGCAATTCGCGCTTCCATCTCCTCGACGCGGTGAAGGCGAGCCTGAAGCGGCTGCAGCTCGACCACATCGACCTGTACCAGATCCACGGCTTCGATCCGGCGACGCCGATCGAGGAGACGGTGCGGGCGCTCGACATCCTCGTGCAGCACGGCCATGTGCGCTATGTCGGCGTGTCCAACTGGGCGGCCTGGCAGATCGTCAAGGCGCTCGGCATCTCCGAGCGCGAGGGGCTGGCCCGCTTCGAGAGCCTGCAGGCGTACTACACCGTGGCCGGGCGCGATCTGGAGCGCGAGATCGTGCCGATGCTGCGCCACGAGACGCTGGGGCTGATGGTCTGGAGCCCGCTGGCCGGCGGGCTGCTGAGCGGCAAATACACCCGCGACCAGGAGCAGGACGCCGACGGACGGCGCGCGCAGTTCGATTTCCCGCCCGTCGAGCGGGGCCGGGCCTATGACTGCATCGACGTCATGAAGCCGATGGCCGAGCAGCGCCAGGTGTCGGTGGCGCAGATCGCGCTGGCCTGGCTGCTGCACCGCAGGGTGGTCACCAGCATCATCATCGGCGCCAAGCGCCTCGATCAGCTGGACGACAACATCGCAGCAGCCGGCATCGAGCTGAGCGAACAGGAGCTCGACAGGCTCGACCAGGCGAGCGCGCTGCCGCGGGAGTATCCGGGCTGGATGTTCGAGCGCCAGGGCGCGCGGGCCAAGCAGCTGGCAGAGGCAGGCCGCCCGAACGCGCGCTGACCGTCCGGGTCGGTCTCGACCGGCCGGCGGGACCGGCTCTCCGGGCATGAAACCGCCCGGGTAAATTTGCTGCGACCATGCTATCCTGGGGTCTGCCGGCGTCGTGCCGGCGGTCGCCCCGGACAGTGTCATGACGCCAGTCTTCGCATGAGCCGCACCCTGGTCCAGCGCGCCAACCTGACGATGTTCACCGTCCTGGTTGGTGTCCTGCTGCTGGTGAGCGGCCTGACCTGGGACCAGATCAACGCCGCCCGCAGCGCGCGTCTCTGGTCGCAGCACACCGACACCGTCATCAGCCGGGTCAAGGACTTCAATCTGGCGATCCGCGACGCCGAGACCGGCCAGCGAGGCTATCTGCTGACCGGCCGCGACGATTACCTCGCGCCCTACAAGGCGGCGCTCGGTCGGGTCCTGTTCCTGCAGGGCGAGCTGCAGCGGCTGACGGTCGACAATCCCGGCGAGCAGGCGCGTCTGCAGGCGTTGTCGCCGGTGCTGCAGCACAAGCTCGACGAGCTGGCGCAGACCATCGAGCTCCGCAGGACGGCGGGACTGGATGCGGCGATGCGGATCGTGCAGACGGATGCGGGCCGCAACGACATGAGGCGGCTCGAGGTCGACCTCACCAGCATGACGGCGGAGGAGGAGGGTCTGCTGGCGCAGCGGCTCGCCGTCGCCGATCGTCGTGGCGTCCGGGCGCGCATGCTGCTGCTGGGCGGGATCGCCACCGCCCTGCTGGCCTTGCTCTGGGCAGCGCGGATGCTGCACCGCGCCTGGTGGGATATCTACCGGGCCGAGGCCGAGCAGCGCACCGCCGTGCTGCAGTTGCGGGCGTCGCTCGACAGTCTGAGCCAGGGTGTCGCGGTCTTCGACGCCGACCGGAAGCTGGCGAACTGGAACGAATGCTTCCAGGCCCTGCTTGCCCTGCCCAAGGCGATGGTGCGTATCGGCACGCCCTACGCCGCCTTCGAGGAGCAGACCGTCGGCGAGAACGGGACGGCAATTCTGGAAAGCGAGGCGCAGATCCGCCACGCCACGCTGCGTCCGGGCGAGCCGGTGGTGTACGAGCGCGTCCGCTCCGACGGCGAGCAGCTCGAGCTGCGCCGCTCGCCGATGCCCGATGGCGGCTTCGTGCTCACCGTCACCAACATGACCAAGCGCGCCCAGGCCGAGGCGGTGCTGCGCGAGGCGCAGAAGATGCAGGCGATCGGCCAGCTCACCGGCGGCATCGCGCACGACTTCAACAACCTGCTCACCGTCATCCTGGGCAACCTGGAGATGACGCATGCCCGGCTCGCAAGCGATCCGGTGCTGCAGGCCCGGATCGAGCGAGCGACCTGGGCGGCGCAGCGCGGCGCTGTCCTGACTGCGCAGCTGCTGGCGTTCGCGCGCAAGCAGCCGCTGGCGCCGGCGGCGATCGACCTGACGGCCAGCCTGCCGGAGCTGGTGCCGCTGATGCGCAGGACCCTGGGGGCGCATATCGAGATCCGCTATGTCGACGCCGGCAGGCTCTGGCCGGCGATGGCCGATCCGGCGCAGCTCGAGAGCGCGGTCCTGAACCTGGCGCTGAACGCCCGCGACGCCATGCCCGGTGGCGGCCGCCTGACCATCGAGCTGTCCAACCAGGTGCTGGACGCGGACTATGCGAGGGCCCATCACGAGGTGACGACGGGCGACTACGTGATGCTGGCGGTGTCGGACACCGGCCATGGCATGACGCCGGAGCTGCTGACACGGGTGTTCGAGCCGTTCTTCACCACCAAGCCCAATGGCAAGGGCACCGGGCTCGGGCTCGCCATGGTGTTCGGCTTCGTCAAGCAGTCGGGCGGCCATGTGAAGATCTACTCGGAGCCGGGCGAGGGCACGACGGTCCGGCTCTATCTGCCGCGCGCGCCGACGGCCGCCGCCGCCGCGCCGGCGCGCAGCGACGCCCCGCTCGACCTGCCGCGCGGCGAGGCGACGGTGCTGGTGGTCGAGGATGAGCCCGCCGTGCGCGAGATCGCGGTGGCGATCCTGGAAGACCTCGGCTACCGCGTGCTGGACGCGGCCGACGGGGAGCATGCCTTGCGCATCTTCGGCGCGCATGCCGCCACGATCGATCTGCTGCTGACGGACGTGGTGCTGCCGGGCACGCTGCGCGGACGCGAGATCGCCGAGCGCATCACCGCGATGCGTCCGGAGGTGAAGGTCATCTACATGTCCGGCTATACCGAGAATTCCATCGTGCATCACGGCCGGCTGGATGACGGGGTGCAGCTCGTCACCAAGCCGTTCAAGCGCGAGGAGCTCGCGCGCAAGGTCGCGGACGTGCTCGGGCGGGGCACGACCGCCAGGAACACGGTGGTCGATCTGCGTCCGCGACGCGCCGACTGAACCGACGCGGTTCCCGGTCGCATCTGCGTGTACGGGCTGATCGGCCGCAACCGCCCTGGAACCCTGCCGTTGCACCGTCGCCACAGGAGTTCACGTGATGTTTCTCAGAATCGACAAGCTGCAGGCGGAGCTTCCCGCACCCAAGAAGAAGGATCCGAACGCGGCAGCCGCCCTGCAGGAACTTCTGGGCGGCAAGTATGGCGAGATGTCCACGCTTGGGAACTACATGTTCCAGAGCTTCAATTTCCGCAGCAAGGACAAGCTGCGCCCGTTCTACAACCTGGTGGCCAGCATCACCGCCGAGGAGCTTGGCCATATCGAGCTGGTCAGCAACGGCGTCGCCATGCTGAACAACGGTCCGGACAATAACGGCGACACCAAGGACGGCGGCGACATCTCGGACGCACCGTACGAGGCCATGAAGGACGTCCGGCTGGCGGCGACCTTCCTGTCCGGCGGCGGCGGCTCCTCGCCGATCAACAGCAATGGCGCCTCCTGGAACAACGACTTCGTGACCAGCACCGGCAACGTCGTCGTCGATCTGCTGCACAATTTCCACCTCGAGTGCGGCGCGCGCCTGCACAAGCTGCGCGTCTACGAGACGCTGTCGGACCCCACCGGCCGAGAGGTCTGCGGCTACCTGCTGGTGCGCGGCTCGGTGCATGCGCATGCCTATGCGCTGGCGCTGAAGAAGATCACCGGCGTCGAGCTGGAGAAGTTCCTGCCCACGCCGAACATCAACCTGTCCAAGATCCCCGAGTGCCAGAAGTATCTGGACGAGGGCTCGCATCGCCGGCTGTATACGTTCAGCCCCAGCGACTACAAGGAGATGTCGGGCATCTGGGGCAATGGCGAGATGGCCCTGCCGGGCGATCCGCCGGGCGAGCTGACGGTTGTGGACGGCATGCCGGAAGGCGGCAAGATCCATCAGCTGACCGGCGTGCCGTCGGCCTTCACCCCGGACTACGCGCCCGAGGAGATGTTCGAGATCGCAGCGAAGCTCTACAAGGCGTCCCGCTAGATCCAGGCTGCGTCACGACGTTTCGAGATCGACGCGGGGGAGGAGGGCTACGGCTCTCCTCCCTTTGTCGTTGTCGGAGATCTCGCTGAAGAACGACCGCGACAGGTGACGGCGCACACGGCGATACATCCCACCGGTTCCTGATGGCGGGCGCCGCTGCGCTGGCACCAGCGCCAGCATCTGACGCGCCGGCGGAAGCGGACGGTCCGATCGCCGCGGCGTCAGGACAGGCCGCCGCCCCGGTAGTGCGCGCGCAGCGTCGCGGTCTCGTACTCGCGTCGGAACAATCCGCGTGACTGCAGGATCGGGACCACCTGCTCCACCAGCGCTCGCAGCCCGTCCGGATAGACGTCGCACATCACGTTGAACCCGTCGGCGGCGCCGGCCTCGAACCAGTCCTGCATGCTGTCTGCGATCCGCTCCGGGCCGCCCACCACCATCCGATGCGCGGTTCCCCGGGCGATCACCTGCCGCACCGTCAGCGTCCGGTCGCGCAGCAGCGACAGCGAGGCGTCGCGGAACCCGCTCGAGCCGCCGGCGGCCGCGGCCCGGTCCAGCAGCGAGTCCGGCACCGGCCGGTCGAGCGACAGCCGGTCCGGATCGAGCCCGAACCGTCGCGCGAAGCGTTCCAGCATGCGCTGCGGCGGTTCCAGCGCATCGAGCTCAGCCAGCCGCGCCTGCGCCGCCGCGTCGCTGTCGCCGATCACGGTGATCAGGCCCGGCAGGATGGCGACGTCGTCCGGATCGCGGCCCCGTGCCGCCGCCCGGGCGCGGAGGTCGTCGCGGAAGCCGACCGCCGTGTCGCGATCCTGCGCCACGCTGAACACCCCGTCGGCGGTCGCGGCCGCCAGCGCCCGGCCCTCGTCCGAGCCGCCGGCCTGCACCAGCAGCGGCCGCCCTTGCGGCGAGCGCGGCAGCTGCAGCGGTCCGCGCACGGTGAAATGGCGGCCGCGATGCGCGATCGGGTGGATGCGGCTCATGTCGGCGAAGCGGGCGCCGGCCGGGTCCGGATCGAAGGCCTCCGCCTCCCAGCTCGCCCACAGCGCCTGCAGCACCGCGACGAACTCGGCCGCGCGCTCGTAGCGCTCGTGCGCCGGCGGCATCGCGGTGCCGAAATTGGCCGCAGCCGCCTCGGCCATCGTCGTGACCAGGTTGAGGCCGACGCGCCCGCCGCTGACATGGTCGAGCGAGCACAGGGTGCGCGCGAGCGGGTAGGGGTGGCCGAAGGTGGTGCTGGCGGTGAGGATGAAGCCGACATGCGTGGTCGCCGCCGCCATGGCCGGCACCACCGCGACCGGATCGAGCCAGCCCCAGCCCGGCGTCTCGTCGATGCCGGCATTGATCGAGAGCTGGTCCGCCAGGAACACCGCATCCAGCCGCCCGCGCTCGGCCAGGCGCGCCACCTCGAGATGGTGGCCAAGCTCGATGCAGGCGCGCGGGTTGCCCTGCCGGCTGCGCCAGGCAAGCGGATGGGCGCCGGAATTGAGCAGGTTGACGTTGAGGCGGAGCTGACGCGGCGGCTTCATGGCGGGCTCCGGCAGGAATGCGACCGAGCTCGGCTTATCCGCCGGGAGGGGCCGCGAAGTCGAGCAGCCCCCGCCGGTAGGTCTCGACCACCAGCGAGAACGGCAGTCCGTCGCGGCGGCGCAGCACGGCCCGGTTCTCGATCAGGGCATCGGGGATCTGCAGCGGGGTTGCCGACGGCGCCGGTCCGGCGGCGGCGATCCAGTCCGGCGGCAGCGGCTGCCAGAGCAGGCGGCTCGACAGCGTCGTGCGGGAGAAGCCGAGCGCCTGCACCACCCGGCCGAACGGCGTCCCGGTGGCGTCGAGCTGCCGGTTCATCGCGGGCGTCAGGCGCGCCGGCACATACCAGTTGTCGGCCTCCGACAGCAGGTGGCCGTGGCAGCTCAGCCGCACGTGGCGGTAGCGGACCGGCTCGTCGGGGCCTGCCTGCAGCCGGACGCGATCCGACGGCTGCAGCGGCAGCGTGCGGGAGGGGTCGCGCTCGGCGACGATCGTCGCAGGCTCCGCGGGCCGGCGTCCGGCAAGGCCGTGGGTCGCGCACCAGCGTTCGAGCGTCAGGGTGGCGCTGTTCTCGCTCAGCAGCGCGCTGCGCAGCTCCTCCAGCAGCGCCAGGGCCGCGAGACGGTGGAAGCGGTCGTCGGGCCAGGCCACGGCTCGTCCGGGCTCTGGCCCGGACGGCGTGGGCTCAGCCGGCCGCGCCGGGCCGGCCGGCAGGATCAGGACGCCCGCCAGCAGCGCGGCCGGCCCGGCCGCCGGACCGCGAGCGGCGCGGCGAGGCCGGGCTGGCCTCAGCGCTCGTTCTCGTCGCTGTCCGGCTCGACCTCGATGTCGGTGCCGATCACGTCGGCATCGTCGTCCAGATCGTCGGTATCCTCGGCGACCTCGTCGGTTTCCGCCTCGTCCTCGGCGGGCTCGGCCTCGGTGTCCTGATCTTCCGGATCCACCACCGGCTTCTTCGGGCGGCGATCCTCCGCCGGCAGGTTGCCGCTGCCGCGCCGCACGCGCGGCTGGTCTAGCGGCTGCTCGGTGCCGCACTTGGGGCAGACGGCCGGAACCTTGGTCAGATCGTAGAAGCGCGTGCTGCACGAGACGCAGACGCGCTTGGTGCCGAGTTCTGGCTTGGCCATTGTGACCCTATGTGAGGACGAGGCGATCGCAGGGCGGGGCCCATGCCACCTCGATGCCCGGCTGTCAAACAGGCACCGCCGCATCCGCCGGCGCCGCGCGCATTGACTTCGGGGGCGCCGAACCAGCAAGGGGAGCCGCATGCAGCAGACCCCGACCGCCCTCGTGCACAGCCTGGCCCGCCCTCTGGTGGTGCGTCGTCCGGGTGCGGCGCTGCGCGGGTCGGTGCGTGTTCCGGGCGACAAGTCGATCAGTCACCGGGCGCTGATGTTCGCGGGCCTGGCCGAGGGCGAGACCCGCATCGCCGGCCTGCTGGACGGCGAGGACGTGCTGCGCACCGCGGCCGCCATGCGGGCGCTGGGCGCCGAGGTGGCGCGGGAGGCCGACGGCAGCTGGCGCGTGGTCGGGCGCGGCATCGGGCGGCTGCTGGAACCCGAGGACGTGCTCGACATGGGCAATTCCGGCACCGCCGCCCGGCTGCTCGCCGGCATCCTGGCCAGCCATCCGATCAACGCGGTGATGACCGGCGACGCCAGCCTGCGCGGCCGGCCGATGAACCGGGTGATCGAGCCGCTGGCCGGCACCGGGGCGGTGTTCACCGCGCGCGCCGGCGGCCGGCTGCCGCTCTGCATCGCGGGCGTCGCCGAGCCCAGGCCGATCTCCTGGCGCCTCCGGGTGGCGTCCGCGCAGGTGAAGTCGGCGATCCTGCTGGCCGGCCTGAACGCCGACGGCGAGACCGTGGTGGAGGAGCCGGTGCCGACCCGCGACCACAGCGAGAACATGCTGCGCCATTTCGGCGCCGCGGTCTCGGTGGAAGCCGACGGCGCCGGCCGCGTCGTCCGCCTCGCCGGCAGGCCGCGGCTGCTGGCGCGCGACGTCGCGGTGCCGTCCGACCCGTCCTCGGCGGCGTTCCCGCTGGTGGCCGCGCTGCTGGTGCCGGGCTCGGCGGTGACGGTCGAGGCGGTCGGGCTCAACCCGCTGCGCACCGGGCTGTTCGCCACGCTGCGCGAGATGGGCGGCCTGCTCGACATCGTGAACCGGCGGGCGGAAGGCGGCGAGCCGGTCGGCGACCTCGTGGTAGAGGCGGGCGCGCTGCGCGGCGTCGAGGTTCCCGTGGAGCGGGCGCCGAGCATGATCGACGAATATCCGGTGCTGGCCGTCGCCGCCGCGTTCGCCGCCGGCGAGACGCGGATGCGGGGCCTGGGCGAGCTGCGCGTCAAGGAGAGCGACCGGCTGACGGCGACGATGGCGCTGCTGGCCGCCAACGGCGTGCCGGTGCGGATCGAGGGCGACGACCTGATCGTGGCCGGCACCGGACGCCCGCCTGCCGGTGGCGGCCGGGTGGCGACGCGGATGGATCACCGGCTGGCGATGAGCGCCGTGGTGCTGGGGCTGGCGGCGGAGCGCCCGGTGACGGTGGACGACACCGCCTTCATCGAGACCAGCTTCCCGGGCTTCGTGGCGCTGATGAACCGGCTCGGCGCCGGGCTCGCCGCGGAGGCGGGGGCGTGAGCGCACGGCTGGTCGTCGCCGTCGACGGACCGGCCGCGGCCGGCAAGGGCACGCTGGCCCGGGCGCTCGCCGAGGCGCTGGGGCTGCCCTACCTGGATACCGGGCTGCTGTATCGGGCCGTCGGCCGGCGCATGCTCGATGCCGGGCTGGCGCCGTCGGGCGATGCCGGGCCGCAGGCGCGCGCGCTGCTGCCCGAGGATCTCGACCGCAGCGACCTGCGCACGCCGGAGGTGGATCGCGCGGCGAGCCAGGTGGCGGCGCAGCCGGCGGTGCGCGCAGCACTGCTGGCGTTCCAGCGCGGCTTCGGGGCGGCGCATGGCGCGGTGCTGGACGGGCGCGACATCGGCACGGTGATCTTCCCCGACGCGCCGGTGAAGCTGTTCGTCACCGCCTCCGCCGGCGCGCGGGCGGAGCGGCGCTGGCGGCAGCTGCACGGCGACGCCGTCGTGGCGCCGGCCGAGCGGGCGGCGGCGATCGCGGCGGTGACGGCAGAGCTCGAGGCGCGCGACGCCGCGGACTCGCAGCGTCAGGCGGCGCCGCTGCGGCCGGCGCCGGATGCGGTGGAGATCGACAGCGACCGCATGGACGCGGCCGCGGTGCTGCAGGAGGCGATGCGGATCGTCCGGGCCCGGACCGGCGGCCGTTAGAGCCGGAGCCCGGCGTCTCAAGAATGCGCCTGGCCGCGCGGACGCTTGACTCCGCTAGGCCCGAGGGTGTCTCTGCTGGCCCGCAGGCGCTTCCCTTCCGGGCAGGGTCCGCTTCGACGCAACCGGTCCGTGACGGCGTCCGACGCCCGCGGACACGACGTGCTGTCGCCCCGAGCCGGGCGCAGGGCGCAGAACCGTCCCGTGGCGCCCGAGCGCCGCACCGGATCCAGGATATCGCCGCCACATGGCATCAGCCGCACTAGCCCAATCCGCCACCGATCATTTCGGCGGCGAAGACTTCGCATCCCTCCTCGACGAGACCCTCGGCCGCGACGTCGGCTTCGACGGCTCCGTCGTCACCGGCACGGTGATCCGCCTCACGGAGGAGTTCGCGATCGTCGATGTCGGCCTCAAGAGCGAAGGCCGCGTCTCGCTCAAGGAGTTCGGCGTCCCCGGCATGGACCACGAGGTCAAGCCCGGCGACGTCATCGAGCTCTATGTCGAGCGCTACGAGGACCGCGACGGCGCCATCGTGCTGTCGCGCGAGAAGGCCCGCCGTGAGGAGGCCTGGACCAACCTGGAGAAGGCCTTCGAGGGCCAGCAGCGCGTCCAGGGCACCATCTATGGCCGCGTCAAGGGCGGCTTCACCGTCGATCTCGGCGGCGCGATGGCGTTCCTGCCCGGTTCCCAGGTCGATATCCGCCCGGTGCGCGACGTCGGCCCGCTGATGGGCAGCCCGCAGCCGTTCCAGATCCTCAAGATGGACCGCGCCCGCGGCAACATCGTGGTGTCGCGCCGTGCGGTGCTCGAGGAGACCCGTGCGGAGCAGCGTTCGGAGCTGATCCAGGGCCTGAAGGAGGGCATGATCCTCGACGGCGTGGTCAAGAACATCACCGATTACGGCGCGTTCGTGGATCTCGGCGGCGTCGACGGCCTGCTGCACGTCACCGACATCGCCTGGAAGCGCATCAACCACCCGTCCGAGGCGCTGCAGATCGGCCAGCAGGTCCGCGTGCAGGTGATCCGCTTCAATTCCGACACCCAGCGCATCAGCCTCGGCATGAAGCAGCTCGAGGCCGATCCGTGGGAAGGTGTCGCGGCGAAGTATCCGCCTGGCGCGCGCTACAGTGGGCGTGTGACCAACATCACCGACTATGGCGCCTTCGTGGAGCTGGAGCCGGGCGTCGAGGGTCTCGTGCACGTGTCCGAGATGAGCTGGACCAAGAAGAACGTCCATCCGGGCAAGATCGTCGCCACCTCGCAGGAAGTGGACGTGATGGTGCTGGACGTGGACAGCTCCAAGCGCCGCATCTCGCTCGGCCTCAAGCAGGTGCAGCGCAACCCGTGGGAGGTGTTCGCCGAGGAGCACAAGGTCGGCTCGACGGTCGAGGGCGAGATCCGCAACATCACCGAGTTCGGCCTGTTCATCGGCATCTCGGCCGACATCGACGGCATGGTGCACATGTCCGACATCTCCTGGGACGAGGCCGGCGAGGCGGCGATGGCCGCCTACGAGAAGGGCCAGGTCATCCAGGCCAAGGTGCTGGACGTCGACGTCGAGAAGGAGCGCATCTCGCTCGGCATCAAGCAGCTGCATGACGATCCGGCCGCCGACACGCTGAGCCGCGTGAACAAGGGCGCCGTCGTCACCTGCATCGTCACCGCGGTGCAGGCGAACGGCATCGAGGTCAAGGTCGACGAGGTGCTGACCGGCTTCATCCGCCGCGCCGAGCTCGCCCGCGACAAGGCCGAGCAGCGTCCGGAGCGGTTCGCCGTCGGCGAGAAGGTCGATGCCAAGGTGGTGTCGGTCGATCGCGCGTCGCGCAAGCTGTCGCTGACCATCAAGGGTCGCGAGGTCGAGGAGGACAAGGCTGCGATCAACGAGTACGGCTCGTCCGACAGCGGCGCCTCGCTCGGCGACATCCTGTCCGCCGCGATCCGTCGCCGCAGCGCGCAGCCGGAGTGATCCCGCCCGCCTGATCCCGTTCGCGGGATCTCGTGGAACAGGAGGGGCGGTACCGGCGACGGTGCCGCCCTTCTTGCGTTCGGGCGGGTGGCGGCACACATGGGCTGGACCGGGTCCGGTGAGCCGCATCTTGACCTTGCCGCCGATCTGCCGGAAGCACCCCGACCATGAGCGTTGCCGACAAGGTCAACCAGTTCGACGGATGGCTGCTGGACCGGGTGTTCCAGCCGCTGGTCGATCGGCTGCCGGAGAAGCCCTCCGGGTTCGATGTCGGCATGAGCCTGCAGCTCGGCGCGGTGGTGCTGGACGCCGCCTCGCTGGTCGCCATCCTCGCGACCGGCCATATGGGCTTCGGCAACGGCCTGTGGAACGTGCTGACCTGGCTGTTCGCGGCGTTCTTCTATGTCTCGATCCACCGCATGCGGCCGCTGGTGAAGCCGGGCCATGCCAACCCGCTGCGCTTCATGCTGCAGGGCCTGCGCCCGCTGTCGATCCCGTTCGCCGTCTACAGCATCTGGATCATGGTCGATGCGTCGCCGTCGCTGGCGATGGCGCTGCGCTTCAATGCGCTCGCCAACCTGGTCTACGTGGTCGGGCTGTATCTGATCTCCTGCCAGCCGAAGCCGCCCAGCTACAGGCGCACCGTGGTGGACTGGACGCCGCGTGTCGTCCGCGGCAAGGCCTGACGCGCGGCACCTGCCGGGACTGTCCCGGTCTCAGCGCACCCGCACCGTCAGCCGGTCGCTGAGCCCGTCCGCATCGATCACCGACAGCGCATAGAAGCCGGCGCCGGCGGGCAGCCAGCTCGCCGTCCGGCTGCTCGGGCGCGACGGCAGCGGCCGGCCATCGACCAGGAAGCTGATCGGCCGCCGGCCGCCCATCACCCGCAGCGGCACCGGCCCGTCCATCGACAGCTCCGCATCCGGAGGCGGGAACAGGATGCGCAGCGACGCCTCCGCCGTGACCGAGATGGGCGCCCCGGCGGCGACCGCCTGCTCCGCGGCGGCCGCGCGCGGCGCCGGCGGCAGCAGGCCGAACAGCTGCGACAGCACCGGCAGCGCGCTGTCATGGCCGGTGGCGCCCTCGATCGCGGTGCCGTCCGGCCGGCCGATCCAGACCGCGCCGACATGCGACGCATCGAAGCCGAGCGCCCAGGCGTCGCGGCCGCCCCAGCTGGTGCCGGTCTTCCAGGCGACGCCGCCCGGGCCGCCATCCGGGAAGTCGCGTGTCAGCGCCCCGGCGACCAGGGCGGCAGCACTGGCCTGCAGCAGCGGGCGCGCGGGCGACGGCGCGTCCGGCAGCAGGCGCAGCGGCCGGTCGGCGCCGTCCGTGGCGAGTGCGGCATACAGGGCGGCCAGGTCGCGCATGCGGATGCCGCCGCCGCCGAGCGCCATCGGCAGCGACGCGACGCTGCCCGGCGGCAGCACCAGGCGCGCGCCGGCGG
The DNA here is from genome assembly GCA_964236105.1 of uncultured Acetobacteraceae bacterium. GTDB lineage: Bacteria > Pseudomonadota > Alphaproteobacteria > Acetobacterales > Acetobacteraceae > Lichenicola. The sequence goes on along the minus strand of CAXSBC010000006.1, from coordinate 231,041 downwards.
CCTGCAGCCAGCCGGCGAAGCGGCCGGGCCCGAGCCCGGACAGCAGCAGCACCGCCGGGACGTTGAGGGACCGGCGCAGCGCCTCCGCCGCGGTGACCGGGGCCGTGAAGCGGCGATCGAAGTTCTCCGGCGCGTAGCGGCCGAAATGATGCGGCAGGTCGCTCAGGATGGTGTCCGGACGCGCCAGCCCGTCCTGGAAGGCGAGCCCGTACAGCATCGGCTTCAGCGCCGAGCCGGGCGAGCGCACCGCCTGCGTCAGGTCCATGGCGCCGGCGCGGACGCCACCGGCGCTGCCGTCGCCGGACGCGATCGCCAGCACGTCGCGCGAGGCGGCGTCGGCGATCAGCGCCGCAGCGCTCACCCGGTCCGACCGCTCGCCCAGGGTGCGCGACAGCAGCGCCTCCAGTCCGGTCTGCAGGGCGAGATCCAGCGTCGTGCGCAGCACCGGCCGGCGGTCGGCGAGCGGGACCCGGCGGATCGCCTGGATGGCGTGCGCGGGGAACGGCAGGCGCCGGTCCGGCACCGGCAGCCCGCGCGACACATCGCCCGGCCCCAGCAGCCGGTCGCGCAGGGCGACGGCGCGCGCCGCATGGCGGTCCGGACGCAGCGCCTCCGGCCGGCGCGGGATCGCCACCAGAAGCGCCGCCTGGGCCCGGTCCAGTCCGGCCGGCCGCACGCCGAACCAGGCCTGCGCGCCCGCCTTCACCCCTTCCAGGTTACCGCCATAGGGCGCCAGCGTCAGCCACACCTCCAGCACGCCGGTCTTGCCGAGGCGCTCCTCGAGCTGGGTGGCGCGGAACAGCTCGATCAGCTTGGAGCGCAGCGTGCGTGGCCGCGGCTCCAGCAGCCGCGCCGCCTGCATGGTCAGCGTCGAGCCGCCCGACACCACGCGCCCGGCCGCGAGGCCCTGCAGCGCCGCCCGCAGCAGGGCGCGCGGCTCGATGCCGGCATGGCGAAAGAAGCGCCGGTCCTCCGTGCGCAGCAGCAGGTCGAGGAACACCGGCGCCACCTCGTCCGGCCTCGTGTCGAGCCGGCGTATGCCGCCCGGCGCCGGCAGATCGGCCAGCAGGCGGCCGTGGCGGTCCAGCACCTCCGAGCCGAGCGCGTGCAGGCGCGACAGGTCGGGCGGGCAGGTGCGGTCGAGCACGGCGAGGGCGGCGGGCAGCAAAGCGGGGATGATCAGCAGCAGCAGGCCAGGGGCTCTGCCCCTGGACCCCGCCAAAGGCATGCCTTTGGAATCCGGGTCTGGGGGCGGTCGCCCCCGGCGGGTCCAGGGCAGCGCCCTGGCCTTGCTCACGGCGGCAGCACGGTGATGGTGGCGCTGCCCTGCCGGGCGAACAGGCCGGGCTGATACATGTCGGCCACGTCCGCCCCGGGCATGCCGAAGGTGCCGACGGTGACGGCGCGCAGCCGGACCGCGAGCCGGAAGCCCGGCGTGTCACCATCGAGCGTCATCACCGCGGCGTAGCGGTCGTCCGCGGCGGGCATGGCGCGCGGCGTGGACAGCTTGCCCAGCCAGTCCATGCCCGGCGCCGCATCCGGGCCGAGGCGGCGGGCGATCTCCCACCCGGCCGGCAGTCCCTGCAGCAGCCGCACCTGATGCGCCCGGTCGGCGCTGGCGAGCCCGCCCTCGAACAGCAGCACGAACTCGTCGTTCTGCCTGAGATGATCGAGATCCAGCTGCTGCCCGTCGAGCGTGAAGAAGCGCCGGGAAACGCGCAGGCCGGACTTCGCCGCCGGCAGCGCCTGCACCGGCACGCCCGAGATCTGGATGCTGCGCCAGACCGGCGCGTCGCCGTCGTTGCGGACGTGCGCCTCCCCGGCGAGCGGCAGGCTGACGAGCGTGGCGGGCGGCAGCGCCCGGCCCTCCAGGCTGATCCGCACCGGGCCGGCGCTGCCGCCGGCGGCGAACGCGGCGGCGGCGAGCCAGGCCTGCTGCTGCGTGGACAGCTCGTCCGGCTTCAGGTCGCTGCCGGGCAGGCGCTGCAGCACCGGGCGGAGCAGCGAGGCCGGCGCGCCGTTCTCCGCCAGCAGCACGGCGATGGCCGCCTGGTCGCGCAGCGTGTCGCCGTAGTCGAACGCCCAGAACTGCCGGTCGCCGGAGCCGGCTGCGGCGGCGAACGCGGCGTCGGCCCGCGGCCGGTCGTTGCCGATCGCCAGGGCGGCGCCGAGCTGGGCGCGGGCCAGCGGCGTCGGCAGCGTGTCGAGCGCCTCGTACAGGATGCGCGCCCGGCCGATCCGGCCGTCGCCGCCGAGCGCCAGCACGTAGAGCGCATAGGCCCGTGCTGCCAGCGCCTTGGGATCGGACGCGTCCTGGTCGAGCGACTGCGCCTGGAACGCCAGCGCGTCGCGCAGGGCGGCGTCCGGAACCGTGGCCCCGGCATGACGGGCCCGCAGCAGGAACTCGGTGGCATAAGCCGACAGCCAGCGTTCGGCCTCGTCGCTCGCCGACCACAGGCCGAAGCCGCCATCGAAGCGCTGCCGGTCCAGCACCGCCTCCACCAGCCGCTGCAGCCGGGCGGCGCGGCCGGGGAACCCAGTCGGGGCCAGCGTCAGCGGCAGGCCCTTGCTGGTCGCCTGCTCCAGGCAGAACAGCGGATAGTCGTCGAGGGCCGTCAGCAGCGCGCCGGCATCGTAGCGCACGGCGCTGCCGAAGCTCGCCGATGCCGTCCAGGAGCCGGGCAGGTAGCCGGCCGCCGGTGCTGCCAGGGTGGCGGCAGCACCCGCCGCCAGCGGCTCGGTGCTGGCGGTGACCAGGCGGGGGCGGCTGGTGCGCAGCATCAGCGTGGCGTCGTGCCTGGCATGGAAGCCGCCCGGCCCATCGACATCGAGATGCAGGGTGGCGGTTCCGGTGCCGGTGGCGCGCAGCATCAGCGTCGGGATCGCCTGCGCGCCCTGGGCCAGCGTCAGGGTCTGGGTGGCCGGACCGTCGAACGCGACCGGGCCGTCGGCGGTCATCCGCCAGGTCACCGGGCCTGCGGCGAGCTCCAGGTTCTGCAGCAGCAGGCCGATCCGGGCGCTGTCTCCGGGTGCCAGGAAGCGCGGCAGCAGCGGCTCGGCCACCAGCCGGTCGCGCACCAGCATGTCGGCGCTGGCCGATCCGACGCGCGTGCCGTTCCAGCTCACCGCCATCAGCCTGACCTGGCCGGCGGAATCGGGCAGCGCCAGCGGCACGTCGATGTCGCCGTTGGCATCCGCCTGCACCGGCGCCTGGAACAGCGACAGGATGGTCTGCGGGATGTTCGGCTTGTCGTCGCCGCCCTCGTCGCCGCCCTGCGTCAGGGCGGCGGCCTCGCCCTCGCCCGGCGCGATCAGGTGGCCCCAGTCGTCGCGTATGTCGATGCCGAGCGCCCGCCGGCCGAGGAAGTGCGCGGCCGGATCGGCGAGGCGAAGCCGGTGAGGCGGAGGATGCCCTCGTCGACGGCGGCGATGCTGGCCCAGGCACGGGGCTGCGTGTGCAGGCGGACATGCACGAGGCCGGCCGGACGCGCGGACGGGGGTGCCGTGAAGGCGGTGTCGAGATGGCGGCCGGCCGGGTCGATCGCCAGCCAGACCAGGCCGATGGCGCGGTCCGGACGCCGGGTGCCGCCGCCAGGCCGGTAGGCGTGCACCGCGACATAGGCGCCGGGTCCCCAGGCGGGATCGATCCTCACATCGAAGTCCGAGCCGCCGGCGGCCAGCGAGACATTGCGCGTCGACTGCACCCGGTCGGTCAGCACGAGCAGGGTGGCGGGCCCGGCGAACGGTGCCGTGACATGCACCCGCGCGGTGTCGCCGGCGGCGTAGCGGGCGTGGTCGGCCGAGACGTCGGCGGCGTCCGGCACGTCCGGATTGCCGGACTCGCTCCAGCCGGAGCGGAACCGCACCGAGCTCGCCGACAGGCCGGCGGTCTGCGCGACCTCGAGCCGGTAGCGGCCGAAGGCGAGACGGCGGGCGACATGCAGCGTGCCCGAGGCGGGAATGGCCACGTCCCGGCTCTCGATCGGCTCGTCGCGCCACACCGTCTCGAACGAGGCGAGGGTGCCGCGCGTGACCAGGCGCCAGTCGGGCTGCTCGCGCACCAGCCTGAGATGCGCGGGCAGGGCGATGCGGCGCCCGTCTGGGTCGATCGCGGCGATGTCGAAGCCGGCCTCGGCGCCGGCATCGACGGCGTCCGTGAAGGCCGGCCTGATGCCGATCAGCGGGCCGGACGCGCGGACCGGCAGGTCGGCCTGCGCCCGGGCGCCATGACCGGAGGGATCGTTCACCACCACGTCGAGATGCGCCTGCACCGGATGCGTGCTGTCGGGCGCGCTGTCGAGCGACAGGTTCAGCGTCGTCATGCCCCTGGCATCGGTGGCGGGCAGATCGGTTTTGATCGCGGCCGGCGCGAACTGCTCGTCCACCAGCCCGATCCGGTAGCCGGACAGGGCGGCAGGCGGCGTCTGGGCGGCATCCAGCGTGATGGTGGCGCCGCCGGTGAGGCCGGCGGCCGGCGCGCCGTACAGGAAGCGCGCGTTGACCGGCACCTGCGCCGCGCTGCCCGGCACCAGGGTGGCCGGCAGGGCGCCGAGGCTGACCGCCATGCGGTCGGGCACGAAGGCATCGACCTTGAACGTCGTGCGGCCGACCGGCGGCCGCTTCGGGTCGGTCAGCAGCTCGACGCTCCACATCCCGGCGGCGGCGCCGTTCGACAGCGTCACCGCCAGATGCGCGGACGCGTCGCCGGCGGCGTCGGCCGGCTTGTCCAGGAAGATCTGGTTGTTCGGGCGGCGCACCCGCACCCGGACCGGCAGCGACACCGGCCGCCCGCCCGGATCGCGCAGCAGGGCCATGAGCTGCACCGTCTCGCCGGGACGGTAGATGCCGCGATCGGTCCAGGCGAACGCATCCACCGGACCCGGCTGCGGCAGGCCGCCGGTGCCGCGGCCCGACAGGTCGAAGGCGGCGCTGTCGAGATCGAGGCTGACGAAGTCGGCGGGCCTGGCGCCGTCCGCCGCCGCCAGGCCCTGGATCGTCGCCGGCGCCATCTGGTCGGTGCCGGCGAGCAGCGGGGCGGCAAAGCGCGCGAAGCCGCCGGCGTCGGTGTCGGTCTCGGCCAGGATGTCGTTGTTGCGGGCAAGCAGCCGCAGATGCACGCCGCTCCGGGGCCCGGCGTCGGAATAGCCGCGGAGCTGGATCGCGAGGCCATCGGCGCCCCGCCACACCGTGGGCGCCAGATCGGTCTGCAGCACCGGCTGCACCGCCTGCACGTCACTCGTATCATGGCCGTCGTCGGCCGTCACGGCGACGGCGTAGAGCTCGGGCAGGACCATCGCGTCGGCCGGCAGCGGCAGCACCACGTGCTGGCGGGCGTTGCGCTGGTAGTGCGGGATCGCCGCCCGGCCCGACCAGACGATGCGCGCGCCGTCCTTGTCGAGGTTGCTGGCCACGTAGCTGTCGATGGCGGTACCGAGCCGGTGGTCGGCGGTCCAGGGCTGGATCGTGCGCTCGCTGAAATAGGCGATGCGGATCTTCACCGAGGCGATGTTGGTGCTGCTCAGCACGATGCGCGGCGCCTGGCCGCGCGGCAGCAGGAACATGCGGTTGTCGAAGGCCAGCAGCGGCGTGCGATCGCCCAGCGTCAGCGCGACGTTGGCCTCCTGCTTCAGCCGCAGCCCGGACTGGCCCGGCATGCCGGCCCTGATCGTCGCCTGCGTGGTGGTGGCGAGCGGCAGGCCCGAGAGGCAGATCTCGTCGCCCTCGTGGGTGATGGCGACGTCCTTCACCGCAGGGCTCAGCGTCACCCAGTCCTCGGCATGGAAATCGTTGCGGCGCGACGGCGGCACGCTGAAGCCGATGCAGGCGCGCGGCGGCTCGGCGTCCGCCTCCGTGCGCACCCGGCGGACCAGCAGCCCGGCAGCCGCGTTCACCGCAGCGAGGCGGGTCCTGTAGCCGGGATCGTCGGGTGCGGCCGCGACCGCCGCCTCCAGCGCCTCGCCCGCCTGCGACGGGCGCTTTTCCGCCAGCAGCACGTCGGCCATGACGCCGAACGCCTGCGCCCTGTCGCCAACCTTCTCCGTGTTCTCCTGCGCCTGCCAGGCGGCATCGAGGGCACGCGCCGGATCGGGGGTCGGCAGCGCCAGCTCGGCGCGCGCGAGCGACAGCCAGAGGTCGGCGTCGGCCTGGTCCATGCCCAGCCGGTTCTCCAGCGCCGCCACGCGGGCGACCCGGTTGCCCGTCGTTTCCGCCGCCGCGGCGCTGGCCTCCGCACGATCCCGCTCGGCGGCGCTGGCGCCGGCGGGATGGCGCTGCTGCAGCATCCGGACGAACATCATGCTGTCGACCGGCAGCCCGGGCAGCTCGAAGTCGTCGGCGCGGGCCGGCGTCGCCAGCGCCGCGAGCAGGCACGCCGCCAGCAGGTGGCGGCCGGGCCGGGGTCGGGCGGGCCTGCCGGCCCGGATCGTGCCGGAGAAGTGGAACGGCGCCATGCGATCCAGCCATGCAGCCCGGGTGTCGGCACCTGTCGTGCCGGCGACCAGACTAGGCCGGATCGTTACGCGAGGGTATCGCTACCTGACGCCGGGGCCGCTCAGAAGTCGATGCAGCGTCCCTTGACCGTCCAGTCGCCGTAGCGGGTCGGCTCCGGGCCCTTGGGGCCGCCGATCTCCGGTTCCGGCTTGGTGGCAGGCGCGTCGGTCGCTTCGGCGGCGGCGTCGGGGAGGACAGGGCCGGGATCGGGATCGTTGCTCATGATGCCGACATGGGCACGATGCATCGCCGTCTCAATGATGCTCGGACTGGGCGATGCGCTGCTCCGCCAGCTGGCGCCACGGCGCGTCGGCGGGGGCCGCCTGCAGGGCATGGCGGAACAGGGCGGCGGAGTCGGCGCTGACGCCGCCGTCGGCGCGGCTCTGCGCCTCGGCCGCCTGCATGGCCAGCGCCGGGTCGAAGCCGTGCGCCAGGGCCACCCGCCAGGCTGCCGCCGCGGCGCCCCAGTCGCTGCGCGAGGCGTCCGCCTGGCCGAGCAGGATATAGCCCTGGCGCGCCTCGGGTGCTGCCGGATCGAGCCGCGCCAGCCCCTGACGCAGCGTGGCGATCAGCGCCTCGTCCTCCTGCATGCGGGACTCCGCCTGCGCCATGCGCTGCGCCACCGGCTGGGCCGGCAGCCCGGGACGGCCGCCAAGCAGATACAGCGCCAGCGCGGCCGGCAGCACGAGCGCCAGCCCGAGCCAGCCGCCGCGCCCGTCCGTCGCCGACGCTTCCGCCAGCCCCGGGGCGCCCGCGGCGGCCGAGAGCAGGCGGCGCTCCACCTCCAGCCGCGCGGCCTGATGCTCCGAGGCCGCGATCAGCCCGTCGCGGCGGTCGCGCTCGAGCTCGCGCAGCTGGGCTCGGTGCAGCGCCAGCGCCGGCTCGCGCCGGTCGTGCAGCCGCGGCGTGCCGCGCAGCGCCGCTGCCGCCGGCAGCAGCGCCAGCAGCGTCAGCAGCGCGGCCTCGATCCAGAAGATCGCCTGCATCAGCGCACCAGCTCGGCCAGCCTCGCGCGCTCCTCGGGCGCCAGCGGCTCCGGCGCGGACGGGCGGCGGCGCAGCCCGAGCCAGGCCGCCAGTCCGCCGACGCCCACCGCCAGCAGCGGCATGAGCCAGAGCAGCAGGGTGGCCGGGCGCAGGCGCGGCTGCAGGCGGATGAAGTCGCCGTAGCGGACCACCATCCAGTCGATGATCTGCCGGTCGCTGTCGCCGGCTGCGACGTGGGCGCGCACCAGGTGGCGCAGGTCGCGGGCGAGGTCGGCGCCGCTATCCTCGATGCTCTCGTTCTGGCAGACGAGGCAGCGGAGCTGGGCGCCGATCGCCTCGGCGCGCGCTTCCTGGCGCGGATCGCGCAGCATCTCGGACGGGTCGTCCACCGCCAGCGCCGGCAGCGTCACGCCGGCGAGCAGCGCGGCCGCGAGGAGCATGCGCCTCATCGTCGCAGGCTCGCCGCCAGCGGCAGCAGCTCGCCCGCAACGATCTCCGGCGTCAGCGGGCCGGCGACATGCCAGGCGATGATGCCGCCCGGCCGGATCAGGAAGCTCTCCGGCACTCCCGACACGCCCCACTCGATCGCCGACAGGCCGTCGCGGTCGGCGGCGAGGCGCATGTAGGGGGAGCCGGTGCGCGAAACGAAGCCGGCGGCATCCTCCGGCCGGTCCTTGTAGGCGATGCCCCAGACCGGCAGCCGGCCCTGCAACGCCGCCAGCACCGGCGCCTCGATCACGCAGGGGATGCACCAGGAAGCGAAGAAGTTGACCAGCAGCGGCGCCCTGGCGTCGCGCAGCTCGGCGGCCGAGAAGCCGTGCCCGGGCGCCTGGTCGGGCAGCGCGAACGCCGGCACCTGCCGGTTCAGCGCCGGGGCGTGGATGTCGTGCGGGTCGAACGAGCCCCGGCGCATGCCGGCCAGCATGGTCCAGAAGCCGACCCCGGCCGCGGCGGCGACGGCCAGCGGTGCCGCCGTCAGGATGCGCCGCCGCGACGCATCGGGCGTGACGGCGCTCATTCCGCCGGCACCGCGACCCGCACGCGGGCCCGCCGGGGCGCGCCGACCCGGACGCGCCGGTCGCTGAGCGACACGCCGCCGCCGAGCGCCATCACCAGCCCGCCCAGCCATATCCAGGGCGCCAGCGGATTGTAGTGCAGCCGCAGCACGGCCGTCCGGTCGGCTCCCTGCCCATGCTCGTCGCCCAGCACGGCATACAGGTCGGACACCAGGTTGGTGTGGATCGCCACCTCGGTCGTCGTCTGGTTCTGCCCCTCGAAGTCGCGACGCGACGGGTGCAGGGTGGCGACCGGCCGGCCGTTTCGGGTGACGAGGATGGTGGCGGTGCGGGCGTGGTAGTTCGGGCCCGGCGCGTCGGCGAGGTCCTGCAGCGTCCAGCGGTAGCCGGCCAGTGTCACGCCGTCGCCGGGATGGACGGAGACGATGGCATGGCTCGCCTGGCTCATGCCGGCGAGCCCGATCACGGTGATGCCGACGCCGGCATGCGCGAGCGCTGCGCCGAACACCGCGCGCGGCAGGTGACGGGCCCGCTCCAGGCTGTCGCGCAGTGGCAGGCGCCGCAGCTGCAGCCGATGCGCGAGCTCGGCCAGGCTGGCCGCGATCACCCACACGCCGAGGGCCAGCGCCAGCGCCGGCAGCAGGCCGCGCAGCCCGAAGCGCGCCGCCAGCCCGACGGCGCCGGCGAGCAGCGCCGCCCACCACAGCCTGCCGATCGCCGGCGCCAGCCGCGCCCGCTTCCAGGGCAGCAGCGGCCCGATCGCCATCACCGCCAGCAGCGGCAGCGCCATGGGGGCTGCGGTGGCGTCGAAGAACGGCTTGCCGACGCTGATCGCCTGGCCTGCCAGCAGGCTCATGAACGGCGGATACATCGTGCCGGTGAGCACCACCGCGCAGATCGCGCACAGCCCGATATTGTTCAGCACCAGCGCGCCCTCGCGCGACAGCGGCGCGAAGATGCCGCCCGCGGACAGCCTCGGCGCGCGCACCGCGAACAGCAGCAGCGCGCCGCCGATCACCAGCCCGAGCAGGCCCAGGATGAACACCCCGCGCGTCGGGTCGTTGGCGAAGGCGTGCACCGAGTTGAGGATGCCCGAGCGCACCAGGAAGGTGCCGGACAGCGACAGCGAGAAGGTGCCGATCGCCAGCAGCACGGTCCAGACCTTCAGCGCCTCGCGCTTCTCGACCACGATCGCCGAATGCATCAGGGCGGTGCCGGTCAGCCAGGGCAGCAGCGAGGCGTTCTCGACCGGGTCCCAGAACCAGTAGCCGCCCCAGCCGAGCACGTAGTAAGACCACCAGGAGCCCAGCGCGATGCCGCAGGTCAGGAAGCACCAGGCGGCGACCGCCCACGGCCGCACCCACCGGCCCCAGGCGGCATCGATGCGGCCTTCCAGCAGGGCGGCGACGGCAAACGCGAACGGCACCGCGAAGCCGACATAGCCGGCGTAGAGGATGGGCGGATGGAAGGCGAGGCCGGGATCCTGCAGCAGCGGGTTCATGCCGTGCCCGTCCACCGGCGCCGGCCATACCCGGTCGAACGGATTAGAGGTCAGCAGGCAGAACAGCTCGAACCCGGCCGCGGTGCCGCCGAGCACCCCCAGCACGCGCGCGCGCAGCGAGGTCGGGAGCCGGCGTCCGAACCAGGCGACAGCCGCGCCGCACGCGCCCAGGATCAGCGACCAGAGCAGGATCGAGCCCTCGTGGTTCCCCCAGATGCCGGTGATCTTGTAGAGCAGCGGCTTGGAGATCGCGCTGTTCTCGGCGATGTTCTGCACCGAGAAGTCGTCGCCGATCGCCGCCGCCGCGAGGCAGGCGAACGACAGCAGCAGGCAGCCGAGCTGGCCATAGGCCAGGCCGGGCGCCGTGGCCATCAGCCGCGCCCGGCCGCGCCAGGCGCCCAGCAGCGGCAGCGCCATCTGGCAGACGGCGAGGCAGCAGGCCAGCGCCAGCGCGAACCGGCCGAGCTCCGGTCCGAGCAGCCCGCCCAGGATCTGTGTGAGGCCGAGGCTCGTCATGCCCGCCTCAGCTGCCCCGGGTGGACGCGGTCGCGGTCATGGCGTTCCAGCTTGCCGCCGGCGGCGGCGGGCCGAAGCGCGGGTCCCAGCGGCCGGACCGGCGCAGGGCGGCCGCGACGTCGCGCGGCATGTAGGTCTCGTCGTGCTTGGCCAGCACCTCGGCGGCGCGGAAGCTGCGATCGGACTGCATCTCGCCCAGCGCCACCACGCTCTGACCCTCGCGGAACAGGTCCGGCAGGATGCCGACATAGCGCACCGGCACCGCGCGCTGGCCGTCGGTCACCGAGAACGTCACCGACGGCTCCTGTCCGGGCGTGCGTTGCTGGCGCAGCGAGCCCGCCACCACCATGCCGCCGAGGCGCACCGTGCGCCCCGGCGCCGGGGGTGCGGCCAGGAGCTGCGATGGGGCCATGAAGAACACGATGTTGGCCGAGAAGGCCTGCAGCGTCAGCCCGGCCGCGCTGCCGAAGCCCAGCAGGCAGCCGCCGACCAGCCACAGGCGGCGCGACCGCCGGGTCATGGCCGGTCCCGCGTCTCGACCGCGTCCAGGCGGCGGCCGGCGCGCCGGAGCCGCAAGGCGGCCGACACCGACAGCAACAGCCCCACGGCCACGGTGAGCGCGTAGGCGGCGGCGACGAACGGCAGGTGGGTCATCGCGGCGCCGCCACCCGGCTGCCGCGGGCGAGCAGCAGGCTGCGCGCGCGCGTCTCCATCACCGCAGCCCGCAACCGCGCCAGCACGATGGCGGCGAAGCCGAAGGAGAAGCCCAGCGTGCAGACCAGCAACGGCCACAGCATCGACAGCGACATGGTCGGCGCCCCGGTGAGGGTGATGCTGTCAGGCTGGTGCAGGGTGTTCCACCACTGCACGCTGAACTTGATGATCGGCAGGTCGACCGCGCCCGCCAGCGCCAGGATCGCCGCCGCCCGCGCGCCGCGCGCCGGATCGTCGAACGCCCGGATCAGCGCCACGTGTCCGAGATACAGGAAGAACAGCACCAGCACCGAGGTCAGGCGCGCGTCCCACACCCACCACGCGCCCCACATCGGCCGGCCCCACAGCGAGCCCGACGCCAGGCAGACGCCGGTGACGCAGGCGCCGACCGGGCCGATCTCGGCGGCTGCGAGGTCGGCGAGCCGATGCCGCCAGACCAGCGACAGCAGCCCGCACAGCGCCAGCGCCGCATAGCCCGCCGATGCCAGCCAGGCTGCCGGAACGTGCACGTACATGATGCGGACCGCATCGCCCTGCTGCCAGTCGGCCGGCGACAGCAGCAGTCCCCAGGCCAGCCCCACCGCGCTCAGCACGATCGCCGGCCAGGTCAGCAGCGGCTGCATCCGACGGCCGAGCCGCAGGAACCGCCCCGGATTGGCGAACCGGTGCAGCAGTCCGCGGGCGGGATCGGCGGCGCGGCTGTCCGGCGGACCGGCGACCGGCGGCTCTCGTTCGGCAAGACGGGTGGCGTGCAAGCGCTGGCGGACCTCTGGCTGCCGGCAGCCTCGTTCGAGCGGCTGCCCTGTATCGTGGTGCCACACCTACACTATCATGCCGCGGCGCGACCACAGCACGACGCCTGCAATGTCGCGCGACACGCAACCATAGCGGAGGAGCGGCCATGCTGTTCGCCATCATCTGCACCGACCGGCCAGGCAGCCTGGATACGCGGCTGGCGGCGCGGGAGGCGCATATCCACTATCTGTCGACCTATGCCGACCGGCTGATCGAGGCCGGGCCGCTGCTCGGCGTCGACGGGCGGCCCTGCGGCAGCCTGCTGATCGTCGATGTCGACGACCGCGCCGCCGCGGAGGGCTTCGCCGCCAGCGACCCGTATTCGAAGGTGGAGCTGTTCGAGAGCGTCATCATCCGGGGATACCGGACCGTCTTCCGCGACGGCGCCCTGGTGGCGTGATCCCGTTGGCGCGCTGGCTGCTGAAGACTGAGCCGGAGGCCTTCTCCTGGAGCCAGCAGGTCGAGCACGGCGTGGAGCCGTGGACCGGCGTGCGCAACCATCAGGCGAAGAGGAACCTGGAGGCGATGCGCCTTGGCGACCGGGCGTTCTTCTACCATTCCGGCAGCGGACGCGAGATCGTCGGCATCGTCGAGGTGGTGCGGGAGTTCTACCCCGATCCGACCGCCGAGGACGGCGGCTGGTGCTGCATCGATGTGCACACGGTCGGCCCGATGCCCCGGCCGGTGAGCCTGGCCGACATCAAGGCTATGCCGGCATTCGCCGACCTCGCCTTGGTGCGGCAGTCGAGGCTATCGGTCGTGCCGGTCTCGGACGCGCACTGGCGGACGCTGTGCGGGATCGGCGGCTGGACGGGTTGAGCCCCGGATCAGGGGGCCCCGTCCATGCTCTGCGCCATCACCGCGTCCGAGCCGCGCATCGGCTGGCCGGCGAAGGTGCGGTAGGAGGCGTTGTCGTTGTAGGGCGGCGTGACCGGTGCCGCGATCTGCCCGGACAGGCCGAGCAGCCGGAACACTTCCTTGTTGTTGTTGCTGTAGGTGTCCTGGTGTGCCGACACCGGCGGCAGGCCCGGTCCCTGCTGGTCGGTGACCGTCCCGCTGGTGGTGGCCGAGTTGCTGGGCAGCGGCGCTGCGGCCCGCTGCGACTGCGCCTCCGCGGTGCCGGCGCCGATGGCCAGGGTCAGGCCGATGATGCCGAGGGTCGACAGGCTGATCGAGCGGCGCATGGACGACTCCTTTGAACATCGCGTCTGTCTGATGAACGTAGGTGGCGGCACCTGTGCTACAACACCCTGGATCACGTTGGCGCGATACGAGGATCGTTTCATTCCGTCATCGACCGCGATCGTAACAAACACGCTTTTCGTCGGCCGGCGGCGTTTCGGATCTTGCGACTTGTCTGACTTTTGAGGCAGATGGGAGCCATGGGAATGCACGAGCCAGCCCTCACGCTGGGAGCCAGGATACGCGCGCTGCGGCGTGCGCGGGGTCTGACACAGGACCGGCTCGCCGACTCGACGGGCGTGTCCAGAAGTGCCGTGGCGCAGTGGGAAAGCGACCGGGCCGGCCATAGCGCCGGCATGCTCCGCCGCGTGGCCGAGGTGCTGGGCGTGTCGGTGGGCATGCTCCGTGACGGCTGGGACGGGCTCGCGACCGACGCGGTGCTGACGCCGCAGGAAACCGCGCTGCTGCGCCTGTATCGCAGTTGCGGCAACGAGGACCGGTCCGTGCTGATGCATGTCGCCGAGAAGATCGCCGCCTCCCGCGACCCGGAATAGCGCCCGTCCGGATGACGTGCAGCCGTCCGGGCTCATGATGCGTTGTGCAGGCATCATGAGGAGAGACAACCGATGAGCGCCACTACAGGAAGCGAGCTGTCCCAGGTGGCCCCGCTGGCCTCGATCGGGCTGAGCCCGCTGGCACGCGCCGAGCTGCAGCGCGTGCTCGAGCAGCTGGAGTCCGGGCGCGGCGTGCTGGTCAGGCTGGCGGACCTGATGGGCGGCGCCGTCGGCCAGGCGACCCGCCTTGGCGCGCGCGGGCTCGGCCTGGCGCCCGGCCTGCAGCTCAAGCTGCGCGGCATGGCGGAGAGCGCGATCAGCCGCGCCTTCGACGTCGCGGTGCTGGGCCTGAAGCAGCCGGTGACCGGTGCGGGTCTGGCGAGCACCGTGCAGCGCGCGAGGTGGCGCGACCACCTGACGCAGGGCGCGGTGACGGTGTCCGGGGCGCTCGGCGGGTTCGCCGGCTTCGGCGGGCTGCTGCCCGACATCGGCTTCACCACCCTGGCCATCATGCGCGAGATCGCCCGGATCGCGCGCGAGGAGGGCGAGGATCTCTCCACCCCGGACGCGCGGCGCGCCTGCCTGGAGGTGTTCGCGCTGCGGCCGATCGAGGCATCGGAGGAGCAGAGCGAGCTCGGCTACTTCTCGGCCCGCGCGGTGCTGCGCGGACGACCGGTGGTGATGCTGCTGTCCGAGGTCGCCTCGCATTACGGCCTGGCCTTGTCCCGCAAGATCTCGCTGCAGATGATGCCGGTGGCAGGCGCGCTGTGCGGGGCCTCGTTGAACGCGGCCTTTCTCGGGCACTACCGGTCCCTGGCACGCGCCCACTTCACCATCCGCCGCCTGGAGCGGCTGCATGGCGACGGCGTGCGCGAGGCCGTCGAGGCGATCCGCAACAATCTCGCCGAGCGGGTGGCGACCACCTGACCGGCCGGCCGCCGCCGCCCGGGCTCAGCCGGTTCGCCGGATGATGGTCAGCAGGGCCGAGCACAGGGCGCAGGCCAGGTAGAGTGCCGCCATCCGGTAGCCGAGATTATGGACCAGGTGCGGCATCAGCAGGCCGCCCAGCGCCGCGATGGCGGCGAACGTCGAGAAGATGACCGTCATGTACATGCGCGGTCACTGCCTTCTCGGGCCCGGCAGGTCCAGTCACGAAAGGGACGGCCGGCCCGTCCTCAGCCGACGAGGTCGCCCGGCTGCCGGCCGCCACAGAAGGCGGCGACGTTGTCGAGGGCGCGCATTCCCATCGCGGTGCGGGTCTCCAGCGTGGCGCTGCCCACGTGCGGCGTCAGGAACAGGCGCGGATGCTCCCCGAAGCGCGGGTCGATGGTCGGCTCGTTGCGGAACACGTCCAGGCCCGCCGCAGCCAGGTGGCCGCTCGCCAGTGCCGCGAACAGCGCCTCCTCGTCCAGGAGCGAGCCGCGTGCGGCATTCACCAGCACCGCACCCTGCGGCAGCAGCGCCAGTTCGGCCGCCCCGATCAGACCCTCGGTCGCAGCGCCGCCCGGCACATGCAGGCTCAGGATGCGGCAGCGCGGCAGCATCTCGCGCAGATCGGCCACGAAGCCCGCACCCGCCTCGAGCTCCGGCGGCAGCCGGCGGCGGTTGCAGTAGAGCACGCGCATGCCGAACCCCGCCGCCCGCCTGGCCACCGCGCGGCCGATCCGGCCCATGCCGACGATGCCGAGCGTGCTGCCGCTGACCCGGCTGCCGAGCAGCTCCGTCATGCCGAGCGCCCGGCCCCAGCCCGCGCGGATCACCGCCGCATGTTCCGCCGCCCGCCGGCAGGCACCCAGGATCAGCAGGAAGGCGAGATCGGCGTTGCACTCGGTCAGCACGTCGGGGGTGTTGGTCAGCGCGAGGCCGCGCTCCCGCAGGGCGGCCCGGTCGACATGGTCGAAGCCGACGCTGACGGTGGCGACCAGCCTGACGCTGTCGGGCAGGCCGCGGATCAGCTCGCCCGAGACCCGGGTGCCGCTGGTGACCAGCAGCGCGTCCGGCCGGTGCGAGAGGGCCGCCTGCAGCAGCTCCGACGACGTCAGCAGCATCGTCGGCAAAGGCGGCGCCTCGAACTCCGCGGCGATCCGCTCGGCGACCGCCGGCGGCATGTCCTGGCTGCAGACGAGGCGCGGGCGGATCGGGGCGGAGCTCATCCTCCGGTCCTAGCGCGCCTGCGCGTGACGGATAAGAGCTTCTCCCGGCGCCGGGCGCGTCCCATCATGGCGCATGGTGCGATCGCTGCCCTCCCTGACGGCCGGGCGTCTGCTGCAGGCCTACCGCATCGGGATGTTCCCGATGGCCGAGAGCCGCGACGACCCGCAGCTCTACTGGCTGGACCCGGAGATGCGGGGCGTGCTGCCGCTCGACCGGTTCCACCTGCCGCGCCGGCTGCGCCGGACCGTGCGCGCGGGCGACTACCAGGTGACCGCCGACCGGCAGTTCGAGGCGGTGATCGCCGGCTGCGCCGCGTCCGCCACCGGCCGGGAGGAGAGCTGGATCAACCCGGAGATCGAGCGGCTGTTCACCGAGCTGCATCGGAGCGGCCACGGCCACAGCGTCGAATGCTGGCAGGACGGCGCCCTGGTCGGCGGGCTGTACGGCGTGGCGCTGGGGCAGGCCTTCTTCGGCGAGAGCATGTTCAGCCGGGCGCGCGACGCCTCCAAGGTGGCGCTGGTGCATCTGGTGGCACGGCTGCGGCTGGGCGGCTTCACCCTGCTGGACACGCAGTTCACCACCTCGCATCTGTCGCAGTTCGGCGCGCACGAGATCCCGCGCGCGCGCTACCGGCGTCTGCTGGCGCAGGCGGTGGCGACGCCGGCGCGCTGGCTCGCGGCGCCAGAGCCGGCCGAACTCGCGGCCGCGATCGACGCCCTGTCCTGCAATGACGGATCGTGATGCCGCGAAACCGCCGCCGGCATTGACTTCATCGGCCGCCGGACGCCCTCTCGGCCGGCTTTCAGAGGAGGTTTGCCCATGCGCGCCACTGCAGCCGGTCTGGCGTTGCTTTTGCCTGGCATGGTCCTGGCCGGCCTGATCCTGGTCCCCGGCGACTGCGCCGTGGCCGCCCCGCCGGCAGGACAGGACACCCCGCCGCTGATGCCGACGCGCGACGCGGTCGTGCTGTACGACGTGCAGCCGGACGGCGCGCCGCAGCCGCAGGCGGTGCGCGTATATTTCCGTGGCGGCGGCGCCATGATGCGAATCGACGGGCCGCCGGGGCCGGACGGCAGCAGCAGCGGCGACATGGTCCTCGACCGTGGCGCCCGGATGATGACGGTGGTGATGAACCAGCCGCGCATCTACATGCAGCTCCCCGAGCGCGAGGAGATCCGCTCGCCCTTCGTGCTGGATGCGTCCATGCAGTTCACGCGCACCGGAACCGGCAGCGTCGCCGGCCTGCCCTGCGTGCAGTGGTCGATCGTCTCGGGCAAGGGCAACGCGACCGCCTGCGTCACCGCGGATGGCGTGGTGCTGAGCGAGGCCGGCGTCGACGGGGACGGCGCCAAGGGGCATCTGGTCGCGCGCACGGTCCAGTACGGTCCGATCGACGCGTCCCGGTTCCTGCCGCCGCCGGGCTTCCAGCGCACGACCCATCCGGAGGGACTGGGCGCCGGCCTGGGCTCGGGCGGCCCGTCGGACGGCTCCGTGCCCCAGGGGCCGCCACCAGGGCTGCCACCAGGGCCGCCGGGACCGCAGCCAGGCATCGGCGCGCCGAACGGACAGTGAGCCGACGTCCGACGCTCGCCGCCGCGGCGGTGCTGGGGCTGGCCGTGCCGGGTCCGGCATCGCCGGCCTGGGCGGCGTCCGACCCGCCCGACCGCCCCTTCGTGGTGCCGCAGCGCGATGTCGACGTGATCTACGCGGTGCCGGTCCCGGCGCAGGCCGGGGAAGGGCAGGTGCCGTCGGGCGCGGTGACGCAGCGCATGCGGTTCTCGGTCGACCCGTTGCGCCAGCGGGTCGATCCGCCCGGACCCGGCACCTACATGATCACCGACTATCCGGCCGGACGGCTGATCGTGGTGCAGCCCGACCGGCATCTGGCGACCAGCCTGCCGGCGCCGGGCGGCCGGATCGCGCCGCAGGGCGTGCGGGCGACCGGCGACTATCGGCGGCTGGGCCCGCAGGCCATCGCCGGCGCGCGCTGCACCGACTGGGCGACGGGCGACCAGTCCGGCAACGCCAGCATCGTCTGCCTGACCGACGACGGCGTGCTGCTGCGCGCGATGCAGGGCGGGCAGGTGCTGCTGCAGGCCGTGCAGGTGGCCTATGGGCGGCAGCCTGCCGACGTGTTCGGCGTGCCGGCCGGCTACCGGCTGCTGCAGGCGTCGCAGGTGGCGCGCTAGCTCCATCGACAACGGCGTGAAGCGGCGGAGCTGGTTTGCCGCACACCGCCGCTCCGTCCCTGCAGCGTCGTCGCTGCAGACCGAGTCGAACGTGCCATGGGCGAGATCGGCTCCCACCTGGCAGGCGTTCATGGTGCAAATCCCCTTCATTTGCAGGGACCGGCGAGGTCTGGACGCGGCAGCGGCCGTTCCAGCGTCCGCAGCGGCTTTCGTTCCGGCTTGCTTACCGGCCTTTGGACCGCCACGACGATCATCCGTCATGCCATCGATGTTCTCCCCACGGTGCCATCGCAGCCGGGAGACGAGACCGCCGCCCTGGTTCCGGTCGCATGCCGGTCAAGACGGATTGCCGTCTCGACGGAAGAAGTCCGGAGGAGAGGCGATGCGGACTTGAGCAGGACAGCGTTCCTCGTCCCTGTCGCCGTTCTCCGTTCTCCGTTCTCCGTTCTCCGTTCTCCGTCCTGCGGCACCGGCACGGCATCGCCGTCGGACTGCCTGCAAATTGCCATGCTCGTGCGCGACGGTGAGTCCGGGGGCAGGGGTCGGAAGCGGCTGCGGCAGACAGGCAACCAACCTGGAACCGCCATCGTTTCGATCACGCCGTCCCGGTCGGAGGTTAGGTCCATGCATCACAGGTTGCGTCTTCTGCTGGCGGTTCCCCTGCTGGCCTCGAGCCTGGCGGCTGCGCCCGCGGCCCAGGCGCAATGGCATCGCGGCTACGGGGGCGGCTATGGCGGCGGCTACGGCTACCATGGCGGCTACGGCTATCGCGGCGGATACCGTCGCCACGGCCATGGCGGCGCCCTTCTCGGCGGACTGGCGGCCGGAGCCGTGATCGGCGCGCTGGGTGCGGGCCTCGTCGCCCGGTCGGCGCCGCCGCCGCCGCCGGTGGTCTATGCGCCGCCGCCCGCGGTCTATGGCGCACCGCCGCCGGTCGTGTATGCCGCGCCGCCGCCACCGCCCGGCTACTATCCGGGCTACTGATCGCCTCGCACGATACCGGGCTGCAAGGCGGCCCGGTACGTCGAGAGGCGACCGCGGCCGGGTTTCCGGCCGTGCGAGCGTGAACCGTCACCACCCGCTGGCTGCTCAGGCCGCAGGGAGCGGTCCCACCAGACGCAGGAAGGCGTTCCGCACCGTCGCGCCCGTCCGCTCGCACCTCGCCTCGAGCCCGTCGAGCCCGGCGCTGTCCATGTCCAGGCCGCGCAGCAGCGCATCGACGACCGGCTCCGGCAGCGACCGGCGGAGGTCCTGCGGCACCTGAACGCCGAGCAGGATGCGCAGCATCCCCTGCAGGGCCCGCCAGAACCGGTCCGCCTCGATCAGCATCGCCGCATCCGCCCGCGGCAGCAGGCCGGCCCGGGCCAGGCGGCGGAACGCGATCCGGGTGGTGGGATGGCGCAGCCTTGGGTCGGGGCTGGCGAGCTGCAGGATCTGGGCGATGAACTCCACCTCCATCAGCCCGCCCGCGCGCAGCTTCACGTCCCATGGGCCGTGCGGCGGCAGGTCGCGCATCAGCCGGGCGCGCATGGCGGCGGCATCGCGGCGCAGCACGCCGCCCGGATCGGCGCCGACGTCCGCCCCGGGGGCGGTCGATCCCCTGCCCGCGGGATCGTGCGGCCCGACCGCCAGCGCCGTGCCGATCGCCAGCGTCACCCGGCGCCGCAGCGCGGCGGGACCCGCGACCACGCGCGCCCGGGACAGCGCCATGCGCTCCCAGGTCCAGGCCCGCTCGGCGTGATAGCGCCGGAACGCCGCCAGCGACACCGCCACCGGCCCCTTGTTGCCGGACGGCCGCAGCCGCATGTCGAGCGCATACAGCGGACCCTCCACGCCCGGCGCGCTCAGCGCCCCGATCAGCCCGTGCGCCAGGCGGGCGTAGTACTGGCTGGCGGCCAGGGCACGCGGCGGCGTCCTGCCGCGCCCGCCCGGACCGGAAACGGCGGGCCCGCTTTCGGTGACCTCGTCGGGATGGTCGTAGACCAGCATCAGGTCGAGATCGGAGCCGCTCATCGTCTCGCGTGATCCGGCCTTGCCGAGTGCCACCACGCTCAGGCCGCCGCCGCGCACGCTGCCGTAGCGGGCCCGGTGATCGGCCTGCACGTGGTCGAGCATGCGCGCGATCACCCGCTCGGCCAGGGCGGTGCGGGCGATGCCGGCGCGGTCGACGTCGAGCCGGCCCTCCATCTGCGCCACCGACAGCCTGAACTCCTCGCCACGCACCAGGGTGCGGGCGATCCGGATCGCCTCCTCCACCCCGTGCGCCCGGCGCATCTGCCCGTCCAGGATGCGCAGCAGCGTCGGCGTGGCGTGCGCGTCCTCGTCGGGCACCAGCAGCCCGTCCAGGGCGCCCGGCACCAGCGCCAGATGGTCGGCAAGCGAGGGTGCTGCGCCCAGCACCATGGCGATCCGCTCCAGCAGCGCCGGGTTGCGCTCGAACAGCGAGAGCAGCTGCACGCCCGAGCCCTGCCGCGACAGCAGGGCGTCGAAGCGGATCAGGGCGGCAGGCGGGTCGCGCTGCCCGGCCAGGGCCTGCAGCAGCATCGGCGCCAGCCCGTGCAGCAGCGCCCGGGCGCGCGGCTGGCGCAGCGCGCGATAGCGGTCGGTGCTCCAGCCGCGCAGGATCTCGAGCGCCTGCGCGCCGGGCGGGAAGCCGGTCGCCTGCAGCCGGGCCGCGAGGTCGGGCGCGTCGAACTCGAACGGCGCGTGCGGCCGCCCGTCGCCGCCCGCGGCCACGTCGCCCGGCCGCACCGGGCTGCGGAACATGCGCTCGAAGCGGCCGCGGGTGCGCCGGATCTCCGGCAGCAGGGCGCGCGCGAACGCGGCGGCGTCGGGCTCGCCCATGAACAGCGCGAACGAGGCGAAGCCGGCCCGGTTCGCCGGCAGGCTGTGGGTCTGCCGGTCGCCCTGCATCTGCAGCCGGTGCTCGACGCGGCGCAGCCGGCGGTAGGTCTGCGCCAGGCTGTCGGCGGTCGAGCGCTTCAGGTAGCCGCCGGCGGCGAGCCGGGACAGCGCGCCGAGCGTGGTCGCATCGCGCAGGGCCGGTTCCCGCCCGCCCCAGACCAGCTGCAGCGTCTGCGCGATGAACTCGATCTCGCGTATGCCGCCATGCCCCAGCTTGACGTCGTGGCCGAGCAATGCCGCGACCGGATCGCCCGGATCGCCGCCGTCGAACGACCGGGCGGGCGCCGGCTTGTGCCGGTCGATCCGCCGCTTCATCGCGTGGATGTCCTCGATCGCGGCGAAGTCGAGGTGCCGGCGCCACACGAAGGGCCGGATCGCCTCCAGGAACCGCTCGCCGCAGCCGAGGTCGCCCGCGACCGGCCGCGCCTTGATCATGGCCGCGCGCTCCCAGGTCTGGCCATGGCCTTCGTAGTAGGCGATCGCCGAAGGCAGCGAGATCGCCGGCGGGGTGGTGCCCGGGTCCGGACGCAGCCGCAGGTCCATGCGGAACACGTAGCCGTCGCCGTCCGGCGCCTCCATCAGCGAGACCAGGTCGACGGCCAGCCGCGCGACGGTGCGGTGCAGGCCGTCCTGGCCGTCCTGGAGGGCGGGGTCGTAGAGCAGCACCAGGTCGATGTCGCTGGAATAGTTCAGCTCGCGCGCGCCGAGCTTGCCCATGCCGAGGATCACGAAGCCGGAGCCCCGCTCCGGCGAGCCGGGATCGCGCAGCCGCAGCAGCCCCTGCTGCCGCGCGGCGAGCAGCAGGTGCGCCGTCGCCACCCGCAGCGCTGCCTCCGCCAGCAGCGACAGCGTGCCGGTCACCTGCTCCAGGCTCCACAGGCCGCCGATGTCGGCGATCGCGGCGATCAGCGCCACCTGCCGCTTGGCGCGACGCAGCCCGGCCCGGATCTCGGCGCGCGGGGCGTCCGGCCGGAGCGACCGCAGCCGCCGCAGCGCGCCCGCGGCGGCGCGCGCGGGGCCCTGGCGCGACAGCTGCGCCAGCACGTCCCGCTCCCGCCGCGCGAGATCCGACAGATAGGGGCTGTTGCCGCCGAGGCAGGCGATCAGCCCTGCCGCGTCCGGCAGGGTGCCGGCAGCGGCTCCGGCCAGATCCTCGGCCAGCGAGGCGGCGGCGGACGGGTCGGCCGGGGACGGCCAGGTGGCGGGCAGCCGGAACGCGGTCATTGTCCTTCCCCTCGCCGACCGGCAACGTGGCGTCCGTGAACAAGACGGGTCAAGCCTCCTCCGAACCTGTGCCGGCGCTGGTCAGGACGCCTGCCGGAGCGACGGACCGGGCCCGCGTCAACCGTGCCCGCAACGGCCGGGCGGTCGTGCGGCTGATCCTGCGGCCGGCGCTGGCGGTGCTGGTGCTGGGGGTGCTGGCAGCGCTTGGCCTGGCGCTGCGCCTGGCTGCCGGGCCGCTTGAGGTGACCTGGCTGGTGCATGCGGTCACGCCGCTGCCGCTGGGCGGCAGGGCCGGCGGCACCGGCGGCACCGGGGGCGGTCCGTCGCCGCCCGCCGCACGGCTCGAGATCGGACGTGCCTGGATCGCCTGGGCGGGCTTTCGCGACGGGCCCGGGGCGCCGGTCGCGATCCGGCTTGAGGACGTGGCCGTCCGCCGTCCCAACGGCACCATCCTCGATCATCTCGACGGCGCGCGGATCAGCCTGACCGCGGCCGGCCTGGTCAAGGGCGAGCTCGCGGTCGAGGAGCTCGATCTGTCCGGCGCGCGCCTGAACCTGCGCCGGGACAGCCGGCAGGGGCTCGATCCCGGCCTGCTGCCGGTCGGGCAGGAGACGAACGACGGCAGCTCCGGGCCGATGGTGCAGTGGGGCGCGCTGCGCCGGGTGCATGTCGCCGATCTGCAGGTGGCGGTGCACGACCTGGTCGTGGGGCAGGACTGGAGCATCCGCGACGTCGAGATCGACAACCGGCCGGCGGGCGCCGGTGCGGGTGCCGGCATCGTCGGACGCTTCGGCGCCACCCTGCTGATGGCGGGCCGCCGGGCGGTGCTGCACGGCGAGGGCGCCACGGTGACGCCGGGTCCTGCCGCGGGCGCGCAGGATGGCGACGTCGTCTGGCGGGTGACGCTGGACCCGGTGGTGCCGTCGCAGCTTGCGGCGGTGCTGCCGATGCTGGCGCCGCTGCAGGCACTGGCGCTGCCGGTGGCCCCGGTGCTGGAGATGGGCTTCTCCAACGGGCCGGGCCAGTTCATGGAGCCGGTGCGCGCGACCCTCTCGGCCGGGCTCGGCAGCGGCGAGGTGCGGACCCCCGGCTCGGTGCTGCGGATCGCCTCCGGCACGGTGCTGCTGCAGGCGAGCCTGCCGGCCGGGCCCGGCGACGCGGTGGCGGTGACGCTGCGTCGGGCGGACCTGCGGCTGCGTGCCGCGGCCGACGCGGACGGCGCCGTCCCCACCGGGCCGGCGCTGCAGGCGCACGGCACGCTGTCGCTCGACAGCCTGACCGACGCCCGGCACATCCGCTCCGCGCTGGCGGTCGACATCCCGCGCATCGGCTTCGCCGGCCTGGCCGAATATTGGCCGGCCGAGGCGGCGGCGGGTGCGCGCCGCTGGATCACCGCCAACATCATCGACGGCGTCGCGCACGGCCTGCATGTCGAGACCCGGCTCGACAGCGACGCCGGCTGGGCCGGGCTGCACGAGACCGCGCGCAGCGGCGGCTTCGACGCCGACGGGCTGACGCTGTGGTGGCTGCGTCCGATCGCGCCGCTGCACGACATGCAGGCGCGCCTCGCCTTCCAGGGTCCGGACGCGGTGCTGATCGAGTCGCCGCACGCGGTGATGCCGGTCGAGGTCGCCGGCAGGACCCCGCACGCGATCGGGGTGTCCGGCTCCATGCGCATCACCGGCCTGACCGCGTCGCAGCAGGTCGGCACCGTGAGGCTGCGGCTGGACGGCGATCTGGGCGACCTGATCACCGAGCTCTCGCATCCGCGGCTGCGGCTGCTGTCGGCGCATCCGGTGCCGTTCACCGCGCCGTCGGGCCGAACCGCGACCGACCTGGAGGTGGTGCTGCCGCTGCGCAGCAACGTGTCGATCGACGCGATCCAGGTGAAGGCGCAGTCGCGGATGACGGACGTGCATCTGGGCCGCGTGGTGATGGGCCGGTCCCTGGACCGGGCCCGGCTGTCGGTGTCGGCCGACACGAACGGGCTCGCGGTCGATGGCGACGGGCAGGTGGGCGGCATCGCGGCGGCGCTGCACTACGCGATGGACTTCCGCGCGGGCCCGCCGTCGCAGGTGACCGAGCAGGCGCATGTGCGGGGTGTGGTCTCCACCGACGCGCTGCGCGCCGAGGGGCTGGATCCGTCGGACAACGTCGACGGCGACGCCCGGCTGACCGTGGACTACGCCGCCCGTCGCAGCGGGGCGTCGCTGGTGTCGCTGACGCTCGACATGACCGGCCTCGACATCGCCACGCCGGTCTGGGGCAAGCGTCGCGGACAGTCCGCCGCGGCATCGGCGACGATCGGGCTCGAGCACGGGCACCTCGCCTCGGTCGAGCATATCCGGGCGACGGGTCCCGGCCTCGCGGTGGAGGCGCGGGCGGCGGTCAGCAACGGCCGGGCGCACCAGGTGGTGGTCGGCCACTTCACCGTCGGCCGCACCGTCGGCGCCGGCCGGATCGATCTGCCCGGCGCTGGCGGCCGGGCCGGCGCCGCCGGGCCGATCCGGGTGTCCGCGCACGGGTCGGTGCTGGATCTCGCGAGCGTGGTCGCCGGCGGCGGCGCCCGGCACCCGCCGCAGCCGGCGCCGCGGCCTCGCCATGCCGCGGCGTCCGCATCGCCGCCGCCGTCCTGGGTGGCGGACCTCGCCTTCGACCGGGTGTTCGTGGGTCCGCAGGCCGCGATGACCGGCCTGGTCGCGCATGTCGAGGATGACGGCCGCAACATTGCCGTCGCACGGCTCGACGCCACCGGCCCGACGGTCGTGGCGGTGCGGCTGGCACCGGTGCCCGGCGGCCGCCACGTGACCGGCAGCGTGGCCGATACCGGCATGCTGCTGCGGACGCTGGGGGTCACCGGCGCGCTGTCGGGCGGGCCGCTGCGGCTGGATGGCCGGTTCGACGACCAGGCGCCGGGCAGGCCGCTCGCAGGCAGCGTCGAGATCGGCCGTTTCGTGGTGCTGGACGCGCCGCTGGCGGCGCGGATCGTGCGCAACCTGTCGATCTATGGCTGGCTGATGGCGCGGCCGGCCCCGCAGCTCGGGATCGACCGGCTGACGGCGCCGTTCTCCTTCCGCGACAAGGTGCTGACGCTCGCCGACGCGCGGGCGCACAGTGCCGCGCTGGGCATCACCATGCGCGGCCCGATCGATCTCGGCGCCAAGACGCTGGACCTGAAGGGGACGGTGGTGCCGGCCTGGGCCGTCAACCAGCTGCCCGGCCGGATCCCGGGGGTGGGGCGCCTGTTCAGCCCGGAGAAGGGCGGCGGCCTGCTGGCGGCGACGCTGACGATACGCGGGCCGTTCGCGGAACCGGACGTGCACGTGAACGCGCTGTCGGCGCTGGCGCCGGGCATTCTGCGGCGTCTGCTGTTCGAGTGAGGCGAAACCCCGGGGCCGGTCGCGGGCTTTCAGGCCGGGCGCCGGCGCCGACAGGATTGCGGAGATCGACGATGGCCAGACGCACGCTGCATGCCCCGCGCATCTCCGAGGGTCTGCCGTTTCCGCTCGGCGCCACCTGGGACGGGCTCGGCGTCAACTTCGCGCTGTTCTCGGCGAACGCCACCCGCGTCGAGCTCTGCCTGTTCGATCCCGCCGGCAAGCACGAGACCGCGCGCATCGAGCTGCCGGAATATACCGACGAGATCTGGCACGGCTACCTGCCGGACGCGCGCCCGGGCACGGTCTATGGCTACCGGGTGCACGGGCCGTACGCCCCCGAGGCCGGGCACCGCTTCAACCCGAACAAGCTGCTGCTCGATCCCTATGCGCTGGCCCATGTCGGCGAGCTGCGCCACGCGCCGGAGATCTTCGGCTACGAGATCGGCCATCCCGACGGCGACCTGTCGTTCGACACCCGCGACAGCGCCGCCTTCGTGCCGAAATGCCGGGTGCTCGATCCGGCCTTCACCTGGGGCCGCGACCGCCGGCCGCGGGTGCCGTGGGAGCGCACGATCTTCTACGAGACGCATGTGCGCGGCTACACCATCCGCCATCCCGAGCTGCGCTTCGGCCAGGGCGGCAGCTTCGCGGGCCTGGCGACCGAGGCGGTGGTGGCGCATCTGCGCGATCTCGGCGTGACCTCGGTCGAGCTGCTGCCGATCCACATGTTCGCCGACGAGGGCCACCTGGCGAAGGCGGGCCTCAGCAACTACTGGGGCTACAACACGCTCGGCTTCTTCGCGCCCGACCCGCGCTTCGCGTCCGGCGCGGCCAGCGTCGTGTCCGAGTTCAAGGCGATGGTGGCGCGGCTGCACGAGGCCGGCCTCGAGGTGATCCTGGACGTGGTGTACAACCACACCGCCGAGGGCAACGAGCAGGGCCCGACGCTGTCCTTCAAGGGCATCGACAACGCCTCCTACTACCGGCTGCTGCCGGGGCGGGAGCGCTACTACATCAACGACACCGGCACCGGGAACACGGTCAATCTCAGCCACCCGCGCGTGCTGCAGATGGTCACCGACAGCTTGCGCTACTGGGTGACCGAGATGCACGTGGACGGGTTCCGCTTCGACCTCGCCACCATCCTCGGCCGCGAGAGCTACGGCTTCGACGAGGGCGGCGGCTTTCTCGACAGCTGCCGCCAGGACCCCGTGCTGTCGGACGTGAAGCTGATCGCCGAGCCGTGGGATTGCGGGCCGGGCGGCTACCAGGTCGGCGGCTTCCCGCCCGGCTGGGCGGAATGGAACGACCGCTACCGCGATACAGTGCGCGCGTTCTGGCGCTCGGAGGCGTCGGCGGCTGAGCTTGCGCAGCGCCTGTGCGCGTCGGCCGACAAGTTCAACCGGCGCGGCCGCAGGCCCTGGTCGACGGTCAACTTCATCACCGCCCATGACGGCTTCACGCTGAACGACGTCGTCTCGTTCAACGACAAGCACAACGAGGCCAACGGCGAGAACAACCAGGACGGCACGTCGAACAACTCGTCCTGGAACTGCGGCATCGAGGGCGATACCGACGACCCGGCGGTGCTCGCCCTGCGCCAGCGCCAGATGCGCAACCTGATGGCAACGCTGCTAATGAGCCAGGGCACGCCGATGATCCTGGCCGGCGACGAGTTCGGCCGCACCCAGAACGGCAACAACAACGCCTACTGCCAGGATAACGACATCTCCTGGGTGGACTGGAGCAGGCGGGAGCGGTTCGCCGGCTTCTACCAGTTCGTCAGGCGGCTGATCCAGCTCAGGCACGACTACCCGATCCTGCGTCGCCAGCGCTTCATGACCGGCGAGTATGACGAGGAGCTCGGCGTGCGCGACGTCACCTGGATCAACCCGGCCGGCGAGGTGATGCGCGCGCAGGACTGGCACGATCCGCACATGCGCTGCTTCGGCATGATGATGGACGGTCGCGCCAAGAGCAGCGGCATCCGCCGCCCGGGCACGGACGCCACGCTGCTGATGGTGCTGAACGGCCATCATGACGGGGTCGAGTTCCTCATGCCGCGCTGCAGCGGCGGCCTGCGCTGGCACCTGATCCTGGACACCAACCGCCCGGGCATGACCTCGGGACGCGCCCACGGCATCGGCACCGGCTGCGCGCTCGTCGGGCGGTCGCTGATGCTGTTCAAGCTGGAGAGCTAGCCGGGGCGTGGCGGGTCCGCACGATCTCGTGTCTCGTCATGGCGGCCACGTGACTTGTCGAACGGCCGAGGCTGCCGGCGAATGCCGCCGCCGCCCGCGATGGCTGCTGACCGGGAGCCTCGATGAAACATGCCGCCTGTCTGCCTCTTGCCGCCGCGATCATCTGCAGCCTGCCTGCCGTGGCGGATGCCCAGGCGGTGAGCGGCCCGTATGTCGATCTCGGCGGCGGCTACAACCTGCTGGCCGACATCCATGCGCACTCGCGCGATCCGGCACTCGAGCAGCCGCGGACGAACTACCGGTTCGGCGACGGCTTCGTCGGTGCCGGCAGCATCGGCTGGGGGTTCGGCAACGGCTTTCGCGCCGAGGTCGAGGGCGCCTACGACTATAACGGCATCAACAACCGCGTGCACACGCCGGTCGCCGAGACCAGCAGCGGGAACCAGGGCACGTACGGCGTCTTCGGCAACGTCTTCTACGATATCGACCTGCAGAAGCTCGGCATCCCGGTGGCGTCGGTGCAGCCCTATGTGGGCGCGGGTGCCGGCGTGCTGTGGACGCATTTCTCGCCGATCACCAGTGCGGCCGACGACGGCAGCAGCGTGTTCCGGCTGGGCGGCACCGGAGAGAACTTCGCCTACCAGGGCATCGTCGGGCTGGGATTTCCGATCAAGACGGTGCCGGGCCTCAAGCTGTCGGTCGACTACCGCCTCATCGGCATCGACGTGCGGTCGGGGGCTGCGGGCACGGAGTTCTCGCGGTCCGGCATCGCCCACGGCACCGAGGTGCTGTCGCCGGCCTTCCTGCACCAGTTCACCGTCGGCATCGCCTACGCGTTCGAGCATCCGGCTCCGGCTCCGGCGCCCGGGCCGCAGCCGCCGGCGGCACCGGCGCCGGCAGCCGCGCGCACCTACCTCGTCTTCTTCGACTGGGACCGATCGGTGCTGTCCGCGCGGGCGCGCCAGATCGTGGCCGAGGCCGCCGCCAATGCCGCGCATGTCGCCTCGACCCGCATCGAGGTCAACGGCTATGCCGACACCTCGCATGCGCTGACCGGCCCGCGCGGCCATGCCTACAACCTGGCGCTGTCCCGCCGCCGGGCCGACATCGTGCAGGCGGAGCTCGTCCGCGACGGCGTGCAGGCCGGCGCCATCGCCATTCAGGCTTACGGCGACAGCCATCTGCTGGTGCAGACCGGCCCCGACGCCCGCGAGCCGCAGAACCGGCGCGTGGAGATCATCCTGGACTAGCCGGCCTCCGGTGGCCGGACCCCCGGGGCTCCTGACGCCTGGCTGCCCAGCCGCTTGCCCATCCTGACCAGCGGCACGCGCACGCCGTCGATCGGCTCGGACAGGAACGGCGCGATCTCGGTCCAGCCGCAGGCCCGATAGAGCGGCAGGCCGGCGAGGGTCGCGGCGAGCTCGGCGCGGGTGAAGCCCTCCGCGGCGGCGGCGGCCTCGCTGCGCTGCAGGATGAGCCGTCCGATGCCGCGGCGGACGAAGCCGGGATGGGTGTACATCGCCCGCACCCGCGCCGGGTCGTGCGCCGGGTCGAGCAGGCTGTCGTCGCGCGCCGGCGTGTGGTTGCCGCCGAACAGGGTCGCCCGCCTGCTCCATCCGCCGCAGCCGACCAGCCGCCCGTCCTGCTCGACCGCGAGATAGGTCCCGTCGGCGATCAGCTGCGTGTCGAGGCCCATCACCGAGCGGCTGGCCACGATCGTGGGCGCGTCCAGGACGTCGCGCTGCAGCTGCTCGATCGCCAGGGCCATCAGCGCCCGGATCGCGGGGATGTCCGATGCCGCCGCGACCCTGTGTGTCAGCATGATGTCCGCCCACCTGTGCCGCCTACGCTTAAGGCAGGGCATCCGGCCGTCGCAAGACCGGCCAGCCGGGCGGGACAAACCGCGGATGCCTGCATACTGTCGCGCCGACCACGCCGCAGCAACGGAACCTCCTCCCCATGGCAGACGCAGTTGTCGGTTGGTTGCGGTCACGGCCGATCGCCCGGGGCGGCCTGCGGCTGTCCGCCGTTCTGCTGGCCGCCGCCCTGCCGTGCGGTCCGTCGCGGGCGACCGGTCCGGCGGCGGCGGCGGCTCCCGCGGCGGTCGGGTCCCGCACCCGTGTGGCACCGGCGCCGACGGTGCTGCAGCCGCCCTCGGTGCTGTTCGGCGACCTCTACCGCACGGTCGAGCTGCAGGGTGTGTTCACCGATCAGAAGACCTTCGCCGACGCCGTCCCGAAGCAGCCGCCCGGGATCATCGACGCGCTCTACGCGGCGCAGTCCGGCCGGCCCGGCTTCGACCTCAGGGGCTTCGTGGCGCAGCACTTCGATCTGCCGAGGCGGAAGCGGATCGACTTCAAGCCGCGGCCGGATCAGCCGGTCGCCGACTACATCGCCGCTATGTGGTCGGTGCTGCGGCGCGATCCGGACGGCTCGGAGCCGTACTCGTCGCTGCTGCCGCTGCGCTATTCCTATGTCGTGCCGGGCGGCCGGTTCAGCGAGATCTATTACTGGGACAGCTACTTCACGATGCTGGGGCTCGAGGCGGACGGGCGGCACGATCTCGCCACCGACATGATCCGCAACATGGCGTCGCTGATCGACCGCTACGGTCATGTCCCCAACGGCAACCGCACCTACTACCTCAGCCGGTCGGAGCCGCCCTTCTTCGCCTGCATGATCGACCTGATGGCCAGGCACGACGGACCGCAGCTCTACCTGACCTTCCTGCCCGAGCTGCAGCGCGAGTACGAGTACTGGATGCAGGGCGAGGCGGATCTGCCGCCGGGGCAGGCGCATCGCCATGTCGTCCGTCTCGCGGACGGCACGGTGCTCAACCGCTACTGGGACGATCGCGACGTGCCGCGCGACGAATCCTACCGCGAGGATGTCGAGACGGCGAAGGCGAGCGGTCGTCCGCCGCCCGAGATCTATCGCGAGCTGCGCGCCGGCGCCGAGACCGGCTGGGACTTCTCCTCCCGCTGGCTCGGCGATGGCAGGACGCTGGCCACCATCCGCGTCACGCAGCTGCTGCCGGTCGACCTGAACAGCCTGGTCGCGCACATGGAGCAGACGCTGGCGCACGGCTATGCGCTGAAGGGCGACACGGTGCTGGCGGCGCGCTACCACGACCGCGCGGCCGCCCGGGTCGCCGCGATCCGGCGTCTGATGTGGGACGAGGCCGACGGCGTCTTCACGGACTATGTCTGGACGGGGTCGCGGCAGACCGGTGCCGTGACGGCCGCGACCACGGTGCCGCTGTTCCTCGCGGTGGCGACGCCCGCGCAGGCCGGGCGGGTCGCGGACACGATCCGCACGAGGCTGCTCAAGCCGGGCGGCATGACCACCAGCCTGCAGCGCGACGACGGGCAGCAATGGGACGGCCCGAACGGCTGGGCGCCGATGCAGTGGATGGCGGTGGCGGGCCTGCGCGCCTACGGCCAGGACGCGCTTGCGGCCGAGATCGCGCGGCGCTGGATCGAACGCCAGATCGCCGCCTACGCGCAGAGCGGCGTGCTGCTGGAGAAATACAACGTGCGCACCGGCGATGCGGTCGCCAAGGGCGGCGGCGGCGAGTACCCGCTGCAGGTCGGGTTCGGCTGGACCAACGGCGTGCTGGTCAACCTCATGCGGCTCTACCCGGACAGGACGCGAGCAAGCCTCGCCGCGCATCCCCAGGCCGCGGCAGGGCGGTGAGCTGCGCGGGGGCTACAAGGATATTTTCCCCATCGCCAATGGTCATGCTCAGAACCAGATCGCCCGCGCTTTGGCAGGAAAGATGACCTGCGTGGCCTGCTCCGGCGCCGAAAGCTGGCGGCACAAGGGATTGCCGAGCCGAAGCAGAAGCTTGCGGTCGTTCCTTGCTTGCTGAAGCGTCCCAGGAAGCTCCACCCAGGGACTAGAAGCATTTCTGCCACACTGCCAAGGAAGAAGGGCAGTGGAACATGGAAGCATCCCATTCGACGATAGCAGCCGGTCTTGCGTTGCTCGCTATCATATTGGTTTGGAGCCTGTCCCTGATCGATGTCGGAATGGCTGTTTCCGACCGAGGCTGTCGAATCCAAGACACGGTGCGGTATGATGAATCCCGATGCCATCACACGCGAACACATGTTGCTTCTGCTTGTTGAGGTGGATCCGACGTTCGAGGCTACGTGGCTGGAGTGGGTGGCCGAGTGGGCGAATGAGACTGCTCCGCCCGATTATATTGTCCTTTGCTCCTTGGCATATCACCTCATTGCACAACTCGAACGGGGGGAGACGGCACGGTTCCCGGCTGTCTTCGACGTGGTCGAGCGCTGGCATGTCGAAGGAGACAAGTACGTCCGTGACGCTGCGACGATCGGCTTACTGGAAGATTTACAAAACACGAACATGCACAAACGAACTCAGCCAAGCGACTTCGAGGCATGGCTGCGGCCTGTGAGCCGAAAGTTCTGGGACAAAGTGAATCGCTTCTGGTCGCATGGCGAGCTCATCACGGATGATTAGGGCCACTCCGTCCAGGGCGCGCAGCGTGGGATCGTTGTCGAGACGGCCGAGCAGGTAGGTGACGTTGCGTTGCACGTAGGCGCGTTCCAGCGCGTCGGGCCGAGCGCCTGCCGCGTCGGGCGGCAGCGCCTCCAGCCCGTATTTCCAGCGATCCTCCATCGGGCAGCCGTCGGACCGGAGGACGCCGAAGCCGCAAAATAGGCGTAGGAGGACGGGTTGGCGATCACGTGGCGCATGGCGATGCCGGCCAGCGCGGCGCGTGCCTCCCCCCGTCCGAGCACGGCATAGCGCTGCATGAACTGGGCGCCGGCGGAATGCCCGACCAGCACGATGCTGCGCAGCGACGGAAACCGGGCGCGGTCGGCCAGCCGGTCGATCAGCGCGTCCATCGCCTCGAACGAGCTCAGCGCTGCCGGGGCCGATGCCGCCTGCCCGTCGATCCAGCCGGCGCCGGGCCACCGCAGCAGGGAAGGCGGCCCGCCTGCGGGGAAGCGTGGCGTGACCAGCAGCGTGCCGCGGCCGGACGCGCCCGCCGTGGCGAGAGCGTCGCTGGCGATGCGCCCGTAGGCGCGCGCATCGCGATGTTCGCCATGGATGGTGATGACGGCGCGGACGATGTCGGGCTGCGGCACCGACCAGTCGCGCGACAGCTGCAGGGCGAGTTCGCCGCTCCCGCGACCGTCAATGACGGCCAGTCGCCGCCACATCTCGGCCTCGCCGGGCTCCGCGGGTGCGGCCGGGGCTGGGGCTGGGGCCGACGGAGCGCCGGCGAGCGCCGGGCAGCCGGGCAGCGGACGTGTGGCCAGCGCGGTCCCGATCGGCCCGTCACGCGGCTCGGCATCATGGCCGGCATCCTGACCTCGGCCGGGCGCCGGCGCGAATCGCTGCGACTCGGGCAGCGCTGCTAGCTTTTGGCGATGTCCGATCTCCTGGGCCTTCTGGCCGCTGCCGGCGCGATCGCATCGCTCGTCGTTTCCCTGCTGGTGCTGCGGCTGGTGCTGCTGGCCACCGGCCGGGAGGACAACACCCTGCACCAGCTGGCCCATCTGGAGCGAGAGATGGCCGACCGGCTGGGGCATGTCAGGCTGGGCATGGAGGAGCGGCTCGGCGGCCTGACCACGATCATCGCCCGCGAGCAGGGCGAGGCGCGGCTGGCGATGTCGGCCGCCCTGCGCGAGATGTCGGAGCAGAGCGCCCGGCGCCTGTCGGCGATCCAGGCCTCGGTGAACGAGCAGCTGCACGCGGCGGTCGAGAAGCAGATGCAGACCAGCTTCCAGCGCGTGCTGGAGCAGTTCGCCTCGGTGCAGAAGGCGATGGGCGAGGTCGCGTCGATGACCGCGCAGATCGGCGACCTCAAGCGGCTGTTCTCCAACGTCAAGACGCGCGGCGGCTGGGGCGAGGCGCAGCTGCGCGCGATCCTGGACGACGTGCTGCCGGCCGGCGCCTACGAGACCAACGTCAGGCTCAGTGCCGGCAGCGGCGAGGTGGTGGAGTTCGCCGTCCGCATGCCGATGCGCGGCAGCCGGCCGCCGCTGCTGGCGATCGACGCCAAGTTCCCGACCGAGGCGTACGAGCGGCTGCTGAACGCGGTCGACGCGGTCGATGCCGACGCCGAGCGCGCCGCCCGCCGCACGCTGGAGGCCGCGATCCGTCTGGAGGCGCGCAAGATCGCGTCGAAATACATCCTGCCGCCGACCACGGTGGAGTTCGCGGTGCTCTATCTCCCCACCGACGGGCTCTATGCCGAGGTGGCGCGGGTGCCGGGGCTGATCGACGAGCTCGGCCGCACCTGCCGGGTGATGGTGATGGGGCCGAGCCTGATCCCGGCCCTGCTGCGCACCATCCATCTCGGCTACGTGACGCTGGCGCTGGAGGAGAAGACCGAGGCGATCAGCCACCTGCTCGGCGCCACCCGCCAGGAGATGATCCGCATGGACCAAGTGCTGGAGAAGCTCGGGCGCAACGCGGGTGCCATGTCGAACGCGATCGAGGAGGCGCGCCGCCGCACCCGGGTGGTGGCGCGCAAGCTGCGCGAGGTGGAGGCGCCGGACCCGGCGGCGGCGGCGGCGCTGCTGGAGCTGGAGGAGCATGGCGAGGACGCGGCGGCCGGCTGAGACGGTGTCGGCGGGATCGCTCATGTCGCCGATTTCATTGGCCTCCGGCACCGGCGTTCCCCATCTGCAGGTTCAGCATGATCACCCCGACCGACATCCTGTCCGACGGCCCGATCGACCCGCTGCCCGCGGCCTTGCGTCGGCGCGTCCTGGTGGTCGAGGATGACGCCAGGATCGGCCAGGAGGTGGTCGAGGAGCTGTCCGGCCGCGGCTTTGCGGTGGTGCATGCGCAGACCGGACCCGATGGGCTGGACCGCGCCATGAGCGGCGCCTTCGACGTGCTGGTGCTGGACCGGCTGCTGCCCGGGCTGGACGGGCTGGCGATCCTGGGGCGGCTGCGCGCCGAGGGGGTGCAGACCCCGGTGCTGGTGCTGAGCGCGCTGTCGGCGGTCGATGACCGGGTCGGCGGCCTCAAGGCCGGCGGCGACGACTACCTGACCAAGCCGTTCGCGATGGAGGAGCTGGTCGCCCGCCTGGACGCGCTGCTGCGCCGGCCGTCGCAGACCCGGGAGACCGTGCTGCGCGCGGGCCCGGTCGAGATGGACCTGATCGAGCGGCGCGCGTTCCGCTCGGGCCGCAGCCTGGAGCTGCTGCCGCGCGAGTTCCGCCTGCTCGAATACATGCTTCGGCGGCCGAACCAGGTGCTGACGCGCGACATGCTGCTGGAGGATGTGTGGCACTACCGCTTCATCCCGCAGACCAACCTGGTCGACGTGCATATCGGCAAGCTGCGCCGCAAGATCGACCCGCCCGACGAGGCGCCGCTGATCCAGAGCATACGCGGCGCAGGCTTCATGCTGCGCATCCCGGAGTGACCACCGCCGGCGGGCGACCGCTGGCCGACCTGTTCGGCACCGCCGCCTTCCGGCTGACGCTGGGCTCGTCGGCGATCCTCGCCGGCATGGCGCTGCTGCAGTTCTCGCTGATCTACTGGCGCACCACCGCCTACGAGGTGGAACGGGGCGACCGGCTGCTGAACCGCGAGGCGGCGCTGCTGGCGGCGCAGCGTCCGGAG
Organism: uncultured Acetobacteraceae bacterium; assembly: GCA_964236105.1. GTDB lineage: Bacteria > Pseudomonadota > Alphaproteobacteria > Acetobacterales > Acetobacteraceae > Lichenicola. Next base: position 195,616 of record CAXSBC010000006.1, on the reverse strand, counting down.
GTCCTGCAGGAGCAGATGCGGCTCTGGGCCACCAACGATCTCAGGCTGCTGATCACCGCGGCCGGGCTGTTCGATGCCGACCGGCGTCCAGTCGCGGGCAACCTACGGGACTGGCCCGACGCGCTGCCGGTTGATGGCGCCATCCGCGAGATCACGGTGCATCCGCTCGAGCAGGGCGTGCGCGTGATCCGCGCCGAGGCGCTGCCGGTGCCGGGCGGCCGGGTGCTGGTGATCGGCCGCTCGCTCCACGACCTGCAGCAGATCCGCTCCATCGTGCTGGACGCGATCGAGACCGCGCTGATCCCGGCGCTGGTGTTCTCGCTGCTGGCCGGCGCCTGGCTGAGCCGGCGGACGCTGGTGCGGGTCGGGCGGATGCAGCTCGCGGTCGACCGCATCATGGCGGGCGGGCTGCACGAGCGCCTGCCGGTCGGCCGGCCGCCGGGACGCGAGCGCGACGAGATGGAGCGCCTGGCCGGCAGCGTGAACCGGATGCTGGACCGGCTCGAGCAGCTGCTGGACGAGATCAGGGGTGTCGGCGACGACATCGCCCACGACCTGCGCACGCCGCTGGCGCGCGTGCGGGCCGGGCTCGACCGCGCGCGCTCGCGGCCGCAGGACGCGCTGCCGGAGGCGGTCGACCGGGCGATGATCGACCTGGACCGATGTTTTGCCATCATCACCGCCCTGCTGCGGATCGTCGAGATCGAGAACGGGCGCCGGCGCGGCGGCTTCGTCCGGCTGGATCTGCGCGAGATCGCCTGCGACATCGTCGAGCTCTACGAGCCGCTCGCCGAGGCGGCCGGGAACCGGCTGCTGCTTGAGGCGGGGGAGGCGGTGGCGCTGTCCGGCGACCGCGACCTGCTGATCGAGCTTGCCGCCAACCTGGTCGACAACGCCATCAAGTTCACCCCGTCGGGCGGGCTGGTGCGGATCGCCGCGCGGCGGCAGGGCGAGGGCGCGGTGCTCGGCGTGGTGGATAGCGGCATCGGCATCCAGGCCGAGGAGCGGGAGGCGGTGCTGCGGCGCTTCTACCGGTCGGACAAGAGCCGCCACATCGAGGGCAGCGGGCTGGGGCTGAGCCTGGTCGGCGCCATCGCCCGGCTGCATGGCGCCCGCATCGCGATCACGGATGCCGGCGGCGGGCCGGGCACCAGGATCGAGGTGGCGTTTCCGGGCCTGCCGGCGTCGGAGCATCCCGATACCGCGGTGCCGTCGCGACATTCGGTCACGTGTCGAAACCGACCGACGTGATCCGGCACCGGTCCTTGTGCGTTGATGTGCAGCAGTCGCGGCGCGCCGCGATTCGGAGAACTTTCATGCCGACGATAAGCAAGCGAACATCAACCCGGTCGATCGGCCTCGCCGTGGCCATGGCCGGCCTGCTGGCGGGCTCGGGCTGCGCCTACTATCCCGACGGCTACGGCTACGGATCCTATGGCGGTTACGGCGGCTATGGCGGCTACGGCTATGCCGGGTATCCGTATGGCGGCTACTGGTCCGGCTGGGGATACGGGCCGGCGTGGGGGCTCGGCTATCCGTATGGCTACGGCTACGGCTATGGCGGCCTCTACGGCCTGTACGGCTTCGGTGGCTATGGCGGTTTCTATGGCCGCGGTTTCGGCTATGGCGGCTTCTACGGCCGCGGCTTCGGTTATGGCGGCTTCTATGGTCGCGGCTATGGCGGCTATGGCGGCGGCTTCCGGGGCGGTTATGGCGGCGGCCGTGGTGGCGGCTTCGGCGGCGGTCATGGCGGCGGTGGGCACGGCGGCGGCGGCCACTGACGCCGGGCCGGCAGCCGAAGCTGCCGGCTAAACGCGAATTTCATTGGACGTCGGCGTGCCTCCGCCTACCACTTCCGGCGAATCAGGCGAGCGGGTGCGCGGGTGCAGATAAGTGAAGTGTCCGGCGGTGCCCGGCGCCGACGCCGCCGACCGGTGCGACGCCGGGCCGGCGCATGAACGCGATCGTCGTCACCGCGCTGAAGCGGCCGCTGACCTTCGTCGTGCTGGCGATCCTGATCCTGCTGTTCGGCATCATGGCGGTGCTGAAGACGCCGACCGACATCTTTCCCGGCATCCGGGTGCCGGTGGTGGCCGTGGTCTGGACCTATACCGGCCTGATGCCCCAGGACATGTCGGGCCGCGTGATCTACTACTACGAGCGCGCGCTGACCTCGACGGTCAACAACATCGAGCATATCGAGAGTCAGTCGCTCTACGGGCGCGGCATCGTCAAGATCTTCTTCCAGCCCGGCACCGACGTCGCAGCCGCCCAGGCGCAGATCACCTCGATCTCGCAGACCGTGCTTAAGCAGATGCCAGCCGGCATCACGCCGCCGCAGGTGCTGGCGTTCGACGCCTCCTCGGTGCCGGTGCTGGAGCTGCAGGTCGCGTCGGACACCATGACCGGCTCCGAGCTGTACGACATGGCCTCGAACCTGATCAGGCCTGCCCTGGTCTCGGTGCCCGGAACCGCGATCCCGAGCCCGTATGGCGGCACCTCCAGCAACGTCGAGGTCGATCTCGACCAGATCGAACTGCGCGCGCACGGCCTGAGCGCCAGCGATGTCGGCCACGCGCTGGCCAACCAGAACATCGTGCTGCCGGCGGGCGACCAGAAGATCGGCGCGATCGACTACATGGTCGAGACCAACGCGACGCCGCTCGCGGTCGAGAGCTTCAACAACCTGCCGATCAAGCAGGTGGGCAGCGCCGTGGTGTATCTGCGCGATGTCGCCCACGTGCATCGCGGCGGGCCGCCGCAGCAGAACATGGTGCTGGTCCACGGCCACCAGTCGGTGCTGATCGAGATCCTGAAGACCGGCGACGCCTCCACGCTCGACGTCGTCAGCGGCATCCGGGCCAAGCTGCCGCAGCTCCTCGCCACCCTGCCGGCCGGCGTCAGCATCACGCCGCTGGCCGACGCGTCCGGCTTCGTGCGCGCGTCCGTCGAGGACGTGGTGCAGGAGATGGTGACCGCCGCCTGCCTGACCGGGCTGGTGGTGCTGCTGTTCCTGGGGTCCTGGCGCTCGACCCTGATCATCGCCACCTCGATCCCGCTGTCGATCCTGTGCTCGATCCTGGCGCTGTCCTGGCTCGGCCAGACCATCAACGTCATGACCCTGGGCGGCCTGGCGCTCGCCGTCGGCATCCTGGTCGACGACGCCACCGTCATGATCGAGAACATCGACAGCCATCTCGAGCAGGAAACCGAGGGCGGCGGGCACAAGGGGCTCGAGGACGCGATCATCGACGCCGCCAACCAGATCGTGGTGCCGACCTTCGTCTCCACCTTGTGCATCTGCATCGTCTGGCTGCCGCTGTTCCAGCTCGGCGGCATCGCCGGCTACCTGTTCCTGCCGCTGGCCGAGGCGATCGTGTTCGCGATGATCGCCTCCTTCATCCTGTCGCGCACGCTGGTGCCGACCATGGCGGCCTGGCTGCTGCGCGCCCAGGTCGAGGCGCACCGCCATCCCGACGCGAGCCGCCGTCCGGGTCTGTTCACCCGCTTCCAGACCGGCTTCGAGGCGCGCTTCGCCCGCTTTCGCGAGAGCTATCGCACGACGCTGGAGAGCCTGGTGTCCAGGCGCGGGATCTTTGCCACCGGCTTCCTCGCAGCAGCACTCGCCTCGCTGCTGCTGCTGCTGTTCGTGGGCCAGGACTTCTTTCCCGGCATCAGGTCCAACGAGCTCGACATGCACATGCGGGTGCCGATCGGCACGCGGCTGGAGGATACCGGCAAGATCTCGGTGCTGGTCGACCAGCAGATCCACCGGCTGCTCGGCGGCCACGTGGTCAGCGCCGTCGCCAACTGCGGCCAGCCGACCAGCGGCATCAACCAGGCCTACAGCGCCACCGGCACCATCGGCAACTCCGACTGCGACATCGCCATCCTGCTCGACAATCCGGCCTCGCCGGTGGCGCGCGACCGGCAGATCCTGCGCGCCGGCCTGACCGAGCTGTTCCCCGGCACCGAGTTCACCTTCCTGCCGGGCGACATCACCGCGAAGATCCTGAATTTCGGGCTGCCTTCGCCGATCGACGTGCAGATCACCGGCCGCGACCTGGAAGGCAACTTCGCCTACGCCACCCGCATGATGGCGCAGCTCAGGCATGTGCCGGGCATCGCGGACGTGCGCATCCAGCAGGTGATGGACGAGCCGACGCTGCGCATCAACTCGCGCCGCTCGTTCGCGCTCGGCACCGGGCTGACGGAATCCGACGTCGCCAACAACGCGCTCGCCACCCTGTCGGGAAGCGGACAGGTGGCGCCGACATACTGGCTCGATGCGAGCAGCGGCGTCTCGCACGCGGTGAACATCCAGACGCCGCAGGATCAGCTCACCAGCCTGAACGACCTGGAGCTGATCCCGATCGACAAGGGTGACGGCAACCCGTCGGGCACCGCAGCACAGCTGGTCGGCGGCCTGTCGCGGATCGTGCAGACCGGCACGCCCGGCCTGGTGTCGCACTACTCGATCCTGCCGGTGATCGACATCTATGCCAACGCCGAGGGCCGCGACCTCGGCGGGGTCAGCCAGGCGGTGGCCGCGATCGTGCACGACATGCAGCCGAGCCTTCCCCACGGCGCCAGCATCACCGTGCGCGGCCAGGCCACCACGATGCGCGCGGCCTACACGCAGCTGATCGGCGGGCTCGCGCTGTCCATCGTGCTGATCTACCTGGTGATCGTCGTGAACTTCCAGTCCTGGGTCGATCCGTTCGTGATCATCACGGCGCTGCCGGCAGCGCTCGCCGGCATCGTCTGGAGCCTGTTCCTGACCCACACCACCCTGTCGGTGCCGGCGCTGACCGGCGCCATCATGTGCATGGGCACCGCCACCGCGAACTCGATCCTGGTGGTGTCCTTCGCCCGCGAGCGTCTGGCCGAGCATGGCGATTCGGTGCGTGCCGCGATCGAGGCAGGCTATGGCCGCATCCGGCCGGTGCTGATGACCGCGCTGGCCATGATCATCGGCATGCTGCCGATGTCGTTCAGCAACACCCAGAACGCGCCGCTGGGCCGGGCCGTGGTCGGCGGCCTGTGCGTGGCGACCTTCGCGACGCTGCTGTTCGTGCCCTGCGTGTTCGCGATCCTGCATCGGAGCAGGCCGACGGCCGGCCGGGAGCAGGCGCGTCTGCAGACCAGGGAGCATGCGAGCGAGCATGCGGGAGAGCCCGCATGAGCGGCCCGCCGCCGCGCAGGCGCCGGTCGCGGATCGGCGGCGTGGTCGGGCTCGGGCTCGGGCTGGCGGCACTCGGTCTTGCCGCCTTCGGCATCTGGTCGCGCGAGACCACGCTGGCGAGCCTGCATGACCGTGCCAACGACGCGGCGATCCCGCGGGTGCAGATCATCAGCCCGATGCCCGGACCGGCACGCCGCTCGCTGAGCCTGCCGGGCAACCTCAATGCCTGGTACGAGGCGCCGATCTATGCCCAGGTCAGCGGCTACGTGAAGATGTGGTTCAAGGATTACGGCGCGGCGGTGAAGGCGGGCGACCTGCTGGCCACCATCGACAGCCCGACCATCGACGCCCAGTTCGCCGCCGCCCAGGCCAATCTCGCGGTGGCGCAGGCGCGCAACAAGCTGGCCGAGGTGACGGCCAAGCGCTGGCAGGCGCTGGCCGGCACCCAGGCGGTGTCGCAGCAGGATGTCGACCAGCAGACGGCGAACGCGACGGTGACGCGGTCGCAGGTGCAGGCGGCGCAGCAGGAGGTCGCGCGCTATCAGGCGCTGGTCGCGTTCAAGCGGGTGGTGGCGCCGTTCGACGGCGTCGTCACCGCGCGCCGGACCGATATCGGCGACGACGTGAACGCCGCCGGCGGCGATGTCAGCACGCGCGGCACCGCCTCGGCCTTGTTCAGCGTCGCCGACATCCACGAGATGCGGGTCTTCGTGCAGATCCCGCAGGACTATGCCGACGTGCTCAAGCCGGGCCTGACCGCCACGCTGTCGCTGCCGAACGATCCGGCCAGGCAGTATCCGATCCGGTTCCTGACCTCGGCGAACGCGGTCAACCCGCAGACCCGCACCGTGGTCACCGAGCTGACGGTGCCGAACCCCAAGCACGAGCTCTGGCCCGGCACCTATGTGAGCGTGCACTTCTCGGTCCCGGCCGATGCCAACATCCTGATCCTGCCGGAACAGGCGCTGCTGTTCCGGGCGCAGGGCATGCAGGTGGCGCTCCTCGACCAGCACGACCACGTCCACCTGCAGAACATCACGCTGGGGCTCAATCTGGGCACCACGGTGCAGGTGATCGGGGGCCTGGGCAGGAACGACCGGGTGATCGACAACCCGTCGCTCGGGCTGCTCGAGGGGGAGGCGGTCAAGGTGGTCGCGCCGGCGCATGGCTACGGCCCGTCCTCGCCTCCGACGGAGGCCCCGAAGACCGCCGGGACGGCCGCGGACACCGCCGGGGCGGCAGACCCGGCGCGCGACGTCGATTCGGAGGCTGGCACGACGCGATGAGCGGGTCGTCATCGAGGCGGTCCGCGTCGCGCAGCGGCGCGGCGCTGCTGCTGCTCGCGCTGCTGTCGGGATGCGACCTGGCGCCGCGCTTCATGCCGCCGGACGACGTGCTGCCGGCGAGCTACCAGGGCAGCGCGCCGTTCGCGCTGGCCCGCCCCGCCGACGCGCTGCCGCGCGGGCCGTGGTGGGAGCTGTTCGGCGACCCGCTGCTGGACCGGCTGGAGCGGCAGGCGGTGGCGGGCAATCCGGACCTCGCCACCTATGCCGAGCAGTATGTCCAGGCGCGCGACCTCGCCGCCGAGGCGCGCGCCGACCTGTTTCCGCAGATCGGCGCCAATGTCTCGACGACCGACAACCGGCAGTCGGAGCACCGGCTGTTCCGCTCCGGCGGCGGCGGCCCGAACGAGGCCTCGCAGAACCAGATCGAGGGCACCGCCTCCTGGGAGCCGGATTTCTGGGACCGGATCCGCAACCAGACCCGGCTGCAGAAGCGCCTCGCCCAGGCGAGTGCCGCGACGCTGGTCAATGCCCGCCTCAGCCTGCAGGCCGAGCTCGCCGACGACTACATGGCGCTACGCGGGCTGGACGCGCAGCAGGCGGTCTACCGGCAGTCGATCGGCTTCTACGCCAAGGCGGTCGAGATCACGACGCTGCGTCTGGCCGGCAGGATCGCGTCCGGGCTGGACGTGGCGCGGGCGCAGAACCAGCTTTCCGCGACCCAGGCGCTCTATACCGGCGTGCTGGCGCAGCGGGCGCTGCTGCAGCATGCGATCGCCGTGCTGGTTGGGGTGAGCCCGAGCAGCTTCGTCATCGCGCCCGAGGACGATGCGAACCTCACGGTGCCGGCGGTGGTGCCGGGCGTTCCGTCGGCGCTGCTGCAGCGCAGGCCCGACATCGCCAGTGCCGAGCGCCAGATGGCGGCGGCCAACGCCGGCATCGGCGTGGCCCGCGCCGCGTTCTATCCCGACATCAACATCAGCCTGCTGGGCGGCTTCCAGGATACCGGCTTCAACCTTGCCAGCCTGCCGAACAGCCTCTGGACCATCGGCGCCGGCGCCATGCTGCCCTTGTTCGAGGGCGGCCTGCGCCGGGCCGAGCTGCAGCGGACCTGGTCGCAGTATGCCCAGACCCGCGACGCCTACCGGAGCATCGTGCTGTCGGCGTTCCAGCAGGTGGAGGACGGGCTGACCCTGACCGCGACGCTGCAGACCGAGGCGCAGCAGCAGGCCGCGGCGGTGTCGTCGGCGGAGCGGGCGCAGGCGATCACCATTCAGCTCTACACCGGAGGCCTGACCAACTACCTCGATGCGGTGGTGGCGCAGGTGACGGCGCTGACCGCGCGCATCGTCGAGGTGCAGGTGCAGACCCAGCGGCTGCAGGCGTCGGTGGACCTGATCCGCGCGCTCGGCGGCGGCTGGAGCACGGTCGACCTGCCGACCGAGAACGGCGTGCTGCCGTTCCAGCCGCTGGCGGTGACCGGCAGCGACCGCAGGCCGCGTCCGGACGGCACCGGCGCCGGCACCGATGGAGCGTCAAGGCCGCCCTGAGCGTCCGGCACTGCCGTCGCCCGGGTTTGCTGTTGCATTGCGTGGTGGGGCGCGTTAAAGGCCCGCCTCCCTCTACGGAACGCGGGAGACCTGTCCGCCGGCTGCGGCCCGCGGACCGCGTCGCATGCACCGCGGTCCTGGCAGCACAAGGAGCCCAGGATATGGCCAAGAAGATCACTGGCTACATCAAGTTGCAGATCCCCGCCGGCAAGGCGAACCCGTCGCCGCCGGTCGGCCCGGCACTCGGCCAGCGCGGGCTGAACATCATGCAGTTCGTCAAGGAGTTCAACGCGGCGACGCAGGGCATGGAGCCCGGCACGCCGACTCCGGTGGTGATCACCGCCTTTGCCGACCGCACCTTCACCTTCATCACCAAGACGCCGCCGAACACCTACTTCCTGCTCAAGGCGGCCAAGGTCTCGAAGGGCTCGCCGACGGTGGGCAAGGGTGCCGCCGCCGGCCGCGTAACCACCGCGCAGCTGCGCGAGATCGCGCTCGAGAAGATGAAGGACATGAACGCCAACGACGTCGACGGCGCGATCCGCATGCTGGCGGGCTCGGCCAAGTCGATGGGTCTCACCGTGGTGGAGGGCTGATCTGATGGCCAAGAACAAGCGCCTGGCCGCTGCGGCCGCCAAGGTCGAGAGCAACAAGGCCTACAGCATCGCCGAGGCGATCACGCTGGTGAAGGGCAACGCCACCGCCAAGTTCGACGAGACCGTCGAGCTCACCCTGGGACTCGGCATCGATCCGCGCCATGCCGACCAGATGGTGCGCGGCCTGCTGAGCCTGCCGAACGGCACCGGCAAGACCCTGCGGGTGGCGGTGTTCGCGCGCGGCCCGAAGGCCCAGGAGGCGCTTGACGCCGGTGCCGACGTGGTCGGCGCCGATGATCTGGCCGAGAAGGTGCAGGCGGGCGAGATCGCGTTCGATCGCTGCATCGCGACGCCGGACATGATGGCGCTGGTCGGCCGGCTGGGCAAGATCCTGGGGCCGCGCGGCCTGATGCCGAACCCGAAGCTCGGCACCGTCACCATGGACGTGAAGGGTGCGGTCTCGGCAGCCAAGTCGGGTCAGGTCGAGTTCCGCGCCGAGAAGGCCGGGCTGATCCATGCCGGCATCGGCAAGGCCTCGTTCGACGAGGACAAGCTGGCCCAGAACATCCGCGCCCTGGTGGACGCGATCCAGAAGGCCAAGCCGACCGGGGCCAAGGGCACCTACCTGCAGAAGGCGGCCCTGTCCTCGACCATGGGTCCGGGCGTGAAGGTGGACGTGACCTCCTTCGCCGCCGGCTAGGAAATGCGCCGGCGCCGCCTCCCGCGGGAGGCGACGCGCCGGTGACCAGGGGGGCGGCCCGCAGGGGCCCGCTTTTCCGAACCTGTCCAAGACTGCACGTGGCGTCCCCGTTCCGACGGGGCTGCCGTAATGGACCTCCGGGTCCGCGCGCAGGAGACGGGAGACGCTGGATGCGATGCCACCTCGTGGCCGATCATGCCGGCGGTTCCGACTTGAGGACAGGCGAACCGGACCGGTCGGCGCTCGCGCGACCGGTCTCAGGGTAACCCGGTCCTGCAGGTCGTTGCCTGCCGGGCCCGAGACGGAGACGGGATTTGGACCGTACGGAGAAGCAGGAGTTCGTGTCCTCGCTTGCCGCCGTGTTCGCAGAAACGTCCATGGTCGTCGTCACCCGCAATGACGGGATGACGGTCGCCCAGGTGACGGTGCTGCGCAGCCGGATGCGCCAGGCGGGTGCGACCTTCAAGGTCGCGAAGAACCGGCTGGCCACCCTTGCTCTGGATGGGACCCGATTCGACGGCATCATGCCCATGCTGAAGGGACCGACCGCGCTCGCGTGGGCGCACGACCCGGTGGCAGTGGCCAAGGTGGCCGTCGAGTTCGCCAAGACCAACGACAAGCTCGTCATTCTCGGCGGAGCGCTCGGCACCCAGACGCTCGATGCGGATGGTGTCAAGGCTCTAGCCGAGCTGCCGTCGCTGGACGTGCTGCGCGCGCAGCTGGTGGGGCTCATCGCCACGCCCGCCACGCGGATCGCAGGCATCCTGCAGGCGCCGGCGGCACAGCTTGCGCGGGTCTTCGGGGCTTACGCCAGCAAGGAGGAGGCCGAGCCGGCAGCCGAGGTCGAGGCCGCCTAGGCGGCAGCCGCCCCCTGCAACGTGATCGCGGGTCCGGGAACCGGACTTGCATGCAACCACACAGCGTTTATATCAGGAACATCAATCATGGCCGATCTGACCAAGCTCGTTGACGAGCTGTCCACCCTGACGGTTCTCGAGGCAGCCGAGCTGTCGAAGCTCCTCGAGGAGAAGTGGGGCGTTTCCGCAGCCGCTCCGGTTGCCGCCGCCGCGGCCCCTGCCGGCGGTGGCGCCGCAGCCGCTCCGGTCGAGGAGCAGACCGAGTTCACCGTCATTCTCGCCAAGACCGGCGAGAAGAAGATCAACGTCATCAAGGAGGTTCGCACCATCACCGGCCTGGGCCTCAAGGAAGCCAAGGATCTGGTCGAGGGCGCGCCGAAGCCGGTGAAGGAAGGCGTCAACAAGGAAGACGCCGCCAAGTTCAAGAAGATGCTGGAAGAGCAGGGCGCCTCTGTCGAGATCAAGTAGGCTTCCTGATGATGGCCCGGCCTGGCGGATGCAGATCCGTCGGGCTGGTTGATGCGTAAGACGGAAGGGTGGGAACCAGCGATGGGGCCCGCCCCTTTGGCCGTGCCGGCGCCTTGACCACCGGATCGCTCCGGAGCGGTCGGACGCCTGCGGTGATGGTGAAGCCTGGCTGCGATGCGCTGGCGCGCGTCGGGACAGGCAAGGGCCCGGCTCTGCCGGGTCGCGAACGGAATTCCTGGCCGATGGTTCGGTCGGGCGATCGTGGGTGCCGCATGCTGGCATGTCCCCATCGTCCGCACGGCGCCGGCGGCCGGCATGCGACGGGGCAGGATACACGATGAACGCGATGACCAAATCGTTCACGGGACGCAAGCGCATCCGCAAGAGCTTCGGGCGCATCCCCGAAGTGGCTCCGATGCCCAACCTGATCGACGTGCAGCGCGCCTCCTACGAGGTGTTCCTGCAGATGAGCGTGCGGCCGGACAGCCGCACCGTGTCAGGCTTGCAGGAAGTGTTCCGCTCGGTGTTCCCGATCAACGACTTCGCCGGACGCGGCCGCCTGGAGTTCGTGCATTACGAGCTCGAGGAGCCGAAGTACGACGTCGAGGAATGCATCCAGCGGGGCATGACCTTCGCCGCCCCCCTGAAGGTGATCCTGCGTCTCATCGTGTGGGACGTCGACGAGGATACTGGCTCGCGCTCGATCCGCGACATCAAGGAGCAGCCCGTCTACATGGGCGACATGCCCCTGATGACGGATAACGGCACCTTCATCATCAACGGCACCGAGCGCGTCATCGTCAGCCAGATGCATCGCAGCCCGGGCGTGTTCTTCGACCATGACAAGGGCAAGACGCACTCGTCGGGCAAGTTCCTGTTCGCCGCCCGGGTGATCCCGTATCGCGGCTCCTGGCTCGACTTCGAGTTCGACAGCAAGGACATGGTCTATGTCCGCATCGACCGGAAGCGGAAGCTGCCGGTGACCACGCTGCTCTATGCGCTGGAGGGCAAGGCCTCGCAGGAGGCGCGCGCGGCCAAGGCGGCCGAGGGCGGCGATGTCGATGCGATGGACATACGCGGCATGGACCAGGACGAGATCCTGGGGAATTTCTATGGCCAGGTGGTGTTCGCCAAGACCGAGAAGGGCTGGGCGCGGCCGTTCGATCCGGACGCGTTCCGCGGCATGAAGCTGCTGGAGCCGCTGGTCGATGCCGACACCGGCGAGATCGTCGCCAATGCCGACGACAAGCTGACCGCGCGCTCGACCCGCAAGATCGCCGAGAAGACCAAGGAGGTGCTGGTCGGGCGTGCCGACCTGCTCGGCCGCTACGTGGCCTACGACCTGGTCAACGAGGAGACCGGCGAGATCTATGGCGAGGCGGGCGAGGAGCTGACCGAGCCGCGTCTGGCCGCCCTCGAGGAGATGGGGATCGACCGGCTGCCAACGCTTGCCGTCGACAACAGCAACGGCCCCTGGATCCGCAACACGCTGGCAGTCGACAAGAACGGCTCGCGCGAGGACGCGCTGGTCGACATCTACCGCGTCATGCGTCCTGGCGAGCCGCCGACCCCGGACACCGCCGAGGCGCTGTTCCGCGGCCTGTTCTTCGACGGCGACCGCTACGACCTGTCGGCCGTCGGCCGGGTGAAGATGAACATGCGCCTCTCGGTGGATGCCGAGGACACGGTGCGCGTGCTCCGCAAGGAGGACATCATCCGCACGGTGAAGATCCTGTGCGAGCTCAAGGACGGTCGCGGCACGATCGACGACATCGACAATCTCGGCAACCGTCGCGTGCGCTCGGTCGGCGAGCTGATGGAGAACCAGTATCGCGTCGGCCTGCTGCGCATGGAGCGCGCGATCCGCGAGCGCATGGGCTCGGTCGATATCGACACCGTGATGCCGCACGACCTGATCAATGCCAAGCCGGCAGCCGCCGCCGTGCGCGAGTTCTTCGGCTCCTCGCAGCTCAGCCAGTTCATGGACCAGACCAACCCGCTGTCGGAAGTGACGCACAAGCGTCGCCTGTCGGCGCTTGGCCCAGGCGGTCTGACCCGCGAGCGTGCCGGCTTCGAGGTGCGCGACGTGCATCCGACGCATTACGGCCGCATCTGCCCGATCGAGACGCCGGAAGGCCCGAATATCGGCCTGATCAACAGCCTCGCCACCTACGCCAAGGTCAACAAGTACGGCTTCATCGAGACGCCGTATCGTCTGGTCAAGGACGGCGCGCTGCAGGATGGCTGGAAGTACCTCTCCGCCATGGAGGAGGAGAAGCTGGTGGTGGCCCAGGCCGATGCGGCCCAGGACACCGTCGGCAACCTCACCGACGAGCTGGTCTCGGTGCGTCGCGGCGGCGATTTTCGGCTGGTCAAGCCGGAGGACGTGACCGCCTGCGACGTGTCGCCGAAGCAGCTGGTGTCTGTGGCGGCCGCGCTGATCCCGTTCCTGGAGAACGACGACGCCAACCGCGCGCTGATGGGCTCGAACATGCAGCGCCAGGCGGTGCCGCTGATCCAGTCCGACGCGCCGCTGGTGGGCACCGGCATGGAGGCGGCGGTCGCGCGTGACTCGGGTGCGACCATCATCGCCCGTCGTCCGGGCGTGGTCGACCAGATCGACGGTGCCCGCATCGTCGTGCGCGCCACCGACGAGGCCGGCGCCACCCAGGGCGTCGATATCTACCGGCTGCGCAAGTACATGCGCTCCAACCAGTCGACCTGCATCAACCAGCGTCCGCTGGTGCGCGTGGGCGACCGGGTGGTGCTGGGCGACATCATCGCCGACGGCCCGTCCACCGAGCTCGGCGAGCTGGCGCTCGGCCGCAACGTGCTGGTCGCGTTCATGCCGTGGAATGGCTACAACTTCGAGGATTCGATCCTCATCTCCGAGCGCATCGCCCGCGACGACGTCTTCACCTCGATCCATATCGAGGAGTTCGAGGTCATGGCGCGCGACACCAAGCTCGGCCAGGAGGAGATCACCCGCGACATCCCGAACGTCGGCGAGGAGGCGCTGCGCAACCTCGACGAGGCCGGCATCGTCTATGTCGGCGCCGAGGTGAACCCGGGCGACATCCTGGTCGGCAAGGTCACGCCTAAGGGCGAGAGCCCGATGACGCCGGAGGAGAAGCTGCTCCGCGCCATCTTCGGCGAAAAGGCGTCGGACGTGCGCGACACCTCGCTGAAGCTGCCGCCCGGCACGACCGGGACGATCGTCGACGTGCGCGTGTTCTCCCGTCGCGGCGTCGACAAGGACGAGCGCGCGATGGCAATCGAGCGCTCCGAGATCGAGCGGCTGGCCAAGGATCGCGACGACGAGCGCGCGATCCAGGAGCGGTCGTTCTACAACCGTCTGCGCGAGCGGCTGATCGGCCAGAAGGCGGGTGCCGGCTTCAAGGGCATCAAGTCGGGCACGGAGATCACCGACGAGGTGCTGGGCGAGCATCCGCGCGGCACCTGGCGCCACGTGACGGTGTCGTCGGATCAGGCCGTGGCCGAGATCGAGACGCTGAAGCGCGAGTTCGACGCGGCGGTCGGGCGCATCCAGGCGCGCTTCGACAGCAAGGTCGAGAAGCTGCAGCGCGGCGACGAGCTGCCGCCCGGCGTGATGAAGATGGTCAAGGTGTTCGTGGCGGTGAAGCGCAAGCTGCAGCCGGGCGACAAGATGGCCGGTCGTCACGGCAACAAGGGCGTGGTGTCGCGAGTCACCCCGGTTGAGGACATGCCGTTCCTGGAGGACGGCACGCCGGTCGACCTGGTGTTGAACCCGCTCGGCGTGCCGTCGCGGATGAATGTCGGGCAGATCCTGGAGACCCATCTCGGCTGGGCCTGCGCCAATATCGGCAAGGGCATCGGCGAGCTGGTCGACGAGTATCAGCGCACCGGCAATGCCAAGCAGGAGCTGCTGGACGAGCTCAAGAGCGTCTATGGCGACGAGGTATATCGCGACGACATCGCCACGCTGCCCAACGAGCAGCTGGTGGAGCTCGCGCACAACCTGCGCAAGGGCGTGCCGATCGCGACCCCGGTGTTCGACGGCGCCCGCATCTCCGACATCGAGGCGATGCTGACCCGGGCCGGGCTGGACACGTCGGGCCAGAGCCAGCTGACCGACGGGCGCACCGGCGAGCCGTTCGAGCGCAAGGTGACGGTGGGCTACGTCTACATGCTCAAGCTGCACCATCTCGTGGACGACAAGATCCACGCGCGCTCGATCGGGCCGTATTCGCTCGTCACCCAGCAGCCGCTGGGCGGCAAGGCGCAGTTCGGCGGCCAGCGCTTCGGCGAGATGGAGGTCTGGGCGCTGGAGGCATACGGCGCCGCCTACACGCTGCAGGAGATGCTGACGGTGAAGTCTGACGACGTGTCCGGACGCACCAAGGTCTACGAGGCGATCGTGCGCGAGCAGGACGATTTCGAGGCCGGCATCCCCGAGAGCTTCAACGTGCTGGTCAAGGAGCTGAAGTCGCTTGGCCTGAACGTGGACCTGGAGCAGAGCGGCAATTGAAGGCCAGGGCGCTGCCCTGGACCCGCTCAAGGCCGAGCCTTGAGAATCCAGTTAGTGGATTCCAAAGGCTCAGCCTTTGGCGGGGTCCAGGGGCGGAGCCCTTGGCCTGCTTTTTCATTCTTAATGGTTTGCCGACGGCCCCACGCCGTCGGCCTCCCTTCGTGAGGGGTATCGGCGCATGAACGAACTGATGAAGATCCTTGGCCAGACCGGCCAGGCGCAGACCTTCGACCAGATCAAGATCCAGCTGGCGTCCTCGGAGCAGATCCGCTCCTGGTCCTATGGCGAGATCAAGAAGCCGGAGACCATCAACTACCGCACCTTCAAGCCGGAACGGGACGGTCTGTTCTGCGCCCGCATCTTCGGTCCGATCAAGGACTATGAGTGCCTGTGCGGCAAGTACAAGCGGATGAAGTTCCGCGGCATCATCTGCGAGAAGTGCGGCGTCGAGGTGACTCTGGCCAAGGTGCGCCGCGAGCGCATGGGCCATATCGAGCTGGCCTCGCCGGTCGCGCATATCTGGTTCCTGAAGTCGCTGCCGAGCCGCATCGGGCTGATGGTCGACCTCACGCTCAAGGAGCTTGAGAAGATCCTGTATTTCGAGAGCTACGTGGTGCTCGAGCCGGGCCTGACCGACCTCAAGCTGCATCAGCTGCTCAACGAGGATCAGCTGCTGGCCAAGCAGGACGAGTTCGGCGAGGACGGGTTCCGCGCCGGCATCGGCGCCGAGGCGATCAAGAGCGTGCTGGTCAGCGTCGATTGCGACGCCGAGAAGGTGAAGCTGCGCGCCGACCTCAAGGACACCACGTCGGAGGCCAAGCGCAAGAAGCTGGTCAAGCGGCTGAAGCTGGTCGAGGCGTTCGCCGAGAGCGGCTCGCGTCCGGACTGGATGATCCTGGACGTGGTGCCGGTGATCCCGCCCGAGCTGCGTCCGCTGGTGCCGCTGGATGGCGGTCGTTTCGCTACGTCGGACCTGAACGACCTGTATCGCCGCGTCATCAACCGCAACAACCGGCTCAAGCGCCTGATCGAGCTGCGCGCGCCCGACATCATCGTGCGCAACGAGAAGCGCATGCTGCAGGAGAGCGTCGACGCGCTGTTTGACAATGGCCGTCGCGGCCGCGCCATCACCGGGGCCAACAAGCGTCCGCTGAAGTCGCTGTCCGACATGCTGAAGGGCAAGCAGGGCCGCTTCCGGCAGAACCTGCTCGGCAAGCGCGTCGACTACTCCGGCCGCTCGGTGATCGTGGTCGGGCCCGAGCTCAAGCTGCACCAGTGCGGCCTGCCGAAGAAGATGGCGCTCGAGCTGTTCAAGCCGTTCATCTACTCCAAGCTCGAGAAGTACGGCCACGCCACCACCATCAAGGCCGCCAAGCGGATGGTGGAGAAGGAGCGCCCCGAGGTCTGGGACATCCTCGAGGAGGTGATCCGCGAGCATCCGGTGATGCTGAACCGCGCGCCGACGCTGCACCGGCTTGGCATCCAGGCCTTCGAGCCGGTGCTGATCGAGGGCAAGGCGATCCAGCTGCATCCGCTGGTCTGCACCGCCTTCAACGCCGACTTCGACGGCGACCAGATGGCCGTGCACGTGCCGCTGAGCCTGGAGGCGCAGCTGGAGGCCCGCGTGCTGATGATGTCGACCAACAACATCCTCAGCCCGGCCAACGGCAAGCCGATCATCGTGCCGAGCCAGGACATCGTGCTCGGGCTGTACTACCTGTCGCTGGAGACGGCCGAGTTCCGCGAGACGCTCGATCAGAACGAGTATGACGACCAGGGTCGCGTGACCAAGGTGGGCGCGCCCGCGTTCGCCTCGATCGGCGAGATCGAGTTCGCGCTGACGGAAAAGGCGGTCAAGCTGCACGACAAGATCCGTGCCCGCTACGAGACCGTCGATGCCGAGGGCAAGAAGGTCCGGATGACGGTGGTCACCACGCCGGGCCGCATGCTGATCGCGCAGATCCTGCCCAAGCATCCGGCGGTGCCGTTCACGCTGCTCAACAAGCAGCTGACCAAGAAGAACGTCTCGGACGTCATCGACGCCGTCTACCGCCATTGCGGCCAGAAGGAGTGCGTGATCTTCGCCGATCGGCTGATGGGGCTGGGCTTCGGCCAGGCCGCCAAGGCCGGCATCTCGTTCGGCAAGGACGACATGATCATCCCCGATGCCAAGAAGCCGCTGGTGGAGAAGACCACGGCCGAGGTGAAGGAGTTCGAGCAGCAGTACCAGGACGGGCTGATCACCGCCGGCGAGCGCTACAACAAGGTGGTCGATGCCTGGTCGCGCTGCACCGACGAGGTGCAGGCGGCGATGATGAAGGAGATCTCGCGCCAGGAGGTCGGCAAGCAGACCAACTCGGTCTGGATGATGAGCCATTCCGGCGCGCGTGGGTCGCCCGCGCAGATGAAGCAGCTGGCCGGCATGCGCGGCCTGATGGCCAAGCCGTCGGGCGAGATCATCGAGCAGCCGATCATCGCCAACTTCAAGGAAGGCCTGTCGGTGCTCGACTACTTCACCTCCACCCACGGCGCCCGCAAGGGCCTCGCGGACACGGCGCTGAAGACCGCGAACTCCGGCTACCTGACCCGTCGCCTGGTCGACGTGGCGCAGGACTGCATCATCGTCGAGGAGGATTGCGGCGCCGAGCGCGGCCTGACCGTGCGCGCGGTGATGGATGGCGGCGAGGTGGTGTCGTCGCTGTCCGAGCGCATCCTGGGCCGCACCACCGCGACCGACGTGCTGAACCCGGTCGACGGCGTCGTGGTGCTGCCGCGCAACACGCTGATCGGCGAGGCGGAGGCCGAGCTGGTCGAGAAGGCGGCGGTGGAGAGCATGCTCATCCGCTCGGTGCTGACCTGCGACAGCCGCGTCGGCGTCTGCGGCCTGTGCTATGGGCGCGATCTCGCCCGCGGCACGCCGGTCAATATCGGCGAGGCGGTCGGCGTGATCGCCGCGCAGTCGATCGGCGAGCCGGGCACGCAGCTGACCATGCGCACCTTCCACATCGGCGGCGCCGCCCAGCGCGGTGCCGAGCAGTCGATGGTCGAGGCGTCGCATGACGGCGTGGTCAACATGAAGAACCGCAACGTCGTGCAGAACAGCATGGGCGTGCCGGTGGTGATGTCGCGCAACTGCGAGATCGTGCTGACCGACGACAAGGGCACCGAGCGCGCCCGCTTCCGGGTGCCCTACGGCGCGCGGCTGCTGGTCGACGAGGGCGCCACCGTCACGCGCCAGCAGAAGATGGCCGAGTGGGACCCGTACACCCTGCCGATCATCACCGAGCGCGCCGGCACGGTGGAGTATCTCGACCTGATCGACTCCATCACCCTGGTGGAGCGCATGGACGAGGTCACCGGCCTGACGTCGAAGGTGGTGGTCGACTACAAGCAGGCCTCCAAGGGTGTCGATCTGCGGCCGCGGCTGCAGCTCAAGGACGAGAAGGGCGAGGTGCTCAAGCTCGGCAATGGCGGCGAGGCGCGCTACTTCCTGTCGCCGGACTCGATCCTCTCGGTCGAGAACGGGGCGGTGGTGCATGCCGGCGACGTGCTGGCCCGCATCCCGCGCGAAGGCTCCAAGACGCGCGACATCACCGGCGGTCTACCGCGCGTGGCCGAGCTGTTCGAGGCGCGTCGTCCGAAGGACCATGCGATCATCGCCGAGACCGATGGCCGCATCGAGTTCGGCAAGGACTACAAGGCCAAGCGCCGCGTCATCGTCAAGAACGACGAGACGCAGGAGGAGACCGACTACCTGATCCCGAAGGGCAAGCACGTCTCGGTGCAGGAAGGCGACTTCGTGCGCAGGGGCGATCCGCTGGTCGACGGTCCCCGCGTGCCGCACGACATCCTGAAGGTGCTGGGTGTCGAGGCGCTGTCGGACTACCTGGTGAACGAGATCCAGGACGTCTACCGGCTGCAGGGCGTGAAGATCAACGACAAGCACATCGAGGTCATCGTCCGGCAGATGCTGCAGAAGGTGGAGGTGCTCGAGCCCGGCGATACGACCTACCTTATTGGAGAGACGGTCGACCGCATCGAGTTCGAGCTGGAGAACGAGAAGCGGCTGCAGGCGAACGAGCGCGTTGCTCAGGCCATGCCGGTGCTGCAGGGCATCACCAAGGCCTCGCTGCAGACGCACTCCTTCATCTCGGCGGCGTCGTTCCAGGAGACCACGCGCGTGCTCACCGAGGCGGCCACGGCCGGCAAGGTGGATACGCTCAACGGGCTCAAGGAGAACGTCATCGTCGGTCGCCTGATCCCGGCGGGAACCGGCAGCGTGATGAACAAGCTGCGGGCTGTGGCCGCCGGACGCGACAAGCAGCGTGTGCTGGGTCGGGACATGCCGACCAACGCCGTCAAGGCGGCGGAGTAGTCCGGCACCGACCTGGTTCGGCATTGTCGGAGAGGCTTCGGGCCGGCCAGGAAAACCTGGCCGGCCCTTTCTCTGTGTGCCTCGCGGGCCGGCCTTCCCGGAATATTGGCCAAGCTCGCGAACCGATGCCGAATCGCGCCGGATTGCGTCGCGTCGGCTTGACTCTGCCGCCCGTGGCCCGTAGGTATCCGCCCCTCGGCTAGCCCGTTCTTCAGAACGTTGGACGCCGCCTGATGCAGCATCTCGCGTGCGGCACCGCCCCCGTTGCCACAGGGGGCTAAGGCCGCGCGTGTTAAGACACCGCAAGAATGGGACATGTCCCGTTCCGGCGGCTTTTCGTTCTGAATGGCAGGTTCGTCCTCGACGTGGAGGCTGGCCGGCCGACTGTCGAGGATTGGGAAGGGCGTATGCCGACCATCAACCAGCTGATCGCCAAGGGACGCGAGCCTGCGCCCAAGCGCAACAAGGTTCCCGCCCTGCAGGGCTGCCCGCAGAAGCGAGGCGTCTGCACGCGCGTCTATACGACGACCCCGAAAAAGCCGAACTCGGCCCTGCGCAAGGTGGCCAAGGTTCGCCTGACCAACGGCTTTGAGGTCGTCAGCTACATCCCCGGCGAGGGTCACAACCTGCAGGAGCACAGCGTCGTGCTGATCCGCGGCGGGCGCGTGAAGGATCTTCCGGGCGTGCGCTACCACATCCTGCGCGGCGTGCTCGACACGCAGGGCATCGCTAAGCGTCGCAAGCGCCGGTCGCTCTACGGCGCCAAGCGGCCGAAGTAAGAGGATAACGAGGCATGAGTCGCCGCCGCCGCGCCGTCAAGCGCGAGATCCTTCCCGACCCGAAGTTCGGTGATGTCGTCATCACGCGTTTCATGAACGCGCTGATGTATGACGGCAAGAAGTCGACCGCCGAGAGCATCGTCTATGGTGCGCTCGAGTCCATGCGTCGTCGTGGCGGCAGCAGCGCCGATCCGGTGCGCATGTTCCACGAGGCGCTGGACAACGTGAAGCCGGCCGTCGAGGTGCGTTCGCGCCGCGTCGGTGGCGCCACCTACCAGGTACCGGTCGAGGTGCGTACCGAGCGCCGCCAGGCGCTGGCGATCCGCTGGCTGATCGACAGCTCGCGCAAGCGCGGCGAGCACACGATGCAGGACCGGCTCTCGAACGAGCTGCTGGACGCGGTGAACAACCGTGGGTCTGCGGTCAAGAAGCGGGAAGACACGCACCGGATGGCGGAGGCGAACAAGGCCTTCAGCCACTATCGCTGGTAACCGACGCCGCCCTCTAGTTAGAACCCTTCCAACCCGACCGACCGACGCCCCCGACATCAGGGATGGGCGGCGGGTCAACGGAGACAGACGATGGCAAAGGCTAAATTCGAGCGGAACAAGCCGCACTGCAACATCGGCACGATCGGCCATGTTGACCACGGCAAGACCTCGCTCACGGCTGCGATCACCAAGACGCTGGCCAAGTCCGGCGGCGCGGTGTTCACCGCCTACGACCAGATCGACAAGGCGCCGGAAGAGCGCGCGCGCGGCATCACCATCTCGACGGCCCATGTCGAGTATGAGACCGCCAACCGCCACTACGCCCACGTCGACTGCCCGGGCCACGCCGACTACGTGAAGAACATGATCACGGGTGCCGCCCAGATGGACGGCGCGATCCTGGTGGTGTCGGCCGCCGACGGCCCGATGCCGCAGACCCGCGAGCACATCCTGCTGGCCCGTCAGGTCGGCGTGCCGGCGCTGGTCGTGTTCCTGAACAAGATCGACCTCGTCGACGATCCCGAGCTGATCGAGCTGGTGGAGATGGAGGTGCGCGAGCTGCTGTCCTCCTACCAGTTCCCGGGCGACGACATCCCCATCGTCAAGGGTTCGGCGGTCGTCACGCTGAACGACGGCGATAAGGCGCTCGGCGAGAATGCCGTGCTGGAACTGATGGCGGCGGTGGATGCCTACATCCCGCAGCCCGAGCGCGCGATCGACCGTCCGTTCCTGATGCCGATCGAGGACGTGTTCTCGATCTCCGGCCGCGGCACCGTGGTGACCGGCCGCGTCGAGCGCGGCATCGTCAACGTGGGCGAGGAAGTCGAGATCGTCGGCATCAAGAACACCGTGAAGACGGTGGTGACCGGCGTCGAGATGTTCCGCAAGCTGCTCGATCGCGGGCAGGCCGGCGACAATATCGGCGCGCTGCTGCGCGGCACCAAGCGCGAGGATGTCGAGCGCGGCCAGGTGCTGGCCAAGCCCGGCTCGATCACCCCGCACACCAAGTTCAAGGCCGAGGCCTACATCCTGACGAAGGAGGAGGGCGGTCGTCACACGCCGTTCTTCACCAACTACCGTCCGCAGTTCTACTTCCGGACGACGGACGTAACCGGTGTCGTGCAGCTGCCCGAGGGCACCGAGATGGTGATGCCGGGCGACAACATCTCGATGGATGTCGAGCTGATCGCGCCGATCGCCATGGATGAGGGGCTGCGTTTCGCCATTCGCGAAGGCGGCCGCACCGTCGGCGCCGGCGTGGTGGCCTCGATCCAAGCCTGAAGCCGAGACAGAGGCCCCGAACCTGAAGTTGGACTGAGTTACAATGGACAACCAGAACATCCGCATTCGCCTGAAGGCGTACGATCACCGCGTGCTGGACAACAGCACCAAGGAGATCGTGAACACGGCGAAGCGTACGGGTGCGCGGGTTCGGGGTCCTATCCCGCTGCCGACGCATATCGAGAAGTTCACCGTGAACCGCTCGCCGCATGTCGACAAGAAGAGCCGCGAGCAGTTCGAGATCCGGACCCATCGCCGGTTGCTCGACATCGTCGAGCCGACGCCGCAAACCGTGGACGCCCTCATGAAGCTCGACCTCGCCGCCGGCGTGGACGTCGAGATCAAGCTGTAAGGTCCAGACGATGCGCACCGGATTGATCGCGAAGAAGCTGGGCATGTCCCGGATCTTCAAGGAAGACGGCACCCACGTGCCGGTCACCGTCCTGCATCTCGACACCCTGCAGGTGGTGGATGCCCGCACCCAGGAGCGCGACGGCTACACCGCCGTGCAGCTGGGCATCGGCACGCCCAAGGTGAAGAACGTGTCCAAGCCGAACCGCGGCCACTTCGCCCGGGTGAAGGTGGAGCCGAAGCGCAAGCTGGTCGAGTTCCGCGTCGCCGAGGATGCGGTGCTCGAGGCCGGCGCCATCCTGTCTGCCGCGCATTTCGTGGTCGGCCAGAAGGTGGACGTCACCGGCACCAGCAAGGGCAAGGGGTTCGCCGGCGGCATGAAGCGCTGGAACTTCCGCGGCCTTGAGGCCACCCACGGCGTGTCGGTCAGCCACCGCTCGCTGGGCTCGACCGGCAACCGGCAGGATCCCGGCCGCACCTTCAAGAACAAGAAGATGCCGGGCCATCTCGGCCAGGAGCGCGTGACCACGCTCAATCTCGAGGTGGCGCTGGTCGACGTGGCGAAGAACCTGCTGATGATCCGGGGCTCGATCCCGGGCGGTAAGAACGAGTTCGTGCTGGTGCGCGATGCGATCAAGAAGGCTCGCCACGCCGACGCGCCGTATCCGGCGGCATTGGCCGATGCGAACGCATCCGCCGCGACGGCAGGCTGAGGAAGAGGGCAATGGACGTCGACATCAAGACCCTCGACAATGGCAGCGCTGGATCGACCAGCCTGCCAGACGAGATTTTCGGAGCCACCCCGCGCAGCGACATCATGGCGCGCGTGGTGCTGTGGCAGCTCGCCAAGCGCCGTGCCGGCACCCACAAGGTGAAGGGCATGGGCGAGGTCTCGGGCACCACCCGCAAGCCCTACAAGCAGAAGGGCACCGGCAACGCCCGGCAGGGCTCGCTGCGCGCCCCGCAGTTCCGCACCGGCGGCGCCGTGCACGGGCCGGTGGTGCGAAGCCATGGCTACGACCTGCCCAAGAAGGTTCGCCGGCTCGGCCTGATCTCGGCGCTGTCGCAGAAGCTCGCCGACGGCAAGCTGATCGTCCTGGATGCCGCGACCGGCAATGCCAGGACCGCGGAACTCGCGAAGAAGCTCAAGGTGCTGGGCTGGAACTCGGCGCTGATCGTCGACGGGATCGTGGATGAGGGCTTTCTGCGCGCGGCCCGCAACCTGCCCAAGATCGACGTGCTGCCGTCTGTCGGCGCCAACGTCTACGACATCCTCAACCACGACGTACTGGCGATCACCCAGGCCGGGGTCGAGGGCCTAAAGGAGCGTCTGGCATGACCAACATCCTGGCCATACGCCGCGCGGCCGAGCGGCTGTCGCGCGAGGCGATGTATGACATCGTGCGGGCCCCGGTGATCACCGAGAAGGCGACCGCGCTGTCGGAGAAGAACCAGGTCGTGTTCCGCGTCGCGATCGATGCCACCAAGCCGCAGATCAAGGCCGCGGTCGAGGGTCTGTTCGGGGTGAAGGTGCTCGGCGTGAACACGCTCATCCAGAAGGGCAAGACCAAGCGCTTCCGTGGCCGTCCTGGCGTTCGTTCAGACGTGAAGAAGGCGTTCGTGCAGCTTGCGGAGGGTCAGTCGATCGACCTCTCCGCCCGGCTCGCCTGACGCGGGGTAGAGTTTCATGGCATTGAGACATTTCAAGCCGGTCACGCCGTCGCTTCGCGGCACGGTGCTGATCGACCGCAGCGAGCTGTGGAAGGGCAAGCCGGTCAAGACCCTCACCGAGGGCAAGCACCGCACCGGCGGCCGCAACAATCATGGCCGTACCACCTCGTTCTTCCGGGGCGGCGGGCACAAGCAGACCTACCGGCATGTCGACTTCAAGCGTCGCAAGTTCGACGTGGTCGGCGTCGTCGAGCGGCTGGAGTACGACCCGAACCGCACCGCCTTCATCGCCCTGGTGAAGTATGCGGACGGTGAGCTCGCCTACATCCTGGCACCGCAGCGCATCAAGGCGGGCGACCAGGTGATCGCCGGCGCCCGGGTCGACATCAAGCCCGGCAACGCCATGCCGCTGTCGGCGATCCCGGTCGGCACCATCGTGCACAATATCGAGCTCAAGCAGGGCGCTGGCGGCAAGGTTTCGCGATCGGCCGGCACGTATGCGCAGCTGGTCGGCAAGGACAGCGGCTACGCGCAGATCAAGCTGCAGTCTGGCGAGCTCCGCGTCGTGCGCGGCGAGTGCATGGCGACGGTGGGCGCCGTCTCGAACCCCGACAACATGAACCAGAGCATCGGCAAGGCCGGTCGCGCGCGCTGGATGGGCCGCCGGCCGCACAATCGCGGCGTGGTCATGAACCCGGTCGACCATCCGCACGGCGGCGGCGAGGGCCGCACCTCGGGCGGCCGTCACCCGGTCACGCCCTGGGGCAAGCCGACCAAGGGCTACAAGACGCGCGTCAACAAGCGCACCGACAGCCTGATCATCCGTCGCCGCAAGACCGGCAAGTAAAGGGGGCAAACAGAGATGGCACGTTCCGTCTGGAAGGGCCCGTTCGTCGACGGGTATCTGCTGAACAAGGCCGAGACGTCGCGTGCGTCGGGCCGCAACGAGGTGATCAAGATCTGGTCGCGTCGTTCGACGATCCTGCCGCAGTTCGTGGGCCTCGTGTTCGGGGTCTATAACGGCCACAAGTTCCTGCCGGTGCAGGTCAACGAGAACATGGTCGGGCACAAGTTCGGCGAGTTCTCGCCGACGCGCACCTTCACCGGCCATTCCTCCGACAAGAAGGCGAGGCGGGGATGAGCAAGCCGAAAACTCCCCGCGCGCTTGGCGAGACCGAGGCGCAGGCGATCACGCGCAACATTCGCGTCAGCCCCCGCAAGCTGAACCTGGTGGCCGGGCTGATCCGCAACCAGCCGGTCGGCAAGGCGGTGGCGACGCTGACCTTCAGCAAGCGCCGCATCGCGCTGCAGGTGAAGAAGACGCTTGAGAGCGCCATCGCCAACGCCGAGAACAACCATCAGCTCGATGTCGATCAGCTGGTGGTCAAGCACGCCGAGGTCGGCAAGGCGCTGGTGATGCGTCGCTTCCATGCCCGCGGCCGTGGCCGCTCGGCACAGATCGAGAAGTTCTTCAGCCACCTCAAGATCGTGGTGGCGGAGAAGGAGAAGGCGGCGACGGCGTCCGCTCCAGAGAACACCGAGCAGAAGGCGGCCTGATCCATGGGTCACAAGGTCAATCCGATCGGGCTGCGGCTCGGCATCAACCGCACCTGGGACAGCCGCTGGTACGCTGGCGCCGACTATTCCAAGCTGCTGCATGACGACCTGAAGCTGCGCTCCTACCTGCGCAAGAAGCTGTCGGGTGCCGGCGTGTCGCGGGTGGTGATCGAGCGTCCGGCCAAGAAGCCGCGCGTCACCATCTATGCCGCCCGCCCCGGCGTGGTCATCGGCAAGAAGGGCCAGGATATCGACGTGCTGCGCAAGGATCTTGCCCGCATGGCGAAGTCCGACGTGGCGCTGAACATCGTCGAGATCCGCAAGCCCGAGATCGACGCGCAGCTGGTGGCCGAGAACATCGCCCAGCAGCTCGAGCGTCGCGTGGCCTTCCGTCGTGCGATGAAGCGCGCGGTGCAGTCGGCGATGCGTCTGGGCGCGCAGGGCATCCGGATCAATTGCGGCGGCCGTCTCGGTGGTGCCGAGATCGCTCGGGTCGAGTGGTATCGCGAGGGACGGGTGCCGCTGCACACGTTGCGCGCCGACATCGATTACGGCGTCGCCACCGCCAAGACGACCTACGGCACGTGCGGCGTGAAGGTCTGGATCTTCAAGGGCGAGATCCTCACCCATGATCCGCTGAGCCAGGATCGCCGCGCCGCCGAACAGGCGCCGCAGCGCTGATTTGCCGCTTCAAAGGTAGAAGAACATGCTGTCTCCGAAGCGGACGAAGTACCGCAAGGCCCACAAGGGCCGCATCCATGGGCTGGCCAAGGGCGGCACGACGCTGAACTTCGGCGCGTTCGGCCTCAAGGCGCTGGAGCCCGAGCGGGTGACCGCGCGTCAGATCGAGGCCTCGCGCCGGGCGATCACGCGGGCGATGAAGCGCGCCGGCCGCGTCTGGATCCGGATCTTCCCGGACGTTCCGGTTTCGACCAAGCCGGCCGAGGTCCGCATGGGCTCCGGCAAGGGCTCGCCGGAGTTCTGGGTGGCGCGTGTCAAGCCGGGCCGCATCGTGTTCGAGATCGACGGCGTGCCGGTGGAGATCGCCAAGGAGGCGCTGGCGCTCGGTGCTGCCAAGCTGCCGATCAAGACCAAGTTCGTGACCCGCATCGGAGAGGCGTGAGATGGCGAAGGCGACCAAGCCGTCCGAGCTGCGGGCGAAGACCGAGGACGAGCTGGGCACGCTGCTGCTCGACCTCAAGAAGGAGCAGTTCAACCTGCGCTTCCAGCGTGCGGTCGGACAGACGGAAGGTGCGAGCCGGGTGCGCGAGGTGCGTCGCGAGATCGCGCGCCTCAAGACCGTGCAGCACGCGAGCAAGTCTGCGGCGTCCGCCGCGGGCAAGAAGCCAGCGGCAGCCGCCGCCGGCAGGTCCTGAGAGGAGACGGGCGATGCCGAGGCGCGTCCTCACCGGGCGGGTGACCAGCGACAAGATGGACAAGACCATTACGGTCCTGGTCGATCGTCGCGTGATCCATCCGCTCTACAAGAAGTTCATCCGCCGCTCCAAGAAGTATGCGGCGCATGACGAAGCCAACGAGTGCAAGATCGGCGACACGGTGCGCATCATCGAGTGCCCGCCGATCAGCAAGCGCAAGACCTGGACGGTGGTGAACCGCAACGGCACGCCGATGGGCGATGTCGTGGCAGCCGCCGACGCGTCCGCGTCCGTGTCGGCCTGAAGGGCTAGAAAGCAATGATCCATCCCGAGACCAACCTGGACGTCGCCGACAATTCCGGCGCGCGTCGGGTGCAGTGCATCAAGGTGCTGGGCGGTTCCAAGCGGAAGACCGCCTCGGTCGGCGACGTGATCGTCGTCTCCATCAAGGAGGCGATCCCGCGCGGCAAGGTGAAGAAGGGCGACGTGCATCAGGCCGTCATCGTCCGCACCTCGTTCCCGGTGCGTCGCGCCGACGGCAGCGCGATCCGCTTCGACCGCAACGCGGCGGTGCTGATCAACAAGCAGCAGGAGCCGATCGGCACCCGCATCTTCGGACCGGTGGTGCGTGAGTTGCGCGCGCGCAAGTTCATGAAGATCATCTCGCTGGCGCCGGAGGTGCTGTGATGGCGGCCCGCATCAAGAAGGGCGACCAGGTCCTGGTCATCACCGGCTCCTCCAGGGGAACCCGCGGCGAGGTGCTGTCCGTGTCGCCGTCGGCGAACAAGGCGGTGGTGCGCGGCGTGGCGATCGCCAAGCGTCATACCAAGCCGGGCCGCATGGGCGAGGCGGGCGGGATCATCGAGCGCGAGGCGCCGATCCATCTGTCGAACCTGAAGCTGGTTGACCCGAAGAGCGGTAAGCCGACCAAGGTCGGCTTCCGCGTACTTGAGGGTGGCCGCAAGGTCCGTGTCGCCAAGGCGACCGGCGACGTCATCGAGAGCTGAGGGAGCGCGATATGTCCGACACAAGGGAAGCGCGCAGCCTGCCTCGCATGCAGCAGCGCTACAATGACGAGATGCGGGCCGCGCTGCGCGAGCAGTTCGGCTACAAGAACGTGATGCAGGTGCCGCGCCTGGAAAAGATCGTCATCAACATGGGCGTGGGCGAGGCCGCCGGTGACCAGAAGAAGCTCGACGCCGCCGTGGCCGAGCTGACCCTGATTGCGGGGCAGAAGCCCGTCAAGACCATCGCGAAGAAGGCGATCGCCGGCTTCAAGATCCGCGAGGGCCTGCCGATCGGCACCAAGGTGACGCTGCGCCGGACGCGTATGTACGAGTTCCTCGACCGTCTGGTGACGATCGCGATGCCGCGCGTGCGCGACTTCCGGGGCCTGGCCAACAACAAGGGCTTCGACGGGCGCGGCAATTTCGCGATGGGCCTCAAGGAGCAGATCGTGTTCCCGGAGATCAACTACGACAAGGTCGATCAGGTGCGCGGCATGGACATCATCTTCGTGACCACCGCGAAGACCGACGCCGAGGCGAAGGCGCTGCTGAAGGCGTTCGATCTGCCGTTCACGCCGCAGGCGACCGGCAGCTGATCCGTCTTCACCGACTAGAATCTGTTTTGGAAAACCGTCGGGTCCGCCCGGCAGGTTCCGGAGGGTAGAACAAGGCATGGCCAAGACCTCTTCCGTCAATCGCAACGCCAAGCGCGTGCACATGGCGGCGCGCGACAAGGGCAAGCGCTCGGCGCTCAAGAACATCGTCATGGACCGCACGCTGCCGGTGGAAGACCGCTTTGAGGCGTCGCTGAAGCTGGCCGAGCTGCCGCGCAACGGCTCTCGCGTGCGGGTGAAGCTGCTCTGCAAGCTGACCGGACGCTCGCGGGCCAACTACCGCAAGTTCGGGCTGAGCCGCATCGCGCTGCGCGATCTGGCGAGCAGCGGCCAGATCCCCGGCATGGTCAAGTCGAGCTGGTAGGGAGCACGACCTAGATGTCCATGTCCGATCCGCTGGGTGACATGCTCACCCGCATCCGCAACGCGCAGCGCGCGCGTCATGCCGCCTGCGTGGCGCCGGCGTCCAAGCTGCGTGCCAACGTGCTCGAGGCGCTGCGCCGCGAGGGCTATATCCGTGGCTTCAAGCTCGAGGAGATCCGCACGGGCATCGCCCAGCTGCGCATCGAGCTGAAGTACATGGAAGGCGAGCCGGTCATCAAGGAGATCCATCGCGTCTCCAAGCCCGGCCGCCGTGTCTATTCGAAGATCAAGGAGCTGCCCCGGGTCTATGCCGGTCTCGGCGTCTCGATCCTGTCGACGCCTCGCGGCGTCCTGTCCGATGCGGAAGCCCGCGCTGCCAATGTTGGCGGCGAGGTTCTGTGTCGGGTGTTCTGAGGAGGGATTCATGTCACGCATTGGCAAATATCCCGTCGAGATCCCTCAGGGCGTCGATGTCGCCATCGCCGGCGGCATCCTGACCGCGAAGGGCAGGCTCGGCGAGCTGACGCTGCCGCTGTCGCACCATGTCGAGACCACGGTCGAGGGCGGCCGCGTCACGGTGGTGCCGCTCGGCACGGCAGCCCAGGCGCGGATGATGTGGGGCACCACGCGCGCCCTGGTCGCGTCGATGGTCAAGGGTGTGTCGACCGGCTACTCCAAGACGCTGGAGATCACCGGCACCGGCTACCGCGCCTCGATCCAGGGCGGCAACCTGGTGATGAATCTGGGCTACTCGCACGACGTCGTCTATGCGATCCCGCCCGGCATCAAGATCACCACCCCGCGTCCGACCGCAGTCACGGTCGAGGGCGTGGACAAGCAGCGTGTCGGCCAGGTAGCGCTCGACATCCGGAACTTCCGCGCGCCGGAGCCCTACAAGGGCAAGGGCGTGCGCTACGACAACGAAGTGATCCGGCGCAAGGAAGGCAAGAAGAAGTAATGAGCACGCAACAGGAATTGCGGGAGCGGCGGCGCAACCGCCTCCGCTACCAGCTCCGCCGCAAGGCCGGCGGACGGCCGCGCCTGTCGGTGTTCCGGTCGGGCAAGAACATCCACGCCCAGGTGATCGACGACGTCGCCGGCCGCACGCTGGCCGCCGCCTCGTCGCTGGACAAGGACGTGCGCGAGCAGTTCAAGACCGGCGCGAACAAGGACGCGGCAACGGCCGTCGGCCGCCTGGTTGCCGAGCGCGCGCTGGCCGCCGGGGTGAGCCAGGTCGTGTTCGATCGCGGCGCCTACATGTATCACGGGCGCGTCAAGGCGCTGGCGGAGGCTGCCCGCGAGGGTGGCCTCGCCTTCTAGGAAAGCTCACGACATGGCACGTGAACCGAGAGAAGGCGGCCGTGGAGGCCGCGACGGCGGGCGCGAGCGGGATCGCGACGGCGACGACCTGATCGACAAGCTGGTCACCATCAACCGCGTGGCCAAGGTGGTGAAGGGCGGACGTCGCTTCGCCTTCGCAGCCCTGGTGGTGGTGGGCGACCAGAAGGGTCGCGTCGGCTACGGCGCCGGCAAGGCGCGCGAGGTTCCGGAAGCGATCCGCAAGGCGACCGAGCGCGCCAAGCGCACCATGATCCGCGTGCCGATGAAGGAGGGTCGTACCCTCCATCACGACGTGACCGGCCATTATGGTGCGGGCAACGTGGTGTTGCGGTCGGCGGAAGCCGGCACCGGCATCATCGCCGGCGGCCCGATGCGCGCCGTATTCGAGACGCTTGGCATCGGCGACGTCGTCGCCAAGTCGCTCGGCAGCCGCAACCCGCACAACATGGTCAAGGCGACCTTCGCGGCCCTGGAGCGTTGCGCCAGCCCGCGCACGGTGGCCAACCGCCGCGGCAAGAAGGTGTCCGACATCCTGGGCAAGCGCGAAGG
Organism: uncultured Acetobacteraceae bacterium; assembly: GCA_964236105.1. Taxonomy (GTDB): domain Bacteria; phylum Pseudomonadota; class Alphaproteobacteria; order Acetobacterales; family Acetobacteraceae; genus Lichenicola. The sequence continues at coordinate 164,712 of CAXSBC010000006.1, read as the reverse complement.
TGTCGCGGAGGTGGCAGATGTCTGAGAACACCACGGCGAAGCCGACCGTCCGCTTCAAGCAGATCGCGTCCGGCAACGGCCGCAAGCCGGGTCAGCAGGCGACGCTGATCGGGCTCGGACTGAACAAGGTCGGCAAGGTCCGCGAGCTGGAGGATACTCCCTCGGTTCGCGGCATGCTCCGCAAGGTGCACCACCTGGTGCGGGTGGAGGACTGACATGGTCGAACTGAACCAGCTCCGCGACAACGAGGGCGCGCACTACCGCAAGAAGCGGCTCGGGCGCGGCATCGGCTCGGGCAAGGGCAAGACCTCGGGCAAGGGCGTCAAGGGCCAGAAGGCGCGCGAGGGCGTGTCGCTGAACGGCTTCGAGGGCGGCCAGCTGCCGATCTACCGCCGTCTGCCCAAGCGCGGCTTCAAGAACATCTTCCGCAAGGTCTATGCGCCGATCAATCTCGACACCATCGAGAAGGCGATCGTCGACGGCAAGCTGGCCGCGGCCGAGACCATCACCGAGGACAGCCTGCGCAAGGCCGGCCTGATCGGCACCGGCAAGGTCAACGGCATCCGGCTGCTGGCCAATGGCGAGCTGACCCGGGCGCTGACCATCGAGGTGTCCGGCGCATCGGTCGCGGCGATCGCCGCGGTGGAGAAGCTGGGCGGCTCGGTCAGGACGACCGTCGTGAAGAAGGCGCCGGCCGAGGCCTGACGACGGGCCCGGGGTGCCGCCGGCGCGCGAGCGCAGCGCGCCCTTGGAACTGAATAGCGGTCGAGTTAAACAGACAGCGCCCGGCGGCTTCCGTCGCGGCGCTGTTCTTGTGAAAGGGACGGGCGCATGGCCTCCGCGGCGGAGCAGCTTGCTTCCAGCATGAATATCGGCGCGTTCGCCAAGGCGACCGAGCTCAAGAAGCGGATCTGGTTCACGCTCGGCGCGCTGATCGTGTATCGCCTGGGCACCTACATCCCGGTCCCCGGCGTCGATGCGCGGGTGATGGGCCAGCTTCTCGCCGCCAACCAGGGCGGCATCCTTGGCATGTTCGACATGTTCTCGGGCGGCGCGCTCGGTCGCATGACCGTGTTCGCGCTGAACATCATGCCCTACATCAGCGCCTCGATCATCGTGCAGCTGATGTCGTCGGCGATCCCCACGCTTGAGGCGATCAAGAAGGAGGGCGAGAGCGGGCGCAAGAAGCTCAACCAGTACACCCGCTACCTCACGGTGCTGATCGCGTTGTTCCAGGCCTACGGCATCTCGGTCGGGCTCGAGAACCTGCATGCTGCCGGCGGCCTGTCTGCGGTGATCAATCCGGGGCTGTTCTTCCGCTTCTCCTGCGTCGTCACGCTGGTGGGCGGGACCATGTTCCTGATGTGGCTGGGCGAGCAGATCACCTCGCGCGGCGTTGGCAACGGCATCTCGCTGATCATCTTCGCCGGCATCGTCGCCAACCTGCCGCACGCGCTCGCGACGCTGTTCCAGCTCGGCTACACGGGCGGCCTGTCGCCGGTGTTCGTGGTGGTCTTCCTGCTGCTGGCGGCTGCCGTGATCGCCTTCATCGTGTTCATGGAGCAGGCGCAGCGCCGGGTCGTGATCCAGTATCCCAAGCGCCAGGTCGGCAGCCGCATGACCGGCGGCGAATCGACCCACATGCCGCTCAAGGTGAACACCGCCGGCGTGATCCCGCCGATCTTCGCCTCCTCGGTGCTGCTGATCCCGGTGACCATCTCGGGCTTTGCGTCCGGCAACGCCAACATGCCGCACTGGCTGAGCTTCCTCGCCCAGCAGCTGGGGCAGGGACAGCCGCTCTACATGATCTTCTATGCGGCGATGATCCTGTTCTTCTCGTACTTCTACGCCGCCGTCGCCTTCAACCCGACCGAGACCGCCGACAACCTGCGCAAGCAGGGCGGCTTCATCCCGGGCATACGGCCAGGCGCCAACACCTCGGACTATCTGGACCGGATCCTGGTCCGGCTGACCACGATCGGCGCGCTCTATCTCGTCGTGGTCTGCCTGCTGCCGCAGGTCCTGATCAGCCGCTACAACGTGCCGTTCTATTTCGGCGGCACCAGCCTGATCATCATCGTGTCGGTGACGATGGACACCGTGACGCAGATCCAGTCCCACCTGCTGGCGCACCAGTACGAGGGCCTGATCCGCAAGTCGCGCAGACAGACGAGGGCGCGTTGAAGCTGATCTTCCTGGGACCGCCGGGTGCCGGAAAGGGCACCCAGGCGAAGCGGCTCGAGACCCTGCACGGCATCGTGCAGATCTCGACGGGAGACATGCTTCGAGCCGAGGTGCAGGGCGGCACCGACATCGGACGCCGGGCCAAGGCGATCATGGATGCCGGCGGACTGGTGCCGGACGAGATCCTGATCGCCATGCTCCACAACCGCATCGGTCAGCCTGACTGCGCCCGCGGCTTCATCCTCGACGGCTTCCCGCGCACCGCGGTGCAGGCGGAGGCGCTCGACGCGATGCTGGCGCAGATGAGCCTGCGGATCGATGCGGTGCTGTCGCTGCTGGTCGACGAGGCCGAGCTGACCGAGCGCATTGCCGGCCGCTTCGCCTGCGCCCGCTGCGGTGCCGGCTATCATGACCAGTTCAAGCGGCCGCACGTGGACGGCGTCTGCGACAACTGCGGCAGCCATGAGTTCATCCACCGCGCCGACGATCGGCGCGAGACGGTCACCGCCAGGCTCGACGCCTACCGGCAGCAGACGGCGCCGATCTTGCCGTACTATCGCGCCCAGGGACTGGTGCACGACATTGACGGGATGGCAGGCATCGAGGCGGTGAGTGCCGAGATCGACGCGGCCCTGCAGCGGGCAGCGTCGACAACGACCACGCTCACTGCAAGTTGATCGGTTTCGTTTGACAGTAGGGGTCTCGCCGCTATAGTGCGCGCCCTCAGTCAGGCCTACGCCTGCGCCTTGGTGTGGCGCTGCGGAGAGCCGGCAAATCCGATCCTCCGGGAGTGGTCGTCCTCAGCGGGACGACGCTCGTGCGACGACGACATCGCCCGCTCGCCGGGCAGAGTTTCAGGTCCGATCCGGGCCGATGAGGAGTGACTGGCTTGGCGCGTATTGCCGGTGTGAACATCCCGACCACCAAGCGAGTGGTCATCGGCCTGACCTATGTCTTCGGCATCGGGCCGGCGAAGGCGCAGCAGATCTGCACCCAGCTCGGCATCCCGTCCGAGCGTCGCGTCAACGAGATGTCGGACGACGAGATCCTCAAGATCCGCGAGCTGATCGACCGCGACTTCCGCGTCGAGGGCGACCTCCGTCGCGAGCTGGCGATGAACATCAAGCGCCTGATGGATCTCGGCTGCTATCGCGGCCTGCGCCATCGCCGCGGGTTGCCGGTGCGCGGCCAGCGCACCCACACCAACGCCCGCACCCGCAAGGGCAAGGCGGTGGCGATCGCCGGCAAGAAGAAGGTCACCAAGTGATCTGAGGCGACACGCCGCAGCATCGTATTCGGGCGCGGCCTCCCGCGCGCCCAAACAAGGTCAGGACGAACAGAACCATGGCGAAAGCCGCCGCACCGCGTGTCCGTAAGAAAGAGCGCAAGAACATCATCTCGGGCGTGGCCCACGTGCTGTCCACGTTCAACAACACGATGATCACCATCGCCGACGCGCAGGGCAATGCCATCGCCTGGTCCTCCGCCGGCAGCCAGGGCTTCAAGGGATCGCGCAAGTCGACCCCCTACGCCGCCCAGGTCGCCGCCGAGGATGCCGGCAAGAAGGCGCGCGAGCACGGCATGGAGACCCTCGAGATCGAGGTTTCCGGTCCGGGCTCGGGTCGCGAGAGCGCGCTGCGCGCGCTGCAGGCAGTCGGCTTCTCCATCACCGCGATCCGCGACATGACGCCGATCCCGCACAATGGCTGCCGCCCGCGCAAGCGCCGTCGCGTCTGACACGCGCCGATCTTCCGACCTGATCGCCGCCAGATCCCGCTGGCGGTTCCGGCCGCCGCTTTCCGCCCACCTGCACGATATGGCTGGGCAGCCAGGCGACGGCACCTCGTTTTGAAAGGCCACTCTCTTGGTCCTCCAGAAGAACTGGCAGTCCCTGATCAAGCCGGAAAAGCTGGAAGTCGAGCCCGGCAACGAGCCCGCGCGCACGGCGACCGTGGTCGCCGAGCCGCTGGAGCGCGGCTTCGGCATGACGCTCGGCAACGCGATCCGTCGCATCCTGCTCTCCTCGCTGCAGGGTGCGGCCGTCACCGCGATCCAGATCGACGGCGTGCTGCACGAATTCTCCTCGATCGCCGGCGTGCGCGAGGATGTCACCGACATCGTGCTCAACATCAAGCAGCTCGCGCTCCGCATGCATGGCGAGGGCCCGAAGCGCATGGTGCTGACCGCCACCGGTCCCGGCGAGGTCAAGGCCGGCCAGATCCAGGTCGGCCACGACATCGAGGTCATGAACCCCGACTTGGTGATCTGCACGCTCGATGACGGCGTGAAGCTCGGCATGGAGTTCACCGTCAATCTCGGCAAGGGCTACGTCCCGGCCGCCGCCAACCGTCCCGAGGACGCGCCGATCGGCCTGATCCCGATCGATGCGATCTACTCGCCGGTGCGCCGCTGCTCCTACAAGGTCGAGCCGACCCGCGTGGGTCAGGTCACCGACTACGACAAGCTGCTGCTGACGGTCGAGACCAACGGCGCCGTGACTCCCGAGGACGCGGTGGCGCTGGCCGCGCGCATCCTGCAGGACCAGCTGCAGCTGTTCATCAACTTCGACGAGCCGCGCCCGGTGCGCGCCGAGGAGCCGCAGGACGACCTGCCGTTCAACCGCAACCTGCTGCGCAAGGTCGACGAGCTCGAGCTCTCGGTGCGCTCGGCGAACTGCCTGAAGAACGACAACATCGTCTATATCGGCGACCTCGTGCAGAAGACCGAGCAGGAGATGCTGCGCACGCCGAACTTCGGCCGCAAGTCGCTCAACGAGATCAAGGAGGTCCTGACCTCCATGGGCCTGGCGCTGGGCATGAACGTCCCGTCCTGGCCGCCGGAGAATATCGAAGACCTCGCCAAGCGGCTCGACGAGCCGTTCTGAGCCGGCAACACAACAGGAAGTTCAAGTCATGCGTCACGGTGTTGCCGGTCGGAAGCTCGGCGTTACCTCCACCCACCGCCTTGCGATGTTCCGCAACATGGCGGTGGCGCTGATCAAGCACGAGCAGATCACCACCACCCTGCCCAAGGCCAAGGAGCTTCGTCCGGTCGCGGAGAAGCTCATCACGCTGGGCAAGCGCGGTGGTTTGCACGCCCGCCGTCAGGCCTATGCGCAGCTGCGCGACGACGTCATCGTCGCCAAGCTCTTCGGCGCCATCGCCGAGCGCTACAAAGGCCGGCAGGGCGGCTATACCCGCGTGCTGAAGGCCGGCATGCGCCATGGCGATGCGGCCGACATGGCGGTGATCGAGCTGGTCGAGCGCGATGTCGCGGCGAAGGGCCAGGATAGCGGCCCGAAGCCGGAGATCGCGGCCGAGAGCGAGAACGACTTCTCCTAGCGGAACACCGGAGCCGCGATCGGAAATGGCCGGGCGCAAGCCTGGCCTTTTTTGTGTAAGTCGCAGGGCGCTGCCCTGCATCCGGCAAAGGGCAGTCGCCCTTTGCAAACCCGGAACTCAGGCAGTGCGTCTTGTGCGGGTGGCATGGCAAGCTGAGCCACGCTTCCTGCGGAGACGCCTGTCATGACGCTCCACGTCGCCCTGACGCATCGCACCTCGTATCGCTACGACCGGCCGATCACTCTCGGGCCGCAGACGATCCGGCTGCGGCCGGCCCCGCAGGCGCGCACGCCGGTGCTGTCCTACGCGCTGACCGTCGAGCCCGCCGGACACTTCATCAACTGGCAGCAGGACCCGCAGGGCAATTTCCTGGCGCGCGTGATGTTCCCCGAGCGGGTCACCCGGTTCGAGGTCACGGTCGACCTCGTCGCCGACATGGCGACCATCAACCCGTTCGATTTCTTCCTGGAGCCGGACGCGGAGGCGTGGCCGTTCGCCTACGATCCGCTGCTGCACACCGAGCTGGCGCCGTTCCGCGGCACCGAGGCGCCCGGCCCGCTGCTGAACGCCCTGCTCGCCGGCATCCCGCGCGACACGCAGCGCACGGTGCCGATGCTGGTCGCGCTGAACGCGCAGCTGCGCGACCGCGTCGACTACATCGTGCGCCTGGAGGCCGGCGTCTGGACGCCAGAGCAGACCCTTGGCGAAGGCAAGGGCTCCTGCCGCGACAGCGCCTGGCTGTTCGTGCAGGTCGCCCGTCATCTCGGCTTCGCCGCCCGCTTCGTGTCCGGCTACCTGATCCAGCTCAGGCCGGACCCGGACACCCAGGGCGACGGGCCGCAGGGCGCCTCGGCCGACTTCACCGACCTGCATGCCTGGGCGGAGGTCTATCTGCCGGGTGCGGGCTGGATCGGCTTCGACGTCACCTCCGGCCTGCTGACCGGCGAAGGCCACATCCCGCTGGCCGCGAGCCCGGAGCCGAGCTCCGCGGCGCCGATCAGCGGCCTGGTCGAGCGCAACGAGGGCAGCTTCGAGTTCGGCATGTCGGTCGTCCGGATCGCCGAGAGCCCGCGCACCGCCGCGCCCTACCCCGAGGCGACATGGCAGGCGATCCTGTCGATGGGCGATGCCGTGGACCGGGCGCTGGAGGAGGGCGACGTCCGGCTGACCATGGGCGGCGAGCCCACCTTCATCTCGGCCACCGACATGGACGCGGACGAGTGGAACGCCGCGGCGCTCGGGCCCACCAAGCGCCTGCTCGCCGGCCGGCTGATCCGCGCGCTGGTGCCGGCCTGGTCGCCGGGTGCGGCGCTGCATTACGGCGTCGGCAAGCATTATCCGGGCGAGCAGCTGCCGCGCTGGGCGATCACCGCGATCTGGCGCACCGATGGACAGCCGGTCTGGAGCGATCCCGCCCTGCTGGCCGCCGACGATCACGACGACGACGCGGCGGCGCCGGACGCGCGCGCCTTCGCCCGCGCCCTGGCGGTCGAGCTCGGCGTCGAGCCGGAGCGTGTGCTGCCGGCGCACGAGGACATCCACTACCATCTCTGGCGCGAGCACCGGCTGCCGGCGAACGTCGTCGCCGAGGCGGCCAGGCTGGCGGATCCGCTGGAGCGCGCCCGCCTGGCGCGGGTGTATGGCCAGGGTCTCGCCGCCGACGTCGGCAGCGTGCTGCCGCTCCGCCGCACGACCCGCGACGGCGTGCGGGTCTGGCAGACCGGCCGCTGGCTGCTCCGCTCGGACCTGCTGTTCCTGGTTCCGGGCGACAGCGCGATCGGCTTCCGGCTGCCGCTGCAGAGTCTGGAATGGGCCGATCCGGAGACGATCGAGCCCGATCCCGAGCGTGATCCGTTCGCCCCGCGCGACGCGCTGCCGGCTCCCGCGACCGGGCTCGCCCGGCATCGGGGCCCGCACGTCCACGACGTGCTGCCGCCGGAGCACACGGCCGCCGCCGATGCCGCCGCGACGCCTGCCGAGCTCGGCCTGCCGTCGATCCCGCCGCGCGTGCCGCCGCCGCTGCACAGCGCCACGCCCGCCGGTGCCAGCCTCGACGTCATGCGCCCGCAGCCCCCGGCGGAGCCGGCCCGCCCGGAGGAGGATGCCGCCGACGATGCGGCGCGCCTGGTGCGCACGGCGCTGACGGTGGAGGCCAGGCACGGGCTGATCCACGTCTTCCTGCCGCCGCTGACCCTCGCCGAGGACTGGCTCGACCTCGTCTCGGCGATCGAGGGCGTGGCGTCGGAGCAGAACCGCAGGATCGTGCTGGAAGGCTACGCGCCGCCGCCCGACGCGCGGCTGCAGCGCTTCTCGGTCACGCCCGACCCCGGCGTGATCGAGGTGAACGTGCATCCGGCGGCGAGCTGGGCCGAGCATGTCGGGCGCACGCAGTTCCTCTACGAGGCGGCCCGCGGCGCCGGCCTGGCGACGGAGAAGTTCCTGCTGGACGGGCGTCATGTCGGCACCGGCGGCGGCAACCATGTGGTGATGGGTGGGGCGGTTGCCTCCGACAGCCCATTCCTGCGCCGGCCGGACCTGCTGAAGTCGCTGCTCGGCTACTGGCACAACCATCCGAGCCTGTCCTACCTGTTCTCCGGCCTGTTCATCGGCCCGACCAGCCAGCATCCGCGCATCGACGAGGCGCGCATGGACGCGCTGGCCGAGCTCGAGATCGCGTTCGCGCAGATCACTCCCGGCGCCCGGGTGCCGCACTGGCTGGTCGACCGGCTGCTGCGCAACCTGCTCGCCGACATGACCGGCAACACGCACCGCACCGAGTTCTGCATCGACAAGCTGTATGCGCCCGAGAGCGGTTCCGGCCGTCTCGGCCTGGTCGAGCTCAGGGCGATGGAGATGCCGCCGCATCCGCGGATGGCGATCGCGCAGGCGCTGCTGCTCCGGGCCGCGATCGCCGCCTTCTGGAAGACGCCCTACGAGCGCCGGCTGGTGCGATGGGGCACCCGCCTGCATGACGAGTTCATGCTGCCGCATTTCGTGGCGGCCGATCTGGCCGACGCGCTCGACGACCTGGCCGGGCACGGCTTCCGGCTCGACCCCGCCTGGTTCGCGCCGCATCTGGAGTTCCGGTTTCCGCTCGCAGGCGCCGTCATTGTGGGCGGCATCACGATCGAGCTGCGCCAGGCGCTGGAGCCCTGGCCGACGCTGGGCGAGACTCCCGGCATCGGCGGCACGGTGCGCCAGGTCGACAACTCGGTGGAGCGCCTGGAGGTGCGGGTCGCCGGCTGGGCGGAGGAGCGCTATGTGCTGGCCTGCAACGGCATCGCCGTGCCGCTGAGCCGCACCGCGCGCGTCGGCGAGGCGGTGGGCGGAGTCCGGTTCAAGGCGTGGGAGCCTGCCTTCGGTCTGCATCCGGTGCTGCCCGCGCAGACGCCGCTGGTGTTCGACGTGTACGACCGCTGGACCGGCCGCTCGATCGGCGGCCTGACCCATCATGTCGCCCATCCCGGCGGCCGCAACTACGAGACCCGTCCGGTCAACGCCGCCGAGGCGGAAGCCCGTCGTCGCGGCCGTTTCCAGCCCTTCGGCCACACTCCCGGCCCGATGCCGGAGCCGCCATCCGTCACCTCGGCAGAGCTCCCCCGCACGCTTGATTTGCGACGGGTCGCCGTCCGCGCCTAACAACCGGGTGTCCAGAGGGCCCCGCCCTCTGGCGGGTGCAGGGCGGAGCCCTGCGGAGGCCTCCCATGAACGCTCCCCCCGTCGTCTACGCCCTGTCCTTCATCCTGATCGCCGCCGCCGCCGGCCTCGTCTCCATGCGGCACGACGTCACCAACGTGCTCGCGGCCGTCCTGGTGATCTGCGCGCTGCTGCTGCCCGCCTGGCTCAAGATGGCCAGCCAGTGGCAGCGCGCCGTGGTGCTCAGGCTCGGCCGATTCCAGGGCGTGCGCGGCCCCGGCCTGTTCTTCCTGATGCCGTTCATCGAGACCATCCAGACGCTGATCGACATGCGCATCCGCACCACCGAGATCCGCGCCGAGGAGGCGCTGACCCGGGACACGGTATCCATCGGCATGGACGCGATCGTGTTCTGGCGGGTCACCGACGCCGCCAAGGCGGCGCTGGAGATCGACGACTTCCGGCTTGCGGTCGAGCGGGTGGCGCAGACCAGCCTGCGCGAGATGATCGGCACCAGCGACCTGTCCCGCCTGCTGTCGGACCGGCAGGTGGCCGACAAGGAGCTGCAGCGCTCGATCGGCATCAAGACCGCCACCTGGGGGGTCGTGATCACCTCGGTCGAGATCAAGGATATCGGCATCCCGTCGTCGCTGCAGGATGCGATGAGCCGGCAGGCGCAGGCGGAGCGGGAGAAGCAGGCGCGCGAGACGCTGGCCTCGGCCGAAGTCGGCGTGGCGCGCCAGGTGCGGGAGGCAGCCCTGATCTACGCCTCCGACCCGGTGGCGCTGCGCCTGCGCCAGATGAACCTGGTCTACGAGATGAACAAGGATCGCGGCACCACGATCATCATCCCGAGCGACCTCGCCTCCGCACTCGGCCAGATCGGCCTGCGCGATCCGGCGCCGCCGCCCGCGCGGGGTCCTGACGCGGCCGAGATCATTCCCATATGAGCGCGATGACCCTGTCCGATCCCACCGCCTTCCTGCGCGTCATCGACCTCGAGACCACGGGGAACAGCTTCACCGACGGCGGCGTCGTGGAGATCGGCTGGCAGGATGTGGCGCCGGACGGGGAGGGCGGCTGGTCGGTGCGCAGCACTCCGCAGGCCAGGCTGATCGACCCGGTCAATCCGATCTCCGCCGCGACCTCGGCGATCCACCACATCATCGACGACGATGTCGCGGGCGCCCCGCAGTGGCAGGCGGCGGCCCCCGACATCCTGCGTGCCGCCCCGGGCCCCGCGCCGCTGGCGCTGGTCGCCCACCGTGCCGCCTTCGAGCAGCGCTGGTGCGGCACGGCCTTCACCGGCGGCCTGCCCTGGATCTGCACCTACAAGTGCGCGCTGCGGATCTGGCCGGAGGCGCCGAGCCACTCGAACCAGGGCCTGCGCTACTGGCGGCGGCCGGAGGGCCTCGACCGGGGGCTCGGCCTGCCGGCGCACCGGGCGGGACCGGATGCCTACGTCACCGCCTTTCATGTCCGCGACATGCTGGCGGCGGCCTCGGTCGCCGAGCTGATCGCCTGGTCGAACGAGCCGGCGCTGCTGGTCAAGGTCCCCTACGGCAGGCTGCGCGGTCGCCGCTTCCGCGATCTCGACAGTCCGGATCTGGAGCAGGTGCTGACGGCGGAACGGGTCGATGGCGACATCGCCTTCACGGTCCGCCACGAGCTGGCGCGTCGCGACGGCCAGGCCGCCGCTGTAACGCCTGCGCCACAGAGCGTGCTGTCGCTCTAGAAAAGCGCCGGCACGCGCTATCGGCGTTTGTGCCGACGCGCTATCCGGCAGGTCATGATCGCACAAAAGCGCGTGGCCGTGGTGCTGCCGGCCTACAACGCCGTCCGGACCCTGCGCCAGACCTATGACGACATCCCGCACGACGTGGTCGACGACATCATCCTGACCGACGACGCCAGCACCGACGAGACCGTGCCGCTGGCGCGCGCGCTCGGCATCCACACCGTCAGGCATGTGCGCAACCGCGGCTATGGCGGCAACCAGAAGACCTGCTACGCCGAGGCCCTGGCACGCGGCGCCGACATCGTCATCATGCTGCATCCGGACTACCAGTACGCGCCCCGGCTGGTGACGGCGATGGCGTCGATGCTGGCATCGGGGGAATATGACGCGGTGATGGCGTCGCGCATCCTCGGCAAGGGCGCGCTGCGCGGCGGCATGCCGGTCTACAAGTACGTGGCCAACCGCGCCCTGACGCTGGTGCAGAACATCCTGCTCAACGCCAAGCTGTCGGAATACCATACCGGCTACCGCGCCTGGACGCGCGAGGTGCTGACCCGCCTGCCGATCGAGGCCTGCTCGGACGATTTCGTGTTCGACAACCAGATGCTGTCGCAGGCGATCTTCTTCGGCTTCCGCGTCGGCGAGATCTCCTGCCCGACGCGCTATTTCGCGGACGCCTCCTCGATCAACCTGCAGCGCAGCGTGGTGTATGGGCTGGGCGTGCTGGGCACGTCGGCCGGCTTCCTGCTGCACCGCCTCGGCGTGCGGCGCTCGCGGCTCTACGACACGAGGCCCCGACCGGACGCGACATGAAGCCGGGGCGGGATAGGGCGCAGGCGCAGGCGGCGCCGTCCGGACCGCGCCGCGCGCCGCGCCTGCTGCTGCTGCTGGCGGCGGTACCGGTGCTGGCTGGCGGGCTGCTGATGCGGCGTCGGGTGGCCGGCATCCTCTGGGCTCTGCTCGGCTGGGCGCACGGCGCCGGTGCCGTCGGCTGGGCGACCGCCGCCCTGGTGCAGATGCTGGTGGCCTGCACGGGCGTGCTGCCCGCCTCGCTCACCGGCCTTGCCGCCGGGGCCGTGTATGGCGTGACGATCGGCTTCCTGCTGGCTGCCGCCGGCACCCTGGCGGGCGCGCTGATCGCCTTCCTGCTCGGCCGCTCCCTGCTGCGGCCGGTGGTGATCCGCTGGCTGGAGCGTCGCCGGCCCGGGCGGCGCGACTGGGTGCGGCGGCTGGACCGGGCGATCGCCCGCGACGGCTGGCGCACCGTCTGCCTGCTCCGCCTGTCGCCGGTGATGCCGTTCGCCGCCACGAGCTACCTGCTTGGCCTGACCGGGGTTCCGCTGCGCGACTACCTGCTGGGCACGCTGGCCTCGCTGCCGGCCCTGCTCGGCTACGTCATCCTGGGGCATCTCGCCGGCGCCGGGCTGATCGCCGCGACCGCCGGCGCCGGTGCCGCGCGCTGGACGCTGCTCGGGATCGGGGCGGCGGCGACGCTGGTGCTGACGCTGCGGCTCGGCCGGATGGCGCGCGCCGCCGGGCTAAACGCGGCGGGGCTCGACGATGCCGGCTGAGAGCCGTCGTCCGGCCGCGCGCCGGACGGACGGGCTGCTGCGGCCGGCCCTGCTGCTGGCGTTCGTGATCCTGGTCTGCGCGCGCATGCCAGACATCGTGCTGCACGGGCGGTTCTGGGCCGAGGAGGGCCGCTACTTCTTCCATGACGCCGCCAGCATGGGCTGGCGCCAGGCGCTGTTCTATCCCGTGGGCGGCTACCTCAACATCGTCGCCAACGGCGCCGGCCTGCTGGCGCATGCGCTGGTGCCGCTGCGGCTGGCGCCGTTCGTCACCACCGGGGTGGCACTCGCCTGCCAGGCCTGTCCGCTGCTGGTGCTGCTGTCGGCCCGCGATCGCTGGCTGCAGTCGCCTGCCGTGCTGTGCGCGGCCACCCTGCTGCTCGCGACGCCGGCCGCCGTCGACGAGGTCTGGCTGAACTCGATCCACAGCCAGTTCCAGCTCGGCCTCGCCTAATGGCCTGATCCTGGCGCTTGAGCCGGTGCCGGTGCTGTCTGCCTATTATTGATACCGCTCTTCGGCCAGCGCGTGTTGGTCGATTGCAGCCCGGTGCGGCTGTTTTAGACCGTGCCGCTCAGCCTCAATAGGTCGATGCAGATGCTACATTTATCACAAAAACGTTTTATTTCATCAAAGATTCGCATTGAGATGTACGTTTCGATCGGACAAGATGCTGTAGGCGAAATAAGGGGGGAAATCAAAATGATGAAGATTGCTGCTGCCAGTTTGGTTGGACTGGTTCTGAGTGGAGGCTCAGCGTTTGCTGGAGCATTTCAATGGATGGGTGGCGCTACGGTCAGTTTTAGTCCCAATTCTACTGGGTGCACTGGCCTAGTAAATGGGACCGCGCCTTCTGGAACTTCGGGCTATGCAGTGGGATCAAACGAAGGCAACTATAATTATGCTGTCGGCTTTAGCGCTTATAGTAGAAGTACTGCCGATGGAGGAAGCTTCTTGTTCGTTTTTGACATGCCAATAACAAAATGGTACACATACCAACCTAACGGTGGACAGCAGTACACATATTTACAAAGTTCCTATAATAGGAAATTTGCTTTTAAACTTCTGGCTAATGGAGGGATTACGGCTCTAATGCCTGGAGTTTCTGTTACTTCAACAAGTTCAGTTAACAACATATATTTTAATGGAAATGATTTGAATGGGACCTTTACATTACACTATACTGCTAGCGGTACAAATTGTACAATGACTGCTAACATAATCGGTTTTGATGCAGGAGGATCAATAAACTAGGCTCAAGACCTATTAAATTGCTTGCGAGAGCTGATCTCGGCTGACTCACTGGCGGCATCGAGGGGTGCTGCCATGAGTGGTCTGGTCTGGTTGTCCAAGGCGCAGATGCAGCGGATCAAGCCACATTTCCTGCTGTCGCGGGATGCCGCGGCCCAATGACCAACGGGTGATCAGCGGCATCATCTTCGTGATCCGCAACGACTTGCGCTGGCGCGATACATCTGCGGAGTATAAGCCTCACGAGACGATCTATAACCGCTTCATCCGTTAGAGCCGCCTAGCCGCCTGGGTGTGTTCAACCGCATCTTTGCAGCGTTAGCAACAGAGGTTGAAAAGCTCGGCCAACTGATGATCGACGCAACGTACCTGAAGGCGCACCGGATGACGGCCACCCTCTTAAAAAAGGGGCCGTTTCTCGACAGATCAGGCGCACTCAGGGCGGCCTGAACTCGGAGCTTCATGTCGTCTGCGACGGCCGGGGACAGCCACTGGTCATGCTGCTCAGCGAAGGTCAGAGGAGCGACTACAGGGGCGCTGCACTGATGTTTAAGCATTCCCCAGGCCTGAGACCATGCTGGGCGACCAGAGTTATGATGCTAACTGGTTCCGCAAGGTGCTGACGGCGCGCGGCATTGTGCCGTGCATCCCATCGAAGGCCAATCGTCAAGTGCTGATGCTGCACAACCGCCTCCTCTGCAGCCAGCGCCACAGGATCGAGAACATGTTCGGCAGGCTTAAGGACTGACGGCGTATCCATACCTGCTACGACCGCTGCACCCATACCTTCACGTCCCGCGATCTGTATCGCCGCCACCGTCATCTTCTGGCTATGACTAATAAGTCCTAATCTCAGTAGCATCGGATCAGAAGCCGTGAGCTAGCGCAGCCTGGAAAATACCCTAGTCAAGGACCGGCGACGGCTGGTCGTGCACCATGGCGTGGATGAAGCCGAGCTTCTCGCGCACCGCGTCCGAGATCACGAACGGATACAGGTCCGCCAGCCCCATGCTGCGGTTCAGGCTGTTCACCGCGAACACCATCGGCACCCACTGGTCGATCACCGCGTCCATGCCGGACGCCCGGTAGGGGTCGATCGCCACCTCGATCCCGAGCCCCTCGGCGCGCGGCACCGTGGGCTTCACCCCGATGCCGAACGCGCTGGCCGTTTCCAGCGTGTCCATGATGTGCAGGTAGTGCGCCCAGGTCTCGGCGAAATCCTCCCACGGGTGGCTGGTGGCGTAGGGGCTGATGGTGCGCCGCTGCCAGTCCGGCGCGGGGCCCTCGGCGTAGTGGCGCCGCAACGCCTCGGCATAGTCGGCGCGGTCGTCGCCGAACAGGGAGCGGAACGCCGCCAGCCGGTTCTGGTCGCGCACCAGCCGGTCCCAGATCCAGTGCCCGACCTCGTGCCGGAAATGGCCGAGCAGGGTGCGGTAGGTCTCGTGCATGGTGTGGCGCATGGTCTCGCGATACGCGTCGTCGGCTTCCTGCACGTTGATGGTGATGACGCCGTCCTGGTGCCCGGTCAGCACCGCGGCACCGCCTGGCGGCGCATGGAGGAAGTCGAATGCCAGACCGTGCGCCGGATCGTCGCCGCGGTTGGGCAGCGGGATGCGGAGCCGGATCAGCGAATAGAACAGCCGGTGCTTGGCGAGCTCGAGCCGCCGCCACAGCAGCATCGTGCGGTCGCCATCGAGGGCGGGGATGATGCGGTTGTGCCGGCAGGCCGCGCAGTAGCTCTCGCCGCCTGCCGGCACCAGCCAGTTGCAGGCATCGTGGTCGGCATTGACGCACAGCCGGACCCGGGCGCCGCTCGCCATGGCGGTGAAGGCGTCGCCGTCCGCCACCAGCGCCGAGACCGCCTCCTCCTGCGGCAGGTAGCCGAGCGGCAGGCCGCATGTCTCGCAGCGGCGGTTCTCGAAGAACAGCAGGCTGCCGCAGTTCTGGCAGTTGAACAGCTTCATCCCGGGGTCCTGACGAGGCGGTCGCCGCCGGTTCCGGCGCATCCCGGGGCCCGCTCGCGCGTTGATCGATCATGAGGCCGGTCAATCACGATCGGCAACGAGGCAGGGAGTTCATCGCATGGTCGACGTCAACGAAGTCAAGGGCACCGCGCAGGAGACCGTCGGAAAGGTGCAGGACGGCATGGGCGGGCTGCTCGGCGACACCGCGACCCAGGCCAAGGGCAAGGCCAAGGAGTTCGCAGGCCAGGCGCAGAGCTACTACGGCGACACGCTGGACAGCGTCCGCGACGTGACCTCCGACCAGCCGCTGGTCGCGATCGCGGTCGCCACCGGAATCGGCTTCGTGCTGGGCGCGCTGATCGCCCGTCGCTGAGGGTGGCGCCGGCGTCCGGCGATCGGTCATGACACAGCGGATGCGGATCGCGCGGAACCTATCGAAAGCGTTGGCGTTTCAAAACGACTTCGCTCGAACGACATAGGGTGCGACCATGCTGAAGCTGGCACTTATCTTTCTGGTCATTTCCATCATCGCCGGCGTGTTCGGCTTCACCGGCATTTCCGCCGGCACCGCCGAGATCGCCAAGATCCTGTTCTTCATCGCCATCGTCATCTTCATCGTGTTCCTGGTGCTGGGACTGATGGCGGGCAAGGCGATCTTCTGAAATCGTAACGGTCCACCGGCAGCGGCCCGGCATCGCAGGATGCCGGGCCGTCGTCGTTTCAGTCCCGGTCCTTCTGGATGAAGGAGGGCAGGAACGGGTTGTCGAGCTGCAGGCTGTTCTTGCTCGGCAGCGCCGAGGCGTCCCAGCCGCCGCCAAGCTGGTTGATCAGCGCCACGCTTGACGTCATCCGGTTCTCCTGGATGCCGAGTGCCGTCTCGGCATTGGTCAGCGCGGTGGTCTGGGTGGTGATGACGGTGGTGTAGATCGTGGTGCCGGCCTCGTACTGGTTCTGCGCCACGATGACCGACTGGTTCGCGAGATCCACCGCGAGCTTCTGCGCGTCCGCCTGCTGGGCCAGGATGCGGAGTGCCGCGAGCTGGTCCTCCAGCCCCTGGAAGGCGGTCAGCACCGTCTGGCGGTAGTTGGCGACGCTCTCGTCATAGACCGCGCGGGCCGCCCGGACCGCGGCGGTGCGCTCGCCGCCCTGGAACAGCACCTCGACCGCCGTCGCACCCAGCGACCAGGTCCGGTTGGCCACCTGGATCAGCGAGCCGATCGGGTTGCCGGCATAGCCCGCCGCCGCCGACAGGCTGATCGTCGGATAAAAGGCGGCCACCGCCACGCCGATCAGCGCGTTCTCCTGCTCCATGCTGCGTTCCGCCTCCGCGATGTCGGGCCGCCGCTGCAGGAGCAGCGACGGCACCGTCACCGGGATGCCCGGGATCTGGCTGGTGAGCGCGCCCGGCGCCAGCGACAGGTCGGTCGGCGGATGGCCGGTGAGCACGGCGATCGCGTGCTCGTACTGCGCGCGCGCGATGCCGACCGAGACCGCGTCGGCCCGCGTCGTGGCGACCTGGGTTTCCGCCTGCAGCAGGTCCGACGGCGCCCCCACGCCGGCATTGTACTGGTTGCGGGTGATGGTGGCGCTCTGCTCGTAGAAGGCGACGAACTGGTCCAGCAGCGTCTGCAGGCTGTCCTGGTAGCGGAGCTCGAAATAGTCCGTCGCCAGCGTCGTCTGCGCCGACAGGCGCGCGGCCGCGAGTTCGGCCGCACTGAACTGTGCCGCCGCCACCTGGGCTTCCACCTGCCGGCGTATCTGGCCCCAGACGTCGATCTGCCAGTTCGCCGAGCCCTGCAGCGAGTAGTTGGTGTAGCTGTAGCCGCCGCTGCTTGCCCCGAGCGCGTTGGCCGAGCCGGTGCCGACCCCGAGCGTGCCGCCCCCAAGCTGACCGCTGCCGCCGCCGCCGCCGCCGCTCCGGGTGACGCTCGGCGTGAGGGTGGCACTCGGGAACAGTCCGGAGCGGGCCTCGTCCACCAGCGCCCGCGACTGCCGGTAGGCCGCCTCGGCGGCCTTGATGGTCTGGTTGGAGATGTCGATCTCGCCCTCGAGCCGGTCCAGCACCGGGTCGTTGTACAGCTTCCACCAGCCGTCCCGGGGCAGCTCGGCGTAACGCGGGTCGGCGAACGCCCAGCCCGGCGGCGGCGCGATCTCCTTGAGCAGGGCAGGCTGGATCGCGCGTGGCCGGTGATAGTCCGGGCCCACCATGCAGCCGTCGAGGAGGGTCGTCGCGAGCAGCAGGCAGCCGAAACGCAGGCAAGCAGTGGCAAGCATCATTCGGCAGGAACGTCCTGTTTCAGGCGACGGGCGGGAAGGCGCTTGCGCGACCAGCGCCGGTTCCACCAGTGCCGCATCCGGTCCAGATAGAGATAGACCACCGGCGTGGTGTAGAGGGTGAGCGCCTGGCTGACGATCAGCCCGCCCACCACCGACAGCCCGAGCGGACGGCGGAGCTCGTTGCCGTAGCCGGTGCCGAGCACCAGCGGCACGGCGCCCAGGGCGGCGGCGAAGCTCGTCATCATGATCGGGCGGAAGCGCAGCCGGCAGGCCCGGTAGATCGCCTCGTACGGCGTGGCGCCGTGCTCGCGCTCCTCGTTCAGCGCGAAGTCGATCAGCAGGATCGCGTTCTTCTTCACGATGCCGATCAGCAGGATCACGCCGATCATGGCGATCAGCGAGAACTCCTCGCCGAACAGCTGCAGCGCCAGGATGGCGCCGACGCCGGCCGACGGCAGCGTCGAGAGGATCGTCAGCGGATGGATGTAGCTCTCGTAGAGCACGCCGAGCGTGCCATAGACCGCGAACAGGGCCGCCAGCACGACGAACGGATAGGAGGCCGAGGTCTGCTGCAGCTGCTGCGCGTTGCCGGCGAAGGCGCCATGGATCGTGGACGGCACCCTGAGCTGCGTCATCGTCTCGTCGATCGCCCGGGTCGCGGCGCTGAGCGAGCCGCCGGCGGGGGTGTTGAAGGAGATGGTGGTCGCGACGAAGCCGCCATCGTGCGAGACCTGCAGCGGCGTCGTGGTCGGCACGAAGCGGGTCACGGCCGAGAGCGGGATCATGGTCTCGACCGAGGACGAGACCGCCGAGCCGCTCGAGACGGCCTTGCCGCCGGCCAGGCTGTTGCTGTTGGCGTTGCGCTGCGACTGCGCTGCCGTCGACAGCGCCGTGGCGCTGGTGGTGCCAGATGTCGTGCCGCTGGTGGCGGACGCGATGCCGGTTCCGGTCTGGGCCACGGTGGCGGTGTTGGCGATCGAGCCGGCGCCGCTGCCGCCGCCGTTGGAGCTGCCGCCCGAGGCGCTGCTCGCGGTGTTGACGACGCGGATCAGGTTGCTGCTGGCGCTGCCGGTGGCGGTGCCGCTGGCAGCGCTCACCCACATCTGGCTCAGGATCGACGGGTCCTGCCAGAAGCGCGGCGCCACCTCCATCACCACGTGATACTGGTTCAGGGCGTTGTAGATGATCGAGGCGGAGCGCTGCCCGAAGGCGTCGTAGAGCGTGTTGGTGATGAGCTGCGGCGTCAGCTTCAGCCGGGCGGCGCTGTCGCGGTCGATCGCCACCGAGACCGCCTGGCCGCCCTGGCTCACGTCGGAATCGAGGTCGGTCAGCTCGGAGCGCTGCTTCAGCGCCGCCTCGATCCTGGGCTCCCATTCATAGAGCAGCTGGCTGTCGTCGCTCTGCAGCGTGTACTGGTACTGCGAGCTGCTGGAGCGCGCACCCGCCCGCACGTCGCCGGCGGAGAAGGCGAAGAACCGCGCGCCGACCATGCCCTTCAGCTTGGCCCGCAGCCGGGCGATGGTCTGGTCGTTGCTGTCGTGGCGGACCGCGATGTCCTTGAGCTGGATGTAGACCTGCGCCTGGTTGGTGCCGCGTCCACCGGTGAAGCCGGCCACGCTCAGCACGTCGGGGTCGGCGACCACTACGTTCTGCACCTCGATCAGCTTCTGCTGCATGTTCTGGAACGAGATGCTCTGCTCGCCCTCGACGCGACCGATCAGCAGGCCGTTATCCTCGGCCGGGAAGAAGCCCTTCGGCATGCGGTTGAACAGCATCACCGTCAGCACGATCGTCAGCGGCAGGGTCAGCACCACCAGCCGCCGGTGCCGCAGCGCCCAGAGCAGGCTGCTCTCGTAGCCCTCCTGCATGCCCTCGAGCAGCCGCTCGATCAGCGCCGAGGCGCTTGCGATGCCGCGACGCACCGGACCCGCCTGCCTGCCCGCGGCCTGCGCGTCGGCTGCCGCCTGCTCGGCCGACACCTTCGGCTGCACCTTCAGGAACAGCGCGCACATCATCGGCGTGACGGTCAGCGCCAGCACCAGCGACACGCTGATGGTGACGATCAGCGTCATCGCGAACTCGTAGAAGAACTTCCCCGCGATGCCCGGCAGCAGCAGGATCGGCATGAACACCGCGATCAGCGAGACGGTGATCGAGATCACGGTGAACGAGACCTCGGCGGTGCCGCGCAACGCCGCCTCCAGGCGCGGCATGCCGTCCTCCATGTGGCGCGCGATGTTCTCCAGCACCACGATGGCGTCGTCGACGACGAAGCCGGTGGCGATCGTCAGCGCCATCAGCGACAGGTTGTCGAGCGAGAAGCCCAGCATGTACATCGCGCCGAAGGTCGAGACGATGGAGACCGGCACGGTGACGGCCGGGATCAGCGTCGAGCGCCAGGTGCGCAGGAACACCAGCACCACCAGCACCACCAGGATGATGGCGATCAGCAGCGTCGTCTGCGTGTCCTTGACCGAGGCGCGTATGGTGGTGGAGCGGTCGAGGGCGACATGCACCGCGACGTCGGCCGGCAGTGCGCGCTGCAGCGTCGGCAGCATCGCCTTGATCGCGTCGATCGTCTTGATGATGTTGGCGTCGGCCTGCGGAAACACGATGCAGACCACCGACGGCTCGCCGTTATAGTAGCCCGCGTTGCGCAGATCCTCGACGCTGTCGGTGATCTCGGCGATGTCGGTCAGGTGGATCGGCGCGCCGTTGCGGTAGCCGACCACCAGGTCCTTGTAGTCGGCCGCATGCCGCGCCTGGTCGTTGGTGTCGAGCTGGTAGCGCCGGCGGTCGACGTCGATGAAGCCTTTCGGCGTGTTGGCGTTGGCGGACGCCAGGGCCGCGCGCACATCCTCGAAGCCGATGCCGGCCCGGAACATCGGCAGCGGGTTGAGCTCGACGCGCACCGCCGGCAGCGCAGAGCCGCCCGGCTGGAAGTTGCCGACGCCCTGGATCTTGGAGAGCTGCTGCTGGAGGATGTTGGTGGCGAGGTCGAACAGCTGCGGCGCCGTCTTGGTCTTCGAGGTCAGCGCCAGGATCATGATCGGCTGGCCGGAGGGATTGAACTTCCGGTAGACCGGGTTGGAGCGGATGCTGCTCGGCAGGTCGGCGCGCGCCGCCTGGATTGCCGCCTCGACCTCGTGGGCGGCGTTGTCGACGTTGGTCGAGAGGTCGAACTGGACGACGATGCGGGTCTGGTTCTGCGTGCTCTCCGAGGTCATCTCGGTGACGCCGGCGATGGTGCCGAGATGGCGCTCGAGCGGCGTCGCCACCGAGTCCGCCACCTCTTCCGGCAGGCCGCCCTGCTGCGTCGCCTGCACCTGGATCACCGGGAAGGCGACGTTGGGCAGTGGTGCTACCGGCAGCTTGGTGTAGGCGAACGCCCCGCTGAGGGCGAGGGCGACCGTCAGCAGCGTCGTCGCGACGGGACGCAGGATGAAGGGCCGGGAGATGTTCATGGCGCGTGCGCGACCTGCCGGCTGCGGCCGCGGGTCCAGCGACGTGTCCGCCGGCTCAGCCGGTCCATGAACAGGTAGATCACCGGCGTGGTGAACAGGGTCAGCAGCTGGCTGACCATGAGCCCGCCGACGATGGCGATGCCGAGCGGCCGCCTGAGCTCCGAGCCGGTGCCGGTGCCCAGCATCAGCGGCAGCGCGCCGAAGGCCGCCGCCAGCGTGGTCATCAGGATCGGCCGGAAGCGAAGCAGGGCCGCGCGCCGGATCGCCTCGATCGGGCTCATGCCCTCCTCGCGCTCCGCCTGCAGGGCGAAGTCGATCATCATGATCGCGTTCTTCTTGACGATGCCGATCAGCAGCACGATGCCGATGATCCCCATCACGTCGAGATCGGCACCCGCGATCATCAGCGCCGCCAGCGCGCCGATGCCCGCGGACGGCAGCGTCGACAGGATGGTCACCGGATGGATGAAGCTCTCATAGAGCACGCCCAGCACGATATAGACCGCGGCGAGTGCCGCCAGCACCAGGAACAGCTCGTTGCCGAGGCTGGTCTGGAACGCCGCCGCGGTGCCCTGGAACGAGGTCTCGAAGCTGGGCGGCAGGCCGATCGCGGCCTCGGCCTTCTCGATCGCGCTGACCGCGGGACCGAGCGAGGCGCCGTCCCGGAGGTTGAACGAGATCGTGGTCGCGGGAAACTGCCCGAGATGGGAGACCAGCAGCGGTGCGGTGCCCAGATGCACCGACGCCACCGCACCCAGCGGCACCAGCCCGCCGGTCGGCTGACGGGCCGCCCCGGTGGTGGTGGTGCTGGTCGCAGACGAGCTGCCGGGAAGGTAGAGCTGGTTCAGGTTCGACAGGTTGCCCTGCAGCGACGCGTCGGCCTCCAGGATCACCCGGTACTGGTTCGACTGGGTGAACACCGTGCTGACCTGCCGCTGGCCGTAGCTGTCGTAGAGCGCGTTGTCGATCGTCTGCGGGGTGATGGAGAAGCGCGCGCCGGTCGGCCGGTCGAGCGTCACGTTGGCCACGAGCCCGGTCGCCTGCAGGTCCGAGGTCACGTCCTCGAGCTGCGGCAGCGCCTGCAGGGATGCCACCACCTTGGGCACCCAGGCGGCGAAGTCGTCGTAGTTCGGCGTCTCCAGCACGAACTGGTACTGGGTGGCCGAGACCGCGGTGTCGAGCGACAGGTCCTGCACCGGCTGCATGAACAGCCGCACCCCCGCCACGCCCGCGACCTCCTCCTGCAGCCGGCGGATCACCCCGGACGCGCTGAGGCTGCGCGCGTCGTGCGGCTTCAGGTTGATCAGGAACCGGCCCTGGTTCAGCGTCATGTTGGACCCGTCGACGCCGATGAACGAGCTCAGGCTGACCACGTCCTGGTCGCCCAGGATCACCCGGGCCAGCGCCTGCTGATGCGTCGACATCGCCGCCAGCGAGGTGTCCTGCGGCGCCACCGAGATGCCCTGGATCACGCCGGTATCCTGGATCGGAAAGAAGCCCTTGGGGATGACCACCGCCAGCACGCCGGTCGCCGCGATGGTGAGCACCGCCACCAGCAGCGTCAGCGGCTGGTGGCGCAGCACCACGTCCAGCGCCCGGCCGTAGCCGGCGATGGTGTTGTCGATCAGGCGCTCCGACCAGCGCGAGAAGCCGCCGCCGGACTGCAGCTTGGCACCCTCCGGATGGTGCGGCTGCTCGCGCAGCATGCGCGCGCACAGCATCGGCACCAGGGTGAGCGACACCACCGCCGACAGCACGATCGTGACCGCGAGCGTGATGGCGAACTCGTGGAACAGCCGGCCGACCACGTCGCCCATGAACAGCAGCGGGATCAGCACCGCGATCAGCGACACCGTCAGCGAGACGATGGTGAAGCCGATCTGGCCGGCGCCCTTCAGCGCCGCCTCCATCCGGCTCTCGCCCATCTCGATGTAGCGGGCGATGTTCTCGATCATGACGATGGCGTCGTCGACCACGAAGCCGGTGGCGATGGTCAGCGACATCAGCGACAGGTTGTCGAGCGAGAAGCCCAGCAGGTACATGACCGCCATCGTGCCGATCAGCGACAGCGGCACGGACAAGGACGGGATGATCGTCGCCGGCAGGTTGCGCAGGAACAGGAAGATCACCAGCACCACGAGTGCCACCGACAGCATAAGCTCGAACTCGACGTCGGCGACGGAGGCGCGGATGGTGGTGGTGCGGTCGGTCAGCGGCACGACGTTGATGCCGGCCGGGATCGACTGGCGCAGCTGCGGCAGGATGCGGTTGATGGCGTCCACCACGGCGATCACGTTGGCGCCGGGCTGGCGCTGCACGTTCAGGATGATCGCCGGCGTCCGGTTGGCCCAGGCCGCGAGCTGGGTGTTTTCCGGCCCGCTGACCACGCTGGCGACGTCGCGGATGCGGATCGGCGCCCCGTTCTGGTAGGCGATCACCTGGTTGGCCAGGATCTCGGGCGCCGTCACCTGCGCGTCGATCTGCAGCGTCGAGGAATGCAGCGGCCCGTCGAAGGTGCCGGTGGGCGAGTTGACGTTGACCGTGGCGATGATGGTGCGCAGGTCGTCGATCGCCAGCCCGTAGGAGCTCAGCGCGCGGGTGTTGACCCGCACGCGGATCGCCTTGCGGTTGCCGCCCGTGAGCGTGACCAGCCCGACGCCGCTGATCTGGCTGATCTTCTGCGCCAGCCGCGTGTCGACATAGTCCTCGACATCGACCAGCGTCATCGTCTTCGAGGTGATGCCGAGCGTCAGGATCGGCGTGTCGGCCGGATTGACCTTGGCATAGATCGGCGGCGCCGGCAGGTCGGTCGGCAGCAGCGAGTTCGCCGCGTTGATCGCCGCCTGCACCTCCTGCTCGGCGACGTTGATGTCGATCGCCAGCCCGAAGCGCAGCGTGATCACCGAGGCGCCGGCCGAGGACTGGCTTTCCATCTGGTCCAGCCCCGGCATCTGGCCGAGCTGGTACTCGAGCGGCGCCGTGACCGAGGTGGTCATCACCTGCGGCCCGGCGCCGGGATAGAAGGTCTGCACCTGGATGGTCGGATACTCGACCTGGGGCAGGGCGGCGATGGGAAGGAACCTGTAACCCAGCAGCCCGACCATCAGGATGGCCAGCATCAGCAGGGTGGTGGCCACCGGCCGCAGGATGAAGAGGCGCGAGAGGTTCACGGACGGGCGGCGCCTGGCGTGCGGGCGCGGACCGTCATGGGGCCGCGCCGTGGTGGTGGCGATGCGGCGCGTGGGCGCCGGCCGCGGGCGTGGCGGACGGGACCATCACCTTCGAGCCGCTGCGCAGCTTGTCGGTGCCGTCGGTGACGACCGCGTCGCCGGCGGCGAGCCCGCTCGCGATGACGGTGTCGGTGGTGCTGGCGGTGCCGGTCCTGACCGGCCTGATCTCGACCGTGCTGTCCGCCTTCACCAGATAGACGAAGTTGCCCTGCGGTCCGGTCTGGATGGCGCCGTTGGGCACCAGCACCGCGTTGTGCAGCGTCTTGAGCAGCAGGCGGGCGTTCACGAACTGGTTCGGGAACAGGCTGCTATCCTGGTTGGCGAAGGTGGAGCGGACGCGCACGGTGCCGGTGCTGGTGTCGATGGTGTTGTCGATCGTCTCCACCGTGCCCGACGCCACCTTCACGGTGTTGGTCCGGTCGTAGGCATCCACCGTCAGGGTGGCGCCAGCCCGCATCTGCGAGGCGAGCTCGGGGATGTCGTCCTCGGGGATGGTGAAGATCACCGAGATCGGGTGGATCTGCGTCACCACCACCAGGCCGTTGGTGGCGGACGAGGTGATGTAGTTGCCCGCATCGACCTGGCGCAGGCCGACGCGGCCGTCGATCGGCGACAGGATGTGGCAATAGGCGATGTTCTGCCTGGCGCTGTCGATCTCGCCCTGGTCGGTGCGCACGGCGCCCTGGTACTGGCCGACCACGAAGATCTGGTTCTCGGCGGTCTGCGACGCGATGCTCTTCTGCCGCAGCAGCAGCTGGTAGCGGGCATAGTCCGCCTGCGCCTGCTTCAGCAGGGCGGTGTCGCGCACCAGGTTGCCCTCGTACTGGGTCAGCGTCGCCAGATAGAGCCGCGGATCGACCAGGGCGAGCTGCTGGCCCTTGCGGACCTCCTGGCCCTCCTTGAAGTTCACCTCGAGCAGGTAGCCGGTGATCTGCGACTGTACGGTGATGGTGGCGAGCGAGGTCACGGTGCCGAGCTGGGTCAGGACCACCGGCATGTCGCCCGAGCTGGCCACCGCCTCGCTCACCGGCTGCGGTCCCGCCGCTTCCCCGTTCGCCCCGGCGCCGCCTGCGTGACCGTGCCGGCCCTGCCCGCCGGCCGGCTGCGCGTGCGGCCGCAGCAGCGCGTACGCGACCGCGCCCGCGATCAGCAGCAGGATCACCCAGGGCAGCCAGCGACGCCCGCGGCGCGGCCTGACCCTGGCCGGTCCGGGCGTCGAGAGCGGCGCAGCATCCTGGCTGTCGCGGGCGCTACCGGGGCGCTCGCGGAGGTCGGCGGGATCGTCCATGGTCGTCCTTATCCCGCATCCGGCATCGCACCGGCATGGCCGTCTGGTGGCGGGTCGTGGTCATCGGCAGGCAGACACGCATAGCAGATCGACACGATCTGGGCATCTCCGCAGCTGTGTCGGAACATCTCCGCCCCGAACGATGATCGCCGCCGCAACGCGACGGGTCCGATCGGCCGGAGCCCACGCAGGCTCACGATAGTCACGGCTCCGTGAGGAAAAAACGGCGAGATTGTGGCGCCGGCACGCGTGTGATAGGTCAATGCGCACCGGCGGTCAGCCGACACGCCGACATCGACGGCGCCTTCCCGGCGTCAGGTCCCGCAACTTCCCCGCAGAGGCGGGACGGCAGGAGACAACAGATGTTCCGCAGGCTCTTCGCGATCGAGACCGCCGCCCTCCAGACCCGCGCCGACGAGACGACGCTTCGCCAGGACATGCCGTCCTACCCGCCCGGCGAGAGCCTACGCGACCTGTCGCGCTTCGCCTCCACGCCGTCCTCCTACGGCATCTGGTCTTCCCGCGCCGCCGGCTGAGCTTTCGGCCCTCACGAACGCTCCTCACCGCGGGCGCCTGCGCCGGTGCCCGCTCAGCTCGGCGCCGGCATCGTCTCGCATGGCGAGTGCGGCGGGCACCGCCAGGATCGAGATCAGCCCCACCACCACGAAGGCATGGCTGAAGTCCGAGACCCGCGCGTCCAGGTGGCCTGACAGCGCCTGCGACAAGGAGACCGTGGCGGCGGCCATCGTGATGCCGAGCGTCAGGGTCAGCTGCTGGAACGTGGTGTAGAGGCTGGTCGCGGCACTCATGCGCGATGCCGGCACCTCGGCATAGGCGATGGTGTTCAGCGCGGTGAACTGCAGCGCGTTGGCGAACCCGCCCACGAGCAGGATCAGCGACAGGGTCCAGAACGGCAAGCCGGGCCGGAACAGCGCGCAGGCGAGCGTCAGCAGGCAGGCGCTGACGCCGTTGACCACCATGATCCGGCGATAGCCGTGCGCCCGCAGCAGCCGTTTCGCCATCAGCCGCATCAGGAAGCCGCCGATGCTGCCGGTGAAGGTGACCAGCCCGCTCTGTGCTGCACCCAGCCCGAAGCCCAGCTGCAGCATCGAGGGCACCAGGAACGGCGTCGCGCCGACCACGATCCGCGTCGCCGAGCCGCTCAGCAGCGACTGCCGGAAGGTGGCGATGCGCATCAGCGTGAAGTCCAGGATCGGCGCCGGCATCCGGCGCGCGTGCCGGGCGTAGAGCATGCCCGCGACCATGCCGGTGGCCAGCGTCAGGGCCGTCACGTCGCGGCTGCCGGCGCCGCGGGCGGCAAGCTCCAGACCGAACACCAGGCAGGCGAGCGACGTCCCGGACAGCAGCATGCCCACGCCGTCGAAGCGCTGCCGCACGTCCGCCCGCATCTGCGGGATGAAGCGGGTGGTCAGCACCATGCCCAGCAGCCCGATCGGCACGTTGATGATGAAGATCCAGCGCCAGGACAGGTAGCTGGTCAGGAAGCCGCCGACCGGCGGCCCCAGCAGCGGCCCGACCGTGGCCGGCATCAGCGCCCAGAACATGGCGCTGATCAGCTGGCTCTTGTCGACGCTGCGCATCAGCACCAGCCGCCCGACCGGCACCATCATGGCGCCGCCGGCACCCTGCAGCAGCCGGGCGCAGACCAGGAAGCCGAGGCTTGCGGACGCCGCGCACAGCACCGAGGCGGTGGTGAACAGCAGGATCGCCGCCCGGAACACCGTGCGGCTGCCGAACCGGTCGGCGGCCCAGCCGCTGGCCGGGATCAGCACCGCCAGGCTGACCAGATAGGAGGTCAGCGCCACGCTCATGTGCAGCGGATCGGTGCCGAACGAGCGGGCCATGGCGGGCAGGGCGGTGGTCAGCACGGTGGAGTCGAGCTGCTCCATCAGCAGCGCGCTGGCGACGATGAGCGCGGTCGTCCTGGCCTCCCGCGGCAGGCCGCTCCTGCGCGCCGAGAGCCGGGCGAGGTGCCGCCACGGGGAGCAGGCGTGCAGGGCGGCCCGGATCGTCATCGGGCCGCACCATGGCGTTTTCGGACCGGCGCGCAAGCCGGCGCGGAACCGGATCGCACGGTCCTCGTTGGCGGGCTGCAACGAGCGCCAGAAGGAATGCAGCACGATGGTCGACGAGAATGAGGTCAAGGGCACGGTCACGGACGGCGTCGGCAAGCTCAAGGATGCCGCCGGCGGACTGACCGGCGACAGCGGACTGCAGGCCGAGGGCAAGGTCGATCAGCTGCAGGGCAAGGTGCAGAAGGAATACGGCGACCTGCTCGACCAGGCCGAGGGCGTGCTCGGGGAGGCCACCACGCTGGTGCGCGAGCAGCCGTTCGCCGCGATCGGCATCGCCGTCGGCGTCGGCTTCCTGCTGGGCTGGCTGGTGGTCCCCTCCAAGAGCTGAGGCCGAACCTCCGGCTCTGGCGCCGGAGCAGACTCAAGTCCGCTTGCCACCGGCCGTCCAAAGATGGTCTGCCTGTGGCGGCGGCCGAATCGGGACGGCGACTCGTGCGTGCACGGTCGCAGCCCCGGGCTGGATGGCGGACGGACGTTCGCGACGGCCAGGGGATCTCGATGCCGCACTACAGGCGTGAAGCAGGGCATGGCGGTCGGGTGGCCGGCGTCGACGAGGTCGGACGCGGCCCCCTGGCTGGCCCGGTGGTCGCCGCCGCGGTGATGTTCTCCCGCCGGCCGCCGCGCGGGCTCGCCGCCCTGCTCGACGACTCCAAGAAGCTCACGGCGGCGGCGCGCGAGATCGCGCACGCGGAGCTCCGCAGCTGTCCCGGCATCCAGATCGCCGTGGCCGCGGCGTCGGTCGGCGAGATCGGGCGGCTCAACATCCTGCATGCCAGCCTGCTGGCGATGTCGCGTGCGGTGTCGCGGCTGCCGGTGGCCCCCGAGCTGGTGCTGGTGGATGGCAACCGCTGCCCCGCGATGGCCTGCGCCGCCCAGGCGGTGGTCGGCGGCGACGCGGAGTGCCTGTCGATCGCCGCCGCCTCGATCGTCGCCAAGGTGACGCGCGACCGGCTGATGCAGCGCCTGTCGCAGCGATTTCCCGGCTATGGCTGGGACCGCAACGCCGGCTACGGCACCGCCACCCATCGCGCGGCGCTGCAGCGGCTCGGCGTCACCCGCCATCACCGGGAAGCGTTCGGCGCGGTGCGCCAGCTCGCCCTGATGCTCGAACCGGCATGAACGCCGTTCAGCCCGGGCGGCCGTGAGCCAGGCCGCGATGGAGCTTCCGCTCGACCAGATCCTGATGGGCGACTGCATCGAGCTGATGCGGCTGCTGCCGAGCGGCTCGGTCGACTGCATCTTCGCCGATCCGCCCTACAACCTGCAGCTTCGCGGCGAGCTGCGGCGTCCGGACGACAGCCTGGTCGACGGCGTCGACGACGACTGGGACAAGTTCGGCGACTACGCCGAATATGACCGCTTCACCCGCGACTGGCTCACCGAGGCGCGCCGCCTGATGCGCAAGGATGCGACGATCTGGGTGATCGGCTCGTATCACAACATCTTCCGCATCGGCACCGTGCTGCAGGATCTCGGCTTCTGGATCCTCAACGACGTGATCTGGCGCAAATCCAATCCGATGCCGAACTTCCGCGGCCGCCGCTTCACCAACGCGCACGAGACCCTGATCTGGGCGGCACGGGCCAAGGAAAGCCGCTACCGCTTCAACTACGCGGCGATGAAGGCGCTGAACGACGACGTGCAGATGCGCTCGGACTGGCTGCTGCCGCTCTGCACCGGCGCCGAGCGGCTGCGCAACCAGCACGGGCTGAAGCTGCATCCGACGCAGAAGCCGGAAAGCCTGCTGCACCGGGTGCTGCTGGCCTCGACCGGCATCGACGACATCGTGCTCGACCCGTTCACCGGCACCGGCACCACCGCCGCCATGGCCAAGCGCCTGCGCCGGCGCTTCATCGGCATCGAGCGGCATCCCGACTATGCCGAGGCGGCGATCGGCCGCTTCCGGCGCGAGCGCCCGCTGCCGGCCGACAGCGCCAGCGCCAGCCCGGCCCGTCGCGACGTGCCCCGCGTGCCGTTCGGCAGCCTGGTGGAGCGCGGGCTGGTGCCGGCCGGCACGCGGGTGTTCGACCGCCAGCGGCGCATCAGCGCCACCGTGTCGCCCGACGGCACCCTGGTCAGCGGCACCCGGCGCGGCTCCATCCACCAGCTCGGCGCGGCCCTGACCAACGCGCCGTCCTGCAACGGCTGGACCTTCTGGCACTTCGAGCGCGACGGCGTGCTGATCGCGCTGGATGTGGTGCGTGTCGAATCCGCGCAGGTCGCCAACGACGCGGCCGGCTGACCATCCCGCCGCCGCTCAGTCCGGCGGCGGCCTGACCGGATCGCCGGCCTCGCCGGTGGCAGCGCTGCCGAACGAGGCGACGACGATGCCGCCGATCGCCAGCCAGCGCAGCGGCGACAGCGGCTCGCCCAGCAGCAGCAGCCCGGCCAGGGCGGCGATCGCCGGTTCCAGGCTCATCAGGATGCTGAAGCCGCGCGTGCTCATCCGGCGCATCGCGATCATCTCGATGGAATAGGGCACCGCGCTGGACAGGATCGCCATGCCGAGGGTGGCCGCCAGCAGATCCGGACGGGCCAGAACCCGCGGCACCGCGCCGGAGCCGAACGGCAGCACCACCAGGGCCGCCACGGTCATGCCGAGCGCCGTCGCCGAGCCGCCTTCGACATGGGTGCCGAGGCGCCGGCCGGCCAGGATGTAGAGCGCCCAGGCCAGCCCGGCCGTCAGCGCCAGCAGCACGCCCAGCGGATCGAGCCGATGGCCGCCCGCCCGCCATGGCTGCACCAGAAGCAGCAGACCGGCCAGCGCCAGCGCCGCCCACAGCAGGTCGAGCGCCCGGCGCGAGCCGAGGATGGCCAGGCTCAGCGGCCCCAGGAACTCGATGGCCACCGTGATGCCGAGCGGCAGCCGCGCCAGCGCGCAATAGAACACCGTGTTCATGACGCCCAGGGTCAGGCCGTAGGCGAGCACCGCCGCCGTCACCTGCCGGGTCGGCCGGCGCAGGGCCAGCTGTCGCCAGGGTCGGGCCAGCGCCATCAGCACGATCGCCGCCAGCAGGACCCTGAGGCAGGCGGTGCCGACCGGTCCCAGCACCGGGAACAGCAGCTTGGCCAGCGAGGCGCCGAGCTGCACCGAGCCCATGCCGCCGAGCAGGGCGGCCAGCGCCGTCAGCCGCTGCCGGCGTTCGCCGCCGGAGCGGTGGTGCGGTCGCATGTCGGCTGCGGCCGCGCCGGCATCGGACATCATCGTGACGGGCCGGCCGGCTTCCCGGCCGGAAGCGGAACGATCCTAGCTGCCGCCGAAGCCCAGGAAGCCGACATCCGGCCTCGGCGTGCCGCCGTCGGAGGCATAGCGCTGCGGCGCCCCGCCGGCCTGTCGGGCGGCGAGCCGGCCGGCGCGGCCCTTCAGGGCGACGTGGCGGATCCTGGCACCTGCCGCGGGCGTGGCGGCCTGATCGGCCGACGCGACGGAGGCGGCCGGCGCAGCGTCGCCGCTGTTGCGCATCGACAGCAGCAGGAAGGTGATGTCGTTGCGGTTGAGGTCGATCGCCATGTCGAGCGGGTTCTGGCCCAGCACGTTCTTGCCGTTGAGGTCAGCGCCGCGGCTGACCGCCTCCTTGGCTGCGGTCAGGTCGCCGCGATTGACCGCCTCGAACAGCGCCGCGGTCGGCTCCATGTCGCTGCCGGCGTGGCCGGAGGTGGCCGTCGCCTCGTCGGTCACGGCGCCGGGGATCGCCGGCGGCGGGGCGGCGGCCTTGGCGGCCGCCTTGGCGTCGGCCTGCTGTGCCGCTTCCGCGGCATCGCGCTCGGCATCGCCGGTGCTGGCAGCGCCGCCGCCATTGGCCACGCTCAGCTGCGCCATCGCCGGATGCCACGGGCAGAGGACAGGACCCGTCCCGAGCAGGAGAGTGGTCGTGGTCAGGCGCAGGGTGCGTCGCAAATCCATGTCTCGAACTCTGCAGGGCCGATGCACGACCCGTTGGTGGCGGCCGGCGCGGATCGTGTCAGGCCGGGTTCAGCCAGGCGATCCCGGCATTGAGCCAGGCTGCGTAGCACACCCAGGCCAGATAGGGCGCCATCAAAAGTGCCGCGATCCGGTCGGTGCGGCGAAAATCGCGCAGCGCCAGCGCCACCAGCAGGCCGAGCGCCACGATCAGCCCGAATGCCGCGACAGGCCGGTGCAGCCCGAAGAACACCGGCGTCCAGCAGGCATTCACCGCGAGCTGCCAGCCCCAGAGCTGCAGGCCGCGACGCCGCAGCGCCGGCCCGTCCGACGTGGTTCGCGGGTCCGGGGCGTTCCAGCGCCAGACCCGCCACGCCGCCACCGCCATCGCGACATAGAGCGGGATCCACACCACCGGAAATACCCAGCCGGGCGGCGTGCCGGGAGGATGACGCAGGGCCGGATACCAGCTGCGCATGCCGGGCTCGGTCATCACCGCATCGGCGGCCGCCACCAGCAGGCACAGCCCGACGAAGCCGAGCAGCACCATGATGGGATACGGATCGATCCGTCTGGGCATCCGGGCAGGTGGCTGGAAGGCACGGCACTCCTTCGGCGACGCCTGACCGGCGCGGACCGACTGCAACATCCGATCGAGGACTCCGCAAGGGGGCATGCGCTCCGGCGCCCGCATCGCCCCCGGGGCGGGCACGCGCGAGGCGCCTCAGCTTCGCCCTTCGCGCCGCCAGGCGAGCAGCAGCAGCGCCAGCGCCAGCGGCAGCACCGCCCAGCCCGCCAGCAGCCGCTGGGACCGCTGGCCGGTCACCACGTGGGCCCCGTGCCGACGCAGCCCGATCCACCCCGGTCCATGGGCGGGCGCGTGGGCGTCGATCAGGCGCAGGGCCGGCACATCCGGCCGGGCTGCCGACGCGCCGAGCCAGCCGATGCTGCCGCCGGTCGCATCGACGAGTCCTTGAAGCGGGCCCGCGGTCGCGCGCAGGTCGGCGATCTCCAGCGGATCGGCCGGGCGGGCGGCGGCGAAGGCCCGGCTGCTTCCGTCCGTCACCTCCCAGATCCCGGTCTGCGCGGCAGCCGCTCCGGCCCGGGCGCTGCCGTCCGCCTGCGCCAGCAGGTCGAGCGGGCGGCGGGTGCCGTCGGGCGCGATCACGGTCACCCGCCTCGCCGCCGCCGCCGCGACCGAGCGCCTGCTCACGGTCAGGCGGCCGCCGGCGATGCCCGCCGACAGCTGCTCCTCCTCGAGCTCGGGCTCCTTCATCAGCCAGTGCGCGAGCCTGCGCAGCAGCTCCGCCTGCGGTCCGCCGCCGCCCTCGCCGCGCGACCAGAGCCAGATCTGGTCCGACAGCAGCATCGCCACGCGGCCCTGGTCGACGCGGTCCAGCACCAGCAGCGGCGTCTGCTCCGGTCCGGTCAGCAGCACCTGGGCACCCTGGCCGAGCTGGCCGGGATCGGCCTTCAGCGCTCGATACCACGGACCCCATCCGGTTTCCGCGCCCGGGGCGCCGGCGGTGGTCGGGGGCATCTGCGACAGCCCGTCCGTGACCGGATGGCGCCGCCCGAGCGCGGTCGGCATCGGCTGGAACCGCTCCTCGGCGAGCCCGCCCTCCTCCGGCACGCGCACCGGGAGGATGTCGCCGAGCGGCGTGTCCTGCAGCGTGCCCGGGCCGATGAACTCAGGGCCTGCCGTCACCAGCAGCCCGCCGCCGCCCCGCACGAAATCGGCGATGTTGCGCAGGTAGGCCATCGGCAGGATGCCGCGATTCTCGAAGCCGTCGAGGATGATCAGGTCGAACTGGTTGACCTTCTCCTGGAACAGCTCGCGCACCGGAAAGGCGATCAGCGCGAGCTCGTTCAGCGGCGTGCTGTCGTCCTTGTCGGGCGGCCGCAGGATGGTGAAGTGCACCAGATCCACCGACGGATCGGCCTTCAGCAGCCGCCGCCAGACCCGCTCGCCCTGGTTCGGCGCCCCCGACACCAGCAGCACCTTGAGCCGGTCGCGCACGCCGTTGATCTGCACGATGGCGTCGTTGTTGAGCGTCGAGACCTCGCCTGCCAGCGGCGCGGCCTGCAGCGCCAGCAGCATCGGGCCCGGGCGGGTCACCGGCACGGTGATCTCCTGCGGCTCGCCGACCTTGACCTCCCGGCTGATGGCCGCGTCGCCGTCGCGCTTCAGGCTCAGCGTCGCGGTGCCGCCCGCGGCCGGATGCGGACCCAGATCCTCGACCTCGACGCGCAGCACGGCGTTCTGGCCGACGATGCCGAACGGCGGCGCCTGCAGTACCCGCAGCCGTCGGTCGGTCTCCTCGCCCGCGGCCGGGATCAGCACATGCAGCGGGATGTCGTCGTTGCCGGCCAGGAAGGCCGGCCGCGCGCCGCCGGAGGGCACCGCCGGCACGTCGTGCACCTGGCCGTCGGTGATGGCGACGACGCCGGCGATGCGGCCGCCGCCTTCCCCGGCGGGGATGCCGGCGGCTGCCCGCTCGATCGCGCCGATCAGCCTGGTGCCGTCCTCGCCGCCGCCGGGCGCTCCGGTGCCGGACTCGACGCTCACCACCCGCAGCGCGATCCCCGGCAGCGCGCGGGCCTCGGCCTCCAGCCGCTCGGCCGCCGCCTGCATGATCTCGCTCCGCTGTCCCACCTGCATCGAGGCGGTCCGGTCGAGCACCAGCAGCAGCGTCTGCGGCAGCTCGCGCCAGCTCTCGCGCATCAGCAGCGGCCCGGCGAGCCAGCACAGCACCAGCGCGAAGGCGAGGCCGCGCCACCACGCCCCGCCCGAGCGCCGCAGCAGCGCCAGCAGCGTGACCGCCAGACACAGCCCGCCCAGCAGCCACAGCGCCCAGCCCGGCAGCAGCGGCTGGAACTGCAGCGCGCTCATGACCGCAAGGCCGGGCTCTGCCCGGACCCGCCAAAGGAAGCGGCCTTTGGAAACCAAATTGGATTCTCAAGGCTCGGCCTTGAGCGGGTCCAGGGCAGCGCCCTGGCCTTGGCCCCGCCGCTCATTCCCCGAGCCTCTGCAGCAGCGCCGGCACATGCACCTGATCGGTCTTGTAGTTCCCGGTCAGCGCATAGATCACCGCATTCACGCCGAACCGGTAGGCGGTGACGCGCTGGCTCTCGCCGCCGGGAATCACCGCGTAGGGGGTCTGCCCGCTGGCATCGACCGCCCAGGCCGCCGCCCAGTCGTTGGCGCCGATGATCACCGGGCTGACGCCGTCATTGCCGAGATCGTCGTCGCGGGCGACCCAGACCGGGGCGCCGGCGTAGCGGCCGGGATAGCCGTGCAGCAGGTAGAAGCTGTGCGACAGCACGTGCGCCTGATCGACCGGCCGCAGCGACGGGATGTCCAGCCCGGCCGTCGCCCGGCGCAGCGCCGCCGCCGTGCCCTCCACATAGATGGTGAAGCCGGCATCCGCGCCGCTCGCGGCAGCCGGACGGCTGCTGCCCTGGGTGTCGATCAGCAGGATGCCGCCACGGCTCATGTAGGCGTTAAGCGAGGCGGTCCAGGCGGCCGGCGGCGGACCCGACACCGTCGTCGGCGTCACCGGCCAGTAGAGCATCGGATAGAAGGCGAGGTCGTCATGTCCGGGCACCACCCCGTCCGGCTGCCCGAGCTGCGCCGAGGTCCGCGCGTTGGCATAGGCGGACAGGCCTTCCAGCCCCTGGCGCGACACCTCGTCGACGGCGGCGTCGCCGGTCACGATATAGGCCAGCCGGGTTTCCACGGCGGCGTGCGGCACCGGGGCCGGCTCCACCGCGCCGGCCCGGCCGGCGTCGATGCAGGCCAGGCCCGCGAGGAGCGGCAGCAGCGCCAGCAGCCTCGCCCGGCGCGGGAGCGGCCGGAGCAGGCCGCGCAGCATCATGGTCGCCAGCAGGTCGGCGGCGAGCAGGACCAGCGCGAGCCCCAGCAGCACGGGCCCGATCGGCCGGTCCGGAACCCGGTCGGACAGGTTGCGGAGCGTGCCGACCGGCGCCTCGACGGCCAGGGGCGGCAGCGCGTCGGCGAGATTGAGCGAGCGCCGGCTCGATGGCGGACCGTACAGCCCGGCCGGATGCGAGGGCGAGGCCGGCGTGGCTCCGAACGCATCCGACGCCAGCCCCTGCGCCGCCGGCGGCGGCGGGCCCAGCACCCCGTCCCCGGACAGCGTCTCGGCCGGGGCCAGCACGCTGCGGTCGCCGGGGCTCGCCAGGCCGGCCGCGCGCTGCACCAGCCGCTGCAGCATCTGCGGGAACAGGCCGGACAGCGGCAGGTTGGACCAGTCCGCGGTGCTGGTGACATGGAACAGCACGAGCTGGCCGTCGCCGAGGGCGGCGTGGGTGACGAGCGGCGTGCCGTCGGTCAGCCCGGCCCAGCTTCGCGACGCCAGATCGGCCGCCGGCCGTGCCAGCACCTGGCGCGACACGGTGACCTCGTCGGGAATCGCCAGCCCGGCGAAGGGCGAGGCCGCCGGGAACGGCGCCGGATGCTCCGGATGCCCCCAGGACATGGCGCCGCCGAGCTGGCGCGCGCCGCCGAGCAGCGCCACCGGCAGCAGCGGATCGGCGCTGCCGGCGCCGGCGGCCGGGTCGGGCTGCGTCGCCTCGGCGGCGTCGGTGTCGTCGTTGGCGACCGGGTCGGCGGCGGGGCCGGAGCGGCTGGCGGCCAGCCTGGGTCCTGCGAAGCGGATCAGCATGCCGCCCTGCCTGACCCAGTCGGCAACGCGGGCGAGGTCGCCGGCCCCATCGAGCGTGCCGTCCGGCGCGATCAGCACCGAAAGCTGGCGCGACAGCAGCTGCGGCAGCGGTCCTTCGCGCAGCTCCGAGGTCGGCGCCAGCGCGCGGCGCAGGTAGAACAGCGTGCCCAGCAGCGGCGTGTCGCCGCTGCCGCCGGCCAGCAGCCCGACCGGCCTGCGACGGTCGCCCTCGTCGAGCAGCCTGACGCCGCCGGGCCCGGGCATCCCGTCCAGCACCAGGCGCGCGAGCTGGTTGCGCAGCTCGGCCGGCAGGGTGAAGGCGGCTTCGGCGGTGCTGGCGTCCGCCGGCAGGGCGACGTCGACACGGGCCAGGGTGCCGCCCTGCTCGGTCTCGCCGCGCACCGACAGTCTGCGGGCGACCGGCCGGGGCAGCGCGTCGATCCTGGCGACCAGGCGGCCGGGTGCGGCGACCGGCCTGGCCAGCACGGCGAGGCTGTCCGGTCCCGAGCGCAGCTCCGTCACCGGCCCCGCCGCGCGCAGTGCTGCGACGAAGGCGGCATCCCCGGGCGCAGCCAGCCCGTCCGACAGATAGACCACGCTGCCGATCCCGCCCGCCGGCAGCTGGCGCAGCGCCTGCGCCGCCGCGGCGCGATCCACCGGCCAGGGCATCGGCAGCGTGTCGCCGAGCCGGTTCAGCAGCAGCCTGGCCTCGATCGCCGGGCCGGGCTGCGATACGGCGCCGCTGCCGTCGCGCGCCGTCATCAGCAGCCGCGCCGGCCGGCCGCCGCGGGCGGCGCGATCCAGCGTCTCGCGCGCCGCCTGCAGCCGGGCGCTCCAGTCCGGCGCCGCCGCCCAGCCGTTATCGAGCACGAGCAGCAGCGAACCGGCACCGGCCTGCGCGCCCCGATCCTGCACCAGCACCGGCTGCGCCAGCCCCACCACCAGCAGCACGCCCGCCGCGATCCGCAGGATCAGCAGCCAGGGCGGCGCGCGGCGCGCCTCGCGGGTGCGCGCCTGCAGCCCCTCCAGCAGCCGGATCGCCGGGAAGCGCTGGATGCGCGGCGACGGCGGCAGCGCCCGCAGCAGCCACCACAGCACCGGCAGCACAGCCAGCCCCAGCAGCAGCCAGGGAGCGGCCAGGATCATGGCAGGCCCGCCGCGAGCGGCATCGACCGGGCCGTCACGCGCGGGCCTCCCGGCTCTGGCGTCCGAGGGCGGCGTGCAGCGCCAGCAGCGCCGTCTCCGGCGGCCGGTCGGTGCGGTGCTGCAGCAGCCCGAACCCCGCCCTGGCGCACAGCACGGCGAGGTCGGCCTGATGCCGGGCCAGCACGGCGGCATAGCCCTCGCGCACGTCCTGGACGCGGGGCACCAGCTGCGACGGCTCGCCCTCGGTGCCCTCGAACCTCACCCGGCCGTCATAGGGCAGCTCGAGCTCGGCCGGATCCAGGATCTGCAGCAGCTGCGGCTTGACCGGGATGGCGGCGAACCGCGCCAGCACGGCCTCGATCTCGGGCAGCGGCGACAGGAAGTCGCCGATCAGCACCAGCCGGGCGTGCGGCGGCAGGTCGGGGTAGGGCGGCAGGATGCCCGTCGCGTCAGGCCGGTCCTGCAGCAGCTGGCGGGCCAGCCGCTCAGCCGCCTGGCGTCCCGCGAAGCGCGACACCGCGCCGCCGGACTCCAGCAGCCGCAGGTGCTCGCCGCCGCGCAGCAGCAGGATGGCCAGCGCCAGCAGCAGCAGCTCGGCACGGGAGCCCTTGAGCGGCAGACGATCCTCCGAGCGCCAGCCCATGCTGGCCGAGCGGTCGCACCACAGGCAGACCGTCTGGGCTGCCTCCCACTCGGTCTCGCGCACGTAGGCACGGTTGCTGCGGGCCGACTGCCGCCAGTCGACGCGCGTGATCGATTCCCCCGCCACGAGCTGGCGATACTGCCAGAAGCTGTCGCCG
Source organism: uncultured Acetobacteraceae bacterium (assembly GCA_964236105.1). GTDB lineage: Bacteria > Pseudomonadota > Alphaproteobacteria > Acetobacterales > Acetobacteraceae > Lichenicola. Next base: position 126,139 of record CAXSBC010000006.1, on the reverse strand, counting down.
GTGCCGGCCCGGCGTCGACCGTGCACGCCCTGCGCCACGGTGGCGGCGACCCGGTCGGCGTCGGCCAGCAGCGCCGGCAGACGGGCGCCGAGCGCCTCCGCCTGCAGCCGCACCTGATCCGGGCCGCCGGCACGGTCCGGCCCGGCGCCGCGGACGAAGGCCCGGGGCGGCGTCGCCGACCCGTCGGCCGGGCGCCGGCGTCCGCGCAGGAGGTTGCCGAGTGCCACCGGACGCGTCACCCCAGCCGCTGGACCAGCCCGTCGATGATCGAGCCCAGGCTCGCCCCCTCGGCACGGGCGGCGAAGCTCAGCGCCATGCGATGGCGCAGCACCGGATGCGCCAGCGCCGCCACATCCTCCAGGCTGGGCGAGAGCCTGCCATCCAGCAGCGCCCGGGCGCGCACCGCCAGCATCAGCGCCTGCGCCGCACGCGGGCCGGGGCCCCAGGCGAGCGAGCGGCGCACCCGCTCGTCGGTGGCGGTTTCCGGCCGCGCGCCGCGCACCATCGCCAGGATCGCGTCCAGCACCCGGTCGCCGACCGGCAACAGCCGCACCAGCGCCTGCGCCTGGGCGAGCTCGCCCGCCGCCAGCACCGCCTCCGCGCCGGCGCGCGGCGCGCCGGTGGTGGCCAGCAGCATGGCCCGCTCGGCGCCCGCGTCCGGGTAGGTCAGGTCGATCTGCAGCAGGAAGCGGTCGAGCTGGGCCTCGGGCAGTGGGTAGGTGCCTTCCTGCTCGATCGGGTTCTGCGTCGCCAGCACGTGGAAGGGTGCCGGCAGCGCGTGGTCGAAGCCGGCGACGGCGATCCGGTGCTCCTGCATCGCCTGCAGCAGCGCCGACTGGGTGCGCGGGCTGGCGCGGTTGATCTCGTCGGCCATCAGCAGCTGGCAGAACACCGGTCCGGGCACGAAGCGGAAGGAGCGCCGGCCCGACGCATCCTCCTCCAGGATCTCGCTGCCGGTGATGTCGGCCGGCATCAGGTCGGGGGTGAACTGCACCCGGCGCGCATCGAGGCCGAGCACGGTGCCCAGCGTCTCGACCAGCAGCGTCTTGCCGAGGCCGGGTGCGCCGACCAGCAGCGCGTGGCCGCCGGACAGCAGGGCCACCAGCACCTCGCCGACCACGGCCTCCTGCCCGAAGATCACCCTGGCGATCTGTTCGCGCACCTCCCGGAGCCTGGCCGTCAGCCGGTCGGCGTCGGCCACCGGATCGGACGCCGTCGTGGCTTCGTGGTCCGGACCTGACATCGCACCTCGCTCTCAATCGGGTTCAATCTGGCAGGTCCGGGGGTTTCATCAAGCGGGGTATGCTTCCTATATCGGCATCATCGCGTGACGTGACGCTGGTGCCGGGTTGGCTGAAGGGATCTCTCCGTGAAGCATGACCGCTTCCCCAGCCTGGCCGGCGAGCGCGAGCGCGGTGCCGCCGCGGCCGGGGATGCGGCGGCCCGCACGCTCGCCAGGCTCGGCAACGCCCCGGTTCCGCTGGCGCGCGCGCGTCCGGCGCAGCACGATTGCGGAGCGCTTCCCTTCCTGATCCAGCGCGACGGCACCTGGCTGTATCAGGGCACGCCGATCCGCCGGAAGCCGATGGTGTGCCTGTTCTCCAGCGTGCTCCGGCGCGACGCCGGCGGGCGCTACCGGCTCGAGACCCCGGTCGAGCGCGGCGAGATCGAGGTCGAGGACGTGCCGTTCGTCGCGGTCGAGCTCGAATGGCGCGGCTGCGGCCGCAACCAGGTGCTGGCCTTCCGCACCAACGTCGACGAGATCGTCTGCGCCGGCCCCGACAACCTGCTGAGCGTCGACTGGTCGTGCGCCTGCCACGGCGACGACGGTGCCGCGATCCCCTACCTGACCGTTCGCCCCGGCGACGGCGACCGGCCGATCCAGGCGCGGGTGGCGCGCGCCGTCTATTACGAGCTGGTGGCGCTGGCGGTGCCGGGCATGCGCCACGGCGTGCCGTGCATGGGCGTGTGGAGCCAGAACCGCTTCTTCCCGATCGGTCCGCTGTCGGAGGTGTCGTCGGACGACGGCGAGTGACGTCCGGCCGCCTCGTGTCGCTGGCCGACCTTCCCGGCCGGGCGGACATCGACACGATCTGGTCGATCCTGCCCGAGGCCCGCCTGGTCGGCGGGGTGGTGCGCGACCTGCTGGCCGACCGGCCGCTATCCGACCTCGACCTCGCCACGCCGGAGCCGCCGCAGACGGTGCTCGAACGCCTGCGCGCGCATCGGATCAAGGTGGTGCCGACCGGGCTTGCCCATGGCACCGTCACCGCCGTGATCGGTGGCCGGCCCTTCGAGATCACCACCCTGCGCCGCGACGTGGCGACCGACGGACGCCATGCGGTCGTGGCCTGGACGGCCGACTGGCGCCAGGACGCAGCGCGGCGCGACTTCACCATCAACGCCATGTCGCTCGGCCGGGACGAGGCGCTGCACGACTATTTCGGCGGTGCCGCGGATCTGGCCGCAGGACGGGTGCGCTTCGTGGGCGATGCGCGCGCGCGCATCGAGGAGGACGGCCTGCGCATCCTGCGCTTCTTCCGCTTCCAGGCGCGCTACGGCACCGGCGAGCCCGATCCGGACGCGCTGCGAGCGATCGGCGCGACCGTGCCGCTGCTGGCACGGCTGTCGGCCGAGCGGGTCTGGTCGGAGCTGCGCCGGCTGCTCCCGGCCTGCCGGCCGATGCGGTCGATCCGGCTGATGCAGGCGCTGGGCGTGCTCGACGCGCTGCTCCCCGGCGGCGGCGACCCCGAACGGCTCGCCGGGCTGCTGGCCCTGGACCCGCCGGCCGACGCGGTGCTGCGGCTGGCCGCCCTGACGCGCGGGCCGGCCGACGCGGTGGCCATCCGGCTCAGGCTGTCGAATGCCGAGGCGGCGGCCTTGCGCAGGCTTTGCGACGGTCCGCGACCGCAGCCGGGCCTGGACGACGACGCGCTGCGCCGTCTGCTGGCAGACGAGGACGCCGCCACGCTGATCGGGCGAAGCTGGCTCGCCGGGATCGGGACGGACCGGACGCGCCCGGATGCCGAGCAGGAGGCCTGGCAGGAACTGCGCCGGCGTCTGCAGGCACTGCCCGCGCCGGTGTTTCCGCTGTCCGGCCGGGACGCCGTCCTCGCCGGCCTGCCGCCCGGCCCGGCGGTGGGACAGGCGCTGCGGGAGGTGCGCGACTGGTGGCTGACCGGCGGCTGCCGTGCCGACCGGGCGCTCTGCATGGCGGAGCTGACGGGCCGCGCGCGCCGCACCGGCGCCTGACCGCAGCCGCCGCCCGGCTAGGCTGACGGCGCCGGTCTCCGGCCCCGGCATGTCCCCGCCGGGCCGGGCGGACGTGTTTGTGGTTCTGCAACGCCGCTGTTAAAGGCCCGGGATGAACGTCGTGCCGCATCCGCCGGTCCCCAGCGCGCCGTCTCCGGCGGCCTTCGGGGCGCGCCGGCGCGGCTACTCCGTCGGCAACGCCTCCAGCCTGGCGCTGCTGCGCCGGCTCTGGCGCGACGACGTCAGGCGGCATCGCGGCCGGCTGCTGACGGTGCTGGTGCTGACGGTGCTGATGGCGGGCCTGACCGGCCTGTATCCGCTGGTGATCCAGCGCGCGCTCGACATGTTCGCCGCCCACGATCCGCGCATCCTGTATCAGGTGCCGGCCCTGGTGGTGATCATCACCGCGGCGAAGGCGGCGGCGCAGTACGGCCAGACCATCGCGGTGCAGAACCTGGTGCTGATCGTGATCCGCGGCCTGCAGGGCCAGATGTTCGGCCATCTGATCGAGGCCGACATCGCGCGCATCGAGCGGGAAGCGCCGGCCCAGCTCGCCGCCCGCTTCACCACCGACGCCGTCACCATACGCGAGGCGATGATCCGGGTGGTCAACTCGCTCGGCGACAGCGTCACGGTGCTCAGCCTGGTGGTCTCGATGGTCTACATGGACTGGGAACTGAGCGTGATCGCGGCCCTGCTCTATCCGATCGCCGCGGTGCCGATCCAGCGCATCGGCAAGCGGGTGCGCCGCGCGTCGGGCGGCATGCAGGAGCAGATCGGCAACACCGCGACGCTGCTGAACGAGAGCTTCGCGCAGGCGCGCAGCGTCAGGGTATACCGGCTGGAGCAGGCCGAGCAGGCGCGCGCCGACCGCTCCTTCGACCTGCTGCATGGCAGCCTGCTGCGCATCACCCGCGGCCGTGCACGCGTCGATCCGGTGCTGGAGGTGCTGGGCGGCTCGGCGGTGGCGGCCGTGCTGGGCTTCGCCGGCTGGCGCGCCGCGATGGGCGGCGCCACGCTGGGCGGCTTCTCCGGCTTCGTGGCGGCGCTGCTGCTGGCTTCCCGGCCGCTGCGTGCGCTCGGCTCGCTGAACGCGGCGCTGCAGGAAGGGCTCGCCGGGCTGGAGCGCGTCTTCGGCGTGATCGACGAGCCGGCCGGCGTGCGCGAGCGCGCCGACGCGCGGCCGCTGCCGCCGGGTTGCGGCCGGCTGGTGTTCGAGGATGTCGCCTTCACCTATCCGGACGGCCGCCATGGCCTGCGCGGGCTCAGCTTCACCGCCGAGCCCGGCCTGACGATCGCGCTGGTCGGGCCGTCCGGCGCCGGCAAGTCGACCGCGCTGTCGCTGATCCCGCGCCTGCACGACGTGGCCGCCGGACGCATCCTGCTGGACGGCGTCGACCTGCGCGACCTCAGGCTGGCAGCGCTTCGCGACGCGATCGCCTATGTCAGCCAGGACACGCTGCTGTTCGACACCTCGGTCGCCGGCAACATCCGCATGGGACGGCCCGATGCGGACGAGGCCAGCCTGCGCGACGCCGCCCGCGCGGCCGCGGCCGAGGAGTTCATCCTGGCCCTGCCCGACGGGTTCGAGACCCGGGTGGGGCCGGGCGGGCAGCGCCTGTCCGGCGGCCAGCGCCAGCGGGTGGCGCTGGCGCGCGCGCTGCTGCGCGATCCGCGCCTGCTGCTGCTCGACGAGGCGACCAGCGCGCTCGACAGCGAGAGCGAGGCCACCGTGCAGGACGCCCTGACCCGGCTGCGCCAGGGACGCACCACCATCGTCGTGGCGCACCGGCTGTCGACGGTCCGCTCGGCCGATCTGGTGGTGGCCCTGTCGGAAGGGCGCGCCGTCGAGTGCGGCAGCCATGCCGAGCTCATGGAGCGCGACGGCCTCTATGCGCGCCTGGTCCGGACGCAGGGCCTGACGCTGCAATAGATGCCGGGACCGGCGGCGATGCTGTCGGCAACCCGGGGCCCTTGCGCGTCACGACGCGCCGCGTGCCTGGCCGCGCCGGACGGCGTGTGCCGGGCCCGTCGAGGCGTGGCGCCGCTCCAGCTCGGCCGCGATCTCCGGGGTGACCGTCTCGCGCGGGGTCGGGCGGTAGGACAGGACGCCGTTGCGCTCCGAGCTGGCGAGCATGGTCACCTGCGGCGTGTGCAGGGACGGCGTGAAGCCGATCCTCCTGCCGGCAGGGCCAGGCTGTCGTCCGGCGTTTGCCCGACCGGGGCGACCGGGTCGGCCGACGCGGTCGCATACAGGCCGGTCAGCCGCCGGACGTAGGGATCGTCGATGCAGTTCACGATCAGCGGATCGCGGCTGCGCAGGAACGCCAGCAGCCTGTTCTCGCGGGCGCACCGCACCGTCGCCGCCTGGTCGGCCTGGTTAGCGCGCCAGTAGTAATAGATCGACAGGATCCGCTGCCCGGGCTCGCGGAACACGCACGGGGTGAAGGCCTCGCTGCCGGCATCCGTGGCCGAGCCTGCTTGTTTATGGTCGTCCTGTCCTGGGTGCGTCGCCGATGACGTGCCGTCGCGGCCTGCCGGGGCCTGATTCCTGCGGCGCGACGTCGGGACGCCCATGACGGCACGTCCGGATGCGGCACCCCGGCGGCGGTGGCATTGCCCCCCTGTGCCCCCCATGTCACCCTGACCGAACGGATCGGTCATCGGCGACGAGGCTGCTGACCGCGCGGTGGAGGCACGATGGCTGACGACGACCGGCATGACAGCGACGTCAAGGAACGCCACCGCCCCGATCAGGACCGGCGCCAGGAGAACGGCGCTGGCCGAGCCAAGCAGAAGACCGGCGACGACGACAAGGATGCCGGCGAGCAGAAGAAAACCGACGAGGACGGGCAGAAGGACGACGACAAGGACGACGACGACAAGGAGAAGGACGCCCGGCGCGACAAGCAGCGCAATGCGACGAAGCCCTACGTCAAGATCGGCCTGGTCGTCTTCGTCCTGCTGCTGATCGTCGGCGGCTTCTACTTCTGGTGGATCGGACGCAACGAGGAAAGCACCGACGACGCCTACACGTCGGGCCGAACCATCTCGATCCAGCCGCACGTGTCCGGCTACGTCGTCGAGATGAACGTCAACGACAACCAGTATGTCCATGAGGGACAGGTGCTGCTGCGGATCGATCCGCGCGACTACCAGGCGACGCGCGACAGCGCGCAGGCCAGCGTGGACCAGGCCCAGGTCCAGCTTGACTCAGCCCGCTTCAACGTCGAGGTCGCGAAGCAGAACTTCCCCGGTCAGCTCAAGCAGGCGCAGGGCCAGCTGGAGCTCGCCCAGGCCCAGGAGTTCCGGGCCGAGACCGACTACAAGCGCCAGCACACCATCGAGCGGGCGGCCACCAGCCAGCAGCAGGTCGACTATTCCACCGCCTCCCTGGCCCAGGCCCGGGCGCAGGTGCTGCAGGCGCAAGGGCAGCTGCAGCAGGCGAGCCCGGTCACGCCGCAGATTGGCACCACCCAGACCCGGGTCGGTCAGCAGACCGGCAGCCTGGCGCAGGCGAAGGCGCAGCTGGCCCAGGCCGACCTGAACCTCGGATGGGCGGTGATCCGGGCTCCGCATGACGGCTGGATCGCCCAGCGCAACGTCGAGCGCGGCACCTTCGTGCAGAACGGCCAGTCCCTGTTCTCGATCGTCGAGCCCGACGTCTGGATCTCGGCCAACTTCAAGGAAACGCAGATCACCCGCATCCATCCCGGCCAGCCGGTGAAGATCACCATCGACGCCTATCCGGCGCTCAAGCTGACCGGGCATATCGACAGCATCCAGCAGGGCTCGGGTGCCACGTTCAGCGCGTTCCCGCCGGAGAACGCGACCGGCAACTTCGTCAAGATCGTGCAGCGCGTCCCGGTCAAGATCATCATCGATGACGGGCTCGATCCGCTGCTGCCGATCCCGCTCGGCGCGTCGGTGGAACCCGACGTGGACGTCAAGTGAGCGGGTCCGACCACAAGGACGCGGACTGGAAGCCGAAAGGCAATCCCTGGCTGATCGCCGTGGTGGTCACGCTCGCGGCCTTCATGGAGGTGCTCGACACCACCATCGTCAACGTGTCGCTGCCGCACATCGCGGGCGACCTGTCCACCTCCTACGACGATGCCAGCTGGGCGCTGACCTCCTACCTGGCGGCCAACGGGATCGTCCTGACCGTGTCCGGCTGGCTGGGCCGGGTGCTGGGCCGCAAGCGGTACTTCCTGATCTGCATCGGCATGTTCACCATCTGCTCGTTCCTGTGCGGCATCTCGGCCAACCTGCCCGAGCTGATCATCTTCCGCCTGTTGCAGGGCCTGTTCGGCGGCGGGCTGCAGCCGAACCAGCAATCGATCATCCTCGACACCTTTCCGCCGGACAAGCGCGGCGGCGCCTTCGCCATCACCGCGGTCGCCACCATCATCGCCCCGGTGCTGGGCCCGACGCTGGGCGGCTACATCACCGACAATTTCTCCTGGCGCTGGGTGTTCTTCCTCAACGTGCCGGTCGGCGTCTTCGCCCTGCTGTCGGTCAGCGCGCTGGTCGAGGACCCGCCCTGGGCCAGGCAGAAGAAGATGCCGGTCGATGCGATCGGCCTGGCGCTGATCACGCTCGGCCTCGGCTGCCTCGAGGTGATGATGGATCGCGGCGAGGACGATGACTGGTTCGGCTCGAAGTTCATCGTCACGCTGGCGGTGCTGAGCGCGATTGGCATCGTCGGCGCGATCGGCTGGCTGCTGACGACCAAGCGCCCGGCGGTCGATCTGCGCGTGTTCCAGGACCGCAACTTCGCCATCGGCACGATGGCGATCGGCGTGGTCGGGGTGGTGCTGTATTCGAGCGCCGTGCTGATCCCGCAATTCGCCCAGCAGGTGATCGGCTACACCGCCACCCTGGCGGGCCTGATCCTGTCGCCCGGAGGCCTCGGGATCATCATTCTGATCCCGCTGGTCAACATGGCGATGAAGTATGTCCAGGCGCGCCTCATCATCGCCACCGGCTTCCTGATCATGGGGCTGTCGCTGGTCTATTCGGCGCACCTGATCCTGCAGGTCGACTACAGGCACCTGGTGATCTACCGCCTCACCCAGACGGCGGCGCTGGGCTTCCTGTTCGTGCCGATCAGCACCATCGCCTACCAGACGCTGCCGCGCGAGCTGAACGGCGACGCGTCGGCGCTGTTCAGCATGGTCCGCAACGTCTTCGGAGCGCTCGGCATCTCCGCCAGCACCTCGCTGGTGACGCAGCGCACCCAGGTCCGCGAGGCGCATCTCGTGCATTGGATGACGCCGTACCGTCAGCCCTACCAGGACTACCTGAAGCACGCCCGGACCGTCCTGCGCGGCCTCGGCCGGCCGCCCGGCGCGATCGAGGCCGGCGCGCAGCAGCAGCTGCACCAGCAGTTCATCGAGCAGGCCTCGGTGCTGGCCTACAACGACTGCTTCCTGCTGTTCTCGATCATCGCGTTCGCGGTGATCCCGTTCTGCTTCCTGCTGAAGCCGACTATCGGCGCCCCCGAGGGCGGCGGCCACTAGGCCCGGCCGTCCGACGCCGCCTCACCTGCCGGGTTGGCGGCGCGGTCAGGACGGCGTGCCGGCGGCGGGCCCGGTCCCGGCCGCCGCCGGGCTGCCATGGTGGGCCGCCCAGGCACGGGTGAACTCGGCGCCCAGCAGGAAGATCTGCGCCGAGTAGTAGACCCACAGCAGCACGATCACGAGCGCTCCGGCCGCCCCGTAGGAGGAGGCGACCTGGCTGCTGCCGATATAGATGCCGATGATCGTCTTGCCGACCGTGAACAGGAAGGCGGTGGCCAGCGCGCCGACGCCCACGTCGTTCCATGTCGTCGGCTTGTCCGGCAGGATCTTGTAGATCGCCGCGAACAGCACCGTGATCAGCCCGAACGAGATCAGGAAGTTGAGCGCCCGGAACAGCAGCTCGATGTCCGGCAGCACGCTCTGCAGCATGTGGCCGAACGCGGTGACCGCCGCGCTGACCGTCAGCGACACCATCAGCAGGAAGCCGAGTGCCGCGATGAGGCCGAAGCTCACCGCGCGCGCGCGCACCAGGCGCGTGACGGTCGAGGTCTTCGGCTCGGCCTTCCAGATCACGTTCAGGCCGCTCTGCATCTCGCCGAACACGCCCGACGCGGTGAGCAGCAGGGCCGCGAAGCCCAGCACGGTGCCGATCGTGCCGCTCTTCCGGTTGCTGGCCGACGCGATCATGGTCTGGATCGCCTCGGCGCCGTCATGGCCCATCATGCCCTGCAGCTGGCCGACGATGGCGCCGCGTGCCGCCTCCTGGCCATAGACGAGGCCGGCGATGCTGATGACGATGACCAGCACGGGCGCGATCGAGAACACGGTGTAGTAGGCGATGGCGGCACCCCGGGACAGCGCATCGTCCTCGATGTAGCCGTAGACGGTGTCCTTCAGCAGTTTCCAGGTCAGCGCCAGCATCGTCCCGCCTTGGTCAGTCGGTGCAGTCGCGAACCGGGATGCGCGGGCGGCGGATCGTCGCCCGGACAGTGCCGGCTTGTGCGTCCGCTCACGCCGCCACCGCATGGCCCGCGAACGAGACCGCGAGGATCGCGTAGGTGGCGCGCTTGAACCCGACTTCCAGCGTCGGCAGCTCGCCGAGCGGCGCCCATCTCCAGGCGTCGAACTCCGGGTGCGGGTCGAGATCAAGCCGGATCTCGCTGTCGTCGCCGAGGAAGCGCAGCGCGAACCAGCGCTGCCGCTGACCGCGATAGCGGCCGCCCAGCGCCTTGCCCATCAGCGCTGCCGGCAGGTCGTAGCTGAGCCAGTCCGGGTGCGAGCCGAGGATCGTCGCATTGTCGGTGCCGATCTCCTCCTTGAGCTCGCGCAGCACCGCCGCAGCCGGGTCCTCGTCCGCGTCGATGCCGCCCTGCGGCAGCTGCCAGACGCCCGCCGCGCCCTCGGCGTTCGGCAGGTCGGCACGCCGCGCCACCAGCACCTGGCCGTGCCGGTTGAACAGGGCCGCGCCGACATTCGGCCGGTAGGGAAGATGCGCAAAGGCGTCACCGGTCATGTGGGGCTCGCTGGACTGGTCGGTGGGGCGGGAGCCGGGCCCGGGGCCAGCGCCGGAGCGGCGGGCGATGTCGGGGCCGGAACGGCGGTGCCGGCGGACGGCGCCGCCGTCGCGTGGCCGGTGCGCGCACGCAGCGCGCTGACCGGCACCAGGGCGATGCCGCGGGCGGCGAGATGCTGGCTCCAGGCGCGCAGCCGCTCGATGATCACCGGGCGCAGCGGCCCGGCGACGCCGAGCGCGCTGCCTTCGGCGGTCGCGACCTGCTCCAGACGCGACAGCCGCGCCTCGATGTCGGCGGCGTCCGGCTGCTCGTCGATCGCCACGTCGGCGCGACGGCTCGCCGCCGCGACCGGCACCGCCGCCGCGTCGTGCGGGCTGGTGCCGGCATCGACATAGAGCAGTCCGCGCCGGTCCAGCGCCGTGGTCACCATCGCGAACGCGCTCGAGTTGGCGAAGCGGTCGCCGCGCAGGCCGCTCAGGGCGTTGGTCACGCCGACATAGCCCTGCAGCCGCGACAGCGACCATTCGAGCGCGCGCCGGTCCAGCGCGAAGTCGATCGACGTCGTCAGGGCCTGCGCGCCCTCGTCGTCGAGCGGGCTCCCCGCCGGCTCCATCGGCAGCGACAGCCAGACCTCGTGGCCGGCGCGACGCGCCGTCTCCAGCAGCGGCGCGAGGCCGCTCCGGTCGTCGGCGGCCGCATAGGGCGAGACGCCGAACGAGATCGCCGGCGGCAGCCGGTCGATCGCGTCGTGGCTGATGAGGTTGGACAGGCCGAGCCCTTCCAGCAGCACGGCGACCTGGGCGCCGCGTGCCGGCAGGCCGGCATGCGAGGCGTAGGCGCGCGCGGGCCTGCGTCCGTCGGCGCCGATGCGCGGCAGCGAGCGGTCGGGGAAGTCCGGTGCCGGCTCCAGCAGCGCCGGATCGGGCGGCGCCACCACCGTCGAGGCCAGGGTCGCCGGGACCGGCGCAGCCGCGACGGCCGCCGCCTGGGCCGGCTTCGCGGCTGGCGTTACCGGATGCGGCCGAGGCACCGGCCGGGCGGCGGCGAGGCGGGCAGGGACGGGCTTCGGCGGCCCCAGCAGCTGCAGCAGGAGCGCGCCGCCGCCGGCCAGGAGCAGGATCGCCGCCCAGAAGCCGATCAGCGCGCGTCCTGCCGGACGCATGTCAGGGCGATCCGGCCTGCTTCTGCGTCACGCTCGCGGCGGACTGCGGCTGGCTGGCCATGGCGTTGACCACCTTCAGCCCCTGCTGCAGCTGGAAGTCGGTGCTGGGCTTGGTCGGATCGAAGGTGGGCCAGTTCGCGGGCGGCGCGTCGGGGATCGACTTGGCGATCGCCGGCAGGTCGGTGCGCGGCGGTGCCACGCCCTGGGTGCCGCCCTCGTTCTTGATGATGTGCGCGAGGTCGCCCTCGCGCAGCATGAACTTGCTGTCGTCCTCCCGGCTGTCTCGCACCTTGATGTCCGGCGCGATGCCAAGCCCCTGGATCGAGCGGCCGGACGGCGTGTAGTAGCGCGCCGTGGTCAGGCGGATGGCGCCGTTGTCGCCGGCGAGCGGGATCACGGTCTGCACCGAGCCCTTGCCGAACGAGCGCGCGCCGAGCGTGATCGAGCGCTTATGGTCCTGCAGCGCGCCGGCGACGATCTCGCTCGCCGACGCCGAGCCCTCGTTGATCAGCACCACCAGCGGCAGGCCGCCGGTGATGTCGGTGCCGTGCGCGTTCATGCGCTGGCTGTCCTCGGGATGGCGCGCGCGGGTGGAGACCACCTCGCCGGAGGTGATGAAGTCGTCGCAGACCGCCACCGCCTGGTCGAGCAGGCCGCCCGGATCGCTGCGCAGGTCGAGGATCATGCCGTCGAGCCTGCCGCCCGCCTGCTTCTTCAGCTTGTCGAACGCCTCGTGCATGCCGCTCTCGGTGTCCTCGTCGAACGAGGCCAGGCGGACATAGGCGACCTTGCCGTAGAGGGCGGAGTGGATCACCTGGATGTGGATGATCTCGCGGTTCATCGTCACGTCGAACGGCTTGTCCTTGCCCTGGCGCTTGATGGTCAGCGTGATCTTGGTGTCGGGCTCGCCGCGCATGCGGTCGATGGCGTCGTTCAGGTCAATCCCGTCGAGGCTCTTGCCGTTGATCGAGATGATGTAGTCGCCGGTCTTCATGCCCGCACGGAAGGCGGGCGTGCCGTCCATCGGCGTGATCACCTTGATCAGCCCGGCGTCGGAGGTGACCTCCAGGCCCAGCCCGCCGAACTTGCCGGTGGTCTGCACCTGCATGTCGGCGAACTGCTTGGCGGTCATGTAGGAGCTGTGCGGGTCGAGCCCGGTCAGCATGCCGTTCAGCGCGTTGTTGATCAGGTCGCGGTCGGTGACCGGCTGCACGTAGTCGGCGCGCACCCGCTCGAACACGTCGCCGAACAGGGTCAGCAGCCGGTAGGTCTCGGCATGCCCGGTTGCGGGCGCGTCGGAGGCGGCGGTCTGGCCCTGCGTGACCTCCTGCGCCAGGGCGGTGCCGAAGCCTGCCTTGCTGCGCGCAAGCTGGCCGATCTCGGGCCCCGCCACGGCGCCGACCAGGAAGGCGGTGCCGAGCAACAGGCCATTTCGCAATGTCATGCCGTGTCGTCTCCTGGAGGCGGACTGAACCGTGCTGCTGAAAACCGGCCGGGACCATGATGACGGTCCGATCCGTTCTCCCGCCTTTCCGCCACATTACACCTAACGCGGGTGCTGCAGAAACCGTTCGGGATCGATCGTCGCATCACCGTGGCGAAGCTGCACATACAGGCTGGGGCGGCTGGCGGGATCGACCCAGGCCGGCATGCGCCCGACCGCAGCACCCCGCGCCAGGCGCTGGCCGACGGCGACGTCGAGCCGGTCCAGCCCCGCCAGCACGAAGCGATACTCCCGGCCGCAATCCAGGATCATCATCCGGCCATAGGACCGGAACGAGCCTGCGAAGTCGACGCGGCCGGCGCAGGGTGCCGTCACCGTGGCCAGTGACGGCGGGGCGAAGGTGACGCCGGCGGCAGGCCCCGTGTCGGTCCGCTCGCCGAAGGCGCGGGCGACGCGGCCGACCACCAGCACCGTCCCCGATGCCGCTCCGGATCCCGCGTCCGGCGCGCCCTGCCGGCCCGGAGCCGCGTCGGTCGCCGCCTGCAGGCCCGGTCCGGCCGGCGCCGCCAGGCTGGCGGCACTCTCGCGCGCCTCGCGCGCCACCTCGGGGCGGCGGGCGGCCTCGGCGTCGGCCGCCTCCTGCTGGAAGCGGGCCTGCGCCGCATGCTCGGCGGTCTCGATCCGCGTCACCGCCTCGTCGAGGGTGGCGGCCCGGGTGGCGGCGTCGGCCGCGTCGCGCGCCGCCCGATCGGCGGCAGCGCCGGAGGCACGCTGCGCCGCCTGCGCCGCCTCGGCTCGCGCCGCGATCTGCGCCTGCTGCTCGGCCTGGTGCCGCCGCAGGGCGGCGAGCCGCGCCTGCTCGTCGCCGAGCCGGTCGCCGAGGCCAGCCAGCCGCGCCTGCTCGTCGCGCACCGCCCGCGCCCGCCGCTCGAGCTCGGCCCCCAGCCCGCGCAGCACCGCCAGCCCGGCGACCGCGTCGTCGGGGCCCGCCGGTGCGGCCAGCAGGGTTTCCGCAGGATACAGCGACAGCCGCTCGATCACCGGCAGCAGCGGCGCCATGGCGTCGGCATCGGCCTGCAGCGCCTGCCGCGCCGCCTCCTGCTGCGCCGCCAGCGAGCGCGTCCGCTCGGCGGCGCCGGCGGCGCTGCGCTCGGTGTCCTGCACGCGCGCGGCGGCCGCGACGGTGGCGGCCGACAGGGCGGCGGCGCGGACGGCATCGGCGCCTGCCTGGCGCCGCGCGGCGTCGAGCCGCTCGCGGCTGCGGACGGCGAGCGACCGCGCGGCCTGCCCGCGGGTCGCGAGCCCCTGGCGCTGCGCGTGCAGACGCTGCCGCTGCGCCAGCAGGGTCGCCAGACCGGCAGGCGCGGCATGGGCGGACGGCGGCGCCCGGTGCCGCGCCGCGGCCGGCATCGCCGCGAGCAGGATCAGCATCGCCGCCCGCAGCGCCGGCCGCACCAGGCCTGCACGCACGCGCCGCTGCGTCCGGCCGCTGCGTCCGCCCGCTGCGATCAGCCGCCGAGCAACGACCGGCCGGTCATCGCCGCCGGCTGCTCCAGCCCCATCAGCGCCAGCAGCGTCGGCGCGATGTCGGCAAGCCTGCCATCGGCGAGCGGCGCGTCCTGCCGGCCACTCAGCACCACCGGCACCGCGTTCAGGGTGTGGGCGGTGTGCGGCTCGCCGGTGTCGGGGTCGCGCATCATCTCGCAGTTGCCGTGGTCGGCGGTCACCAGCAGCACGCCGCCCTGGCGCTCGATCGCGGCCGCGATGCGTCCGAGCCCCGCATCCACCGCCTCCACCGCCCTGATCGCCGCCGCCAGGCTGCCGGTATGCCCGACCATGTCAGGATTGGCGTAGTTCAGCACGATCAGGTCGTAGGCGCCGCCGTCGATCGCCGCCACCGCCCGGCTCGTCAGCTCCGGCGCCGACATCTCCGGCTGCAGGTCGTAGGTGGCGACCTTCGGCGAGGGCACCATGATGCGGTCCTCGCCCGGCAGCACCGCCTCGCGGCCGCCATTCAGGAAGTAGGTGACGTGGGGGTATTTCTCGGTCTCGGCCATGCGCAGCTGGCGGCGGCCGGCGCGCGAGACCACCTCGCCGAGCAGGTCGTCGAGGGTCTGCGGCGGGAACAGCACCAGCAGCCGGCCGGCCAGGTCGTCGCTGTAGCGCGTCATCGCCACCGTGCCGGCGAGACGGGGCGGCGGCGTTCGCGCGAAGCCGGTGAAGTCCTGGTCCAGGATCGCGTTCAGCAGCTCGCGGATGCGGTCGGCGCGGAAGTTGAACGAGACGATGCCGTCGCCCTCCCGCATGCCGCCATAGCCGGCGAGCACGGTCGGCTGTACGAACTCGTCGGTGATGCCGGCCGCGTAGGCCGCCGCCAGCACGGCGTCCGGGTCCTGGTTGCGCGGGCCGTGCGCGTGCACGACGGCATCAAAGGCGAGCCGCACCCGCTCCCAGCGTGTGTCGCGGTCCATCGCATAGTAGCGCCCGCTGATGCTCGCCAGCCGGACCTGCGGCGGCAGCCCGGCGCACAGGGCCGCCACCGCGTCGCGGCCGGACTGCGGCGGCGTGTCCCGCCCGTCGGTGAAGATGTGGAACGCGACCGGCACGCCCGCCTTGACCAGGATGTGTGCCAGCGCCACCGCATGGGCGGTATGGGCATGCACGCCGCCGGGCGACACCAGGCCCATCAGGTGCGCGGTGCCGCCGCTTTGGTGCAGCGCCTCGACGAGCGTGCGCAGGGCCGGGGCCTGGGCCAGCGAGCCGTCGGCGATCGCGGCATAGATGCGCGGCAGCTCCTGCATCACCACCCGGCCTGCGCCGATGTTCAGGTGGCCGACCTCGGAATTGCCCATCTGCCCGTCCGGCAGCCCGACATCATGGCCGCAGGTGCGCAGGAAGGCGCGCGGTCCCTGCGCCCAGAGCCGGTCGAAGGTCGGCGTATGCGCCTGCGCCACCGCATTCTCGGCACGCTCCTGACGCCAGCCGAAGCCGTCGAGGATCACCAGCATCACCGGGCGCCCGGATGGGCTGGGGGCAGGGGTGGACGGCATGGCACAAGCTCCGCGGCCGGGCGAGACAGGATCGGGCCGCGGACTGTGCCATCAAACCAACAGGCTGCGAACCGCGCCGCGGCGCGCAGCCGGCCGGTTCAGGGCGTGCCGGTCGTGTCGGTCTTCGGGCCGGTGGTGGCGGTGTCGTTCGGACCGGTGCTGCCGCCGATCGAGGGCGGGTCGCTGGCCGGGAAGGTGTCCTCCACGGTCTCGTCGACCTGCTCCTCGGTGGTATCGGCCTCGTCGGGCTTCCTGTCGTCCATGGTGGTCGTCCTGCTGTGGGTCCGCGGATAAAGCGCGGCCGCGGGTGCCGGGTTGCGCCGGCCGGCGGCCCTGCCAATCTCTTGCCGGACAGACCACGAGGACACGCACGATGAGCAGCACCGCAACCGGGCAGGCCGAGTTCGACGACGAGACGCTGCGCCAGCGCCTGACGCCGCAGCAGTATCATGTGCTGCGCGAGCACGGCACCGAGCGCGCCGGCACCAGTCCGCTGAACTACGAGAAGCGCGACGGACTTTATCACTGCGCGGTCTGCGACACGCCGCTGTTCAGCTCGACGACCAAGTACGAGAGCGGCAGCGGCTGGCCCAGCTTCTTCGCGCCGCTCGACGGTGCGACGGAGACCACCACCGACACCAGCCACGGCATGCGCCGGGTGGAGGTGCATTGCGCCAAGTGCAAGAGCCACCTGGGGCATGTGTTTCCGGACGGTCCCAATCCGACCGGCGAGCGCTACTGCATGAACGGCGTGTCGATGGCCTTCGAGCCCGCCGCCGGGTAACCCATCCATCCGGGACCGGATCGGCAGGCCCGGCGACCGGCGGCGGGCCTGCCGATGGCAAGGCCGCCCGATGATGCTAGACGGGACGGCATGGCAGATCCCGCGAACGTCGTCGTGCTCGACCATCCCCTCGTGCAGCACAAGCTCACGATGCTGCGCCAGGCCGGCACCTCGACCGCGGCCTTCCGCGGACTGGCCCGCGAGATCAGCCTGCTGATGGCGTACGAGGCCACGCGGGACCTGGAGCTCGAGCCGGTCGAGATCGAGACCCCGCTCGAGCCGATGACCGCCAGCCAGCTGTCGGGCAAGAAGCTCTGTTTCGTCTCGGTGCTGCGCGCCGGCAACGGCATCCTCGACGGCATGCTCGATCTCGTGCCGGCCGCGCGGGTCGGCCATGTCGGCCTGTATCGCGACCCGCAGACGCTGGAGCCGGTCGAGTACTACCTCAAGCTGCCCGACGGAATGGCGCAGCGATCCTGCATCGTCGTCGACCCGATGCTGGCGACCGGGCATTCGGCGATCGCCGCCGTGCGCAGACTCAAGCAGGCGGGCGCCCGGCAGATCGCCTTCGTCTGCCTGATCTGCGCGCCCGAAGGGCTCGCGGCCTTCACCGCCGCCCATCCTGACGTGAAGGTCATCACCGCGGCGATCGACCGCGAGCTCGACGAGCACGGCTATATCCGCCCGGGCCTGGGCGATGCCGGCGACCGGCTGTTCGGCACGAAATAGACGCCAGCCAAGCGGGTCGGCAGGTCAGCCGGGCAGGCGCTGTCAGGCCCGGCGCACGACGTAGCGTTCGCGGAGCGCTTGCGCGATCTCCTCGGCATGCGCGGGATCGCGCGCCTCGAGCATCACCTCGAGCTCGGCCGCCTGCACGCTCGGCGCCGCGAACAGCCGCTGATGCACCACCTCGATGATGTTGCCGCCACGCTCGCCGATGATCGTGGCGATGTCGGCCAGCACGCCCGGCCGGTCGGGGATCTCCATCATCAGCCGCAGCAGCCGTCCGTCGCGCAGCAGCGAGCGCAGCAGCGTGTTGGCCAGGATGCGGCTGTCGATGTTGCCGCCGCAGACCGGCATGGCCACGCGGCGTCCGGCGAACAGCGCCGGGTTGGACAGGATCGCCGCCAGCGCAGCCGCACCGGCCCCCTCAGCGACCTGCTTGGCGCCCTCCGTCATCAGCGTGATCGCGTCCTCGACGGCCCGTTCCGAGACCGTGACGATGCGGTCGACGTGACGGCGCACCAGCGCCAGCGGCTGCCGGCCGATCTGCAGCACGGCGATGCCCTCGGCGATGGTGGCGCCGCCGGACGGCATGATCTCCTCGCCCGGGAAGGCCGACAGCGACGCGTAGTTCTCCACCTGCACGCCGATGATCTCGATCCCCGGCCGCATCTCCACCGCCGCGGCCGCGCTGCCCGCGATCAGGCCGCCGCCGCCGATCGGGATCACCAGCGCGTCGAGCGGTCCCGCATCCTCCAGCAGCTCCAGCATCAGCGTGCCCTGGCCTGCCATCACCGCCGGATCGTCGTAGGGATGCACGAACACCCGGCCTTCGCTCTCGCACAGCGCGTTGGCGTGGGCGGTCGCCTCGGCGAAGCTCAGCCCGTGCAGCACCACGCGGGCCCCCCAGGCGGCGGTGCGCGTCACCTTGCCGGCCGGCGTGAAGCGCGGCATGACGATGACGGCGTCGATGCCGAGCAGGCTGGCATGGCGTGCCACGCCCTGGGCATGGTTGCCGGCCGACACGGTGATCACGCCGCGCGCCCGCTCCGCCTCGTTCAGCAGCGCCAGCTTGTTGGCGGCCCCCCGTTCCTTGAAGGAGCCCACCGCCTGCAGGTTGTCGAGCTTGAGGGTAATCTCGGCGCCGGCGGCCTTCGACAGCGCGTGGCTGAAGACCGTCGGCGTGCGGATG
Source organism: uncultured Acetobacteraceae bacterium (assembly GCA_964236105.1). Lineage (GTDB taxonomy): Bacteria > Pseudomonadota > Alphaproteobacteria > Acetobacterales > Acetobacteraceae > Lichenicola. The sequence continues at coordinate 107,496 of CAXSBC010000006.1, read as the reverse complement.
ACGCGCCCGGCGATCCGCGCCTGGGCCGCGCGGACGTCGTCGAGCCCGATCATCGCCGCCGTCCGCGCCGCGACTTCAGCCGTAGCTGATGTTGAGGATCTCGTAGCTGCGGTCGCCGCCCGGTGCCGGCACCGAAACGGTGTCGCCCTTCTTCTTGCCGATCAGCGACTTGGCCAGCGGCGCCGACACCGACAGCAGACCGGACTTGATGTCGGCCTCATAGACCCCGACGATCTGGTAGGTCACCTCGCGGTCGGTCTCCTCGTCGACGAGCTTCACCTGCGCGCCGAACTTCACGTGGTCGCCGGACAGGGTATGCGGCTCGATCACCTCCACCATGGAAACGATCTCCTCGAGCTCGGCGATGCGTCCCTCGATGAAGGACTGCCGGTCGCGGGCGGCGTCGTATTCGGCGTTCTCCGACAGGTCGCCGTGGCTGCGCGCCTCGGCGATCGCCCGGATGACGGCGGGACGCTCCTCGCTCTTGAGCTTGCGGAGTTCTTCCTCGAGCCGCTGCAGGCCACGGCCAGTCATCGGAAATTTCTGCAACGAAGGCGTCCCCAAACTGGTGATCAGGTCATGGAAAGGCGTCGTCGAAACGGGCCTGGCAAAACTGCCCAGACGCGTTTCGCCGCGATGCCGCTCAGAACGATCCATGGAAGTAGGATTGCAGCGGCGCGACTTCAAGCGGGCCGGCCCGCAGCGCGGCGATCGCATAGACGGCGGCGCGGGCGCCGGCGATGGTGGTGAAGTGCGGCACGCCGTTGGTGAGCGCGCTGCGGCGGATGTCGAAGCTGTCGGCCACCGACTGCGCGCCGCCGGCGGTGTTGATCACCATCTGGATGTCGCCCGAGCGGATCGCATCGACGCAATGCGGCCGTCCCTCCAGCACCTTGTTCACCACCGTCGCCTCGATCCCGGCCTCCTTCAGCGTCGCCGCCGTGCCGCGGGTGGCCAGCAGGCTGAAGCCCATGTCGGTCAGGCGGCGCCCGAGCGGCGCGATCGCCTGCTTGTCGCCCACGCGCACCGACAGGAACACCCGGCCCGACAGCGGCAGCTTCACGCCGGCGCCGAGCTGGGCCTTGGCGAAGGCGCGCTCGAAGCTCGCATCGAGGCCGATCACCTCGCCGGTGGAGCGCATCTCGGGGCCGAGGATCACGTCGACGCCGGCGAAGCGCGCGAACGGGAACACCGCCTCCTTGACCGCGACGTGCGGCGCGATCGCGCGGTCGTCGAGCCGGAACTCGGACAGGCTGGCGCCGGCCATCACGCGCGCGCCGATCTTGGCCACCGGCACCCCGGTCGCCTTGGCGACGAACGGCACCGTGCGCGAGGCGCGCGGGTTCACCTCCAGCACATAGACCGCATCGCCCTTGATCGCGTACTGCACGTTCATCAGCCCGACGATGCCGAGCTCGCGCGCCATCGCCTCGGTCTGCGCCTTGAGCTCGGTGATGGTGGCGGGCGACAGCGAGTACGGCGGCAGCGAGCAGGCGCTGTCGCCGGAATGGATGCCGGCCTCCTCGATATGCTCCATGACGCCGGCGACATAGACCTGGGCCCCGTCGCAGATGCAGTCGACATCGACTTCGATCGCATCGTTCAGGTAGCGGTCGATCAGCACGGGGCCATTGGCGATGTCCTGGCCTGCGAGCTGCAGCGCCACCCGCATGTAGCGGGCCAGGCTCGCGCGGTCATGCACGATCTCCATCGCCCGTCCGCCCAGCACGTAGGACGGCCGGATCACCACCGGATAGCCGATCCGCTCGGCCACCGCCTCAGCCTCGGCGGGCGAGCGGGCGATGCCGTTCTCCGGCTGGCGCAGGCCGAGGGAGCGCAGCATCGCCTGGAACCGCTCGCGATCCTCGGCGCGGTCGATCGCGTCCGCCGGCGTGCCCAGGATCGCGATGCCGGCGCCGCCGAGCGACTGGCTCAGCTTGAGCGGCGTCTGCCCGCCATACTGCACGATGCAGCCGAGCACCGTGCCCGTCTCCTGCTCGCGCCGGATCAGCGCGATCACGTCCTCGGCGGTCAGCGGCTCGAAATACAGCCGGTCGGAGGTGTCGTAGTCGGTGGACACGGTCTCCGGGTTGCAGTTGACCATGATGGTCTCGAAGCCCGCCTCGCGCAGCGCGTAGGCCGCGTGCACGCAGCAATAATCGAACTCGATGCCCTGGCCGATGCGGTTCGGCCCGCCGCCGAGAATGACGATCTTGGTCGCCGCGGTCGGATCGCTCTCGCATTCCGGCTGGCCGTAGCCGCCCTCGTAGGTCGAGTACATGTAGGGGGTGATGGACGCGAACTCGGCCGCACAGGTATCGATGCGCTTGTAGGCGGGCTTCACGCCGGCGCGCATGCGCAGACCGTGCACCGCCGTCTCGTCGAGGCCGCCCAGCGCCGCCAGCCGCGCGTCGGAGAAGCCCATCGCCTTCAGCCGTCGCAGCGAGGCCGCGTCCTGCGGCAGGCCGTGACGCTCGATGCCGCGTTCCGCCGCCACGATCGTCTCGAGCTCGCGCAGGAACCAGGGATCGAACTTGCAGGCGTCGTGGATCTCCTCCACCGACAGGCCGGCGCGCAGCGCCTGGGCCGCCATCAGCAGGCGGTCGGGCTTGGGCTGGCTCAGCGCGGCGCGGAACGCATCCGCCCCGCCGTCGCCCGGCGCCTCGACCGGATCCAGACCCGAAAGCCCCGTCTCCATCGACCGCAGACCCTTCTGCAGCGCCTCGTTGAAGCAGCGCCCGATCGACATCGCCTCGCCGACCGACTTCATGGAGGTCGACAACAGGGCAGGACTGCCCGGGAACTTCTCGAAGGTGAAGCGCGGGATCTTGACCACCACGTAGTCGATGGTGGGCTCGAAGGCGGCCGGCGTGCGGCCGCCGGTGATGTCGTTGCCGAGTTCGTCGAGCGTGTAGCCGACCGCCAGACGCGCGGCGACCTTGGCGATCGGGAAGCCCGTCGCCTTCGAGGCCAGTGCGGAGGATCGCGACACGCGCGGGTTCATCTCGATCACCACCATGCGCCCGTCGGCCGGGTTGACGCCGAACTGCACGTTGGAGCCGCCGGTATCGACGCCGATGCGGCGCAGGCACGCGATCGAGGCGTCGCGCATGCGCTGGTATTCGCGGTCGGTCAGCGTCAGCGCCGGCGCCACCGTCACGGAATCGCCCGTATGGATCCCCATCGGATCGATGTTCTCGATCGAGCAGACGATGATGCAGTTGTCGGCGCTGTCGCGCACCACCTCCATCTCGTACTCCTTCCAGCCGAGCACGCTCTCCTCGATCAGCACCTCGGTGGTGGGCGACGCCTCAAGCCCGCCGGACACGATCTGCTCGAACTCGACGCGGTTGTAGGCGATGCCGCCGCCGGTGCCGCCCAGCGTGAAGGAGGGCCGGATCACCGCAGGCAGGCCGATCTCGGCCAGCGCGTCGCGCGCCTCGCCCAGCGTGTGCGCGATCATGCTGCGCGGGCTCTCGATGCCGATCTCGGCCATCGCGTCGCGGAACTTGAGCCGGTCCTCGGCGCGGTCGATCACCTCGGCCTTGGCACCGATCAGCTCGACGCCGTGGGCGGCCAGGAAGCCGCTGGCATCCAGCGCCATCGCCGTGTTCAGCGCCGTCTGCCCGCCCATGGTCGGCAGGATCGCGTCGGGGCGCTCGCGCAGGATGATGCGCTCGACGAACTCCGGCGTGATCGGCTCGACGTAGGTGGCGTGGGCCAGGCCCGGATCGGTCATGATCGTCGCCGGGTTCGAGTTCACCAGGATCACCCGGTAGCCCTCGTCGCGCAGCGTCTTGCAGGCCTGGGCGCCGGAATAGTCGAACTCGCACGCCTGGCCGATGACGATCGGGCCGGCGCCGATGATCAGGATGGAGTGGATGTCCGTGCGCTTGGGCATGGGTCGGGCTTTCAGCTGCGAGGCCCGGCCGCGGCCGGGACGAGGCGATGCAGGAACTGGTCGAACAGCGGTACCGTGAAGTCGGTATCGCCGTGCGCCGGGCTGTAGATCATTCCCTTGCGGATCAGTCCGTCGCGCAGCGGCGCCACCGACTGCACGCGGGCTCCCATTGCGTCGGCAACGTCGCCGGAGCGGTGCGCGCCCGAACCGAGCCCGGCCATGGCGTGGCAATAGGCCTTCTCGCGCGGCGTGAGCCTGTCGTAGCGGACCCGGAAGAAGCCGCTATCGAGCGCCCGGATGGCGCGGCCGTTGGCCTCCTCGACATCGTCCAGACCGATCTCGGGCCCGTTCGAGACGTTCCAGCTGTGATAGCCCCATTCCTGCAGGAAATAAGGATAGCCGCGCGTCGTCTCGACGATGCGATCAAGTGCTGCCTCCGAGAACGACGCGCCTTCGACATGCACCGGTCCAGCCAGCGCCAGCCTGGCATCGTCGGGCGCCAGCGCGCCGATCGGCGGGAAATCGAACAGCCGTTCGGCATAGGACTTCGATCGGCCGCTCAGGCCCACCACCTGCGGCAGCTCGGCCGCGACCAGCACCACCGGCAGACTGTCCTGCATCACGCGGTGCATGCTCATGATCAGCGCGCTCATGTCGCGCTCGTCGAGATACTGGATCTCGTCGAGGATGATGGCCACCCCGAGCTGGCGCGACGCGGCGGCCCGTCCGAGCGAGGCCATCAGCTCGGGCAGATCGGCCTCTAGGTCGCCGCTGTCGGCCGCACCATGCTCGGCCTCGACATCGAGTTCGAGCCCGGCGTCGCCGTAGCGGATCTTGAGGCCCGAGACGAAGCTTTTCAGCACGCGCAGCGACCGCTTTACCTGCTCGCTCAGCGCCCCGAGCCGGTCGAGTTCGAGCAGCATGCGACGCAGATGCGGCACCAGCAGCAATGGCAGCGCCTTCTTCTCGTGCGCCTCGATCAGGCAGACCTTGAACCCTGCATCCCGGGCCAGCTGCGCCGCCCGGTTCAGCACGACCGTCTTGCCGACGCCGCGCAGCCCGACGGCGATAAAGCTCTTTGCCACCCGCCCGCGCAGCGCACGCTGGAACACTACCTCCACCTGTTCGAGCAGCAGGCGCCGTCCGGCGAGCTCGGGCGGCGAGGCGCCGGCGCCGGGAACGAACGGATTGCGGACCGGATCCATTGACCAACCTTACCAAGGTATAGAGAGAATATCCTATAATGGTCTAAACTCTTTCAACCTGTGCTGCACCCATCAGCCCGACGAAGCGCTCGAACAGGTGGACGCTGTCGGACGGGCCCGGGCTCGCCTCGGGATGGTACTGCACCGAGAAGGCCGCGTAGCGGTCGCTGGCGATGCCCTCGTTGGAGCCGTCGAACAGGCTGACATGGGTGATGCGCACCCCGTCCGGCAGGCTCGCGTCATCGACCGCGAAGCCGTGATTCTGGCTGGTGATCTCCACCCGGCCCGTCGCCAGGTCCTTCACCGGCTGGTTGGCGCCGCGATGCCCCTGGTCGAGCTTGTAGGTCTTCGCCCCCAGCGCCAGCGCCAGCAGCTGGTGCCCGAGGCAGATGCCGAACACCGGCTTGCCGGCATCCAGCACGCCGCGGATCGCCGGCACCGCATAGACCGCCGTCGCCGCCGGATCGCCCGGCCCGTTCGACAGGAACACCCCGTCCGGCGCGTGGGCCAGGATCTCGTCCGCCGTGGCGCTCGCCGGCACCACCGTCACCCGGCAGCCCGCCTGCACCAGGCAGCGCAGGATGTTGCGCTTGGCGCCGTAATCCACCGCGACGACATGCCGCGCATCCGCCGCCGCACGCCGCACGGGCGCGCGGTCGCTCCAGGTGCCTTCCGACCAGCCGTAGCTCTGGGTGCAGGACACCTCGCGCGCCAGATCCATGCCGTCGAGACCGGGCCAGGCCCTGGCCGCCTGCAGCAGCGCCTGGACATCGAAGACCCCGTCCGCCGGATGGCACAGGATCGCGGTCTGCGGCCCGTTGTCGCGGATGCGCCGGGTGAGGGCGCGCGTGTCGATGCCGCAGATGCCCGGGATCGCGCGGGCCTTCAGCCAGGCGTCGAGGCTCTGCGCCGCGCGCCAGTTCGACGGCTCGGTCAGGTCCTGCTTCACCACCAGGCCGCGGGCGGCGACGTTGGTGGCTTCCTCGTCCTCGGGTGTGGCGCCGACATTGCCGATATGGGGAAAGGTGAAGGTGATGATCTGGCCGGCGAAGGACGGGTCGGTCAGTGTCTCCTGGTAGCCGGTCAGGCCGGTGCAGAAGCAGATCTCGCCGACCGCGCGCCCCCCTTGCGTCTGCGCCCCGAAGCCGCGCCCCCACAGCACCGACCCGTCCGCCAGCACCAGCACCGCGGTGGCGCCCTCGGGCGCCGCGTCGGGACTACCCGAAGGGACGGTCATGGCGGGCTCCGTGACGGAAGGCGAGGACAGGTCAGACACGCCGAGGCCGGTCGCCTGCAGGATCGCGGTCCAGTGCTTCGGCGGCACCGCGCGGGCCTGGCGCCATTTGCGGATCGCCTCGGTGCCGACGCCGGTCAGCCGGGCCGCCTGTTCCGGTCCGCCCAGCCGTTCAATGATCGCCTCGACGGTCAACGCCATGACATAACCAGCTCCTGCCCCGCGGCGAGGCTTTAACCAGCCACCGCCTCGGTGGGAAGAAAATTCCCAGAGAGGGATGGACCATGGGTAACATTTCTCCCATGCGTTGCCCGGATGGATGGAGTTGAGATCATGTCGCTGCGCGCGCGGTTCACCGACGGCCTCAAGATGGCGATGAAGGCCCATGACGCGCCTCGCGTCTCCACGCTGCGCATGGTGCTGGCCCGGCTCAAGGAGCTCGACATCGCCGCCCGGCCGAAGGGCGTCGCGGAGATCCCCGATGACGAGATCACCGCGATGCTGCGCAACATGGTGAAGTCGCGCACCGAATCGGCGGCGCTGTATCTGCAGGGCGGACGCGGGGAGCTCGCCGCCAAGGAGGATGCCGAGATCGTGGTGATCGAGGAGTTCCTGCCGGCACCCATGGACGAGGCCGCGCTGGTGCTGGCGGTAGCGGACGCGGTGGCCGAGACCGGAGCCGCCTCGATGAAGGACATGGGCCGGGTGATGGCGGCGCTGAAGGCCAGGCACGGCGCGGCCCTTGATCTCGGACGGGCGAACGCGCTGGTGAAGGCCAGGCTGTCCTGACCGGCTGATGGCGTTCGACCCCGCCTTCCTCGACGAGCTGCGCGCCCGCACCCCGATCGCGGCCGTGATCGGGCGCAAGACCAAGCTCGTCCGGTCGGGACGGCAGTTCAAGGCGTGCTGCCCGTTCCACGGCGAGAAGACGCCGTCCTTCTATGTCTATGACGACCACTTCCACTGCTTCGGCTGCGGCGTGCACGGCGACGCGATCTCGTTCGTCATGCAGGCCGAGGGCCGCTCGTTCCTGGAGGCGGTGCAGAGCCTGGCCGGGGAGGCCGGGCTGGAGGTGCCGAGGCAGGCGCCCGCCGATCGCGGCCGTGCGGAGCGGGCGCGGACGCTCGTCGACGTGCTGGATGCGGCCCAGCGCAGCTACGTGCGCCGGCTGCACGCGCCGGAAGGCAAGGACGGGCTGGCCTATCTGCGTGGCCGCGGCCTGACCGAGGCGACCATCGCCGACCACGGGCTCGGCTGGTCCGGCGACGGGCGCGGCAGCCTGATGGCGGAACTGCGCGAGCAGGGGTTCGCGGCCGAGCTGATCGCCGAGGCCGGGCTGATGCGGATGGACGAGGAGGGCAGGCCGAAGGGCGAGCTGTTCTTCAACCGCGTCACCTTCCCGATCCGCGACCGTCGCGGCGGGTTGGCGAGCTTCGGCGGCCGCACCCTGGGCGACGGCCAGCCGAAATACCTGAACGGGCCGGAGACGCCGCTGTTCGTCAAGCGCCGCACCCTGTTCGGGCTCGACCGCGCGTCCTCGGCCCTGCGCACGGTCAGGCAAGCGGAGGGGGTGGCGCCGGCCTCGCGCGAGCTGGTGGTGGTCGAGGGCTACATGGACGTGATCGCCCTGCACCAGGCGGGCTTCGGAGGCGCGGTGGCGCCGCTCGGCACGGCCCTCACCGCCGAGCAGCTCGAGGCGCTGTGGCGGGTCGCCGCCGCCCCCGTGCTGTGCTTCGACGGCGACGCGGCAGGCCGGCGCGCCGCGATCAAGGCCGCCGAGACCGCGCTGCCGCTGCTCGATCCGGAGCGCACGCTGCGCTTCGTGCGGCTTCCCGAGGGCGAGGACCCGGACAGCCTGGTGCGCCGCCACGGTCCGTCCGTCATGGCGGCGCAGCTGGCGGGTGCGGCGCCGCTGGAGACGGTGCTGTTCGAGCTGCTGAGCGAGGGCGTCAAGGACCCGGGTCCGCAGCAGCGGGCGGCGCTGCATGCGAAGCTGACTGCAGCCGCCGCGACGATCGGGCACGAGCGCCTGGCCCGGGAGTTCCGCAGCACCCTCACCACGCAGTTCTTCGAGGCGTTCTCCCGCAGGCGGCCGCCAGGTCGCAGCGACGGCCGCAGCGACGGCCGCGGCAACGGCCGCGCGGAGCGGCCGATGTCGCGGCTGCCGGACCGGTCGCCCCCGACCCGGGACCTGGCCCGGGCGGAGCGGCAGCGCACGCTGGTGGCGATCCTGCTGCACCATCCTGAGCTTCTGCACGACGTGGAGCAGGCCTTCTGCCGGCTGGAGTTGCCGACGGAGCTCGCCCGGATCAGGGCCGCCATGCTGGACTGGGCCGGCACGCCCTGCGGCTCGACCGACGCGTTCGGCCACCCGGCCGCGGGGACGGCGGCGGCGGACGAACCGGCCTCACCTCTACTTGACTCGGCAGCACTCATGGCCCACCTGCACTTGGCCGGACTGTCTGCCCAGATGGAGATGCTGTCCGCTTCTACGCCCCTTCCGATGTCTGCGGACGCATCCGCAGAAGCAATGCCCGCAGCGGCGGAGAAAGCGTGGTGGCACTATTTCGGCTTCCTGAACCTGCCGCGACTGGAGGAAGAGGTCGAGGCGGCAAGAGTTGCCACGACCGGTGGAGACGAGCGGTCATGGCACCGGCTGACCGTGCTGGTGCAGGCTCGGGACCGGCTGCGCTGCGGCGAGCAGGCCGATGACGAATGAAACACTTGGTGCCGGACATCGCCTATGGTGCCCCGCGCCAGGTCGGTGACGGATCCGGTTGGAGTTGAGTTGAGCATGGCGACGAAGACGGCGGCGACCACCGAAGCGACCGCAAGCGAGCAGGACGCCGACGCCACCCTGCTCGACACGCAGTCCGCGGCGGTCAAGCGGCTCATCGCTCGCGGGCGCGAGCGTGGCTACATCACCTTCGACGAGCTGAACGCGGTGCTGCCGCCCGACCAGATGTCGTCGGAGCAGATCGAGGACGTCATGGCCGTGCTGTCCGAGATGGGCATCCAGGTGGTCGAGAACGAGGATAACGAGGAAGCCGACGCCCCCCGCGAGGAGGAGGAGGAGAAGAAGCCCGAGGCCGAGGAAGGCAGCGACGCGCCGTCCGGCAACGTCGACGCGGAAAGCCTGGGCCGCACCGATGATCCGGTGCGCATGTATCTGCGCGAGATGGGCTCGGTCGAGCTGCTGTCGCGCGAGGGCGAGATCGCGATCGCCAAGCGCATCGAGGCCGGTCGCGACGAGATGATCGGCGGGCTGTGCGAGAGCCCGCTCACCTTCCGCGCCATCATCTCCTGGCACGACCGGCTCAAGGTCGGGCAGATGCTGCTGCGCGACATCATCGACCTGGAAGCGACGCAGGCCGGCAACGTGGTGGTCGAGGAGGGTGCCGAGGGCGTGGTGGCGGCGCCGGAGCCCAGCTTCGACGCGCCGTCCAACGATGACGACGCCGAGGAAGGCGAGGGGGCCGGCCTGTCGCTGTCGGCGCTGGAGGAGAAGCTCAAGCCCGAGGTGCTGCTGGCCTTCGAGGAGATCGAGACCCTCTACAAGAAGCTGCACAAGGTCCAGGCCAAGCGTCTGGACAGCCTGACCGCCGGCGAGGCCGCCAACGACCGGTCGGAGAAGAGCTACGAGAAGCTGCGCGACGAGCTGGTCGCCAAGGTCGAGACGGTGCGGCTGCACAACAACCGCATCGAGGAGCTGGTCACCCAGCTCAAGCAGATCAGCCAGCTGCTGAACGGCCTCGAGGGCCGCATGCTGCGCCATGCCGAGAGCGCCAAGGTCAGCCGCGACGACTTCCTCCTCAAGTATCGTGGCCACGAGATGGACCCGAACTGGATGGAGACCGTGGCCGGCCTGCCGGGCAAGGCGTGGAAGAACTTCGTGGCCAGGCATGCGCCCGACGTGATGGAGCTCCGCTCCAAGGTCGGGCAGGTGGCGCAGGATACCGGCCTGCCGATCAGCGAGTTCCGCCGCGTCTACGCCACCGTCTCGCGCGGCGAGCGCGACAGCGCACGCGCCAAGAAGGAGATGATCGAGGCCAACCTGCGGCTCGTGATCTCGATCGCCAAGAAATACACCAACCGCGGCCTGCAGTTCCTGGACCTGATCCAGGAGGGCAACATCGGCCTGATGAAGGCGGTCGACAAGTTCGAGTACCGTCGCGGCTACAAGTTCTCGACCTATGCCACCTGGTGGATCCGCCAGGCGATCACCCGCTCGATCGCCGACCAGGCGCGCACCATCCGCATTCCCGTGCACATGATCGAGACCATCAACAAGCTGGTGCGCACGTCCCGCCAGATGCTGCACGAGATCGGCCGCGAGCCAGCGCCCGAGGAGCTCGCCGAAAAGCTCGGCATGCCGCTCGAGAAGGTGCGCAAGGTGCTCAAGATCGCCAAGGAGCCGATCAGCCTGGAGACGCCGATCGGCGACGAGGAGGACAGCCATCTCGGCGACTTCATCGAGGACAAGACCGCCGTCATCCCGCTCGATGCCGCGATCCAGACCAACCTGCGCGAGGCCACCACGCGGGTGCTGTCGTCGCTCACGCCGCGCGAGGAGCGGGTGCTGCGCATGCGCTTTGGCATCGGCATGAACACCGACCACACGCTGGAGGAGGTCGGCCAGCAGTTCAACGTCACCCGCGAGCGCATCCGCCAGATCGAGGCCAAGGCGCTGCGCAAGCTCAAGCACCCCAGCCGCTCCCGCAAGTTGCGCTCGTTCCTGGACGACTGACCGTCCGGCGCCGGCCTCGCCGCCGGCGCCGATGTCGCTGTATCGAGCCGTGCGCCGTCTTGACCCGCGACGGGCGGCCACGGACGATATGGCGGCCGGATCCCGCTCCGGCGCCGCCGTGCAGGAGGAGCCCCTTCGATGACCATGCCCCTTTCGCAGCCGCCGGTCGGGGACAGGGACACCACGCGGATCGCGGTCGATGTGACCTTCCTGCGCCTGGAGCCGTCGGTGCCCGCCGGCCCGGCGCCGGCGCTGCCCGCAGGCGACACGCTGGTGCGGGTAGCGGCCCCGAGCGTTGCCTTCTACCGCTACCTCTACGGCACGGTGGGCCACGGCTACTGCTGGTGGCTGCGCCGCATCGCACCGGACCGCGACATCGCCGCCCTGCTCGCAGATCCCGCGATCGGCCTGCACGTGCTGTATCGCGGCGGCGAGCCTGCCGGGTTCTTCGAGCTCGACGGCCGCGACCGCCGCGACGTCAATATCGGCTATTTCGGCCTGATGCCGCAGGCCATCGGCTCCGGGACCGGTCGGGCGCTGCTCGCGCGCGCGACCGCCCTGGCGCGCGCCTCCAGCCCGAGCGGCGCGGTGCGGGTCAACACCTGCACCGCCGACCATCCGCGCGCGCTGCCGACCTATCTGGGTGCCGGTTTCCGGCCGGTCCGGACCGTGCGCGAGCTGTGGGACATCCCGGACTGGCTCGGCCTGCCGATCCCCGACCGTCTGCGGGTCTAGGACATGGCAGGAGCCGCGGCCGGGAGCCGCCGCCGCGGGCGCCTCCGCACGCCGGCCGTGCGCTAGACCCGCAGGCGATCATGTCCGTCGGGCCGCATCTGCCGCCGCCGCCGCTGCGTCGCGCGTCCGCTGCATCCGGCGGCGCCCTGCAGCGTCGCGTTCGGCTGTTCGTGCCGTCCCGCGCCTGGGGCGGCGGCAGGCGGCGGGAGATCCTGGCCGTTGCCGGGACCATCGCCGTGCTGTTCCACGTGCTGCTGGCTGCCGTGATCCTCGAGGCGCCGCGTCTGTGGCCGATGCCGGCCCACCCCGTGCCGGCCGCGTCGCAGGTGGAGCCGCCGACCATCGAGATGGTGACCGACCAGAACAAGTATGCCGGCGGTTCCAGGCCGACGCCGCCGGCAAGCCCCACCCCGCCCGCTCCCAAGGCGCCGCCCGCACCGCCGGCGCCGCAGGCCTCGCCCGCGCCGACCGACCAGCCGTCGCAATCGACCCCGTCCCCCGATCTGGTGCCTCCGGACGCGCCGAAGCGGGGAGAGGTGCAGGCGCCGTCGCCGTCGCCGCCACCCCAGCGGGCGCCGTCCGAGCCGCAGGTCGATCTCGATCCGGCGGACGGGCTCGGCTACGGCATGCAGGACGACCCGCACATCATCCCGGCCACCCCGGACGACCGGCATGCCAACAAGATGCCGCCCTACCCGCGGTCCGCCGGGCGCCGCGGCGAGGAGGGCACCGTGCAGATGCTGGTCTCGATCGACGCCGACGGCTCGGTGAAGTCGGTTGAGATCGCCACCAGCTCCGGCTACGCCGATCTCGATCGCACCGCGCAGAACGCGGTGTCGCACTGGCACTTCCGGCCGGCGATCCAGAACGGGGTGGCGGTGCCGATGCAGTTGATGCAGGTCTTCAACTACAAGATCGACCGCTGAGGCCCGGGCCGGCGCGCGCCGGCGCGTCGGGCTGGCCCAGCCGCGGGCTCTTCGTCTAAGATCGGCCCGCGCGCGCGCGAACCGGCTCGCGGCGCGGACGAGAGGATGCTCATGGTCTCGAGGATAGCCATCATCGGCGCCGGCTGGTACGGCTGCCATCTTGGCAGCTCGCTCAAGTCCCTGGGTTTCGCGGTCAAGGTTTTCGAGCAGCATCACCGGCCGCTGCACGAGGCGTCGGGCAACAACCAGTTCCGTCTGCATCTGGGATTCCACTATCCCCGCCATCACGGCACCAGGGTGCAGTCGCGCGACGGCTTCATGCGCTTCATGGAGCGCTACCCGCAGCTCAGCCGCGAGATTGCAGAGAACATCTACGCTGTTCCAAAATCCGAGAGCCTGATCGATTTTGCGACATACCGGCTGATCATGACCTCGACCGGCATCGATTTCCGCGAGCAGACCGAGACCTCGATCCCGATCCGCGAGATCGCCGGCCTGATGCTGACCGGCGAGCGCGTGCTGCTGATCGAGCAGTCGCGCCGCTTCTTCTGCGATCTGCTGGGCGACAGCCTGGTGCTGAACCATCGCGTCGCGTCCATCGAGGAAGGCGCCGACGCGGTGATGGTCGAGGGCGAGCCGTACGATCTGCTGATCGATGCGAGCTGGGGGCAGCAGCTCGGCATGCCGATGCCGTTCTTCTACGAGCCCACCATGCTGCTCTACTACGAGACCGATCACGCCTTTCCGGCGGTGACCTTCGTCGACGGTCCGCTCTGCTCGGTGTATCCGACCGAGGATCCCAACATCTACACCCTGTCGAGCGTGCCGCACACGCCGCTGGCGCGCGTCAACAACGCCCACGAGGCGCAGCGCATCCGCGACAGCGTCTCGTCGGAGACGGTGACGGCGAAGGTCCAGGCGATGGAGGAGCAGGTGTCGCGCTACCTGCCGACCTTCAAGGAAAGCTTCCGCTTCGTGGGACCGCAGCTGGCGATCAAGACCAAGCCGGTCGGCAACTTCGACGACCGCTCCTGCTCGGTGTTCCGCCGCGGCCGGGTGTTCCACGTCATGTCCGGCAAGATCGACACGATCTTCTTCGCCATGGAGCGCATCCTGGCCTTCATCGAATCCTCTCGCGAGCGCGGCTTCTCGCCGCTCGCCAGCCCGCTGCGCCGCGACATCGTCACGCGCAGCCTGCAGACCCAGGAACATGGCTGAGATGGCGCCCCCGACCGGACGCGCGCTGATCGGCCATACCGGCTTCGTCGGCTCCAACCTGATCCGCCAGCAGCGCTTCGACGCGCTGTTCAACTCCTCCAGCATCGGCGAGATCGACGGGCGCCGCTTCTCCGACGTGGTGTGCGCGGGCGTGTCGGCGGTGAAGTGGTGGGCGAACCAGAACCCGGACGAGGATCTCGCCCGCATCCAGGCGCTGATCGCGCGGCTCGACACCATCGCCGCAGAGAACTTCACGCTGATCTCGACGATCGACGTGTACGGCTCGCCGATCGGGGTCACCGAGGCCGACCAGCCGGTCACGCAGGGGCTGCACGCCTATGGCGCCAACCGCGCGATGCTGGAGCGCTGGGTGGCGGAGCGGTATCCCCGCCACCAGATCGTGCGCCTGCCGGCGCTGTTCGGGGCGGGGCTCAAGAAGAACGCGATCTACGACCTGATGCACGACAACCGCATCCACGTGATCAACGGCGCGTCGGTGTTCCAGTGGTATCCGCTCGAACGGCTGGGCGCCGACCTGGAGCTCGCCCGCAGCCGGGAGCTCGGCGTGGTGAACCTCGCCACCGAGCCGCTGTCGATGGAGGCCATCCGCGCGCGGTTCTTTGCGTCCAGCGTCATGGGCACCGAGCCCGCGCCGGAAGCGCGCTACGACATGCGCACGCTGCACGACGCAGCCTTCGGCGGCGCCGGCGGCTACATGCTGGACCGCGAGGGCGTGCTGGCAGCCCTCGACCGCTTCATCGCCAGCGAGACGGCCGCGGACCGGACGGGTGCCGGCGCGTGAGGCGGCTCGGCGTTTCCAACCTCGCCTGGCCGGCCGAGGCCGAGGGCCGCGCCTTCGAGCTGCTGGCCGGGCACGGCGCAGAGGGCGTCGAGGTGGCGCCGACCCGGATCGCCGCCTGGGACGCGCTGACGCCCGCACGGCTCGCCGCCTTCCGGCAGGGCTGCGAGGCGTCCGGCCTGTCGGTGAGCTCGCTGCAGGCGGTGTTCTTCGGCAAGCCGGAGGCAGCACTGCTGGGCGACGCGCCCGCCTTCGCGGCGATGTGCGAGCACATGCGCGTGCTCGCCGGCATCGCCGGGGCGCTGGGCGCGCGGGTCGCGGTGTTCGGGGCGCCGAAGAGCCGGCTGAAGGGCGCGCTGTCCGACCATGACGCGATGGCGCTGGCGGCCGGGCGCCTGCGGACGCTGGGCGACCTCGCCGCCGCCGGCGGGCTCACGCTCGGCATGGAGCCGGTGCCGCCGGTCTATGGCGCGGACTTCCTGAACCGGGCCCGCGACATCGTCGCCATCGTCGAGCAGACCGGCCATCCCAACGTGCGCGCGCATCTCGACACCGCCTGCGTCACGCTCGGCGGCGACGATCCCGCGAAGGCGATCCGCGCGGCAGCGCCGCGGCTGGCGCACTACCACATGGCCGAGCCTGAGCTGGGGCCGTTCGACAGCCCGACCTGTGACCATGCCGGCGCCGGCCGCGCGCTGGACGAGGTCGGCTACGACAACTGGGTGGTGATCGAGATGAAGCAAGGCGGGGGAGACGGGCTGGCCGCCGTCGCCACCGCCATCGCCTTCGCCCGCAGCCACTACCTGGCGCCGGCCGTCTGACGCGCCGCCGCCGCCGCGACCGCCGAACGCCGTGCCCAGCCTGAAAGGATTTCCGTGACGGAACGCGCAGCCCGGCCCGAGACGTCGTCCCCGCCGGTCGAGCGTCGGCTGCGCGCCGCATCGGCCGGCCCCGAGCCAGGGCACGACTACCTGATCGCCGACCCGCTGTTCCTGGTCGACGGCGCGCTCCATGTCAGGCTCGGCGGCCAGGAGCTGCCGCTGCTGCTGGGCGGACGGACCATCGCCCATGTCGGTCACGCCTGGCGTGCGGAGGCGCTGTTCACCGGCTTCGCGCCGCTGTTCCTGCTCGAGCTCGTGCATGACGGCGGCGGCCGCGCGACCTGGTTCTTCGACTACCGGATGTGCCAGGTCGGCGACGCCGTCGCCGCGCTGCCGCGCGATCTGCTGGATCTGCTGAAGCTGCGTGCGGTGCCCCTGCTCGGGCTGCTGACGACGCAGGTGCTGGACCGCGTCTCGCCGGCGCTCGATCCGCGCGTGCGCGCCTTCCTGGGCGTCAACCTGGCGATGCGGCTCTCGATCGGCGTCGCCTGCCTGGACGAGCTGGTGCGGGCGCCGGCGCTCTATCTCGCCGACAGCCTGATGCCGCATGCGCTGGTGTATCGCGGCGAGGACGACGTGATGCGGTCGGTCCACCGGGACCACGTGGCGGCCGGGCTGCAGCAGGACTGGTCGGACCGGCTTGCCGGCTTCGTGCGGTCCGGGCGGATGAGCTGGCCGAGCCCGGTCGACGGCGTGCCGCTGCACGCCCAGGGCGGGCTGGTGCTCGACGACTTCCATTTCGCCTTCCGCTTCGCCGATCCCCGCCACCGGCTGGTGTTCTTCGTCATCGTCGCCGACCACCATGCGACGATCGGCGGCGTCTGGTTCCCGTCGATGGGGCTGATGGTCAGCCGCGACGAGGATCAGCGGCGCCTCGCCTGGCATCTGACGCGCAGCCTGCCGACCTGGATCATGGTCCATCTGCTGAGCTGGGCGGACGAGCTGATCGGGTATCTCGCGGCGGGTGCCACCCGGTTCGCCAGCGTCATGCGCGGGCCGCCGTCGGTGCATATCGGCCACCAGCTCTGGAACGAGCTGAGCGGCATCGACCGGATGGTGCAGGACGATCCGGGCACGCTGCCGGACTGGATCGTGCTCAACCACGGCGTCGGGATCGAGCTCTACGGGGCGATCGACGTGCTGTTTCCGGAGCTGCAGGGCCATGTGAACCGCGAGCTGGGCGACGCCGCCGACCTGACCCGCTATGCCTACCGCAACGGCGTCTTCGTCCTGCGCGTCACCGGGCAGCTGGTGTCGGCGGGCCTGCGCAAGCGCATCCAGACCTGTGCCGCACGGTCCGCCGGCGCCAGGCGGACCGCCGGACTGCTGCCGACGTCGCGCACCGCTCCGGTGATCCTGGTCGGCCTGCGGGTCGAGAACCGCACCGTCGTCGATCTGGCAGGCTTCCTCGGCCACCTCGTGCGCTTCCTGGCCGACCGCTTCCCCGGCGTGGTGATCGTGCTCGACGGGCACAACAGCGCGGGCGAGGAGGAGGGCGGGGTCATCGGCAGTCACGGCGAGCGGTTCGCCAGCCGCAGGCCGGTCGAGGTCGAGCACGAGATCGCGGCCCACCTGCGCGCGCTGTCCGCCGATCTGCCGGTCACCATCGCCGACACCATCGGCGCGCCGATCTCGGCCAGCCTGGTGTGGGCGCAGGCCAGCGACTGCTTCGTCTCGATCTGGGGCGCCAGCCTCGCCAAGTACCGGTGGGTCTGCAACAAGCCGGGCTACGTGATCAGCGGCCGGGCGAACCTGACGAGCCGGGGCGACCTGCACATCTACGACAACCCGAGCTACATGCAGGATCCGTCGCCGCTGATCTTTCCCGAGCCGGACCTCGTCACCGACCAGCCCGACGCGCCCCAGCTCGTGCCGGTGGAGGCGGGCAACTGGGGGCTCTACAACTTCAGCATCGACGAGGCGCGCATGCTGCCCGAGATCGGCGCCTTCATCGACCGCACCGTCGCCGCGCGCACTTCCGCCAAGGGCGGCTGGAAGCGTCGCTAGGCTGCCGGGCTGCCGGCAGGCGGCGAATTCGCTTGCCGCGCCGGCGTATCCATGCTCAACGCCGCGACTTCCCTGCCGGAGCGAGTGGCATCGCGCCGGCTATACCCATGCTGTCCGTTACAGGCGGCGCCGTCCCCGGGATGCCCCGGCCGGTCGGGTTGACCTCATCCGAAGGGAGAACCCATGCCACTGTATGAATGCGTGCTGATCGCACGAAACGACGTCACGCAGGCTCAGGTCGAGCTGATCGCGGACGGCATCGCCACCCAGCTCGAGGGCGAGGAAGGCTCCATCCAGAAGCGCGAATACTGGGGCCTGCGCTCGCTCGCCTACCGGATCAAGAAGAACCGCAAGGGGCACTACCTTCTGCTCGGCCTCGACGCCAAGCCCGCCTCCATCAACGAGATGGAGCGCCAGCTCGGCCTGAACGAGGACGTGCTGCGCTTCCTGACGCTGCGCGTCGAGGCGATCGACGAGGCGCCGTCGGCGATCCTGAGCCGCAAGGCCGACGATCGCGAGCGCGGCTTCCGCGGTCCCAAGCCCGCCGGCCGCTTCGACAGCGGACGCAAGCGCGGCTACGACGACCGCGAGGAGTTCCGCGCCCGCGACGAGAATGGCGAGCGTCCCGAGCGCGGCCCGCGCGGTCCGCGTTCAGAAATGGCCGAGGCGGAGTAGGCACCGATGTCGCAGTCAGTCACCGAAGACGCCGGCGCCGGCGGACGGCGCAGTGCCGTCGGCGCACGCCGCCCGTTCTACCGTCGCCGCAAGTCCTGCCCGTTCTCCGGCCCGAACGCGCCGAAGATCGACTACAAGGACGTGCGCCTGCTGTCGCGCTTCCTGTCCGAGCGCGGCAAGATCGTGCCGAGCCGAATCACCGCGGTGTCGGCGAAGAAGCAGCGCGAGCTCGCGAACGCGATCAAGCGCGCCCGCTTCCTCGCCTTGCTGCCCTACATCCTGAGCTGAGGGAGCGACCAGAATGTCGGCCACCGAAGTGATCCTGCTCCAGCGCATCGAGAAGCTGGGCCAGATGGGCGACGTCGTGAAGGTGAAGCCGGGCTTCGCCCGCAACTTCCTGCTGCCCCAGGGCAAGGCGATCCGCTCCAACACCGCCAACCGCGCCCGCTTCGAGGGCGAGCGCATCCAGCTCGAGGCGACCAACATCAAGCGCCGCGAGGAGGCCGAGCGGCTGGCCGAGCGGATGAGCGGCCTCACCGTCGTCATCATCCGCCAGGCCGGCGACAGCGGCAGCCTGTACGGCTCGGTGTCGCCGCGCGACATCGCCGTCGCCGCCGCGGAAGGCGGCCTGACCGTCAACCGTCAGCAGGTGCAGCTCGAGCATCCGATCAAGACGCTCGGCCTGTCCGAGGTCCGGGTGGTGCTGCATCCCGAGGTGACGATCCGCATCGTCGCCAACGTCGCGCGCTCGGTCGAGGAGGCCGAGCGCCAGGCACGCGGCGAGCGTGTCGGCCGCGACGACGCCGAGGACGAGGATGACGACCAGCCGGTGCTGGGCGGCGTGTTCGAGGGCGGCGAGACCGAGTTCGACCAGACCGCCTGATCGCGGCCGGTCCTGCGATCTGCCAGACGGCCCGGGCGCAAGTCCGGGCCGTTTCGCGTTGCGCAGGCGCCTGCCGCGCGCACCTTTGACCATGACCGGTCCCGTGGGTCATGCTCGGCCGCGGATTTCGGAGAGCGACGCATGACCATCCTGCTCGACCTGATCCTGCGGCGCTTCGTCCGGGAGGGCCGGGTCGACATCACGTTCGCCAACGGCCGCACGCGCTCCTATGGACGCGGCACGCCGCATGTGGCGATGCAGATCCTCGAGCGCCGGGTCGAGCTCGACCTGGTGCTGAACCCGGCCCTGCTGCTGGGCGAGGCCTACATGGACGGCACCATCCGGCCGGTCGGCTGCTCGCTCTACGACCTGATCGACGTGTTCATGCTGAACGCCAACAATGGCGGCCATCCCGGCGTGGTGGCGGCCTCGATGGTGCGCCGGCTGAAGAAGAGCTGGTCGCAGCATAACCCGGCGCCGCGCTCGCGCCGCAACGCGGCGCACCACTACGATCTCAGCGGCAGGCTCTACAGCCTGTTCCTGGACCGCGACCGGCAATATTCCTGCGCCTACTTCCCGCGCGGCGACGAGACGCTCGAGGAGGCGCAGGAGGCGAAGAAGCACCATATCGCCGCCAAGCTGCTGCTCGACCGGCCGGGGCTGGAGGTGCTCGATATCGGCTCGGGCTGGGGCGGTCTCGCCATCACGCTGGCGCGCGACTACGGCGCGCGCGTCACCGGCGTCACCCTGTCCACCGAGCAGCTGCTCGAGGCGCGCGCGCGTGCGCAGGCCGAGGGGCTCGACGACCGGGTGCGCTTCGAGCTGCTGGACTACCGCTCGATCAAGCGGCGCTTCGACCGGATCGTGTCGGTCGGCATGTTCGAGCATGTCGGTGTGGGGCACTATCCGGCCTTCTTCGCCAAGCTGCGCGACATTCTCGCCGATGACGGCGTGGCCCTGGTGCATTCGGTCGGACGGTCGGAAGGGGCCGGCGCCACCAACGCCTGGCTCGACAAGTACATCTTCCCGGGCGGCTATTCGCCGGCGCTGAGCGAGACCTTCGCCGCGATCGAGAGTGCCGGCCTGTGGGCCACCGACTGCGAGGTGCTGCGGCTGCACTACGCCAAGACCATCGGGCACTGGCGCCGCCGGTTCGCCGCCAACCGCGACGTCATCGCCTCGCTCTACGACGAGCGCTTCTGCCGCATGTTCGAGCTCTACCTCGCCGGCTCGGAGGTCGTCTTCCGCAGGCGCGGCTTCATGAACTTCCAGATCCAGCTCACCCGCCGGATCGAGGCGCTGCCGCTGTCGCGCGACTACATGACCGATGCCGAGCGCGCCGCGACCGGCCGCCTGCCCGCGGCCGCGGCGCTGGAGCGGCTCGACGCGGACTAGCCATGGCCGGACACCGTCCCGCCCGGCGCCGCCCGGCGCCGCCCGGCGCCGCCCGGCACCGCCCGGCACCGCGATGAGCGCGGGCCGGGTCGCGTTGCGCGCCTTCCTGCCGGCACTCGCCGCCGTGACGGCACCTGGGCGGCCTGCCGGCAGGCGCGGCTCGCGTTCCATCCGGGCTCCGAACCGGGACCGCTGGTGCTGGATCTGACCCTGGCCGGGCTCGGCACCAGCCCGGTGCGCCACGTCGTGGCGGAGGCCGCGGGCGGCCCGCCGGCGGCGTGGCGGCTGGATGCGATCGGGCAGATCGCGCGCGCCGTCTGCCTGGGGCCGGAGCGGCTCGCGGGCGGCGTCGTAGCGCCGATCCGCGGCCGCTGGCGTTCGAGCTCTACGGCATGATCCTGCGGCCGGCCCGCGCCGGCGGATGCGCGGGGCCCGGCCGGACCCGCGTGACGCGCAGCAGGCGTCAGAGCAGCCGGGCGAGCCGGTCGAACTCCTCGATCGACAGGGTCTCGGCGCGGCGCTGCGGATCGATCCCGGCCCGCTCCAGCAGCGCCTCGCCGCCGAGCGGCTTCAGCGCGCCGCGCAGCATCTTGCGCCGCTGGCCGAACGCGGCTGCGGTGAGGCGCTCCATCGCGGCGAACAGCTCCGGCGGCGGCTGCGCGGCGAGCGGCTGCAGCCCGACGACGGCGGAGAACACCCTGGGCGGCGGCGAGAAGGCGCCGGGCGGGACGCGCATCAGCAGCCCGACCCGGCAGGTCCACTGCGCCAGCACCGCCAGCCTGCCGTAGGCCTCGGTATCGGGTGCGGCGGCGATCCGCTCGGCCACCTCCATCTGGAACATCAGCGTCAGCCGTTCCCAGCAGGCCGCCTGCCGCAGCCAGCCGACCAGCAGCGGCGTGCCGACATTGTAGGGCAGGTTGGCCACGATCTGGCGCGGCGCCGGCACCAGGGACGACAGGTCCCGGCGGGTCGCATCCGCCTCGATCAGGCGCAGCCGGTCGGGCCCGGTCGCCAGCCGCAGCGCCTCGATGGCGGCGACCGCGCGGCGGTCGATCTCGATCGCGGTCACCGTCTGCGCGTCGGTGGCCAGCAGCGCCCGGGTCAGGCCGCCGGGGCCGGGGCCGACCTCGACCACGTTGCGGCCCGCGAGGTCGCCGGCGAGGCTTGCGATGCGGGCGATCAGCACCGGATCGAGCAGGAAGTGCTGACCGAGCGACTTGCGCGCGTCCAGCCCGTGCTGCGCGATCACGTCGCGCAGCGAAGGCAGGCCGTTCACCGGATCAGGAGGAGGACCGCATGTCGATCACCGCCTTGCGGTGCAGGTCGCGGTTCAGCTGGCGCGACACCAGCTCGACGCGGTCGTTCAGCAGCTGGTCGGCGATCTCCTCGGTGTTGCGGTCGGCCAGGTTCTTCTCCGAGCGGGCGCAGATCATGATCACGTCGATGCCGTCGCTGGATACCAGCGGATGGCTGGCCTGGCCCACGGCCAGCGGCTCCAGCACGTGGGCCATCTGCGGGTTGAGCCGGTTGAGCTGCACGCTGCCGGGGTTGCTGGGGCGCTTGCTCCCGAAGCTCTTGTTGGCGGCGTCGATCTGGTCGCAGCTGTGCGCGTCCTTGGAGAGCGCCGTCGTCTTCTGCAGCGCCTGCTGCTGCTGCTGCGTCGGCGCCTGCGGGTTGAGCGGGGTGTCGAAGGCGACGAAGGCCTGGCGCAGATCCAGCATCGTGGCCATCTCGCGGCCGATCTGGCGGCGGCCGGCGAGGCTGACGATCTCGTAGCCGCCGGCGACGCGGATCGGGTTGCTCACCGCGCCCACCGGCATCTCCTTGGCCACCGCCACCACCCCGGGATCGAGGTTGTCGGCCTGCACCCAGCCGACCGAGCCGCCATCCAGCGCGGTCTGGCTCTGGCTGAACTGTGCCGCCACGATCGGGAACGGCGCGCCCTCCCGCAGCTGCTGGATGATGGTGGTGGCGAACCGCAGGGCGTCGGCGCTGTTCTTCGGATCCTCGACCGGCACGAAGATCTCGCTGATCTGGTACTCGGGCTCGCCCGCCTCGTGGCGCAGGCTGTCCTGGCGCTGGCGTATGTCGGCCGAGGACACCCGGGCGCGGTCGCCGAGCTGCTCGCGCAGCACCCCGGTCCAGGAGAGCTGCACGCGGATCTGGTCGATCAGCGTGGTCATCGCCACGCCGTCCTGGCCGAGCCGGTCGCGCAGCGCGTTGCTCGGCATGTTGTTGCGCTTCTCGATGTCGTTGATCGAGTTGGCGATCTGATCGATCGGGACGTTGATGTGGCGCTGCTGGATCTCCTGCATGCGCAGCCTCTCGTCGATCAGCTGGCGGGTGATCTGCGGCCGCAGCCGGTTCAGCACCTCGTCGTTCATCGGCAGGCCGGTGGACAGCGCGAACAGCCGCCCGCGATCCTCGACGTCGCGCCGGGTGATGATCTGGCCGTTCACCACGGCGATGATGTGGTCCTGCGGCTGTCCCTTCACCGCGGCGGCGGGGGCGTTCGCAGGGCCGGCGAGGCCAGTGCCCGGGGTCGGCGCCGTCGCGTCCGCCGGCTGCTTGTGGCGATGATGCTGCTGCGACAGCGCCGGGCCCGCGAGCCCCGCGACGGTCAGGACGGCCAGTGCCGGGAGGGTGATGCGTGTGAAGCTCATGACCGGAAACTCATGACATGTTCCTGGTGTCTCGCTCAGCCATTCACCGGGAAGGTGCCGAGCGTCTTGAAGGTGAGGGTGAACAGGATCGAGGTGTCGCCGCTGTCGCCGTTGATGGTGGTGTAGCGCCGATTGAGCGACACGTCGAAGATGAAGCAGTCGTTGGTGTAGGCGACGTTGCCGCCGAGCGCCACGAACTGGTTGGTGGCGAGGTCGCGCCGCCCGTAGCCGGACACGCGCCAGCTCCTCCAGGTGCTGGACGCGCCCAGCGTCGCCTCGTTGGTCGGCACGTAGAAGGCGGCCACCGGACCGAGCGTGTACGGGTTCTGGTTGTAGTAGTAGTAGTAGCTCCGGGAGTTGTAGACGTAGCCGCCGGTCAGGGTGAACAGCGGCACGCCGGCGGTGATCAGCCCGTCGGCGAACCTGGTCTGGCCGGTCTCGTGGTCGAGGCGGTCGCGGGCGGTGACGTCGAGCCAGCGCGTCGGCGTGAAGGTGATCCGGCTGACGATGTCCGAGGCATGGGTCGAGAGGCCGCTGTCGGGCAGCTGGTTCCGGTCGATGTGCTCCTGGTAGCTCTGGCCGACCAGCGCGTCGATCTGCTTGCCGTCGAACGACCAGTTGCCGTGCAGCCCGACATTGGCGCGCGCCCCCCCATCGAGCCGGTCCACCCCCTCGTGGCGGTTCAGCGAGAACAGCGTGCTGTCGGTGAACTCGTAGTCGAGGCTGTCCTCGTTGGGGCGGTTGCGGGTGCTGCTGTTGCCGGAGTTGGGGGCCGCCAGCAGCTGCACGATCGGCTCGATGATCGCCGAGCCGTTCCTGAGCGTCTTGAGGAACGGCCAGTTCATCTTCACGCCCACCGTCGGCAGCGCCTGCGCGGTCGAGGCGGCGTTGACCGCGTTGTAGTTCGGCACGAGATCGAGCTTGGTGGCCTTGTAGGCCTCGGAATCGAGATGCAGCGTCACGGTGTAGAGCTGGCCGAGCGTGTTGCGGAACGGCCGGTCGTAGTTCAGCGCCAGCTCGAGCCGCTGGTCGGAGGTGCCGTTGGCCCGGTAGATGTTGAAGTCGTTGGTGTAGACCGACGTGCGGCCGCCGAGCGCGTCCGGCTCGCCGGTGAAGGTGTAGATGTAGCGCGGCAGCACGAACGGCAGCTGGCTCGAATTGATCACGCCGTTGTTCAGCCCCTGGAAGAAGCTGCCGTCGAGGCGGGAGTACGCGCCGACGCCGAACCCCTCGATATAGAGGTTGCTGCCGAGCACGTCGGCGCCGTAGCCGGTGATGCGGTAGTCGCGCAGGTAGTTGGCCGAGCTCGCCAGGTTGACGTCGGCGCCGTAGCGCCAGTGCTCGTCGTAGTTGAACAGCGTGTGGGCATAGACGTAGCCCTGCACGCCCTTGTCGCTCACCGGGGCGACGAAGTTGCCGTTGTCGTTGTAGCCGCCGGTGTTGGTGGTGTCGTAGGCGATCGCGCCGGTGATGCGCACGATGCCGCTGTTGAAGCGCTCGCGATACTGCGCGGTGAGCTGCGGCCCGGTCTTGCTCGACACCAGCGGCACGAAGGTGATGTCGGTCGATCTGTTGATCGCCCAGAAATACGGCAGCGTCGCGTAGGTGCCGAGATGCTTGTCGCTCGGCGAGATGTCGCCCAGCAGGAAGCCGCTCTGGCGCTTCACCGACGGGTCGGGCGTCGAGAAGAACGGCAGGTAGAACACCGGCAGGCCGAACATGTCGAGATAGACGTCGCGATACTCGATGCGCTTGTGCTCGAGGTCGTCGGTCGCATCGTAGGCGCGGAGCTGCCAGAAGGGCGGCTGCTCGGGATGCTGGGCGCAGATCTTGCAGGCGGTGTACACCGCGCGCGACAGGTCGTTGACCTTGCCGTCGGTGCGCCTCGCACCATTCGCGGCGAGCTTGCCGTTGGCCGCCAGCAGCGAGCGCATGTTGGTCATGACGCCCTCGCGCATGCCCTGCGTCAGCTCGGCGTAGTCGGAGAACAGCACCTCGCCGTCCGGCTCCAGGATGGCGACGTGGCCCGAAGCGGCGGCGACGTTGGTGTTGCGGTCGAACGTCACCGTGTCGGCGCGCAGGATGTGGTCGTTCTGCCAGATCTCGACATGGCCGGTCCAGGTGACCAGGCCGCCATGGCTGTCGTAGCTCACGCTGTCGGAGCGGAACGTCACCGGCTCGTTGCGCGACACCGGCGCGCCCTTGGCGCCGCCGAGACCGGGCAGGCTGATCTGGGCGCGCGCGCCCTCCGGCGCCAGCGCCGCGATCCAGCTGCCGCACATCCCGGCCAGCAGCAGGGTGGTCCGCAGCGGCCGCTCGTGGCGGCAGCCGCCTGTGGCTTGGGGGAGGGACGCGATAGAGCGGCGCATCAGCCGTCCTCCAGATGAAGCAGCAGGGTGATCGCGAGCAGCAGCCCGGCACCGGCGGGCGCCCAGGCGGCCATGACCGGCGGCAGCGCGCCGGACTGGCCGAACTGGGCCGCGACCTTGGAGACGGTGAACAGCGCGAAGCCGGCGGCGACGCCGCTGCCGATCATGCGCGACACGCCGCCGCGTCGCGCCGGCCGCATCGAGAAGCCGGCGGACACCAGCGCCATGGTGCCGGCCAGCAGCGGCAGCGCCAGCAGCGCCTGGAAATGCAGCCGGTGCCGGATCGAGGAGAAGCCGGAGCGATCCAGCAGCCCGATGAAGCCGGGCAGGGTCCAGACCGACAGGGTGTCGGGCGAGGCGAAGCTTTCCTGCACCCGGTTCACGGTGAGGTCCGTGGGCAGGCTCATCTCGCCGATCGTCTCAGGCATGTGGTCGGGCTTGATGGAGCGTGCGTTGTGGAAAATCCAGGCGCCGGTTCCGAGTCGCCCGTCGGTCGCCTCGATCCGCAGCAGCAGCCGGTCATGGGCATCGAGCCGGAACACGCTGATGCCGCGCACCGCAAGGTCGCCGCCGGCCAGCCTCACCTCGCGCGCATGCAGCAGCGCCACGCCGCCCCGGGTCAGGCCGGCATCGGACTGGCGCAGCCAGAGCTGCCCGCCGGCCAGGTTCAGCGTGCCGCCGGAGGCGCGGAGATAGGTGTTGTCGAGCGCCTCCGCCCGCGCATAGGTCGCCGACGAGAGCGGGCTCAGCAGGGCGGTGGCGAACACCCCCATCGCCATCGCGCAGGCGAGCGGGGCCGCCAGGAACTGCCACGCGGAGATGCCCGCCGCGCGCGCCACGATCAGCTCCGACGAGCGGGTCAGCCGCCAGAAGCACACGATCCCCCCCAGCAGCACCCCGAACGGCAGGATCTCGATACAGAAATACGGCAGGTGCAGGGCGGCGATCTCGACCGCGAGCGAGGCCGGCACGTCCGGACGGGTCGCCGCCCGGCGCAGCAGGTCGATGAAGTCGAACAGCGACACGAGGCCGGTGAGCGAGACGATCAGCGCCAGCATCGCCAGCGTGAACTGCCGGGCGATATACAGCGAGAGGGTGACCGAGACCGGCATCCGCGGGCGGCTCTAGGCGGCGAGGGTGGCAGGGACCCGCAGGTCCGGCGTCACCTGCTGGCGCACCTCCGGCCAGAACAGCATGGCCGTGCAGACCAGGCCCGGCAGCACCGCCTGCACCCAGATCAGCGGGATCAGCGCCGGCGTCCGCGAGGCGATGCTCTGCAGGGTCAGGCTGACGGCCAGCAGCCCCACCACCGTCAGGATCGCCACCGCCGGCCGGATGATGTTGGCATGCCGGGAGAAGCTGCCCGCCAGCACCGCCACCAGCGCCACCATGGTAAAGGAGAGGGCGGTGAGCGGGCTGCTCAGCCGGCGATGCGCCTCGACCGCGAACTTGCCCCGGTCGCGGGCCATCACCACGCGCGGATCGGGGTGCAGCAGCTCGCCCAGCGACATCTCGGTGGCATCCCGGAAGCGGATATCGTCGTCCTTGGAGCTGTCGGCGAGGTCGACGGTGTTGCGCTGGAACGTCAGCACGTCGAGGCGCCCGGTCTTGCGGTCGATCTCCTCGCGCGAGCCGTTATAAAGCACCACCTTCGGCACGTCGCCGTTCGGCTCCAGGTGGCCGTGCTCGGCCAGGATGGTGGCCCGGACGTTCTTCTGCCGGTCGTCCTCGACCAGGATGCCGCGCAGCGTGCCGTCATTGTCGCGCGCGCGAATATAGACCGTCATGGTGGGCGAGACCGGGGTGAACACGCCCTCCTGCAGCAGGAAGGCGGCCATCTTGTTGCGTATCTCGAACTCGTACTGCCGAAAGCTGTGATAGCTTGCCGGAACGATCCAGACGTTCAGCACGTAGCACAGGCCGACGGCGACGGTCCCGCAATAGAGCGCCGGCCGGGCGATCCGCGACGGCGACAGGCCGGCGGCGCGCATCACCGTCAGCTCGCGGTCGCTGGCCAGGCGCTGGTAGACGAACTGGGTGACGACGAAGGTGGTGATCGGCAGGATGACGGCCACGAAGCTCGGGATCAGCAGGCCGGTGAGCTGCAGGAACACGCGCAGGCTCAGGCCGCGATCCACCACTAGGCTGACGAAGCGCAGCGACTGCGTCAGCCAGATGAGGGCCACGAGGCCGCCGGTGGTCGCGAGCAGGGCGGCCAGCAGCTGTCGCAGCACGTATCGGTCGAGCCGGCTCACGTTGGACGCAATCATGACCCTCTTTACTCTCCATGACGCCCAGGCAAAAGACGCCAACATGCCACAGATCGTGTCCCGGCCCGGTCCCCGTGGAGACTGACGCCGGTTCCGCCGCGGCGCCTGGCGACGCGCTGCTGGCCCGGCATGCCGGGCTGCACGACCCGGTCTCGGACTGCCCGATGCTGGACGGCAACCGGGTGACGCTGCTGTCGACCGGCCGCGAGGCGGTCGAGGCGGTCATGGCGGCGATCGGCGCCGCGCGGAGCTCCCTGTTCTTGGAATACTACACCGTCGACGACGTGACGCTGGACGGGCAGAGCCTGTTCGCGCTGCTGGCGGCGGCGGCGTCGCGCGGTGTCGAGGTCGCGCTGACCTGGGACGCGATCGGCTCGGCCGGCACCGCGGATGCCGCCTTCGCCCGGCTGCGCGCGGCCGGCGTCAGGCTGCTCGAGTATCATTCGGTCAACCCGCTGCAGGCGCATTTCAGCCTGCGCATGAACGACCGCGACCACCGCAAGCTGACGGTGGCGGACGGACGGGTCGCCATCCTCGGCGGCGTCAATCTGTCCAGGGTCTACGAGACGCCGCGCTCGGTCGGACGCGGGCCGGACGCCGATCGGGGCTACTGGATCGACAACGCCATCCGCATCGAGGGTCCGGCCGTGGCCGAGATCCGCGACCTGTTCTTCCACACCTGGGACGGCCAGGGCGGCGATGGCCGGCCCGGCGACGGCACGCCGCCGCTGCGCGGCCGCACCGGTCCCGCACCCGCGGCGCAGGGCGACCAGCGCATCCGCGTCGCCGGCAGCGCGCCGGCGGAGAAGCGGCCGCTCTACAACCTGTCCATGCAGGCGGCGATCCGGGGTGCGGAGTCGCACATCCTGCTGGCCACCGGCTATTTCGTGCCGTCCCGCCAGGAATGGCAGCTGCTGGCCGACGCGGCGCGTCGCGGCGTCGAGGTCGTGCTGCTGCTGCCCGGCTACAGCGACGTGCAGTCGGCGGTGCATGCCGCCCGCGCGCTGTATGGCCGGCTGCTGCGCGCCGGCGTGCGCATCCACGAGGTCCGCGACGCCATGCTGCACGCCAAGGTGTCGACCGTCGACGGGGTGCTGACGGTGATCGGCTCGTCGAACTTCGACTGGCGCAGCGTGCACTACAACAACGAGATCGACGCGGTGGTGCTGGGACGCGAGACCGCGGGTGCTGTCGAGGCGATGCTGCGCGCGCAGGTCGCCGAGGCGACGCCGGTGACCTATGCCGCCTGGCGCTCGCGCTCGATGCGCGAGCACGCGCTGGAGCTGGTGGCGCGGCTCTGGAAGCGGCTGATGTAGACGCGACGGCGCGGCGGCCTTCGCTGCGAGCGATCCGGACGACCACCCCGCCCTGCGCCAGCTTCAACGGTTCCGGACGGCCTCAAGCACCTCCACCGGATCGCCGACCGACAGCCAGCCCGGCGCCTCCGGGATCAGGTTGGCGCCGAACACGATGCCGGACGGGTGGCGGTTGATCCGACCCAGCGTGCGGAGCGGCTCGCCGGGCTCCGGGGTCTCGCCCGTCCGCTGATCCTGGGTGATGACGACGCAGCGCGTGCAGGGCTTGGGCGCGCGGAACACCATCCCGCCGATCCGCGTCCGCCGCCACCGGTCCTCCGACCAGGGCGGCAGCCCGGAGATCGTCACGCCGGGGCGGAACCGGTCCATGGGCACCGGCACCGCCAGCGCCTCGTTCAGCACCGCCAGCGAGTCGTGGCTGGCGGCGAGCAGCGGATAGCCGTCGGCGAAGCCGACATGGTCGCCCGGCCGCGCGAAGTTCGGGTCGACCGGTCGCGCCCGCTCGTCATCCATGTAGACCAGCCGGCAGGGTCGCCCGAGCACCGACGACAGCCAGGCGTCGGCGTCGGGATCGGCCAGCGCCGCCGAGACCCTGTCGCGCCAGATCGTCACCGTCAGCCGGGCTGCAGCGGCCCCCGGCACGACGACCGCCTGCTCGCGCCCGGCGTGCCGGAGCAGCAGCCCGGACGCGGTGGCGACCGCGTCGAGCCGCGCCATCGCGGCCAGGTGCCGCTGGGTCAGGAAGCCGCCGTCGGGGTCGGTGACCAGCCAGCGCCGGTCGCCGGCGATGCCGTGGCGCGCGACCGCGGTGCCGTCCAGGCTCAGCCCGCGCAGGCCCTTGACCGGGTAGAGGTGCAGGCTCTCCACGCGTCCGATCATGCGTCGGGGAGGAGCTTGCCCGGGTTCATGATCCCCAGCGGATCGAGCGCCTGCTTGATCCGGCGCATGGTCGCGAGCTCCGCGCCGCCGCGCCAGTCCGCCATCATGTAGGGCTTCAGCCGGCCGACCCCGTGCTCGGCCGAGAAGCTGCCGTCCAGCGCGCGCACGACGGCGCAGACCGTGTCCATGATCTCGTGGTCGCGGGCCATGAAGGCGCTCCGGTCGGCGCCCTCCGGCTGCACCAGGTTGAAGTGGATGTTGCCGTCGCCGAGATGGCCGAAGGGCGCCACCCGGATGCCGGGGATCAGGCTCTCGCACGCCTCGGTGGCGCGCGCGATCAGCTCGGGCACCCTGGAGACCGGCACCGACACGTCGTTCTTGACGTTGCCCCCGGCGCGCTTCTGCGCTTCCGCATGCTCCTCGCGCAGCCGCCAGATCGCCAGGCGCTGCGTCTCGCTCTCGGCGATCACCGCATCGCTCACGCCGCCCGCCTCCAGCGCCTCGCCGAGCACGCCCTCCAGCAGCGCGCGCAGCGTGCCGTCGTTGCGCGCGGTGGCGAGCTCCACCAGCGCGTAGTGCGGCGCCGGCTCCGACAGCGGCAGCACGGCATCCGGGATCAGCGCGCAGACCAGCGCCATGCCGGCGCCGGACATGTATTCGAAGGCCTGGACCGCCGACGGGTCGGCCCGCCGGAAGGCCATGAACAGCGCCAGCGCCGCGTCCGGGCTCGCCACCCCGCACAGCGCCACCTCGACCTGTCTCGGGCGCGGCTCGAGCCGCAGCACGGCGGCGGTGATGATGCCGAGCGTGCCTTCCGAGCCGACCAGCAGCTGGCGCAGCGCGTAGCCGGTATTGTCCTTGCGCAGCCGCCTGAGCCCCTCGAACACCGTGCCGTCCGGCATCACCGCCTCGAGCCCCAGCACCAGCTCGCGCGCGTTGCCGTAGCGGACCGTGGTGTTGCCGCCGGCGTTGGTCGCCAGCACGCCGCCGATCTGCGCCGAGCCCTCCGAGCTGATCGACAGCGGCAGCAGCAGTCCGGCCTCGCGCGCCGCGTCCTGCGCCGCCTTGAGCGTGACGCCGGCCTCGACGGTCATGGTCATGTCGACCGGATCGATCGCGCGGATGCGGTTGAGGCGCGACAAGCTCAGCACCAGCTCGTCGCCCGCCTCCGAAACCGCAGCGCCGCCGACCATGCTGGTGTTGCCGCCCATCGGCACCAGCCTGGCGCCGGCCTCGGCGCAGGCGCGCACGCAGTCGGCCAGCGCCGCCGTGTCGGACGGGCGCAGCACCGCCGGCGTGCGGCCGTGATAGAGCCCGCGCCAGTCGCTGCAATAGGGATCGGTGTCGGTCGGCGCGGTCAGCATCCCGCCCGGCCCCAGCCGCGCGGCGAGACCGCGGATCAGCATGTCGGTCGCGGTGCTCATGCGGTCGGTGCCATCCTCCATGACCTACTGCAGATAGGTGGCGCTGATCGCGGCCGGAGCGCGGACGAGCGTCATGATCGCGCTGGTGCCGGCGATGCCGATCAGCAGGCCGCACAGGGCGGTCAGCAGCAGCATCACCCGCTTGGGCGCCAGATGCTGGGTCGCCATCAGCGCCTGCTGCGCCTCGGCGCGCGCCTGCCGGGTCAGATGCAGCTCCGAACGCAGCGCCTCGATCCGGGCGGTGGCGCCGCGCAGATCGAGATCGAGCTTGTTGACGTCCGCGCTGAGCTGCGAGATCCGCGCGCGCGCCGCCTGGATCTCGGTGGCCGCCCCGGCGCCGGCGCGCGGCGCGCGCGGCTTGGCGGCGGCCGGCTTCGGCGCCGCCGCCGGCGGCGGGTTCGGTGCCAGCGCCACGAACAGGTTCTTGAGCGCGCCGCCGGTGATGCCGTTGCGCCTGGCGCGCGCGCGCACCGCTTCCAGCGCGCTCGCCGCCTCGCCGGGCTGGTCCTCGAGCACCAGCGCCAGGATGTCGGAGAGCGTCTTCAGCTCCTTCGGGTCGATCTGCTCTCTCATGACGCGTTCAGACGGCCGGGTTCGATGGAAGGGACGGCCTGGGCGCCGCGGCGCGCTGCAGCCGGTCGCGGATCGCCAGGCCCAGACCCTCGGCCGGGATGGTCATCGCGGCAATCCCGGTCAGTCCCTCCCGCCGCCCCTGGTCGTCGAGATGACGCAGGCCGGCGAACAGCCGGGCCGCGGCCTCGTCCAGGTCGCGGGTCGGGCTCAGGTTCCAGAGCAGGCCGGCGCCCTCCGGCTCCGGCCCGAAGGCGAGCAGCGCCTCCCCGCGCGTGCAGCCGACCGCATCGAGGCGCAGCGGCAGCAGCGGGGCATAGTGCGAGGCGAGCTGTCCCGGCGAGGCGGGCGCCGGGTCGGCACGATCGGCGGCGGCAGGCCGGTCCACCGGGCCGACCGCCCGCTCGATCGCCTCCAGGGCCACGCCGCCCGGACGCAGCAGCACCGGCCGGTCGCCCGCGAGATCCAGCACCGTGCTTTCCAGACCGACCGCGCAGGGACCGGAATCGAGCACCGCATCGATGCGGCCGTCGAGCCCGGCCAGCACATGCGCCGCCGTGCTGGGGCTGATCCGGCCGGACGGGTTGGCGGATGGTGCCGCCACCGGACGGCCCACCGCCCGCAGCAGTGCTCCGGCCACCGGCCCGGCCGGCACCCGCACCGCCAGCGTCGGCAGTCCGGCGGCGGCGAGCGGGCAGACGGTGGCGTCGGCTCGGCGCGGCAGCACCAGGGTCAGCGGCCCCGGCCAGAACAGCGCCGCCAGGCGGCGGGCACGGGGATCCGCCTCGACCTGCCGGAAGGCGGCCGACGCATCCGGGCAGTGGGCGATCAGCGGGTTGAAGCCCGGTCGGCGCTTGGCCGCGTAGATGGCGGCCACGGCGCGCGCATCGGTCGCGTCGGCGCCCAGCCCGTAGACGGTCTCGGTGCCGAACGCCACCAGCCGTCCGGCACGCAGCAGCGCGACCGCGCGCGCGATGCCGGCCGGATCGGCGTCGAGACGTTCCGTCATGAGGGTCACGGGTCTGGCGGGGGTGAGCGCTGCATGCCGGTGTCTGTGTAGCATCTCCGGGGCGGAGTCGACGCGCTCATGTGCCGGATGCGGCGATGATGGCCCGGCTTCACGGTCCGGCCGCGCCGTCCGGCCCCGCTCCCGCCGCCAGCCGCCCGGGGGCATCGAGCACCGATCCGCTTCCCGTCACGCGATCTCCGGCGGCGCCCCGCGGCAGATGAAATGCGGGTTCTCCCAGCCCGGCTTGCCGTAGCGCAGCGGTTCGCCGCTGAACAGCGTGACGCTGCCGCCCGCCGCCTCGACGACCGCCTGCGGCGCGGCGGTATCCCATTCCATCGTGCGGCCGAGGCGCGGATACAGATCCGCCCTGCCTTCCGCCACGCGCACGAACTTCGCCGCCGAGCCGATATTGCCCAGGCTGGCGATCCGCTGCTGGCCGAGATAGGCGCGCAGCGCTGGGTCCGCGGCGTAGTGGCGCGACGCCAGCACCGCGAGCCCGTCCGCCGGGACCGGCCGCACCCGGATCGGCGTCTCGCCCTGCCGGTCCCGGCGGGTCGCCCCGTGTCCCGGCCGGCCGAGATAGAGCTCGCCATGCGCCGGGAGGGCCACTGCCCCCAGCACCACCCGCCCGTGCCGGACCAGGCCGATATTGACCGTGAAGCTGTCGCGGCCGGCGGCGAACTCGCGCGTGCCGTCGAGCGGGTCCACCAGCCAGAACGCCTCGCCCGCCTCGACCAGCCGGCCGGCCGCGACCTCCTCCTCGGCGATCACCGGGATCGACGAGCCGGCCCGCAGGCCGGCCAGGATCAGCGCCTCGGCCTGCCGGTCGGCCTCGGTGACCGGTGAGTCGTCCTGCTTGAACAGCGTCTCGAAGCCGCGCGCGCGGATCTGCAGGATGACCGAGGCGGCCTCGTCGGCGAGGCGGGCCGCCAGCGCCAGCAGCCGCGCATCGCCGTCGGGTCCGTCAGTCTGCAGAGGGTGCGCGGTCATGCATCCGACTTAGGCGATGACCGCCACGGTTGCAAAGCACGCGCGACATGACGCCGATTCGTTTGCCGCGGCCTTGCGGCTGCCCGGCACGCGGCTGATAAGCTCGCACCTCCGAGCCGTCAGACGCGACGACGATCCTGCGCCCCGCGGCGAGGCCGCCAGACCGGAGTGCCGCCATGCTGGACATCGACTTCAAGCCCGCCTCCCTGCCACGCCTGGGCGCCCTGGCGCTGCTGGTCTCGGAGGATGGCGAGCGGCCGCCGCTCTTTCTGCAGGCCGACGAGGCGAGCGGCGGTGCGGTGTCGCGCGCGGTCGAGGCGGCGGAGTTCACCTTCGCCAAGAACAAGAGCTGCGTCGTGCTCGGCCCGGGAGGCGGGCTGTCGCGCATCGTGCTGATCGGCCTGGGCAAGGCGGCCGAGCTCGACGCGCGTGCCGCCGAGGCCGCCGGCAGCGCCGCCTACGCCGCCCTCAAGGGCAGCGCGGTCGCGGCACTGGGCACCGACGGCGTGCCGCCGGCGCTGGCGGCGCAGGTGGCGCTGGGTGCCGTGCTGTCGAGCTACCGGTTCGACCTCTACCGCACCCGGCAGAAGCCGGACGAGCTGCCCAGGCTCGAGCGCCTGACGCTGCTGGGTGGCGGCGCCGATGCCGCGCAGGCGGCCTGGCCGGCCCTGAAGGCGGTCGCGCACGGCGCCTTCATCGCCCGGGACCTGGTCAGCGAGCCGGCCAACACCCTGACCCCGCCGGTATTCGCCGATCGCATCGCCGAGCTGTCCTCGCTCGGCCTGGAGATCGAGATCCTGACGCCCGAGCGGATGGCGGAGCTGGGCTTCGGCGCGCTGCTCGGCGTCGCCATGGGCAGCGACGCGCCGGCGCGCATGGCGGTGATGCAGTGGCACGGCGCGCCGGGCAGCGACGCGGCGCCGGTCGCCTTCGTCGGCAAGGGCGTCACCTTCGACAGCGGCGGCATCTCCATCAAGCCGGCCGGCGGCATGGAGGACATGAAGTGGGACATGGCCGGCGCCGGCACGGTGGTCGGGCTGATGGCCGCACTCGCCGGACGCAAGGCGCGCGTGAACGCCGTCGGGCTGGTCGGCCTGGTCGAGAACATGCTGTCCGGCCGCTCGCAGCGTCCGGGCGACGTGGTCAAGAGCGCGTCCGGCCAGACCATCGAGGTGCTGAACACCGACGCCGAAGGCCGGCTCGTGCTGGCCGACGTGCTCTGGTACGCCCAGGACCGCTTCAAGCCGCGGGCGCTGATCAACCTGGCCACCCTGACCGGCGCGATCATCGTGGCGCTGGGCCACGAGCATGCCGGCCTGTTCAGCAACGACGACCAGCTGTCGCAGCGCCTGACCGAGGCCGGGCAGTCGGTGGGGGAGAAGCTGTGGCGCATGCCGATGGGCGAGGCCTACGACAAGGCGCTGCGGTCCGAGATCGCCGACATGAAGAACATCGGCGGCCGTCCCGGCGGCTCGATCACCGCCGCCCAGTTCCTCAAGCGCTTCGTCGGCGACGTGCCGTGGGCCCATCTCGACATCGCCGGCGTCGCCTGGGCGTCCAAGGACGCGCCCGGCGTGCCGAAGGGCGCCACCGCGTTCGGCGTGCGCCTGCTGGACCGGCTGGTGGCCGCGCATTACGAGGACTGAGCCGGCCGTCTGCCAACCGTGACGGCCGGCGTCGGGCTGCTGCGGCATCCGCCGGTCCGGTCGGTTCCGGGCCGGTGCTACGGGCGTGCCGACCTGCCGCTCGCTGACGGCTGGCAGGCAAGCCTGCCGTCGCTGGCCGCCAGTCTGCGCCGGCTGGCGCCGATGCTGATCCGGACCAGCCCGCTCGGTCGCTGCCTGCTGCCGGCCAGGGCGCTGGGCCGGTTGCTGGGCATCCCGGTCGAGCGCGATCCGCGCCTGATCGAGCTGGATTTCGGACGATGGGAAGGCCTCGACTGGGACCAGGTGCCGCGTGCTGCGCTGGATCGCTGGGCACGCGATCCGCTCGGCTTCGCGCCGCCCGGCGGCGAGACCGGCAGCGCGCTGATCGAGCGGACCGCGGCCGTGCGGGCGGAGCTGGCAGCCGATCGCCGGTCGTGCCTGGTGGTCTCGCATGGCGGCCCGCTGCGGCTGCTGGGCCCGATGCTGCGCGGCGAGGCGCCCGACCTGCTGGCAGCACCTCCGCCGATGGGAGTGCTGCAGATCCACACCCTGGAGACGGGCCCGGCCGACGCCTGACTGCCGTCGAGCCGCATTCCGGCGTCCGGCCTTGCCGGCACACAGGGTCGGTCAGGCGGCGAGCAGCGTCAGCAGCACGCATTCGGCAGCACAGCACGTGGCGCCCAGCACGTCGCCGGTCTGGCCGCCGATCCTGCGCCGCGCCAGCGCCGTCGCCGCCAGCGCCACGATCCCGGCAGTCGCGATCGACGCCAGCGCCCGCAGGACCGGCAGCAGCGTCAGGGTGAGCACGACCGCGATCAGGAGGCCCAGGCCGGCCGCGACGGGTGGCACCCGGCCCACCCGGTGCCCGAGTCCGTCCGGTCGCGCCGGCGGCAGCAGCCCCAGCACCGGCAGCATCGCGGCGCGCGACAGCAGGCCGGTCGCGAGCAGGATGGCCGTCGCCCGGCCGGGTGCCAGCGCGGAGACGGCCGAGACGCGAACCGCCAGCGACAGGATCAGCGCCAGCGCGCCATAGCTGCCGATCCGGCTGTCGCGCATGATCTCGAGCCGTCTCGCAGTCGTGCGCCCGCCGCCGAAGCCGTCCGCCGTGTCGGCCAGGCCGTCCTCGTGCAGCGCGCCGGTGAGCAGGATCGCCCCCGCGATTGCCCAGGCGGCGCCCAGCAGCGGCGGCAGCCCGGCCCTCTCGCCGGCGGCCCGGATCGCGGCCGCAGCACCGCCCACCAGCAGGCCCGCGAGCGGATAGGTCCAGACCGCCCGCCCTGGCCGGTACGGCGTGCCGGATCGCACCAGCCAGCCGACCGGCAGCCGGGTCAGCAGTCCGAACCCGGCCGCCAGATCGGCGCCGACTGCCCAGAACCGGCCAGGATCGCCGCTCACGTCCGGTTCGAGACGCCGGCCTCGTCGAACGAGGCCATGCCGGCGTGGCAGGCGCAGGCGGCGCGCAGCATCGGCACCGCCAAAGCCGCGCCGGAGGCCTCGCCCAGCCGCAGGCCGAGATCGAGCAGCGGCACCTGCCCGAGCGCCGAGGCGAGTGCCGCATGACCCGCCTCCGCCGAGCGATGCGACACCAGCGCATGGTCGAGCCCGCTCGGGTTCAGCCGGTGCAGCGGTGCGGCGGCGGCGGTGCAGACGAACCCGTCCAGCAGCACCGGCACGCCGCACAGCCGGGCGGCCAGCACCGCCCCCAGGATCGCCGCCAGCTCGTGGCCGCCGACACGGCGTGCCGCGTCCAACGGATCGTCGCGTGCCGCCGCATGCAGCGCCAGGGCTGCGTCGACAGCGCGGATCTTGCGGCCGAGCCCGGCATCGTCGAGGCCGGTGCCGCGTCCTGCCCAGTCGCGGCCGGCGCCGCCGAACAGGGCTGCCGACAGCGCCGCGGCTGCGGTCGTGTTGCCGATGCCCATCTCGCCCACGCAGAGCAGATCGGTGTCCGGCGCCACTGCGTCGAAGCCGGCGGCGACGCAGGCCAGGAACGCCGCCTCCGTCATGGCGGGCGCCCGGCTGACGTCGCCGCACGCCGTCAGCCCGTGCAGCGGGATCACCCGCAGGCCCGCCTCCGCCACCCGGGCCAGCTGGTTGATCGCCGCACCGCCCGCGGCGAAGTTCGCCACCATCTGCGCGGTGACCGCGGCCGGATAGGGCGAGATCCCGTGCGCCGTCGCGCCGTGGTTGCCCGCGAAGACGAGGATCTCCACCCGGTCGAGGCGCGGCAGCGCGCGCCCCTGCCAGCGCGCCAGCCAGCAGGCCAGCTCCTCCAGCCGGCCCAGGCTGCCGGGCGGCTTGGTCAGGGCGGCCTGGCGGGCGCGGGCCGATGCCGCCGCCGCCGCATCGCCCTCAGGCAGAGCAAGGCAGAGCTGCCGGAGAGCGGCCAGATCCGCGAACGGCGGCGTCACGCGCCGTCGTCCGGCTGGGCGGCGATCGCGTGGAAGAAGGACCCCGAGACTCGGCCGCGCCTGCCGCCGGCCGTCCCGAGCGGGGTGCCGGTCGCATCGGCGATCTCGGCGAGCGCCTCGTCCGCTCCCGGTTCGGTCACGGTCGCGTAGTGGAACTCGTGGCCGCGCAGCCGGCCTCCGGCCGGGCCCAGGCTGCCTGCGGCCAGCAGCCGCGCCTGCCGATAGCCGAGATGCAGGCGGCGTGTCTGGAACGAGGTGGCATGGCCGAGCAGGCCGGTCATCGGATGGGTGGCGCCGGCGGCATCGGTCAGGCTCTGGCCCAGCACCATGTAGCCGCCGCACTCCCCATGCACCGGCCGCGTGGCGGCGAACCGCGCCAGCCCTTCCTGGAACCGCGTCGCGGCGCCGAGCGCGGCGGTATGCAGCTCCGGATAGCCGCCCGGCAGCCAGCAGCAGTCGCAGCCGTCCGGCGGCGCCTCGTCCGCCAGCGGCGAGAAGCCCACCAGCTCGGCGCCGGCCCGGCGCCAGCCCTGCGCCAGATGCGGGTAGAGGAACGAGAAGGCGGCATCGTCGGCAACCGCGATGCGCTGGCCGGGCGGCGGCAGCGCCGGCCCCGCATCGGACGCCGCCAGCGCCAGCGGTGCCGCCAGCTTCAGGATGCCGGGCAGGTCGAGGTCGCGCTCGGCCATGGTGACGAGCATGTCCAGCAACGCCGGCAGCGCGCCGTGCTCGCGCGCCTGCACCAGCCCGAGATGGCGTTCCGGCAGCGCCAGCGCGGCGTCGCGGGGGATGCTGCCGAGCACGGCGATGCCGGCGTCGCGCAGTGCCGCCGCCGCACCGGCGCCGTGCCGCAGCGAGCCGACCCGGTTCAGGATCACGCCCGCCACCCGGACCGCCGGCTCATGCGCCGCGAAGCCGCGCGCCACCGCCGCGACCGACTGCGACTGCCCCGAGATGTCCAGCACCAGCACCACCGGCAGCCCGAACCGCTGCGCGAGATCCGCCCCCCGGCCGCGTCGTCCGGCCGGGCCGTCGACGCCGTCGAACAGGCCCATCGCGGATTCGACCAGCAGCAGCTCAGCCTCGCCGGCGGCCTGGGCCAGGATCGTGTCGAGCAGGGCGGGCGGCATCGCCCAGCTGTCGAGCGACAGGCTGTCGGACCCGCACGCGACGGCATGGAAGGCGGGGTCGATATAGTCCGGGCCGGACTTCGCGGCCCGCACCTCGACGCCGCGACGCCGCAGTCCGGCCAGCAGCGCCAGCGTGACGATGGTCTTGCCGCCGCCCGATCGGGGTGCCGCGACCAGCAGCCCGCGTGTGGTCATGGCAGCGTTCCTTTCTGCAGCAGGGCGGATGCAGGCCGGCTCGCGCCGCCATGCCGTGATATAGAGGGCCGGCCATGACAGCGCAGGGTGCGGAACCGACGGACGGCCAGACGGAGCGGGACGCGACCTCCGGCGGCGGGACGCTGCGCCGCGGCTGGACCACCGGCAGCTGCGCCGCCGCCGCCGCCAAGGCCGCCTTCGTGGCGCTGCGCACCGGCGAGTTTCCCGACCCCGTCACCATCACCCTGCCGGGCGGCCAGGCCGTGGCGTTCGCGCTCGCCGAGGCCGGCTGCGCCGAGGGCCGGGCGCAGGCGGGCATCGTCAAGGATGCCGGCGACGATCCCGACGTCACCCATGGCGCCCTGGTCCGCGCCAGCGTGCGGCTGCTGCCGGCAGGCAGCGGCATCCTGTTCCGCGCCGGCGAGGGTGTGGGCACCATCACCCGGCCCGGGCTGCCGCTGCCGCCGGGCGAGCCCGCGATCAACCCGATGCCGCGCGCCATGATCCGCACGGCCCTCGCCGAGGCGGCGGACGGCGTCCCGCCCGATGCGGAGGTGACGCTGTCGGTGCCGGGCGGCGAGGCGCTGGCGCTGCGCACCCTGAACGGCCGGCTCGGCATCGTCGGCGGCCTGTCGATCCTGGGCACCACCGGCATCGTGGTGCCGTTCTCCTGCGCCGCCTGGATCGACACCATCCGGCGCGGCATCGACGTGGCGCGCGCCATGGGGCTCGATCATGTCGCCGGCAGCACCGGCAACGTGTCCGAACGCGCGGCCCAGCGCCTGCACGGGCTGCCCGAGCCCGCCCTGATCGAGATGGGCGACTTTGCCGGCGGGATGCTGAAATACCTGGCCCGGCATCCGGTGCGGCGCGTGACGGTGGCAGGCGGCGTCGCCAAGATCACCAAGCTGAGCCAGGGCTTCCTCGACCTGCATTCCAGGCGCGGCGCCGCCGACCTGCCGGCACTCGCCCGGGTCGCCGTCGAGGCCGGCGGCACGGCGGACCTCGCGGCACGGATCGCGTCGGCCAACACCGTGGCCCATGCCTTCGCGCTCGCCGGGGAGGAGGGGATCGGGCTCGGCGATGCGGTGGCGGGACGCGCCTGGATGGTGGCTGCCGAGGTGCTGCGGGACGCGGACACCAGGCTCGAGATCGTGCTGTTCGATCGGGACGGGGTGCTGGTGGGGCGCAGCGAGGGTAGGCCAGGGGCGCTGCCCCTGGACCCCGCCAAAGGCTCGCCTTTGGAAACCGGGTGATGCGGTCATGGGCGGAAGCGGCGCGGGTGGGCGGGGTCGTAGAGGGCGCTGTCGCGGAACGCCTCGGCGGCCAGTGCGGGGCCGATCAGGACCAGGGCGGTGCGCTCCACCGGCTGGGCGGACAGCTGGTCGCGGATGCTGCCGAGCGTGCCGCGCAGGATCTGCTCGTCCGGCCAGGATGCACGCACGACCACGGCCACCGGACACGACGCGCCGTAGAGCGGCGTGAGCTCGTCGACGATGCGGTCGATCGCATGGATCGCCAGATGGATCGCCAGCGTGGCGCCGGTGGCGCCGAACGCCGCCAGCGTCTCGCCCGCCGGCATCGCCGAGGCGCGGCCGGACACGCGGGTCAGCACCAGGCTCTGCGCCACCTCCGGCACGGTCAGCTCGCGCCCGAGGGCGGCGGCGGCGGCGGCGAAGGCGGGCACGCCCGGCGTCAGGGTGTACGGGATGCCGTGGCGACGCAGCCGGCGTATCTGCTCGGCGACGGCGCTGTAGATCGACAGATCGCCCGACTGCAGCCGCGCCACGTCCCGGCCGGCCGCGTGGGCGGCGACATACTCCCGCTCGATCGCGTCCAGGCTCAGCGGCGCGGTGTCGATCAGCCTGGCATCCGGCGGACAGTGCGACAGCATCGCACGCGGCACGATCGATCCCGCGAACAGGCACACCGGGCAGCGCGCCAGGATGTCGCGGCCGCGCAGCGTCAGCAGGTCGGCGGCACCCGGTCCCGCGCCGATGAAATGCACAGTCATGGCCTGCCCTCTTCCCCGGCGATGGCGCAGGTGGCGTTCGCCGAGGCGATCCGCGCCAGCAGCAGCCTCCCGCCCGCCGCCGCCAGCGCGCAGCCTTCCGCCACCGAGGCGACGCCGGTGGCGGCCTCGGCGCGAACGGACCGCGTCTGACACAGCGCCTGCACGGCCGCCAGCGCGTCCGCCTCCACCGCCAGCAGCGTCAGCGAGAGTGCCGCCGCCGCCTGCCGAGGGCCGGGCTCGGCGGCCCGGAAATACGGCACGGCGAGACGCTCGGGGCGACAGCCGGCCTCCCGCGCCGCGCGCTCGACCAGGGCTGCGATCTCGCTGCCCGAACATCCCGGCCTGCAGCCGATGCCGGCCACGATCACGGCTTCGTCGCCGCATACTGGGTGACGGTCATCGACGGCCGGTACCCGTGCATCCGGCCGACGCGGTCGAGCCGCTCCACCGACAGCCGCGTCAGCGTGCCCCCGAGCCTGGCATGGGCCGCGAACAGCACCGCCTCGGTCTCGATCGTCACCGCGTTCGCCACCAGCCGGCCTCCCGGCGGCAGCCTCGACCACGCGGTGTCGAGCAGGCCCGGCACCGTGGCGCCGCCGCCGACGAAGACCGCGTCCGGGCGCGGCAGTCCGTCCAGGCCCGCC
Organism: uncultured Acetobacteraceae bacterium; assembly: GCA_964236105.1. Lineage (GTDB taxonomy): Bacteria > Pseudomonadota > Alphaproteobacteria > Acetobacterales > Acetobacteraceae > Lichenicola. Next base: position 65,360 of record CAXSBC010000006.1, on the reverse strand, counting down.
GGCGCTGCGTCGCCGACCACGACCAGACCCGGCACGCCGAGCGACAGGGCGTTGCGCATCGCGCGCGCGGCCCGGTCCGGCCGCGGCTCGACGGCGATGGCGCGGTTCGCCGGATGGCGCAGCATCCACTCGATCGAGATCGAGCCGGAGCCGCAGCCGATGTCCCACAGCATCTCGCCGTGGCGCGGCGACAGCGCCGACAGGGTTGCTGCCCGGATCTCGGACTTGGTGAGCTGCCCGTCATGCTCGAACAGCGCGTCGGGCAGTCCGGTGGCGAGCGGCACCACCCGCGCTCCCGGCCCCGCCACAAGCTCGATGCCAAGCAGGTTGAGCCGGTCGATCGCCCCGGGCGGCGTCTCGCCGGCCAGGAACCGGCGATGCCGCGCCCGCGGCCCGCCCAGCGCCTCCAGCACATGCAGCACCGAGCCGCCGAAGCCGTGGGCCGCCAGCAGGTCGGCGACCGTGGCGGGCGAGCGCTCGTCCGCCGACAGCACCAGCAGCCGCGCGCCGGGCTGCAGCGCCGGCAGCAGCGTCTCCATCGGCCGGCCGCAGACCGACATCAGGGCGGTCTCCTGCATCGCCCAGCCGAGCCGGGCGCAGGCGAGCGAGAAGGCCGAGGGTGCCGGCAGGCACAGCATCTCGCCGGGCGCCACGTGCCGGGCCAGCAGGCTGCCCACCCCGAAGCAGAACGGATCGCCCGAGGCCAGCACCGCCACGGCCTCGCCGCGACGCGCCAGGATCGCCGGAATGCCGTCGACCATCGGGCTGGGCCAGGCCAGCCTGTCGGTCTGCGGCGGCAGGGCGGCCAGCGCCAGATGCCGCGCGCCGCCGACCACCAGCGCCGCGCCACCCAGGAGCGTGCGGGCGGCCGGCGACAGCGCCTCGACACCGTCCTCGCCGATGCCGAGAATGGCGAGCCACGCAGCCGCCGTCATGCCGCCTGCGTCCGGGAGGGCATGCGGTGCTGCGGGTCCTGATTCTCGGCGGCACCACGGAAGCGAGCGTGCTTGCCGATGCCCTGCACGGCGACGCCCGCGTCGCGCCCATCCTGTCGCTGGCCGGCGTCACCTGCGCGCCGAGGCTGCCGCGCATCGCCACCCGCATCGGCGGCTTCGGCGGCGCGGACGGGCTGGCCGGCTGGCTGCGCGACACCGGCACGCACGCGCTGATCGACGCCACCCATCCGTTCGCGCAGCGGATCAGCCGCAACGCGGTCGCCGCCTGCGCCACCGCCGGCGTGGCGCTGCTGCGCGTCGCCCGTCCGGAATGGCGCCGCGTTCCAGGCGACCGCTGGACGCTCGTGCCGGACATGGCGACGGCGGCGGCGGCACTCGGCCCCGGCGGGCGTCGCGTGCTGCTGACGATCGGCCGCCAGGACCTCGCGGCCTTCCTGCCTCATCCCCAGCACGCCTATCTCGTGCGCAGCGTCGATGCGCCGCCGGCGGCGCTGCTGCCGCCCGGCTGTCATCTCGTGACTGCCCGCGGGCCGTTCGCGCTGCAGGACGAGCTGTCCCTGCTGTCCCGGCACGCGATCGAGGCGATCGTCAGCAAGAACTCCGGCGGCGAAGCCACCCGGGCCAAGCTCGACGCCGCGCGCCGTCTCGGGATCGAGGTGGTGATGGTCGCGCGACCCGAGCCGGTGCCGGCGCCGCACGTGCCCGGGTGGCGGGAGGCGCTGCTCTGGCTCGAGGAGCGCCATCAGGCGCTGCCGACGCGGCGTTCGGTGTAGAGCCAGGGTGCGGCGCCCGGCCGCTCGATCAGCCGCGTGCCGGCGCCGCCGATCAGCACCAGCGTGCGCATGTCGGCGCAGGCCGGGTCGGCGTCCGCGAGCGTGGCCAGCGTGATCCGCTCCTCCGGGCGCGTCGCCGCGGTCGCGAATGCGATCGGGGTGCTGCCCGGCAGGATCTCGCGCAGCGTCGAGAAGGCGGCGCCGAGCTGCCAGGGCCGCGCCCGCGACAGCGGGTTGTAGAGCGCGATCACGAAGCCGGCGTCCGCAGCCCCGCGCAGCCGGCGCAGCACCAGCTCCCACGGCTTGAGGTTGTCCGACAGCGAGATCGCGCAGAAGTCGCCGCCGAGCGGCGCGCCCAGCCGGGCCGCCACCGCCATCATCGCCGAGATGCCCGGCACCACCGTCACCTCCAGCGCCCGCCAGGCCGGATCGCCATGCTCGATCGCCTCGAACACGGCACTCGCCATCGCGAACACGCCCGCATCGCCCGAGGACGCCACGGCGACCGTACGTCCGGCCACGGCGAGCGACAGCGCCTGCCGGGCGCGGGCGAGCTCCTCGCGATTGTCCGAGCCGTGCCGCACCACGTCGGCGCCGGCCGCGATCCGGTCGAGATATGGCCCGTATCCGACCAGGTCGGTCGCCTGCGCCAGCGCCTCGCTCGCCTGCGGCGTGCGCAGCGCGAGGTCGCCCGGACCGAGCCCGACCACGAACAGCCGGCCGGTCATCGCGGCCGCTGCCGGCCGGGGATCAGCACCATGGAGAAATAGGGTGCGGTCTCGTCGTCCAGGGTCGCCAGCGCCGCCAGACGCTGGCCCGGCTGCGTGCCGCGTTCGGCATAGAGCGCGCGTTCGCCGAGGCCGGCGCGGACCACCGCGCGCCGGATCTTCGCCAGGTTGCGCCCGACCTTCATGATCACGGCGGCATCGCAGCATCGCAGCCGCTCGACCAGCCTGTCCTCGTCGAGCGTGCCGGGCAGCACGCATAGTATGTCGTCGCCATGGGTGATCGGCAGGCCCGCCGCGGTCCAGCATCCGCTCATGCCGGTGACGCCCGGCACCGTCTGATGGGCGTAGTCGCCGTGCAGCCGGTCGAACAGATACATCGACGAGCCGTAGAAGAACGGATCGCCCTCGCACAGCAGGGCGACGTCGCGGCCCGCGTCGAGATGCCGGGCGACCCGTGCCGCGCACGCCTCGTAGAACGCCGCCATCCCGGCCGGGTAGCGCGGGTCGTCGACCGGCAGCTCGGTGGTGAACGGATATTCGAAGCGCAGCTCGACGGCGTTCGCCTGCAGCCTGTCGCCGGCGATCGAGCGCGCATGGCCGGCGCGGCCGTGCTTGGCGAAATACGCCACCACCGGCGCCTCGGCGATCAGGCGCGCGGCCTTCAGCGTCAGCAGCTCGGGATCGCCCGGCCCCATGCCGATGGTGTGCAGCGTGCCGGGCCTCACGTCGCGGTCATTCCGCATCGCTCGCCAGCGCGTTGACCGCAGCCACCGCCATCGCGCTGCCGCCCTGCCGGCCGGAAACGATGGCGAACGGCAGCGACCCGTGCGCGGCCAGCGCCTCCTTGGCCTCCGCCGCCCCCACGAAGCCGACCGGCATGCCGATCACCGCCGCCGGCGGCGGCGCGCCGGCATCGATCAGCTCGAGCAGGTGGAACAGGGCGGTCGGCGCGTTGCCGATCGCGACCACGGCGCCGGCCATGCGGTCGCCCCACAGGTCGAGCGCCGCCGCCGAGCGGGTGTTGCCGATCTCGCGCGCCCGCGCCGGCGTGGCGGCATCGCGCAGGGTGCAGACGATCTCGTTGGCCGCCGGCAGCCGGGCGCGGGTGATGCCGTGCGCCACCATCTCGGAATCGCACAGGATCGGCCGCCCGTCCTGCAGTGCTGCGCGTGCCGCCTGCGCGAAGCCGTTGCCGAAGCGGATGTGCCGGACGACCTCGACCATGCCGCAGGCATGGATGATGCGCACCGCGACGCGGGCCTCGTCGGGCGCGAAGCCGGACAGGTCGGTCTCGGCGCGGATGATGGCGAACGAGCGCGCATAGATGCCGCCGCCGTCGCGGACATAGTCGTAGCCGGTCACGCCGCCGCCTCGTTCGCGCCGGACAGGGACGGATCGCGCAACAGCGCGGCCGCCGCGTCGGCGGTCAGGCCGCGCCGCACCGGCACGTCGCCCGCGCGGCCGTTCCGCACCAGGTCGTAGCGTCCGTCGCGTCCGACCAGGGTGAGCGGCGCCGCGGCGGGATGCCCGCACCCCTTGGCGCAGCCCGACACGTGCAGGAACAGCCCGCCCTGCAGCAGCAGGCCGAGCCTGGCCGCGTCGGCCGGCGCCGGAACGCTGCCGCGCGCGCAGCCGGGCGCGCCGATGCAGGAGGCGGTGCGCAGGCGCGGATCGTCCGGATGCAGCAGATGCCCGGCCAGCGCCGCGCGCAGCACCGCCTCGGCGCCGTCCGCCAGGCCCGCCAGCAGCAGCGTCCGCCAGGGCGTCACCCGCAGCGTCGCGTCGCCGAGCCGCTCCGACAGGGTGGCCAGCGCTGCCAGCAGCCCGGCATCGAGCCGTCCGGGCGGCAGCCCGATCCCGAAGGCGCGGTTCGGCAGCGGGCCGACGCTCACCGGGACCGCCGCCGGCGGCGTCACCGTCGCGGTCTGGCGCAGCCCGGCCGCCTGGAACAGCATCGGCCCGCATCCGGGCCGGCGCGACGGGCGGCCCTTCGCGTCGAGGCAGGCCAGCGCCGCCCGCGCCAGGCGCAGCGCGTGGAACGGCGCCTCCGCGGCGCTGCACGCCCCTGCGGCCCCGCCCGCCTCGACGAGCCAGCCGCCCTCTGCGGCACGCAGCCCGACATCGCAGCGCACGGCGGCGAGCCCGGGCGTGCCGCCGCCATCGACGACGAAGCCGAACTTGCCCGGCAGTCCGTCGAGACCGGGCTCCGCGAGCAGGGCCGCCTCCAGCGTGCGCGCCACCGCCAGCGTGTCCGGATCGCACGCCGGATCGTCGCCGGCCAGCGGCGAGACCAGCAGGGTGCGACGACGCTCGGCCGCCGGATCGGCCTCGGCGAGACCCATGGACACGGCCCCTGCGGCAAACGATTCGGCCGAGCCCGCGCTGAAGCCGCGCAGCTGCAGGTTGCCGCGGTTGGTGAGCTCGATCGCGCCGTTGCCGTGCTCCGAGGCCGCGGCCGCGAGCCACCTTGCCTCGGCGGCTGCGAGGCGCGAGGCGCGCGGCTTGATCCGCAGCAGCAGCCCGTCGCCGGACGGCATCGGCTCGAACAGGCTCGGACACCAGCCGCGCACCAGGACGTTGTCAGGGCCGCTCATCGGGGCGGCGCGCCCAGCGCCGGCGCCGTGTCGTTGCGCCGCGGTTGCCACAGGCCGCGCCGGCGCGCCTCCTCGAACCGCGCGGCCATGGCGTCGCGGGCGGCGGGATTGGCCTGGAGCAGGAACCGGTCGACGGCCGGATCGCCCAGGGTCGCCTCGAACAGCAGCTCGAACTGCGCGTCGAAGCGCGCCGGCAGCGTGGCGGCATAGGCGTGCAGCGCGTCGAGCGAGCAGGCGATCTCGGCGGCACCCCGGTAGTCGTGCCGCATCATGCCGGCGATCCAGGCCGGGTTGGCGGCGCGTCCGCGCACCACGCGGGCGACCTCGTCCGCCACGCTGCGCAGGCGCGGCGCGTCCGGCCGGCTGGTGTCGGCGTGATACAGCGCGGGCGCGCCTCCCAGCATGGCGGCGGCGGCGGCGAAGCCGCCCTCGTGGGCCGCGACATCGGCGCCGTCGAGCAGGTCGGTCTCGGCATGATCCTGCACATGCACCAGCGCCTCCGCGCCGGCGACGAGGCGGGCGAAGCCGCCGGCATCGCGCGCGCCCTCGCGGACGCCGCCATAGGCGTGATCCGAGCCGTCCAGGTAGGCACGCCCGAGCTGCTCCCGCCCGTCCCAGTCGCCGCGCGCCAGCCGGTCCTCGAGGCCGGTGCCGTAGCCGCCGGGGGCCGCCCCGAAGATGCGGGCGGTGGCGGCGAGGCGCCCGGCACCCTCCGTGCCGCGCGCGGCGGCGGCCAGGGGGTTCCAGTCGGCCTCCCCGTCGCGCGCCGCCAGCGCCGTCACCGCCTGATCGAACAGGGCGATCTGCCCGGGAAAGGCGTCGCGGAAGAAGCCGGAGATGCGCAGCGTGACGTCGACGCGCGGCCGGTCGAGCCGCGCCAGCGGCACGATCTCGATGCCCGACACGCGGCCGGAGCCCTCGTCCCAGACCGGTGCCGCCCCCATCAGCAGCAGCGCCAGCCCCAGGTCCTCGCCGCCGGTGCGCAGGCTGGTCGAGCCCCACAGATCGATCACCACCGAGCGCAGCCAGTCGCCGTGGTCCTGCCGGTGCCGGTCGAGCAGCGCCTGCGCCGCCCGTGCCGCCAGCGCCATCGCCGCCCGGGTGGGGATGGCGCGCGGATCGACGCTGAACAGGTTGCGTCCGGTCGGCAGCACGTCGGCGCGGCCGCGGGTCGGAGCACCGGCCGGACCCGGGGGCACGAAGCGTCCGTCCAGCGCCGCCAGCAGCGCCTGTGCCTCGGCCGGTGCGCTGGCGTCGAGCCTCGCGGCCAGGGTCGGTTGGTCGGCATCGGGCAGGGCGCTGCGCATCGCCTCGAGCAGCGCGTCGCGGTGGCGCGGCGCCTGGCCGAACACATGCAGCCCGTCGCGTATTTGAAGCTCCTTCACGTCGCAGAGATAGGCGTCCAGGCGTGCCAGCGCGTCGGCGTCGTCGGCCTCGCCGCGTCGCACCCCGCTCTCGGCCAGCAGCCCGCTGCCGTCGGCCAGGTCGAGGATCTCGGCGCGCAGGATCTCGCCGCGGCGCCGGTCGAGCCCGTCGCAGGCGGCGTAGTCCTCGATCAGCCGCTCCAGCGCGCGCGCGGCGCCGTGGGAGCCGGCGCTGGCGATCGGCGGCGTCAGATGGCCGATCGTCACCGCACCCAGCCGGCGCTTGGCGCAGGCGGCCTCGCCCGGGTTGTTGACGATGAACGGATAGATCACCGGCAGGCCGCGCAGCAGGGCGGCCGGGAGGCAGGCGTCGGACAGCGCGGTCGCCTTGCCCGGCAGCCATTCCAGCGTGCCGTGCGTGCCGAGATGCAGCAGCGCGTGCACGCCCAGGGTCAGGCGGAGCCAGAGATGGAAGGCGAGATAGCCGTGCCGGGCCGGCATGTCGGGATCGTGATAGCCGGCCTTGCGGTCTAGCGCGGAGCCGCGGTCGGGCTGCACCGCCAGCACCAGCTGCCCGAGGCGCAGGTGACGCAGCCGGAGACAGCCCTCGACGACCGACGGGTCGTCCCCCGGCGCGCCCCAGGCCGCCAGCGTCGCCGCCCGCACCGTCGCCGGCAGGGTGGCGAACAGTGCCTCGTAGGCGGCCAGCGTCAGGAACGGCGTGGCCGGAGCATGGCACAGACGCTCCGTCAGCGCCGCACCGTCCGGCAAGCAGCCGACCGCGTAGCCGGCGCCTTCGAGCAGATGCAGGATCGCAGACAGGCTGGCGATGCTGTCCAGGCCGACGGCATGCGCGATCTGGCCGCCGGCCGACGGATAGTCCGACAGCACGATGGCGATCCGGCGCCGGGCCGCGGGCGTGGCGGCAAGCCGGGCCCAGCCCGCCGCCCGGTCCGCCGCCAGCGCCACGCCGGGCGCGTGCGGCACGTTCACGACCGGGACGAAGCCGGGCAGGCCTGCGGGGGCGCGTTCGCCCTTGAACGAGATCGTGGTCGCCAGCAGCCGGCCGTCGAGTTCAGGCAGCACCACCTGCATGGCGAGGTCGGTCTGCGACAGGCCGCGCCGGCTGTCGCTCCAGGCCGCCTCGCTGCCGACCGCCTGCACCAGCTGCAGCACCGGCACGCCCGCGGCGTCCAGCGGCGAGCCGGCCGCGTCGTCGCGCCGGGCAGAGAAGAAGGTGGCGTTCAGCACCACCGCCGGCCGCGTCAGGCGCAGGCGCGTGGCAACGAACTCAGCCGCCGCCGGGTCCTTCAGCGAGGCGGCATAAAGCAGCTCCGCGGCCAGCCCCCGCTGCTCGAGCGCGTCGGCCAGCGCCTCGAACGGCGCCAGGTCGTTCGCCATCAGATGCGAGCGGTAGAACAGGACCGTGGCGCGCGGCCGGCCGTCAGGCGCGGCCGCGCGGTGCACCCCGGCGGTGGGCACCGGCACCGGCAGGCCGGCGTCGTCGTCGCCCCGTCCGGCGAGGTGCGCCAGCAGGCGGAGCGCCGAGGAGAGGTTGCGCGGGCCGCCCTCGCGCAGGAACCCGTCCAGGCGCGCCAGCGTCGCCGGCGGGACCGTCGAGAGCTCGGCCAGCGCCGGATCGCAACGCGCGTCGCCCGGCAGCAGCGCCAGCGGGACCCCGTGGCGGCGGCAGGTCGCGGCCAGCTCCTCTGCGCCGTAGCGCCAGTACTCGACCCCGCCCAGCAGACGCACCAGCACGCAGCGCGAGCCGGCGATCGTGTCCTCCGCATAGAGGTCGACCGACATCGGGTGGCGCAGCCGGCCGAGATTGGCGAGCCGCAGCGTGGGCCGCGTGCCCGCCATCGCCTCCCAGGCGCCGGCGATGCTGGCGAGGTCGCTGTCGGAGAACGACAGCACCACCACGTCGGCGGGCGCCTGGTCGAGGTCGTTCGCCTGGTCCTGCTCGTCCAGCGTGCGGATCTCGCGGACCAGCAGGTGCATCGGCCGGGCCCTAGCCGTCCTGCAGGACGGTCTCGATCGCCGCCCGGTCGAGACCGCTGCGTCCGATCACCACGATGCGGCCGGCACGGTCCTCGCCGGCCCCCCAGGCGCGGTCGAACTGGTGGCGAAAGCGCGTGCCGACGCCCTGCACGGCCAGCCGCATCGCCTTGCCCGCGATCTCGGCATGGCCCTTCATCCGCAGCACGTCGTGCGCCTCCGAGGCGCGGCGCAGCCGGTCGATCAGCAGGTCCGGGGTGGGCTGGGCGCCGATCTCGACCACGAAGCTCTCGAAGTCGTCGTGCTCGTGCGCGCCGTCCTCGGCGTCGTGATGCGACGGGCGCGACGCGAGGTCGTCCTCGGCCGCCGCGTCCAGCCCGAGCAGGATGGCCGGATCGAGCCGTCCCTCGGAGGTGCGCAGCAGCTTCACCGCCCGCGGGATCTGGCCGGCGATCTGGCGGGCCAGCCCGTCGAGGGCCGCCTCGTCGAGCAGGTCGGCCTTGTTCAGCACCACCAGGTCGGCGGACATCAGCTGGTCCTCGTAGACCTCGGCCAGCGGGTTGTCGTGGTCGAGCGAGGCGTCCTCCGCCCGCTGCCGCGCCACCGCCTCCGGATCGTCGGCGAAGCGCCCGGCGGCCACAGCCGGGGCGTCGACCACCGCCACCACCCCGTCCACCGTCACCCGCGTGCGGATGGACGGCCAGCTGAACGCCTTGAGCAGCGGTTTGGGCAGGGCGAGCCCCGAGGTCTCGATGACGATGTGCTCGGGCGGGTTCGGCCGTCCGACCAGCGCCTCCATGGTCGGCAGGAAGTCGTCGGCGACGGTGCAGCACAGGCAGCCATTGGCGAGCTCGACGATGTCCTCGTCCTCGCAGCCGGCGATGCCGCAGGCGCGCAGCGTGTCGCCGTCGATGCCGAGTGCGCCGAACTCGTTGACGATCACGGCGATGCGCCGGCCCCCGGCATGCTCCAGCACGTGGCGCAGCAGCGTCGTCTTTCCCGCACCCAGGAAGCCGGTGATGATCGTGGTCGGGATCTTGGCCGCGGCGGCGGCAGGGCGGGCAGGAAGGGCGGCGTTCACGGCTGGCGTCCTTGGCGGTGGCCGGGGATGCGGCCGAGGATCATGCTGGCGAGCGAGGCCGGACGCCTGGACGGCATCACCGTCCCGGTTCCGGACAGGCCATAGGAGCGGGCGAAGATCAGCAGGTCGGCCGCCTTGTCCGGCGAGAGCCTGCCCAGCAGGTAAGACCACTTGCCGGGTGCGGCGATCGCGGCGGCACAGCCCTGCTCGCAGACCGCGAGGCATTCGACGGCGGCGAGCCCGACCGGCGGCGACGGATCGGCAGCCAGCAGGGCCGCCAGGCGGTCGTGCAGCACGTGGCCGGGCACGGCGATGCCCTCGCGCTTGGCTTCGCCGGCCCGGCAGGTCGTGCAGACATGGAGCATGATCTCAGGCGCGGACACGCGATCCCCGGTCTCGATGGCGCCGGCCGGACGATCCGGCCAGCCCGCGGGGCACTGTCCGCCCCTGGCTGCCCAGAGGTCGATATCGCGCGATATCGCTGCCGTCCGGGCACCCCGCCGGACCGCACGGTCGTGGACGACGGCCCTGCGGCCGGCGGCGATGGCAGGTCTCCTGGCTCACGGGTCCGGACGAGGCGGCGAGCCGCCCGCGTCCACGCATCCCGTCGGCCTTCCCGGCCGCCCTGCGGCGCCCAGTGGCCTCGGTTCCGGCAGCAGGGCCGGTTCCGCGACGAGATGCTCACCGCCTACAGTTGCGGGGGCAGCGACGGAATGAGGCCTCCGGCCCGCACCGTCTTCCCTTTTCTCCCTTCTTTCGAAGGGACCATCTGCGACAGTGTCTAGCCGCTTCCAGGCGCGCGCGTCAAAGACCGCATCCGGTCCCCTGGCAGGCCGCTTCCGGCTTCCGGGCGCGACGCCGGCGTGGCAGGCTCGGCCGATGCGTCCGCTCCTTCCGGTCATGGCCCTTGCGTCGCTGCTTCTGGCCGGCGCGGCTCCGCTGCCGCCGGCTGCGATCGTCGCCGCGGCCCCGCCCGACGCCTGGCGGCCGATCGCGCCCGAGAACCTGCTGGTCATGGATCTCGGCGGCGGCCGGCGGGTGGTGATCGAGCTCGCACCCGCCTTCGCGCCGGTGCATGTCGCCAACATACGCGCCCTGGCGCGCAGCGGCTGGTGGGACGGGGCGGCCATCGTCCGGGTGCAGGACGACTACGTGGTGCAGTGGGCGAGGCCGGATGGGGACCGGGCGCTGCCGCCGGGCGTGTCGGCGCATCCGCCGGCAGAGTACGACCGGCCGGCCGGGGGCATCGCGCTGCGTCCGCTCGGCTCGGTGGATGCCTATGCGCCGCGGGTGGGCTATGCGGAGGGATGGCCGGCGGCCACGGACGGCACGCGGGTGTGGCTGGCCCACTGCTACGGCGCCGTCGGCGTCGCGCGCGACATGCCGCCCGACACTGGCGACGGCTCGCAGCTCTACGGCGTCATCGGCGAGGCGCCGCGACAGCTCGACCGCAACATCGCCCTCGTCGGGCGCATCGTCGACGGGATCGAGCTGCTGGCGGCCCTGCCGCGCGGCACCGCCGAGCTCGGCTTCTACGCCCGGCCGGACCAGCGCCTGCCGATCCTGAGCGTGCGGGTGGCCGCCGACCTGCCGCAGGCGGGGCGCCCGCGGTACCAGGCGATGCGCGACGCGGCACCCGCGTTCGCCGCCTATCTCGATGCGCGGGCCAACCGCCGCGACCGGTTCTTCGTCCGGCCGTCAGGCGGCGTCGCGCTGTGCAACGCGCCGGTGCCGGTGCGGCCTGCTCCCTGAGCCTGCGGCCGGCGAGCCTGTCCGGGGGCGGCGGGACCCCCGGGGACGGTCAGCGCACCGTGATCTTCTCGTTCTCGCCGCCGGCCGGCGGCGTGCCGGTGAGCTTCGCCTTCACGTAGCCATAGGCATGCACCATCGTCGAGTTCGGGGCGTCCCAGTATTCGGCCTGGGCGATGTCGACACGCAGCAGCGCCACGTCGGGATCGTCCTTGCCGTTGGGAAACCAGGTCGCGAGGAGCTCGCTCCAGTGCTCGTCGATGGCCGCCTTGTCCTGCACTAGCGTGGCGCGGCCCGACATCGAGACGTAGTTCTGCGCGGCCGGATCGGCATAGCTGACGCCCACCCGATGATCCGACTGCACCTCGTCCACCTTGTGCGAGCTGGCCTTGGTGAAGAACCACAGCGTGCCGTCGAACGACGACTGGCTCGCCGCCATCGGCCGGCTGCGGAGGTGCTCGCCGTCCTCGGTGGTGAGCATGGCGAATTTGGTCAACTTGATCAGCTCCCACAGCTTGGCGGCCTGGTCCTGGTTCATGGCGGGTCTCCTCGTTGCCGATTGTAAGAGGGGCGGAAGCGCTGGAGAGTTGCAGGGCTTCAGGGGTGTTCGAGCTCGGCTGCTTCCGCCGGCAGCAGCGACCGGTCGGCATGCAGCGGCAGATGCGGGATCGGCCTGCCGAGCAGATAGCCCTGGATCTCCTCGCAGCCATGCGCGTCGAGAAAGGCGAGCTGCTCCTCGGTCTCCACCCCTTCGGCGCAGCAGGTCATGCCGAGCGCCTGCACCATCTGCAGCATGCTGCGCATCACCGCCTCCGCGCGCCGGTCGCGGCCGAGTGCGTGCACGAACTGCCGGTCGAGCTTGACCTGGTCGAACGGGTAGGTGGTCAGGGCGCTCAGGCAGGAATAGCCGGTGCCGAAATCGTCCAGCGCCAGCCGGACGCCCATCGCCCGCACCTGCGCCAGCTCGCGCCGGACATTGCCTTCCTTGTCCAGCGCGCCGCGCTCCGACAGCTCGATCTGCAGCCGGTTGGGCTCCAGGCCGGTCTCGTCGAGCACGCGCCGCAGCAGGTTCGACAATCGGCTGTGCGACAGCCAGACCGAGGACACGTTGACGCTGACGCCGAGCGCCTTCTCCCACGACTGCGCCTCGCGGCAGGCGGCGCGGAGCACCCAGGCGTCGATCTGCTCGATCAGGCCGCCGGCCTCGGCGACCGGGATGAACAGGTCCGGACCGACCTCGCCGTGGCCCGGCCGATGCCAGCGAACCAGCGCCTCGAAGCTCACCACCTGCTCGGTGGCGGTGTCGATCACCGGCATCCAGTTCAGGTGGAACGCGTCCTGCGCGACCGCGGCCTGCAGATCCTGCTCCAGCCCCGTCGACAGCGTGTAGGAGCCGACGATCTCGCGCGTGGCCCGGCAGTGGCGCCCGTCGCCCTGCGTGCGGGCGAAGCTGAGCGCCGCTTCCGCGGCCACCAGCAGCGCCGGCACGGTCTCGCCGTCGGCCGGATACAGCCCGATCCCGACCGATGGCCGCAGCGGCAGTTCCAGCGCGTCGATCTGCACCGGCTCGCGCAGCCGCTCCATCATCCGCAGCGCCATGCCCTCGGCGTCGCTCGAGCCGATCCGGCCCGGTGCCGCGAGCGCGAAGCCGCTGCCGCCGAGATGGGCGAGGAAGCCCGGCATCGGCGCGATCGTCTGCAGCCGGTCGGCCGCCTGCTCCAGGAAGCGGTCGGCGATCTCGCGCCCATACATCTCGTTCAAGGTCGAGAGCCGGCCGAAGTCGATCCGGAACAGCGCCAGGGCCGGCGTCTGCCGGTCGTCCGGCGCGCTGCCGACCGCCTGGTCGAGGTAGCGCACCAGCCCCTGCCGCCCGGGCAGGGCGGTCACCGCGTCGGTGCCGGCGGGGTCGGGCTTCTGTCCGCCGCGCTGGGCCGCCAGCAGGGCCGCCACGCCGCGCGCGAGGTCGGTCAGCGTCATCAGCACGTCGCGTCCGTAGCGCCGGCGCTCGCGGTCGAGCAGGCAGAGGATGCCGATCGCGGCCCCGGCCGGGTTGCGGATCGTCGCACCGGCATAGGCGACAAACCCGGCCTCGCGCTCGTGTGGCGGGGCCTTGGCGAACGTCGGATCCACGGACAGATCGGGGATCTCGACGGTCATGCGGCGCGGCCGGCTCATCTGCGCGCGCAGCAGCGACACCGGCAGCGGCTGGCCGTCGGCAAGGCCGGACGCGGCGTAGACCTGCAGCCCGGAGGGATCCTCGATGACCAGGGCCGCCAGTCCGCTGCTGGTGCAGCGGGTGGCGAGGCGGACGAAGATCGCGAACGGCGAGTCGGCCGACGCCTCGTCCGCGCGACCGGGCGCACGCGGCAGCATCAGCCGCTCGCCGGTGACCCCGGCCGTGCCGCCGCGGCCTGTGGTCTGGACCGCGCTCTGCGTCATGGTCGCTTCCATCATGTTGATGCGATACCGGCGAACTGCCCGGGAAGGTATCCAGATTCGATCAGCCCGGTTGTAAGTGCAAGGGCGCACTCGCACGATACGAGCAATCGGCCGATCAACCGGATGCGAGCGTGCGTGCCGCCTCGGTGCGGCCGAACACGGCAAGCAGCACCCTCATCGCCTGGCCGCGTGGCGATTCGAGGGCAGGATCACGCTGCAGCAGGCGTTCGGCATCCTGCCATGCGCGTCGCAGCAGCCGGTCGAGATCGACGGACTGCACCATCCGGAAGCCGGGCAGCCCGGACTGTCGCCTGCCCATCAGCTCGCCGCCGCCGCGTATGCGGTAATCCTCGTCGGCGATCAGGAAGCCGTCCTCGGTGTCGCGCAGCAGCGCCAGCCGGCGCCGCGCGGTGACGCCCAGCGCGTCGTCGTGCAGCAGCAGGCAGTAGCTGGCTGCCGACCCGCGTCCGACCCGGCCGCGCAGCTGGTGCAGCTGCGCCAGCCCGAAGCGCTCGGCATGCTCGATCACCATGATGGTGGCGGTCGGGATGTCGACCCCGACCTCGATCACGGTGGTGGCGACCAGGATTCGGGTGCGGCCTGCGGCGAACTCGCCGAGCGAGGCCTGCCGCAGGTCCGGGTCCTGGCGGCCGTGCGCCAGCCCGACCAGGCCGGGGAAATGCTGCGACAGCGACTGGTGCCGCGCCTCGGCGGCGGCGAGGTCGAGCAGCTCGCTCTCCTCGACCAGCGGGCAGACCCAGAACACCTGGGCGCCGGCGGCGAGCGCGCGGGCGATCGCGGCCAGCACCTCGGCTTCCGCGCCGAGTCCGTGCAGCGTGGTGCGGATCGGCTGCCGGCCGGCTGGCTTGCCGTCGAGCCGGCTGACCTGCATCTCGCCGTACTGGGTCAGCAGCACCGTGCGCGGGATCGGCGTCGCGGTCATCACCAGCACGTCGGTGCGCGGTCCCTTGTCGCCCAGCAGCAGGCGCTGCTCGACGCCGAACCGGTGCTGCTCGTCGATCACCGCCAGCGCCAGGTCGCGGAACACGACGCCGTCCTGGAACAGCGCATGGGTGCCGACGGCGAGCGGGCTGTCGCCCGATTCGAGCGCCCGCCGCGTGCTGCGCCGGGCAGCCCCCTTGACGCTGCCGGTCAGCAGCGCCACCGGCACCGGCGACAGCCGGCTCAGCGTGACGTGATGCTGGCGGGCCAGGATCTCGGTCGGCGCCATCAGGCAGGCCTGGGCGCCGGCCTCGGCGGCGCGCAGCATCGCCAGCAGCGCCACCAGCGTCTTGCCGGCACCCACGTCGCCCTGCAGCAGGCGGAGCATGCGCGCGGGCCTGGCGAGGTCGGCGTCGATCTCGGCCAGCGCGCGGTCCTGCGCCGGGGTCGGGACATGACCGAAGCGGGCGAGAGCCTCCGCGCGCAGGCGCCCGTCGCCGGCAAGCGCCCGGCCCGGCCGGTTGCGCGCGAGCAGGCGGGCCTGGCCGATCGCCACCTGGTCCGCCAGCAGCTCGTCGCAGGCGAGTCGGGCGCGGGCGGCGGCATCGGCTGCGGGGTCGCCCGCAGGCAGGTGCAGGCAGCGCAGCGCGTCGGCGAAGCCCGGCCAGCGTTCCCGGCGCACCAGCTCCGGATCGAGCCATTCCGGCAGCGCCGGCAGGCGGGCGAGGGCGGCGCGCATGGCGCGGCCGAGCAGCCTGCCGGACAGGCCGGCGGTGAGCGGCCAGACCGCCTCGATCGGCGGGATCGCGGGCCCGCTGCCGTCGGCCCCGAGCGGCACCAGATGATCGGGATGGGGCATCGTCAGCCGGTTGCCGTAGGCCTCGAGCAGGCCCGACACCATCAGGCCCTGGCCGGGCGCCAGCTGGCGCGCCTGGTGGGGGCTGAAGAACACCAGCTCGGCGCTGCCGGTGTCGTCGCTCACCTGCACGCGCCAGGGCTGGCGCGGCCGGCCGGGCTGCTCGATCCGCCTGACGGTGACGGGCAGGGTGACGATTCGGCCGGGCTCGGCCGCGCCGAGCGTCGGCCGGTAGCGCCGGTCGATGGTGCTTTCCGGCAGATGGAACAGCAGGTCGATGACCCGCGTGCCGCCGGCAGCACGCGCGATCAATCCGGCGATGCCGGGCCCGACTCCGGGCAGGTCGGTGAGCGGGGCCAGCAGGGGCGCCAGCAGCGAGGCCGGCGGCGGCTGCGGCGGTGCGGCCGCATCGGCGCCGCCGGGCGCGGCGCGGCCCGCAACGCGGTCCACGCTCCGGGCGGCGCTGTGCGGTGTCGTGACCACCTGGATTGGCTGCCTTTCAGGAGCGACGGGCTGACAGGGCGGGGGTGCGCGGCTATATGACAGCCCGCGCCATGGAACCATACGCCATCCCCATCGAACCCGTCCCCGATCCCGTTCCTCTCGACGCCAGGCGGCGGCGGATCCTGTTCCGCGCGACGCATCGCGGCACCCACGAGACCGACCTGCTGATCGGCGGCTTCGTGTCGCCGCGGATCGCGGCCTTCAGCGCCGAGGAGCTGGACGCGCTCGAGGAGCTCATGGAGCTGCCCGACATCGACCTGGCCGACTGGCTGATGGGCCGGCGGCCGGTCCCGGCGGCGTGCGACACGCCGATGCTGCAGGCGGTGCTGGCGGCGGCACGGGCGCGACCGTTCGCGGACATGAAGCGATGAGCGGCGACGGCGCGGGCGTGGCCGACGTCGCGGTGACCACCGTCTGGGGCGCGCCCGACGGCTACGACGCGCTGCTGCTGGCGCGCCGGCAGAAGCCGTTCGGCGGCGAGCATGACGGGCCGCTGCTGCATGTGGCGCGCGACGATGCCGGGCTCGCGCGCCTCGCCGACCTGCTCGCCTTCGTGCGGCCGGAGGCGGAGATCCTGCGCTTTCCCGCCTGGGACTGCCTGCCCTACGACCGGGTGTCGCCGAACCCGGCGATCGTCTCGGAACGGGTGGCGACGCTGACCCGGCTGCTGGAGAAGGCCGACGCGCCGCGCATCGTGCTGACGACGGTCAACGCGCTGGTGCAGCGCGTGCCGCCGCGCGACGCCTTCGCCGGCCAGTCGCTGACGGTGAAGTCGGGCGAGAGCCTGGATGTGGCGTTCCTGCTGGAGGTGCTGGTGGCCAACGGCTACGGCCGCACCGACACGGTGATGGAGCCGGGCGAGTTCGCCACCCGCGGCGGCATCGTCGACATCTTCCCCTCCGGCGAGGCCGAGCCGATCCGGCTCGACCTGTTCGGCGACGAGGTCGAGAACATCCGGCATTTCGATCCGGCCACGCAGCGCTCGACGGACAAGCTCGACCGGCTGGTGCTGCGCCCGGTGTCGGAGATCTCGTTCGACGCGGACAGCGTCAGCCGCTTCCGCACCGGCTGGCGCGAGCAGTTCGGTTCCGAGGCGGCGAACGATCCGATCTATCACAGCGTGTCGGACGCGAGGCGCCATGCGGGCGTCGAGCACTGGGTGGCGCTGTTCCACGCGCGGCTCGAGACGCTGCTCGACTACCTGCCCGGCGTCTCGCTCAGCCTGGACCATCAGGTGGACGAGGTGCTGGCGGGGCGGCTGGAGATGATCGCCGACCACGCGGAGGCGCGCACCCAGCCGACCCGCGACGGCGAGGTGCCGTATCGGCCGCTGCCGCCCGGGCTGCTGTATCTCGACCGCGCCGGCTGGAACGCCATGCTGGCCCGTCTGCCGGTGCTGGCGTTCAGCCCGTTCGCCCGCCCCGACGGCGCCGAGGGCTTCGATGCCGGCGGGCGTCCGGGCATCATGTTCGCGCGCAGCCTGCCGGCTGGAAGCCGCGAGACGGTGTTCCAGATGCTGCGCGACCAGGTCGCGGACTGGGCCGGCAGGCAGAAGCGCCGCGCCTTCGTCACCGCCTGGACCCGCGGCTCGCGCGAGCGCATCGCCACCCTGCTGCGCGAGGCCGGCCTGGAGGTCGAGGCGGTCGACGATTGGCGGGCCACCGCGCGGCTGAAGCCGGGGCGGGTCGGGCTGCTGACGCTGGGCATCGAGCGCGGCTTCGTAGCCGACGATCTGGCGCTCGTCTCCGAGCAGGACCTGCTCGGCGAGCGCATCTCGCGGCCGCCGCGCCGTCGCAAGCGCGCCGACCAGTTCATCGCGGAAGCCACCGAGATCGCCGAGGGCGACCTGGTGGTGCACCAGGATTACGGCATCGGCCGCTATGACGGGCTGGAGACGGTCGGCATCGAGCGCGGCGGCCTGGAGCGCGGCGCCATCGCGGCGGCACCGCATGACTGCCTGCGGCTGATCTATGACGGCAACGAGAAGCTGTTCCTGCCGGTGGAGAATATCGAACTGCTGAGCCGGTTCGGCTCCGAGCAGAACGGCGTGGCGCTCGACAAGCTGGGCGGGGCGTCCTGGCAGACCCGCAAGTCGAAGATGAAGCAGCGCATCCGCGACATGGCGGGCGAGCTGATCCGCACCGCGGCCGCGCGGCAGATGCGCGAGGCGCCGTCGCTGGCGCCGGCGGAAGGCACCTGGGACGAGTTCTGCGCCCGCTTCCCGTTCGTCGAGACCGAGGACCAGTCGCGCGCGATCGCCGACGTGCTCGAGGACATGGCGGCGGGACGGCCGATGGACCGGCTGATCTGCGGCGACGTCGGCTTCGGCAAGACCGAGGTGGCGCTGCGGGCGGCGTTCGTGGCCGCGATGTCGGGATCGCAGGTGGCGGTGGTGGTGCCCACCACGCTGCTGGCGCGCCAGCATACCCGCACGTTTGCCGCCCGCTTCGCCGGCCTGCCGGTGCGCGTCGAGCAGCTGTCGCGCATGGTCTCGGCCAGGGATGCGGCGGTGGTGAGGAAGGGCGTCACCGACGGCACGGTCAACATCGTGGTCGGCACGCACGCGCTGCTGGCCAAGGGCATCGAGTTCGCCGATCTGGGCCTGCTGATCGTCGACGAGGAGCAGCATTTCGGCGTCGCCCACAAGGAGAAGCTGAAGGCGCTGCGCGAGGACGTGCACGTGCTGACGCTGTCGGCGACGCCGATCCCGCGCACGCTGCAGCTGGCGCTGACCGGCGTGCGCGAGATGAGCCTGATCGCCACGCCGCCGGCCGACCGGCTGGCGGTGCGCACCTTCATCATGCCGTTCGATTCGGTGGTGATCCGCGAGGCGCTGCAGCGCGAGCGGTTCCGCGGCGGCCAGGTGTTCTGCGTGGTGCCGCGCATCGAGGATCTCGACCGCATGGGCGAGCGGCTGCGCGAGATCGTGCCGGACGCGCGCCTGGTGCAGGCGCACGGCCGCCTCAGCCCGACCGAGCTCGAGCGGGTGATGACCGAGTTCGGCGACGGCAAGTACGACATCCTGCTGTCCACCAACATCGTCGAGAGCGGCCTCGACATGCCGGCGGTGAACACGCTGCTGATCTACCGCGCCGACATGTTCGGGCTCGGCCAGCTGTATCAGCTGCGCGGCCGGGTGGGGCGCGGCAAGCAGCGCGGCTATGCCTATCTCACCTGGCCGCAGCAGCATCGCCTGTCGGGCTCGGCGGAGAAGCGGCTCGAGGTGATGCAGACGCTCGACCAGCTCGGCGCCGGCTTCACGCTGGCCTCCCACGACCTCGACCTGCGTGGTGCCGGCAACCTGCTGGGCGACGAGCAGTCCGGCCATATCCGCGAGGTCGGCATCGAGCTGTATCAGCAGATGCTGGAGGATGCGGTGTCGGACCTTCGCCGCGAGAAGGGCCGCCGCAAGGCCGAGGACCGGGACTGGACGCCCAACATCGTGCTCGGGCTGCCGGTGCTGATCCCGGAGACCTACGTGCCGGACCTGCCGGTGCGGCTCGGGCTGTATCGCCGCATCGGCGCCCTGCCGGGAGATGCCGAGACCGAGGCGATGGCGGCCGAGCTCGTCGACCGGTTCGGGCCGCTGCCGGACGAGGTGGAGAACCTGCTGCAGGTGGTGACGCTGAAGCGGCTCTGCCGGTCGGCCGGGGTCGAGAAGCTTGAGGCCGGGCCGAAGGGCATGGTGGTGCAGTTCCGCGGCAACAGCTTCCGCAACCCGGCAGGCCTGATCGCCTGGATCGGCGTCAAGGGCAGCGACATGCGGCTGCGTCCCGACCACAAGCTGGCCATCGCCCGGGAGATGACCACGGCCGCCCGCATCACGCTGGCGCGCGACGTGGTCGGCACCCTGAACCGGCTGGCGGAGCAGGCGAAGGCCGCCTGACGGGCCGGGCAGCGCTACCTGAGCGGCACCGGCACGTTGTTGACCAGCAGCGTGCCGCCCTGCCAGACGAGATCCCAGTCCGCCTGATCGCCCTGGCGGTGCGCGACCAGCCTGGCCAGGAACAGCGCGGTGCGGAGACGGCTCATGCCGGACGCGGCATCGAGCAGCGCGTCGAAGCCGTGCGCGGTGATGTGTCCCTGGCCGCTGGCGGCTCCTGGCGTGGCGGCGATGGTGGCCCGGCCCTGGCCGCTGAGCGTGCTGTCGCCGCGCCTGGCATCGGCCTGGTCGATCGTCACCTCGACCGCAGCGCCGCCGCCGCCGGTCGCCGACAGCAGCGCCGGCAGCTCGGCCGCCGGCAGCGAGGCATGCACCGCGAGCGTCTCGGGCAGCAGGGCGGCGGCGGGATCGTTGGAGACCGCGCCGTCGAGCAGGGCGGCGAGGTGCGCGGTCGAGCCGGCGCCGTCGAGGCGCAGCGACAGGCGACGGGCACCGAAGCGCGCGGAACCGGCGCGCAACGCGACGTCCTGCCAGACGAACTCCAGGCGGCCGCCCTGCTGCAGCGCCTGAGCGAGCGGGGCGGCGGCGTCCTCCAGAACCCGGTCCGGGCAGGGCGAGCCGCGACGTCCGGCCAGGGCGGTCAGCAGCCCGGCCGCGGCCGCGGTGGCCGCCTGTTCGAGCTGCGCCGGGCGGAGGCGCGCACCCTGCGCCGTCGCATGCAGGCGGGCCGCGCGAAGCGACGGCGACGGCTGGGCCGACAGGCCGGGCACGGTGACCTCCAGCCGGGTGGCCTCGAAGCCTGTGCCCGGGCCGCCGGCCTCGTGCAGGCTGGCGGCACCGGCGACGGCGCAGCTGCCGGCGAGGTCGAGCGGCGACGCGGCCGCCGCGATCGGCGGGGCCGCGACACAGAGGGCGAGCGATGCGATGAAGGCTGGTATGGCGGGATGGGTCATCGGGGGATAAGGGTGGCCCAGCCTCCGCATGGTGGCAATCGCCCCCCTGCCGGCCGCCTCGGGCAGCCGGTCCGCCCTCTCGTCGCGGAGCGACATGCTCAAGCCGGATCCGTTCCTGCTCGCCCTGATCGCCGTCGTGCTGCTGGCCTCGCTGCTGCCGGCGCACGGGACGGCGGTGCCGCTGCTCCATGGCCTGACCATCCTGGTGATCGCGGTGATGTTCTTCATGCAGGGCGCCCGGCTGTCGCGGTCGGCGATCCTGGCCGGCCTCGTGCACTGGCGGCTGCATCTGGCGATCCTGTGCTGCACCTTCGGGCTGTTCCCGCTGCTGGGCCTTGGGCTGCATGCGCTGCTGCCCGGCCTGCTGACGCCGACCCTGTGGCTCGGCGTGCTGTTCGTCTGCGTGCTGCCCTCCACGGTGCAGTCCGCGATCGCCTTCACCTCGATCGCGCGCGGCAACATCCCGGCGGCGGTGTGCGCGGCGACGGCCTCGAACCTACTCGGCATCGCCGTCACCCCGGTGCTGACCGGGCTCGTGCTGGTCGGCAGCGCCCATGACGGCGGCGTGTCCGCCGGCAGCGTGCTGGACATCGTGCTGCAGCTGCTGCTGCCGTTCGTGGCAGGCCAGCTGCTGCAGCCCTGGATCGGCGGCTGGGCGCTCAGCAACAGGCGGCTGCTGAGCCTCACCGACCGCAGCTCGGTGCTGATCGTGGTCTACACCGCCTTCAGCGAGGCGGTGGTGCAGGGCCTGTGGCACAAGGTGCCCGCAACACAGCTCGGGCTGGTGCTGCTGGTGGACGCGCTGCTGCTGGCGGTGATCCTGCTGGCGACCCGGCATGGCGCCCGCGCGCTCGGCTTCTCGCGCGAGGACGAGATCGCGATCGTGTTCTGCGGCTCGAAGAAGACGCTGGCGTCGGGCGTGCCGATGGCGAACGTGCTGTTCCCGGCAGCCCTGGTCGGCCAGATCCTGCTGCCGCTGATGATCTTCCACCAGCTGCAGCTGTTCGTGTGCGCGGTGCTGGCCCGCCGCTATGCGCAGCGGGCCGAGCCGGCGGCGGCGATCAGAACGTCAGATTGAGGCGGCCGTAGTAGAAGCCGCCGCTGATCGGCACCTGGCTGGAATCGAGGTCGTAGTACTCGACGCCGAGATAGGCGAGGTCGGCTGGCGTGCGCCGCGGGCGGATGTCGAAGACGTTGTTGGCCCCGACCGCGATATGCCAGCGCGGCACGATCTGGTAGCCGACCTCGAGGTCGGTCAGCCAGCGCGGCGTGTTCTTGAACTCGGCGAACTGCGTGCCCGAGAACTGCAGCGCCGCCGGCGCCTGATCCTCGTAGGTGAGGTCATTGGTGGTCTGGCCGAAGCGGGTCTGGCGGAGGTTGACGTCGAACCTGCCGAGCTTCCAGTAGGCATCGAGGATGATCTTGGAGCGCGGGTTCGCGGTGGTCAGGAAGCCGACGCCCTGGGCGGTCAGGAACGGGTTGCCGAACGCGTCGGTGCCGTTGTGGTGCAGGCGCGTCCGGTTGAGGTCGAGGCCGGCACTCCAGTTCACCGTGCCGTAACGGCGGAAGTCGGTGAAGTACGTCGCATTGACGTCGAGGCCCTGCGTCCGGGTGCTGGCGCCGTTGGCGAAGTAGTAGGCCGACACGTCGTTGGTCTGGATCCCCTGCGGCAGGGTGGCGCCGGTCAGGGCGATGGCGGTGAGCGCGTCCGGGCCGGTCACGCCGCCGGCGCCGACGATGCGGTCGCGGATGTTGATCTGGTAGACGTCGGCGGTGATGGCCAGGTTGCGGATCGGCTCCAGCACGAAGCCGGCGCTGGCGTTGGTCGAGCGCTCGGGCTTCAGCGGCACCGCGCCGATCGACTTCGCGGCCGCGGAGTTGACCGCGAGATCGCCGCTGGCGCCGGTGGGCGAGACGTTCAGCGAGCTGAAGTTCTCCTCCGCCAGCGTGGGCGCGCGGAAGCCGTTGCTGATGGTGCCGCGGATCGCGAACCTGCTGGTGAAGTCGTAGCGGCTCGAGATCTTGCCGTTATAGGTGTTGCCGAAGTCGGTGTAGTGCTCGAAGCGGCCGGCGACGTCGACATCCAGCTTGCGCACCGGGTGGACATCGTAATCGACATAGGCCGCCCAGACGTTGCGCGAGAAGTCGCCGGCATTGGCCGGCAGCAGCCCGGCGAAGCCCTGGGTGCCGCCCAGCACGTAGGAGGCCGGGCTGCCGGCGCCCAGCGTGAACTGCTCGGACCGCTCCTCGGCGCCGAACGCGATGTTCATCGACTTGCCGAACGCGGTGAAGGGCTTGGTGAAGTCGAGATTGTTGGTCCACTGCGCGTTGCGCTGGCTCTGCGCCAGCACGGTGGTCGGCGTGAAGCCGACCGGGTAGCCGTATTGCGGATCGCCCTCGGCATACAAGGTCGGGTTGGCGGTGTGCTTGTTGCCGATGTTGGTCTGGTCGGCGCCGTAGGTCGAGCTCAGGTCGACGTGGAAGCCGAAGAAGTCGTCCGCCTTGACCCCGAGGATGGCGGAATAATCGTTCTCCTCGTCGGTTTCCAGCGGCGAGAAGCCGGCCGGGTAGACCTCGGGCAGCTTGGTGGGGGTCCGGTAGTTCTCGTACGCTTCGGCATGCCGGTGGCCGTAGGTGATCAGCCCGTAGCCCTGCACGCCGCCGAACAGGTCGGGCAGCAGGGTCTTGCCGAACTCCACGCTCAGCGTCTCGCGGGTCTCCTCCGGCAGCCCGTTGATCTGGTTTGAGTTCGCCGGGAAGCCGCCGGCGGCCGCGCGATCATCGACCGCGCGCGCCACGAAATGGTCGGTGTGGAAGATCTGGCCGCCGAGATGCAGGTAGCCGTCATTGCCGAACGCCACGCCCTTGTCGGTGTCGAGCTGATACTGCCAGCCGTCGCCGCTATAGGCGTTCGCGCCGGTGAAGGCGGCAGCACTGCCGCCATGGTCGGTCTTCTTGAGGATGACGTTGACCACGCCGGCGATCGCGTCGGAGCCGTACTGCGCGGCGGCGCCGTCGCGGAGCACCTCGATATGGTCGATCGCGGCGGCCGGGATCATGTTGATGTCGACCGGGGTGGCGCCCTGCTGCGGTCCGGCATCGGCGAAGATGTTCGAGGTCTCGTGCCGGCGCTTGCCGTCGATCAGCACCAGGATGTCGTTGCCGCTGAGGCCGCGCAGCTGGATCGAGCTCACCAGGTCCTGGGTGTCCTGGCCTTCGGCCTGGAGGTTCACGGAGGGATCGGTGCGGGTGAGCTGATCGGCGAGGTTCGGCTGGCCGGAACGGGTGAGTGCGGCGTTGGAGATGACGTCGATCGGACTGGTGCTGTCGCGCGCCTTCTTGTTGAGGTTGCGCGTGCCGGTGACGATGATGGTCTCGCCGCCGGTCGCGGCGGCGGACGTGGCGATGCCGGCACCGGTGTCGCTCAGCCCGGTCGGCGCGGACGAGGCGGGGATCGCGGTGGGATCGACCGCCGACGTCCTGACGCCGGCCGCGCTGCCCGTGGTGCGAGCGTCGGCCTGCTGCGTGCTGCCGGATGCGGCCTTCGCGGCATGGCGGGCGGCCTTGCGTGCAGGGTGATGCGTCTTGCCCGTCGTCGCGGCTGGTGTTGCCGCCGCTGGTGTCGGCGCTGCGGTCTGGGCCGAGGCCGATCCCATTCCGGCGGCAAGGGCGAGCGGGCATGCGGTCAGCATCAACAGGCTGCGCACGGTGGCCGCACTCATCATTCTCATTGCTCGATCTCCATCTCGATCCCGTACGGGACGCCGTCACGGCGGTGGCGGCACGCGGCCTCGTGTCGCCACCGATCCATTATCGTGACGACATGATCGACCTCGGACGGTGATGGAAATCAAGAGAATTGTGCTTCTTTGAGAAGCATCCTCAAGAACGCGACAAATGAACATCACCCACTATGCTGCTTCTATACGCATATGCTAATAATCTATGCAGCTTGACGGGGCAGTAAGCTCCAGAATAGCGTCACTCTCCGCCGGCGAGTGTCCCGCAGTCCGAGATCGGAGCAGATTGTCTTGAATCGACCAGGTTCCATGGAGCCGACCAGGCGGCAGCTGCTGATGCGGATCGGCGCCGCCGCCGGCAGTGCCGCGATGTATCAGGCCATGACCCGCCTCGGCCACGCGGCCGGCACGGATTTCGCCGGCTCGCCGACCCTCTCGGGAGCCAGAACCGGCACCACCGTCCTGGTGCTGGGCGCCGGACTCGCCGGAATGCTCGCCGCCTACGAGCTCCGCCGCGCCGGCTACAGCGTGCGCGTGCTGGAGTACCAGAACCGGTCCGGCGGCCGCAACTTCAGCCTGCGCGGCGGCGACACCCTGACCGAGCTCGGCGGCGCCACGCAGCAGGTGAAGTTCGCGCCCGGCAACTACATCAATCCCGGCCCGTGGCGGATCCCCTATCACCATCAGGGGCTGCTGCATTACTGCAAGCTGTTCGGCGTGCAGCTCGAGCCGTTCATCGAGGTGAACCACAACGCGCTGCTGCACAGCAGCCAGGCCTTCGGCGGTCAGCCGCAGCGCTACCGCGAGGTGCAGGCCGACTTCACCGGCTACACCGCCGAGCTGCTGGCGAAGTCGATCAACCAGAACAAGCTCGACCAGCCGATCACCGACGACGAGAAGCACGACCTGCTGGCGGCGATGCAGGGCTGGGGCCTGCTCGACAAGAACTACGCCTATCGCAGCAGCAACCTCGCCTCGCTGCATCGCGGCTTCGCCAAGCCGCAGGGCGGCGGGCCGGACGGCGCGCCGGTGCCGGCACCGCTGTTCGCGCGCGCCGACATCATGAAGTCCGGCCTGTGGCAGTGGCTGTCGTTCAACATGAGCTACGACTTCCAGACCACCATGTTCCAGCCGGTCGGCGGCATGGACATGATCGGCAAGGGCTTTGCCAGGCAGGTCAACGACCTCGTCACGCACAACCTGAAGGTCACCAGGATCGCGCAGGACGGCAACGGCGTGACGGTCACCTACGAGGACCACAACAGCGGCGGCGCCGTCACGGAGGCGAAGGCGGACTGGTGCGTGTGCACGATCCCGCTCTCGATCCTGAGCCAGATCGACGTGCAGGCCGGCGGGCCGATGAAGGCGGCGATCAAGGCGGTGCCGTATGCCTCGTCGGTCAAGGTCGGGCTCGAGTTCAAGCGCCGCTTCTGGGAGCAGGACGAGCAGATCTATGGCGGCATCAGTTTCACCGACCAGCCGATCAGCCAGATCTCCTATCCGAGCACCCACTATTTCTCCGACGCGCCCGGCGTGCTGCTGGGCGGCTACATGTTCGGCCCGGCCGCCTACGCCTTTGCCGGCATGACCCCGGAACAGCGCGTCGAGGAGGCGCTGAAGCAGGGCAGCGTGCTGCACAGGCAGTACCGGCAGGAGTTCAGCAACGGCGTCGGCGTCGCCTGGAGCCGGATGCCCTGGACGCTGGGATGCTGCGCCACCTGGAGCGAGGAGGCGCGGCTCGCGCACTACAAGCCGCTGACCGCGATCGATGGCCGTCTGGTGCTGGCCGGCGAACACGCCTCCTATGTCGGATGCTGGCAGGAGGGGGCGATCCTGTCCTCGGTGAGCGCCATCACCCGTCTGCACCAGCGCGCGATCGGAGCGGTCTGATGCGTCGTCCGCATGCCGTCGCAGCCTGTCTGCTGCTGGGCGGGCTGTGCCTGCTGCCGCTCCGCCAGGCGCGGGCCGATGCGGCCGCGAGCGTCGCCGGCACGGCCACCACCAGCACCGACGGCCTGGTGATCTACAGCCAGATCTGCCAGGGCTGCCACATGGCCAACGCCCGCGGCGGCGCGGGTGCCGCGGTGATCCCGGCGCTGGCGCAGAACCCGAAGCTCAGGAACAGCGGCTACCCGGTCTATGTGGTGCTGAACGGCTACGG
This sequence comes from uncultured Acetobacteraceae bacterium, assembly GCA_964236105.1. Taxonomy (GTDB): domain Bacteria; phylum Pseudomonadota; class Alphaproteobacteria; order Acetobacterales; family Acetobacteraceae; genus Lichenicola. The sequence continues at coordinate 38,639 of CAXSBC010000006.1, read as the reverse complement.
CGCGATGCCCTGGTTCTCCACCACGCTGAACGATGCGCAGATCGCCTCGGTCGTGAACTATGTCCGCAGCCATTTCGGCAACGGCTACACCGACATGGTCAAGCCGGACGACGTCGCGTCCGTGCGCGGCCCGAACCCGACAATGGAAAAATGACCGCCATGCACAGGATCGTCTCGCATCTGTCGGCAGCACTGCTCGCCTGCGCCGGCCTTGCGCCCATGGCCGGCGCCGCCGATCTGGTCCGCCATGCCACCGGCAAGTTCCCGATCGCCTCTGCCATCGAGGTGCCGCCCGGCTACACCACCATCTACCTGTCCGGCATGGGTGCCGACGTCGCCGACAAGAACGCGGCGCCGATGACGCTCGCCGCCTATGGCGACACCCAGACCCAGGTGAAGAGCGCGCTGGACAAGATCCAGGCTGCCCTGACGGACCTGCACCTGACATTCGCCGACGTGGTGCAGATGCACATCTACATGGTTGCCGACCCCAAGACCGGGAAGCTGGACTTCGCCGGGATGATGAAGTCCTACACGCAGTATTTCGGCACGCCGACGCAGCCGAACCTGCCGACGCGGTCCGCCTTCCAGGTGGCGGCACTCGCCAATCCGGGCTGGCTGGTGGAGATCGAGGTGACCGCCGTACGCAGGTAGCCGATCAGGCGGACACCACGTCCAGCGCCGCGACGTCGAGCAGGCGCTGGAACACCTCAGTCTCCTGCGCGCCCGACACCGCGAGCCGGCCGCCGAACACGAAGCACGGCACCCCGCTGATGCCGCGCCGGTGCGCGCGCAGGTTCTCCAGATGCACGAGCTCGGCGCCCTCGCGCCCGCGCAGGAACGCCGCCGCCGCCGCCTCGTCCAGCCCGGCGGCGCCCGCGATCTCGACGAGCACGGCGGCATCGCTGATATCGGCGCCGTCGGTGAACTGGGCGGCGAACAGGGCCTCCACGATCGCGGTCGCGGCACCGTGCTGCGCCGCCCATCCGGCCAGCCGGTGCGCATCGATGCTCGACGGGATGCGCGTCATGCGGTCGAAGCGGAACGCGATCCCGGCCTGCACGCCCAGTTCCGCCACCGAGGCGTAGAGCCGCCGCGCCCGGTCCGCGCCGCCGTACTTGCGCACGACGTAGTCGCCGCGCGTCAGGCCGCCGGCGGGGATGTCGGGGTTGAGCAGGAACGGCCGCCAGACGATCTCGAACAGCCCGGCCGGACGCTGCGCGAGCGCCCGCAGCAGCCGGCGCACGCCGAGATAGCACCAGGGGCACACGAAGTCGTACACCACCTCGATGGTCTGTCTGGCGCTGATCGGCGTAAGAGCGTTCACCACATCATCTTAGGCGGACCGAGATAAAGTTCGACCTAAAAATCGGCACGGCCAGGAAGGGCGATCGCGCATGGACCAGATGTCGCCCGATGCCAAGACCCGGTTCGCGGCCTATGTCGCCATCCTGGGTCGCGGGCCGGGCCGGTCGCGGGCGCTGATGCGGGAGGAGGCGCGGGATGCCTTCGCGCTGGCGCTGGACGACGCCGTGCACCCCGCACAGCTCGGCGCCTTCCTGATGCTGCTGCGCTACCGGGGCGAGGATCCGGACGAGATCACCGGGCTGGTGGAGGCGGCGCGCGCGGCACTCGGGCTTGCGTCCGGCGCGGCGGACGGGCCGGTGGGGGCGGTCGATCTCGACTGGCCCAGCTATGGCGCCGGCCGCACCCGCGGCGCGCCCTGGTTCCTGCTGGCGGCCCTGGCGCTGGCGCAGGCCGGCTACCGGGTGCTGATGCACGGCACCAACGAGTTCTCCGGCGGCATGCCGGTGCCGGCCGGTCTGGCGGCGCTCGGGCTGGAGCCCGCCGCCGACGCGTCACAGGTGAGTCGGGCGCTCGACGCGACCGGGTTCGCCTACTGGCCGGTGGCCCGTTTCGCGCCGGCGATCGACCGGCTGCTCGGCATGCGCCGGCTGTTCGGGCTGCGCTCGCCGGTGAACACGGTGGCGCGGCTGATCGATCCGGGCGATGCCGGGGTCTCGGTCGACGGCGTGTTCCATCCGCCCTACATCGCGCTGCATGTCGGGGTGGCGGAACGGCTGCAGCGGCGGTCGCTGGTGGTGATCAAGGGCGGCGGCGGCGAGGCCGAGCGGCCACCGGCCAAGGCGACGGCGGCTCATCTGTGGCGCCGGGAGGGCGGCCGCAGCGAGATCCTGCTGCCGCCGCTGGCAGCATTGGCCGAACGCGGCGGGCCGGATACGCCCGAGAGCTTCGCCCGGGTGTGGCACGGGGCCGGCGATCCGCCGGCGCTGGCGATCCAGACCGTGGTCGGCACCATCGCACTGGCGCTGCTGGCGCTCGAGGCCGGTCTGACGCCGGACCGGGCCGACCGGCGCGCAGCCGAGATCTGGGCCGCGCGCAGGCCGGGCCCGCCTGCGGACCAGGCTCTATTCACGGCGGCGCGGAACGATGACCGGCCAGACGGTTAATAGGCTGTATCGTTCCACAAGGAGGATTTTTCCTATGACCATCAGACTCCCGACCACCAGCCTCGCCGCCGCCGCCCTGCTGCTCGGCGCCGGACTGGCCGCTCCGGCCATGGCCAAGGGCTGCATGAAGGGTGCTGCCGTCGGCGGCGTCGCCGGACATGTCGCGGGCCATCATGGCGTCATGGGTGCGGCCGCCGGTTGCGCCGTCGGTCATCACGAAGCCAACAAGAAGGCCGACCAGACCAGCACCGCCAACTCGCCGAGCTGAGCGGTCGTGCGGGACGTGGACGCTTCGGCGGCCACGTCCCGGCCCGATGCTCAGCTCTGCTGCGATCCGGGCGCGTCCGGCGTGGCCGACGACATGGTCTGTCGCATGCCGCCGCCCATCGACTGGGTCATTCCGCCCAGGCTCTGGCTCATCGTGCCGGCGGGTGCCGCCGGCTCAGGTGACGGCACCGGTATCACGGACCAGAAGGCGCTGGCGATGTCGTCCTGGATGCGGCGCAGCTGCAGCTGCACCCAGTCGAGAAACTCGTGCAGGCCGCGCAGGATGATCTCCTCGATGGTCTGATCGGTGAGTGCGGCGCGCAGGTCGTCCATGCGCTCCATGGCCGCACTGCCGGCACGCAGGCCATAATCCATGCGCAGCTGGGTCAGCGCCCCGGAGACCTGCCGCAGCGTCAGCACCAGCGAGCGCGGGAAGGCATTGTTCAGCAGCAGGAAGCCCGCCACGGCGGATGGCTGCAGCGAGCGCGGCATCACCCGACGATAGGCGTGATAGGCGGCGGCCGAACGCAGCACGGCACTCCACTGGCTCATGTCGACCTGGCTGCCGACGCCCGCCTCGCGCGGCAGCAGCGTGTGATACTTGATGTCGACCAGCCGCGTCGTCTGGTCGCCACGCTCGAGGTACTTGCCGATCGAGTAGAAGTACCAGCCCTGGTCCCGGTAGAACGTGCCCTCGGTGATGCCGTTATGGGTCTGGCAGTCCTGCTTCAGCCGCGTGCAGAGCGACGAGAGGTGCGACGGCCTGATGTCCCAGCTGGTCAGCTGGCGGACCCAGTTGTGGAAGACGTTGAGGTGGGTCCACATCTCCGTCGAGATCAGCGGCCGCAGGGTGCGCGCGTTCTCGCGGGCGACGTTGATCAGGCTGGAGATCGAGTTCGGGTTCTCGCGGTCCAGGATATAGAAGGCGGTCACGCCGGCGACGTCGGCCTCGCGCCGCGTGCTGTGGTAGCACTCCTCGTCCGCGTTGATCTGGATCACCGAGCGCCAGCCGTTCTCGACGTGGCTGCTGCGGGTGAAGGTCTCGGTGACGTCGAGGATGCGGGCGAGGTTCTCGATCCGCTCCATGTAACGGGCGAGCCAGACGGTGCTCTCCGCATGGCGCGACAGCAGCGACTGGGCACGGTTGGGCCCCTGCAGGGTGTCGAACAGGCCGCTCACGACAGGACCCAGGTGTCTTTCGAGCCGCCGCCCTGCGACGAATTCACCACCAGCGATCCCTTCTTGAGCGCCACCCGCGACAGCCCGCCCGGCAGCACCCAGGTGGCGGCGCCGGTGACCGCGAACGGACGCAGATCGACATGACGCGCCTCGACGCCGTTCTCGCACAAGGTGGGCGCGGTCGACAGGTTGATCACCGGCTGGCTGATGTAGTTGGCCGGATCGGCCTTGAGCTTGATGCGGAACTCCTCGAGCTCGGCCTTCGAGGCGTGCGGCCCGATGATGAGGCCGTAGCCGCCGGACTCGCCGACCGGCTTCACGACCAGCCGCTCCAGGTTGTCGAGCGTGTATTGCAGCCCGTCCGGCTCGCGGCAGATCCGCGTGTCGACGTTGCTCAGGATCGGCTCCTCGTCGAGATAATAGCGGATGATGCGCGGCATGTAGGCATAGATCGCCTTGTCGTCGGCAATCCCGGTGCCGACCGCGTTGGCGATCGCCACGTTGCCGCGCCGCCAGGCATCGACCAGGCCGCGCACGCCGAGCTGGCTGTCGGGACGGAACACGTCCGGATCGAGGAAGTCGTCGTTCAGGCGGCGATAGATCGAGTGCACCGGCCGGGCGCCGGCGATGGTGCGCATGAACACGCGGCCGTTCTCGACCACCAGGTCGCGGCCCTCGACCAGCGGCACACCCATCTCGCGCGCCAGGAACACGTGCTCGAAATAGGCGGCGTTGTAGATGCCGGGCGACAGCAGCACGACCTGCGGATCGGTGACGCCGGCGGGCGCCATCTCGGCCAGCGCCTGCTGCAGCCGCACGCCGTACTCCTCGACCGGACGGATGCCGATGCCGGCCACGAGGTCGGGCAGCACGCGCAGCATCATGTGCCGGTTCTCGATCACGTAGGACACGCCCGACGGGGTCCGCGCATTATCCTCGAGCACCAGGAAGCTGCCGGCCTCGTCGCGCACGATGTCGGTGCCGTTCACGTGCACATACACGCCGAGCGGCACGTCAAGCCCCATCATCTCCGGCCGGAAGTTGCTGTTGCCCAGCACCAGGTCGCGCGGGATGACGCGGTCCTTCAGGATCTTCTGGTCGTGGTAGATGTCCCACAGGAACCGGTTGATCGCGGTGACGCGCTGCACGACGCCGCGCTCGATATGCGCCCATTCGGCCGCCGTCAGGATGCGCGGGATCAGGTCGAACGGCAGGATGCGGTCGATCGCGTCGCGATCGGAATAGACGGTGAAGGTGATGCCGAGATTGAACAGCTCGGCCTCGGCCGCAGCCGCACGGCGGCGCAGCTCCTCGACGTCGAACGCGCGCAGCCGGTCGCGGATCAGCCGGACCGTCGGCTCCTCGGGGTCCAGCGCGTTCATGATCTCGCAGAAGAAGCCGGGCACGCCGTAGCCGGCGAACAGGTCCGCCACCGTCTCGGGCGAGACGGCGCCCAGGGCGTCCGACGGGCTCGTCATGCCTGGCATCCGCTGAGTTCCCGGTCCCGGCCGACCGGGTTCAGGCGCGAAGGAATCATCCTGTCCACCTGATGCTGCTGTTTGCGCCGGAGAAGAGCAGGAACCCTGCCGGTCTCCGGGCTGACCACCGGCAATGTAGCCGCCGCCGAGCGATCGGTCATCCACGAGATCGTGCCGAGGCCGGGCGGCTGTGCCAGGATGCGCCGCCTGCCCCGACCTCCAGCGGGCGGCACCGACTATGGGATGTGGCGCTCGATGTCCAGGAAACCCCCGCCGGGCGGACGCGCGGCGACGGTGCTGCCGCCGATCGCAGACGACACAACGCGGCCGGACTCATCTGCCGTCGCAGGGCCGCGACGCGGCGCGGCGGGGCGGGCGGCCGGGCGGGGGACCGGGCCGGTGGCGCCGGACCTGCTGCCGCCCGGCTTCATCGAGACGATCTATCTTGCCGCCAATCCCGATGTCGGCGACGCCGTCGCGCGCGGCGTCTGGCCGAGCGGCGCGGCGCACTGGCTCGAGCGCGGTCGGCATGAGGATCGGCCGACGCTGGCGCACGAGCCCGGACTGGCCTCCGGCCCGCCGCCGGACCTGTCGCGCGTGGCTGCCGAGACCGAGCGGTTCGACGCGGCCGGCTATCTGCATCTGCACCCGGACCTGACCCGGGCGCTCGGCGGCGACTTGGCGGCCGCCCGCGCGCACTGGATCGCGCACGGGCGGCTCGAGGAGCGGATCAGCCCGGGCGCCGTGCCGCATGCGCGCAGGGCGCCGTCGCTCGGCGCGCTGCTGGCGCTGCCGTTCGGGCTCGACGTCTATGCGCCGTTCGTCGATCCCGGCGCACGCGGCGCCCAGGCGCGGCAGCTGGTGCAGGCGCTGATCGCGGCAGGGCTGTCGGTCACCGCGCGCGGCTTCCATGTCGGCGGGCCGTCGCCGCGCATCCCGCGCGCCGAGCAGACCCGTCCGCCCGGGCATCGGGCGAGCCTGATCCTGGCCGAGCCGCCTGAGCTGTCGGTGCTCGCGGCCCTGTATCCGGCCGGGCATTTCGCCGCCAGCTACGTGATCGCCGCCTGGTGCGCGGAGCCGGACGCGTTCCGGCCGGCCTGGTTCCCGGCCTTCGGCGCGATCGACGAGCTGTGGGTGGCGGACGCGGAGGCCGCGTCGGGGTTCGCCGTCATCTCGCCGGTCCCGGTGCAGGCGCTCGCGCTGCCGCTGTCGCCGCCCCCACCGGCGCGGGAGGCAGCCGCCGATGCTGCGGCAGGCGGCCCGCTGGTGCTGCTGCTGTCGGAAACCGGTGAGGCGGCGCGGCGTCGGGCGTCGGCGTCGGTCGCGGAGGTCGTGCGGCTGGCCCATGAGCGGACCGGCCTCGCTTTGCTGGTCGCGGCGACCGCTCCGGCCTGGAGCCCGGCGGTGCCGGCATCGGTCCGCGAGGCGCTGGCTCCGGTCGCCGACGCCGCGATGCTGGCCGAGCCGCTGTCGGACGCGTCCGCGGCCGAGCTCGCGGCACGCGGCCGGCTGCTGCTGACACTCGATGACGGTCTCGACAGCCTGCTGCTGGCCCGGTGCTTCGTCTCGCTCGGCAAGCCGGTGCTGACGCTGGCCGACTCGCCGCTGGCCCGGCAACTGGGTTCCGCGGTGCGGACGATCCCGGCCCGCCGCGAGGAGCATCGCCCGGCGGAGGGTGCTGCGGCGCCCATGCAGCGGCTGCGCGTGCCGGACGAGGCCGGTCTGGCGGCGGCGCTGCGTGCGGCCCTGCTGGCGCCCGACGGGCCGAGGCTGTCGCCGGCGGCGGAACCGGTCGCGATCGCGGCCCTGCGCGACCGGCTGGTGTCGCTCGGCCTCGACCTGCAGCCGCCGCCGTTCGTCGCCGGCCTCGGCCGCAGCCATACGCTGCAGGTGCCGACCATCGCCGCCGGTCTGCCGGAGCCGAGCTGGCAGGCGATCGCCGACATGACGGCGCCGCCGTCGTTCAGCCTGCTGCTGCCGGTGGGACAGGCGGGTCGGGACATGCTGCGCGGCTGCGTCGCCTCGGTGCAGGCGCAGTTCTATCCGTTCTGGACGCTGAGCCTGCTCGATGACGGGGCCATGGCGGACGACACCCGGCTCCTGGTCGAGGCGCTGCGCGGCTCCAGCCCGCGGCTCCGCATCGAGGCGGTGGAGGCCGGCGTCGGTCCGGCGGCGCAGGTCAACAGGGCGGCCGAGCGGTCGGGCGGCACCCATCTCCTGCTGCTGCAGCCCCGGGACCGGCTGACGCCGGCGGCGCTGCTGGCGCTGGCCCGGGCGCTGGAGGCCGCACCGCCGCCGGCCCTGCTCTACGGCGATGCCGAGCAGTCGGACGATCCGGACCGGCCCGGGCGCGTCGTGCGGCGGCCCGACTTCGCGCCGGAGCAGCTGCGCGCGCGGTCGCATCTCGGCGGCCTGCTGCTGGTGGCGCGTGCCGCCTGGCAGCGCCTGGGCGGGCTGCAGCCGCGTCATGGCGCGGCGGCGGGCTACGACCTCACGCTGCGGCTGCTGGAAGCGGGCGAGCCGATCCTGCACGTGCCCGAGATCCTGGCGCGCACCGTCGACCCCGACGCCGACGCGGCCGCGGAGCTGCGGGCGCAGCACGAGCATGCGGCGCGGACCGGCGCCCGGATCGAGCCGGGCGAGGCGTCCGGGACCGTCCGCTACCGTCCGGACGATCCCCCCGTCGGGCCGCTCTCGATCGTCGTGACCTCGAGCGGTCGCGACGGGGCGCCGCCCGGCGCGCGCAGGGGTCGCGGCCCGGTGGTCGAGCTGGTGCGCAACCTGCGCCGGCAGGCCCCGGCCGATGCCGAGATCCTGGTCGTGCAGGAAGGCGGCGCAGGCAGGTCCCTCAGCCAGGGCGACATCGCCGTGCTGCAGCTGCAGGGCGCGCGGGTCGACGCCGCACCCGGAACCGCCGCCACCCGCGGCGCCCTGCGCAACGCCGGCCTGGCCCGGTCGGTGCATCCGCTGGTGCTGTTCGCCGATCAGGGCGCCGTTCCGGAGGAGGCTCTGCTGCAGGCCATGCTGGAGGCGGCGCACGATCCCGCGGTCGGCGCCGTCGGCACGCGCCTGGTGCCGTCGCTGCAGCGTCACGACCGGCCGGGCCACGTGCGCAATGTCTCGGCGGTCGCCGGCGTCTGCCTGCTGGTGCGGCGCGAGGCCTTGCGGGCCGTCTACGGCTTCGACGAGACGCCGGGCCCGGACATCGCCTGCGACATCGACGTCTGCCTGCGTCTGCGCGCGGCGGGGTTCCGGGTCGTCTACACGCCGCACGGCTCGGCCGGTCCGGCGCCTGCCGGGCCGCCGGTGGAGCACGAGGCGGTGCAGGCGGCGCTGGCCGCGACCTGGATCGGCGCGACCGGCGACGCCATCGACGCCAACCGGGTGCTGTTGCGGCAGGCCGACCGGCCGGAGCCGGCTCCGGCAGAGCGCCCGAGGATCGCCGCAGCACCCCCGATCCCGCCGATCGCCGCGCCGCCGGCCGGTGCTCCCGCGACCGCCGCATCCGGCCAGCCCGACCTGACGGCGATCCTGTCCGCGCTGGCGGGGGCGGCGTGACGGCAGGCAAGGCCCGGCACGGGGAAAGCGGTCTATGAAGCGGCCATGCAGTTGGGCATAAGCCTTGACGGTGGGCGCCGGATGGGTGGCCGAGTGGTTTAAGGCAGCGGTCTTGAAAACCGCCGCAGGTGCAAGCCTGCCGTGGGTTCGAATCCCACCCCATCCGCCACCGGCGGCAATGTGCTGCCTGCGGCCGGGATCGTCTCGCCACGGGAGACGACCGGCCGGATGACTGCCGGGCGGTGGAACGAATCATGCTAGGCGTCCCGTTCCCCCGCCTGCGTGGGTGATCCGCAGGAGCAGCCTATGGCCAGCAACGCCCTTACCGCCCGCAAGCCGATCGGCGACATCGTCAAGGACGGCGAAAGCCAGGGCCTGTCGAAGACGCTGGGCAAGGTCAGCATCATCGCCATGGGCATCGGCGCGATCATCGGCGCCGGCATCTTCGTGCTGACCGGCACGGCGGCGGCGCAGTATGCCGGGCCCGCCATCATCCTGTCCTTCATCCTGGGCGGCATCGCCTGCTCCTTCGTCGGGCTCTGCTACGCCGAGCTCGCCGCCCTGCTGCCGGTGAGCGGCAGCACCTACACCTACGTCTATGCCACCATCGGCGAGCTCGCGGCCTGGATCATCGGCTGGGACCTGATCCTGGAATATGCCGCCGGGGCCGCCACGGTCGCGGTCGGCTGGTCCGGCTATGCGGTCAGCCTGCTCGGCAGCATCGGGCTGCAGATCCCCAGACGCCTGTCGCTGGCGCCGGGCAGCGCCGTGACGCTGGCCGACGGCAGCCACGGCCACGCGCTTTTCAACCTGCCGGCGGCGGCCATCGTGCTGCTGCTGACGGCGCTGCTGATCGGCGGCACCCGGGAGTCGGCGCGGCTGAACGCGGTGATGGTCGGGCTGAAGCTGGTGGTGGTGGTGGCCTTCATCGCCGTGGGCGCGTTCTTCGTGCATCCCGGGAACTGGTTTCCGGTCATCCCCCGCAATACCGGGCAGTTCGGCCATTTCGGCTGGAGCGGGATCCTGCGCGGCGCGGGCGTGGTGTTCTTCGCCTATATCGGCTTCGATGCGGTCTCGACGGCAGCCCAGGAGGCCAAGAGCCCGCAGACGGACATGCCGTTCGGCATCCTCGGCTCGCTGGTGATCTGCACCGTGCTCTACATGGCGGTCGCCGCCGTGCTCACCGGCATCGTGCCCTATGCCAAGCTGAACGTCGCCGATCCGATCGCGGTCGGCACCGATGCGATCGGCATCGCCTGGTTCTCGCTGCTGATCAAGATCGGGGCCCTGGTCGGGCTGACCACCGTCACCCTGGTGCTGCTGTTCGGGCAGGGGCGCATCTTCTACACCATGGCCAGCGACGGGCTGCTGCCGGGCGTCTTCGCGCGCATCCATCCCCGCACCCAGACGCCCTATCTGAGCCAGGCCCTGATCGGGGTATGCGTGGCGGCGATCGCCGGCCTGGTGCCGATCGCGGTGCTGGGCGAGATGGTCAGCATCGGCACGCTGTTCGCCTTCATCCTGGTCTGCGCCGCCGTGGTACGGCTGCGCCAGACCGACGGGCGCATGAAGCGGCCGTTCCGGGTGCCGGCGGTGCCGGCGGTGCCGGTGCTGGGCATGCTGTGCTGCCTGGCGCTGATGGCGGGGCTGCCGCTTGCGACCTGGCTGCGGCTGCTGGTGTGGCTGGCGATCGGGCTGGTGCTGTATTTCACCTATGGGCGCTACCACGCCAAGCCGAGGACACCGGACACGTCGCTGGATGCGGCCGGCGGCTAGACCGGCCCCAGCATGGCAGGACCGCTTCGCGCAGGACGGCGGCGCTTGCATGGCGACCGGCCGGACGTGTGGACCGCGCCTGCGCGCTGTTGTCCGCCGGCGGTCGATCCCATTCCCATATGCCAGACGGCCGGGCATGCGTCACGGCATGCCGGAACAGGATGAGTGCTTGCCCATGTCGATGATGGTTGCCCCCGGCCGGCCCGCGGCAGGATCGTGTCCGGGGTCGTGTCCGGCCCCGGGGCGGCCGCGTGCGATCCGCCGCCGTCCTGGCGCGCGGGGCATCCGCGCATGATGCCGTCCCCCGCCGAGGCCGCCATCGAGGCGGCGGCGGTCGCGGTCGCGCTCGACGAGATGCCGCGGCTGCTGCGCCTGGTCGCGCGCCGGCTGCCTGCCGATCCGGACGCGGTGCGCGCGGCGCTGTGCGAGGTGCGGCGCAAGGGCTGGACCGCGCGGCTGGTCGACCTGTCGCAGCGGGCGGGCGAGGTCTGGGTGCGTCGCGAGGATGCGGCCGAGGCGGCGGCCGGGCTGCACGATCCCGACGCCGACGAGCCCGTCCTGCGCGCGGGCCTGGACCGGGTCGTGCTGGCCCGGCTGCGCGCGCTCGACGCCGACCCCGAACGGGCGCTCGAGGCGGCGCTCGCGGAGCTGTTCGATGCGGGCGGGCGCGTGCTGTCGGCAAGCCAGCACGCGACGCTGGCCGGCCTCGTGGCCGAGGCCTTCGGCCTGCCGCCGGACGCGCCGTTCGTCGCGTCGGCGATCCATATCGAGGCGCAGCGCCGCGCCGAGCGGCGCGCCGCCGAGAGCATGGCCCGCACCCGCAGGCGCGAGGAGGTGCAGCGGCTGCGCGACTGGGAGCGCAGCCTGGTCGAGTTCCGCGAGGTGCCGGCGCTGCTCGGCTGCACCACCAAGGAGGCGCTGCGCTGGGTCGCCCTGAGCCGCCTGCCGGTGGCGAGACGCGTGCCGCAGAAGGGCAGAGCGGATGGCGAGCGCTGGGAGTTCGATCCGGCCGAGCTCACCCGGCTGCGCGCCGAGCTGCCGGCCTGGCGCGCCGAGGAGGCGGCGACGCCGGCCGCGCTGCGCGGTCCGGCGATCCTGGGCGGCCGGGCGGCGAACGCGGCCGTCGCCCGGGTCGCCGCGCTCGACCGCTATGCCGCCCATTTCGCCACCGCGCGCGCGCTGCAGCGCCGCATCACCCTGGTCACCGGGCCGACCAACAGCGGCAAGTCGCACACCGCCCTCGACCGGCTGTCTGGGGCGGCGAGCGGCCTCGCGCTGGCGCCGCTCAGGCTGCTGGCGCACGAGTTCCGCGAGGCGCTCGGGGCGCGCGGCGTGCCGGCCTCGCTCGCCACCGGCGAGGAGCGCATCGTCGAGCCGGGCAGCCGTCACCTGGCGGCGACGGTGGAGATGTGCCCGCTGCACAACCCGGTCGAGGTGGCGATCGTCGACGAGGCGCAGATGCTGCACGATCCCGATCGCGGCGCCGCCTGGACGGCCGCCATCATGGGGGCGCCGGCGCGCGAGGTGTTCGTGCTGGGCTCGCCCGACTGCGCGCCGATGGTGCGTCGCATCGCCACCCTCTGCGGCGACCCGATCGAGGAGGTCACGCTGCAGCGCAAGGGTCCGCTCGCGGCGGCGTCGGAGGCCGTGCGCCTTGGCGATCTCGGCGCCGGCGATGCGCTGATCGCCTTCTCGCGGCGCGAGGTGCTGGACCTCAGGGCGGCGCTGCAGGGTCGCGGGCGACGCGTCGCGGTGGTGTATGGCGCGCTCAGCCCGGAAGTGCGCCGGGCGGAGGCCGCGCGCTTCAACAGCGGCGATGCCGACATCCTGATCGCCACCGACGCGATCGGCATGGGCCTCAACCTCAACATCCGCCGCGTGGTGTTCGCGGCGCTGCGCAAGTTCGACGGCACGCAGAGCCGCGACCTGCTGGCCCACGAGATCAAGCAGATCGGCGGCCGGGCCGGGCGCTACGGACGCCACGAGGCGGGCGTGGTCGCGGTGCTGGCCGGTGCGGGCAGCCCGTCCTTCATCCGCCAGATGCTGGCCGCCCCCTCGGCCGAGCCGCCGGATCTGCGTCCGCTGGTGCAGCCCGATGCCGACATCGTGCGGGCGGTGGCCGACGAGATCGGCTCCGACAGCCTGTTCGGCGTGCTGGCCCGGATCCGGCGCGCGGTGCTGCGCCGCGACGACCCGAACTACCGCCTGGCCGACATGAGCCAGGCCTTCGCGATGGCGACCGCGCTCGAAGGCGTCGCCGGCCTCGATCTGGCCGCGCGCTGGGCCTATGCCATGTGCCCGGTCGACGAGCGCGACAACGGCATCCCGCGCCTGGCGGCGTGGGCGGCCGAGCATGGCGCGGGCCGGATCGTGCCGCCGCCGTCCGGCTCGCGCCTGCCGCCGCCGGAGCGCGCGTCGCGCGAGGAGCTCGAGCGCGCCGAGAAGCGGCACAAGCGGCTGGTCGCCTGGCGGTGGCTGTCGCTCCGCTTCCCCGACGCCTATCCGGAGCGCGACGAGGCGGAGGCGGTCACCGCCCGGCTGAACGGCTGGATCGAGGCCGTGCTGCGCCAGCAGAGGCGCGGCAGGGAGACAGCCGCCGGCTGAGGCGGCAGCCCTTGCCAGCGGCCGCGCCATCGGGCTCGGTGTCTGCCACCTGATCACGGAGCCGCCCGCGCATGACACGCCCGACCTGGACCGGCCTCGCCGCCCTGGCGCTGATGGCCACCTGCGCCGCACCGGCCGCCATTGCGGCGGATGGGACCCGGGTCGGTGCCGTCAGCACGACGTTCCGCCTGGTCGGCCGCAACGACAGGATCGTGGTCGACCGCTACGACGATCCCAAGGTGGCGGGCGTGTCCTGCTACGTGTCGCATGCCGAGACCGGCGGCCTGAAGGGCTCGCTCGGCCTGGCCACCGACCCGTCGCGCTTCTCGCTGGCCTGCCGCGCCATCGGCCGGGTGACGCCGCAGGGCGACCTTCCGGACAGCGAGGTGGTGTTCGGCGAGAGCACGTCCTTCTTCTTCAAGGAGCTCCGGGTGTCGCGGATCGTCGACCGCGACAAGCACGTGCTGGTCTATCTGGCCTGGTCGACCAAGGCGCTGACCACCGGCGGCAGCCCCTACAACGCCGTCACCGCGGTGCCGCTGGACACGCCGTAGTCCCCCGCGCCGGACCGGCCGGATCAGCCGCCGGCCGCGGCCCGGCCGGCGGGCGAGGCGAAGAAGTCGGCGATGCGGCCGCAGGCCTCGCGCAGCCGGTCCTCGCCGACCGCGAAGCACAGCCTGAGGCAGCCTTCGCCGGCGGGTCCGAACGCCCGGCCGGGCGCCAGCCCGACCCGTGCCTGCCGCAGCAGCGACTTGGCCAGCCCGAGGCTGTCGGTGCAGCCCGCCACCGAGAAGAACGAGTACATCGCCCCGTCCGGACACGGCACGATTGCCCCTGGGATCGTGCCGAGCAGCTCGACTGCGAGGTCGCGACGGTCGCGGTAGCGGTTGATCGTCTCGACGATGAACGGCTCGCCCTGCTCCAGGGCGGCGATGCCGGCATGCTGGATGAAGGCCGGCGCGCAGGAGGTGTTGAACTCGTTCAGCTTGCCGAGTGCCGGCATCAGGGCGGCCGGCGCCGTGAGCCAGCCGAGCCGCCAGCCGGTCATCGCCCAGCTCTTGGAGAACGAGTTGATCGACACGATCCGGTCGTCCGGATCGGCGAACTCCAGCAGCACGGGTGCCGCGCGCCGTCCGAACACCACGCGCTCATAGACGTCGTCGGCCAGGATCCAGATGCCGTGGCGCCGGCAATGCTGCAGCACCACCTCCTGCTCGGCGCGGCCCAGCATCCACCCGGTCGGGTTGCCGGGCGAGTTCAGGATCACAGCCCGGGTCCCCGGGGTCAGGGCCGCCAGCAGCTCCTCCAGGTCGATGCGCCACTGTCCGGCCTCCAGGCGCAGCGGCACCGTCGCCACCGAGGCGCCGACCACGGCCGGGATGCCGGCGAGGTTCGGCCAGTGCGGCGTCGGCAGCACCACCCGGTCGCCCGGCGACAGCAGCGTCTGGCAGGCGAGCAGGATGGCGTTGACGCCGGACGAGGCGATGCAGATGCGGTCGGGCGAGGAGGTCCGGCCCAGCCCGGCCTGGTAGCGCGCGATCGCCTCGCGCAGCGCCGGGATGCCGTAGTTGGAAACGTAGAAGGTCTCGCCCTCATCGAGCGCCCGCTTCGCCGCATCGCGAATGAAGGCGGGCGTGACCGAATCGGGCTCGCCGAACCAGAGCGGGATCACGTCCGCCAGGCCGAAGCCCTCCTGCGCGACCTCCCGGATCAGCGATCCGGGCAGCGCCTCGACATCGCCGCGGGCCAGGGTGTCGAAGCGGTGGGCAAGAATATCCATCGTCACTGTTCCCGCGTCTGCTGCCTCGTGTCCGAGCAGCCGGGCGCTTTAGCACATCCGGCCACGCGGCGCTGATCCTGATGCGGATCGCGGTCCGGTCGCCGCACACGGCCGTCGCCGGGGACGCGTCGTGGCGCTCTCCGGTGCTGTCCGCCTGTGCGGTTCGTCAGGCTTCTTCCAGGCAGCGGCGACGATGCGCTGGACGCGAGGCAGGCGGGGATGCGCGGCTCGCACGTCTCAGGAATGTTGCATCGGGCAGGCCAGTCCTGTCATGTCCCCCTCGCGACCGTTCCCGTATGGCTGCCTGCACCGGAACTCTCATGCGCCTGCCTTGCGTTCTTCTGCTTGCCCTGTTGTGTCCGCTCCCCCTGCGGGCGGCGACCGTGGTGCCGTCCGCGACCCCTGCCGCCGTCGTGCCGGAAACCGAGCCCCCGGCCTTCCTGAGCGACATCGAGGGCAGGCCGGCGCTCGACTGGGTCGGCGCGCAGAACGCCAGGACCTTCGGCGCGCTGCAGGCCGACCCGCGCTATGCCGGCTTCCAGTCGGACGCGCTGGCGATCGCGCAGGCGCATGACCGCATCCCGACGCCGACGATGATCGGCGGGCAGATCTACAACTTCTGGCAGGATGCGCAGCATCGCCGCGGCCTCTGGCGCCGGACCGGCCTCGCCTCGTTTCGCAGCGACGCTCCCGCCTGGCACACGGTGATCGATCTCGACGCGCTGTCGGCGGCCGAGCACGCCAACTGGGTCTGGAAGGGCGTCGAGTGCGCCGAGCCCGAGGAGCGGCGGTGCCTGGTCATGCTGTCCGACGCGGGCGAGGACGCCACCACCGCGCGCGAGTTCGACATGGTCGCGGGCCGCTTCGTGCAGGACGGCTTCGTGCTGCCGCACTCCAAGCAGCAGATCGCCTGGGAGACCGCCGACACGCTGCTGGTGGCGCGCGACTGGGGGGCGGGGAGCCTGACCGCGTCCGGCTACCCGTTCATCGTCAGGCGGCTGCATCGCGGGCAGGCGCTCGACCAGGCGCAGGAGGTGGCGCGCGGGATGCCGGCCGACATCTCCGACGGTCCGCAGGTGCTGGTCGACGGCGACGGCCACCGCGCCGTGCTGATCCGTCGCGGCATCAGCTTCTTCGCCAGCCAGTATCGGCAGGTGACGCCGGCCGGGCTGGCGCCGCTGCCGCTGCCGCCGAAGGCCACCGTCATCGGGCTGGTGGCCGATCGCCTGGTGGTGAAGCTGGAGCAGGACTGGCAGGCCGGGGCGGGGCGGGCGATCGAGGCAGGCAGCCTGGCAGCACTCGATCTCGCGCATCCCGCGGCGGCACCGCAGCCGGTGTTCACGCCCGGGCCCCGCCAGTCGGTGGAGGCCGACGCCGTCGGCGTCACCCACGGCCATGTGGTGGCTGCGATCTATGACAACGTGCGCGGCGGCGCCTTCGTCTTCACCCCGACCGTCGATGGCTGGACGAGCCGGCGCCTTTCGCTGCCAGACGACGTGGCGGTCGAGCTGGTCGATAGCGGCCGGCATGACGACCGGGTCTTCCTGCAGGTGAGCGGCTTCCTGACCCCGAGCCAGCTCTGGCTTGCCGATGCCGCCGCCGCCCGGACCGTCCAGGTGAAGGCGCTGCCGGCGCAGTTCGACGCGTCCGGCCTCGTGGTGGAGCAGCTGGAGGCGACCTCGGCGGACGGCACGACAGTGCCGTATTTCGTCGTGCATCGCCGCCGCCTGAAGCATGACGGCTCCAATCCGACCGAGCTGACCGCCTATGGCGGCTTCGGCGTCTCCAGCACGCCGGTCTATTCCGGCGCGATCGGGCGGCTCTGGATGGCGCGCGGCGGCGTCTACGTGCTGGCCAACATACGCGGCGGCGGCGAGTTCGGCCCGCGCTGGCACGAGGCCGGGCGCAAGACCGGGCGCCAGCACGTGTTCGACGACTTCGCCGCCGTCGGACGCGACCTGATCGCGCGCGGCATCACCTCGTCGCGCCGCCTCGGCATCCGCGGCCGCTCGAATGGCGGCCTGCTGATGGGCGTCGAGTTCACCCAGCATCCCGAGCTGTGGCGGGCGGTGATCATCGGGGTGCCGCTGCTCGACATGCTGCATTTCGAGACCATGGCGGCCGGCGCCTCCTGGGTCGACGAGTACGGCAGCGTGTCCAGGCCCGACGAGCGCGCCTTCCTGGCCGGCATCTCGCCGCTGCAGACCCTGCGGGCGGGCGTGCGCTATCCCGAGCCGTTCATCTTCACCTCGACCAAGGACGATCGCGTGGGCCCGGTGCATGCCAGGCGCTTCGCCTGGCGGCTGAACCAGCTCGGGGTGCCGTTCCTTTATTACGAGGACACCGAGGGCGGCCATGCCGGCACCGCCAACCTGATCGAGATCGCGCACGAGCAGGCGCTCGAGACGACCTACCTGACGCGCCGGCTCATGGATTGAGGCCGGCGGACCACCGGCCGACCGGGCCGGACGATCGTGCCCGGAAGGGTCGGATTTGGCCGCTGCCCGGCCTTGCCCTATCTTGTCGGGGCGGCGTCGATTGCGGAACACGAACGCGAGCAGCCGTTCGGCGAAGGAGCCAAAGCGTGTCGGACGAGGATGTCATCGATCGGATCTCGGGCGTGCTGAGGTCGATGAACGACCCGTTGGCGAAGTACGACGGCAGGATCGTCGCCGAAACCAGCATCGTCCGGGACCTGAAGCTCGACTCTTTGGCAGTGATGGATTTCGTGATGGCGATCGAGACCGAGTTCGACACCATCATCCCGATCGACGAGCTGTCGGGGGTCGAGACGGTGGGCGACCTGGCCCGGCTCCTGCAGTCGCAGCCTGCCGTCGGTCTGCGCTAGATGCTCGAGAAATACGCCAGCCTGAAGCTGGCCTACGCGCGCCTCGGCGGCCATCCGCAGAATCCCTTCGCCGTCGCCTTCGACGAGATGCTGTCGCCGACGGAGGCGCGCATCGGCCAACGGAGCGTCCTGCTGCTGGGCACCAACAACTATCTCGGCCTCACCTTCGACCCGAGCTGCATCGGGCGGGCGGTGACGGCTCTGGAGGCCGAGGGCACCGGCACCACCGGCAGCAGGATCGCCAACGGCACCTATGGCGGCCATGCCGCGCTGGAAGCCCAGATCGCGCGCTTCCTCGGCCGACGCGACGCCATGCTGTTCACCACCGGCTACCAGGCCAATCTCGGCATCCTGTCCGGACTGGCGGGCCGCGACGACAACCTGCTGCTCGATGCCGACAGCCATGCCAGCATCTATGACGGCGCCCGCCTGAGCGGCGCGCAGGTGACGCGCTTCCGGCACAACGACCCGGACGATCTCTACCGGCGCCTCAGGCTGCTGGCGGAGCGGAACGTCCAGAAGCCGGCCGGCGAGCCCGCGCCGCAGAACCTGATCGTGGTGGAGGGGATCTACAGCATGCTGGGCGACGTGGCGCCGCTGCGCGAGATCGCCGCCGTGAAGCGGGAGACGGGGGCCTTCCTGCTGGTCGACGAGGCGCATTCGCTCGGCGTGCTCGGCGACCGGGGACGCGGCCTGGTGGAGCTCGCCGGCGTCGAGGACGACGTGGACTTCATCGTCGGCACGTTCAGCAAGAGCCTGGGCGGGGTCGGCGGCTTCTGCGCGTCGGACGCGCCGGACTTCGAGCTGCTGCGTCTGGCGTCGCGCGCCTACATGTTCAGCGCGTCGCTGCCCTCGGCGGTCGTCGCCGGGGTGTCGCGCGCGCTTGAGCTGGTCGAGGAGGAGCCGGGACTGCGACTCCGGCTCGCGCGGAACGCGGACAGGCTGTATCGCGGCCTGTCGGAGGCCGGCTTCGTGCTGGGTCCGACCGTCAGCCCGATCGTCTCCATCCGGCTGCCGGGTCCCGACATCGCGGTGCAGTTCTGGAACCGGCTGTTCGAGGCCGGCATCTATGTGAACCTGGCTCTGCCCCCGGCGACACCGGGCAGCGCGTCGCTGCTGCGCACCAGCATCAGCGCCGCGCACAGCACCAGTCAGGTCAACCGGGCGATCGGCGCCATCACCGCGATCGGGCAGGAGCTCGGCCTCGTGCCGGGCGTCGATGCGGCGCTCTATGCCGCCGCCGACTGATCCGCAGGCCTCCCGCGTGGTGAAAGCCGGGACGACACAGGGTGCCCCACGCCCTGTTTGCTTGACAGCGCCGGTCCCCGGTAGCACTCGAACCGCATGATGTACTCGAACTGGCGGACCTCTGGTCGGAGCTTCGACCTGGGCCGCATGAACCTGCGTGAGCTGTTCAGGGCCTATGCCAGCCATCCCGCCGTCCATGTCTATGCCGTCGGCGTGGTGGCGTGCGGGCTGCTGGCGATGCGGTATGCCGCCGGCCCGTGGGGTCCGCTCCGGGCCGTGCTGGCCACGGCGCTGGCCTATCCGGCCGCCTGGTACGTGATCCACCGCTTCATCCTGCACAGCCGGTTCCTGTATCGCTCGCCGATCACGGCGGCGCTCTGGAAGCGGATCCATTTCGACCACCACCAGGACCCGCACCGGATGGACGTGCTGTTCGGCTCGCCGGCGACGACGCTGCCGACCATCGTGGCGATCCTGCTGCCGCTCGGCTGGCTGATCGGCGGCGGCGCGGGCGGTGCCGCGGCCGCCCTCTGCGCCGGGCTGCTCATCACCTGCGCCTACGAGTTCTGCCACTGCGTCCAGCATCTCAACTTCAAGCCGCGCAACCGGCTGCTGCGTCGCATGAAGGAGCTGCACCTGACGCACCATTTCCAGGACGAGCACGGCAATTACGGCATCACCTCCTTCGTGGTGGACCGGCTGCTCGGCACCTATTACGGCTCCGCGCGCGAGCGCGCCCGGTCGCCGCACGTGTTCAACCTGGGGTATGACGTGGCCGAGGCGGAACGCTTCCCCTGGGTCGCCCAGCTGTCCGGCGGCCCGCCGCGCAACCAGGCGCCGCGGCCCGGCAAGGTCGCTTGATCGACGCGGCCGTGCCCACCATCGAGATCGCCCGCGTCAGGCGCCCGTCCGAGCTGGGACGCTTCATCCGGCTGCCCGAGAGCTTGTTCCGTGCCGACCCGAGCTACGTGCCGCCGCTGCGCGCCGAGCGGCGGGCAGCCCTCACCCCGAAGGGCAATCCGTTCTTCCGCCACGCGGACGCGGCCTTCTGGATCGCCTACCGCGACGGTCGGGCAGTCGGACGCATCAGCGCGCAGCACGACCGGCTGTGCGGCGATCCGATGGTCGGCCATTTCGGCATGCTCGCCGCGATCGACGATCCGGAGGTATTCGCATCCCTGATCCGCACCGCGGAGGCCTGGCTGATGCAGCGCGGGCTCGGGCGCGTGCAGGGGCCGTTCAACCTGTCGATCAACGAGGAGGCCGGCCTGCTGGTGGACGGGTTCGACACGCCGCCCATGCTGATGATGCCGCACGACCCGCCCTATGCCGATGCCAGGCTTCGAGCGCTCGGCTACGCCAAGGCCCAGGATCTCTACGCCTATCTCTGCGACAACTCGGCCGCCCTGCCGCCGGCGGCGGCTGCCATGGTGGCGCGCGGCCTGCCTGCCGGGGTGACGCTGCGGCCGCTACGGCGGGCATCGATCGAGGCCGACATCGCCTCGCTGGCCTCGATCTTCAACGAGGCGTGGAACGGCAACTGGGGGTTCGTCCCGATCACGCCCGAGGAGGTCGCGCACACCGCCAAGGCGCTGCGGCCGCTGCTGCATGACCGGCTGGTCTGGTTCGCCGAGGTGGATGGCAGGCCGGCGGCCTTCGGCCTGTGCCTGCCCAACCTGAACGAGGCGATCCGCGACCTGTCGGGGCGCCTGCTGCCGTTCGGCTGGGCGAAGCTGCTGTGGCGGTTGAAACGGTCCGGCGTGACCACGGCGCGCGTGCCGCTGATGGGCGTCAGGCGCGATCTCGCCGGCAGCCTGCTCGGGCAGCTGCTGGCGCTGCACGTGGTCGAGTCGCTGCGCCGCGAGGCGAAGGCGATGGGAATCCGCTCGGTCGAGATGTCCTGGGTGCTGGAAGGCAATGCGCCGATGCGGCATCTGGCGGAGGCTGTGGGCGGCCATGCCTACAAGACCTACCGCATCTACGAGAAGACGCTGGCCGCGTGATCGGCCGGGCCGTCGCATGGCAATCGGCCGGGTCTGGTCCGGCCGGACGGGCGTGCCCGACGCTTCCAGGCGTGGCGGCTGCGGTGTCGCGGGAGCCGCGTCGCCGGTCGCACCCGGCTCCGGCTGCTGGCGTCGACACGTGGCCGGCCGGATCGACGGCTGGCGATGGCCGGTCGTGCCGGCCTGTCGGACCATGCCCGGTGTCGCGACCGGTGGGTGCCACAGGATGCCGGCTTGGTTGAGTTCGGTGGACCTCTCGAGCGGCGATCGGCCGGCCAGGCGCTGCCGGCGCGGCCCGACGCTGCCCAGGATGCTGCCGATCTGCAGGCGGGCCGTCCGGCCCGGGCGCAATTGACGCTCGTCCAGGCGCCGGTTACGGCAACCCTGTCCACAGCCCCCGATGCTCATCGCACCTTGGAGCTCAACCGAATGTCGGGGTGCACCCCCACCGCCAGCGGCCTTGCGCTGCGCAGAGGCGACTTCACCACCCTGATCGAGGCGCTCGACTATGCCGCGCAGGGCGAGACCGGCCTCGACTTCTACGCGGTGGGCGGCGACCTCACGACCGCGCTGCCCTATCGCACCCTGCGCGACGAGGCGCTGCTGCTGGCGCAGAGGCTGCTCGGGCACGGGCTGGCGCCCACCGAGCGGGTGGCGATCATCGCCAGCACGCACCCCGATTTCGTCCGGGCGTTCTTTGCCTGCCAGTATGCCGGACTGGTTCCGGCGCCGCTGCCGCTGCCGCAGGCCTTCGGCGGCCGCGCCAACTATGTCGCGCACATCCAGCGCCTGGTCGGCGAGGCGAAGGCGACGGCGCTGCTGGCGCCGGCGACGCTGATCGACTGGCTGCTGCCCGTGGCCACCGAGCTGGGCCTGCGTCTGTGCTGCACCGTCGCCGGACTGGGCGAGGCGGCCGCATCGGCGCCGCTGCCGCAGGTGGTGCCGGACGACGTGGCCTATCTGCAGTTCTCGTCCGGCAGCACGCGGTTTCCGATCGGCGTGGTCGTGCTGCACCGGGCGCTGATGGCCAACATCGCCGCCATCCTGCGTAACGGCCTCGAGGTCCGGGCAGGCGACCGCGCGGCCTCGTGGCTGCCGTTCTATCACGACATGGGACTGGTCGGCTTCCTGCTCAGTCCGCTGGCCGGCCAGATCACGGTGGACTTCCTGCCTACCGCCGACTTCGCCAGGCGCCCGCTGCTCTGGCTGTCGCTGATCTCGCGCCAGCGCGTCACGATCTCCTACAGCCCGAGCTTCGGCTACGACCTGTGCACCCGCCGGGCACGCCAGCTTGGCGCCAGGGAGCTCGACCTGACCTGCTGGCGCATCGCCGGCATCGGCGGCGACATGATCCGCCCCGGGGTGCTGGGAGCCTTCGCGGAGGCGTTCGCGCCGCATGGCTTCGAGGCGGGGGCGTTCCTGCCGAGCTATGGCATGGCCGAGGCCACGCTCGCCATCAGCTTCGCGCCGCTCGGACGCGGCATCGAGACCGACATCGTCGATCTCGACCGGCTGGAGCAGGAGGATGTCGCGGTCGGGCCGAGCAGTCCGGCCGGTCGCGTGCGCACGGTGGTGCTGTGCGGCCGCGCCCTGCCGGGGCACGAGATCGAGATACGCGACCCGGTCGGCCTGACCCAGCCCGATCGCCGGGTCGGCCGGATCTTCGCGCGCGGCCCGAGCCTGATGCGCGGCTATGACGGCCGGCCGGACGATACCAGCTCGGTGCTGTCCGCCGATGGCTGGCTCGATACCGGCGACCTCGGCTACCACCTCGACGGCGCCCTGGTGGTGACCGGCCGCGCCAAGGACCTCATCATCATCAATGGCCGCAACATCTGGCCGCAGGATCTCGAATGGACGATCGAACAGACGGTGCCCGGCGTCCGCACCGGCAACATCGCCGCCTTCTCGGTCGATGAGGACGGGCAGGAGATCCTGATCCTGGCCGCCGAGGCGCGCGCCCTGTCGGACCGCTCGACCAGCGACGCGCTGACCGCCGCCATCGCGGGCACCGTGCGCGCGCAGCATGGTCTGGATGGACGGGTCGTGCTGCTGCCGCCGGGCACGCTGCCCTACACCTCGTCGGGCAAGCTCAGCCGGTCGGCGGTCCGGCAACGCTATCTCGCCGGGTCGTTGCCAGCCACCCAGCCGGCTTGACCCGGCCGATCGCCGCCGTCACCGGCGGCACCGGCTTTCTGGGACGCTATGTGGTCGCCGCCCTGATCGCCGACGGCTGGCAGGTCCGGCTG
Organism: uncultured Acetobacteraceae bacterium; assembly: GCA_964236105.1. Lineage (GTDB taxonomy): Bacteria > Pseudomonadota > Alphaproteobacteria > Acetobacterales > Acetobacteraceae > Lichenicola. Next base: position 15,178 of record CAXSBC010000006.1, on the reverse strand, counting down.
CTCACCCGACATGGCCCTGGCCATCCGCTTGTATCTGGCTTCGCGCTCGATCCGGTGCCGGGCGATCTCGGCGACGAGCCGGCGCTGACGCGGCTGGTGCAGGGGGCGTCGGCGGTCGTGCACGTGGCCGGCGTCGTCAAGGCCTTGCACGCCAGGGAGTTCTTCGCCGTCAACCGTGACGGCACCGGCAGGCTGGCGACGGTCGTAGCCCGGGCGGCACCGCAGGCACGCTTCGTGCTGGTCTCCTCGCAGGCGGCGCGGGCGCCCGGCCTGTCGGCGTATGCCGCCAGCAAGCGCGCCGGCGAGGCGGCGGTGATGACGGCCTTGACCAACACGCCCTGGACCATCCTGCGGCCCTGTGTCGTCTATGGTCCGTGGGACAAGGAGGGGATCGCCCTGCTGCGCCTGGTGCAGCGCCGGATCGTCCCGGTTCCGGTCGCGCCGGAACCGCGTATCGCCATGATCCACGCGCGCGATACGGCAGCCGCCATCGTCGCATCATGCCGTCCTGGCACGTCCGGCGTCGTCTACGAGATCTCAGACGGGTGCCGACGTGGCTATGGGTGGCGGGAGCTCGCGCAGATCGCCGCCGCGTCGCTCGGCCGGGTTCCGCACTTCCTGCCGCTGCCCGACCCCGTCGTGCTTGCGGCCGGCGCGGCAGCCGATGGCTGGGCTGCGATCAGTCGGCGCGCCGTGATGTTCGGCCAAGGCAAGGCCAGAGAGATCCTGCAACGCGACTGGAGCACCGACGCCGCCCTGCAGATGCCAGGTGACGTGTGGACGCCGTCGATCGATCTGCCCGAAGGGCTGCGAGAGACCGTCGCCTGGTGGCGCAGCGAACGGCCGGGTGCCTGAGCGGCGCCGGACCCTGTCCTGCGTGCGCCGCAGGCGGCCGTCACGCCGGCCTGAACGTTAAAAGGCGTGACGGCTCACGATCTCCCGCATCACGGTGAGCAGCATGATCCTGACGTCGAACCCGAGCGACCAGCGCTGCATGTATTCAAGATCGAGCGTGACCCGGCGGCGAAGCTGCTCGATATCCTGAAGCTCGCCGCGGGCGCCGTTGACCTGCGCCCAGCCGGTGATCCCGGGCTTCACCTGATGGCGGATGACGTATTCCGCCAGCGCGTCGCCGAGCAGCCTGCCGCCGGCGCGCGTGTTGGGCGCATGCGGGCGCGGACCCACGATCGACATCTCGCCGCGCAGGACGTTCAGCAGCTGGGGCAGCTCGTCCAGGCTGAGCCGGCGCAGCCACTTGCCGAGCCGGGTGACGCGCGGGTCGTGCCGCGAGGTCTGCCGGTCGGCCATCATGTCGGTCATGTTGGTATGCATCGAGCGGAACTTGAACACGGTGAAGGACCGGTTGTTGAAGCCCAGTCGCGGCTGCCTGAAGAAGACCGGGCCGGGCGAGTCGATCTTGATCAGGACGGCGATCAGCAGCAGCAGCGGCAGCACGGTCGCCAGCAGCACGGCTCCGACGATGCGGTCGAAGGTCGATTTCTGCACCCGCTCCCACTGCGTCAGCGGCCGGCGTTGCACGATGGCGAGGGTCAGTGGTCCGATCTTCGCCAGCGGGACCTCGAAGTCGTAGCCGTGCAGCAGGTTCGGGACCACGTAGATGTCGGTCAGCACGCTGCGCAGCTTCAGGCAGATCTCGCCGACCTCATGCTCCCGCTCGGGCGGCAGCGCGATGATGACGCCATCGATCTCCTCGTTCCGGCTGGTGGCGATCAGGTCGTCGATGCTGCCGCAGCCGACCTCGACACCGGCGTGCGGATCGGCCTTGCGCCTCGCCTGCATCCCGTCTTGGTCGCAGTCGAAGAAGCCGACGATGCTGGCCACGGCTTTGTCGTTCAGGCGGCCGGCCACGCGTTGCGCCATGTCGCCGCTGCCGACGATCGCCATGCGGCTGGTCAGATGCCGGGCGAATGCCGGACGGCGCAGAACCAGTCGAAGCATCGCGTGCCCCGCCGTCAGCAGCGTCTGCGTCAGCAGCAGCCAGGCGAGGGCGGGAATGAACTGGTGCAGCCCGGATGTCGGCAGCAGCCATGTCACCAGAAGGTTGGCCGCGGCACCGCCGCAAAGCGGCAGGATGACGGTGCCGGGCCGGCTCTTCCGGCCCTGCAGATGATGAAGGTCGTAGGGAAGTTCCCAGCTGAGCAGCAGCAGGAACGCGCAGGTGGCGAGAATGCCGGCCACCAGGGTGAAGCGGCTGTCGCGCACGCCCAGCTCGTAATAGGTCGCGATCGACACCAGGGCTGCCGCCGAGATGGCGGAGGCGATGTCGTAGGCCTTGATGAGGCCCGGCAGCATGCTGTGGTGATGATTCGCCTGTCTTGGCGTGACGCCGACATAGGACGGGCGGTCGACGACAGTCTGATAGGTGACCGTGGTCGGTGGCGTCGCCTCCAGAATTCCATCCATAGCGGCAGGCTCCCGGCGCAAGGACATTGACCGGACGACGCCCCGATCTCACGGCGAGGTGGTCGGCGACATCATCCATAAAATGGACTTAATCAGCGAATTACAACTCTATCTCAAACTTGAGATTGAATACACCAAATGCGTGTTTTTTCCTTCCTGGTCAAGTAAAGATGTGATGCGTCTCGAATGTAACGTGCTTTTAACGCCCAATGTTCTTAATTGAGCGAGTGCGATCAAGCACCTGCGGCATCGGCGGGATGACTACGCGCCGGCAACACGGTGCCGATGCTGTCGGAGCCCGCATCGCGGCCGCGCAATCACTGCCGGCGGTGGGCCGGACGTGGGGATATTCTGGGTCCGAGGGGAGCAGCAGGCTTGCCGGCGTCGCCGGCAGGCCGCCGACGTGCGGGCGGCCATGAGTCTGCACGCGGCCGTGCGTCGCCGGCGATTGCGGTCGGTGCAGGCATCATGGCCATGCAGTGATCTGCCGCGATGGGCGGAACGGCGAACCGCCCCGACGCGGAGCGGCGAACGGCCCCGACGTCGTGGGGGTCTGGACCGACCTGTCAGCCGCCGTGGCGGAGTCGGTTCAGCGGGCTCGCGGCGTGCGCCGCGAGCCCGTCATCCCTGGAAGTAGCGTCTCGAGGACGACGTTCTGGCCGAGCGCAGCCAGTAGGGCAGACGCAGAGGCGACGCCTTGACGCCGTTCAGGATGATGCCGGCGCAGGGTATCTCGAAGCTGCGCAGGCGTCTCGTCATGCTGACGATATCGTGATGTCGCGTGACGCCGCGACGCGCGACGCAGACGGTGACGTCGGCCATCCGGATCAGGGCGAGCGAGTCGTCGACGATCGCCATCGACGAGGTGTCGATCAGGATGATGTCGTAGTTCGCACGCGCCTGATCGATCAGGGAGTCGAGCTTGTCTGCTCCCATGTGGGAGAAGAACGGCCCGACATCCTTCTCGACCGGCAGCACGTCGAGGGCGAGGTTGTCGACACGCTTGACCGCAGCGTCCAGGGCCAGCTGCTTCTCGAGCACGTCGAAGATCCCGGTGTAGGTCGGGACGGCGAGCATGCGCGCCAGCTCGGGCTTGCGGAAATCGCCGTCGATCAGCAGGACGCGCCGGCCGGTCATGGCGAAGCTGCGCCCCAGACAGGCGGCCAGCAGGGTCTTGCCATCGCCCGACGTCGGGGATGCGATGGCGATCACCTGCGGGTTCGCGAAGATCGGCGAGTGCAGCAGCGAGTTGCCCAGCGTCTGGATCGCCGAGGCGAACTTCGACATCGGCGCCATGATGTCGCCGATCGGGAGCATCGACCGGCGCAGTCCGCGTCGCGCTTCCGGCACCGTGCCGACGCCGGCGATGTCGCACTTGTATTCGATGGTCTCCAGGCTCGTGGACTGCGACCGCAGCGTGCCGATGCCGAAGGCGGCAACCGCTGCGATCACGGCATCCACGCACAGCCCGAGCGCCATCAGCAGCCCGCGGCGCGGCGCCGAGGCCTGCAGCGGCAGGGTCGGCGGCGACACCACGTAGACGTTGGTTTCCTGGGTCTCGCGCTGGATCGCCACCTGCTTGGAGCGTGACAGCAGGTCGGCATAGAGAGTACGCGCAGCATCCAGCTTGCGCTGCTTCTCCGCCAGCATGACGCCCGCATCCTCCTCGCCGCCGACCTGGTTCTCCGCCTGCTGCAGGGACTGGGACAGGGCGGCGACATTGGCGCGCGCCAGCCCGACATCGCTCTGGGCCGCCCCGTGCATGCGCGTGACCTCGGCGCGGATCGCAGCCCGGGTGCCTTCAAGCGCGCCGCGGGCGTTGAGGATGATCGGGTTGTTGTTGCCGAACTGCTGCTCGAGCGAGGCGACCTCGGCGGCCTTGACCCCCTCCTGCTCGCGCAGCCGCTCGATGGTGCCCGAGCCGAGCACCGTGCTGTTGGAGATCTCCGCACTCGGCTGGCGCGACAGGCCGTTGAGCGCCTCCAAGTAGGCCTGCTTGCGCGCGAGGTCGCTCTGCGCGGTGGCGAGCTGGGTCGTGATGTTGCTGAGCTCGTGCGTGCCCACCGTGTCGCCGCCCGTGCGGCCCAGATGGTGGGCGGCGCTGTAGGACTGCAGATCCCGCTCGGACGTCGCGACCTGGGTCTCCAGCCCGCCGAGCTGGCCGTCGAGCCAGTGCTGCGCGCGGCCGAGGATCGCCTGCTTCGCCGCATCCTGATCGGCCAGATAGGTCGCTATGTGCGTGTTCAGGATCTTTTGCGCCAGCGCGCCGTCGGCGCCGGAGAAGCCGACCTGGATGATGTAGGACTTGCCGTCGTTGTAGACGCTGAAATCCTTCATGTACTGGCCGATGGCGGCGGCCGTCCGGTCGCGTGTGGCCGTTGCGGGATCGATCTGATGTTTCTGCCCGAACACCGACGCGCGCAAATGACTCAAAAATGACGGTTCGGGAAGGAAACCCGGCACGTTGCTCAGATCGAGCTGCTGCACCACCTGTCGGGCGATCGCCTCGCTGCTCAGGATCTCCACCTCGCTATGCACGAGGTTCAGGCCCTCGCCGGAGGGCGAGCTGCCGATCACGCCGGGCAGGTTGGAGAAGTCGACGCTGTTCAGGCGCACCATCAGCAAGCCGTCGGAGCTGAAGATGTCCTTCATCAGCGAGACGCTGCCGATCACCGCCGCCGAGAGCAGTCCCATGACGACAAGGAACACAAGTTTCTGCGACCAGACCTGACGCAGCACTTCCACCGGAGACAGCCCCGCACTCGGTGTTCCCGGACGGCTGCCTTGAACCATGGAAACGGGCACCAACTCGGAACCGTAGCTTCTGCTGGATGTCGTCGTTCGATCACCCGTTCTGACGAGCATGGCGCGTACTTCTCTACAAGAACCTGTGGACGGATTGGTATAGCGCAAAGCCAAGCATTGTTCAAAAAAAGAGTTGCTTGCTCTGTAAATAGATTCTATCTGGCCCCGTATTCGAGATGGCCTGAAATCTTATGATCTGTTGTAGAAGGCCTGGGCATTGCTTCACATTGTCCTTACGTTGAGCCTAAGCTATCAAACTACATTTTGCAGGCATTTTCATCCGATAACTGGAGGCATGGCATGCCGGATGTCTTCCGGCCGACGGGCTGCCCATCTCCTGGCACGGTTTTGACGGTGAACCGGGTCGGGTTTTTCGGCGGCGTCGAGCGAGTGATCGTCAATTGTGCTGACGCGGCCTCGGCACATGGCTTCCGCCCTGTGCTGGCCTGTCCGGCGCCCAGCCCGCTCGCAGATGTCATCGCGCAGCACGGGCATCGCGTCGTGTCGGTGGGCATCGATCGCAGCAAGGCGACGCTGTCGCCCGTCACGGTTCTGCAACGATGGTGGCGTTTGCGTGCCGGACGCCGCGACGTGATCGCGGTCGCACGCGACGAGACCGCGTCGGTCATCCACGCCCACCATCCGGTGAGCGCGCTGTTCGCATCGGTGGCGGCATCCCGGCTCGGCATTCCGCTGATCTGGCACGCCCACGAGACGCAGCCGGTGAAGCGCTCCTACGCCCTGCTGGGGCGGCTGCTGCGCCGGTCCTGCACGTCCTACGCCGCCTGCTCGGGCGCGTCGCGCGACATGCTGCTGGGTCTGGGCGTGCCGGCTGACCGGATCCGGCTGATCTACAACGGCGTCGATCCGTCCTTCCTGGCCGACGTCGTTCCAGCCCCAGAGGTGGCATCGGTTCCGGGGCCGCATATCGGCCTGTTCGGCGTGCTGGAGCCGCGCAAGGGCCAGGACCTGTTCCTGGAGGCGGCGCGCCATGTCGCCCGGCTGCATCCGACCGCCCGGTTCTGGCTGGTCGGGCAGACCAGTTATAACGAGAATGAAACATATCTCGCGGCGCTGAAGGCGCTGAGCGAGGAGCCGCTGCTGGCCGGCCGCGTGCATTTGACCGGCTTCCGCTCCGACGTGCCGCAGCTGATGTCGGCCATGGACGTGGTGGTGCTCGCCTCGCGCGGCTTTGAATCTCTGCCGACGGTGCTGCTCGAGGCCGGCGCGCTGGGCCGGCGGATCGTGGCGGTCGACGTGGGCGGGGTGCGCGAGATCGTCGAGCACGAGGTCACCGGGCTGGTGGTGCCGCAGGCCGATCCGCTGCTGCTGGCAGCCGCCATCGACAAGGTGCTGGGTCCGGACGGCGACCAGATGGGCGAGGCGGCACGCCGTCGGGCTCGCCTGCAGTTCAGCCAGGAGCGGTTCGCGGACGATATCGCCGACCTTTACCGCTGGACACTGGAGCGGGCCGGATGCACCCCTGGGCGCGCGCGGGCCGATCGTCTGGTCGAGGAGCAGAGGGCATGAAGGTCGCGATCGTCCACGACTACCTGAACCAGTACGGCGGCGCCGAGCGCGTGCTGGAGGAGATCAGGGCCGTCTACCCGCAGGCCGACATCAAGACCGCGATCCACGATCCCGAGCGCATGCCGGCCTCGTATCGCGACCTGCCGATCGAGGCCACCTGGCTGAACCGCGTGCCGCTGGCCAACCGCTTCCACCGGCTGCTGCTGCCGGCCTATCCTGCGGCGTTCGAGTCCATCGATCTCGCCGGCTACGACCTCGTCGTCACCAGCTCCAGCGGTTTCGCGCATGGCGTGATCGTCGGCCCGGAGACGTGCAACGTGTGCTATTGTCATTCGCCGCCGCGTTTCCTTTGGGATTACGCCGATTATGTGGCGCGCGAGCAGATCTCGCCGCTGCGCCAGGCGCTGCTGCGGCCGATGCTGCCCCGGCTGCGCCGCTGGGACGCGATGAGTGCGGGCCGTACCGATGCGTGGATCACCACCAGCCGCCTGGTGGAGGAGCGGGTCGAGCGCTGCTACGGCAGGAGCAGCACCATCATCCCGCCGTCGGTGGATGTGAGCCGGTTCGAGGTCGGGCAGGGGCCGGGCGAGCATTACCTGATGCTGATGCGGCTGGTCGGCTGGAAGCGTCCCGACATCGTGGTCGAGGCCTGCACGCGCCGGGGCCTGCCGCTGGTGGTGGCGGGCGACGGCCGCGGGCTCGAGCGGCTGCGCCAGCTGGCCGGGCCCACCATCCGCTTCGTCGGCCGGGTCGATGACGCGCAGATGCGGCCGCTCTACCGCGACAGCAAGGCGCTGATCCTGCCCAGCGAGGAGGATTTCGGCATCACGCCCCTCGAGGCGATGGCCTCGGGCCGGCCGGTGATCGCGTTCGGCCGCGGCGGCGTGCTGGACACCGTGCTGCCCGGCGTGACCGGCGTGTTCTTCGACGAGCAGACCGAGGCATCGGTCTCGGCGGCGATCGACGTGTTCGAGCGCACGTCCTTCGACGCGGCCGCGATCCGCCGGCATGCGGAGGGCTTCGACAGCCTGATCTTCCGCGACCGGCTGCGCGCCTTCGTCGACCGGCAGCTGGCGCAGAAGCGCGATCGCCGCCGCAGCGACGTCCCCCAGCTCGTCGAGGCGTGACGTGCCGCGCAGCGAACTGCCGGCCCTGGTCTTCATGTGGGAGCAGTTCGGCGCCTACCATGTCGATCGGCTGAAGGCTGTCGCCGAGGCGCTGCAGGGCCGCTACCTCGTCGTCGGCATCGAGGTCGCGACCGCAAGCCTCACCTATGCCTGGAAGCCGGTCGAGAGCGGGTCGGCGTTCCGGCGCCACACGCTGTTCCCCGACGCCAGGGCGGAGGAGGTGCCTTGGCGCCGCAAGATGGCGGGCTTCTTTCGCGTGCTGCGCCAGTACGACGTGGCCGGCGTGTTCCTGTGCAACCAGGAGCATCCGGAGATCCTGGCAATCTGCGCCCGGCTGCGCGCGCGGCGGGTGCCGGCCTATGCGATGCTGGACGGCAAGTTCGACGACTCGCCGCGCCGGGTGCTCAAGGAGGCGGCCAAGCAGCTGGTGTTCCGGCTGTATCGCGGCGGCCTCGTCGCCGGGCGGCGCCATCTGGAATACTACCGGTTCCTCGGCATGCCGGCCGGCTGGGCGGTGACGGCCTACGACACCGTCTCGGTCGAGCGCGTGCGCAGCCAGGCGGCCCGCGAGCTGGCGCCGGGCGGCAAGCCGCATGCAGCGCGCGACTTCGTCGTCGTCGCCCGCTTCGTGCCCAAGAAGAACATCCCGACCGCGATCCGCGCCTACGCACGGTTCCGGACGCTCTGTCCCGACGCGCCGCAGCGGCTGCTGCTGTGCGGCTCGGGCGAGCTCGAACCCGCGATCCGCGCCCTGATCGCCGAGCTCGGGGTCGACGGCGTCGAGCTGTGCGGCTTCCTCGGGGACCGCGCGGTCGCGGCGGTGCTCGCCGATGCGATGGCGCTGATCCTGCCCAGCATCGAGGAGCAATGGGGGCTGGTGGTCAACGAGGCGGTGGCGCTGGGCATTCCCGTGCTGTGCTCGGACAATGTCGGCGCCCGCGACACGCTGGTGCGCAGCGGGGTGAACGGCTTCGTCCTGGAGCCCGACAACGCCGAGGGCTTCGCCGCCTGCATGGCGCTGCTGGCGCAGGATGCCGGGCTCTGGCGGCGCATGTCGCTGGCCAGCCATGCGCTGGCGCCGCTCGGCGACGTAGCCGAGTTCGTGCGCGGCGTGTCCGAGCTGGTCGCGAAGAGGCCGGCGACCGCGGCTGCTCCGCTCGATGCCGCCCATGCCGTCTGAGCTGCTCGACCCGCGTCCCCGCGCGGCCTTCTCGGTTCCGGGGCAGGGCATGCGCGGCATGCCGGCGCAGGTGGGGGCCGGCAGCGGCGGCCAGGCTGTTCCGACCCTGATCCTGATCGGCCTCGGCGTGCTGGTGCTGCCATACGGACTGGTCACGGCGGCGGCCGGCATCACCCGGCTGCTGTTCCCGGTCTATGCGCTGCTGCTCGCGGGCTACGTGTATCGCCGGTGGCGGCCCTGCTACCTGTCCTTCTGCATCGCGCTGCTGCTGTTCTGTCCGTATCTCAGGCGGGTCGCCGACTTCCATGCCGGCTTCGAGCAGACCAACCCGATCCTGCTGGCACCCTATGTCGCGCTGCTTCCCTGCCTGCTCAGCCTGCTGCGGCTGATGGTCAGGCCCGGCGCGCCGATGCGCCTGGGCTTCATCGTGATGACGGCGCTGTTCTGCTACGCGTCGCTGCTGGCGGTGGCCGGCGGCAAGCTGATCCAGGCCTTCTACGAGCCGCTGGGCTGGGTGCTGCCGGTCGCGGCCTGCGCCTTCGTCATCGAGCATCGCGAGCAGCGCGACGCGATCCGGCGCAGCCTGCGCTGGGCGCTGATCCTCATGCTGCCGATCATCACCCTCTACGGGATCGAGCAGTTCCTGGCGCCGTCCGACATCGACCGCATGTGGATGATGAACGTCGACAATGCGAGCTTCGGCAAGCCGGTCGCCTACGAGGTGCGCGTGTTCAGCACCATGAACGGGCCTGGCGTGGCGGGCGTGTTCACCGAGGCGGCGATGCTGTTCCTGCTGGGCGAGGGCCTGCTCGGCGGCCTGGTCAGCATCGCCACGCTGCCGCTGCTGGCGCTCACCCTGGTGCGCGCGGCCTGGTTCGGCTGCGGCATGGGCCTGCTGGTCGCCGTCGTCCTGATGCCGTCGCTGCGACGGGTGCAGCTGCTGATGCTCTCGGCCGCCGCGGTGCTGGGCATCTTGCTGTTCATGTCGAGCCCGGCGGTGCCGCCCGACCTGCAGAACTACCTGTTCGACCGGTGGCAGTCCCTGTTCGAGCTGCGCAACGATTCCAGCGCCAACGACCGGCTGGACACCTATGCCGCCTCCGTCGACCGGATGGCGGACACGCCGTGGGGCGAGGGCTACGGCGCCAACGCGTCGGCGATCCAGAAGCGCGACACCGTTTCCATCGATAGCGGCTTCCTGGAAGCGCTGATCATCTACGGCATCGTCGGCGGGATCGTCTACCTGCTGACGCTGTTCGCCTTCGTGTTCGCAGGCTTCCGGGCGTGCCTCGCGCACAGGAACCAGCTCGTCCTGTGCTTCGCGACCTTCGCCAGCCTGGTCGTCTGCCTGCCCTTCGGCTCTCACCAGACCGCCGAGAGCAGCTTCATCGGCTGGATCGCGCTCGGCCTGCTGCTGGCGGCGTCCGGCCCCGACCTTGCGGCGTCTTACGAGCCGGCCGCGGCGATGTCGGGCGATCCGGAGGAAACGATCGCGCCGAACAACCGCGACCGCGACGCGTCCGCGGGCCGGACAGAGCCGATCAGGCGCGCGCCGCGATGATGAAGACCGCGGCACGGCTCGCCGGCATCGTGCTGCGCGCACGCGGCGTCGGCGCCGGCATGATGCAGACCCTGATCACCCAGGGTGCGGTCATGCTCGTCAACATCGCCACCGGGATCCTGACGGCCCGCCTGCTCGGCCCGACCGGACGCGGCGAGCTGGGTGCCGCGTTCCTGTGGTTCCTGCTTCCGGCCGCGCTGGCGACGGTCGGGCTGCAGAACGGCATCGTCTACGAGACCCGTCGACGCCCCGGCCGCGCCGCCGCCACCGGCGTCGTCAGCCTGGGCTGCGCCACCCTGCTGTTCATTCCGCTGGCACTCGGCTGTCTGTGGGTGCTGCCGCATCTGATGCGGGGCTACACCGCGAGCGGTCTGGCTCTGGCGCGGTTCGCGATCCTGACGTCGGTGTTCAACGTGTGGATGGTGCTGCTGCGGCAGTCGCTGCTCGGCACCGGCAACATGCTGTTCTTCAACCTGTCCAACTACTTCTCGCCGCTGCTCTACCTCCTCCTGCTGCTCGTCCTGTTCGCGACGTCGCGGATCACGCCGTTCAACGTGATGGCGGCCCAGGTCGCGGCCACCATCATGGTCCTGATCCCGACCGCCTTCGTCGCGATCCGCGCCTGGCGGAAGCTTCCGGCCTTCGTCCTGGCCAGCGCGGCGCCCCTGCTGGCCTACAGCCTCAAGGCCTCGCCGATCGATCTGGTCATGGTCGGCTACTACAATATCGATCGGGTCTTCCTGGTGGCGCTGGTCTCGCCCACCGAGTTCGGCTTCTACACGGTGGCGGCGTCGCTGGCCCGCCTGCTGGGCATCCTGCAGACCGCGGTCTCCTCGGTCACGCTGGCGGGGATGTCGCATCGTCCGGTGCGCGAGATCGAGATTTTCATCCACCAGACGTTCCGCATCCTGTTCTGGCTGCTGGCCACGGGCTGCGTCGTCGGCTGGCTGCTGGGAGGAGAGCTGATGCGGGTATTCTACGGCACCAAGTTCGGCAGCGCCGCTCCGGTGTTTCGTGTGCTGATCGTCGATGCCTCGGCGGCCTGCCTGGCGCAGATGCAGCTGGAGGCCTTCCTGGCTGCGGGACGTCCCAGCTATCCGTCCATCGTGCAGGCGATCTCGTTTGCCGTCATCATCGGGCTGATGCTGATGCTGGCGCCGTCGCTCGGCGCCCTGGGTGCCGCCCTGTCGCTGCTCGGCGGCTCGCTGACCAAGCTCGTGCTGCTGCTCATGGGGCTTCGCGGCATCGGGCTGGCCTTGCCCAGCCTTCGCATCCGGGTCCGGGACTTCGACCCGCTGCGCCGGCTGCTGCGCCACGAAGACCGGCAATCCACCGGGCAGCCGTCCTGATGAGCGGCCCTGACGCCGCGGCCGGGCCGGGTGGCCCCACCGGCGCGCCCCTGACGCTCGGCGTGATCGTCGTGACCTACAAGCGGCTGAGCGACCTTGCCGCCTGTCTCGACGGCTTGTCGCGCCTGCGCCGGCTTCCCGACGCGGTGGTGGTGACGGTGCATGCCGACGATGCGGCCACCGCCGCCTTCATGCAGGGCCGGCCTGCCGGCGTGCTGCCGGTGCGCATGATCCCGGTGCCGCGTTCCGGCATCGTGGCCGCGCGCAATGCCGGGCTGGACGCCATCACCACCGACATCGTCGCCTTCATCGACGACGACACCGTGCCGCATCCGGACTGGAGCGAGCGCATCCAGTCGCATTTCGAGCGCGACCCCAGGCTGGGCGGGTTGGGCGGCAAGGATCGGCTGCATGACGGCACCGGCTTCAACGATCAGCTGTCCGACGTGGTCGGACATATCAGCTGGTATGGACGGGTGGTCCCGAACCAGCATCTCGGTCACGGCGCGCCGCGCGAGGTGGACATGGTGAAGGGGGCGAACATGAGCTTTCGTCGCGCGGCGATCGGCGCCATCCGCTTCGATGCCCGGCTCAAGGGTCGCGGCGCGCAGCCCAACGACGATCTGGCCTTCGGGCTGGAGGTCAGGCGCACAGGCTGGACGCTGCTCTACGACCCGGCGGTGCTGGTCGATCATTTCTCCGGCAGGCGCGAGGAGACGCGGCATTACGCGACCGTGGCCGCGGTGACGGATCAGCGCGGCTACAAGGACTTCGCCTATAACGAGGTGGTGGCCTTGTGGGACGAGCTGTCCCGGTCCCGACGCGTCGCCTTTGTCGCCTGGTCGTTCCTGGTGGGAACACGGGTCTGTCCCGGCATGGTCCAGGCGATCCGCTTCACGCCGCGGCTCGGACGCGCGTCGTGGCAGCGATTCGGCCTCGCCCAGCAGGGCAAGCTGGAAGGGCTGCAAGCCATGCGCAAGGGTCGGCCGCCAAACCTGACGACGTAGCCGATGCTCGGCGCCGGTCGCCGAAAGTGCCGCATTTCAGCCGATGATGCGGCGCAAGCGATGTCGAGCGCGTTGCGCGCACGCATTATGGTTGCGGTCGACCGGAGGCTGATGCAGATGTTGCACCCGGCGATCGACCCCTGCCCATTGTCCGACACCGGCCGTCGCCCGCCGAGTTGCGAGGTCCTGCATTGCCTGTCCTGCGAAGACCCGTGAGAAGATCCGTCGTCATCTGCGCAGGCGTCGTCGCAGCCAGCATAACCCTCCGATCGCATGGCGCCTCGGCGCAGATCATCGAGACCTATTTCCCGCCTCTCGGCCGGGGCGCCGGCAGCATCGAGACCGATCCCACGCAGCTTCGCGTGCTCGACGAGTATGCGCCGCTCGGCGTCCGCTATCGCAGCTTCCAGATCGACGGCGACCTCAGCGAGGCGTTCGGCTACGACTCCAACGTCGACAGCTTTCCGGGCGGCCATGCCAGCACGGTCATCGAAAGCCAGGGCAGCGTGTCGGCCGCGTCCGACTGGACGCAGCACGAGCTGCACGCGAACCTGAGCGTGGATGACAGCCGCTATCCGCAGCGGACCATCCAGAACCGGACCAACTGGACCGCCGGTGTCGGCGGCGTCTACGAGCTGGGACGCGACAGGCTGGGCGTCTCGTATACGCATCTCAGCCTGGTGCAGACGCCGACCGACCTCGGCGCGGTGGTGACCACGCAGCCGATTCCCTACGAGGTCGATTCGCTGGACCTGAGCTACACCGCGACGACGCACAGCCCGTTCAGCTTCATTCCCGAGATCGGCGCGACCCAGTATCACTTCGATGCGCTCAGCAACGCCGACATCAGCCAGAGCCAGAGCTACCGGAACCGCGCCATCGTCAACGAGACGCTGACCAGCCGCTACGAGCTGTCGCCAGGCCGCAGCCTGCTGCTGGTGCTGCAGGGAACCGAGATACGCTATCAGAACCGGCTCGCCGGACTGCCCGGCCGCGACGCCAATGGCGGATCCGTGCTGGCCGGCGTCGATCTGGGCTCGACCGGACCGTTCCAGGTGCGGGCGCTGGCCGGCTACCAGCTGCGCAGCTATCGATCGTCGCTCTACAGCAACATCCAGTCGCCGATCACGGAAGTCGAGGTCGGCTGGCTGCCGACGCGCCTGACCAACGTTTCGCTGGCCATACGTACCGGCATAGAAGACAGCGCCATCGAGAGCGTCGTCGGCTATACCTTCACGTCGGCGAAGATTTCGGTGGAGCACGAATACCAGCGCAACATCATTCTGGGCGCCTACGGGCAGATCCAGAACGCGAACTATCCGTCGACGCCGTTCCTGCTGCAGGGCACCGCACTCAATCAGAGCCAGCTCGATCAGACGATCTACAGCGTCGGATGCAGCGCCAAGCTGCTGATCAACCGGAACCTGAGGCTGGACGCGAACTACGACTTTTCCAGCCAGAACGCCGTGGGCACCGGACGCTTCCCCACGAACGAGATCCTCGTTGCCCTGCATCTGGTTTTCTAGCCTGACCTTGAAGTCCTGAGTTGATGGAGCATGCAGATGACTTGTTCGCGGAATGGCCGCATCGCCAGCCTCACGCTGTTGCCCGGACTGGTGGCCGCGCTGCTGGCCGGATGTGCGCCGGGCGGCGATCTCAGGACGCTGCCGCCGTATGATCCGCATAATTACCGTCTCGGCCTGGACGACCAGATCCGCGTCATCACCTACGGCGAGGCGCAGCTCAGCGCCAACTTCCGTGTCAACGACCACGGCAAGGTGGCCATCCCTCTGCTCGGCGACCTGCAGGCGGCGGATCTGACCACGACGGAGTTCGCCGCCGAGATGATCTCGGTGCTGCAGCAGAGGAAGCTTCTGCTCCACCCCAGCGTGTCGGTGGAGATCGCCGCCTATCGGCCGGTCGCGATCCTGGGCGAGGTGGCCAAGCCCGGGCAGTACCCGTATCAGCCGGCGATGACCATGCTCACGGCGGTCGCGGCCGCCGGCGGCTTCACCTACCGCGCGGTCGAGAACTACGTCTACGTCGTGCGTCAGGACGGCGATCGTGCGGTGGTCGGCCGCCTGCTGCCGCAGAGCTATGTCAAGCCGGGCGACGTCATCAAGATCTACGAGCGTCACTTCTAGAGCAATTTCTGATCAGTCTGCATCATATCCGGCGGCGGCGAAGTAGTTGGA